>JAIBCC010000021.1 GCA_019694395.1 Pyrinomonadaceae bacterium | reverse complement strand
GACAAAACAATATCCTTAATGCGTGGCAGTTACGGGAAATGGATAACCGTTTTGCCCGCAGATTATTGTCAGTAGTTGGAGCCAGAATCGCTTTAGAACTTCGCGGAATCAAATGTTTGCCTTTTGAGCAAATTACCACCAAAAAACATAACATTACTTGCTCAAGATCATTTGGACGAGCAATTACCGATTACAGAGAGATTCGAGGAGCAATCATTTATTTTCTCAATCGAACCTGTGAGAAATTAAGAAAATACAACTTAGCCGCAAATGCCGTCACGGTTTTAATTTCAACCGACAGATTCCGCCCCGTTCCTTGGGAATATTCCAACTCAGCTACTTACACTTCCAACTATCCGACCGATTCAACCTCAGAAATGCAGGAATGGGCGATTAAAACACTCGACCAGATTTACAAAGACGGTTTTGAATATCGAAGAGCCGGAATCATTTTAGGCGGATTAATGCCAAGTGATAATTTAACAACGAGAATGTTTGATGATGCAAAATACCAGCAACAGCACCAGTTAATGAAAGCGATTGATGAGATAAACAAAAGATTCGGGAAAGACACAGTTCGTTTCGGATTCAAACAGGATGCGGGATTATGGCAGATGAAGCAAACGAGAAAAAGTCAGGGTTATACGACTAATTGGAATGAGCTTTTAACGGTAAACTAAATTTGAGAAAATAAAGAAAATGAGAAATCTCCTAAATGACAATTCATTGGAACAATCCTGAGTTGCGGCTAACTCCTTGATGAATCGTATTCTCTTTCAAAGCTCTTTTCTTTTTACTCATCTAATCCATTGACATCAACTGCTTTTGTTTCTATCCTTTTTTTATGGCTGAAAATGGCGAAAAACACGATGTTACTGAACTTTTGTTAGCCTGGAATAAAGGCGAAAAACAAGCAATTGAAGACCTTTTTCCGTTGGTCTATCGTGAGCTGAAAAAAATCGCCAAGCGGTATTTCCGGCGTGAGCGTGATGACCACACTTTACAAACAACGGCACTTGTTCACGAAGCTTATTTTAAGTTAATTGATCAAACCCGCATCAAATGGCAAAATCGGGCGCATTTTTTTGGAATTGCGGCTCAGGCAATGCGCCGAATTTTGCTTGAACACGCGCGTCAGCATATCGCAGACAAACGCGGCAGCGGTAATCCGAAGATTTCGCTTGATGCTGAAGAAATTGACGTTTCTCAGGAAAAAGCAGCCGAATTGATTATGTTGGACGAAGCCTTAAAAAAATTAGAGAGCATTGACCCTGAAAGAAGTAAAATTGTTGAACTTAGATATTTTGGCGGACTCTCAATCGAAGAAACGGCTCAAGTTCTCGGAATTGGAACGGCGACTGTCAATCGTAGCTGGCGGGTCGCAAAAGCATGGCTTTATAAGGAGTTATCTGCCTGATTTTAGATCAAATGTTCGCTAAATTTTCAATCTAAAATCTCAAATCTAAAATCTAATTGCCCCCCAAATGTCAGAAAATAATTGGCAAAAAGTATTTGAAATTTTTGAACGCGCAATTGATTTACCATTGAACGAGCGTGAAAAATTTCTTGATTCGGAATGCAGCGGAGACGCGCAAATGCGTGCCGAAGTTGAAGCTATGCTCAAAGCAGATGCTGAAGCCGAAGACTTTATCGAATCGCCAATTGTTGAAAATACCGCAATTTCCCTAATCAAAGAATTTGACACTACCGAAGTTCCGAACTCACCAAGCTTTATCAATCAAAAAATTGGAGCTTACCGGCTCAAAAAAGAAATTGGTCGCGGCGGAATGGGTGCGGTTTTTCTGGCAGAGCGTGATGACGGCGAGTTTAAACAAAAAGTTGCGATCAAACTAATCAAACGCGGAATGGATTCCGATTTTATCATTCAGCGTTTTAGAAATGAGCGGCAAATCTTGGCGCAAATGCGGCATCCGAACGTTGCACATTTGTTTGACGGTGGAACTACCGAAGCGGGTTTACCCTACTTCATAATGGAGTTTATCGAAGGCGAATCGATTTATAAGTATTGTGATGACAATAAGTTAAATCTGGCTGAGCGATTGCAGCTCTTTCAAAAGATCTGTTCGGCGATCGAATATGCTCATGAAAAACAGATAATTCACCGTGACATCAAACCTTCAAATATTTTAGTCACGAGTCAGGGAAATCCTAAGTTGCTTGATTTTGGAATTTCAAAGATTTTAAATCCTGAGTTTATTCACGAGTCAATCAATCCGACGGGTTCAATGATGCGTTTGATGACTCCCGATTATGCTTCGCCCGAACAGGTGCGCGGTGATAAAATCACGTTTTCATCCGATATTTACTCGCTCGGAGTTTTACTTTACGAATTGCTGACCGGGCATCGTCCGTTTGATTTTAAGGATAAAAGCCTGCACGAAATTTCAAATGAGATTTGTGAAACACCGCCGATCAAGCCCAGTGAAGTCATTACTTGCGAAGCAAATTTACTTTCTCAATACAAAACGGGTTCGCCGGAAGAATTCGCTAAGTTACGGGATTCAAGTTTGCAGGAATTAAAAAATGAACTAAGCAATAACCTCGATAATATTTTGCTGAAAGCACTTAACAAAAAGCCTGAAAACCGCTATCAGTCAGTCAAAGAATTCAGCAAAGATATTTCCCGACATCTCAACGGACAAAAAGTAACTGCGCCGCAAATCGTCGAAACTGAATCGAAAGCTATTGATTTTGAACGAAGTTATTCAGGTATAGGCAGTAAAACTTTAGCTATTCTGCCTTTCAAATACATCAGTTTTTCCCAATCTCAGCAATCAAGCGATGATTTTTTGGGAATCGGTCTGGCAGACGCGCTCATTACCCGTTTTTCCAGCCTCAAAGGTTTGGCAGTGCGCCCGACAAGTTCCGTGGTTAGATTTGATGAACAGCATTTTGATCCGGTTCGAGCCGGCAAAGAACTCGATGTTCAATTTATTTTAGACGGACATCTGAAAAAATTCGGTAATCGTTTGCGGGTAACTATTCAATTGCTTGATGTGGCAATGAATTCAACCATTTGGGCGGATACGATTGACGAAACGATTGATGATGTTTTCGGTTTAGAAGATTCGATCTCGCAAAAGATCTTGAATTCGCTGACACCGCATTTAACCGGTGAAGAACAAAACGAATTTGAAAAACGCGGCACGGATAATCCGAAAGCTTACGAAGCCTATTTGCGCGGCAGATTTCATTGGCACAGCTACACTGTCGAAGGTATTTCCAAAGCTCTGGTTTGTTATTACGAAGCTATTGCCGAAGACGAAAATTTTGCCCTTGCCTATTCGGGAATTGCCGATTACTACAATTTTTTGAGCGTTTTCGGCGTGATGTCGCCTGAGGAAAGCTTCCCTGCTGCCAAAGAAGCCGCCGAAAAAGCTATCAGTCTGGATAAAAATTTGGCTGAGGCTTACACTTCGCTCGGTATTACAGCTTATGGCTATGACTGGGACTTTCAAAAATCAAAGGAATATCTGGAAAAATCACTCCAGCTTAAACCAAATTCCGGCGAAGCGCATCTGTGGTATGGTCATCTGTGCGGATTATTGGGGGATCACCAAAAAGCGATTCGTGAAGTGGAAAAAGCCGAAAGTCTGAATCCGCAATCTCCGTCAGTTCCCGTTTCATTTGCACTAACCTTGCGAAATGCCCGCCAATTTGAAAAAGGGTTAGCTAAACTTGAGCGTGCCTTGACCATTCAGCCCAATAATCCGACTGCACTCCAGGGATATTGCTGGTTCGTCAATGCACTCGGTAATTTTGAAGAAGCCGAGGCGATGTGCAAAAAGGCAGTTGATGTTTCGGAACGCCAAAATCTTCCGCTTTATGCCTATGGATATACTCTGGCATCTGCCGGAAAAACAACGGAAGCTCGAAAAATTCTTGAAGAATTAAAAGAAAGGCAAAAAAATCAATATGTGCCGCCGATTTATTTGGCAATGATTCATACTGCCTTGGGCGAATATGACAAGGCTTTTGAATACTTAGATAAATGCTTTGAGGTTCGTGATTTTTGGGTAATTTGGCTGCCGATTGATCCGCGTTTTGATGAGTTACGCACAGATAAGCGATTTGACGAATATTGCCGGCGAATCCGACCTTCTTCAGGCGAGGGCGACATTCATCAGTCTCAGGTAGCAACAAAGATTTACGTAGCAGAAAAAGAGGCAGATACAAAACCAATTTCGGTCAAGCCAAACTTTTTCCAACGTCACAAATACAAATTTGCGGCAACTTTAGTCACGGCAATTTTGCTTTGGATCGGTTACGCTACAGGTTTTATTGCCGTAAAATTTGGAATGAACGATCTTTCGCCGGAGGGGCAAAATCAACCGAAAATAAAACGCACAATGGCAATTTTGCCAATGAAGAACGAAACGGGTAATCCTCAAAATGATTTTTTGTGTGATGGTCTGAGTGAAAATCTCATCAATAGGCTTTCTTATCTTTCGGATATTCAGATCGCACCGCGTTCCGCTTCATTTAAATACAAAAGCAGCCCGTTGAGTCCGCAGCAAATCGGGCAAGTAATGAATGTAGAAACGGTTTTATCAGGAAAATTAACGCGGCATGATGATGAAATTGAAATTACGGCAGAATTGATTGATTCCCAAACCGGCAAACAAATTTGGTATTTGGGCTATAACGTCAAAGATTCCGAATTGATTATTCTGCAAAACAGAATGACGGAGGATGTTGCCAAACTGTTCAAAAAAATGAACGGAGATGAGTCAAAACCGGCAGTTACCAAAAGTTTTACCGAAAATCCAAAGGCTTTTGAACTCTATTTGCAAGGCGAATTTTATCGGCAAAAAGCAACGCCCGAAGGCACTCGAAAAGCCATCGAGTTATATAAACAGGCTTTGGATTTGGATGCGAATTACGCTTTGGCTTATCAGGGAATGGCTTTGGCTTATCGCAGTTCGCCTGCCTATGGAACACTTTCGCCAAATGAAGCATATCCGTTAGCGAAAGAATCGGCAATGAAAGCTCTGACAATCGATCCCACACTCGGCACCGCTTATGTTCCGCTGGCTTCTATCAAAGCGACTTACGATTGGGATTTTCCCGGAGCAGAAAAAGAATACCAACAGGCGATTCAATTTTCCCAAAACAATTCCGAAGCACATTTTTCCTACGGAAATTTTTTGGTTGCAATGGGACGGGCTGACGAGGGTTTAATGCAGCTGCGAATCGCTCAGCAGCTTGACCCGCAATCAAACAACATTGCAACTAATATCGGTTGGGCTTTATATATCGCCGGAAGATTTGATGAAGCCGAAGCCCAAATCAAACAGGTTCTTGCCCGTGATCCGAATTTCGCCCGGGCTTATATGAATTTGGGTGAAATTTACGAAGAGCAGGGGAAATTTGACGAAGCAATTGCGAATTTTCAAAAATCCAAACAACTTTCAGGCGATGTTTTGGCTGATATGGCTCTCGGTCACGCATACGCAGCAGCCGGACGTAAGAAAGAAGCTCTTAAAATTGCAACTGATTTAGAAGAAAAGGTTCTGAAAAAAGAAGTTTCGCCATTTTTACCGGCAGTAGTTTATGCAGGTTTAGATGAAAAAGACAAAGCCTTTTACTGGCTCGAACGTTCGTTTCAAGAACATTCTAATTGGCTGACGCTAATTAAAATCGGACGCAGATTAAAGTTGCTGCACAATGATCCGCGATTTGATGAACTATTGAAAAGAATTGGTTTTCAGTAACAGTTGCATTAGGCATGGAGTAAAGACTGGAGCGCAGACAGCCTGTCTGCGCGTGCCAGCGAAGCGATGCACGGTGTCGTAGTTAAAACTCAATTTCTGAGTAATTTGAGTTGAGAGTTCAGACGAGCGATGCGCCGTCCGAACTGGCAAGCAAGTTGCTTGCGCTCCAGTCAAGCAGTTGAGTTTATTGCTTTTAACGTTGCCTAAGTTTAAGTTGTTTTTTTTCAATTTCAAAAGTTCCTAAACTTTTTCACTCTTCACTTTTAACTTTTCACTTTTTTAAATATTTGACCATCTGAATCCGTGTTCCGTCGTCAACCTGTTCAAATTTCACTTCATCCATCAAGGTTTTCATCAACTTTAATCCCCAGCCGCGTCTGCCTTCATTCGGGTCAATTTCCGTTGCCGAATCTGCAACCTTTTTATTCGGAATTCTGACTCCGCGATTGGAAATCGTGATGATAAGTTTATCTTCTTCAACCGTAAATTTTTGATAAATTTTACGGTCGGGGCTGTGCGAATGTTCGGCGGCATTGATGCAAGCCTCAACCAAAGCAGTTTTGATCTGATTGATAGCACGAGGCTGAAAATCGTGTCGGCGGGCAATTTCTTCGATGGCGTGTGCCGCGATCATTTCGGTATCATCTCCCATCGGCACCACCATTTCATATTCATTGGCTTTAAGTCTTTGTTTTACTAAACCTTCTGCTTCCAAATATTTGACCAAAAATTCAACCTGACGGCGACTTGAACCGAAAGCACGGCAATCTTGTAAAACTTCGCAGGCTTCTGGGGAAAATCCTTCCGGCGTAATCAGCCAGATTTTGAAATTGATGAAATTACACATTAGCGCAACCATTTCCAGACGGTCACACCAAAATTCGGTCAATTCGCGGTCGGCTTCCATTTTTGAATCAATTTCAGCCGTGATCCACACCACTTCGCTTTCGTCGGTGTAATTCCCTTTGTCAAAACCGATGGCTACGGCGGAACTGTTTTCGCTCGTTAATTGGCTAATCGGCGGATAATAAGCCTGACAATTTGCGGTGAAAACAATTTGCGGTAAGCTGACAGTTTCGGATTCTTTTTCCAAAGATTTGACAATCACTGCCGACTCTTCGCCTTTATAATTTTTCTTAAAATCGGCGTAATTAAATAAACTTCGCGGAACGGATTGACAGTTAAAAACGGCTAAAAGTTCGCGCACACCGATGGCTGATGAATTTCGGTAAAACCGCGTCATCGTTTCAGGAGCACGTTTGAGAGCATTTGCCAACATTCTGCCGACAACTAAAACCCGCGCTTCGCCAACAACTTCTAATTCGTAACGGGTTTCGACATAATCACGCAAAACCTCGTCTTCCTTAGCAAAAACAACCATTCCCGATTTGATGCGAATGATTTCGTGGATTCTGAGCAAATGCAGTGTTTTGTAAAATTCATTTTCGGGCAGATTCAAAAACTTTGACCAATTTTCCAAGGGAGTTTTTTCTTCCTCGTTCGCCAATAATTTCAAAATCCTTTTTTGAACTGCAAAATTAGAAGTAATTTCATTAAAAACAGTATCATAAATTTTGCCGATCCTGCCGCCCAGCAATGAATCAACATAAACCTGTTCGACCTGATTGAAACTCGCCAAATTTTTATCGTAATCCTGTGCCGAATTAAAAAGTGCGCTGATCAGCTGCGGTTTTGCGCCAAATTGCTGAATCATCAAATCGCGTGTCTGATCGCTGGTTTTGACCTGCATTTTTTCCGAAAGATTTTCGATCAATAATCCGGCATCGGAATTTTCAAGCGACTCAAGTCTAAGGATTTCAACATTTTGCAGTTTTGGGTGTCCGCTTTGAATCGCACTCAGAACATATCTTCTGCGTCCGGCAAACAGAAACGGTATCGTTGAAAGCGAATAAATTTCTTTTAATTCGTCCAATAGGTTCAAACTGCTTTTCGGACTTTCAATATTCTCAAATCCGTCCAGCATCAAAAAGATTTTGACACCTTGAGAATTGGCGCGAAGAGGCGCACTGAAGGCTTGTTTGATAAATGAACGTTCATCTTTCAGCGGACTTTTGACTTCACAAGCAACAACCAGACGGTCAATCCAATGACCATCTGAAGGAATTGCCAGTTCGGAAAGTTCACAAACATCGGGCGAGGAATTCAGCAATCCGACATTGCCCCGACGAAATGCAACTACTTGTAAAAGAAACGTTTGTAGAAATCTGCAAGAAGCTTCTTCGGCAGTTTCGTTATTTTTTAAGAAAGAAAAATAGACCGGAATCGTTTCGCCCTGTTCATAAAAAAGTTGGTCATAAGTTTGGCGCAAAAGTTCCGAGAGTCCATTGCCCGGCTCTGATAATACCAGCATCCCTAAAGATTTGGAGTCTCCTTTAGCGTGACGCAAGATTTCATCCATTTCGCCGCTTCGTCCGATGAAATCTTCAACTTTGAGGGAGCTTAAAATCTTTTCTCTTTTCAATTCCTGTGATTGCATTCAACTTAAATATTTTACGTATTAATCTCTTTGATAAACCTCAACCCGATTTCTGCCCTTAGTTTTTGCGCTATAAAGTGCCCTGTCCGCCGCTGAAATTAATTCATTGGCATTGCAAAATTCGGCACTGCAATTGGCTAAACCGATGCTGATTGTGACCTGACGGTTCGGAAAACGGGTAGTAGCGACCCTTTCACGCAACCGCTCGGCGATCATAACCGCTTCGCGCAGCGTAGTTTGCGGCAATAAAATCGAAAATTCTTCGCCTCCGTAACGTGCCGCTACGTCTGCTCCGCGCAAGGTTGATTTCAAGCATTGTCCGACCATTTGCAACGCTTTGTCGCCTTCGGGATGTGAAAAAGTATCGTTGTAGGATTTAAACTCGTCCACATCAACCATCATAAAACACATCGGATAGCCGTGACGCTGTGAACGATTGATCTCTTCGTTCAAACGCACTTCGAGATAACGGCGATTGAGCAATCCGGTCAGCGCATCGGTCATCGAAAGCTGTTCAAACTTATCAACTTTGCTGATCAAAGCGGTGTGGTCGATTGCCACGGCAAACTGCGGCGCAAGAGTATGCAGAATATCTAAATCCGATTCATCGTAACTGCTGCCGTCAACTTTGTCAGTCACGTTCAAAACACCGATTTTTCGTCCGCCAACCACAATCGGATAACTGATAAATGAACCAGTTTTGTATTTCCAATCATTCGGCGCGGGCATAATATCCGATGATTTCAAATCTTTGACCACTAACGGTCTGCCGCTGCGTAAAACATTATGGGCAATTCTTTCACCAATATTGACCGATTTCTCGTGCTTGATAACATCTGCACTGTTTCCAATTGCCGCTTTGACCGTAAACTCTTTATTTTCTTCATTATAAATCAGAAGCGAACCGCGCTCTGCATTCATTAGCTCCGCGATAAATTGCGCTAAAACCAGCCAAAATTCCTCGCTGTCGATCTTTCGCAGCATCTGATTTAAACGATTAACAGCCTGTGTGGTCAAAGCGTGACGGTTGATTTCTTCACGAAGACGCAAAATTTCAAGTTCAGAGGCAACCTGACGAACAAAGCGCGCAATATGACGTTTTACCTCTGAGTCGGAAATTTCGTCACTAACAGCTAAAGCACTTCTGATTTTGCCGCCAACTGCAATTGGAAAAAGATCGATCTTTTGTAAATTTTCAACCGATTGAGCATTTTTGCGTTCACGCAGTTCGAGCGAAGTTTCTTTTTTCAAAGCATCTTTGAGTCGGGTATCTTCCGCTGGTATACCGATTTGGATTTGTTGCCCTGAAAGATTTCCGTTGCCCCAAACACTTTCCAAAACGTTCTTTTTGTTTTCCAGCCACGCTAAATTTGTTAATTGATAGCGTTTCGCAATAAATTCGGCTACCGAAATGCACGCTTCACGATAATTCAAACTGAGCAATGAACTGAAAAGCGAACGCCACGCCGCCAGATCTTCCAGCTCGCGGGTGTTTTTTTCAGAAGTTTGTTCAATAGCCAGTTGGACTTTGTTCTGATGAAACTGCTCGATCAATTTGGAAATTTCTTCGTCAGGAGAGACCTGTCGCGGAAGTTCTTCGGTCGGTTCTTCTACAACCTCCACTGCTTCTCTTCTTCCGATGTTTCCTAATGCTTCGCGCTGTTCTTCGTTCAATTTTTCCAATCGGCGGGTTAATTGTTCTATTTCATTTTCCGAACTTGAAAGAAAAATATTTTTGAATAATTCTTCGCCGGAAAACTGTTTCCAATCTCCGCTGATATTTCGGTCGGCAGCTTTTCGGTAGTCTTCGGAATGTAAAAAAGTTCTGCCCGTAATCGCAACTAATTGTCTGTCTCCGGCTTTGATCGGCAAAGCCTGATAATTTAATCCGGCGTGACAATGACGCGAAATAGTTTTTCCCTCTTGCGTTGCTTCGGCAAAAGCTAATCCGCAGAACATTGCACAATGCGGCGCAAATTCAGCGGACGAATATAAATTTTCGCAAATGGAATTATTATTGGAAGCGGATATTTCCGAAGTTTCATCAACCAAAACAATCGCCAGACCGTTTTGCTCGGCTAAATCTTCGAGATACTTCTCTGCCTCTGTTTCTGTCATTTTGACTACCTTTTTTATTGTGATGCTTTTAGTTAAGCTCTTCGCTATTCAAAACTAAAAATGACTAATTGCGCTTAATTTTCACGAAAATGAGTCAAAAAATTTGTGATTACATTGGGGAACTAAATCAGGCATAAGAACCTGCAAGCTAATAAAATTATACAATCTTAAAAAATAGAATGAAACTTAAAACAAAAAGAGCACAGCCTTTTTTTTAGCCGGACTCTTTTCGCTTTTAATTTGTATCTATTTTTAGAAAAACAACTTCTGATTTTTCTTAACAAATCCTTCTATTTCGGAAAGTTTTTTGAACTCTTCCAATTTTTGATTGGCTTCGGCTTTGGTTGAAAAGTCTTTGCCATTGTTGATATAAACGGCGTTGGCAGGATAACCGCTTTTTGCTCCTAAACAGCTTCCGGCAATAATAATGTCGGTCAAACCATCTGCGTTTAAATCTTTAAATGATGCACCTTCGATCCAACAACCTGTCAATCCATCAAAAGCATCAGGCAAATCAAGCACCGATTTACCGTTTTGATAAATATGAAAAGTTGAACCGCGCGGCACATCTTTTTCATCCATCATATCCTCAGTGCTGGCAAAGGTTACAAAACAGGATTTCTCAAACGGCTTAAAATCAAACGGAAAAGTTTGCGATTTAATTTGACGTTTGCCCGCCCGCTGAACCGCAGGACAAGTATAAGTATCTTGTTTTGCCGCAGTTTCCGTGTTTTTGGCAACATTTGCAGTTTCATTTTTAGGCGTTTCTTTATTTGTAACTACTGTCGAACCGGTATTTTGATTTGCCGTTGGAGCCGAGCTAGCAGTGTTTGAGTTTGCTGAACAGGCTAACGAAAAAGCAATGCAGACAATTAAAAGTTTGATTTTCATTTTTATTTTTACTCGCTATTTATTTTGGAATTTAACAGATTTTCACCAATCAAACCACGAAAAAATCACTTTGGCAAATATACGAGAGCTGATATTGTGTTAAATCGTTTCGGCAATTTTCTAAAAAAATTTCGTCTTATCAAGAGAGGAAAAAATGCAAAATCAAATGAACTTTAATCGCGGAGTCGTTCGACCCATTCAAGCCTTTAATGATGCCGGAGAACTTTTGCGTGGCTATTACGGTAATTTTCTGGTTGTAGTTTTTGTCGGAGTGTTGTTGATCGGAATCGGCAGTATGATTCCGCTTGCTCCGTTGACTGCGCCTTTGATGTGCGGAATATATCTTTGTTTATTCAACCGCATTCGCGGTCAATCGTTTGAGGTCGGCACGTTATTTAAGGGTTTTGAGCATTTCGGACCGTCATTCATTGCCTCATTATTTTACAGTCTGCCAATGATGATCGTTTCGGTCATTTCATCTATAACTATCCAAATCAGCATGGGCGGGATCAGTTACTACATTGAATCGCTGAAGCTTGATAAAAACCCAAAACCGTCAGCTGAAGAAGTTTTCCCCGTCTTAATTGGCGCATTAGGCTCATTTTTCGGAGTTCTTTCAATCGTGATAATCGCCACAATGATAATTTCGATTGTTCTGCGATTGATAATAATTTTTGCTTATCCGTTAATTGTCGAACATAAAATGGACGGAATGGCGGCGGTTAAATTAAGCTGTCGGGCAATGCTGGGAAATATTTTCGGTGTTGTGGCAATGATGATTTTTGAAATTTTCCTGATTTTTGCCGGTATTATGTTTTTTTATGTTGGTGTTTTTCTGGTTTTGCCGTTTATTCACGCTGCCTGGTTTTGCGCCTATCGCCGCGTTTTTGCTCCGATGTCCGAAACTAATCTCTGGACTCCGCAAGGAACATCAAAAGCCGGACGCAACTTGTTGATTGGCACAATTTTGATGTTTATTCTTTCAATTACCGGACTTTCACTCGGCGGATTTTTCATTTATCAATCTGTTTCGGCAGCTATTGAAAAAGCAAAAATTGACCGTGAGAATAAAATTAGACAACAGCCGAATACAGTTGCTCCGACTTCCAATCCAACTCCTGCTCCGGTTTATCCGTCAAATAATTCCAGTAGTAATTCAAAAGTTCCAAACACAATTTCAGGCGGAGTTTTGAACTCAAAAGCCACGAATCTGATTCAGCCTCCATATCCGCCTGCTGCCAAAGCAGTTCACGCATCAGGCGCGGTCAATGTGCAGGTCACGATTGACGAACAAGGCAATGTTATTTCAGCCTCCGCCGTTTCTGGACACGCACTGCTTCGTGCTGCTGCTGAACAGGCAGCCCGTGCCTCAAAATTTGAACCGACTATCCTTTCGGGAAAAGCAGTTAAAGTAACAGGCATAATTGTTTATAACTTTGTTTCAGAATAAACCTGACTTTTTCTTGAATAAAGGGCGTTGATGAATTTCAAAAATCAACGTCTTTTCCCTTTTTAAAATTCTACTTTTTAAAACTTTCACTCAACCCCAATTTTTGCTATTCTGATAACTAATTTTTATTACGTCATAATAAATATGAATTTTGAATTAAACGAAGAACAGTTACAAATTAAATATTCGGTGCGTGAATTTGCTGAAAGTGAAATCAAGCCGAAGGTAATGGAATGGGATGAAACTCAGCATTTTCCCGATGAATTGCGTCCGAAATTAGCTGAACTTGGATTGCTCGGTGTGATTTTTCCCGAAGAATACGGTGGCGCAGGTATGGGTTATGTCGAATACGCGACCATTATCGAAGAAATCGCACGGGTTTGCGGTTCGGTCGGATTAAGTGTGGCTGCCCATAATTCTCTCTGTTCAAATCATATCTACACTTTTGGCAGCGAAGAACAAAAGAAAAAATATTTAAATCCGCTGACGCAGGGCGAAAGTTGGGGCGCGTGGGGTTTAACCGAATCACAGGCAGGTTCGGACGCATCAGGCACACGCACGAACGCAATTCGTGAAAATGGCGGTTGGCGCGTCAATGGTTCTAAAAATTTCATTACTCACGCAATTTCCTGTCATACTTTGGTCGCGGTTGCTGTCACGGATAAATCCAAAGGAAATAAAGGTATTACGGCTTTTATTTTTGACAAATCAATGGAAGGTTTTCGTCCCGACAAAAAGGAAAATAAAGTCGGAATGCGGGCGAGTGAAACGGCTTCGGTAGTTTTTGAAGATTGTTATGTCCCAGATGAAAATCGGCTTGGCAACGAAGGCGAAGGTTTTTTGCAAGCAATGAAAATTTTGGATGGCGGACGGATTTCGATTGCTGCTCTTTCGGTCGGGATCGCGCAAGGTGCATACGAAGCCGCCGTAAAATATGCCAAAGAACGTCAACAATTCGGCAAACCGATTTCCGAATTTCAAGCAATTCAATTCAAGCTCGCAGATATGGCAACTAAGATCGAATGCGCCAGACTTTTAACTTTGCAGGCTGCTGCTCTGAAAGATGCAGGTAAAAAACATACCAGAGAGTCTGCAATGGCAAAACTTTTTGCGTCGGAAACAGCCGTGCAGGTTGCCGAAGAATCCGTCCAAATCCACGGCGGTTACGGTTATACCAAAGATTATCCGGCGGAAAAATATTGGCGTGACTCCAAACTCTGCACCATCGGCGAAGGAACCAGCGAAATTCAGAGGTTAGTAATTGCAAAACAACTACTTAAATCATAAAAAAAAGGCGAATATATCTTCGCCTTTTTGTTAATAAATTCGGTATTTAATGATTGCTTCATTATTTTTTTCCTGCTTGACCATTTCAAACTTTACTCGTTTCCAATCAAGTCCGACTCGCAAATCACCTTCTCCGTTAATTACTTTCTTATTATTTTCTGCCGGTTGAATGTCAAAATAATCGACTGCAATCACAATATTTTCCCTTTTCAGATCATTGTGAATTTTATGCAGTAAATCATTGGTCAAAGATTCTTCACTAAACGGGTCTGATAGATTCGGATCAACAAATTCGTATTCAACCTGAGTCGGAATCAATTTTGCGCTTTTTAACTTAACATTGAAACTGATTTCCTGCTCGTTTACAGTCCCATTCCCTTTCAAAACAACCAGATTATTGGAAAGACGATGAGTCTGAACTTTGGAAAGTTTGAGATTTACTTCTTCAATTGCCAAATCTTTCTTGATTTTATTTGAAAGTGCAGTTGCAGCTGCATCAACCGGATTTGAGGCATAGCCAATTGTCGCCAAAGAAATTATAAAGACTATTGCCAAAAATAAATTAACTCTGATTTTCATTACGCTTTTTCCTCCTGAACTTTTGTGTCAATTTCAGAGTCCGCAAAAGCTATGCCAAAACCGATTCATCTTTTATCTATCGCGTTTTCTTATATTTACAAAGAAACGATTTTAATTTTCATTTCTGTCGGAATATAAAATCTTGTATTAAAAACAGACACGCATTAAAATATTCCGTATTAAATTTGTGAAACATTTCAATTTATTCCCCGTTTCACGTTGCACAAATGAAACGATTTTATTATAATTATTTTGCATTCAAAAACATCATTCCAACCCAAAAACTGGAACGATTTTCTTATTCAATAAAATCAAAAAATTAAAACTAAAAGGAGTAAAAAATGGAAACAGCAGCAGCCAAAACATACAACATTGCACACGCATTTATCGGTGAAATACAATACGAAGCAATCGCTACGAAAAAGTGCTTAGAAAGAGTGCCGGAAGATAAATTTGAATACAAACCACACGAAAAATCATTCACCATGATTCGTTTAGCTGGACATATCGCCGAAATGTTTGAGTGGATCACGGTTACTTGCACCACTTCTGAATTGGATTTTGCCAAAGGCGATTACAAACCGATTGAGCCAACCACAACCGCCGAATTAGTTGAGCACCTTGAGAAAAATCTGGCAACTGCTATTGAAACTCTGAAACAAACCTCAGATGATGAAATGATGAAAGATTGGACATTAAAAAATGGCGAAACAACTTATTTTACCATGCCCAAAGTTCAGGTGATCCGTTCTTTTGCGCTGAATCACATCATCAATCATCGCGGTCAGCTTTCGGTTTATCTTCGTTTGAATGATATTCCGGTTCCGTCTATGTATGGTCCGAGTGCTGACGAAGGTCAAATGTAAAGTTAAAAGTTAAAAGTTAAAAGGCAAAAAGTGATGAGTTTCGGCTTGTCACTTTTTCTTTTTGGGCGAAAAATGCGAAAATAGCGGTTTGTTATGAGCGACGAGAAAGAAACTGTAATACTTCAAATTCCTGAGTCATTCACTTTTGGTAATTTTGAAGCAGAAGATTTTGATAGAGTATTGAGTTTCTTTGATTGGTCTTTGAAAGATAAAAAAGTTGATGTTGATTTTAGAAAAGTTGCTGAGTTTCAAGACGTTTTTGAATGTTTATTTTTTAGTTACTTAAATTTTTTATTAAAAAATAGTTGCGAAGTTAAAACCCGTTATTTACTTGGGACAATTTCCCTAAAAGAAACTGTTAGGAAAAAAGAAGATTGGGACAAATTGATTGAATCTATACCTAATAAGCCAACTGAAAACCTTCCATCTCTTCTAATTACTGACTCAAAAGACCGAGAAAGAGCATTAGAGTTTAGCAAAAAGTTTATAGAAAGCATCAATAATGAATATGAAAAAACTTTACGCTATGTTTTGAATGAATTACTTTATAATGCGCTTGAGCATGGGAAAAATGGTCATCCTATCCCTTCATTCTTCCAATTGTTTTGGGATAAAGAACCAAAAGAACTATCATTCATTGTGGCAGACATTGGAATCGGAATCCGAAAACATTTACGCCAAACTTACCCAAATTTGGTTACAGACGTAGAAGCAATTTTACATTCTATAAAACCTCAAGTATCAGGAACATTCGGCAAATCAGCTACAGGTTACGAAACTAAAAATAATGCCGGAGTTGGATTGTTCTTCTCAAGCAATATTGCCCAAAGGCTTAATGCTGATATGTTTATCGTTTCCGGTAATGGATTCGTTCATATTTCGCCGACTGAAATAATAAGCAAAGAATTGGAACATCAATGGAAAGGGACGTTTGTTTATGTCAAAATAAAAGTTGGACTAATCGAGGATTTAAATTTACAAAAAATGCTTTCTGAAATTACAAAATCTATACCTAAACCCGAAAAGGCTAAAGATGATAATAATTTATACATCAGTATTAGAAATTATTTCGGTAAATATGCAGAAGATAAAGATTTAGCCAAAAAGGTCCGTGATAAATATATTTTGCCCGCTTTAGCTGAAAACAAAACTTTAACGCTTGATTTTGAGGAAATTGTTTCTGCACCGCACAGTTTATTAAATGCAATGCTGGCAACACCGATTGAACGATTAGGTTTAGCGGCTTACAAAAAAATTAAAATAATTAACGCCGCGCCTGACATACGCGAGACGCTCGACTTTATTTTTGACGATAATACTTCTAACGCCTAAAGATGACGAATTCTGAACTACTCGAAAAACTTTTTGCCGGAAATCCTCGTGCGGTTGCGCGAGCCATTACTAAAGTTGAAAACGGCGCAAATGATGCCGCCGAGATCATGAAAGAAGTTTTTCAACGCACAGGAAACGCTCTGGTTATCGGCATTACCGGCGCACCCGGTGCGGGAAAATCTTCGTTGGTTGATAAACTGGCAATGTTTTATCGAGACAAAGGCGAAAAGATCGGAATCATTGCGGTTGATCCTTCCAGTCCTTTTTCGGGTGGCGCGATTTTGGGTGATAGAATCCGTATGTCTGCGCTCGGAGTTGATAAAAACGTTTTTATTCGCTCAATGGCAACTCGTGGAAATTTGGGCGGATTGTCCCGCGCAACAGTTGATGCGGTGGGAATTTTGGATGCCGCCGGATTTGATAAAATCATAGTTGAAACGGTAGGAGTCGGACAGGATGAGGTTGAAATCGTTAAAACTGCTGATGTTTCAATCGTGGTTTTAGTTCCCGGAATGGGTGACGATATTCAAGCCATCAAAGCCGGAATTATGGAAATCGGCGATGTTTTTGTCATTAACAAAGCTGACCGCGAAGGAGTTTTACGAACCGAAAAAGAACTGCAAGCCCTTTTGGAATTGGCGCATCGTCCTGATTTCTGGAATCCTCCAATCGTCAAAACCATTGCGACCGAAAATAAAGGCGTTGAAGATTTAGATGCGGCAATCCTGGCATATAATGATTTTCAAAAATCCGGCGACAAGAGTTTGGAACGCCGCCAAGCGATTGCCAAATGGCGTTTACTGGAACTGATTCGGGAAAAACTTTTGGCTGATTTGATGAGCAAAAACGGCACGGCAGAAAAATTGGACAAATTGGCTCTGGAAATCGCAGAGAAACGAAATAACCCTTATTCGGCAGTTGAGGAGATTTTGAAATAACTATGAAAATCAATCATTTAGGCATTGCGACCAAATCAATTTCCGAAGCCTTAAAATTTTGGCAGGATTCTCTCGGTTTAGATAATATTCATACCGAAGAGGTCGAAGAACAAAAAGTTCGGGTGGCGATGTTGCCAATCGGTGAAAGCCGTGTAGAATTACTTGAACCAACCAGCGAAGATTCGCCCATTTCCAAGTTTTTAGAAAAACGCGGCGGCGGAATTCATCATATTGCGGTTGAGGTCGAAGACATTGAAGCGTCATTGGCGAAACTAAAAGCCGAAGGCGCGCGTTTAATAGACGAAACTCCAAGAATCGGCGCGGAAGGATGCTTAATTGCCTTTGTGCATCCTACGACAACGGGCGGAGTTCTGTTAGAATTAACTCAAAAGATCAAAGAATAGTTATTTAAGTGAGGATTTAGAATTTTGAATACTTTATCAAGAGCATCATTAGTATTAGCAGTTATTTTTCTTGCCGGATTAGGGCTTCTGGTTTGGAAAGTCAAAGTTGGCGGACACGGTTCGGATAGCTTAACCAAACTGACCAAAGCCGATATGGAAATAATTTTCAAAGATGCGCCGCCGCAGGCTTTGAAAAGATTAGCCGAGGATCCCGAATTGAAAAAGAAGCAAATCGAAGAAATTAAACAGTTTTTAGCCGTTGCCGAAGAAGCACGCGCGACCGGATTTGCCAATGAAAAGGAAATTAAAGACGACCTCGAAGAAATTCGGATGACCATTATGGCGGTCAGTTACGACAAAGAAAAAAATAAGGAGAAAGAAAATTTACCTCCTTTTTCTGCCATTACCAAAGAACAAGTTGATGCTTTCTTTCAAAAAGACGACAATGCCGCCAAATTTGATGCTTTAGTTAAAGAACAAATTGAAAAAGCAAAGAAAGACGGCAGATTGCCCGAAGACTTTGAACCGCCGGCAGAACAGCTTGACCAAGCCAAAGAACAATATGCCAAGGTGCGTATTTCAGCCGAAGAAGCCAAGGCTAACTGGTCAGGCTTAAGCGAAGAATTCAAGCACAAAACCGAATTGCAAATCAAACTTCAACAGGCTCAATATTTAGAACAAAAATATTCGGCAGATGTCATTGCTAAAAAAGTAAAAGCAACCGATGATGAAATCAATAACTATTTGAAGACTCATCCCGAAGAAGCCAAAGCCATTGAAGAAAAGAAAAATAAAGCTAATGAGATTTTGCAACGTGCTAAAGCAGGCGAAGATTTTGCTAAATTAGCGACTGAATTCTCAGAAGATCCGGGCAGCAAAAAAGACGGCGGACTTTACAAAGATGTCGGTAAAGGCGCAATGGTTCCCGAATTTGAAAAAGCCGCTTTAGCTCTCGAACCAGGTCAAATTTCCGATTTAGTTGAAACGAAATACGGTTACCACATCATTAAACTTGAGCGAAAAGGCGTTTCTAAAGACAAAGACGGAAAAGAGTCTGACACCTATGATGCACGTCACATCTTGATTTCAACGATGTCGGCACCTGCCGCTGATCCAACCAATCCGATGGGCGCACAGCCGCAGCCGTTGAAAGAAAAAATGACTTCGGAGATCGAAAAAGAAAAAGAAAAGAAAATTCTTGATGAAATCGTAGCTCGTCATCCGATTGAAATCGAAGATTTTGAGATCAAAGTGCCGCCAATGCCGGAAGGTCAAAACGGAATGCCTCCAACCGGTAATCAGCCGCAGCTTGACCAAAAACAAATGGAAGAACTGCAAAAGAAAATAAAAGAAATGCAGGAAAAACAAAAGAACGCACCTAAAACAGAAAGTAAACCTGAACCTAAAAAAGACGGTAAAAAGTAAAAGGTAAAAGGTAAAGCTAGGGATGAGAAGAAAGAACTTAAATATTTTTCATCCCTCATCCTTTATCCTTCATCCCTTATGAAATTAGGTGATTACAGAATCGAGATTATTCCTGATACGGAATTTCGATTAGACGGCGGGGCGATGTTTGGAGTCGTCCCGCGCGTCATTTGGGAGCGAGTCTGTCCGCCCGACGAACTCAACCGTATTCGTCTGCAAATGAATTGCCTCTTTATCGAGACTCCAACTGAAAAAATCCTTATAGAAACCGGAATCGGAGAAAAATGGTCGGAAAAAGAAACAAAACGCTACGGTATTTTTCGCCAAAAACCTTTCTCTCAAACTCTTAAAGAAATAACAGGATACGAACCTGAGGAAATCACGATTGTTGTCAATACCCATCTGCATTTTGACCACGCCGGCGGAAATACAACTAATAGTGGACAGTGGAAAACGGACAGTGGACAGTGGACAATCGTTCCGCAATTTCCCAATGCACGTTACTTTGTGTCCAAATCAGAATTTGAACAAGCTGAAAATCCGCACGAAAGGCATCGCGCCAGTTATTTGCGGGAAAATTGGGCGTGTTTGGTTGAATCCGGTCAACTTGAATTAAAACCCGATGATTATGAAGTTGTCGAAGGTTTGACGATGGAAACGGTTCGCGGTCATTCGGAAACGATGCAATGCGTTCGATTGAATCGGGGCGGTCAAATGCTTTACAGTTTTGCCGATTTGATTCCGACTCGACATCATTTACCTTTGGCATGGGTGATGGGTTACGATTTATATCCGGTTGAAACTTTAGAAGCTAAAAAAAGATTACTGCCGCAAGCTGTGCAAGAGAATTGGTTGTGCTTTTTTTATCACGATTTGGATTCCCCGCTTTGCCGTTTAGCGGAAGTTGATGGAAAATTAAAAGCAGTTAAAGTTGAAACGGAGGATTTATGTCAGCAATTTTAGCATCTTTGCCCCATCGAAAATTTACGGTTGATGAATATCATAATTTCATTGAATCCGGTGTCTTTGCCCCCGAAGAACGCCTTGAACTTTGGGAAGGAGAATTTATCCAAATGTCGCCAATTGGAAAAAGACACGCCGGAATAGTTGCCGGATTAACTGCTTTTTTGAATCACTTATTTTTTTCGAGACTTGTAGTTTGGACTCAAAACCCAATTGTCTTGAATAATTTCAGCGAACCGGAACCTGATGTTTGTTTACTTAAACGACGGGATGATTTTTACCGCACCGTCAACGCAACTGCTCAAGATGTTTTGCTGACAATGGAAGTTGCTGATTCAACTGTCAAATACGACCGCGACATCAAATTTCCGAAATATGCTGAAAATGGAATCCCCGAAGCGTGGCTGATTGATTTGGAAAATGACCGCATCGAAATTCATTCGCAGCCGACTAAAAATGGTTATAAATTGGTAAAAATTCTTCATCGCGGCGACATTGCCGAATCTACTATTTTTGAGGAGATTAAAATTGCGGTTGATGATATTTTGGGAAAAGAGTAGAAAAAAAATGAAAGTCAGAACTATCAAAAAGGTTGTTTCAAAATCCAATTTAAGTGAAAAAAAATCTGATTTTGCCTTTTGGCAATCAAAAACATTTGCTGAAAGATTAGCTGCATTGGAAGAAATTCGTCAGGAATATAATAATTGGAAATATACAGATGCTGAACAAAGATTTCAGAGAGTTTATCGAGTTACTAAACTCAAACAAAGTTAAATATTTGTTGGTTGGCGGTTATGCTATTGCTTTTCACGGACATCCGCGCTATACAAAAGACCTTGATATTTGGCTTGAATTAAGTGAAGAAAATGCTACAAAAGTTATTAAAGCATTAAATGATTTCGGTTTTGGGGATTTAGATGTTTCAAAAGAAGATTTTCTTCACGAAGGAATGGTAGTTCAACTTGGTTATCCGCCAAACAGAATTGATTTAATCAACTCACCCGATGGAGTTGATTTTACAGAATGCTATCAGTCAAAAGTTGAGGTTGAAATTGACGGCTTAATAATTTCCGTAATTGATCTTGAAAACCTCAAGAAGAATAAAAAAGCATCTGGAAGATTACAAGATTTAGCAGATTTAGAAAAATTAGAAAATTAATATCTATGGAACAAGTAAAAATTGGAATTATCGGCGGTTCAGGTCTGTATCAAATGCCTGAAGTGCAAAATGTAAGAGAAATTGAGGTGGACACACCTTTTGGCAAGCCTTCGGATGCTTTTATCATCGGCGAACTCGAAGGCGTAACGGTGGCATTTTTGCCCAGACACGGACGCGGACATAAATTTACACCGACGGAAGTTCCTTATCGGGCAAATATTTACGGAATGAAATTGCTCGGTGTGGAATATATTTTGTCGGTTTCAGCCGTTGGCAGTTTACAGCAGCAATACGCACCGATGGATTTTGTAATTCCCGACCAATTCTTTGACCGCACTCGTGCTCGTGCAGAAGAATCAACCTTTTTTGGTAACGGAATTGTCGCGCACATTCCTTTCGCTCATCCGGTTTGTAATGAATTAGGCGATATTCTGGAAGCATCCTGCAAAACCGTCGAAGATTTAAATGTTCATCGCGGCGGAACTTACCTTTGTATGGAAGGTCCGGCATTTTCGACCAAAGCCGAATCGAACACCTACCGTCAATGGGGAATGGATATTATCGGAATGACCAATTTGCAAGAAGCAAAGCTCGCGCGTGAAGCCGAAATTGCTTACGCGACGCTCGCGCTTGTCACTGATTACGATTGCTGGCACGAAGAACACGACCACGTTACTTTAGAAATGGTTATCGGTTATTTGACCAATAATGTCCGCAATGCTCAACTCGTTCTAAAAGAAGCCGTTAAGCGAGTTGATGCCAAGGAAACGCCGAATCAATTTGCCGGAGCAACCAAGAACGCGATCTTTACACAGCCTGACCATTGGAATCCTGACACAGCAAAAAAACTGGAAGCAATCATCGGAAAATATCAGCCGAAATAATGATTATTCACATCAATGGAATGCCGGGTGTTGGGAAACTTACGGTGGCAAAATTGTTAGCCGAACAACTCAACGCCCGTCTAATTGATAATCATTTGGTGATTGATCTGGTTTTAAGTCTTTGTGAAAGAGGAAGTGACGAGTATGTTGGTTTGATACAGAAATTTACAGATGTAATTTTGAATGAAATTGCTGAAAAATCAGACCAACTTTACATCTTTACTAATGCACTGGCGGCGGAATCCGCTAAAGATCGGGAAAGACTTGATCAAATACGTCTCTTTGCTTCTAAAAATAAGATCCCGTTTGTTCAGGTGCTTTTATCCTGCGATTTGGAGGAAAACAGACGGCGCGTAGCATCCGAAAATCGAAAACTGAAAGGTAAATTGACGAATGAGGATGAATTGGAAACGCTCCACAAAAATTATTCAATTTATCATCCGCCAACTGAATTAAACTTAAAAATTGATACAACCTCCCTTTCGGCAAATGATGTTTCGGAGCAAATTAAGAACTACATCAAGAAAATAAAAGAATTCTAAAAATTTTGTGACAAGGCGCACTTTGTCTCTCAACCAACTTGGGTTATTATTTTTCTCAACGAATCCAACGGAGAATCTATGAGCGAAACTGTTGAGACCGCAACAAATTCTGAAAATTCAACACAACCAATTGCAAAAAAAGTAGGCATCCCCAAAGAAATCTTTGAAGGCGAATGCCGTGTAGCCGCCACGCCCGATACAGCTAAAAAGCTTCAAAAAATGGGATTTGAAGTTTTAATCGAAAAAGGCGCAGGTGCAAATGCAAATTTTCCCGACGAGCTTTTTGAAAAAGCAGAGTGTCAAATCGTTAAAGACGAAAAAACACTTTTCAAAGAAGCCGACATCATCTTAAAAGTTCGTCCACCGGAAGAAAAAGAAGTCAAATTACTACCTGAAAATAAAACACTTATCAGTTTTATCAACGCCACCGCCAATCCCGATCTAGTCAAAAAATTAGAAGAGAAAAAAGCCACCGTTTTAGCCGTCGAAGCAATTCCGCGTATTTCGCGGGCGCAAAAAATGGACGCGCTGAGCTCGATGGCGAACATCGCGGGTTATCGTGCCGTCATCGAAGCCGCCAACAATTTCGGATCATTCTTTACCGGGCAAATCACCGCTGCCGGAAAAATTCCGCCTGCCAAAGTTCTGGTCATCGGCGCGGGTGTGGCAGGACTCGCGGCAATTGGCGCGGCTCGTTCGCTAGGGGCGATTGTTCGTGCTTTTGACACTCGTCCGGCAGTTGCCGAACAGGTCGAAAGTATGGGCGCAGAGTTTCTTTTTCTTGATTTCAAAGAAGATGGCGCCGGCGAAGGCGGTTACGCTAAAGTGATGTCAAAGGAATTTATTGACGCTGAAATGGCACTTTTTACCGAACAAGCCAAAGAAGTTGACATCATCATCACCACTGCTTTGATTCCGAATCGCAAAGCCCCGATTCTGATTACGACCGAAATGGTCGAGTCAATGAAAGAAGGCTCAGTGATCGTTGATTTGGCAGCGGAACAAGGTGGCAACTGCGAAGTTACCAAACCGAACGAAGCCTATCGCTACAAAGGCGTAACTATCATTGGTTACACAGATTTACCAAGCCGAATGGCAACTCAGTCAAGCCAACTTTACGGCACAAATCTTTGCCATTTGCTGAGCGATATGGGCGGTTCGGAAAAATATCACGTTGACCTCGAAGACGAAGTCGTGCGTGGCGCATTAATCGTCCACGAAGGAAAAATTTTGCCGCCGCCGGAAAAACCCGCTTTAGTTTCAGTTCATCAATCGGTTGCGCCAAAAGCTCAAGCAGTTGCGGTTAAGAAAGAAGAAGACAAAACGCCGGGAATAGGCAGCTTAATTGCAGTCATTGTAGCAGTTGCCGCCTTGCTCGGAGTTGGAATTTACGCTCCCGAATCCTTCTTGTCGCATTTCACTGTTTTCGTTTTAGCGTGTTTTATCGGCTGGCAAGTAATTTGGAACGTAACTGCCGCTTTGCATACACCTTTAATGAGTGTAACTAATGCAATCAGTGGAATCATCATCATCGGCGGAATGCTCCAAATTTCGGGCGGATTAAATTCGACAACTACGATTTTAGGCGCGATTGCAATTTTAATCGGCACAATTAACATCTCAGGCGGTTTTTTGGTCACCCAAAGAATGTTAAAAATGTTTCAGAGATAAGTTTGTAATAGTCGTGGTCAGTGGCTAGTGATTAGTTTTTCACCGACCACTGACCACCAACCACTAATCACTAAAAAGTAATGATTTCAAATAATCTTTTAACCGTTGCATATATCGTTGCAAGCGCGTTTTTTATCTTAAGTTTAGGCGGGTTATCAAATCCCGAAACATCACGGCGCGGAAATCTTTTCGGAATTATCGGAATGATTATCGCTGTCGCTGCAACTGCTTTCAGCGCACAAGTTTCTGGCACAGGTTACGGTATTTTAGTCGCTACATTAGTGATCGGCTCAATTATCGGCGCGGTTTTAGCAGCTCGCGTGGCGATGACCTCAATGCCTGAACTCGTAGCTGTTCTGCATAGTTTTGTAGGTTTAGCCGCAGTTCTGGTCGGAATTGCCAGCCATTTAGAACATAAAACTTTTGCTTCGCCAACCGAAAAAACGATTCATGAAATCGAAGTTTTTATTGGTGTATTTATTGGGGCAATTACTTTTACCGGTTCGATCATTGCTTTTGGAAAACTGAGGGCGATAATTTCCAGCAAACCTTTGATGCTTCCAGCCAGACATTGGCTCAATCTAATAATGATTTTGGTCTGTGTGTTTCTCGGCTATCAATTTTTGACGGCAGAAAATGCGTTAACTCCGCTTTTGATAATGACCGGAATTGCCGCAGTTTTGGGCGTGCATTTAGTAATGGCAATCGGCGGCGGAGATATGCCGGTGGTTGTTTCGATGCTCAACAGTTATTCAGGCTGGGCGGCGGCGGCGGCGGGTTTTATGCTTTCCAACGATTTGCTGATCGTGACCGGCGCATTAGTCGGTTCAAGCGGTGCGATTCTTTCGGCAATTATGTGTAAAGCTATGAATCGCTCGTTCATTAGCGTTATTGCAGGAGGATTCGGAACGGATTCAAGCTCACCGTCAGGTCAAACACCTCAAGAACCGCAGGGCGAAGTTACCCCGATTTCGGTTGAGGAAACTGTTCATCTTTTGAAAAGCGCACGTCACGTCATCATCGTTCCCGGTTACGGAATGGCGGTGGCTCAGGCTCAACACGCAGTTGCCGAAATCACAAAAAAATTGCGTGAACGTAAAATCGAAGTTCGTTTCGGGATTCATCCGGTTGCCGGACGTTTGCCCGGACATATGAACGTTTTGCTTGCCGAAGCTAAAGTTCCCTACGACATCGTTTTGGAAATGGACGAAATCAATGAAGATTTTCCCGAAACCGATGTTGTTCTGGTAATTGGTGCAAATGATACGGTTAATCCGTCCGCTTTGGATGACCCGAGCAGTCCAATTGCCGGAATGCCCGTTCTGGAAGTTTGGAAAGCCGCTTTCACAATCGTAATGAAACGCGGTATGGCAAGTGGTTATGCGGGTGTGGAAAATCCGCTTTTCTTCAAAGAAAATACTCGAATGCTGTTCGGTGATGCCAAGAAAAATGTGGATGCGATTTTAGCCGAATTGATCAGGTAAATTAACTTTATTCAATAAAAAAAGTCCTCTTTTTACCAAATTAAGAGGACTTTTTTGTAAATTTGATTAACCAAAAAAAGTAGTTCTGTAGATCACATAAGCCTTTCGGCGTAATTCGCCGGCTATCTTAATAGCTTCTTGGGCAGTAAACTTTTCTTGATTGGAATCATCTTTCAAACGAACTTCGTTAGCCCTTAACTCCCATTCAATGAACCCCTTATACTCAAGCTTATTAAAGGTTTGAACTGCGTCATAATCACTAATTGAAACAAAGGAATTTAATAAAGCTTCAGTGTTGTTAAATTCTTCGGTGGTCAGTTCAACTTCGGCTCGAATCGCTTTTCTTGTCTGTTCAATTAATTCTCTGGCAAGTAACGAATTTGGAGATGAGTTTATTTCAGGAGTCCCCCGGAGTTTGTCTAATTCATCCCGAAATTCATCTAGTAGTCTGAGATATTCCCGGCATAATTCAATAATATTTTCACTGCTTGCATTTCTGAGGGCAAATTTGGCATTTGTTATTTTTTCACTTATTAGTAATTTGATTATTTGCATAATGTTTCACCTTTACGGCTTTAAAGTTTTTATTAAAGATTTATCCAGTTCTGCCGTAATAATTTGAGATTGTTTCATTCCAAAATTTTCAAAAGATCTTTGAAAACTGAGAATTGCCTCATTTTCGTCTTCAAAAATCTCAAAAACAGTTAAAAGTTTAGTTAAGATCATTAACTCCCGAACCAATGTATTTACATGCAAAAGTTTCAACTCACCGCCGTTTTTCTTAACGGAAACATATCCGGCTATTAACTCGCCTAATCCGCTGGAATCAATTTGAGACACCTCGGCTAAATTCAGCAAAATGTAATTCTTTCGTTCTTTAATCAATATTCGGAAAGTTACCCGAAGCCTGACATTATTGATACCGATTTTGATATTTCCCGCTAAATTCAAAACAGTTACATTTGCTAACTGACGTTCGATTATCATTAAATCATTCATTTTACTGCTCATTAATGCTGAGACTTAACTTCTCAAATGGTCAGAAAGTAGAGTGTTTACAATAAATTCTGAAGATGTTAAAGACAAATTCCGTTAGTCTGTTTGTTTCAAATTTTTCGGTGTAATCCTTATTCAAAGACACTAGCCTTTAACTTTTTAACTGATTTATTTTGTCTTGTCTTTTGCCAAGTGGAAATCCCTTCCTTTGTTAAGGCATAGATCGTTTTACGATTTTGAAAAAGCAGATTCAGCCAATCCCGTTTTTTCATTTGCGGAAAATAAATTCCGCGAAAGAAAAGTCTAGCAACCAAATGGTTTATTCTGACTTGAATCGGCGTATGTTTGATGGATTCAATTGCCTGTTGGTTTCGCGTTGGACTATAAGACCTTGACCAAGCCTCATAAGTTTCTTTTTTAGCCTCTTCAATAGTCATTTTCAATGGATTATGTGCCATCACGAACGGTGCAAATTCCAGCCAATGCTGTGGACGGTCTAAACGCCCCGCTTTTTCCAATCTTTCATACAACGGCGTCGCGGGAAACGGAGTCAGTTGTCCAAAAACAGGCAGTCCCGGCGACCAACTTTCGATTTGTTCCACTGTTCGGTCTGCCACTCCGACCGTATCGTTATCCATTCCAAAAATAAAAGATGTAATAGCAAAAATATTGCGTTTCGCTAATCCATCCAATACTGTTTTGTAATTTGCAGGCTTTGAGAATGTTTTGTTAACATCTGCCATATTGGCAGGATCAATTGATTCCATCCCAATAAAAATCCATTTTCCTCCGGCTTGGGCAATTAACTCAACCAGTTCTTCATCCATTAGAAGATTTGCACTAATTTGGGCTACCCAAGGCAGTTGAGCATCAGCGGCAATTATGTCGCTGAGGAGACTTTTTAACCGCTTTTTATTGATTGCCAGGTTGTCATCAATAAAGAAAACTGCAATTTGTCCCTTTTCCAACTCAGCTCTTTTTTTCAAACGAAGAAGTTCTTCTACTACACTTTCATTGGTTCTAAAACGAATTGAATCGCCAAAAAAACCTGTCACCGTGCAAAACTCACAACCGTATGGACAACCGCGTCCGGTTTCGATCGGAACCACAAAAAATTTGCCCCAACCTTTTCCCATCTTCGACATTACTTTTTGCAAAACTTTCGGCACCAGACTGAATTGTTCTAAATCCAGGCTTTCCCAAGGAATATGCGGATATGGCTGGAGAGAAGGTTTTTTGTCATTGCCTTTACCATCAGTTTCAGGTTGGTAAGTTTCTTTTAATGCACCATTGACCGCGTCCTGAATGATTAAATGCCAAAATTCATCCGCTTCGCCCAGAGCTACCGCATCGGCATGGCGTTTTCCACCGTTTTTCCCGAGAGCTTCATCCGGACATTCAGTAACGTGCGGTCCGCCCATTACAACTTTGATTCCGGCATCACGCAAAGCATCAGCAAAACGATATGCCCGGGCAATCATTCTGGTCATTGAACCAATACCAACCAAGGTAATGTTCTCATCAAGGCAAAACCTAACTAACTCCGTTTCGTTCATTGCCTTGGCATTTCCATCTATCAAAATCACTTCGTGCTCTTTTGGCGTTAAGGCTTGCAGCAAAAACATCCAAAGATGTGGCATAAAATTGCGTGTTACTCCATTATCAGGGTTATAAAGTAATATTTTCATAAACAGAAAGTTCAAAAGTATTTTTGTGATTTACAGATGAAAAACTAAAGACGTGAATGAACCAGACGGCGCATTCGATCCATAAACAGAACATCTATCTTTTTGGCATCAAGAACAGTTATTACTTCTCCCTGTCCGAAAATCGGATGTCTCATAAATTGTCCGCTGCGATAGGTTCGTGATTGGTCATATAAATCTCCTGTTTTAGTTGAGAGATTTTCCAATTTTGTGACCATCGCGTGAGACCTGTAAACCCCGTTTGAGCCGCACTGAGAGCAGATAACTCTCGAAATAGCTCCCTGCTTTGTAATAGATTTGATCAAGTGATCCAGATGCTCATTACAAACGGTGCAAATCTTTTTGACCCGTCCTCCGACTTTATAAATTTCCATTTCAAGCTCCTTTTTTTGTCTTGTTAGTTAGAATTCAATTCATTGCCTGATAAAACCTATCTTCCGACTCGGCGTGAACCAAATGAACGAAATGAATTATTTTTAATAAAATGGTTTGACTGCCCCTGACTCTGATTAAAAAAGACATTTCCGAGTTTTTTAGCCGAAAAACTTAATTCACCGAAATCAGGTAAAATCAGTTTTTTTATTGGCTGCTCGATCAGTCTTTCAATTTGTCGTAAAGATGTTTCTTCTATTGGTGAAACTAATGTAATAGCTTGTCCTTCATTACCAGCCCGTCCGGTTCTGCCGATCCGATGAACATAGTCTTCAGGAGTTTCCGGCACATCGTAATTAATAACGTGGGAAACTGAATCAACATCAATTCCACGCGAAGCGATATCTGTAGCCACCAAAATTTTTATTTTTCCCTCTCTAAATTCTCTGAGAGCAGTTATCCGTTGTGACTGGGAACGGTCAGCATGAATCCGGTTTGCCCTCAATTCACGGGCAGTCATAATATGAGAAAGCTGTTCGGCACTGCGTTTGGTTCTGGTGAAAACAATTACTCTTTCGTAATCATTGGTTTCCAGTAAATTTAGTAATAAGGCAGTCTTTGAAGCCGCCATCACCGAATAAACCCCTTGATCAATTGTCACCGCCGTTTTGTTTTGATCATTAACAATGACGATCTTTGGGCTATTCATTACCGAAAACGCTAACTTTTTAACCGAAGCAGACATAGTTGCCGAAAAAAGCAATGTTTGTTTTTTTGAAGGAAGTTTATCCAGAATTTTTCGGATAGACGGTAAAAATCCCATGTCAAGCATCCTGTCGGCTTCGTCCAGAGTAAGTATTTCAATACGTGATAAGTTAAGATTTCCGCGTTCAAGATGATCAATCAAGCGTCCCGGCGTAGCAATAACAACACTCGCTCCGCGCCGCAAAGCCTCGGATTGATATCGTAAACTTGCTCCTCCGATAAGACTCACGCAAGGAGATTCTTTTGAAGCAAATTGTTTGTAAACTGCTTCGATTTGCAGAACCAGCTCACGAGTTGGAGCAATAATCAGAACCCGAACTCCAGATTTAATTTGCGAAGCAAGTTTGTGAATTATAGGCAGCAGAAAAGCAGCGGTTTTTCCGGTTCCGGTTTCTGCACAGCCGATTAAATCAGATCCTGTGAGGATAATCGGCACAGTTTGTTTTTGGATCGGCGTTGGCTCAGTAAAATTGAGGGATTGACATTTGCTAGCAAGCGTTTTATTTAATCCCAAGTCATAAAATTTCATTAAATTCCTTTGATAAGCATTCAAAAAGATGATGCTTTTGATAAAAATGACAAAGTGCCCCCGGCTTATTTTTAGCCAGAGGCACTTTAAATTAAGAGTCGCTGGATTATCTAATCGCCATTACCAGCGATTTGTGCGACCACCACGATTTTTGTTTCCGCCATATCCGCCGCCGCCGCCATAGTTGCCGCGATTTCCGCCACTGTTTTGGTCTTCACGCTGTCTGGCTTCATTAACCACCAAACTACGTCCGTTGATTTCTTTACCGTTGAATTCGTCTATCGCGGTATTGCCTTCAGATTTAGAAGACATTTCAACAAAACCGAATCCGCGTGAGCGTCCTGAATCACGGTCAGTAATAATACGTGCCGAATTAACGGTTCCCGATTGGCTGAACAATTGTTCCAAATCCTGATCTGATGTATCAAAGGAAAGATTCCCTACATAAAGTTTCATTTTAATATTTACCTTTGTCTCGAAAAGAGACTGAAAAAGAAGTGTCGAAATCGAATTGGCTCCGGAGAAACGGTCAGCAACGAAGGATCGGGTTCGGGTGTTCTGCAAAAGAACAACTTCTGTAATTATAACCGACCAACTCCCTAACTATCCAAAACGCTATCGAATGAAACTTTTTTGAAGCCAGCGCATCACCGTCGATGCAAGAGAGAAGGAATAACTTTTCTATGATGCCCTATAAAAGGGGATTGTTGCAAACTAATTTTGCGGTTTTCTAAATTAAGCGACCCATCAAACCCATTTTTTGAGTGAAGATAAAATTATTAAATAACGATCTGTCAATAATTTAGTGTAATAAAACGAAGTATTTCTCACCAAAATATAAAACAACTTTGAAGCTTTTACCAAATTTTTAAAAAATCGAATACATCTTAATTTTGGTCGAATAAACTAATCGACAGTTTTTGGCATCCAAACTATTTTGGAGCATAATACTTCTATGAAAAAAGCACTTATCATTTTTAGTTTTATCTTTTTATCTTTTACGGCAACCACTTTTGCTCAAAAACCGGATGAGCCAAAAGTTCAGCGTGATCCTGTTCTGGAAGCCGATGCTAAGCATAATCTCGAAGTTGCGTGGCAATATTACAAACTTAAAAAGGCTTACAAAGCTGTAATTATGCGTTTTGAGGAAACTTTAGCCGCCAATCCCAATTTTTCGCAAATGGACGAATTTCTTTTTATTGCCGCGATGAGCAGTAAAAATTTGGCTGATGGAAAAGGAAGAGAAAATCTGGCATTAAAAGATGATGAAGAAAAGAAAAGATTCTCGCCCGAACGCTTACGCGAAGATGCAACTGTCTATTTTACAATGATTAAAGACAAATATCCGAACAGCAAATATATTGGCGAAACTGAAAAACAGTTAAAAACATTGCAGCCTAAATCGAACCCCTAATTTTTAATTCATAGATTTTTTTCACAGGGAGAGGTAATTTTCTCCCTTTTATTTTTTAAGGTTCACAATAGCAAGTCAAACTGGAAATCGGCTGAAACCCGGGTCGAGTAGGAATTTCGGTGCAGCGGACATAATGCGTCTGACCGGTGCAGCAGTTCCAAGCCTGTGTATCACAAACAGATTCATAAAGTGAGTCAGGATAAGAACCGCAAGCTCCTGAAACACTGGCAGGGCTGAGGAATTCCCCTTCTAACAATCCGCCGGGAAAAAGACAAGTAGAGCCGGAGGCTGCTGCTGCCGGAGCAATAATTGAAGTAATCAACGGCAATGCCAGCAAAGAAGAAAATCCGATTTTCTTGACAGCTTGCCGCCGGCTCATTCCCTCAAAAGGTGCATTGTAATTTTCTTCCAAGAGATTTTCCCGATTTAATTCTTCTAAGGCTAAAAAGATCATTTCATCAGGAAAATTTGTCTGTATTTTCAACTCAACAGAAAACTTTTTACCATCGCAGAATTGATAAATGATTGCCGCAGTTTCATTCAAACAATAGGCTTTATTTGTTGATAAATCATATAAAAGCAGTTCTTTACCGGATTTTTGAGTAACTATATTTTCGGTTTTGGCTTTTGGTAGTTTCAAAACATCTTTCTCCAAAAAAAATTCTTATAAAAACTCGCAGGAACTATTGGAAAAAGAGGTCAAAAGCACTAAACTTTTGTTTTATGAACCTTAACCAAGTCACGATTTATTCAACCAGACCGTTTGAATCAATTGAATTTTACAAAAAACTCGGACTTCGTTTAATTGTTGATTCTGCACCCAGATATGTTCGTTTTGAATGTCCTGACGGAGATTCCACGCTTTCAATTCACGAAACCGAAAATGATTCTCAAATCTCAAATATTGTTTTATATTTTGAATGCGAGAATTTAGATGAAGAAGTTAAACGGCTCAAAGAACTTGGTTTAACTTTTGACTCTGAGCCTGTTGACCAAGTTTGGCTCTGGCGTGAAGCGCATCTAAAAGACGTTGACGGCAACCGAATAATTCTCTTTTACGCGGGCGAAAATCGCAAAAATCCGCCTTGGAAAGTTAAGTAAATAAAAGTTTTTGGGAGGAACATTAATGAGCAAAAATTTCTTATGTTCAGTATTGATTATTAGTATTCTCAACTTGATTTGTTATTCAAACGCTCCTCAAGTTAAAACTGCACAAGATAATGCGACTCAAATAAAGGACGCAGTTAATAAAATCGGTGAAAACCACAAAGTTGAAGTAAAATTATTGGACGGACGAAAAATTAAGGGGTTCATTAAACAAATAAAAGCAGATAGTTTTATCGTGGTTGATGGTTACGAAATTATCAATAATAATGTCGTGGCTGTTGACAAAACAAATTCCGCCATAGAAATTCAGTTTTCTCAGGTTAAGCAAATCAAAAGTAAAGGAATCGGAGCAATAGGAGGCTCTGCAATTGTTGTTACTATTGTTGCCATCGGAGCTGGAGCTGTATTACTCTTTGGGTTGTTGCTTTCCCAAAAAGATTAGGTGTTTACAATCAAAGATAGTTAAAAATATCCTTTTGTTTAGGAGAGAGCCGTAAAAATCCGCCTTGGAAAGTTAAGTAAAACAACGAGTTTAGTATGAAAGTTCAATCTCTTTTTATTACTTTGATAGTTATTTATCTCAGCCTTGATGGTTTAGCTCAGGAGACAAAATACTCTTTTGAAAATGTTATAGGAACATACTCCGCTTCGTCTTCTTGGGATGGAATTGTCATTGAAATAGAAAAAAGTGGTAATTATTCAATTACTAACTGGTCAGATCTTTGCGTAACCAATAAAGAAACTCCGAATGATTGTTTGAATTACGATAAGGAGTGGGGAACGTTTTCTATTGAAAAAAACTTTTTAAAATTTTCTAGAGATGGGTTTAGAAGCTCAAAAACAGAAAAACGGCAACAATTTGACCAGTTGCAAATAGTTTCCTGGTCAGACCGGTATTATTTAATTCCGCCTAACCGCCTTCTAGCATTCATAAATTCTGTAAACAGGGAGATTACCATTGAATCCAGCCGCTTAAAAGGACTATTTTTTAGCAGAAATGGAGACGAAAAGAAATCTGTTGGCGGTTTGCCGCAGTTACCTGTTTATTGGAAAAACTACCTATTGAAAACTCCGATTGAAGCGAAGATTATCGAAATCATAGAAAAGAACGGAAAAGTTTTTGCAAAAATTGATAAGGGAAATAGCTCAGGATTAAAAGTCGGAATGCAGATAGGTGATGACTGTGCCGGAATTTCTCAAAACGATTTTCAAATCATTTCAATTAATAAAACCAGTTCACTTGTTCATATTGATTACCCGCGAAAAATTGGAAATACCTTGAGCACGAAGTTTGGGGATATATCAAAATGCGTTTTAGATGGCGTTGATGTGGCAAAACAAAAACCTTAAAATTTTGCAAAACATCCTATTTTCTTTTCCAAACAAATTATTTTTGTAATTTCAATTCTTTTGTCTCAAAGTCTATTTCGATCAAAATAAATTGCTGCAAAAGAGAATTTCCCAACAGACCTGTTTTGGATAAATCTGTTTGCTATTGATTTTTTCTCTCAAAATTTTTGTGTTAATCTGTATTTTTGTGTTTATCCAACAAATTATTCAATAAGGTAACTATCAAAAATTATGTCTTTAACAGTTGTAGGTTCAGTTGCGTTTGATGCTTTGGAAACTCCGTTTGGCAAACGCGACAAAATTTTGGGTGGTGCGGGAACGCACTTTTCGCTTTCGGCGAGTTTTTTTACTAATGTCCGTTGCGTTGGCGTGGTTGGCGGAGATTTTGGCGATGAAGAATGGGCAGTTTTCCAACGTCATCACATCAACACCGATGATATTGAAATCGTTCCCGACGGCAAAACATTTTTCTGGAGCGGTCGTTACGACTATGATATGAACACGGCGCACACGCTCGATACTCAGTTGAATGTTTTTGAAACATTTCAGCCGAAATTATCGGAAGAATCGAAAAATGCCCGTATCGTCTTTCTGGCAAATATTTTGCCGATGCTGCAAAAAGAAGTTCGTGAGCAATGCACCAAAGCTGAATTTGTGGCAATGGACACGATGAATTTTTGGATCTCTTCGATGAAAGATAATCTCATCGAAACCATCAAAGTCGTTGACTGCATTATTATTAACGATGCCGAAGCCCGTCAATTAACCGATGAACCGAATATTCATAAAGCTGCCAAAGCTATTTTGGATTTCGGGCTGAAAGCCGTTGTTATCAAACGCGGCGAATACGGTGCAACGCTTTTCACTAAAGATTCTTATTTTGCGTGTCCGGCATATCCGCTCGAAAGCGTTTTTGATCCGACCGGTGCAGGTGATACTTTTGCCGGCGGATTTATGGGATACATCGCCAGCCAAAAGGAAATTACCGATGAAGTTTTGCGCCGCGCAATGATCTACGGTTCCGTTATGGCTTCGTTCAATGTGGAAAAATTTGGCACCGAAAGAGTTGATGCACTCGAATATGCTGAAATAAATCAACGTTTCCGCGATTTCAAAAAGATGACGCATTTTGACGAAATTCCTTTTGAAAGAAGCATTTCGGCTTAGATTTTCTTTTTTAAAAACTAAAAGTGAGGGATACATTTGATTTTTGTCCCTCACTTTTTTTATGTGTAGTTGATATTTTTCAAAAACTGTTTAGCCTGCCTGAAAAACGTCTTCTTCAATTTTTTGTCCGAAGGTAACAGTAGAAATTGTCACTTCTTCGATTTGTTTATTATTAGCCAGTAAAACTGAGCGATATGGAACCAAAGTTCCCTGTGCATAACGATAATCGGAAAATTTTCTGGTGTATTTAATTCCGCCTTCGGTATATTCAAGCCACATGACCTTGAAAAATTTGGCACTGATAAAAAATCGGGTAGTGCGATTGGATTTGTCCGTCACATCTAACGAATAAAATTCAACTCCGTTTTGCTTTTCTTTACCGTTCAAAACGATGGTTGAGCCATTTTCCTTGTAACGCAGCAAACCTTCAAGCCCGCGCCAAATTTGATTGGTAAATGCTACTGAAGCATCCTCTCGCGGAGTAAAAACCGAATCATTAAATAATCCGCTGATTTTGCTGTCTTTATAAATCAAAGCAAATCTGGCAGTTGGAAACTCTTGATCGAGCCGGACTTTTTCTTTTTCCAGACTTTCACCACGCAAACTTCGTTTTTCATAGTTTGCCTGATCTAATGTTCCGTCGGCATTCGTTATATTGATCTTTCCACGCTCAACCGAAGTTTTACGAATCTGATTTAATCCGGGTCTCCCGCCTACATACAAACCGTAAATCAGAACTGCCGACTCTGCAACTTGTTCAGCCGTAACTGCCTGATTAGAGTTTGATTTATTATCTTGTTTATTATCTTTTTTCTCTTCTTTGGCAGGAGTAGGAGTTGGTGTTGCCTGTTGAGCAACGATGGCGAAAACTCCTGTCAAAATTATTGAAACTGATAAAGCAAAGGACTTAAAGTGTAAAAACACTAACTTTTTCTCCTAAAATTTCTAAAATTAGCACTTTGCGGATTTTAACACAAACTAACCAATTCGGCATTGTGAACCGCTTTTAACCTGATAAATTGATGACTTTTTTCAGAGTTTGGATGCTTTATTAATTGAATATAGAGTTAAATTAGTAAATATTCAAATCTGATTGAAGTCAAAAGTCAAAAGTCAAAGGTCAAAATTCTTAGGTTTTGAGCCATTCACCAGTTTCTTAAATTTTTTGACTTTCTCCTTCTCGTCCAACCAAAATTAAATAAGAATACATCGCAATGCCTGTTAATCCTCCCGTCCCGTATTTAACAAAAGCAGGCAATGCTGAGGGAGACAAAAATCCTTCGATAGTTCCGGCAATAACCAGTAAACAAGCGCATCCGATCGCCAGCCGAACGGCTTCCAAACCATTTTTTTTCAAAGCCTGTGTCCGGCTCAAATCACCGGGATTTATCATCGAATACCCGATCAGCATCCCCGCCCCGCCCGCTATGAAAATGCACGAAAGCTCAATGACACCGTGACCAACCATAAAAGTCACCAAATCATTGGCAAAAGGCGGGTTGACTTGATAACATGCTCCGACCACACCGCCAATCTGCAATCCGTTATAAACTAAAACATAAATTGTTCCAACACCGAAAAATGCGCCATATGCAAAGGCTTTGAAAGTAACCAAAATGTTATTGGTCAGGATTTTAGTTGCGCCGATTTGATTTTCTTCATTCAAAGATTCCCACCATTTGAAATTATCCTTCGCCATAAATCGGGCTGAGGAAACTCCCAGATCATCGGCAAATTTTGGGTCAAGATAACATAAAACACCTGATGCAATGGCGAAAAAAGCAAATAGAGCAAAAGCCAACGCAGTATATTTCCAGGTTCGGCGAAAGGCTTGAGGAAAATCTTTAGCAAAAAACTGCCAAAGAAGATTTACGCCTTGGCTTTCTGCCCGATAAATTTTGCCGTGAGCACGAATAACCAAACTATTTAAATAATTTATCAGTTTCGGATCGCGTGTTTCTGCCCGCGCAATAGCCAGATCAGCCGCCGCCCGCCGGTAAAGCTCGCCAAATTCGCGCACTTCCATCCGCGACAGACTTTTAATTGAAGAAACTCCCATCAACTCCAATAGATCTTCGAGCCGCTGCCAATTATCTTTTTTCTCATTGATAAAACGATTCATTTTGATTCCTGATTTTAGATTTTAGGTTTCAGCTTGGCAACTGAATTTTAACACTTGACGTTTGAATCCAAAAGATTGAATATTGGCGAAAACATCCTGCGGAGAAAAATATGAAAATTTACCGGAACTTTTTTGTGGCAATTTGCTTGCTTTCTGTCTTTTCGTTTGCAATTTATTCTCAAGATTTAACCCAAAAACTTATCAATCGGGCAAATCAAACAACGCCGATGATGAGCGATTTAGAGGAATTATGCGACACTATCGGCGGCAGACCGACCGGCTCGCCCGCTTGCAATCGTGCGGTCGCGTGGGGCGTGGCAAAGTTCAAATCAATCGGAGTTGATTCCGTAACAGCCGAATCATTTGACGTTCCTAATCTCTGGCTGCCCGAATCAGCCGAAGCCATAGTTATTTCCCCCGAAAAGTTTTCAATTCAAATAGTTTCTTCGCCTTATTCGCCATCTACTGCAAATAAAGGCTTTATTACTGCCAAATTAGTGAATGCAGGCGAAGGGAGCGAAGAGGATTTTGCCAAGCTTGGGGCATCGGCACGCGGCGCGATCGCTTTAGTTAAATCCAACGAGATGAAAACGCTGGATGATCTGTTTGGTGAATATTTTCGCAATCAGCCATTAATGGCAGCAGCGAAAAAAGCAGGTGTGGCAGCACTGCTTTTGCAGTCAACTCGTCCGCGCGGACTTTTGTATCGTCATCCCGTCACGATGGGCGAAGCTTTTGCACCGATGCCGATTGCAACCGTTTCCCGCGAACATGGCGCACGTTTAGCCAGACTTTTAGAAACTAATAAAAAAGTTACGCTCAGTCTGAAAATTGCTAACAAAACAGGCGGGGTTTATCAATCCCAAAATGTTGTAGCAGAAATTCGCGGCAGCGAAAAACCTGATGAAATCATTCTAATCGGAGCGCATCTTGATTCGTGGGATTTGGGAACAGGTGCGAATGATAATGGAGTTAACGTAGCTTTAGTAATTGACGCGGCGCGAGCTATTAAATCGTTAGGCATCAAACCGAAACGCACGATTCGCTTTGTCCTTTTCACGGGCGAAGAACAAGGAATGTGGGGTTCAGCAGGCTATGTCAAAACTCACGCCAAAGAGCTGGAAAAACACGTTGCGACTGCAATTTTCGACATTGGTTCCGGCAAAATTACCGGATTTTTTCTTAACGGGCGTGAAGATTTACGCTCACCGACCGAAACGATTTTGAGTTCAGTTGGAAAATTTGAAAATCCGCTTGACGGAATTGACGGCACAGATAACTTTGATTTTTTGCTGTCCGGCGTGCCGAATCTGGTTGCTAATCAGGACGCAATTCCCTATTTGCCCGATTATCACGCCGCTTCGGATGTTTTTGAAATGGTTGATCAAAAAGAGGCGCAGCGAAATGCAATGATCGCTTCGGTTTTGGTTTGGGGATTAGCTCAAACGCCGATGCTTCCAATCAAACGTCAAACACGAAGCGAGGTGGAAAAACTTTTGGTTGATACGAAATTAGACGAACAAATGAAAGCCTTTAATCAATGGACACAATGGACTTCAGGTAAACGAGGCGTAAATCGTTAGGCTGGTAAACTTCATTCATTTAGCGGGTTGGTGCGAAGATTTTATTAAGTCTTCGTCAATCCGTTAAATTCCTCCACATTCCTTCCTTTTTTCGTTTGCCAATCTAAAATCTAAAACCTAAAATCTAAAATAGAATGTCTGAAAAGAAGAAGCACCTCGAAGAAGAAGCGATTGGAAAAACTTACGATCTGGGCGTGACCAAACGTCTTTTGCGTTACTTGAAACCATATTGGAAAAATGCCGTTATCGGTTTAGTTTTAACGATTCTGACCAATATTTTAGGAAGTATTCAACCACGTTTTACCCAACACGCAGTTGATGATTTTATTACTCCAAAACAGTCTGAAGGATTATGGCTGTTCGTCACACTTTTCTTTGGATTATTCTTCTTTCGCTTTCTCTTCAACTATTTGCAGGAGATTTTCGTTAATCGTGTCGGACAACAGGTAATGTTCGATTTGCGAACCGAAATCTATACCAAACTGCAAAATCAGGAAGTTTCTTATTTCGACAAAAATCCGGTTGGACGAGTTATCACCAGAATTACAGGCGATGTTGACTCATTGAATGAGCTTTTTACTTCGGGCGTGATTGATGTTCTGGGCGATTTGGTCATTATCGTGGCGATCATGGCACAGATGCTCTATTTGGACTGGAAGCTCGCCATTGTTTCGCTGATTACAGTTCCGCTGTTATTTGTTGCAACAAATTGGTTTCGCAAAAAAGCCCGCATCGGGTTTGATAAAGTCCGCACTCGCACCGCCAAACTGAATGCCTTTTTGCAGGAGCATATTTCCGGCGCACAAACCGTTCAGCTTTTTAATGCCGAAAAGAAAACACAGCGAAATTTTGACGAAATCAATGACGATTACCGCACTGCCAACATTGAGACGATTTATTACTACTCGATTTTTTATCCGATGGTTGATTTTATCGGAACTGTCGGAATTGCCACGGTAATTTTTGCCTTCGGAGCCAGTCATTTGGTCGGATTTGCCTCAAGCGACGCGCTGACCGTTGGAATTCTGGCGGCATTTATTCAATATTCATTAAATCTTTTTCAGCCGATTCGTGATCTTTCCGATAAATTCAACGTCCTGCAAGCAGCGATTGTGGCTTCGCATCGAATCTTTCAATTATTGGATTTGCCGGTTGAGATCGAAACGCCGAAAGAACCGAAAAAATCCGGTAAAGCGGTTGGAAATATTGAATTTCAAAACGTCTGGTTCGCCTATAAAAATGAAGATTGGGTTTTGAAAGATGTTTCCTTTACCGTCAATGCGGGTGAGTCTGTCGCGCTGGTCGGGCATACGGGTTCAGGAAAAACAACGACTACTAATTTGCTGATGCGTTTTTATGACATCCAAAAGGGTAGTATTTTACTTGACGGCGTTGATATCCGGGATTGGGATTTACAATCTTTACGCGAAAATTTTGCTGTAGTTTTACAGGATGTCTTCCTTTTTTCAGGTTCAATTGAAGATAATATTAGGCTTGGAAATAAAGGAATAATTGAAGATAGAATAAACTGGGCAGCACACGAAGTTCACGCAGCGGAATTTATCGAAAAACTTGAAAACGGATATAAAACCGAAGTCAAAGAACGCGGCGCAGGTCTTTCGGTTGGACAAAAACAACTCGTCAGCTTTGCCCGTGCACTCGCTTTTGACCCTAAATTACTGATTTTAGACGAAGCAACCAGCTCGATCGATACCGAAACCGAACAATTGATTCAACAAGCTGTTGAACGTGTCATGGAAGACCGAACTTCGCTGGTTGTTGCTCATCGCCTTTCTACTATCCAAAAATGCGACCGCATTCTGGTTTTCCATCACGGCGAATTGCGCGAATCCGGTAATCATCAGGAATTATTGGCTTTACGCGGATTATACTGGCGGCTTTTCCAATTACAATATGCTGAAAAAAGTCTGCCGGTTTCGAGCATTCCAATGGCACCAAATCAAATATTAAGTGCGGAATCCTAACCTAAAATTCTGAGAACAGGCAATTTTTTTGTATTGCTTTTAGCAAAATTCATCCATAATATATACTTATTGCTTTTTAAAAAGCCTTAAGTAAAAATTACTACCCAAATGGGTAGTTCCAAATCAAAAAAAAAAACGTAATATCTTCTTGTTTCATCCGAAATCTATACAAAATTTGGTTTTATATGATTATGCTAGAAGAATTTACTAATCTCGTTTATAATATTCCAATTATTATGTCCCCTGAAGTTATTCAAAACGAGCATTTACTGGAACACTGCGATGAGGTAATTGATGAAATTTATACCCGTTGCAGTCAGAATGCGCCCAATTTTGGAGTTAGTCTTGAATGGTTCAGAGAATCACTGCATCGAACTGTCCGCAAATATTTATTTTCCGGCAGCACTAATCCGCTGACAGTTTCCGATGTGCAAAATTTTTTGCGTGAACTACAAGCCGATGACTTATTTTTGGCTTTGGCTTGCTCCAGTGGTAGTGAAAGAGCCTGGTGGGAATTTGACCAAAATCATCGTGCCTATTTAGAAAGAGTTGCCCGCCATTTGGCTAGTTCGGAAACCAATGCCCAGGATGTAGTTGATACAGTTTATGTCGAGCTTTACGGAACCCGCGTGATTGACGGTGCAAGGGTGAGCAAGTTCTCGACTTACAGCGGACGCGGCAGTTTGCGCGGTTGGCTTAGAACGGTTGTTTGGCATTCATTGGTAGATTTGCATCGCACCAGCCACGACGAAGTTTCACTTGATGAAATGACGGAAAATGTTGGCGAAGGCTACGCTCAGGCAAGTTTTGCCGAGCCCTCATTGGATGGCGAAGTCGAGATGATCGACCAATTGACGCGTGACCGCTACCGCAAAACAACCTTGAATGCAATTGAAAACGCGTTTGGTGATCTGGATAATCACGAAAAACTTTTATTGCTTTATTACCATGTTGAAAATCTGAAATTGCGGGAAATCGCCAAATTGGTTGAAGTGCCGACTTCTCCGTTACGCGACTGGTTTCAACGCAAATCTGCTCAACGTGAAAGCAATCCTAATATGAAAATTCACGAATCAACCGTAATGCGTTGGCTCGAAAAAACTTATGGTAAAGTGTTGAAAAATTTCCGCGCTAAACTTTTAACCCAAAACGGATTAAAGGAAGAAGAGATAGAAATTTGTCTGGAAATTGCGACACAAGATTTGGCTAGCCCGAATCTATACCGAAAATTAATTACAACTTAAGACCTGAAAGAAATCGTCTAATTTGCACTTTTTGCCCCCTAAACAAAAATTTTACGCAAATTTAACACTAAAGATGCGTCTAAGGTTTGGGAGGCTGGATTTATGATAAGCAAGGGGCAATTAAACGCAGAGGAGATAAAAATTCAAGGATTACTTGACCGATTTTTAAGAGTCCGCTCTGCGAACAGCAATTTTAATAATAATCATTTGGACGAAGATTCATTGGCGGCTTTTGTCGAAGGCAAAATTAATGAAAAGGAATCTCCAAACATAATTCAACATTTGGTTGATTGTTCATTCTGTCTGCACGTTACGGGCGAATTAGCAAAGCTGCATATGGCTTTTGAAGCAGATGAAGTTGTGGTAGCTAATCCGAGCAAAGAACCAATGAAATTTTCCGAAGTTCTGAGTGGAATTATGTCAAAAATTTTTGGCACTAATGATGCAGCGGTTTTTGCACACGAAGAAAAAGAGGAAGAAACAGAAAAAGAATCGGACGAAGATAAAAAGGTTTTTTAATAACAATATTTTACAGCATCCCCCAAACGGTTAGTAATTATTTTGAAGTTTTTTAAGAGATTTCAAAAAATTACTAACCATTATTTTTTGTATTTTATCTATTTTTTTTCAATAAAACTATACTAATTGTTTTCAAATAGAGTTATAATTCGCTTAAAACTATTTTTTGAGATTTATCAATTTACAACTACTTGATAAATGTAGGAATAGCCATATTTAATTCCATTTAATAAACGGAGGTTTTATTTGTGAAAAGTCGTCTTTCTTCGGTTGTCCTTTTAGTAACAATATCCCTTTTTTTGTTTCTGAAAATTCAAGCCCAATCAAATAATATGATTAGCGGTCATATTTTTAACAAAGATAGATTGCCGCAAGCTGATGTTTATGTTGAGTTGCTCAACGAAATGAACGGGATCATCGGAAGGATGAGAACAAATAGCGGGGGACTTTATCTTTTCAGAGGTTTAAGTGCAGGCACATTTACCATCAGAGTTTTGACATACGGAACTGACCTCGAAGAACAATCAGTTGAAGTTGTCATAACAACCAGTGGTATCGCCGGAAGGGCACCCTCAGAAAGTATTCAACAAGATATCTACCTACGTCAACGCAAACCTCCCAAAGATGGAAAGGAACTTACAGGAACAGTATTTATCCAAGATATTCCGCAGGAGTCTCGTAACCAATATGATGCTGCACTCAAAGCCTTTGCGGATGGCAATCAAGAAGATGGAATTCAAAAAATGGAAAATGCAGTAAAGGTTTTCCCCACTTATTTCTACGCCTTAGAAAGACTTGGTCAGGAATATAGTGCTCAAGAAAAATGGGAACCCTCCTACAACAATTTCAAAAAGGCAGTTGAAGTTAATCCTAAGAGTTTTACCAGTTGTTATGGTTTAAGTGTTTCCGCTTCAAAACTCCAAAAGTTTGACGAAGCTCTAAATGCCGCTAACAATGCAGTTAAAAACAGCCCAAGCTCACCTGAAGGGCTGGTTTTACTTGGAAACTCCCAAAGAAAAATGAAACAGTTTGCAGAAGCCGAAAAATCTTTTTTAGATGCTGATAAATTATCTAAAGGAAAATTACCCGATGTTCATTGGAATTTGGCTTTACTTTATGCCTATAACTTACTGAAATATTCTGCTGCGGCAGATCGTCTTGAACTTTACTTAAAAAACAAACCTGACGCTCCAACTGAGAGTATCAAAAAACTCATTCAGCAATTCCGGGAAAAAGCGGTTAGTTCAAATTAAATCAATAATGGTCTATGGTAGTTAAGCTAATCAAAAAGAGTTTTTTTCTTGTCGAAGATTTGTAGTTTTATTCCATAAAAACCAACGTTAAGAAAAATGACTTTACTTCAAAATCAGAGCCAAAATTTCGGAACGCATTTTATCAACATAACCAGTTTGAATAGAATAGATTAACTAACTTTTAGAACTTCTTTGCTACCATAACTTCAATAAATTATGTGAATCAAGGGTAGAAAGAAAACTTTGCGTGCTTTGTTCCTCAGCGTATGCGTATTTTTTGTTTTTCACAAATTTGAGTAGATATTGGAAGTTCTTTTCCCTGCCGAGGCAAACAGTTCGCCAAGAGAAGCCTTAATTTAATGAAAAGTTCCTACCCTTGATTCACATAAATTTTTTCAAAAAAAACTCGCCCGATTTTACTCAGGCGAGTTAAGTTTTTTTAGTCTCAACTTTTCTTCAAATTAGAAGAGGAAGCGGAAGCCAAAACGAACAGCGCGTGGTCCTTGATAAGCATTTGGTTGCTTGTATCGAGAATCACGACGGTTTAATGTTGTTGCATTACCATCAAGGTATGTGTTAATTGCAGTTAACAATTGTCCTGATGTATATGCATTTGTAGCTGCTGCCGGACTAGCAAAACCTAAAGAGGCTTCTGTCAAGGTTACAGCAGACACTGAAGTAAAGTATCCGGTAATGATTTTTTGATCAAAAGCATTTTGCATTGTAAAGTCAACTGCAACTGAATACTTACCATCATTTCCAAATTTATATTTATGGGTAAATGCTAAGTCAGTTTGACTAAACATAGGAGTTCTGCCTAAATCGCCACGATGCAAGAAGATTGATGTGGTATAGAAACCAACTGTTGAAGTAACAGGGGTTCCCGATTGGAATGTCTGGAAGAATGAAACTGTGGTTTCATTTGTCTTGTGACCTTTCCAATCAAAAATATATGCTCCATAAGCATTTAAGACATGCGGACGGTCTGTTGCCAAACGTCCATTGTCTGGCTTTCCTTCAGCGGTAAATCCTAAGTGAGGAAGGTCAAAGAAACGGTTGACACCCGGAGATGTGCGTCCTGCTTCGTCTGAACTTGCCAAACCTGAATAGTTACCATAGAGACGGCTAATAGTATAGTTTACGTTAAAGTAATAGTGGTTTGAAAGCTGCTTATCAATAGCAATTTCAACTGCATCATAACGACGTTGCGGTTTAATTGATTTTGTATAGCCAAATTGTTGCAACTGTTGTAAATGAAGTCCTTCTCCTGGATTACCCAAAATGTAGGCTTCACTACCGGCAGCATTTCTGACACCTGCGTCTTCAATTGCTGACAATACGTTTTTATACACATAGCGAGTGCTTAAACGATAGTCTCTTGTTAATTGACGTTGGAAACCAACAGTAATTTCAGCTTGACGGAAAGGCTTAACATTCGGATCAACTTTTCCATCCTCAAGTGTAGCGTTTGGATCGTTTGAAGCAATACGGAAGTCTGCTTGACAACGGCTTAAACCACTACCGATAAATCCGGTTGTCGGACATTTTCCACCTGCCGGATCAGTAAAGTTACCCAAAATACTTTGTAATGTAAATGCAGATCTGAAAGGACCGGTATTTGGGAAAATTTCAAAATAATCAACCCGATAGAAGTCACCGCCGAATGAGCCACGCGGCAAGTCAAATCTGATACGGTCTGAGAATTGTGAATAGCTACCAAAGATTTTGTTTTTGCCATCGCCAAACAAATCATATGCAGCACCTAAGCGCGGAACAACTTTATCAAACCAACCGAAATTGATTGGAGGAGCAAAGCTGTTAAAAGAAGGAATATCTTCTTTTTCCATTCTAACGCCGGCATTGATGGTCAAACGGCTGGTCGGTTGCCATTTATCCTGAACGAAAATTGATTGCGAAGTGTTTGCTGCTAAACCAAATGTTCCGATACGGGTCAATGTTCCCGAACCGATAGCACCTGGAGTCGGAGTAGCCGTTGAACCACGGTCTGTAATGGTCGAACCATCATACCACAAAGCAATTCTACCCAAGGTTGAATAACCGTTAGCAACATCATTCAAAAGTTTAAGCCAGCCGTAACCGCCTTTGAACTCGTGTCTGCCGCCAAAGTTATTAACAACATAGGTCATATCGCCTCTGTAATTTGTGCGAATTGAAATATCGCGAACTACAGCACCATTGGTAGCGTCTGCCTGACCTGTGACGCACGAGTTAGCACTTCCATTACCTTGGTTACAGATATATTGGGTTTGCAGAACAGCAAAGTAGTTAGCTCCTTTTTCATTAGCAAAACCGCGTGAATAGTTACCTGTCACAATGATTTTGCTGGTCGGAGTCCAAACAGCTTGCCCGGTAACGTTGTCTGCAGTTTCACGACCACCTTGGTTGTTGGTCAATTGCCGTCCTGTCAAGGTTCCGATAGTTCCGCCAAAATTAACCGATGGTGGATTACTACCAAAGGTGACTGGGTTAAACGGCAAAGAACCATGAACAATTACCGGATTCCAGGTATAGGTTCCGCTTAAACGAAGCGAATTCGAAGGGCTGGCATCAATTCTACCAAAAGCATATTCCCGTTTTGTCTTTTGGTAATACTCTTCAGAAAAACGATAGGTTCTGGCTGCCAAAGCACCTGTCGCAACTTTTGGACCGCTTGTGTAGAAATCAGTATTAATGGTTTGTTCAAAAATTTGCGGGGTGTAACTGCCAAAGAACCAAACTTTATCCTTAACAATCGGACCACCTAAATTTGCGGTCGGAAGGAAAGAATTCTGCGGGAATTTTGGTTGTGTAAAATATTCTGTCGGCTGGACAAATGTCGCACCTGATCCACCGGTAAAGCGAAGTAATGACGGTCTTGGATTACCATCTAACTTACTGGTAGTAAATTCTGAACCGAATTCGCCGTGCCAATCATTTGTTCCGCCTTTGGTAACAACGTTAATAACACCACCTGTGGCTCCGCCAAACTCAGCTTCAAAACCGCTTGATTTCAAAGAAACTTCTGAAACAAATTGGGTTGGAATTGCCTGGTTTGTGCGTAATGCACCTGTTCTGAAGTTATTAACTTCTTGTCCATCAACGATAAATGAGTTTTCCGAACCTGAAGCTCCATCAACTTGGAAACCGCCGGAATTAGCTTCTGCGCGAGTTCCCGGAACTGCTTTCAAAACATCGGTGAATCTGGTTCCTTTCGGAAGCAACTCAATTTGTCTTGCAGTTAAGTTTGTCTGGACTTTAGTTCCTGTCGGATCAATTGGCGGAACATCATCACTTGTTACATCAACTACGTTTGTAGCCGACCCGATTGTTAAAGTAAAATCAGCCAAAGTCGTATTTCCGAGTGTTACAACAACTTTATCATTTTTCGCTCCGCTAAAACCGCCTGTTGAGGCAGTTGTTACCGCGTAGGTCCCTGGAGGAAGTTGAAGAACACGGAAAAATCCGCTTTCATTAGTTGTGACTGTGCGTTTGTAACCTGTTGCGGAGTTAGCAACTGTTACACTGACATTAGGAACCACAGCTCCCTGCGGGTCCTTAATCGTTCCTTCTATGTTACCGTATTGCTCTTGTCCATAAGCCAAACCGGCTAGACAAAAAAATACAGATAAAATAAAGGTCAGAAATCTGAAACTTTTTTTCATTTATTGCTCCTTAGATTTTAGTTATTTCAAGACTGAATCGCCTAAGTAAAACTGACAAATTAATATCCTTGCAATTTAAGAGCCAGATTTTTGAATTTAATCCGATTTCTCGTATATCGCTGAATTTTAAAGAGATACAGCCTAATTCTAACCAAAGCCTATTTTGCAGAAAAAATAAATATCTTAAAAAATAGAAAGTCATCCAAAAAATTGGATTTTGTCTAACCTTAATTATTTTGTTACTTCTGATGATTATGTAAAATTTCCTCAAATATGGTTATAATTATTGAAAAGAATTTGGGAGATTTTAATTTTTGAATAACAGCCTTAATTGCAATTCGAGAAAAGAACCTCCGACCGTCGAAACAGTTGCAGTCGCCAATCTACCAACACAAATTGGCGAATTTCAAGTCGCAGGTTATTGTTCTTTAACTAGCTCTGAAGAATTTGTCGTTCTATTTTAAGGAGGACTCAAGCCTGATCTTCCAACTCTTGTCCGTATTCATTCACAATGTCTGACCAGTGATGTTTTTGGGTCAATTGACTGTATGTAAAGTTCTCAGATTTACAAGGCAGAGTGCAAAATCTAATGATAATTTTGCCAATTTTTGATAAATCTTTTTATGCCTTTTTTTCTTTCATAACTTAAAAGCCTTGACAGGAAAAATAAAGTAATTTATAGTCTCAAGCATCTCAATTGAAAAACTGGAGAAAATCCAAAATGTTGTTTTGCTTCCACAATTTACAACCCCCTGTGAAACTCAACTTTCCTGCTGAGAATCCCAAGTATAATTGTGTAGTTAAAGCAGATTCCTTTCAACTGAGAGTAGAGAAAATTCGTCAAAAATAAACTAGCCCTGAGGTTGCTAGGAACAACCACAAGGCTATTTTGTTTTTAAGTGCTTCTGCTGTGTTTTGGACAACAGATGCGAACTCAACACACTCGTATCATAACGCAAAATACTGCAAAAGCTCAACCAGAACTTAAGTATTGAATGATGTCTGTGTTATTGGTCTGTCTATTCATCTTCAATCCTTCATCTCAATTTTGTAAGAAAATTTACAAATAACAAGTCACAAATAAAACGAGGAGGCAAGAGATAAATCTATCTCTTTGAGAGATTATGGGTAAATTCAGTCAAAAAATTGAATTAACTGCCAATATTCTAATCATTGTTGTTGCTGTTATCTTTGGAGTTGTTTTAGTTCAAAAATACTTCTTTGCCTCAGCATCAACCAACAATCAACCGGATCGTATTCAACCAACCATTGGCACAAAGGTTAATCTTGCCGATGAAGATTGGTCGAAACAACCGAAAACTTTAATCATGGCTTTACAGACGACCTGTCATTTCTGTAATGAAAGCGCGCCTTTTTACAAACGTCTGATCCAAGAGATGAAAGGTAAAAATGTGAAACTTGTTGCTGTCTTTCCTACCAAAATTGAAGAAAGCGCAGCTCATCTGAACGAACTAGGGTTAACAGGTATGGAGGTGAAACAGTCATCTCTCGGTAATCTTCAAACCAGCGGAACTCCAACACTTATTCTTACCAACGATAAAGGTGAGGTAACGAATTTTTGGGTTGGCAAGCTCCCCACTGACAAGGAAGATGAAGTTCTTAAACAACTTAACTCTTAAAAGGAAAAAAATATGACAAATAAAATGAAACTGGTAAATAGATTTTTGATTTTGCTTATGTTGTGTGCTGGAATTGGGTTTGTCACATTTTCAACAAACACAAAGTCTGTTGAAGCCGCTTACAGATGTTGCGAAACATGTCCAGGTTATAATCTTTATGAATGGATACCAGATCAAGGAGCCCCTGAACTTAATCTTGGAAATATTGCAGGTTATTGTAATTCTCAGTGTGATCCTGAAGATTTAACATGTTTTGAAAATTGTAATTGGCAAGTAAACCAATGTTACCAAAATTGCAGATCATGTGATCCGATGGGACCATTTACCGAAGTTGCTCCAGCAATTACCTGCCACATTGCTACAGGTATATGTTACAGAGTGGTTCCTGATGTGCCATACGATCACATTGAGGAATATTTGTGCCATCATTACGAATGTAGTCAATGATAGACTATTCTTCTATATGAAGTAACTTAGTTTGATAATTAAAGACTTTTCAAGAGTTGAGATATAATTCTTGAAAGTCTTTTTATTTTGTTCTACCAAGACCTCTGTCAATTCTTCCAAAATAGAGTTATAATTTTTCAAAAGTAGTTTGGAGATTTATTATCATTGGACAAATATCATAATTGTGCTACTCAAACAAATCCTTTAACTGTTGAAAAAGTTGCGGTTGCTAATTTACCAACTCAGTTTGGCGACTTCAAAATTGCCGGTTATCGTTCACTCACCAGCTCCGAAGAATTCGTTGTTTTATACAAAGGAAAAATGGAGGCAAAAGTTCCGACTCTTGTCCGTATCCATTCACAATGTCTGACCGGTGATGTTTTCGGTTCAATTAAGTGTGATTGCGGTCCTCAGCTTCATAAAGCAATGGAATTAATTGAGGCAGAAGGTCGCGGCGCAATCGTTTATCAACAGCAGGAAGGGCGGGGTATCGGAATTATTAACAAAATTCGTGCCTATGCCTTACAGGACAAAGGTGCGGATACAGTTGAAGCTAATGAAAAACTTGGGTTCGAGGTAGATGCCCGCCAATATCAGCAATGTGCCGAAATACTCTTTGATTTAGGCTTATGCCAGGTCAAAGTGATGTCAAATAATCCCGACAAAATTCAAGCGTTAGAACAAGCAGGATTAAAAGTAGTTGAAAGAGTTCCGATTGAAGTTGAAGCCAAAGAACCTGCCGCTCATTACTTAAAGACCAAGAAAGAGAAGTTAGGTCATTTACTGGGTTCTTAATTCTCTTTAAGTTCAGGCGAATCTTTTCTAACAATTTCTTTCCAAAGCACCGTTATGTCTCCGTTTTGATCTTTTTCGATGATCCGAAAAACAACTAAAACATCCTTCCGTTTGTCATAATCCATTTCGTTGTAGTTGACTCCTTTAATTGAACGGATTAATTTTCCACGATACGCAATCGAACGTAAGGCAAAAGTTGTATTTTTATCTACATAAAAACCAAAACGATAAATAAAGCCATCTGCTTTTATTCCATTGCTTAGTTCCTGATCATTTTTTTGGAGTTCTTCTTTTGTTGTTGCCGGCTTAAAATCCATTAAAAACTTCAGTCCGGCAGTATCAGCAGTTACTTTATCCAATTCAATGTCACCCAAACTGACCATAATTCCCTGCTGCATTACGCCGTCTGTTTTAAGAATATCCTTTTCTAAAGCCAAATCAGCTAAATGTAATATCCGGTGCGTATTAGCCCGAAATGAAAAAGCCGTTCCGCCGCCGGGAATCGTATTTGAAGCACAACTTTCGGTAGCGGCTACAACTGAAATATTTTTAGCGCAGGTAATATCTCCACTTAATTTAAAAATGCCTGTATTTTCCAGTTTTAAGAATTGATCGTATTGAGCCAGTAAATTTGGGGCAGGAATTAAATCCTTTAAATCTTTTTTACCCGGTTTCCGATAGAGCGGCTGAATATATTGCGCCATAATCTCAATCGGTGTTTTTTGAAAGGTTTGGGGAATATCATTATTATGCAGATCCTTAAACGCACTGTCAGCATTTCTGGACATCCGTGAATTCTCTCGTTGTTGGTCATCACTGCTTCGTCGAGCCGGCGAGGTTACAGGAGTCTGATTTGTCTGTCCAAAACAGTAGCCGAAAGTTATTAATAACCACCAAAATACCATTCCTAATCCTTTCATAACTGCCTCTGAATTTTAAATAATTGGATTTGATTTGCTGAAACCTGATTTTCATATTTTTTTCCTCGCTTCGTCAATATTTTCTCTGCTAAAAGGTAATTTTTCTTACTGCAGCTAAAAAGATTGGGAAGTTAAGTTCAATCTTTCCCGTAGTTTGTCCATTTTTTTAGATTTTTTATTTAATTTTGTATCAGTTGTCCAAAATCGTGGATAATTTAGTAAAAATATTCATTTTTCTGAATAAAATCTACAAATCCGCATTTATAAAAAATCACCGCAACTCGCTCTAAACAAATGACTTACTATTTTATGGAAAAAGTTCATTTTTCTGGCTTTTAATTTGCACAACATTTTTCCTAAAGAGCTGTTTTTTACAATTTATTAAGTAAGTGTAATTTACGGTTCAATTGTAAAAACTTTAGAAAAAACTTAGATTTAGGAGTAAAAAATGAAAAGGATACTTTTGATATTTTTAGTTTTAGTTTCCCTTTTTAGTATTTCAGTCCTCGGACAACAAGAAACCGGACAAATTTCCGGTAATGTCTCCGATATCAATGGCGCAGCGGTTCCAAATGCAACCGTTACCATCAAATCTACTACGACCGGATTCTCAAAAACTACCACGACAGGTAATGATGGATATTTCATTTTCGTAAATGTTCAGCCTGGAAAATATGAGGTAAATGTTAAAGCTAATGGTTTTGAAGAATACAAAACCACCCGTGAATTGGCTGTTGCCGGAACTGTGGCAATTGATGCCAATTTAGTTGTTACCGGTCAAAAAGCCGTGGTTGATGTAGTTGGCACATCAATTTCAGAAATCAATACTTCTGACCAAACCGTTTCAGGAACAGTAACCAGTAAACAATTAACTGAATTACCAACCATTACCCGTAACCCTTATGGTTTTGTCAGCACTTTGCCGAATGTTTCGGAAGGCGATCCTTCAGGACGCGGAGTTGGTGTGGCAATTAACGGACAACGTGCAGCCAGCACCTCCGTTTTGATTAACGGCGGCGAAAATGTTGATACGTTCACTGCCAATACCGGTCAAAATGTTCCGCTTTATTCAGTTCAGGAATTTAAGGTAATGCAAAGTTCGTTCACGGCTGATTTTGGTCGTGCAACCGGCGGCGTAGTCAACCTTGTGACCCGCACCGGAACCAATGAATTTCACGGCAGCGGTTATGTTTTCAACCGTAACTCAAGATTAGCAACTGCCGGATTTGATGCTAATGCACAAGGAACTGGACGTGAATTTTTCAACCGTAACCAATTTGGATTTGAAGTTGGCGGTCCGATTGTTAAAGAAAAACTTTTATTCTTCAACAATACCGAATGGTTGAGAATCCGCAGTAATGCAAACAAACAAGCCTGGATTCCAACTGCAGCTTCAATTGCTGCGGCTAATGCTAATACCCGTAACTTCTTCAGCGGCTACACCTTGGCTGCCACTCCAATTGTCGGACAAACAACGACTTTAGCTGGAACAGGAGCCAATGCTCTTACTTTCCAAAAAGTTTCTTATACTGTTCCCAGTGATACAGGCGCAGGCTCACCTGTCGATAGTTTGTTGACTGCCAGCCGGATTGACTGGAATGCAAGTTCAAAATTCAATCTTTTTGGCGTTCTTTCTACCGAAAATGCAACTAATGCAGCAGGTAGTGTTGGTGATAGCCCGTATGCAGGATTCAGCACCGGACAAACCAACAAGAATATTAACTTAACCGTTGCAGGAACTTACAACTATTCGTCAAATTTGATTGGTGTATCCCGTTTCACCTTTAACCGACTGGAAAATCAACAACCTTTGGGAGATCAACCTGTTGGACCAACTCTTTATTTGAAAGCCTCGGGTAACAGCATTTCGGGAACTCCGATTGCTTTCCCCGGATACTTGCCTTTTTCACCGGGAAGTGCAATTCCGTTTGGCGGTCCGCAATATATGTATACCGCTTCTCAAGAAATGACCTGGATCAAAGGCGATCATATTGTAAAAGGTGGTTTCCAATACTACTACATCCGTGACAACCGAACTTTTGGTGCATACCAAAACTCAGTTCAACAATTTGATGCAGGTTCAAACACAACTGCTGCAGTTGACAGATTTTTTGCCGGAACGTTAGGACAATTCCAGGGCGCAATTAATCCAAACGGCAAAATCCCCGGACAAACGATTACTCTTCCGGTAACTGCTCCGTCATTTACCAGAGACAATCGTTATCAGGAATTCTCATTCTACGGAATGGATTCTTTCAAACTGTTCCCAGGGTTCACAGCTAACGTCGGAATGCGTTATGAATATTATGGTCCGCAAAGAAACGTTGACCGTTCTTTAGACTTCAACTTCTACTTTGGCAGCGGAAACTCGCTTCAAGAAAGAATCCGTAACGGAACGGTGCAAAACGCTCAATCAAGTCCGGTCGGCGATCTGTGGAAAGCTGATAAAAATAACTGGGCACCAAGCGTAGGTTTCGCATACGATATTGAAGGAAACGGAAAATCAAGCCTCCGTGCGGGATACGCGCTCCGTTATGAACGAAACTTTGGTAACGTTACCTTTAACGTTATTCAAAATCCAACCGTTTATGGTGTAGTTTCCATTCTTCCTTCTGATGTTGGCGGAACCATCAATGTTACCAAGAGTAATGCCGGACCGTTATCAGGCAGTTCAGGAACAATTACACTTCCTCGTGTAAGTTTGCGTGCAGTTAATCCAAACACTGTTAATGCTTATGCACATCAATGGAGTGCTTCGTATGAACGCCAGATTGGTCGTGAAACATCAGTTTCAGCTGCTTACTCAGGCTCAACCGGTAAAAAACTCTACACAATTGAAAACATTAACCGTTCAGGTTCAGGCACATTATTCTTAGGCAGCACTGTCGGTTGTCCCGGTTTGTCAACTACCAACCGTTTGAACTGCACCTATTCAAATATTAATGCCCGTGAAAACAACGGATATTCAAATTACAACGGTGTAACTTTCTCTTTGAGAAGCGGAAACTTGTTTAATCAAGGTCTTTCACTGGCTTCTTATTACACCTATTCACGCAGTGCCGATAACTTGAGTTCAACCTTCAGTGAATCAGGTAACAACTTTAACCTCGGATTGATTGATCCGTTCAATCCTTCAGTTGATTACGGAAATTCTGATTTTGACATCAGACACCGTTTTGTCAACAGCTTTATCTATACCTTACCATTTGACAAACATTTGGATGGAGTAGCTAAAACCTTGGCAGGCGGATGGCAAATATCAGGTATTTACAAAATGCAAAGTGGTGCGCCTTTCACAGTTTATGACTGCTTAAATGGTATCACCATCTGCACCAGAGTTCTTATTCCAGGAAACTATTCAAACTTCAAAACCGGAGCAGGTGTTGCACAAGCGGCAGCAAATAGCTTCAATGTCTTGAATTTGACCGGACTTTCGTCAATTGACCTTTCCGGTGCTCCATACAACTGCACCAATGGTTGTGAAAACGGTCCGTTCCCGTCAAATATGAGTGCTCGTAATGCCTTTAGAGGACCTGGAAGCTGGAATTTGGATTTAGCGGTTTCCAAAACCTTTGCTTTCACTGAAAGATATAAATTAGTTTTGCGTGGTGATGCAAACAATATCTTTAATCATGCAAATATGGCTATTTATGGTGGTGAAACGGATATTTTCTCAACCAACTTTATCAATGCAGGTAAATTTGGCAGAAGACAAATCCAAATCGGTGCCAGATTAATGTTCTAATCTTGAATTTCAATTTTAGAAATTTTGGGAGCTTCGGCTCCCTTTTTTTGTAAAATTCAGAGTTCTCGCTTAATCTTTATAAAAATGTCAGAGAAAATTTACCGCGATTCGGTTCACAACATTATTCGACTCAATACTGATACGGACGAAGGCAAACTCCTGGTGCGTTTGATTGATACAGCAGAATTCCAGCGTCTGCGTCGGATTAAGCAGCTTGGTTTAGCCAATTTTACCTATCAAGGTGCAGAACATTCCCGTTTTACTCATTCGCTTGGGGCATTGCATCTGGCGACCAGAACACTTTATAAGCTCCAAAACACTTACCAAATCTCGGATGAGGCGCGAATTGCGGTTCGCTGCGCCGCGCTTTTGCACGACATCGGACACGGCGCGTTTTCGCACGTTATCGAAAGCGTTTTGAATTTTCACCACGAAGATTTTACGGTTGAAGCGGTTTTGAGTGATGAAACCGAAGTCGGGCAGACTTTAAAATCTTTTTCCCAAGAATTGCCGCAAAATATTGCTAACATCATCAAAGGAACTTTTAAGCCTGCCGCTTTATCGCAGCTTGTTTCGTCCCAGCTTGATGTTGACCGGATGGATTATTTGTTGCGCGACAGTTTAATGACGGGCGCGAAATACGGAATTTACGATTTGGAATGGATCATTAAATCGCTCGAAATTGACGAAGAAAATGACCGTTTGTATGTTTCGGCGCGGGGAATTTATGCCGTCGAAGACTATTTGCAAGCCCGTTATTATATGTTTCGCCAGGTTTATTTTCATCGCACGTTGCGTTCGGCGGAAGTGGTTTTGCGATCGCTTTTTAAGCGCAGTTTACAGCTTTTTTCCGAAGGAAAAGAGGTTTGGTATGCTGAGAAAACACCTTTTGCCAAGATTTTGCGCGGTGAAAAATTAACGCTTAACGAACATTTGCAATTTGATGATTCGGATGTGATGTTTCATATCAAACAGTGGCAATATTCGGATGATGAGATTTTATCCGATCTTGCCAAACGTTTTCTGCATCGAAGACTTTTTAAGGCGTTTGATCTCGATATGCCGGATAATGAGCGCGAAGACTTCCTGATTAAATGCCGTGAAATCGTTGAAAATGGAGGATTTGATTCCAGATTTTATTTTTCCGAAGACACGGCAGGTGATGTTCCTTATTATTTTTATACCAAAGAAAAAACTGCTCCAAACAAATTGATCTATGTGGCGGACGGTTATTCGCGCCCCGTTATTCGAGAAATTTCTGAAATCAGCGCGGCGGTTCGCGGTCTGCAAAAAGGTTATCAAATTCATCGGGTTTGTTTTCCCCCGGAAGTTAAGGATGAAATTGCGAAACTTTATCACAAATAATTTCACCGCAAAGACGCAAAGACGCAATGTTTTTCTTTTTGTGATTTTTGTGCTTTTTTGTGGCAATTTTTCCGCAATTTATTCTCAAAAAATTGCCGTCATAAATCCGCAAAAGAATCCGAATTCGGAAAAAGTTGCAGCGCAGTTTTCCGAAAAATTTAAGGCATTGGATGCGGATCTGGTAGAAATGGCGGTCAAAAGTCAGCCGATTGAGAATATTTTTAACCTTTCCACCGAAGAAGCGAAAACTTTGGCAAATGCGATCGGCTGCGACTATATTATTCTGCTCAAAGCCGAAAATCTGCGCCGGACTTCTTTTTCCAAACCTGTCTATTTTGAATCATATACGGCAATTTATTTAGTCAGCGCACGAACGGGACGCTTAGTTTTTTGGACACTAAAAAGTTTTGAAGCCGAAACCCCAAATATCGCAGACACACAGCTTTTTGCTTCGATAAATTATTTGGAAAGCGAAATTTCGCAGAACATAAAAAAGGTGCAGGAAGCTGAGATCAACGAACCGACTCCGCCGATTTTAGAAGAATTGCCTGACGAAAATTCGCCCGAAGCTAAAAATTTCAAATCACCGCTTCCCTTTCGGCGAATCGTTCCGCCTTACAGACGGCTAGCAAATCTTTTTTCCATCGCCGCCACGGTTGATGCCACGGTTGATGTGGACGAAAACGGCAAAATCACACGAATCGAAATAACTCGTTGGGCTGGTTACGATTTGGACGAATCGGTTACAGAAACCATTCAAAAAATGCAGTGGCGACCTGCTTCACGCAACGGAAAAACGTTGCCGATTCGGGTTTTGTTGCGTTACAATTTTAAGAAAATTGAAAAAGACAATTAATCAAAATTTGGAACTTCGTTTATTTTAGCGTCGGAAAGTTATTTTTTTAGTAACTTATCGAACTTTCAAAAAATATTTGCGTATTTTTTCTAAAAGTTAGAATAAATTTCTTGGTAAGAGGGATTTAACATTAAAGACCTATTATCAAAAAAAATATGTTGCTTTTAGATTTCAAAATAATGCCGTTTCAACGCACACAAGCACCTGAAATTGATGAATCAACTGCACCTGATTTTCAAAAAGCGTTTGATTATCCGTTTCAGACCGCAGATGTGCCAACCGAAGAAATTTGCGAAGGTCATTACGTTGTTCGTTTCGCCCGCACGCCCGAAGAAATTGATGCTGCACTGCGTTTGCGTTTTGAAGTTTTTAATTTGGAGCTGAACGAAGGGCTTGATTCGTCTTTTTTGACCGAGCGCGACGAGGACGAATTTGACCAAACCTGTCATCATTTGATTGTCGTTGAAAAGCTAACCAATGCAGTTGTCGGCACTTACAGACTTCGCACCTTGGAAATGGCAAAAAATGCAGAAGGATTCTATTCTTCGGGTGAGTTTCGTTTGGAAGATTTGCCTTACGAAGTTTTGGCGCAGTCGCTGGAGATCGGACGTTCCTGCATTGCGCGTGAGCATCGGAATACGCGGGTGTTATTTTTGCTCTGGAAAGGTCTGGCATTATATGCGACCAAGTTGAGAAAACGCTATCTTTTCGGCTGCTGTTCGTTGTTCACTTTGGATTGTTCGGAAGGAAAACGCGCCGCTCAACAGTTGAAAGAATTAAACGCTTTACATCCCGAAATCCGCGTAGATGCACGGGAAGAATGCCAATGCCGCCCAGAAGATTTTCTCACGCCGAACGAAACAAAAGAGGTGGAATTACCAAAACTTTTCCATACTTATTTACGAATCGGAGCCAAAATCTGCGGTGAACCGGCAATTGACCGTCATTTCAAAACAATAGATTTTTTTGTAATTTTCGATATTAAAACGATTGAGGAAAAATATTATCAACTTTTCTTTTCTCCTTTTGAGCATTTGAAAATTTAGGTTTTAACGTAAAGCCACCAAGTCGGCAAAGTTTTTCCTGCTACTTTTTTTTGCCTTTTGCCTTTTTACTTTTTACTTGAACGACTTTGCGTTAAAATTTTTCTATGAAGAACATTCGGGCAGCAATTCGTTTTATCTCATTTCTCGGGGCGACTTTCGGACTTTACGGAATTTGGTGGATTGGCGATTTTGTCATTCCAAATAAAATCTATTGGCGGCAGATCATTTTTCGGAATTGGGCACGGTATTTTGTCAAAATATCAAGGATGAAAGTTGAAGTCATCGGCACGCCTCCCCATTCACCTTTCTTCTTAGTTTGCAATCATTTAAGTTATATGGACATTCCGACGATCCGTGCTGTGGTCGAAGGAATTTATGTTGCCAAAGGCGAAATTGAAAGTTGGTTTGCTGCCGGGAAAATCGTTCGTGATATGGGCAATATTTACATCAATCGGCAATGTAAACGAGACATTCCGCGAGCCGGATTAGACGTTTTGAACGCTCTGGAACGCGGCGAGGGCGTGATAATTTTCCCTGAAGGAACCAGCACCAAAGGCGAAGAAGTTTTGCCTTTTAAGTCTTCCTTTTTAGAATTTGCCGCTTCGACCGATTTGCCGGTTCATTACGCTTCGATCAGCTACCAAACGCCGTTGGACGAGCCGCCGCCGAGTTACTCGGTTTGCTGGTGGGATGACACAACTTTTATTGAGCATTTATGGCGTTTTTTTCAATTGAAAGAGGTCACAGCCATCATCAATTTTGGTGAAGAACCAATCGTAGGCGATGACCGTAAAAAATTAGCTAAAGACCTCTGGGAAGCCGTCAGTGAAAAATTTATTCCCGTTTTATAACTGATTTAGTGCATTTTATCCCGTTTTGTTGCACTCAATCACGTTTTGGTGTTTATCCAGCTATAAATTTGCTAATCTGCTAACAGGTTTCTAAGAAATTCCACAAAATGCAATTTAATGGAGAATATTAAAATGAGTTCGTTTTCAGTCCGCTATGCAGTGACTTTTTGTTTATTGCTGGCATTTTCAATTAACAGCTTCGCACAAACCAAAGCGTTTGACTTGAATCGTTTGGACACTTCGGCTGACGCTTGCGAAGATTTTTATCAATATGCCAATGGAGGTTGGCTTAAAAATACAGAGATCCCGGCTTCACAGGCGCGTTGGGGCAGTTTCAATATCCTCAACGAAAATAATAACAACACGCTCAAAGAAATTTTGGAAAATGCCGCCAAAACCAAATCTCCCGCCGGAAGCAGTTTGCAATTGATCGGCGATTTTTATTCAACTTGTGTTGACGAAGACGCAATCGAAAAAGCCGGAACAACTGCGCTTGCTCCTTATTTTCAACAAATCAATAACATCAAAGATGTCAAAAGTTTACAAAAACAAATCGCGGCATTTCATTCGATGGGAATCGGTGCAATTTTTGGCTTTGGAGTTTTTTCCGATGCGAAAAACAGTTCGATGAATGCCGCCAACGCCAATCAAGGGGGATTGAGCCTGCCGACCAAAGATTATTATTTGAAAGATGATGCCAAATCGGTCGAAACCCGCGCCAAATTTGTCGAACACGTTGCCAATATGTTCAAACTTTTGGGCGATGATGCCGACAAAGCCGCCGCCAATGCTAAAACCGTGTTGGATTTTCAAACCCGTTTGGCAAAAGCCTCAATGAGTCCGGTTGAATTGCGCGATCCCGAAAAAAATTACAACAAAATGGATTTGGCAAAATTAGCGGCGATGTCTCCGAATTTTTCGTGGACAGGCTATTTGATCAATCGCGGAATCCCGCAAGTCAAAGAAGTCATCGTCGGTCAACCCGCTTTCTTTACCGAAGTCAGCAAAATGATGACCGAAGTTCCGCTTGAGCAATGGAAAACGAATTTACGCTGGAATTTGATAACCTCAACCGCTAACCGTTTACCGAAAGCCTTTGTGGATGAAAACTTTAACTTCTTTGGCAAATATTTGAACGGTCAAAAAGAAATGCTCCCGCGTTGGAGACGTTGCTCGTCTGCCACCGATGGCAATTTGGGCGAAGCACTTGGTCAGGAATTCGTCAAAAAAGCCTACACACCCGCCGCCAAAAAGAAAATGGACGAAATGATTGACAACCTTTTCGCGGCTTATCGTGAAAGAATCAATAATTTAGACTGGATGAGCGCGGAAACCAAAACCAAAGCGTTGGCAAAGCTCGGCGCTATGAAACGCAAGATTGGTTATCCCGACAAATTACGCGGTTATGTCGGCTTGAAAATTGACCGAACATCCTATCTTTCCAACACTTTGCGTTCAGCTCAATTTCAAATCGCCCGCAATTTGAAAGACGTAAATACACCTGTTGATAAAAGCCGTTGGGGAATGACTCCGCCAACTGTTAATGCCGGATATTTTCCTGTTTTCAACGATGTCACGTTCCCTGCCGGAATTTTGCAACCGCCTTTCTTTAATTTTGCGGCTGATGATCCGATCAATTACGGCGCAATCGGCGGCGGCATCGGTCACGAAATTACACACGGATTTGATGATGAAGGAAGTCAATATGACGGTGACGGAAACTTAAAATCGTGGTGGACTCCTGAAGACCGTGAAAAGTTTGAAGCCCGCGCAAACTGTGTGGTTGAACAATTTAACGGTTACGAAGTGCAACCCGGTCTATTCATCAACGGTAAATTAACTTTAGGCGAAAACATTGGTGATTTGGGCGGCTTGATTCTCGCTTACAATGGTTACAAAAAATCAATGCAAGGCAAACCGCAACCCGAAAAAATTGACGGATTCACGCCGGAACAAAGATTTTTCTTAGGCTGGGCGCAAGTTTGGGCAGCTAAATCGACTCCGCAAGTTCAACGGGTGTTGGTCGCTTCCGATCCGCACTCAGACCCGCGTTTCCGTGTCAACGGTCCGTTTTCAAATTTACCCGAATTTGCCCAGGCATTTGGCTGTAAAGTCGGTCAGAAAATGGTTCGCCCGAATCCTTGTAAAATTTGGTAAGAATTTGTAAGTAAAAAGGTAAAAGTTAAAATAAGGACTTGATAGTTTTCGAGTCCTTATTTTTTTCTTGTAAATATTTGTAAAGTAATCCACTCTTTTGGGCTAAATCTAAAATATTAAGTCGTATTTTCCTACAGATTTGTATTAAAATGTTTTCAATTCTTTAATAATTCAGGAGACAATTTAAATATGCGTTCTTTTACAGTCCGCTTTGTGCTCAGCTTTTGTCTATTACTGTCTTTTGTAATGGCGACTTTGGCTCAGAGCAAGGCTTTTGATACGAGTCGGATGGATACTTCAGCTGACGCTTGCGAAGACTTTTTCCAATACGCCAATGGAAATTGGGTTAAAAACACACAAATTCCCCCGGCATTTTCTCGTTGGGGAACTTTCAATACTTTAGCCGATAATAACCAAAATGTATTACACGATATTTTGGAAAATGCGGCAAAAACAAAGGCTGCAAAAGGCAGTGATTTACAATTGATCGGTGATTTATATTCTTCCTGTATGGATGAAGCCGCCATCGAAAAAGCTGATATTTCTCCTTTGAAACCACGATTTGCCGAAATTGATAAGATTGCTAATGTCAAACAATTACAAACTGCAATTGCAAATTTCCATAAAGCGGGAGCAGGAATGTTTTTCAGTTTTGGAGCTGGTGCGGATGCTAAAAACAGTAATTTGACAATTGCCAACGCCGGACAAGGCGGATTGAGTTTGCCAAACAAAGATTACTACACCAAAGATGACGCAAAATCGAAAGAAACCCGCGATAAATTTGTTGAATATATGACCAATATGTTCAAACTGGCGGGTGACGATGCTGATAAAGCTGCCGCTAACGCTCAAACCGTAATGAAAATCCAAATGCGTTTGGCGAATGCTTCCAAAGCTCCGGTCGAATTGCGCGACCCCGACAAACGTTACAACAAAATGACGGTTGAAGATGCTCAAAAACTGACTCCGAATTTTTCGTGGACTGATTACATGAAAACTCGCGGAGTTCCACCGATTAAAGATTTTAATATCGGTCAGCCGGATTTCTTCAAAGAATTAGACAAAATTTTGACCGAAACGAACCTTAATGATTTGAAAACCTATATGCGTTGGATGATTCTTAACGGTTCGGCTAGTCGTCTTTCCAAACGATTCGGCGATGAAAATTTTAACTTTTTCGGTAAATATTTATCGGGAACAAAGGAACAGCAACCTCGTTGGAAACGCTGTGCACAGACCGTTGACGGCACACTCGGCGAAGCACTCGGTCAGGAATACATCAAAAAAGCATTCACTGCCGAAGCCAAAAAACGGATGAATGAAATGATTGATAATCTGGTTGCCGCTTTTAAGGTCAGAATCAATGGTTTGGAATGGATGAGCGATGAAACAAAAAAACAAGCTTTGATCAAACTTGCTGCCATCAAACGCAAAATCGGTTCGCCTGATGTCCTGCGCGGCTACAAAGGCTTGGTTATTGACCGCAAATCATATTTTGATAACGGACAAAGAGCGGCTCAATTCCAAATCAACCGCAATCTCCAGGACATTAACAAACCGGTGGACAAAACCCGGATGGGAATGACCCCACCGACCGTTAATGCCAGTTACAGTCCGTCATTCAACGACATCACATTTCCTGCCGGAATTTTGCAGCCGCCGTTCTTTAATTTTGCCGCTGATGATGCCATCAATTACGGGGCAATCGTGGCGGTTATCGGTCACGAAGTTTCGCACGGTTTTGACGATTCGGGCAGCCGTTACGATGCTGACGGAAACCTGAAAATGTGGTGGACACCGGAAGACCGTAAAAAATTTGAAGAACGCGCCAACTGCGTGGTTGAACAATTTAACGGTTACGAAGTTCAGCCAGGACTACATATCAACGGTAAATTAACTTTGGGTGAAAATATTGGTGATTTGGGTGGATTAACCGCCGCTTACACCGCTTTCAAAAAATCAATGGAAGGTAAACCTCGTCCGGCAAATATTGACGGATTCACGCCGGAACAACGATTTTTCCTTGGTTGGGCACAGGTTTGGGCAGCTAAATCAACGCCGGAAGCAGAACGCCAACAAGTTTTAGGCGATCCGCACTCGCACCAACGCTACCGCGTCAATGGTCCGATGTCCAATCTGCCGCAGTTTGCCGAAGCCTGGGGCTGCAAGGTCGGACAAAAAATGGTCAGTCCGAAACCCTGCCAGATTTGGTAAAATTACTTAAAATACAGAAACTGTAATAAAGAGGATGCGAGTAAATTCGTATCCTCTTTATTTATTGAGGGCAAAAGAGTAAAACGAAAAACGTCTAACAATAGGAGACTATTTGAAATGAAAGAATTTTTTGCGTTCCAATATCAAACGAAATTATTGGCGGGGCTGTTTTTTGCCTTGTTGTTAATTTTTCCGCTCACCGCTTTTGCCGAAGGTATTGCCGAATTGAACTTTATCGGCTTTTCCAAAGACGGAAAATATGTGGCTTTTGAAGAATACGGTGCGATGTATAGTGATGCAGGACCGACCGATTCATTTTCGAGATATTATTTTCTTAATGTTGAGAAAAATGTTTACGCGGTTAATCCTATTCGCGTCTCAATCGAAAGAGAAAATGAGGAGGTTGTTTCCAAAGCCCGCGCCCGCGCCCGTTTGAAAGCCGCTCCGTTGCTGAAAAAATTCGGGATTGTTCCAAATAACCATGGAAGTTTATTAGTTTCACGAATGATGACCGATAACGCATATCAGGAAGTCGGTAGCGAAGGAGAATACCGCACAATCAACTTTACTACCGAGATTGTTTTGGGAATGGGTTATCCGCCCGGACACGATTTTGAACTGACGCTGAAAACTCTTGCTAGCCAGGAAAACAGTCCTTGCGGCAGCAACTCATTCAAAATTGAAATGCTCTTAAAAGATAAAACCAATAACACGGAAAAATATCTCCAAAAAGACTCCGATGTGCCGAAAGATCGTGATTGTCCGCTTGCCTACGGGATTCAGTATATCTATCTGTATAAAAACAGTCTGATTATTTTCTTAAACACATACATTCAAGGATTTGAAACCCGAAATGCACAATATATGGCGGTTACCGGCAAAGTCGCTTTGGATTAAAAACCTAAAGCCGTTTTCTTAGTATTACCTTATGAAGACAATTTTATTTCGTTTATTTATCAGTTTTTTACTTTTAATCTCAGCCATTTTTCCGACTTTTGCCCAATCTTGCAAAAAAGAAGCTAAAGCCGCTTTTCGCCCGATTCCGCAGCTCAAATACAAATGTGTCGGACAGGATGATGAGAACGAAGAAATCTTAAAACAACCGAACCGCGTTAAAGCAATCAATCTTTTTATTCAATCGCTCGAAAAATTCACTTTCGCCGACTGGTGGAATGTTCCGGCAAAAGATTTGGATGCTTGTATTCCAAGCAAAAAAACTGAGGACGGAGAGCGAATTGCAAACGCCGAATTATTTGGAAACTCAAACCTTCGGGTTTTCAAAGTTCTTGATCCTTGCTACCAAACACATTACGGCGGCTCGAACATTTTCCTCCTTAACCGCAAAAACGGAAAAGTTTACGTTTCAGAGATCTTTGACGGATTTTTCAATCGAAACCCTGATATTTCGGTTGATTTTGCGACGAATGGAAAGGAACAAATCATTGAAATTTCATACGCGACCAGCGGTTTCAATATCCCGTTTTATACAAATTTTTATTTTGCCATCAATCCTAAAACGAACCTCGCCGTTTCCAAGAACCTTTTTGTCGAAGATGGAAAACCGACCAATCAAATAACTTCGATGATGGATATGACAGACGATAAAAATTTAGCCAATCCCCTGCAAATTATCCTAAAAGGACGGTTAGTCAAGAGTTTCTATAAATTGATTGACGAATCCGGCAACGAAAATCTAAAGAAAAAAACGTTGAAATGGAACGGGAAAATCTACCAGTAGCATTGTCCGTTAATTGCAGTTAAAATATCCTCACTATGCCTTTCAAAATAATTTTTCTTTGCCTGATCGTGCTACTTACTGCGTCAATTTCTTTTGCCCAAACTCGTCCGCGAGTCCGCGAAGTCGGCTTAAAAATCGGGATTTTACCGACTGGAAAGCAAAACTCAATCACGGATGTCGAAGGCGTTTTGGTCGGACATTCAACCATCATCCAAAGCGAAAATATTCGCACCGGAGTTACTGCGATTTTGCCGCATAACGGCAATCTTTTTCGGGAAAAAGTCCCCGCCGCAATCTTTGTTGGCAATGGTTTCGGCAAATTAGCCGGTTCAACCCAGGTCAACGAGCTTGGCGAAATCGAAACGCCGATTTTGCTGACTTCAACTCTTGCTGTTCCGCGTGTTGGTGATTTTTTGCTGGACTATATGCTTGGACTTTCGGGCAATGAAAATGTGCAGTCAATTAATCCCGTTGTGGCGGAAACAAATGATGGTTTTCTGAACGACATCCGCGCCAGACAAATAACTCAGGCAGATGTTTTCAACGCCGTCAAAAACGCCAAAAATGAAGTTGAAGAAGGTGCAGTCGGCGCAGGGACTGGAACAGTCGCTTTCGGTTGGAAAGGCGGAATCGGAACATCTTCGCGCAAAATCGGTGATTACACAGTTGGAGTTTTAGTTCAAACAAATTTCGGCGGAGTTCTGAGCATTGACGGCGCACCTGTCGGAGTTGAACTTGGAAAATACTATCTGAAAGATGAAGTTGAAAAGAATCAAAAAACCGTTTCCCAAAGTCCTACCGAAATCAATGATTGGGCAGACGGTTCGGTAATTATCGTGATTGCAACAGATGCCCCGGTTGATGCCCGTCAACTAAAACGGATGGCTTCGCGCGCAATGTCAGGTTTGGCGCGAACAGGTTCGGCAATGACGAACGGCAGTGGTGATTATGCGATTGCTTTTTCGACCAATAACCGCATCAAGCCATTGGAAAACGGACAAAATACGCGAAACGTAACTCTGCTTTCAAATGATGCGATGTCGCCCTTGTTTCTGGCAACTATCGAAGCCACCGAAGAAGCAATTCTTAATTCTTTGTTTAAAGCAACCACGGTTAAAGGGCGTGAAAGTCGGACGGTTGAAGCGTTGCCGATTGACAAAACGCTGGAAATTTTACGGAAATATAATAAAATCAAGTAAATGCACACGGAACGCCGCGCTTCCAGCCGGCATTGAGCGTGTAAACGCGAACATCTCAAGTTAAATCCGAGATGTCTTTTACTTAAACACATCTACGCCGCTACTGCGACGTTCCTTTTACAAATGCAAAAGATAGAAAATTACATTGACGGAAAATTAGCTGCACCGATTTCAGATGAATATTTGAACAATTTCAATCCCGCAACTGCCGAAATTTATTCGCTGATTCCCGATTCGGACGAACGAGATGTGCAAATGGCGGTGGAAGCGGCGCAACGAGCTTTTCCAAGTTGGTCTAAGACCTCGCACGATGAACGCTTTGAAATTTTGATGCGGCTAGTGCGCTTGATCGAACGTGATTTGGACATTTTGGCAGAAGCCGAAAGCGTTGATAACGGTAAACCTGTTTCGTTGGCAAAAAGGGTTGATATTCCACGCGCCGCCGCTAATTTTCGTTTTTATGCAACCGCGCAAATGCACCTTGCAAACGAATCTTATGAAACTGTCCAACAAGCAATTAACTACACTTTGCGGCAACCAATCGGCGTGGTCGGTTGCATTTCGCCCTGGAATTTGCCGCTTTATCTTTTCACCTGGAAAATCGCTCCCGCAATCGCGGCTGGCTGCTGTGTGGTGGCGAAACCTTCGGAAGTAACGCCGATGACAGCCTATCTTTTATCAAAACTTTGCATCGAAGCGGGTTTGCCCGCCGGAGTTCTGAACATCGTTCACGGACTCGGCACAAAAACGGGTGCAGCCATCGTCAAACATAAAGAAATTAAGGCTTTATCGTTCACCGGCGGAACTGCGACAGGCGAGTGGATTTCGCGTGAAGCCGCTCCGATGTTCAAAAAACTTTCGCTTGAACTCGGCGGGAAAAATCCGAACATCATCTTTGCCGATTGCAATTATGAAGAAATGCTCAACACAACCTTACTTTCTTCGTTCTCCAATCAAGGCGAAATTTGCCTTTGCGGTTCACGGATTTTTGTCGAAAAATCAATTTACGAAAAGTTCAAAACCGATTTTGTCGCACGCACCAAACAATTAAAAATCGGCAATCCGAAAGCTCCCGAAACCAATATCGGCGCAATCGTTTCCAAACAACATTTCGACAAGATTTTAAGTTATATAGAATTAGCGAAAACCGAAGGCGGAAAGATTTTGTGCGGTGGAAATTCGGTTAAAGTTGAAGACTTGAACGGTTGGTTTATCGAGCCGACAATTATCGAAAATCTGCCGTTTGATTGCCGCACAAATCAAGAAGAAATTTTTGGTCCGGTAGTCACGATTCAGCCTTTTGAAACCGAAGAAGAGGTTCTAAAATACGCAAATTCAGTGCGTTACGGTTTAGCTTCAACCATTTGGACGGAAAATCTAAGTGTTGCCCATCGCCTAGCCGCCCAAATCGAAGCGGGAATTGTCTGGATAAATTGCTGGCTTTTGCGGGATTTGCGGACTCCTTTCGGCGGTGTCAAAGATTCAGGAATGGGGCGTGAAGGCGGTTTCGAGGCATTGCGATTTTTTACGGAAGAGAAGAATGTTTGTGTGAAGGTGAATTATTAACGGATAATTCTATGAATATAATCAAATTCTTATTAATTACTTTTCTACTGGTATTTTGTAACTCAGTTGTTAAATCTCAAAACGTTTCACAACTCCAAGTGTCAGAAGCAAAAGAAAAACCAGTTCTTTCTATTAACTACCCTCAAGTTGTCGAATTCAAAATGGTTTCAAACAAAGATACTTATCGAATCGGCGATATAATGAAAATAACCTTTGCGATGCTCAATAAATCGGCAAACTATATTTTCTTAAGAGATTTTGACCCTGAAGTCCATTTGATTGATTCAAAAGGAAGAAAATCTGATTTAGAAAAATATCTACTAGTTGACCCCAAAATCACATCTGAAATGTTTGAACTGACCGAACCTAACCACATGATCTTCAAATCCGAATATATTCATATCGGATGCAATGACAAAAAATTCAATAATCTTTTTAAATTAGGGGAAGACGAAAAACTTATCTTTGAGAAAAACCTTTTTGCTCAATTTGATGTTCCCTGTTTACGAATAAAACAAACTGGTTTTTATACAATCAAAGCAAATCAAACTAATCAATTTGTAATTGGATCTGGGGAAGCAGAATCAAATCCTAAAACGGCGACAGGTAAAGTTGAAAGCAATTCATTAAGGATTAAGATTGTTAAATAATTCAATCTGATGTTAAGTAACTTTAGACTCTAAGAGACTCAAGGCTCAATCTTTATCGGTGTCCCAATTTCAATTACATCAAAAATCTCCTGCATTTCTTCGTTTTTGAGAGCCATACAGCCTGCTGTCCAATCGGAATCGCAGCCGCCGCCGTGAATGTATATTTCTCCGCCAAGTTTCGTTTTTTGCGGTGGCATTGACTTTTCGTTGACGGCTTTAACGATTTCGTCGTGTTCTTCCTGAGTAATCAGACCTTGTTTCAAACCGCGTTCAGCATCTTCGATATTCGGATAACTTACACCAAGGGAGAGAAAAAATGAGCTTTTATCGTTTTTGGTAAAAACATAGAATTCACCTTCGGGAGTTTTTCCGTCGCCTTCGATTTCCTTATCGCCTTCCGGCGCGAAACCGAGCGAAATTGAATAAGTTTTGATTAATTTTTCACCGTCAAAAATTTGCAGTTTGCGTTCTTTTTTCCTAACTAAAATTTTCGGATTTTCCATTTTCGGCAAAGGATAGTTGATTTGTCCAGCGATATAAATCGAACTACAAATTAAAGTTACAGCTAAAATTGCAATTAGTAAAATTCGCATATTTTTTAGTGGTCAGTTGGCGGTGGTCAGTGGTCGAATTTTGATTGGTAATCAAACTGGATTTCAGATTTCAGACAATCTACTGACCACTGCTCACTGAACACCGACTACTGAACAGCTTTTTCTTTTTCCTCAAATTCCTTGCTCAATTCTTCAAAACCTTGTTCTTTCCAAAACTTAGATAAATTTTGATAGCGCATCGTTGGTTCGTATTTCATTGCCCAAGCGATTTTTGCCATACATTCGGGGCAAACATCTAGCGGGTGGCGGTCAGCCTCCAACAAATGATTTGAGCCGGACATCAAACACTCGTATTTGGTGCAATGAGGCATTGAAAACATGTGTCCCGTTTCGTGCATTGCGACTTTGAGCGTGCGCGTCATGAAAAGCCGATAATCTTCGGCACTTTTATCAGGATTTCCAAAACGCCACAGCGACCACACACCAACCCGATTTTGCAAAGTTGCCTGTCCAAAAACATAATTCCAATTATCATCAGGATAAAGGTCGTAATTGGTAAAGCAAATAAATGCCGCCGCATCTTTTGGAAGCATTTTCGGCAACAAATCATTAAGAAAATATCCTGTTTTTAATTGCAATTGTTTTTCATAAGGATTTTTGCGCTGAAATCTTTTTGGAATATTGCCAAGCGGCTTTATTTCGTTAAGCTCAACCGGCAAATTATAAAAGGCTTTCATATAATCTGCGGTCAGCTGCAAAACTTTCTTTTGAGTTTGCGTGAAATCTCCAAGCGGTTGAATATAAATAATTTGCCGTTCGGCAGTTGGCAAGGTCGGATTTGAGTTGATGTATTGCTCAAAAGTCTGACCTTCCTCGGGAAATGATTCGAGCCAATCTCCCTTTTGCACCCGCATCGGTTTGAAAAATGGAACAATTTTTTCCTTGAGTTTGAAAAGTTTTGCGGTTCTTTCGTCAATATTTGGAGGCAAATCAGTTTTAGGCGGTTCGATATTTTTTTGACAACCGATCAAAAAAAACAAAGTGAGAAAGATTATTAATAAACGTAAATTCAACTTAAAACTAAGCCTGTATTTTTTCCAACATTTCACTTCGATTTTTTACTAAATCGCTCAATTCACGGAACATATCAGCATTGACGTTTTCGGCAAAAGGTAGGATGAAATCTTTGGTTTCCTGCAAATATTTTTTTACAAAGGCAAAATCGTGAACAAATCCGAGAGCAAAAATATTGCTGATGCGGTCAGCTAGTTTCAGAACTTTTGCCCGTTCGCTTCCCTTTGTCATAACGCGCAGTAAAAACTCGGATTTTGGTTCTTTGATACCGTTATTGATCCGAATTGTAACTTCTTTTACCAGTCGGCAAACAGCTTCACCATCTGCATCCAAAGATTTGATCGCATCTTCGGAAACGCCGGGCATTCCGGCAGCGTCTTCAAAAATGTCGTGGATAACTGAGGCTTTCAAAAGAACCGGATCAACCATTTTGTAATCGATCAAAATCCCTAATGTGCTGATTTGATGGCGAAACATATTGCTTCCTGATTTGCGTTGAACTCCGATCAGGACTGTTGCCTTCACAATGTAAGGTGCTAAAGTGATTTCTCTGAGAGATTTTTCAAAATCGTCCATAAAGGTTTTGGGGGAAACTCGTTAAGAAACAATAACTTTTCGAGCCTCATCGCCATCGCCTTCGATTTTGACACGGATTACTTTTTTTGGAAATGAAAAATTTTGCAGACGCTCTGACCATTCGATTATTACAATTGCGTTTTCATTTTCAAGAATTTCATCTAATCCAACCGCAAACGCCGCATTTTCTTCAATCCGCCAAAGGTCAAGATGATAAACTGTAAATTTTGCATCATAACGATTTACCAGCGTAAAAGAAGGTGAAGTCACTTCGTCAACATCAAAATCAAGCGCATACAAAATTCCTTTGGTGAGCAAAGTTTTTCCCGCACCGAGTCCGCCTTCAAGCAAAATAATTTCGCCACCCTGCAAAGATTCACCGATTTTTTCGCCTAAATCGAAAGTGTCTTGTGGAGAATTGCAAAGGTAATTTTTCAACAAACTTTCATCCCTCATCCCTTATCCCTCATCCCTCAACGAAGCAATCGCTTCCTGCAAACATTCGCGGACATCAGTTGCCGTCATTAGTCTTTGGCTGAATTTTTCGGCGGCAATATCGCCCGCCACTCCTGCGATGTAAAGTGCGGCAATTGTGGCTTCAAAAGCATTTTCGATATTTACATTTTTCACCGCAAAAGTTTGCGCCAGAAAACTTGTGATGATTCCTGTCAGTGTATCGCCCGCACCCGCCCGTGAAATGCCTGCGTTGCCTGTCGGATTGATAACAACCGTTCCGTCAGGTTTGCCAATTAATGACCGTTCGCCTTTCAAAACTAAAATGACGTTGTGTTTTTGGGCAAATTCTCTAACTTCTGCAATTCTGTCTTCGCTGACCTCCCTACCCAAAAGCCTGGTAAATTCGCCAAGATGCGGAGTCAAAACAAGCGGAAATTCTTCGGAAAAACGCTCGGAGCAAGGAGAAAAAGCGTTTAGAGCTTGTGCGTCCAAAACCATCGGCGTTTTCCGGTTAAGAACCGTTTCGCGGATAAACTCGTGCATTTTCTCATCCGGCGACATTCCGCATCCCATTCCTATCACATCACACTGAACATCAATCTTTTCAATAATTTGAACAATTAGCTCGCCCGATACTTTGCCCGATACAATGGGACGAATTTCTTTTGGGACGGCAACTGTCACCATTCCCGCACCTGCCGAAAAACAAGCGTTTGCCGACAAAACCGCCGCGCCCGAATAATTTTCCGAACCGGCGATAATCAAAGCCCTTCCGCGAGTTTTTTTATAGGAATCGGTTTGAATTTTGGTTAATTCAAGCCAATTTTGTGCATCTTCTTTTTCGGTAACAAAGAGTTTTGATTGGCAATTATCAATTAACTCTTGCGGACTCCCGATATTTGCCACAACTAACTCACCATTGAAATTTGAAGCGGGCGGGAAAACATTAGAAAGTTTTGGTGCGGTAAATGTTACAGTTAAATGCGCTTCTGGATTCACTCCGATTTTTTCAGACTTGTCAGCATCCAGTCCTGATGGAATATCAAGGGAAACAACTAATGTATCGCGTTCTACGCTTTCAAAATTGAAACAACGAATATAGGTTGCGATTTCTTCATAAATATCTGCCAAACGTCTAGTCAACCCTGTTCCGAATAACGCATCAATAATAATTTCAGGATCTTCGCGATGAAAGTTTGTTTTCTCAAAATTTTTCCATTCATCCAAAGTTATAATTTCTTGAAAAATTAATTCATTCCAATTTTTCCAATTCTGATTTATTTTCAAATTTCCATTCGTTCCAATCTCAACTATTTCAGGTGGCTGCCGCATTGAAAGGCTGTGCATAATCTCAAAATTGATTTTTGCATCTCCTTTTGTGTCCTCGATTTTTCCTATCAAACTTACCGCGACCTCCGCCCCACTCATCCACAAAATTCTTGCCAAAGCCGCACCATCTCCGCCATTATTTCCTTTGCCGCATAAAACTAAAACGATTTTCCCTTTGACACTTCCGCCCAGTTTTTCAGTTATCACTCGTGCAGCGGAGTGAGCGGCATTTTCCATCAAAAGCAAAGACGGGATGCCGTATTTTTCAGTAGTCAGGCGATCAACTTCGCGCATTTCTTCGGCTGTCAGGACTTTTTGCATACTTCAACAATTTGCCACAAAATGAAGAATTTAGCCACGAAAGAACAAGAAAAGACACGAAAAAATCTTCCTGATTTTTTACTTTTTACTTTTTACTTTTTACTTGATTTTTTGCAAAAAAAATGAGCCGCATCTCGCCATACGACTCATTTAAACCTAGAAAAGGAGAACTATTAAGACTCGGACAAATATTGCCTGGAAAAGCTATTTATTTTGCTTGCCACTGCGCTTGACCAACCATTTTATTCCGTTGTTTATAGAAAGTTTTATTCACATTTTTTTTCCAGAAAAAATGTCAGGAAATTTTGTCAAAATGTGTGCAATTTTGTCAGTGCGGCTGTAAATATTTGATAAATAAGTAAATATCTCAAAACAATAGTTCTCTTTTTTACTATTTTCTTTTAATTTTTTTCAGATTTATTCGTGTTTAAGATTACCTTTTGCCTTCCGCGCAAAGAGTTTTTCCACGTTTATTTGAGCGATTTCATCTAAACTTGAGCCGAGTTCCACTGCCAAACGTGTCAAATACCAAAGCACATCTCCCGCTTCTTTTTTTAATGATTCGATTCGCTCAGGCGAAAGCTCTCCGCCATCATTCCGCATCGCTTTTTTGATCTGTTCGGCAACTTCCCCTGCTTCGCCGTTCAAGCCAAGCGCAACATATTGCAATGCTTCGATTGGCGTTTGACGCGGATATAAAACCAAAGGATCAATTGCCTCTTTGTAATCTGCAAAAGTTTTGATTTTAGACATAAAATAATGCTCTTGGCGCGATTTGAACGCACGACCTACCGCTTAGGAGGCGGTTGCTCTATCCAACTGAGCTACAAGAGCCAATCCAATTTTAGATTTTGGATTTTCGGTTTTGGATTGTCAATAATTAATCGTCGTAACTGAGCAATGATTTTACGTTGTAACCGTCAAATTTGGCGCGACCGTTCAGGAAAGTTAATTCAATTACGAATGAGAGTCCAATGATTTTTCCCCCTAGTCCTTCACATAAATCAACAACTGCACGAGCAGTTCCGCCGGTTGCCAACAAATCGTCAACAATTAGAATTCGATGACCTTCGCCAACTGCGTCTTTGTGCATTTCCAGAGTGTCTTGTCCGTATTCCAGATCATACGAAACCGAAACTTTTTCCGCCGGAAGTTTTTTCGGTTTACGAACCGGGACAAATCCCGCACCGATTTTGCAAGCTAAAGGAGCACCAAAAATAAAGCCCCGCGATTCGACACCGATAATCGTATCAATCTTTTCGCCGGCAAATTGTTCGGCTAAACCGTCAATTGTTTTTTGAAACCCTTCCGCATCTTTCAAAAGGGTTGTAATGTCATAAAAGTTGATGCCCGGTTTTGGAAAATCAGGCACTTCGCGTATCAGTTTTTTTAAGTTTTCCATATTTTGATTTTTGATCTTTGATCTTTGATCTTTGATTTTTTTTCAATCGCAAATCGCAAATCTAATATCGCAAATTCCTTTATTTTTCGATTCTAAATGATGAATATAAGCCGGTTGGCTCTAAAACTATTTCTTCGATCTCTTCAACCACCGAATAAGTCGGTCCGGCAGTCAAATCCTGCTTGAATCCTTCGACGGTTTCCGCACTTCCTTCGGCGTAGGCTTCGACATTTCCGTTGGGTAAATTTCGCACATACCCCAAAACCTGATGCCGCGCCGCCGAACGCTGTGTAAAAAAACGGAACCCGACCCCTTGAACTAAACCTCTGATTGTAAATTTCCGTGCAACTTTCATTTTTAGTTTTGGAAGTTTAGAAAATTTTGGAAGTTTAGGAAGAGTAACTTTGTCCCCAACTTCCAAAACTTTCTAAACTTCCCGAACTTTCTACCCAATCGCATCCAAACATTCTGCTAAACTTCTTTGCCGGCAAGTATAAATCGGCATTCCGCGCAAGTTGAATTTGTTCGCCTGGGTTTGGCTTAATTCCTCTGCCAGTGCCAGAAAATCTTTCGGCTCATCGGTTTCAAAACTGACAATAAATTCCTTTTCGCTAAATCCGAAAGCATGAGTCAGGTGAATTTTGATATTGCGAAATTTTGTTCCGACCATAAAATTTTCTTCGATCAGACTTTCGCGTTCCTCACTGGTTTTGTCATACCACTCGCGGTTTTTGGCGCACGGATAAACAAAATGATATTTTTTCTCGCCCGCCGTGATGTGAAAACGGTCTTCCTGATTATTGAAACTGTTCGGCGCAATAAACATTCTTTTCTTAGTGGTTGCTAAATAATTATCGGTAGTTTCCAAAAAAGAGCCTAATTCGGTGCGATAAAGATTTGAAGTCATTTCCTGAATCAGATCCAGAGAATTTCCGATGCGCCAAAACATTAAATCAGCTTTTGAATCAAAACCGACCAGTGAGTAGGTAAAAAGCAAAAGATCTTTTTCGTATTGATTAAAAACCTCTTCAAACTGAGCTTTGTAAAGTGCTTTATTTTCGCCATTAAGTTTTCTGAATTCAGGATTTACCCGAAAGAAAATAAAACTGACAAATTGCTTTTGAATAACGGGAAATTGGTGAAGTTCTTTATTATCTGCAACTAAACGTAAGCCGCCGCCGCTCTCAGGTGAATTTTTCTCAAAATCTACTAATTCCATAAAACAGGGGTAAAGAAAAACTTGAAATCTATTTACGTTATTTTGCCAAGTTTTCTTTTTCTTGTCCAAAGGCACAACAGACATTTACAAAATGATCGGTTTAATGCCAAAATTATAGGGAATGAAACGCCTTTGGGTTTTACAGGTTCTAATTCTTGGTTTGTGTGTATGTGCATTCGCGCAGCAGCGTCCGCTTTTGACTGACGATGTTGATATTGCGCCTGCCGGAACGATAAATGTTTCTGCCGGAGTTGATTTTTTTCAGGACGCAAAATTTCCGCTTTCCGGCTTAAAAGGCGATTTAACCCGGGTTGCTGACATTCGCGTTCGGCAGGGATTTGCTTCAAACGTCGAAATCCAAATCGAAGGCGTTTTGCAAAATTATCTGGCGATAAACTCAAAAGGAACTTCTGCCATCCCTTTGAATGTAACCGGGAATTCAACCAATGATTTTGATGATTTTACCATCTCAACCAAAATCAAACTCTTTAATGAAACCGGAAATCGTCCGGCACTTGGTTTGAAATTCGGTTTTCAAATGCCGAACACCGATCAGGCTAAAGGAATCGGAATCAATCAAATCAATATTTTTAGTAAAATTTTGGTGCAAAAGAAATTCGGCAGAAAAAAAGGTGCCGATCCGCGTGCCAATATTTACGGAAATATCGGATTAGGAATTTTGACCGCGCCGCTGGATAAATTTACCCAAAATGATGTTTTTTTATACGGATTAGCGGGAATTTTCCGGGTTACAGACAATGTTAACATCGTCAGCGAAATCAACGGACGCAAAAATACCCGCTCAGGTGCGGCTCCGCTTGGAACGGAAAGTTTGTCGCAATTCAGATTCGGAACCCAAATCAAAGCGTCGAATTTGAGATTTGATGCTGCCGGAATTTTCGGAATTTCAAAATTCAGCCCCCGAACAGGTGTAACTTTTGGTGTAACTTATCAATCACCAAATATTTTTACTCCAGCCCCATAAACCAATTTAAGGCGATCACAATTTAGCCGTTGGCAAAGGTTGTGTTTGTCTTAAAAATCCCCGTCCCCACTTTTGCCCCCGTAGTTTTTCAGTAGTTGTAGGCAGCTACCAATGACGGTTTATGTTTTATTTCAAAGACTCTAAATCAGTGCATAAATATTAAAAAACCTCATTTTTCGGTAATTGCAAAAATTTTCTTGCATCAGAATCCGAAAATGTTAAACTTGTTTTGAGTTAAGGCTCGGCGCACTTTTCTTCAAAATTATGAAAAACAGGTTTCGGCTTAATAGAGAAAAAGCCGAAGAAGATATTCACATCAGCCACGTTGATACGTCATTTCTTTCGCTCAAGGACGCAGTTCAATTAAGGAGCAAAAAGAAAGAAAATAATCCCACAGCGATACCGCAAAAACTTTCAACGCAGGATTTTAATACCGCGATGATTCACTTTTATCGCGGCGAAGTCCAGCGTTCAAATGTTTGGCGCGGGCGGCTTGATGCAACTACGAACTGGGCGGTAATTACAGCCGGCGCAACACTTTCGTTCGTTTTCAGTTCACCCGACAATCCGCATTTTGCGATTCCGATCAACTCAATTTTGGTTTCCATTTTTTTGTTTATGGAAGCCCGCCGTTACCGTTATTACGAAGTTTGGGCTTCGCGCGTCCGGGTTTTGGAAACAGGATATTTTGCCCCAATGCTTTCGCATCAAACCATTCCACCCGACAAAGAATGGGCGGATCATCTGTCGGCAGATTTGGTAACGCCGCATTTTACTATCAGCGAATGGGAAGCAATCGGCAGACGTTTGCGAAGTAATTATCTGTGGATTTTTATTTTGCTGGCTTTGTCGTGGACGCTCAAAGTTTATATTCATCCATTCCCTGCCCCAACTATGGAAGCATTCGTGCAGCGTGCCCAGGTCGGTCTGGCTCCGGGATGGTTAGTAATTGCGGTTGGAATGTTTTTTAATATTTTGCTAACGGTTTTGGCAGTTGCGACAATGAGATTAAAAGATGCTTCGAGTGAAGTTTTACCTCTCGACAAATTTGAATGGCATCCGCTCAAACAAATGTCCGATTGGGCAGGAAACAATTTACGCCGCAACACAATCCGACGAGCGAAAAAAGCGCGTCAACGGATTCGTTCGGTGCAGACGGACTCATCTTCGAATATTCATACGACAACAGGTTAGAAGCGGTTTGAAAACTGGAAGAACCGTAACGCCGTCCGTCCCGGCGGCTGTCCGTGAGACGCGTCCCGCCCTCACGACTACTAAGACTGCACTCAACATAAATATAAGTTTAGACCCTTAGTTTGAACTATCGAGTCACTCTCAAATTTTTGAGTGACTTGAGCAACGCCACCGAGACGGATGGCGAAACAGCCAGCGGGACGCTGGCGTTACGTTCGTTTCATAGGTTTTCAAACGCTTAGATTTTCCACTTTACCAAAAACCCGTATAATCTTTTTGTGCCAAAATTATTACCTAATCAATATCCGGCTCAATTTGTAGTTGAGATCATTCGCTACACTTTGCTTTTTATCAGCAAAATTTTGTGGCGAATTGAATATCACGGAGTTGAAAATATTCCACAGAACCTAAAAAGCGGATTACTCGTCACACCTAACCACCAAACTTATTTCGATCCGTTCTGGGTTTGTCTGCCAATCAAGCGAAAGTATCGATTTATGGCTTGGGATCAGGCTTTTAATTGGTTTTTGGTCGGGCGAATGATTCGTTATTTGGGAGCGTTTCCCGTCAGTTTAAAGCGGGGTGGAACACGAAGAGCAATGCTTCAGGCACTCACTTGTCTGCGTGACGGGGCAACTTTAATAATTTTTCCCGAAGGTTCACGCGGTTTTTCAAATGGCGAGTTATTAGAATTTAAAACAGGCGCAATCAGAATTGCTCAGGAAGCCGAAGTTCCGATTCTACCTGTTACAATTCGCGGGGCAAATGAAGTATGGGCACAGGATATTAAATTTCCGACCTTAAAAAAGGTTGATATTTTCTTTCATCCGGTCTTTGAAATTCCGCCCAATTATGATGGATTGGATGAACACGAATTTGCTGCAAAATTAACCGAACAATTGAAAATTATTATCGAAAGCAAATTAAACCAAGATTAATTCGGAGGCGTTCGATTCGGAGCCGGCGGCGGATTATTTCTTTCCGCTTGCCGTCTTTGCTCGTTCATAATTCGCCTTTGATTTTCCATAACTTGCCTGATTTTTTTTCTTTGTTCAGGTGTCAGTTTTTCAAGTTCCTCACGAGGAATCGGCGGCATTTCAACATTCGGCGGCATCGGTCTGATCCGAACATTCGGATTAGCAATGACAACTCCGTTTCTAATGACCTTTCCTTCCCGGGTAACGATAGTTCCGTCTTTAGCTTTAACTGTTCCGTCTTCCAAAACTTGATTGCCTTCTTTGTCTTCGATAATTACTTTGGCTTCCTTTTCGGGCGGATTTTCTTGTGCAACAGTTGATTCCTTATTTTCGTCTTTAGGCTGTGTTGAAGTCTTTGCGGTTACAACTTTTTCAGCTTTCTTATTACTCAATGGTTCTGAAACGTTTGAATTATTTATCGCTATTGCAGAATTATTGGCATTAGAATCAACATTGATTGTATTTGCTAAAGTTGTATTATTATTCGCGGATTGCTGAGTATTAATATTGCTTACGCTTCCCGAAAAAATATCCGGCTTAAAGGCATATAATCCACCTAAAGCCGTTCCAACCAAAAGCAACGTTCCCAGCGCAGTAGCTGCCATTGTCTTTCCTTTTCCGGTATTTTGCGATTGAGTGTTCCCGGAATTCGCTCTAACTTCAGTTGCAGTCTCACCTCCGACCGGAATTTGAATATTTTGTTTTTTCGGTTCAAATCTGGTCACGACCGAATCCGTTTCCACTTTTGCAATATCGGATTGAACTGCCAGCGGCTGAATATCCGTCTGATTTGCTCCTGCTTGAGTATCTCTAGAATTCGGAATACTATCAAAAACCTGTGTATTTTGAGTTAAAAGCCCCGTTGCAGGCTTTTTAATCGGAGAAGCTGAAACGTCCGAAATCTCAAGATTTTCGCTTTCTGCCAACATTGTTCTCATTGCAACAGCAGAACTTGGACGAAAATTAGCATTCAAATCCAATGCCCGCTGCAAAACTTCGGAAATTCCGATTGGAATCTGCGGATGTAATTCATTTGCCGGTTTGAGCGGATCTTTGTCACCACTCAAAACCTGCATTGCGCGGGTTAAAGCATCAATCGGAGGAATTCCTGTTATTAAATGATAAAGAGTTGCTCCTAACGAATAAAGATCGCTGCGCGGATCAGTTCCCGTTCCCTGCATCTGTTCCAAAGAAGCATAATTACGCGAATAACCGAACACACTTTTCGCCGCAGTATTATGTTGAGCATCGGTCGGATTACCTTTTGCCAAACCAAAATCCAGCAAAATAATTTGTCCGCGCGGAGTTAGTTTTAAGTTTTGCGGTTTGATGTCGCGGTGAATTACCGGCATTTCCTGAGTATGGAGAAAATCAAGGGCATCAAGCAATTGATCCGCCCAGTTCAAAACATCGTTCAGCGGAAATGCGCCTTCCCTTTTCTCCAGCATTTCGGAAAGGTCTTCGCCGGTAATGTATTCCATCACCAGGAATTGCCCGTTTTCATCACTAAAAAAGTCACTGACGCGCGGGAGAGCCGGATGACGTAAATTATTAAGAAGACGAGCTTCGCGTTCAAAGGCTTTGCTGTAATTGGCATCTGAAAAGAAAGTCTCTTTAATCGCTACGGTGCTGCCAAAACGCTCATCGGTTGCAATATAAACTGCTCCCATTCCGCCTTGTCCGATCTGTTTTTTTATCCGGTAACGATCCTGTAATAATTTTCCCGCTTCTAACATTTTAATTAAACCTTTTTTAAGTTATCTGATGCACAGTTTAGCAAAGAATAGCCGAAACCGTAAGAAAATAATTCCAAATAGTAAAAAGGCAGGTTTTGTAAACCCGCCTAAGATACTGATTTTACTTTACTTTTATCGAATGGTCGGCAAATTGTAAATTTTTGCCAAGGTATTTAATTCGTATCTGACATTTGCCCAATTCGATTCGGTGACAGCTCCGAAATGACGGTTTTTCATGGCAACATTGATGTCCTGAGCAATATTCAAACATTTGCGAACTTCGTCTTTGTTTTCAATCCACAAATCGTGTTTGTCAAATTCGCGGCGTAATTCATCGGTTGCGTGTTCCAAATCTTTTGCCCGGTCATTCAAATAATCTTCGCGGTTGGAACCGTTCAACACACTGTGGTCTAATGATTTATCAAATTCTTTTTTGAATTTATCAACACGGTCTTCAACATTTTTGATGATTTGTTTAACTTCTTCTTTGGTATAAACTCTGCCTCGCGCAACACGCGGCTGAGCATTGCTCACATTAGCAAAAACCAAAACTGCCATAACACCTGATAACATTGCGAATAAATTGAATAAATTCTTTTTCATAAAAACTCTCTCCTTTTTTCTTTTCAAATTGACTGTGAGTTACTCGCTCACACATTCATTCAGACGCGGGAGTTTTGAAAAAAGTCGAAAGATTTTTTACTTTTCTTGAAAAAAAATTTCTTGTAAATTATTACGCAAAAAGGATTTGTAAGTTACGTCTTATACGACTTTACATCCATTTTTCAGTCATATCGCACCAAATTACCAATCCGCGCCATTTGTGGAAGCGTTCGTAGTGTTTTTCGATTTGCTTGTCGTCGCAAACAGTTCCGTCATTGTATTTTTTGTAGAATTGCCCCCGCAGCCACGAATCAAGTGCAAGTCCGTCATAACGTCCGAGCAATTTTAAGAGGTTATCAGCCGCATAATCGCCAACACCTTTGACCTTTTTCATCTCTTTTTTTAATTCCTTGGTCGGTAAATCCGTGGTCAGCCAATTTTCAACATTTAATTTCCCTTCTACGATTTTTTCCGCTAATTCTTTGAAATACGGCGCACGATAACCGGAACGGATTTCTTCTTTGTAAAATTCGGTTGATTGCGTTGCCATTTTTTCGGCAGTTGGGAAGGCTTTTTTGCCGTCTTTGGTTGGTTCGCCGAGTTTTTCGACCAAGTTTGTGACCATTATTTTGGTCAAAGCCCAACTGCAATTCGTGGTGCAAATCGTTTTGACCAAATCTTCGAAAACGGTGGTTGAACGCAATAAACGTCCGGCTTTTTGCTTCAAAACCCAGGCTAAATGTTTTTCGGGTTTAATTAATTTGTAAAACTCCGACAAATTTTCATCAAACCTGAAAATATGTCCAATATCTCTTCTTATTTTCGCTTCGGCGGTGTCATCAATTTGGTCAAAGACTTCTATTTCCAAACCGTTTTCTGTTTCGCAAATTTTGACCGAAAGCGGCTTATTTGCGTGTAAAACCGTTTCAATCGTCCAGTTTTCCTGATCAATTTTGAAAGGCAACAGTTCGCACCAGCCGTGACTCAAAACCGTGCGTCTAAAATCAAACTCCCTTGGAGTTTCGAGAATTATTTTGTTCATATTTTCAGCCCTTGCCTGACATTTTATTTCATCAATGAAAAAACTCCAAACGCAAAAAAGGTAAAAGCAAACTTCTCACTTTTACCTTTTTACTTTTTTAATTTGCCGTTACTTACCGTTAATTGCCTGTAATAATTTTCCGGCTAGATCGGCATCAAGTTTCAAAAGCGAATCATATTGTGTTCGTGCTGCGGGTTTATCGCCGTTTAAGACATACATATATCCCAAATTATAGATCGCTTTGGTAAATTTCGGACTTAAAATCAAGGCTTGCCGATACGCATTGATCGCTTCGGATCTTTTACCAACTGCGTAATAAGCATTGCCTAACAGATAGTATCCATCTGCGTTATCCGGCAAACTTTTGGTGTAGTCGATTAATCCTTTAACGGCTTTGTTGTAATAAGGCGTTGCGGCATCGGGTTTCTTTTGAAAATCCAAGGCGCGAGCCATATAAAAATTGGTCTCACCATCATTTGGATTAAGTTTTAAAGCAGTGTTACAAGCATCAATAGCTGCATTGTATTGCTTTAGATCATTGTAAGCCCGACACAAATTGGTATAACCCATCGGTTCTTTCGGCAGTAATTCCGTAGCTTTTTTAGCCGTAGTGGCAGCTTCTTCATTTTGGTCGGTCAAACTATAGAACCAACTCAAACTGATATAGAGATTTCCATCATTTGGATGATTCTCAATTCCTTTTTTAGCAATTGCCACTGCTTCGGGTAAACGGTTCTGAATCTGATAAATTTGACCAAGATTGAGAAACGAATTAACAATATCGGGTTTGGCAGAAATCGCTCTTTCATACGCAGCAGCGGCATCATCAAATTTTCGTTGGCGTTGGAAAGCATCGCCGATCAAATACCACGATTCGCCCAAAAATCTGGTTTGTTTTTGAACTGCTTTTAATGCGGAAACTCCTTGTTGAACATAATCTCCAAGATTAGAGTAGGAAACGGCGATCAAATAATACAAATCATTGTTATTCTGAGCCAGAGGTGCAGCTTTTTCATAAGCAGCGATTGCCTCTTTATCCATTTTCTTTTCCCGATAAATATCACCGGCAGAAATTAACAGATAACTGTCATTTGGCTTTGCTTGCAATGCCTTTTGTAAATCATTGAGCGCATTGTCCAAATCTTTCTTTTCATAATAGAGATACCAACGGTAACTATAAATATCGGCAGGTGACTGAAAACCATCATTCAGAGATGTAGTAAAAGCATTCAAAGCCCCTTCATTTTCTTTTAATTCAAAAAGAGCCTGCCCTTTTCTAAAGTTAGCGATCGGGTTTTTCGGAACCAGCGCAATTGATTGATTGTATTTTTCAATGGCAAGTCTGTATTTCTTTTGATTAAACAGTTTCTCGCCTTCCTGAAAGAATTTCTTTGCTTGTTCAACTACTTTTTTCGGAGGTTGCGCCGAAACAATAAAATTCATTGAAAGCAAAAAAGCCAAAGTTAAAAATAATAAATAAATTTTTTTGTTCATTTTCAATCTCCAAAATTATTGCAAAATATCAGTTCTGCTTGGTGTTTTAGATACGGCTTTCGTCGGTTGCGGTTTTGGCGTAGCCACTTTTCCTGGAGTTGGCTGTGTTCCTACACGCGGAGTCGGAGTCGGCACATTATCTTTTGGAAATTTATCCCCGGGCGTTTTCTCCGTCGCAACCTCTGGAGTAGGTGTTGCAGAATTTGAATTTCCGTTATTTGTGTTCGCTACATCGACCGGCGAATTTGTATTTGAATTATTATTTGCTTCCAGAGTCGGTTCAGGCGATGGTGTTACACTCGGCACAGGCGTTGGAGTCGCTGACGGCTTTGGAGTTGGCGTTGCAAGTCCTAACAACTCGGGTTTATAAACATACAAACCGCCGCCGACTCCGGCTAAAGCTAAAATTCCCAAAACCAATAAAACTCCGATGATGGCAAATATCTTTCCGCCGCCTCCACCGCTTGATGCCGCTTTTTTCTTCGGCTCGGGTTGAGGTGCAACTGGAACAGATTCTTGAACAACAGAAACAGGCTCCGGTTCAGGTTCGACGACAACCGGCGGAGGGGAAACAAAATTAGCAGGCTGATTCGCCGGAACTTCTGAGATTGGTCCCTCATACGAAATTAACGGAACCGTAGCTTCAGGATTGTATTGTTCGGCTTCATTATTGGTTGTCTCATTTTGATAAGGGGTTGAGATTTCAACCGGAATAACTTCTGTTTTTTCTCCAACCGGAGTCGGTAAATCAAACGGCAAGACTTCGGTCTTTTCTCCAACTAAAGGTGGTGTTGTGTCGACCGGAGTAACTTGGGTTTGCGCTTCACTTGAAGGTAAAACGGATGCTACGGTTGCATCAAAATCCGCCGGAGGCGCGGTTACAATCGGGGGCGGAGTTTCCTGCGTAACAGGAAACAGATCAACCGGCATAACTTCCGTTTTTTCTCCAACCGGCTCTGAAACCGGGGTTGAGAAAGCAACCGTTTTTATATCGGATTGCGCTCTCGAAGTATCTGTTTTATTTAATTCTTCTTCAACATTAAAAGCGACGGTCTGGGCAGACATTGCGTTTTGCACCTGTGAATAAGCCTCGCGCAAAGCAAGCTGCATATCTCGCGCTGAGGCATAACGCTGTTCAGCACTGAGGCTCAATCCACGCATTATCACGGCGGCAAGTGCCGGAGTAACTTCCGGGTTTAATTTGGTCAAAGACTCAATCGGATCCGGCATGTTATTCAGCACCGCATCCGCCCGGGTCAAAGCATCAGCCGGAACTATGCAAGATAAAAGCTGATACATCGTTGCCGAAAGTGAATAAACATCACTTCTTGCGGTCGTTCCGGTTCCGCGAATTTGCTCCATCGAAGCATAATTCGGCGTATAAGCGATAAAATTTCCGGTAGTGCTCAGACGGGTTTCGCCAACCGAATTTTTAGCCAATCCGAAATCCAACAAAATAATGTGATTTTCGTTGGTTAATTTTAAGTTTTGCGGTTTGATGTCACGATGAATGATCGGCGGTTCGTGCGAATGCAAATAGGAAAGAGCATCCAACAACTGATCCGCCCAAAACAAAACCCAGCTCACGGGAAACGGTTTTTTGCTATTATCCAAACGGGTTGATAGATCGTCTCCCGAAATATGCTCCATGACCAAATATTGAGTATCTCCCTCAATAAAATGGTCACTAACTTTTGGTAAAACCGGATGTCTTAGACGCGCCAGCATTTTTGCTTCGCGTTCAAAAGCCATACTTAAATTTTCATCTTCCGAAAAGAATGTCCGTTTCAAAGCAATCGCACTGCCTAATCTCTGGTCAACTGCTAAATAAACGTCGCCCATTCCGCCTTTTCCAATTAATTGGACAACTAAATAACGATTCTGAATTAAAGAATTTGGTGTTAAAGGTTTCATTTTGATTTGGGGGCTTAATCTAATCACGAAAACTTCATTTCGCTTTCAAAAAGTCCATATTTATTGAATGCTAACACTCTAATTTGCTCTAAACAAGCCTTTTTTCGGAACGCACCGGTTAAAACAAAATTGCAAACCGTTGAATTTACTTTCCTATCTTTTCAAAGTGTTTTGCTGATAAAAAAATCAATTACTAACTACAAGTTTTTCTTTCGGCAACATTGCGGGTTGCCCCTTATGCTGCCAACATCTTCCGCCGCCTTTCACTTTTCTGGTGCAGGGACTTCCCTTCTTCGTTTGCGCTCCACAAAAATAGACGGGTTCTTCCGGTATATTTTGCGTATTCAAATTAGAAGATGGTTTAGCCGCTAATGTTGTATTATCTCTTGGTGGATTTTGGATATTTGATGCATTCGGCAAAATCGCATTCGGAACATTTGTCTGACTTTGCGCCTTTGAAATATTTGAATTTTTCTCATTTTGATTTTTATTCGATGCAGTAACTGCAAACTGATTATTTGTTACATTTAAAGGTTTGTCAGAAGTTTTCAAATAACTGCCGAAACCAAATAATGCCAACAAAAGCGAAATTACAACTCCAATTCTCGGAAACCAATCAATAAAGCGAAAATCCGATTCGCAGTTTTCACAGAACCTGGTGCTGTTCCAGAGTTTTCGGTCTAATCTTTCAACTGCCTCACCGCAATTATTACAAAAATTCGGTTGATAAAGCATAAATGTCCCCTTTTCAGATTTGTGGGGGGCATTTTTTTTCGAGATTTTATTATAAAACAGAAATCAAGCCTTGTTAAGCCGTTTTTCTTAAACCTGATGCAACTGCATTTTTAGAATTTGCGTCTATTGAGTAATATTATTTTTATGAGTATTTCCAAGGTCTTTATTTTTTTATTACTAATAGTTTCCAGCGTTTTAATAATTAAGGCACAAAATGAGGATGAGGTCATCAACATTGATACCTCGATTGTCCGTTTAAATATTGGAGTAGTTAATTTAAGAGGCGAATCAATCACCAATTTAAGCAAGGACGATTTTGCAGTTTACGAAGACGGAGTAAAACAAAATATTTCTGAATTCAAACCTACGGTTGCGCCTTTTAGCGTGGTAATGATTTTGGATATGTCGGGCTCAACTTTGGGTTTTCGTGAAACAATTCGACAGTCCGCCTTTAGATTTATTGATGCGCTCCAACCTGATGATCGGGTAGCAGTCATAGAATTTTACGATAAAGTCAATTTGCGCAATGATTTCACCACTGACAGAAAAAAAATCGCCGAATCAATTATGTTATCCAACGGGCGCGGAAAAACTCAGCTTTATAAGGCTCTGACAATGGCAATGCAGAAGCTGGCGGGCGAAGGAAAACGCCGCAAAGCAATCATTGTTTTGACCGATGGAGTTGATACGGCAGCTCGAGACAAAGACCGCGATGTTTTACAAAATCTCAACGAAACCCAAATGGCAACCGCCCTCAAACCTGAAACCAGCGATCTTTTGAATCGGGTTTTAAATCAAGCTGATGCTCAGGGCGTGACTGTTTATCCGCTTGCTTTACCAACGGGCGATCCCAAAAATTTAGCGGATCCAAGTCCGATTCAAGTTGCAATGTTCCAAGCCGCCCGCGAAAGATTACAGATTTTAGCCAGACGCACCGGCGGGACTTTGAATTCAATTAATCGTTTAGAGGAAATGGGCAAACTTTATGCCTCCGTTGCAGCTGATTTGCGGACGCTTTACACAGTTGAATATCAACCGCTAAACCCCAAACGCGATGGAAATTGGCGTTCGATAAAAATTGAGGTAACAAACCCCAATTTAGTAGCCCGCACCCGCGAAGGGTATTACGCCAAATAAAACATTCTTTGCTAACTTGACATAAAACGCTAATTTTGAATATTCAGTAATCAAACAGTCATCCTTTTACAATGAAAGTTTTAGTCAGAAATTATAGATTGATTTTAGGCTAAAACTTTTTTGAACAATATAATTTTGGTCGAGCCTAATTTTGAATAAACATGTTTGGCTTTTCAACTTTTACCCAAAACGTTTTCCATTCTTCATTTTTCCTCTTAAAATCAAATCCTGCTTCAAATGGTTTTCTATTGTGTGGAACAGGCATTTCAAATATTGCGGATTCATTGGGTTTTAGTTCCTGTTCTTCTGTCCCCATCCAACAAGGATATGAAGTTTCAAATATTTCCTTTCCATTTTGGTTTATCCAACTATGAAGATTACTATTTCTCCCAAATCCATAATAATAAACTGATTCTTTTGAGTAATTAGTGACTTCAAAAACAGCAGTTTTATTTTCTTTACCGATTAAGGTGTATTTGTATTCAATCTCAATTTTATTATTAGTAGGACAGTAGATTTCAATAGAATCGCTAGCTACTTCAATCTGCGGCAATTGAGTAAAAAAAGGAGTAATAGAATTTATCAGGATTCCAACTAGAAAAGCACAAAAAGCAACTGATAAGCGGACAAATAAGTTTTTCATAATATTTGTTTAGACTCCAAAAAATTTGCTTTGTTCCAAATTTCTTTATTTATCATCAAAAGCCATCAATCTCTTTACCCTTTTCATCCCTAACTGATAAATAATATGTGCCTTTCTCAAGTGGATAATCATCATCTGTGGCTCGTTTGTATTTTAAAGAGTAGCCCACCCATTCTGTAAGCTCTTGATACCTGAAGTCTCCTGCACTTCTTAAAATGATACGCCATTCTCCATCGTTATCAGGTTCGATAAAAATGTGAACATCTCCTGCACAATCTACTCCTGTCCATTCATAAACAATGTAGGCTCGTTTTTTTTCCTTCCAATGTTGAAAAATAAAATCCCTGGTTTTGGGAAGTTCCTTCTGGCACTTTCTAAATTCAGTATCATCAAATCCTTGATTAAAACAGTTTGAAAAGGCAGAGTGAGAATCATAAAGCCATAAATCCCTATTTTCTATCAGGTCTGCTTGAGTAATTTTTTTATAAACAAGCGGATTTTCAAGAACAACTTCAATTGGAGTATCAGATTGAACTTGTGGAACATCAACTTTTATTTCACTCCATCTTTCATATAAATTGTTAAAAAATGGAACAGCAGCTAATCCAAAAGCCAAAGTTAGAAGAAAAAATCTAAACCGATAACAGTAATTTTTCATATTTATATCCCACTCTTTTTACCAGATTGAAAATTAAGAAATCCATTTCAAATCATCTTTTGTTACTATCCATTTCCCCTTAATGCGTTTTACTGTGTAAGTATTTCCAGAAGCACTCAAACCATCTTCATAATAACCACCAGTTACTTTAACTTCATTCTGATTTAACCATTTGATTCCTTTAATTTGGAGAATCAAACCTGAAACTCCTGTCTCTTTATCTTTAACTCCATCGATACCATTAACAACAGCTTGAGAATATTTTTTAATTCGCGGCAGTCCCTGGAATCTAATCATAAATTTATTGTCCGGGTCTTTATCATAAAGGGAAAGAAAATAAATGATGGTGTTGTCCTTTGAGGCAAGATTTTTAGACTGAAAACGAAAAACCGTTTCAATGATATTTTTTTCATCTGCTATTTTGTCTTTTTGTGATTGAGAAGTTGGTTGAAAACTGTTTGAAAAAACAAAACTAAAACTCATCAAAATAATGAAAACAGATAGTAAGATTTTCATATTCCCTTCCTAAATAAAGTGATTACTGCAAATTTTCTGTATTACTAAATAAAAGATGCAGCAGATTTTATCTTGGTTGTCAGGTTGGTAAATTAAAAATCTGGCGGATTTGGTGGGTCCTGATAAATTACTTGTTTTGACGATTTGAACCAACCCAAATATGAAAACAGAAAGTAGCTCAAGATTGTATAAAATGAAAAATTAAACCCAACTATAAAAAACAATCTGAACCAAATGGTATTTAAATAAACTCCAAAGCCAAAATGATTGTAGAATTTAATAAAGTCATAGACCCAAAAAGGAAGAGCAATAGGAGCAAGAATTAAGCCTAAAGTTGCCTCTCCGTTGTAACCATACGTTGTTGTCAGATGCTTATCAGGAAAAATCAAGATACTGATTGGAACAACAATAAGAACATACAAAATTGGGAAAAATATTCCAGTTAGTATTGAGAATATGATTCTTTTCATTGGATGGCAGTTTAATCTCAAGGTTAGTTAGGTTCAAGTTGTGAGTAACTAACCTTGAATATCTGACAAGCTAAAAGGTTTCTTGGCAATGGGCAATTTGCTATAAAATGTTCTTTGAAAATTAAATCCGACAAAACAGAAAAAGAATTGAAAAAGTAGATGAAAAAGGTTATAGGTTTTTTGAAAAAATTGGCACTAAAGGCATAAAAAGTTAAACTATTGATTTTATTTCCCGCACCCGCGAAGGCTACTATGCCAAATAAAACATTCTTTGCTAACTTGACATAAAACGTTAAGATTTGTAGTCTAATTATTCGCTTTATGCACCCGTAGCTCAGCTGGATAGAGTGTTTGACTACGAATCAAAAGGTCCCATGTTCGAATCATGGCGGGTGTATTAAAAAAAGGTTGTCTTAAACGGCAACCTTTTTTGTTTGTAAATCCACTTTAGACTACAATCCGTAATACTTTTGATGAAAATTCGTTTAGGAATCATTGTAGGAATTTTTATGGCTTTTTTAAGCCTTTATCCGCAATTTTATTTCCAAATCAAACGCGGGGAAAGCTATAATGGAGCAACATTCCATTACGATTTTGACGAATCGGCTTATGCGTCATATTTGCAAGCCTTAATTGATGGAAGACCGCGCAAGAACAGTATTTATCAAGGTAGTGCCGAACCTCAAACTTACGAAACTCTTTTTTCGATTCAATTTATTTCATCATATTTAACCGCAATTCCGGCGCGGGTTTTAGGAATTGATGCTGATAAGACTTTTTTAATTATCTCGGTGCTGTTTGCTTTTTTGGCAAGTCTGGCAGTTTTTTCACTACTTCTAAAAATCACTGAAAACGAAAAATTAGCGGCAGTTGGAACACTTTTTATTTTATTGTTTGGGGCAAACGCTGCCGGAGCGAGCATCTTGAAAGAAACTCTCGGATTTGGTGCATCGGCGTTTTATTTAACCTTTTTGCGACGATTCACACCTGCCGTAGTTTTTCCTTTTACCTTTGCTTTAATTAATTGTGTGTGGCTTGGATTAAAAGCTACTGAGCCGAAAAAGAAATATTTATATGCTTTGATCGCTTCACTTTGTTTTGCCGGTCTGGTCTTTGGCTATTTCTTTTTTTGGACTGCAATTTTAGTTTGGATCGGGTGCCTTTTCGGTTTGCATTTTTTAATTCAAAAAGAAAACCGCAATTGGAGTTTTTGGTTAGTATTTTTCGCGGGAATTTTATTTTCACTAATTCCTTATTTTTGGCTATTATCGGAGCGAAATCCATCAACCGACGCCTCACAGGTTATGGAATACACCCGAAAAATTGTTTTGCTGCGACCGACTTTAATTGTTGGACTTTTTGTCTTATTAATCACTGCAATTTCAGTCAAATTAAAATGGTTGGAAATAAAAAATCAAACTACGATCCTCATTATTTCTTTAGCGATTTTGCCGCTATTAGTTTTTAATCAGCAAATAATTACAGGACGCTCTTTGCAGCCGATGCACTACAATATGTATATCCTCAACTACCTGGTGTTGTTAGCTTTAGTATTATTGATTGGACAACTTTTTAAAGAGAAACTGCAGAAACTAAACTCAACTATTTGGATTATTTCGGCTCTAATTTTTTGCGTTTGGGGCATTATTGAAACAAACTACACCGTCAAATATCGTTTTGGTTATAACCAGCAAAGAGACGAAGCGTTCTTAGTTAATAAACGGTTAGCCGAAATTGGAAAAACGAATTTTGAACAAGCCAAAACGCAAATAACTTTTAACTTTGACTCGATCCAGGGAGATAATCAGCCAACTATTGCACCGCAAGGAGTTTTATGGGCAGATCATTTATATTTAGGCGGAAATTTGTCTGATGAAGAACATCAACGCCGTTATTTTTTGTTTCTCTATTTTCAAAGCCGCACTCCTGATCAGCTTCGTCAGCAATTGCAATTTTGTCCGAATGAAGCCTGCCGCGCTTTGATCGGTTGGAGAACAAATCCAACACTTTCCTATAATTCCAGTAAAATTGAATCGGCAGAAATAGATTTAGTGATCGAAAAATACTCAAATTTCATTCAAAATATAAGTGTTGTTGAGGCATTAAATCCGCAAATTTCTTATCTGATTGTGCCGAATAACTTAATATTCGATTCAGCTAATTTTGACCGTTGGTATCAGAAAGAAAAAAGCGAGCAATTCGGAAGATTTACACTTTATTATGTGAAACCGATTGCCCGCTGATTTAGTTTTTGAATTGCTTACTGGTTTGGTTTTCTATCCTTAAATTGTTCATACAATTCGGTATGTCGGCTGGTCAAAGGCAACAGCCGCCCGTTGATGAACAAATATTTAACTTTAGTTCGCGCCTCGAGCATATCGCCATCTGTAACAACAATGTTGGCAATTTTTCCAACTTCAATCGAACCGAGTTTATCAGCGACACCGAGAATTTGAGCTGGATAGAGTGTAACTGCCTTCAAAGCTTCTTCTTTCGGTAGATCAAAAGCCGCCGCGATTCCGGCTTGTTCGGGTAGGTCACGAATGACAGCCGTTTCGGAATCGGTTGCAATGCAGAATAAAACTCCGGCTTTTTGCAATTTTCCGGCTTCGGCAAAAAAAGCATCATAAGCGTCATCTTCACGAACCGGCAAATTATAAATATTGGTAAAAATTACCGGAATACTTTTTTGCTTTAATTCGGTTGCGGCTTTGGAGGCTTCCTGTCCGCCCAAAATAATTGCCTTGACCTTCATTTCGTCGGCGAATTTAATGACCGCTTTGATGTCGCGTTCGCGTTCGGCAGAAAAGATGATCGGTTTTTCGCCCCGAACGAACGGAACCATCGCCGCCATTCTCAAATCGGTTTTCGGCTTTGGCAATGTTTTATCTTTAGCGTATGCGTCCTGTAAACGTCCATATTCTAATGCTTCTTTGAAAGTCTTTTTCAAACCATCAACTGCTGTATCGCGTCTTCTGACCAGCTCATTAAAATCAGGAGCAGGTCCGCCGAATCCACCGAAGCCGCCGCCAAATCCGGCAACGACTCTTGGGAAATTAATTATCAGCGCATTGTTTGCCGAAACAGCCATTTCACCCGGAGTTGAACCAACTAAATTAATAACAGCTGATTGTCCTGAAATAAGACCGCTTTGGGGTTTGGTCAAAACGGTTGTCACACCGATATTTCTGGAAACATTAACAAAAGCCGAATATGGATTGACGGCAATAATCGCTTTTTCATTGGCGTTGTTGTCGCCGAGTTCATTGGTGTCAACCGTGCCGGGTGCACCGAGTCCGATTTCGATCAAACCAAGATTGGTCGCCGCATCGATCATTCCCGGATAGACGCTTAAACCTCTTCCATCAATTACTTCCGCTCCGCTAGGAGCCGCCGCTGTTGCGCCGACAGCCGCGATTTTTCCGTCTTTGATTACAACAGTTCCGCTTTCGATGACTGCACCGGAAACCGTGACGATTCTGGCATTTTTAATGACAAAAGTTCCCGCTTTGCCATTGTTGTTTTGCAATGCGCCGCTATTAAGCTGAGCATTTACAGTCAATCCGCAAAGCAATAAAACCAACCACAAAGCCAGTAAATTCGTAATTCGTAATTCGTAATTCGTAATTCGTAATTTCATTAGTTACCCCCCTTTTCTGCATCGTCGTGGTCGGATTTACGTTTTTCGCTTGGAACTCTCGGCGGTCCGCCGCCTGTTCCGGGTGCGCGATTAACGTCGGCTTTTTCCAGTTCCTGACGCTCTTTTTCCATCGCCTGACGCTTTGCCGCATCTGTTGATCGGTCAAAATAAACTTCGCCTTCGATCATAGTTGTTTCGACGCGTGAATAAACGCTGAAAGGATGTGCCGTCCAGATCACGATGTCAGCATCTTTGCCCACTTCGATTGAACCGGTTCGTTTGTCAATCCCAAGCTGTTTGGCAGGATTGAGCGTCACCATTTTTAAGGCTTCTTCTTCGGGAACATCGCCGTATTTCATTATTTTGGCGGCATCCAGATTCAACCGACGCATTCTTTCGTCATCATCGGAATTGATCGAAACAACCACGCCGTTTTTCCACAAAATGGCTGCATTATATGGAATTGCGTCCCAAGCCTCGATTTTATAGCCCCAATAATCGGCAAAAATTGAAACTCCCGCGCCGTGTTTGGCGATTTCTGGAGCAATCTTGTAAGCTTCCAACCCGTGTTGGAGCGTGCGAACTCTGAATCCAAATTCTTCGGCAAGTTGTAAAAGCGCGAGATATTCTTCGGCGCGATAACCGTGCGAATGAACGTAGCGTTTTCCTTCGAGAATTTCGACAATTGGTTCAAGTTCCAAATCTTTGCGCGGCGGAACAGCGGTTTTGTCGCCTTTAGCAACTTTGGCTTTATATTCGTCCCATTCGGCTTTGTAGTCGCGTGCCCGCACAAAAGCATCGCGAATAACTTCATTAACGCCCATTCTGCTTGCCGGATAACGTCTTGATTGTCCGGGTTGCGGAGTAAAATGCGAACGCTTCGGGTTTTCACCAAGCGCGAATTTTATTCCCGGCGGCGCATCCGGAATCGGCAGTTCTTCGATCGGTTTGCCGTATTTGGCTTTGACTACGGTATTTTGTCCGCCGATGGCGTTTGCCGAACCGTGTAAAAGATTTAATCCGGTCACTCCGCCCGCCAACGCTCGATAAAGCGTGATGTCGGTTGAATTAATGATGTCGCGGGTGCGAGTCATCGAAGTAACGCTGAAAGAACCTTCGTTAATGCTTCCGTCCATCATCGAATGCGAGTGGCAATCAATGATTCCGGGTGAAATGAATTTTCCCGTCGCGTCAATGACTTTGGCATTTGACGAAGCCGTTAGATTTTTGCCGATTTTAGCGATTTTGCCGTTTTGGATCAGTATATCGGTATTGAGCAAAGTGCCGTTGGCAGCAGTTAAGATTGTCGCGTTTTTAATCAGAACGTCCTGCGTTTGTCCAAAAACGCTGACCGTAAACACAAACAAACAAAAGATAATTGTAACTAAGAAGCCTTTTTTCATTGTGGTTGACCTGTTCATTATTAAATCCTTTTAAATTATAGTTTGGGAAGTTCAGGAAGTTCGGTAAGTTTGGGAAGAAAAACATTACTTCCTCAATTTTCTAAACTTTCTAAACCGTCTAAACTACAAACCTACGGTTTTTTCGTTCCTGAAAATGGAACTGCACCTTGCGGAGTGGAAACCGTTCCCGATACTTGATTGCCGCTGACTTTACCGGAGTATGTGACATCAAAAGTGCTTCCGCCAAACGTTACAGTTTGATCGAAAGTAAAACTTCCGTCAGCATTAGCTTTTCCGTTTTTAATGTCGCTCGTGCCAAGCGGAGTAACTACATTGCCCGTCAATCTGTCGCCTTGTTGGGTAAAATTGATCGTCCCCGTCAATGGCTGTCCCGGAACTTCGATGGTGACATTCCAAGCTCCGTTCAAAACTGAAGCGGACGAAGCGGTAGTTGGAGTTTCTCCGCCGCCACCCGGTCTTTGGGGTCTTCCGCCGGTTGGTGCTGGCGGTTTCTGCTCAAACATTTTTCCGTCAACAAAAACGTGTGTAATCGCTTTCGCTCTATCAAAAATATCGCCGCGAACGACAACTAAATTGGCAATCTTTCCTTTTTCGATTGAACCTAGACGGTCAGCTACATTAAAGATTTCAGCAGAATTCAAAGTCATAGAGCGAAGCGCATCGTCTTTTGACAATCCATTTTCAACCGCTTTTGCCGCATTGCTTAAAAAATCAGAAGCACTTGCGCCGCCTGATTGAAAAGCGAAAGGAACTCCCGCCTGTTTAAGGCGAGCCGCACACTTCGGAACTTCAACGCGGAAACGCAGTGTTTCCAAAGGCTCAGGATCAGCATCAGGCGCATTTGAACTGGTGCGTTTCGGAAAATTCAGCGACAACAAAACCGCCGCTTTGCTGGTTTTCAAACGGTCTGTCACTTTCCATGCTTCCTGTCCGCCAACAATAAGCGGCACTAGATTAAATTCCTTGGCAAAGTCCAAAACGCGGATAATTTCAATTTCGGTATTGGCATTAAAAGCCGCCGGAACTTCCCGGTTCAAAACGGGGAAAAGTGCTTCCAGAGATTTATCCGAATCGGGACGCTTCATTCCGCGCGGGTCTTTTTTGTAGGCATTTGTCCACGCTTGCAGACGCTGTGCGTCAAGGAAAATTTGCCGCAAAGCCGAAAAAGTTCCCATCATCGAAGTCGGATAGCTTGCTCCTAACGGCACAAACGAAATATGCAACGCAACGGGCGAACGTAAAAGCATTTCGGAAACAGAATCTCCGGCTGTATTAATTAAAGCCGATTGTCCGTTGAAAATTCTTTCTCGCGGAATGCTCAAAACCGTTGTAAATCCACCATTTCGAGCCGTTTCAACCGAACCGTCATTTGCCTTGATTAGATCGGCGGCATAAACTTCCGGCTGCATTCCGGTCGGAAAATTTGAATTAGATTGCGGCTGAGTTGGCTGTGCTTGTTGTTGCTGGAATCCGCCGCCCTGTCCCGGTGCGCGTCCGGCTTGGGCTTGGGGAGCGGCAATGCCAACACTGGAAGCCGCATCAAAAAATCCCGGATAAACCGTTAAACCTGATGCGTCAATCACTTGCGAATCTGCCGGAATCGAAATTCCTGCGCCGACATTCTGGATCAAACCATCACGAATTATGATCGTTCCTTTGTCTATCGGTGCGCCGGAAACTGTGACAATTTTGGCATTTGTAATCGCATAACTCTGAGCAAAAACAGACAGACTACAAAGCGAAATTATCGCCAAAAGCGCGAAGATTGTTTTTTTCATAACTTAAATTTTGGAATGAACTGATACACGAAAAGGGCAAGATTCTAGTTGATCTCAATCCCTTTTTTCTATCTAAATTTTTTGGGAACTACTAAGCAAAATGTTTTACGCAAGTTTAATCGAAAAGGTTGCGTAAAAGCAACGGGTTTCTATGTAAATTTTCGTAAATTATTCACGAAGTTAATGAAGTAAGATGACGATTGCCAAAACAAAGGCAGAAAACCTTTATTTTCAAACTTTTCCGCCTTTGAGGTTGATATTTAGTTCTTTTGTAATTGCCACGAATTCAATAAACCAACGATCGAACCGGCAACAAATCCGATAACTATTCCTAACACGCCAAGCGCGCGAAAACTTTGATTCAGCATCGCAAAAAAACTAAAAGCCAATGCTCCGCCAATGCCCCCTAAAATTATCAAAGGCATTGATTTTCTTAAATCAAACGGTTTTCTTTCGTTTTCGGAAAATGGCAAAATCGCTTTGAATTTATCGTAATCCCAACAAATCAAATACAAATTTGCCAGAAACATTCCCGTTGTAATCACCCAGGTTCCTTGGAATCCCACCGAAATTGTAATTATGGCGATATTCAAAACAATCGGAAAGAAAATTGTTGCGCCGAGCGTCGAAGTGCGCGGAATCAATAAAAGAAGTGCCGCTAAAACCTGACAAAATCCGACAAACCGATACCATCCGCCCGTTTGATAAAAAGCCTCAAAGAAAAATCCGACCGGATTATCAAGCGGCAGCGAAGTGAACCTGTTTCCCAAAACTTTGGTCATTCCCGACGGAATAAAAGCAATTGCCAGAATAACCCGATTAAATGCCGCAAAATATTGCAAAAGACGATTTTGTTTAACTCGTGCGTGTAATGAATCCAAAGAATTTTCGATAGACATAAAAATTTTAAGTAAAAAGACAAAAGTAAAAAGTAAAAATTTGGGCAGAAAAAAACTCCAACCGTTTTGATAACGACGTTGGAGTTTTCAGAGTTTCAGAAAAATTTGATCTATCCTTCAATTCTGGCAATAAAACAACCTGCCTCGGCGTTGCGAATATTGACGAATTTGACGTTTGGTAAATCCAGAATTTGTTGAATCTGCTCATCAATTTTATCCTTTTGCACAGATTCACGTTTAATCAATTCACTATTGTCGCCAAAGGCTTCAAAAAGCATCGGCAAATCAATCAAATCTTTGGGAAATCCGTTTTCGGCATATTCCTGACAATCGTTTTTGTGAATAAAGATCGGACCCGGCAAAGGCAGATCGGAAAGCCCTTCAAATGAATTGTAGGTAAATAAAATTCGTTCCTCTTTGCCCTGGTCAAAAGTTTTCAGACAAGACCGACACGGACCGTAACCTGTTGCTAATGAAGTAAATGCCGGATGCCCATATTGCGGCGATCTTAGATTTTCGCGCACACTTTCAGCTATTTCCGTAGAAATCGGAACTACTTTGTAACTCATAAATTTTCTCCTAGATTAATGTTTTAGTAAGTTTTTGCCCGCGAAAAACGCAAAAAGACGCGAAATTTAATTCTTACTTTTTCGTCTTGTTTCGTGTTATTCCGCAGGCTGATTTTTCTGATGAATTAAGCCTTCGCCGCGTCGCCGCGTCTCCCTTTCTCCGCGTCAAGCAATTTTTTCTTCCTCTCAATTCCCCACCGGTAGCCGCTTAATTTTCCGTCACTTCCGACGACCCGATGACAAGGAATGACGATTGCCACGCGATTGGTTGCACAGGCGCGAGCTACGGCGCGAACGGCTTTCGGATTGCCAAGACTTTCGGCAACTTGTTTATAGGAAAGAGTTTCACCGTAGGGAATTTTGCGTAAGGCTTCCCAAACCTGCATTTGAAAAGCGGTGGCTTGAACATCAATCGGCAGAACAATTCGTTTGTTGCTGCCCGAAAGATTTTGCAGAATGGCTTCGACATATTCTTTCAAATTAGTTGCGTCCTGATTGATTTCCGCGTTTGGATATTCTTCCAAAAGTCTGTCGGTCAAAAACTTTTCCTCGTCACCAAAAGTTACGGCACAAACACCTTTTTCGGTTCGCGCTACGAGCATTTTTCCTAAATCGCAATCTGTAATTGTGTAATCAATTTTCATTCCTTTTCCGCCTTTTTGATAAGTTTTTGGAGTCATTCCCAATTTATCCGTGATATTTTCATAGAGCCGGCTGCTTGAGCCGTAACCGCTTTCATACATTGCGGTTACAACGTCGCTTCCCTGCTTGATTTCGCTTTTGAATTTTTCCAAACGCAGATTTTCCGCGTATTTTTTTGGTGAAACTCCGATGATCTCTTTGAAAGTTCTTTGCAGATGATACGGGCTTAAATTCAGTTCTGCGCTCAAATTTTCGAGCGAAATATTTTCTTCCGATTCAAGCAATTCGCACACCCGCAAAACGCTTTCAACTTGTGGATTGATCGTTTTTTCCAACCTTGGCTGGCAACGCAGACACGCCCGAAACCCGTTTTTTTCCGCTTCTTGCCAGGTGCGGACAAATTCAACATTTTCCCTCTTTGGCAAACGCGCTGTGCAGGTCGGTTTACAATAAATTTTTGTAGTTTTTACCTCAACAAAAAAGATACCGTTAAATCTTGCGTCTTTACTCGTCATCGCCTGCCAAAAAATTTCGTTATTCATATTTTTTACATCCACTAAGTTTCACGAAGAAAACACGAAGATTTTTTTATTTATTAAACCATTTTCAATCATTGGTTTCCTCTATTTATCTTCGTGAAGCCTTTGTGCTGCTTCGTGGATTATAATAATTTGATTTAAACACTAAAATCTATCCGAAAATTGCGGTAGAATTTATTTATGGCAAATCCGATTATTTTATTCGACGGTGTGTGTAATTTTTGCAACGGCTCGGTCAATTTTATTATTGAGCACGACAAAAAAGGCTATTTTAAGTTTGCTCCTCTGCAGTCTGAAACCGGTCAGAAATATATTGAAAAATTTGGATTAAACGAGGTAGATTCAATTATTTTAGTAGAGGATGAGCAGGCTTTTACGCATTCGACGGCGGCTTTAAGAATTGCGAAACATTTGGATGGAATTTGGTCGCTGGGTTATGTTTTTGTTATTATTCCGCGACCAATCAGGAATCTTTTCTATAAATTATTTGCGGCAAATCGTTATCGTTTGTTTGGAAAAAAAGAGGCGTGTATGTTACCCACGCCTGAAATTCGCCAAAGATTTTTAACTTAAAAAATTTGTGGGCAAAAGTCTAATCAACAGTTTAATTCCTTAATAAAACTCCCCCAATATTGAGTTCTACTGAATTACTTCGAATTTACTTTTGCCCACTTCGTTAGAGCAAAAACTTACCGGGCTCCAACAATTTGTGTAAAATCAGTGAAAACTCTTAAAAATTTAATTAAACAATAACTACGACAAGTTCAAGAATCACTAAAATAAGTCCATTCAATCTCTCAGTTCAACTTTCTTTATTCTAATCGCTGAAAGCACTCATTTTGGCTGTCTAATTAATCAATTAAAACTTTTCACTTAAACAAAGACTACTATAGTAATGGGATTCGAGAGATAAATTTACAATTAGATCTATTTCCTAAACCCCTTATGAATTTTAAATTAATTTTGAGATTTGGAAATAAGTAATCTTGCTTATTTTACGTAAATAATGATGCTTATTTTCTTGTGATTTTTATCTGACGGCATTAAAAACGGGCAAATCTTTTTATGAATTTATTAAAAACCCCCCCAATGATTTAGGATTTTCAATAAGTTGTTTTCACTAAAAGACTTGCCCAATAAATCGAAACCAGGAGAATGGCTTCGAATTTTGCTTTACTTTTTTTCTTTTAACTCTCAAATAACTACCTTAGAACTTTAACTTTTAAAAACTAAAATCAGTTTACTTCTGAAACTGATTTAATATTTGTAATTAGAAAAATACGATGACACTTGTAAATTACCGAATTTACGGCAAAAAACTTCAGTTACAAGAATATTTTCACAAGAATAGATTGTTTTGGAAATAGAAAAGGATACCCATTTTACATAAGCAATAATACTTATTTTCTTCATGCAACAGATAGCTATAACCTAATTCAAATTAAATTTAGATTTGTTTTCGATAGCAAATTTGACTAAGGAATTAATTCCCCGGATATTTAATTTGACGCAAATGTTATACCGATGACGGTCTACCGTGCGGCGGCTGACAAAAAGCTCTTTTGCTATTTCCTTGGTAGTTTTATGTTCTGCTATCAGATTCAAAATTTTCATTTCGGTTAAGGTTATTTTTTCAAAGTTCGGCAGAAAGCTTTTCGGACTTTGATTTCGATTGATGAGATAAGTTGAAAGTTTCGGGGTTATATAGTTTTTCCCTTTAGCCACTAATTTTATAGCACTAATAATTTCGGAAATTGCCGTGTCTTTCAAAATATAGCCTTTTACTCCCAGATCCAGAGCAGAATTAAGGGTTGCTTCCTCATCGTGCATAGTAAGAAAAATAAAATTCATTTCCATTTCTTTTTCTTGCAACGCTCGAACGACCTCAAAGCCATTGGCATCGGGCATTCCTAAATCCAACACGGCAACATCGGGCTTCAGATTTTCAATTTCTTCTATTGCCTCTTTGCCTGACTCAGAGGCTCCAATTACTTTCAGTTGTTTGTCTGTTTCCAGTATCATCTGTAATCCGCTCAGGAAAACAGGATGATCATCTGCAATAAAAACTTTTATTTCTTTCATATAGAGTATTTAACTGTTTTTATCTCCAAATTGATTTCAGTCCCAACGGTTGGAACTGATTTAATGGATAAATTACTGCCTAATAAATTGGAACGCTCCTTGATTCCGTTTAATCCCGTTCCGAAATTCTGGTTATTAGTATCCATAACGTGAAAACCAATACCGTCATCTGAAATACTCAGTTGGATTCCGCTTTGGCTTTTTTTCAATCTGACTTTTGCATTTTTAGCTTGAGAATGTTTGACAATATTATTGACGGATTCCTGCACGATCCGGTAAAGATTTATTTCACTCTCTTTGGGCAAACTGCCATCAATTTCATCAATTTCCGTTTGAAAATTGATTTGAGAAGATTCGGCGATTTGTTTAACCATAAAACGGATAGTGTTAGTAAGTCCTACTTTTTCCAGATGATGCGGACTGAGATTTTTAGCCAACGAACGCACTTCATTTAAGGCTATATCGGCAGTCGAATTTATTTGAGTAAGCTGTTCACGAATTTTACTTGTTTTTGAAATCTTTGCTAAACAAAATCCAGCCCAGTTTTTAATTATCAAAAGCTGTTGTCCCAGATTGTCGTGAATTTCCGCTGCAATCCGGCTTCGTTCCGCTTCCTGAGCCAATATCAATTTTCGTGAAAAGGCTTCTCCTAATTCTTTTTCAAGAATAAGTCTGGTCATTCTCCGGCGATATAACCAATATAAGAATAAGCAGACCGTCAGTCCTACCAAAATATAAAACCACCAGGTTTGATAAAAGGGCGGATGGACAATTATCTCAATTTCGGCAATGTTTTCACTCCAAATACCATCCGCATTAGAGGCAATAACCTGAAAGCGAAAATGTCCGGGAGGGATCTTGGCATAATAGGCGGTGCGGCGGGTGCCGACTTCTTCCCAAATCTCTTTATCGTCAAATCCTAATAACCGATATCTGAATTGAATCTGCTCAGGTTTATGAAAACTGATTCCGGTGTAATGAATTTGCAAATCCTCATCTCCGGGATAAAGGTCAATTTTATTTGTTAAGTTCAATTCACGCTCTTCTGTCGCAACTTCTTCGACTAAAGGAGTCGGAGGAGACAGTTTTTTCTTATTCGGATCAATTATTGCTACACCATTGATCATTGGAAACCATAGCTTACCGTCTTGAGCCTTTAATCCTGCCCACTGATAACCGCCGTTACCTTCGTTGGTGGTCAGACCGTCATTGGTCGTATAACCCCCGCAATACACTCTTTTGACCCGACCTTCGACAAAATCATCCAGAACCTGACGATTAACGTAAAAGATACCGCGATTTCCCAACATCCAGAAATCTTCGTCCTCGTCAATCAAAATACGGGAAACCACATCATCATAAAGCCCATTCCGGGAAGTAATTGAATTGAATTTACCATCCCGAAACCGGCTTAAACCGCCTCCGTAAGTTCCAAACCAGAGAGAACCATTTTTGTCCTGATAAATATCTCTGACCGAACCTGCGGATAATCCGTTTTCAGTCGTGTAATTGTGAAAAACTCCATCTTTTAGCTGACTGACACCGCTTTCAGTCGCAAACCACATTGAACCGTCTTTGGCTTCATAAATGGCATTGATGTTGTTTTCGATCAATCCGTTTTCTTTGCTGTATTTTGCAATAACTTTTTGTTTATCGGAAACATAAACTCCGCAATCATCGCAGCTATACCAGAGTTGTTTTTTACTGTCTTCAAATAAACTGCCGCCGCCTGCTTCTTTTTCTTCGATTAAGTCCGGGTGTAAGGTAAATTTTCCGTCTTGAAAACTCTGCACACCTTCGGTAGTTAAACTCCAGCCAACTCCGTCTTTATCAAATAAGATCGGACCTCTCGGCATATTCATCGAATTATCCGAAGTATCCGTTAATTTTTCTACTTTGCCATCGTGCCAGCGGTATAAACCAATGTGACTGGATAACCAGACATCGCCTTGATTATCCTGGGCAATAGAATTGATCGGCACTGCCTGATTGCCCAAAAATTTATCTTCTCTTTCTATCACAAGTGTTTCTACCCGTTGCGGGATGAGACGAAACAAACCATCTACATTACGACCATTCCAAAGATTTCCTTCTTTATCAAAAAGTATTTGCCGGGAGTAGGCAGTTACATTTTTGATCTTATAACTTTCAATTTTGTCCTTGCCAATACGATAAATTAAATCCCGAATATTGAACCAAAATTCACCCTGAGGAGAGTATGCCATTGCCATTATATTGAATGGTTTTTCGTATTTCAAAACCGTAGAGTAATTACCGTTTTGATAGATTCCAAGTTCGTCCAACCCGCCTATCCAAAGTCCGCCGTCTCTATTTGTTTCTAAACTGCACGCCTTTTGTTTTAAGTTCTCATCAACGACAAATTGCCCGTTAATCTGACGATAAAGTTTACAATCTGCAACTCCCCAAACATTCCCATCCAAATCTTTTCTAATCATCCATAAATTTGCTTTTGGAAAATCTACTCTTTGGCAACCTTGATCGGTGCAGTTTCGCGCACCGCCAAAGCCACTAATCCAAACTACTCCGGTATCGTCAACATAAATATCGTTGACCATTTCGCGCCCGTAATTTTCACCGGTATCAACTGTTTTGAATTGCCCGTTTTTATAAGTAATTACGTCACCGACCTCAGTTCCGATCCACAGACGATCTTCTTTATCTACGGCTAAACTGATAATACGGCTGGTTTTAAGTTGCGGAGCATTAGAGGTGTTAAAGATTTTGAAGCGAACGCCGTCAAACCGTGCCAAACCGCCGAAAGTTCCGATCCATAAGTAACCGTCTTTGGTTTGGGCAAGCGAAGTTACACCACTCTGGGGTAATCCGTTTTCGATTGTCCATTGTGTCTGAAAGAGACGCAAAGGCGTAATTTCAGCATTAGCAGACAGAAAAAGAACTAATCCCCAGAAAAAGCTAATAAATATTTGCCGTATAGTAACGTGCATTTTTGGAGCCGAATGTTAAAATCATTGGGGAAATAAGAATATAATTTTATTCTGAACTGAAAGCAAGTTATGAACAACACAACCTTAACCGCTCTGGAATATGACCGACTTCGCCAGCTCATCGCCCGTTACGCGCAAACTCCGATGGGAAAATCTTATTTGGAAAATTTAGAACCTCTGAAAAACCGTCTACAATTGCAAAATGATTTGCAGACCATCAGCGAAACGATCTTACTCAATGAAGAAAAGCAAGTAACGTGGAATTTCAGCGGTTTGATTGAGCCTTCGGACGCGATTGCAATTTTGAAAATTAAAAATGCGACCCTCGAACCGACTGTTCTGCTTGAAGTTACGCGGATTTGCAACCAAGCCCTTTTTGCCCGCTCAGTCATCGCGCCGGAAAAAGATTTTGTGCCGAATCTCTGGAAAATCGTCGAAAATCTTCCGCCGCAGCTTTTTCAAGCCATCAGCAGTATTACTAAAAAACTATTGCCAAGCGGAGAAATTGACGATTCCGCCTCGCCCGAATTGGCGCGAATTCGACGTGAATTAAATTTACATCGTGGGCGGCTGCAAAAATCTTTGGAAGGAATAATGCGCTCCAATTCCGATGCAATTCAGGATGCAATTGTCACCCAACGCAACGAGCGTTTTGTAATTCCCGTCAAAGCCGACTTTCGCGGAAAAATCAACGGTGTTGCTCACGGATTTTCTTCGTCCGGTGCAACGATGTTTATCGAACCGCTTGAGGCAATTGATGCAAATAATGAGCTTGCCGCATTGAAAGCTAAAGAAGAAGCGGAAATTGCACGGATTTTATTTTCGCTGACCGAAGAACTGCGCCAACAATTACCGAACATCGAAAATGCCGTTATTGCAGTTGCCGAGCTTGATTTCATCAAAGCTAAAGTCGAATTTGCCCGCAGATTTAACGCCGTTGTGCCAAAAATTTCGGATGATGAAACGCTCGATTTAGTTGATGCGCGGCATCCGCTACTCGAAGAAAACTTGAAGAAAATTTCTCCACAGATAAACACAGATGAACACAGATTAGAAAACGATCAAAAATCAAAAATCAAAAATCAAAAATCTGATGAAATCGTTCCGAATTCTTTCAAACTCACCAAAAATCAGTCTGTAATGATTATTTCGGGAGCAAATGCGGGCGGAAAAACAGTAGTGATGAAAACTGCCGGATTGCTGAGTTTGATGGCGATTTCTGGTTTGCCTGTTCCGGCGCGTGAGGCGACAATCCCTTTTTATGCCAGCGTTTTAGCCGATATTGGCGATCATCAATCTTTGTCGGCAAACCTTTCAACTTTCAGCTCGCATATTTCAAACATTGCCGAAATGTTGAAAATCGCGCAAGCTCCGGCACTCGTTTTGCTGGATGAAGTCGGCACGGGAACAGACCCCGACGAAGGTTCTGCGCTCGGCGTGGCAATCGTTGATACTTTTCGCAAGCTCGGCGCACAAGTCATTGCCTCGACTCACTACAAAGGCTTAAAAATTTACGCCGCCAATGACGAAAATGTTATCAATGCCAGCGTCGAGTTCAACGAAAAAACTTTGCAGCCGACCTATCGTTTATTGACCGGATTTGCGGGCGCGAGTTCGGGAATTGAAATTGCCAGACGTTTTGGAATTCCAATCCAAGTTATTGAACAGGCGCGGGTTAATCTTGACCGGCAAGCCAAAGAAACTGAGCAGTTTTTGCTCAAATTACGGCGCGAAACGGCTACTGCCGAAGATTTACGAATAGCTCTGGAAGAAGAGCGCGAAGCAACCGCAATGAAATACGCCAAGCTCGACATCGAAGCCGGAAAGCGCGAAAAGGAACGGCAAAAAGAGTTTGCGGCGAAAATGACCGAAACGCTTGAGTCATTTGATAAACAAGTCAAAGTCTTTTTGCAAACTGTTGAAGATAAAGCATTAAAAGCAAAATTTGAAAAAGAAACGGCGGCGCGAAAAGCTGAATTAAAACGGTTTGTGGTTGAAAAGTCTCAAGTCTCAAGTCCGAAGTCTCAAGTCTTTTCTGAAAACAAAACTGAGTCAAATGTTCAAGTTGAAGATGTGCCAATTGCGGTTGGTTTGAAAGTTTTGACGAGTTTTGGAAATGTCGGAATAGTCGAAAAAATTGACGGTGAGACTGCCGAAGTTTTGGTCGGTTCGATGCGGCTGCGCGAGAAATTGAAAAATCTGCAAGCGGTCGTTTCCGATGAAACACAAAAAACGTCAAAACTCGAAAAGCTGCAAAAACAAGCCACTTCAAATTTGCGGCTGGATGTCGAAGAAACCAATGCCGAACTCAATCTGATCGGCAAACGCACCGACGAAGCCGAATATTTGCTGGACAGATTTTTGGACGAATCCTATATGAATGGTTTACAGCGCGTCCGCGTCATTCACGGTTTCGGCACAGGCGCATTAAAAAATTTCGTCCATCATTTTTTAAAGAACCACGCTCACGTTTTGCGTTATACTTTTGCTGAACCGAATCAAGGCGGTCAAGGCGCAACGATTGCGGAATTGAAACAGTAGGAGAAAACCTCAATGAAACTTCGCCAATTTCTTCTCATTATTTTATTGATTTTATTAGGTTTGCAGTTTATTTATGGGCAAGACACACCGAAAGCAAAGTTGATTGATGCTGTCAGAGTAATTAACAATGATAATTTACTAACCAGAATAGATAATCTAAAAATGTTACTAAGTGACACTGATAAAAGCTACATTGTTATAAATAGCGAAGAAAATGACCAATTTTATAAATACAAAATGGAAAGGAGAATCCTTAAATGTAGCGAATTGTCTTCTCAGCTTAAAAACAAAGTTTTTGTTCTTTTCGACAACTCCAAAAACGAAAATTTAACTGAATTTTGGCAAGTCCCAGATGGCGCAACAATCCCAAGAGCAGCAGACACGCCCCAAAATTTTGTTCTTTCAAAAAACCAAAAAGAAACTCTTATCCATTCAACTTCGTTTGAAAATGAATATTGTCATCTCCATTTTGATTTAGAATTCTACTCTAAACTTTTATCTGCAAACCCTAATTTAATTGGAAAAATAAAAATTTTCGCTAAAAATCAAAAACAGGCATTGAACACAGTTTTTAAACTTAGTCAGACTTTAATAAAAAACTTTTTTATTCCAAAAGCTCAACTTAAAATCAGTTATACTTTAGCCAATAATTTGAATTATCAAGATTATTGGCTTGTTCCGAAAAAGAAAAACCATTGAGCGTTTCTAAATTTTTGCTCCTTTGGATAACTTTTAGATTTTATAAATGCTCCAATATTTTTTCTCTTGCCTTTAGCTGTTGAAAACAGCGAAATATTTGTAGCCCATATTGCAAACTATGGGAAAATTGCGAATAAGATATTTGAGTCGTTGAAAACGACGACATAAAATTAATTTGATAAATTTATGCCGTTATCTAAAACCCACAATTAGCATTGCGGGCTACAAAAATGCCGCCGTTTTCAACGGCTTTATTACAATTATTCTTTAACAAATGCGCTTTGACCAATATTTCATTGACGATCTAAAAAACCGAGCCGACATTGTGCGGATAGTCGAGGCGTTTGTTCCGCTCAAGAAAAAAGGCGCGAATTTTTGGGGAAATTGTCCGTTTCATCAGGAAAAGTCTGCTTCGTTTTCGGTCAGTCCGGCGAAAGGTTTTTATAAATGTTTCGGCTGCGGCAAGGGTGGTTCGGCTTTCAATTTTGTGATGGAAATGGAAGGTTTGAGCTTTCCCGAAGCCATCAAACGAGTCGCGGAAATGTCGGGAGTTCCTTTGCCTGAGCCGGTTGACGACGAGCAATATAAGAGAGTTAAAAAGAAAAAAGAAGCCGAAAAAAAAATCTCCGATGAAGTAATTCAGCTCAACATTTGGGCGTTGGAATTTTGGGAAAGAGAGTTGCAGGAATCCTACGCCGAAGCCGAAAAAGCCCGTGAATATCTGGCAAATCGCGGAATTTCGGTTGAAACACAAAAGACTTTCCGCATCGGCTACGCGCCGGAAACGTGGGATTCAGTTTTGAATCTTTTGAAAGAAAAAGGCGCAGATGAAAAATTGATTGAAATTTCAGGTTTAGTTTCCAAAAACGAAGAAAAGAACCGCATCTATGACCGTTTTCGCGGGCGCATTATTTTTCCCGTTTTGGATGTAAACGGCAAACCTGTTGCTTTTGGCGCGAGAATTTTGGACAAAGGCGAGCCGAAATATCTCAATTCGCCCGAAACTCCGGCTTATATCAAAGGCGATCATCTTTACGGGCTTTTTCAGAACAAAGAAGAGATCAAAAAACGCAAGACGGCAATTCTGGTCGAAGGCTATCTGGATCTGATCGCGCTCTATCAGGCAGGGGTGCGAATTTGCGCGGCGAGCCTTGGAACTGCATTTACTGAAAATCAAGCGAAACTTTTATCAAGGTTTGCGCGTAAAACAGTTGTGAACTATGATGGAGATAGTGCTGGTGTGAAAGCGGCAAGACGGGCTATCGAACCTCTGTTGGCGGAAGATTTTGAGATTGAAATTTTGATATTACCGAACGGGCAAGACCCTGACGATTTTATCCGTGCCAACGGTGTTGAAGCATATAGAAATCAATACAGAAACGCTTACCCACATCTTCAATTTGTTCTGGATACTGCTGTGCGGGAACGTAATCTTGCTCTGGCTAAACAAAAAGCTGAAGCAATCGAGGACGTGTTACCCGCTATTTCGGCTGTTCGCAATCCGATTCAAAAACGTGAATCATTCGATCAGGCAATGACTTTTTTGCGGGTTGATGATGCACTTTTGAAAAACGATTTGTGGAAAATGGTCAAGCTGGGCGCACATGCCGACATTAGACGTGCTGTCTCGCGCCATACGCAAGTGCGTGTTACCGTTGCCGAACAACAGCTACTGGAACTTTTGATAAATGATTCTGAACTGCGCGGAGTCGTTCTGCCGCAGCTTGAAGAAACTGATTATGCAGATTTGGCGACCGCTTCGATCTTTCAAGCGTTGATTCACCTGCAGCAAAACGGCGAAGAAACGAATGCAGAAAACCTTTCAAAACTGGTTTCTGATGATGATACCGCAGCAGATATTTTGCCGATTTTGTTGATGAGTGAGCCGACACGCGAAAAAGGCGAAGCGATTGACGATATTTTGTTATTGGCAGAAAAACGCGTCATTGCTCTGCGTCTGATTGCTTTATCTACGCGAATTATGAATGTGAGCAACCGACTAATGTTAGCTCAACAAGAAGGAGATGAATCGCTGATAAACAGATTGGCAATGGAGCAAATTGAACTCGAAAAGTTAAAACGCGAACTGGAACGCGCCAATTTTGCACACGATAATTTTTAACAACGATATTTATAGAACTTTAATCTAACGATTTTATGACTGACTACGAAGATAAAGATGATTTGGTTGACCGACTTTTGGAATTGGGCAGAGACAAGAAGAACTTCTTGAGCTACGACGATTTAAATCGTGAAATGCCTGACGGAATGGTGTCGCCCGAAGACATCGAAGATGTATTACAAAAACTTGAAGGAACCGGAATCAATGTTTCCGATTCGGATTCTGCTCTCCTGGAAGGTGTCGCAAGTTTGGCAATTGATGATATTGACGGACTTGACGAAGATGATCTGGATTTAGACCTGTCAGCCGGTGCTTTGGATAAAACCAACGATCCGGTGCGGCTTTATTTGCGCGAAATGGGCGTTGTGCCTTTGCTCACCCGCGAAGGCGAAGTTGTAATTGCCAAACGTATCGAGCGCGGACAGATCAAAACCCAAAAATCAATCTCGCGCTCACCGATTGCAGTAGAGGCTCTGATAAAACTTGGCGATGATTTAAAACGCGGCAAAGCCAGCATCCGTGACACGGTAAATTTCAGCGAACAGGCGGAACTTTCCGGCGAAGAGGATAAAGCGGATGAATATTTGAAATGGACGATTGAAGGCATCGAAAATGTTCAGGGACTCTATGAAGATGCCCTCAGCACCTTGGCTGAGCTCCGTGAGGAACAAGCTAAATCAAAAAGTAAACCAAGCAAAAAACTGTTGGCACTGAAACGCCAAACCGCCCGTTTGCGCCTTGAAATTTCAGGCGAAATCAAAGGTTTGAATTTGACTGAAAGAGCCAAACAGCGTTTGATCAGCGCGATTCGCAAGATTTCCAACGAAATCAAAAAGAACGAAAAAGACATTCAAAAAGCCGAAGAAAGACTTGAAGGCAAACCAACTCCTGACGAAAAGAAAATGCTGCAGGAGAAAATTGCCAGTGCCCGTCAGGAAATTCAATCGGTCGAAGACAAATATCATATTCCGCCGGTTGAAGTTAAACGATGCCTGCAAGCAATTGATGTCGGCGAACGTCAAACCGGACAAGCCAAACGCGAATTGGTCGAAGCCAACTTGCGGCTGGTCGTTTCCATCGCCAAAAAATATACCAATCGTGGTTTGCAATTCCTCGATTTGATTCAGGAAGGTAACATCGGATTAATGAAAGCGGTTGATAAATTCGAGTGGCGGCGCGGTTATAAGTTTTCAACCTACGCGACGTGGTGGATTCGTCAGGCAATCACGCGGGCGATTGCTGACCAAGCCCGCACGATTCGGATTCCTGTCCATATGATTGAGACGATTAACAAGCTCATTCGGACTTCGCGTGCCCTTGTCCAAGAACTCGGACGCGAACCGACCAGTGAAGAAATCGCCAAGAAAATGGATATTCCGGTTTCAAAAGTGCGTAAAGTCTTGAAAATCGCCCAAGAACCGATTTCGCTCGAAACACCGATTGGTGAAGAAGAAGATTCGCATTTAGGAGATTTTATCGAAGACCGTTCAATTATGAATCCGGCAGAATCCGTAACTTTTTCAAATCTGCGCGAAATCACCGACGAAGTTTTGGCGACTCTGACTCCGCGCGAAGAAAAAGTTATCAAAATGCGTTTCGGTCTGGGCAACACAGGTTCGGAACACACTTTGGAAGAAGTCGGACAACATTTCGCAGTCACGCGTGAACGTATCCGCCAAATTGAAGCCAAAGCATTACGAAAACTGCGTCATCCGTCGCGTTCACGCAAGTTGAAAGCGTTTTTGGAAGGAACAGCGCAATAAATTAATTTGCGATTTTAGATTTGCGATTTGCGATTGAATTTTCAGTTGCAAATCGCATTTTCTTTTTTTAAATCAAATGAAAAATTAAGCCTTAGCGGTCATCGAAACATCTTTGACCAGTTCGGCTGTATGATCTGACGAAGATTGCCGGGCAATGTCTGCTTGCGCCAAAATTCCGCAAAGGTCGCCATTTTCATCTACGACAACCATTCTTCTGATCTGGTTTTTCTCCATTTTGTCCAAGCATTCTTTGACATCGGTTTCGGGCGTGACGGTGATGATAAAATCTGTCATCGTTTCGCCTGCCACCATATTCAAAGGATCTTTTCCATGGGAAACAGTCCTGATGGTTATGTCGCGGTCTGTAATTACTCCGATTGGCTTTTTATTGTTATCGTTTTCAATTACCGGAACACAACCGCAATCAAATTCGACCATTATTCTAGCAACATCAGGTAAACTTGTATTCACAGTCGCATAAGCCGGATTTGCTGTCATAATTTCTTTAACTTTCATAATTACCTCCAATCTGCTCATTCTAAATTTGTTGGAAAATAGCTTTCCCAAACTTCTTTTCTTTAATTAACTGCAACCTTCGTGCCTCATTACTAAATCAATTAATATCAGTTGTTTAGTAATTTCGGTGATTTACTTTAAGCGCAAAACTGCTCAGAATTGCGTATTCTTTCATTACGGAATGTATTTTTTCACATTGTCAGATAATGTTTACCTATGACTTTTTCAAAAATCTACAAAATTAAAATGAAAGTTTTTTGCTCTCATTTGTTTTTCGCCGAATTAAATCGTATAAAACAGATGAATGCTAAAATTTCGTTTCATTCTAAATCTGGTTATTATCTGGTCGCTGATTGCCTTAATTTTTACGGCTCTTACCTTTTTGAACGGAAAACTGGAGGGGCGAACAACCCCGTTTTCTATAATTTTGATTGATAATTTTGCCCGTTACGGCTTTTGGGGATTGCTATCTCCTTTTGTTTTTTGGCTCACTAAAAAACTTGATTTTCAATCAAGAACTGATTATTTACGCAATTTCGGCATTCACATTTTTCTGGCAATCCTGTTTTCAAGCATTCAGTTTCTCTTTTATGGCACTTTTACCTGGCTCACATACGCCAGATTTCGTGAAAATTCCGAGAGCATTTGGCAATATCTGCAAGGCGGATTTTTAGGTAATCAATATTTGGGTTTGTTAGTTTATTCACTCATCGTTTTTGCTTCGCAAGCCTATCTGCGGAATCAAAAATTTGCCGAGGAAAAGCAAAAGGCTTCGGTCTTGCAGGCGCAACTAATTCAATCACAACTCCAAGCATTAAAGATGCAATTACAGCCGCATTTCCTTTTCAATACATTAAACTCGATTTCTTCCCTGGTGCTGAAAAATCCGTCACAGGCGCAAACAATGATTGCCAAACTCGGTGATTTTCTGCGCTTAACGCTTGATTTCAATGAAAATCAAATGGTGTTGCTAAGCGAAGAACTACGCTTTTTGCGTTCGTATCTGGAAATCGAACAGACGCGTTTTTCTGAGAAACTTCAGGTAATTTTTAGCGTAGATGTTGAGGTTTTGAATACCGTTGTGCCGCACCTTGCTTTGCAGCCGATCGTCGAAAATTCGGTTAAACACGGAATTTCGCGACTGACCGAGGGCGGAAAAATTGAGATAATTGCTAAAAAAGTTAAGGACAAATTACAACTTCAGGTTAAAGATAACGGTCCCGGAAAATCTGTTTCCAACGAAAAAA
>JAIBCC010000069.1 GCA_019694395.1 Pyrinomonadaceae bacterium | reverse complement strand
TTAAAATAAATTCCCCTGAACGACTTCGCGTAATGCGATTTGCATCAATTCCATAGTTTTACTGAACTTGCTTGGAGTCCAAGGCTGTTTTGATAAGTCAACTTGCAACAAAATTTGAATGTCCTTTGTTGATAATTTTCGGCATTCTTTTATTGGTTTTTGTAATAATTTATTAAACTCATTCATCAAAATAAATTCCCCTGCACGACTTCCCGTTTAATCGTGTATTTCCTGACCGTTGGCGTAACAATTTCACTCTCAGCCTTGCGAATGACGCAAATAATTGAATCTCGCGGAATTGATGCAGTTGGAAACTTCCAAAGTGGTGAATTCGCCGGTAGAACTTTTCCATCAACGATGACCAGTTCGACCCAGCCCTTGACCTGTAATTCATCGTCATATTTTTTGGCGTTATCGCTTCGCATTTCGAGCGCATCCGCTAAAGTTTTGGGTGTGGCGAAGGTAATTCCGGTTTCCTGATCAGCGTGTTCGCAATACTGCACAAAGCATTCGTAAGCTGTTTGCGAAACACCTTCATCACGCCGCCTTTTACCTAATTTGTCTGGGATATATGCCATTTTTAGAAAATATTTTTTACTTACTTTGCTTCCTTTTATGCGGCGGAACAGGCTTCAAAGCCTCGTTAAATTGGTTATAAAACAAATATCCCTGACCGTTAGCTTCTAACCACTTCAAAGGGATCGGATCGAGCGAAAAGTAAATTCGCATCATTTTATCGAGCCAGCTTTTGCAATGTGTTTCAACCGGGAGCCAATAGACATAAGGCATTCGCCAATAGTCCGAATGTTCAAATTCCTTGTAACACTCCAGGTCGTTTTCCTTATCCCGGATGCAATGAAATTTAACTTCGTCCGGCATCATCACAGTTTGCTTCCAGTCATTTTTGGGGACAATTATTTCCTCATACCAACCTTCGCAATTAGCAACCAGTTGAGACTGGCAACACGGACAAGTTTCGATACGTTTCGGCACCAAACAGGATTGAAACCACCCGTCGGAATCGAATGAAAATTTAAGGATTTTAAATGGATCAAACTTCATAAATTTGAGATTTCTTTGGCAAATTTTCCTGCCAAAATTGAAAGACTTCTTTCAGTCCAAACTTTATTGGAAAAGAACCGCCGATATTCAATTCCATTTTTCATAAAACCTAATTCAATATCTTCATTTCCCCATTCGGCATAAACACTGGCATATCCTAATTTCGTAACTATTAAGCCACGCACATATTTATATTCACGATTAGTGTTTAAGCGTGATACGTTTTGACTGACTTTCCATTTATAATTGGTAATGCTCATCATTTAACCTCGATACCATCCGCCATTGCCAAAAACCGGATCGCAAAACTGACACCAACCTTTATTGGTAATGTGTTTTTCTAAATACCTTGCCGATCTATCGCGCCAACCAGGTTGATTCGTGCTGCCAGACCATTGCTGGTCGGAATGAGCAAAATAACAATCAAGACAAACGGCGTAATATTCAGCCTGGTCCGTAAATAAAAGTTTCATTTTTGCGTGACGGACAAAATTATTAGCATCTTTATCGGCTTCAGTTTGGACGACTATAAACGGATAATCCGGGTATTCTGGATTCTTGAGCGGTCGGGCAGTATCGAGCCACCATTTCGTGTCATCGTCCTTTTCTTCACCGATCACTGTCGGATCTTCGATCAAAAGAAATCTGGTTGTTACTACTTCATTCATAAAATCATTTCCTCTTTGCGTTTTCCTGTTCTCTTTGTAAGTCAACGAACATATCCATCAGTTTCTTAAAATCATCGGCTAACTTAACAGCATGATCGGCGAAATCAATGATTGATTGGCGCGGTTTCTTTTTCAGTTTTTCGCGCTGTTTAATCCCAATTGCCTGATTTCTTAATAGATCATCATCGAATAAAAAACTCATTTGCTTATCCTATAAACTCTTGTCTTTGCTTCACTTGCCTTGCGATAGTAAAGGTGTGGACAAAGTGATTTAATTAAATCACGAAGAGCTTTTTCCGCCACTTCCATACAAAGATCACGATTTTCTTCAGTATCTTCAAAACCTAATTCCTTTAACATTTCAGGTATATCAACATGAAGTTGATCGCCTTCCATATAAAGTCCTGCACCTATCTTTTTAACTGTTTTCATTTGCTCCTCCGATCATTTCCGCTACGGCGGTCTTTAGCTTCGCAAATATCGTCTTTATAGAGTGGAAGATTACCAGTCCAACTTTTGCAATTTGGACACCACCATCTTTTACCTCTATCAGAAGTAGAATCTTTACTTTTCCAATACGGCACACCATCTTGCCAGGCAACCGTATGGCATTTGATAAACTCATCACAGATTGCTTTGAGTTTGTTGCCATCAATTTTATTATCCGCGAATTGCCGAATCCCGAATTCCAGTTTGTTATTGACCCGCTCGACTTCTAACGGGTAAAAAACTAAATAAAACTCCAGATAAAAACTTGATTGAATTGCCCGTTTCTTTTCGGTTTCAGCGTCTCTGTCGGCATAAATATCAGCTAAGAACGGCATAGCGGTCTTTCTGAGATAATCAGCCACACGACGGCAGGTGTTGAGTTGGGATTGGGTAATCATATAAATAACTCCGCTTGTTTTTCTTTGTAAATCTTATTTTTGTTTTGGTAATAATTTTTATATTCCGCAAATCCCTCTTTTGTTGGATTGGCGTAAGCATTATGCGAATTTACCCAATTTTGAAATATCTTCAAATCATCGTTAGGCGGTAATGTCCATTTTTCAAAAATCATTGCATACGGGCGCAAATCACGTTCTGCCATAAATAAAAAACGATTCCAAACATCTTCGGTCAACCCTTTTCTAAAATAATTGCAAAGAAAATATGGCGTAACAGTTGAGCGTTGGATGTTCGCTTGTTCGAGAATGTGCAACCCCCGCTCAATTTTCTTTATGTCTTTTTCATTATCCCAAGCACAATAAAATCGCTTCTTTTGAAAGTTCTTATCTCGAAATTTGATTTGTTTGAAATAATCAATGTGTTCATCCGTTAATTTACGAAGGTTCATTCCTTGAATAAACGCCACTTCAAAATTACCGTCAATAATTTCTTGGCAAATTGATTGCCAACCTAATCGGTTTTGAAAATCGTTGTCGAGTAAAATCAATTTTTTCGGATAAGGTTCACCACGCCAAATCTCATTAATATTTGAAAGTGGTCGGTTTGAGCCTTCCTTTTCTCCTACACAGCAAAATCCGCAACTACTTGAGCACCCTAAGTGAGTCATTCCAATTGAATATTCAAATTCGGGATAAAAAGAGTAATCAAGATATTTGTAATCTGGTGCAATTCCTAAGAAATTTTCAACTGTATCTTCTCGCTTTTTACTGACCGCAGTTCCGCCAACAATCGCATTTGGATAAAAGTCTTTAAGTAATTCAATTTTCTTCCAAGAAGTTTGAAAGATTGCTGATGCCAATACAAAATCATAAACAGGTTCAAATAAATCCCGTTTGACTGAATGTGAAAAACTAACTTCTGCGCCGATGGCTTTGTAGTGATATGCCAATTTCATCAGCGCAAGGTTTGGTAATTCACCATCAATTTGTATTAACTTCACAATCATTTCAACAATTTTATTTAATCGTTTTGATTCCAGCGCAAACCTTTTTCGCATCCCATTGAATATTTTCGTAAGCCATTTCCAGAGCCTCTTCATAATCCAATCCGAATGTTTTCATTGACTCTTTCCGTAGTTTTTCAGGAGTCATATAACTTTTAGAAATCGTTTTCAAAGTGAAAAGCATTTGATTAAATTGTTCTTTTTGTTTTTCTGTAATTAAAATTTTACTCACTTCAATACCTCGCTCACCGCCCTCAATTGATTAAATATTTGAACCGTATTTCCCACTGCATTAAAAATTCTGGCAAAGTTATTTGCATCATTTCCGAAATAAACAAAAACATTTCCTTTAGGCGGTTGAGTCCCTGCCCCAATAAATCTCTTTTTTAACTTCCTTGAATCCAATGCACGAGCAAATCGGATGCTCTCCCAAACACTCTGTTTTTCCTTCATTGTTGACATCGTGATAAAGAAATTTATGACCACATTCACACATTCGATTATCCCGTTTCATTAGTCGCTGTCTTTCGTGAAATTCTGTGTAACTTGCCCTCATATTTTCCCCTTATCCCAAAGTTTCTTTAATATGTTCCGCTTCTGCTTCTTCCCAAGCTAAACGATTTTCAATACAGTCATCACATAGCCATTTGCCTGATGTGGTTGGCGTATCAATACCGCTTTTGCAGTCTTCACATTCAACTAAAGAGTTTTGAAATTTCAAATCTCTAATTCCCATTTCCAAGCAACCTAAAATAGTTTGTTTTGTGCTGAACTCTTTAACTCCAAAATGTCTTGTTACTAAATCCTTCACCATTTGCTTGAAAAGATTAGCTTTTTCAATTTCTTTACGAAGCCGTTCATTTTCCTTTTTCAATTTTATTTCTGTATTCATTCGTGTCCTCCTGTGCTTAAATCGCCTTCTCTGCTATCTAAAGCCCTCGCCCGTCTCCATTCCGTAGGCTCGCTATCGCTCACACTACTTCACTGCCGATGGCGGGGGGTCGCAAACGTCCTGTTTGCTTCCTGGTTACTTCGGCTTTTTATTTTTGGTGAACATTTCGTTCCGCGCTCCGCACCAATCGCACGAATATGTTCCGGCTTCCATTTCTTTTTTTTGCTAATTTCGGCGGTTCAATGGATTTGAAGCATTCATCGCATAAAGCCCGAATGCGCCACGTTTTGCCGTGATCTTCAGAGATTTGAACGCCAAAAATTCTGCGGATGATCTTGTTATCGCCAACTTTCCTCGGTTTTCCGTTCATAACTTCAACTTTTGGCGATCCAAAGAGCCAACCCCAACACCACTAAACCGACCACAATCCCAACGATCCAATATTTCCCATTACGCTTGAGATAGCAGTCATCACAGACCGTTGGTGAATCGTTATCCCAGCAATTAACCGGATCTTTGCAAACGAAGGTTTCACCGCAACCTAGACACGGATGTTTATGCAACGGGTTGTCCTCCCTTAGCTTCGTGGATCCGGACCAGGCGGCGGTATGACCTCAAAACGATCTTTTTATTTTTAATTTCTTTGTCATAAAAATTCGGTCGTTTGGACATTTCCAGAACTTCGGTTTCAAGGCGTAAAACTGCTTCTTTAATTTTCGTTACATCGTCGCTTTTAATGTTTGAATTTATAATTGAAATCATTTGTTTCTCCCTTTCATTACTTCATTGGCAACGTCGGCGAAGGTATTAAAAACAAACCTGTCCTTATCCGATAGCCGTTCAAATGGACTGTTTTTGGATAACTCAAGCGATTGATAAAGCTTTTCGCCGGAGAGATTTGATTTGTCGGAATTTTGGCAATCATCACAGAAACCGGATTCATTGATTTCAGTTGAGTGGCAAATAGGGCACTGCTGGGCATCGCACTCGCAAGAAAGCAAAGAAGAATCACAATCACGGCAATAATGTAAGCAAACACAATCAGCGTTATATTCGCCGCAATCCTGGCATTCACCTGATAATTCACTTAATTCGCTCATGCCGCTTTCCTCATCTCTGAAACTTCGACCGCAGCTCCCGTTTGAATTACTTTGTCGCAGTCAAAATGCTGCCGATACCAGCTCAGTTCATCGACGAAAAACAGATCTATCCAACCATGTTTAACGCAATATTTTTCTCGCTTGTAATAGTCGGTTTTGCCGTGATTGACTTTAATTTTCTGGTTGCGTTCCTCGCCGTGTTTGATTGGTATCATCTGTTTTTCCTCGCTTAAATTAATTGGCGGATCCGGATTTACTATATTTTCTCGATTTGTTAATAAACCCTCATTGTCGTAACTTGGGCATCACGCCAAACCCGCCAAACTTTTCAATTGGTCAAAGCTTGTTATTTTTCATAGTTATTCACCTGCCCGGATCTGGTTATAAAATTTGGCAACTTTCAAGGCTTCTTTAATTGTGTCGCCGTGAGCATATTTACCGTTTCCATCGGTGACGAGATAATATTTATTGTCTCTATTGACATCTTTCAGTTGCCAAATATTTTTTCGATACTTAATTACTTCTGAAAATCTACCGTCACAAAGAATGAACTGCTCATTTTTCCAAGACAAAAACGATATGGTTTTCCATTCCATTTCTTCTTTTTTGAATCCTTCGGGAATAGAAGTTAATGACCTTAAATCCAAATAACCGCCAACCGTTGGATTAAATCCTTCGGGAATAGAAGTTAATGACCTTAAATCCAAAGAACCGCCAACCGTTGGATTAAATCCTTCGGGAATAGAAGTTAATGAACTTAAATACAAAGAACCGCCAACCGTTGGATTAAATCCTTCGGGAATAGAAGTTAATGACCTTAAATACAAATAACCTCCAACCGTTGGATTAAATCCTTCGGGAATAGAAGTTAATGAACTTAAATCCAAAGAACCGCCAACCGTTGGATTAAATCCTTCGGGAATAGAAGTTAATGAACTTAAATACAAAGAACCGCCAACCGTTGGATTAAATCCTTCGGGAATAGAAGTTAATGACCTTAAAT
>JAIBCC010000068.1 GCA_019694395.1 Pyrinomonadaceae bacterium | reverse complement strand
CAGAAGGAGATTGAGCTGTGGTCAAATCGCTGATCGGATCGGTTACGTTGTTGCTTCCGACCGCATTTGTCGCCGCAACTTCAGTTCCATTGTAAAATAAATGTCCAACCAAATTGTTATATTCAATAGTTTTTCGCTCACCACGAAACCACATCATCACTTTTAAAGGACCGAACGTATCATATTGATCTTTAGGCTGCGTGGTATAAACCAAAGCCATCGGCATTTTCCAATCAAGCGGAGTGTAGAACATAAAATGTTTATTGAATTTAGGGTTATTGGTTGGATTATCTAAATATTTGTCAACTTTGAATTTACCCGAAATTAACTCAACTTTTTTACCGCTAAGTTCATTGCTCAAAGTAATGGTAAAGCCAAAAACTCCCGACTGTGCAGTTGCTTTTTTATCTTTTTCCGGCGTGTGAGCATCACATTCCACATCAACCGGATAACCAGCCGAAACTTTATTTAAATTGGCGCAATCCTGTGAAAACCAGGTTGTTCCATCCGGCATTGTAAAATTAACAGTGACAACAGAACCTGAATCAATCGGACCGTTTACTTTGAATTTTGGTCCGGGTGTCCAAATCCACGTTTCAGTTTCTTTACCGTTGGCATAAGTGGCAGTCAAAATATTCATTGTCAACGAAGTTTTATCCAAAGTCGGTTCAGTCGCAGAAAAATCGTAATGACCGGGAATTATGATTTTTTGTGCATTATTATTTTTTTGATCACTGTTATTGTTTTGTCCCGAATTTTTATCGGTTTTGACCTCAGGAATCGAAGGAACTTTGGGGACTTTAGGAATCCCAAATTGACTGAAAACTGAATTTGGCAAAACTAAAACAAACAAAATCACGGCAATGAAAATTGTCGAATTGAACTTAAACTTATTAAAATAATTTCCCATATTTTGTAACCTCAAATTTTTAATTGATAAATTTATTTTCTTTAATGAAAAGCAGAAGCAGGCGGAGTTCCGAAACCTGAGCGGGTAACGGGACCGCCGATTTTGGTCATTCCTTTGAATTGCCAGCACGCTATGTTCCAGCTTTTGACGATTTTGCTGTTATCAACCGACCATTCGCACCAGACGGACGATCTTGCATATTCAGCCGGAGTTTTCAAAAGGTGTCCACCTGCGCCGTAAACTCCGACGGTTTCATCGGTAAAACGGCTGTTGAAAAGCGATAATTTGTCGCCGCTCAGAGCACTCCGAAAAGGGGCAAGCCGCGCTTCTTCGGCAGCAATAAATTGGTCATTGATTTTTGAAAGTTCGGCTTGGATATAAACGATTTGCTCCCGAACATCCGCCACGGTTAATGTTTGACCAAAAACTGACAATTCTTCGGTATCGGCAAGTCCGTTTTTGTGGGCTTCGTCTAATTTGGTAAGAGCTTGTTTGCCTGTTTCGGTCGCGATTCGGGCTTGAACTTTGTCAACTTTTCCTTCTTCCAAAGGTTTTTGCCAAACCGAAATAAATTGAGCCGCCTCTTCAGCATTTGCTTTCCAAACCGAACCGCCAGTAGCTGCTAAAACACGATTGCACAGGGCTTTAAGTTGTGAAATCGGCATTTGATAGGTCGAATCATCCGATTCCTTTTTAATTGCAACCGTTTTGGTTTCAGGCACTCCCGCAGCTAAAACTTTTTGGATTTCGCTAAAACAATTTTTCGCAAGATCAAATAATTGTTTTTTTCTCTCTTCGCTGGAAAGATCGGAAACGATATATTCTTCATCGCTCAAATTATGAGTGAAATTATAGACATCATTGGCGACGGTGGTTAGTTTACCAATCAAAAGGCTTTGCGGCTGGGCTTTTACAGCAAGGCAAGAAAAAATAACTAAAACAAAAATAAAAACTAATTTTCTCGACATATTTTTTTACATCAATCTACATTGGAATAATTTTCTTCCATCAAATTCTCAAGCTCGACTTTTTTATCAAAAGCTTGTTTGGCTTTGGTGCGGGATTCTTTTTCGCGCAAATCTACATAAGCTCTATATTTTTCGGAAAGATGCAGGCGTTTTGCCTGTTTGAGCAAACCGAGCGCGATTCGCATTTTTTTAACGCCTTGATCGTAATGCCAAAGTGCAATTGATAACAGCGAATCATTTTTTTCGCTTTCCCAAAGACTACTGACTACATCGCCAAGTCTGATTTCTTCTTCCGCCAGACCGATCATTTTTCCGGCTTCGATAATGAAACTCTTGGCGATCTTATTGGTGCTTTGGGTCGTCATAAATGGAAAAAGTGTATTCATAAAATCTAATTTCTAAGTTTGAAAAAAAATCTAAAAAAGTATTGCTTTAAATTGTTAAAACAATTCTGCATTTTTGCCTTATACCTTTTTACTTTTGCCTTCCGCCTAAGTTTCTTCGTTTGTTTCGGAGCTAAAGGTTGTGTCTTCGTAAAACACCACATCCGGCTCGGTTTCCACATTGACCCAAAAAACTTCGTGACCGCAAAAAGGACATTCCAAAACTGCATTGCTCTGGTTTTCCTGCGGCGTTCGCCAAAACGTCATCCGTTCACTTGAACTGATCCGAATCCGCCGATGCCTTTTCCGGGTGGTTGGCTTTGCTTCGTCTTTCATATTTGCTCCCGTAAAAGAGAATGACTCATTTGGTGGTAAAAAATCTTGAAGAAAAAATAATATGTCGGTAATTTATCGGTAATTTTTTGGTAATTCACTGCAAGTTTGGGCTTTATGGAAAGTTCTAAAAACAAATTTATGACAAAATCGGTTTGTCGAAATTAGACAAATCTAATAAAAAGGAATTGAAAACTATGCTAAAGAAATTATTAATTTTTGCCATCTTCGCTTTTGTTTTGAGCGGAATCCAGACAGTTTATTCGCAAGAACCGACTCGAATCCAATTTGCCAAAGGAAAAAGTTCAGCCACCGTCAAAGGCTCAACCGGAGCAAACGGAGTTTATTATGTTATCGGCGCAAAATCTGGACAAAAACTGGTTTTGACTTTGGCTCCAAAGGCTAAAATCGGGATTAAAGTCGAAACAGACGGGGCAGACGGTCATTCGGTTTTATTGAGCGAACAACAGGGCGGAACGTATGAAATCGGGCTAGATGCCAACGGTGATTACACAATTTTTATCGGTTCGACCAATCACAAGCCTCTCCCATTTACTTTAACCGTAAAAATTACTAAATTAACTGATGTTTGAGGTTTGAACGCAGGGCTAAAATCCAATTATGAATAACAATCAGGAACGTTATTTTGAATTTGGTGAGTTTCGGCTTGATAAGATTGACCATGTGCTTTTGTGCCGTGGCGAAAAAATCCCGCTGACGCACAAAGCTTTTCATTTACTCTTAACTTTGGTTGAAAACAAAGGTCATCTATTGAAACACAAAGAGTTAATGAATCTGGTTTGGCAGGAAACGGTGGTTGACCAATCAAGCCTGAAACAAAATATTGCCTTGCTCCGAAAAGCCCTCGGCGACACCAGTGAAGAACCGAGATTTATTCAAACAATGCCGAAATACGGCTATCGTTTTATCGCTCCTGTCACCACTATTCCTGACGAAACGCCGGTTTTTATTGCTCAACGGCAAACGATTACGCAAATTGATATTGAAGAAGAATTTACCTCGCAACCCAAAATGCTGAAAGCCGCCCCATTCGGCTCACGAAATTATTTAATTATTTTTGTTTTGGGATTGATCGGATTATTGATTCTGCTATTTTTTCTTTTTTTGAGAAATACAACTAAACCTGAAAAAGCAAATCCTTTCACAGTAAATAATATTGCTATCAGCAAGTTAACCGATGTTGGAAATATTGTTCGCGGAGTTCTTTCGCCAAGCGGAGAATTTGTTGTTTATAACACATACGATCCGAACAACGGTTTTGCATTGTGGGTGCGGCGTTTGGAAAGCAAAGATTCCATTCAACTTTACGCCCCATCGTTGACCGAAAGACCGGAGGCTTTTACCGTAACCAATGATGGAAATTGGGTTTATTACGTTACGACACAGGGCGATTGGGGCAAACGTGCAACTCTCTACCGAATTTCGATTTTAGGGGGAAAACCAAGAAAGATAACCGAACATCTGGACAGCTTTGTTTCTTTTTCCCCCGATGATAAACAAATGGTATTTAACCGTTTTTCCGAACAGGGATGCCAATTAGTAACGGCAAACTCCATTGATGGAAGCAATGAAAAAATCATTGCCCAGGGAAAAACCAATAGTGAATTTCTTGAGCCAAAATGGTCGCCTGACGGCAAAAATATTTTGTTTTACAATCTCGAACACAGAACAGACGGAAGTTATTGGGCATTATCAACAATTTTTGTCCAAGATAGTCAAATAACTTCGATCATTCCGCCCAATAAACAAAAAGTGTGGTCTTTGGGCTGGACGAATGACGGAAATATCGTCATGAATGCTCAAGACCCGCTCACCAAACTTGGACAAATCTATACGGTTTCCTATCCTGAAGGTAAAATCGAACGCACCACCAATGATTTATTTAATTATGTCGGAGTGAGTGTTGGCAAGAACACAATTATTTCGACCAACACGGAACGAGTCTCGGATTTTTGGATTTCTGAGGTCAAAAATCTGAATTCAAATCCCCGGAAAATTTCAACCGGATTTTTTGATACCTTTAAATGGACTACCGACGGCAAAATTATTTTTGTAGCCTCCAACGGAGCTAAACGGCATTTATGGAAAATGAATTCCGACGGCACAAATAAGGAACAAATTTCGCCAGAGGAATTTGATGAATTATTGCCCGATCTTTCACCTGACGGTAAATTTATGACGTTTATTTCAAATCGTGGTGGAACTTATGAAATTTGGACAAGTAATTTGGATGGAAGTCATCCCAAACAACTAACCTCTGATAATCCAAGAGTTTGGAGTCCAAAATTTGCGCCGGACGGTAACTCGGTTTATTTTGAATATACTAAAAACGAACTTACTTTTTTAGCGAATATTTCAATTGAAAATGGACAAAAGCGTGAAATTATTGTGGATGAAACCCTTATATTTTACGATATTTCTCCTGACGGCAAATCGGTTGCTTATTCATTTCAGGATAAATCAACCCAGAAAGTAAAAATGGCAATTCGTTCATTGGAAACTGGGGAAATAATAAAAAATTTTGAACTAGTTCCCGCCAGATTTTTAAAATTCAGTTCGGACGGAAAGGCTTTGATCTTCAAAAATTCGGAAAAAGATGCAACAATTTCTTCAATTTGGATTCAACCGCTTGAAGGCGGAAAACCAAAACAATTAGTGGATTTCAAACTAGAGGATGTTTTTTGGATTGATTATTCAAAAGAAGGAAAATTTTTAGCCAATATTAGTGGTAAACCTTCCTCTGATTTAATTTTGTTGAAATCATCTGAAAATAACAAATAGTTAATTTGTTTTTTTAGACTAAAAATATTAACTGAAATAGATTTAACGCCGATTTCCAATTAAAAGCGACAAGGAATCAAGCTGTCTTTGCAAATCTTCCTGAGCAATATGGGCGTATTTTTCGGGCAAATGTTTACGGTTTGAGGATTCAAAAACCGCTAAAAGCTCCATATATTTCAGCATCGTGTCATTTCTGCTAGGGAAATAATCATTCTGGGCGTTTTGTAAATCTTCCGCTGTAACAATCACATCAGCTGATTCACGTTTCGCGGCATTTTCCTGAGCTAAAAGCAAAGTTGCCTCAATATCTGCCGCTGAATAGCCAAGCATTTTTGCCCAAATATTAGTTTTTTCTAATTCCTCGGCTGAAATATTTAGTTTGTTTCGTTTAGCATTGGCTTTGCCGATTGCCGAAACTTCTTCTTCAGTTTGGGGATAGAAAAATGGAATTTTGCGGTCGAGCCGTCCCGCGCGTTTGAGGTCAATGTCAATCAAATCTGGGCGATTGGACATCAGAATAAACAAAACCCGTCCCCGATTTGAAGTATCGGACATAAATTCTTTCATTTTGGCAATTATCCGCGAAGAAGTTCCGTCGTCGCCTTCACTGTCGCCGCCGCTGCCAAAACTGCGGTCAGCTTCATCAATGATGACGATAACTTGTCCGATTGCTTTGATTACGCTTAAAACTTTTTCCAGATTTCCTTCGGTTGCGCCAACCCATTTTGAACGAATGTTTTTTAGTTTAACGGCGGTCATTTTCGCTTGTCCGGCAAAAGCGGTGGCAAAGAATGTTTTGCCAGTGCCTTGTGCGCCGGTAAAAAGCATCCCCATTGGAACCCGATTATAAAACCCTTCCTGCATATTTCGGGCAATAAAATTGAGGTCTTCCTTGATGGCTTCGTGGCCGCCGACAACTTCAAAACCGAATTTCGGCTCAATAAATTCAAGCAGCCCAAAACATTCGCGTTCGATAATTTCGCGTTTACGCTGAAAAATTAATTTGTCGCGTTCGCTTTTTGCTTTTTCCTGCAATTCCAAGGCAGTTTGTTCAGCCGCATCTTTCTTTTCCGGCGCGAGAAGTGCAATTATTTCTTCATTTGACTTTTCTAAAGTGAGTTGAGCCAATTCTTTCGCGCGTTGTTCGCTGTGTTCAACTTCGCCAAGCAGTTTTTTGATAAAATCAGTTCGCTCTTCGATAGTTACGCTATTATTTTGATGCGGAGTCAGAATCGAGGTAATTTGTAAAAGTTTTAGTCCGGCAGTTATTTCCGAATAACGATCCAGAGCATTTTCGGTCATTGAACCGTCAATTAATTTGATCGCCGAACGTCTGGTTTGAATGTCGGGAAGTGGAACTTCAATAACCGAAACTCTTGGATTTGCTACGATTTTCGGGGCAA
>JAIBCC010000020.1 GCA_019694395.1 Pyrinomonadaceae bacterium | reverse complement strand
CAGTAAAACTTTTGGCGAAAATGATTCCCGCACGCGCGAAACAAACAAATATTTGCAACAACTTAGCAACAAAAAGGACAGCAAAAAAACTCAATAAATTTTGTAAATGAATTCAAAAGATTTCAACAAAGTAAAAGATTTATTTCAATCTGCACTCGAATTAGAAACGGCAGAACGTGAACAATTTCTGGCGAAAAATTGCCCTGATGAATTGCGTGCAGAAGTTAAATCATTGCTTGAATCTTTTGAAAAAAGCGAAAGTTTTATCGAAAATCCTGCCGCTAAAATCAATGAAGTTTTCGCTTCCGAAAATTCCGATGGAAAACTAATCGGAAGTTACAAAATCATTAAAGAAATAGGCAAAGGCGGAATGGGAATCGTCTATCTTGCCTCGCGTGAAGACGAACAATTTCATCAAAGAGTAGCGATAAAAGTCGTCAAACGCGAGATTGATAACGAAGAAGTTTTACACCGTTTTCGTAATGAACGGCAGATTTTAGCAAGCCTCAAACATCCGAATATTGCCCAACTGCTCGATGGAGGCACCACGAACGATGGTTCGCCGTATTTCGTCATGGAATATATCGAAGGCTTACCTTTGACACAGTATTGCAACGAAAAACAACTTTCGGCGAATGAACGCCTTGACCTTTTCAAAAAGATTTGTTCCGCCGTTCAACACGCTCATCAAAATTTGATTATTCATCGTGATCTAAAGCCGAATAACATCATCGTTACCCACAAAGGCGAGCCGAAATTATTGGATTTTGGAATTGCAAAATTTTTGAATCCCGAACTTTCCGGCGAAGTGAGTCAAACAATGACGCAGTTTCGCGTGATGACTCCCGAATACGCCTCGCCCGAACAAATCCGAGGTTCTCATATCACAACCGCTTCAGATATTTACAGTTTAGGCGTGATTTTATACGAACTTTTGACAGGCGAAAGACCCTACAAACTGGAAGGAAAAAATCTGGAAGAAGTTCTTAAAACCATCACTGAAATCGAACCGAATTTGCCCTCAAGAGTAATAAGCAACAGCGGTTCAACAAAGATTCCGCAATCCGCAATCCGCAATCCGCAATCGCTAAAGGGTGATTTAGACAACATTGTCCTGATGGCTTTGCGAAAAGAGCCTGTCAGACGTTATAAATCGGTTGAACAATTTGCCGATGATATTCAAAAACATCTCAAAGGTTTGCCCGTTTCCGCTCGACCGAATACATTTTCTTATCGGGCGGAAAAGTTCATCAAACGAAATCTGGCGGCGTGTGCGGTTGGCAGTCTTTTAGTTTTAAGTCTTTTCGGCGGTTTGTTTATCTCGCTTCGTCAGACAAATATTGCGTATGCTTCGCAAGCCAAAGCTGAATCCGAAACTGCCAAGTCGCAGAAAATCGCCAAGTTTATGGAAAAGGTTTTGAATTACGCAAATCCGGCTTGGTATGCGGAAGGCAATAAAAAATTAGGCGAAGCGAAATTGATTGATGTAATCGAAGACCTTTCCGATAAAATCCCAACCGAATTTCCCGACGATTTAGACATTCAAGCCGAGCTTCATCACAAGTTTGCCGAAATTTATCAAGCCAAAAGCAGCAAAATAAAATCTTTGTTTCACGCCGAAAAAGCGTTGGAACTTCGCCGCCGAGTCTACGGCGAAAAACACGCCGAAGTTGCCAAAGATTTGTTTTATCTTTCAGCCGCGAAGTTTGTTAATGGCAACGTTATTGAATCAGTGAGCCTTGGAGACAAAGCTATTCAGATGTTTCACGAAATCGCTCCCGACAATGCCAATTTGCCGTATTTGCTGGAGGACAATGGAGGCAGATATTTCGAGCATTATTCAGATTCTGAAAAAGCCGAAAAATACTTCACCGAAGCCTTGGCAATTTTTCGTAAAAAAGACGGCGAAAATCATTACAATACGGCTCGAATGTTTATGAACTTGAGCAAGGTTTATGCTAAAAAAGGCGACCTTGCCAAATCTGACGAATTTTACCGTGAAGGCGAAAAGCGTTTCAAAATACTGCCCAACGAGAATCTGAGGCAAATGCTCATTATCCAACAAGGCGAAGTTCTATTGGCAAAAGGCGATTTTGTCGGTTTTGAAAATCTTCTTGAAAATCGTCTGTCTGAATTGACGAAAAACGGCGAAGGCGAAAGCCCTTTGGCACTGAAAATAAGAAATGATTTAGGAAATTATTACGGTCAATATGATAAATTTGAGAAATACATCGAGCAAATTAAATTCAGTCTTTCTCTGGAAACTCACAAACCTTTTCCCGATAAAGATTACATCGGAAACAGCAAAGCCATCATTGCCTATTGTCTGCTCCGTTTAGGCAAAGATGCGGAAGCCAAACCTTATTTTGAAGAAGCCTTTCAGCAATTCAAACAATCCGCCGACAAAAATCCGTGGCTTTACGAATCCACCGTCGCCAGATGTCTTTTTTACCTCAAACGCTACCAAGAAGCCGAACCTTATTTGCAGCATTCGCTCAATGAATTTAAAGCTAATGTTCCGCCAAGTAAGGAACAAAAAGAACTTGCTGACCTGTTGGACAAAATCAAAGCAAATTTGAAACAATAAGGTCTATGAATTTCCAACCAAATGAACGAGGCTACTGGGGCGAATTCGGCGGACGTTTTGTTCCTGAAACGCTGATGTCGCCCCTCGAAGAATTAACTTCCGCTTATTTCGCAATCCGTGATGATTCTGAATTTCAAGCGGAATTTCTCAATCTTTTACAAGATTTTTCGGGTCGCCCGACTCCGCTTTTTTACGCCAAAAGATTATCGGAAACACTCGGCGGAGCAAAAATCTATCTCAAACGCGAAGATTTAGGACATACAGGCTCGCATAAGATCAACAATGCTATCGGACAAGTTTTGCTTGCCAAAAGAATGGGCAAGAAACGAATTATTGCCGAAACGGGAGCAGGACAACACGGCGTAGCAACGGCAACCGTTTGTGCCTTATTTGGTTTGGAATGTGTAGTTTACATGGGAACGGAAGATATGCGTCGGCAGGAGCTTAATGTCTTTCGGATGCGTTTGCTCGGTGCGGAAGTTCGCGGCGTTGATTCAGGTTCTAAAACGCTCAAAGATGCTATCAACGAAGCCTTGCGTGATTGGGTAACGAATGTGGACACGACATATTATTTGCTCGGTTCGGCTCTCGGTCCGCATCCGTATCCGTTGATGGTGCGCGATTTTCAATCCCACATCGGCAAAGAAGCGCGTCAGCAGATTTTGGAAAAAGAAGGACGATTACCGGATCTGTTAGTCGCGTGTGTTGGCGGCGGTTCAAATTCGATAGGTCTGTTTCATCCATTTTTGCAAGACGAAAATGTGCAAATGATCGGTGTTGAGGCAGGCGGAAAAAGTTCCAAATTAGGCGAACACGCAGCCCGTTTTATGGAAGGCGGAAAGGTCGGTGTTTTGCAGGGAACGAAAAGTTATTTGCTTCAGGATGACAGAGGCAATATTTCCTTAACTCATTCAATTTCAGCCGGATTGGATTATGCTTCAATTGGTCCCGAACACGCCTATTTGCACGATTTAGGACGGGTTGAATATGTTTCAGCAAATGATGAAGAAGCTCTGAAAGCATTTCAAACGCTTTCACAAACCGAAGGAATTATTCCCGCTCTGGAAAGCTCGCACGGGATTGCCCATGCCATAAAAATCGCCCCTGAAATGTCGCCCAATGAAATTATGGTCGTCAATCTTTCGGGGCGCGGTGATAAAGATGTCAATCAGGTGCAGGAAATGTTAGCTTAAAGGTAATTTGCGTTAGAAATGATTTTGCCCGCAGAATCCACAGAATACGCTGAAAAAAGAAAACTCAAAAAAGTTTAACTTATTTCCAAACTTAAGCTTTTTCCGTGTCTTTCTGCGTTTTCCGCAGGTAATAATTCTTACATCTTCACGTCCATCACCCGTTTTGTTTTACGGCTTTTTTCCGCCATAAATCCCATAATGTGACTTTCGATTGATTGATCTATGGTTGAGGTCAGCAATGAAGGATCTTTTTTAGAAATTGCCAAGAGCCAATCATTGACGAGCCGCCAATCGCCGCCGCCGTGACCGTCTGTTTCCTCTTTCCACTCGGTCTTTTTGCCTGTCAGATAATCGGTGTGAGTCATGGAGGTCATATCACCGACGACATCGCCCAGACTGCCCATGACGCGGGTTCTCCTGCCGTCGTAGGAAGTAAATGCTTCCATCGAAAATGACGCAGTGACGTTATCATCAAACAAAATATTGGTTGTGTAATGATCGGGCTGATCATTGTCCATTTGATAAACGCACCTGCCGTAATTCGTTGTTTTTAGTTGATTTAGAATGTAATCTCCTTGTTCGTCTTTATTTTCGGGAAGGTCAAAAACATAAGTCCAAGTTCGATTGCGGTAGTAAATTTCTTGGGCAGAATAAGGACAAGATTTCTCGACTTTGCAGCCGTCAGTGCATCTCGCGGTGCTTCCCGCCGGGGCATTTTCCTTTTTAAACCAACTCAGATCTCCAAACGCCTGAATGCTTTTGCAAGGTTTGCCGAGCATCCAACGGAGAATATCCAGATCGTGACAAGATTTTGCCAGAATGATCGGCGTAGTTTCTTTGCTGTTATGCCAGTTTCCGCGAACGTAAGAATGGCTCATATGAATGTGGTAGATCGGCTCAAGATGTTGAATCGAAACCACTTTGCCTAAAACGCCGCTTTGGATAATCTCGCGCAATTTAATGAAATACGGAGCGTAACGGAGGACGTGACAGACCGCAACAATTCTTCCGGTCTTTTTCGCCAGCTGCAAAATATCGCGGCATTCTTTTTCGCTCGGAGAAATCGGTTTTTCGAGCAAAATGTCATAACCCATCTCGAGGGCTTTCATACACGGTGCATAGTGCAGATTGTCGGGCGTTGAAATAATGATCGCATCGGCAAATTTCGGACGTTCAAAAACTCTTTCCCAGGTATCAAAGCGATTAGTTTCGGGAATGTTATGCTTTTTTGTATATCGCTCATTACGGACTTTAATTGGTTCCGCTACGCCGACAATATCCAGATTTTTTGGATAACTCAAAGCATAATTTCCGTAAACATTTCCTCTGGAACCTGCTCCTAAAGTTATGGCAGTGATTGGTTTATCAAGCTGTAAGTCCGATTTGAAAAACTTTTCGGTTTCAGCAGTTAATTCTGTTTCGGAAAAAACACTGTTCGGCAGAGTAAGTCCTGCACCAAGCGACAATGAAAGCGTTTTGATCAGGTCGCGTCTGTTCACTTTTGACATATTCTTTTTTTGAAAAAATGTTGAAATTTGTGTAGCGTTGTAAATATAACAATTTTATAAGAAAACGTGAAATCCCAACTCCATATTTCCTAAATGAGTAATTTAGCCGAAACATTTCAAAACCTTGCTGATGACCAAAAGAGACTTGTTCATCTGGAACTTTGCCGAAATGCTTTACGAATTTGGCAAGAGTATGCAAGTCAATTTGAAAAAATTGATTATGTTGAAGGAATTGTCGGAACATATCAAATTGTAGATAAATGCTTGCCAAAAGATGCTTTTGAAGCCGTCGTGCGCGGACACGATGAAAAGAAAGTTGATTGGCGGTATGCTGAGCCGATCAGTGCCATGCAGGATGATTATTTAGAGTTTCCTGACCATATCGAATTTGCTTATTATGCGATTTATAATCTATTCAACAAATACATTTTGTGTCTGAATATAGATGACTGGTTGATCTGTAACCAAGCACTTTCTGCCGAAAATAATCTTGAGATAGTAGATTCCTTACTTACGGATGCAATTCTAAAATCCCTCTAAATAAAAAATAATTCGGCTGACAATCATCCCTTTTGCAAAGGCTTATTTTTTATAGTTAAACAGGCTTACAGCGGCGGGGAACTTACGGCGGTTCGGAAATTTCCGAATATCACGAAGAACTTTTCGGCTGTCCGTAAAATACAAAGAAAATATGACTCAGTTTTCCAAAAAAATCCGCGTTAGATATTGAAGGAGATTTTCTTTATGCAACGCGGATTTATATTTTTTAAGCAATTTATCGCTCTGACAATTATTTTTAGTCTTTCAAACGGAATTTTTGCCCAAACCAAAAAAGGTTCGACCAGTCAAACGACGGCAAAAGTTAAAATTACCGAATCAGCCCAAAAATGTTCGGGCGCGTGGACAGGTTCAGTCACCTACTCGCGTTATCAAAAAATGACCGACATCAAAACCACCCCGCGAGTTTCGGGGCGCGGCGAAGACAAGCGTGACTTTGAGATGATCTACGATTACAAAGCGTCCGTGGCTGTTCTTGAAGCACCCGAAAAAAACGGCTCAAGCATCGGCAAAGCGAAGATTACTCATGATTTCTCTTCGACCGAAAAAACTACGGCAGTCGAAAAAAATTCCTGTGATCGAGGAAAAACGTGGCAGGATATGCGCGGCGAATTTCTGTCGAAAGCCATCACCGTCGGCGAAGAAAGTGCTGATGCCAATGTAAATGTCGGCGTAAATAGTGATGGAACTTACACGGTCAGCGTTGGTGTGCCGCAAATCAAAGGTAAAACGAGCGGTTCGCAAAGCTCGACTTTTTCGGGACAATGCACGCCGAAGGAAGGCAAAACCTTGAATATGCCGCCGGCTGACGCAACAATTGACGGAAACTCTCTGACCAGCGACGGCAAAGATCGAATTGAGCCTTCTGATCCGAATAAAATCTCCGGGGAATATTCAAAAACGTGGCAAAATGTGACCGAAAAAATCACTTGGAATCTGGAAAAATGCGGCGCACCGCTCAGAATTACCGATCTGCGCTTTGAAGACATGAAATTCCCGAAATGGAACGATTGGCAGGAAATTAACGAACAAAACGGAACAGTTGACGGGAATTTGGTCAGAATCAAAGCGAAAATCTTAAATCTTTCGGGCGAAACAAAAAACGCCGAAGTTTATCTTAAAGAAACCTACAAAGGCGATAAATGGGACGGCGCAAAACCCGACGTTCCGCTGAAAGATCAAACTTTTTCCTTCCGCATTGATCCGAACGAAGAAAAAGAAGTCGAAATGCTCTGGAATTCGCAAGGCTACGCGTGGTTTGATGATGGTCGTCCGCGTCTCGTTCAACGCATCAAAGCCGAGCTTTGGGAAAACTATAAAAAGATTGATGATCTGACCAAAAATCTAAAAGTCGTCCCGAAACCGATCGTTTTTGTCGGGGGAATTTGGACGAATCCGCAGGATTTTGAATATTACCAGAATTTGTTGACGACTACGCACAGTTACGGATGGAAAACTTATCGAATGATTGACGTTTCCAATCAGGGAACGATTGCCGGAGACGGGGTAAAAGTGTCAAGTAAAACTAATAAAACGGTTTATGACAATGCCGATAATTTAGAAAAATACGTTGATATGGTTCGGAGTAACGGCAATGCGTGGCACGTTGATATGCTGGCTCATTCAACCGGCGGGTTGGTGGCGCGGCTTTATATTCACAAACAAATGCCGATTTTGGATGATGGTTATCCGGTCGTCAAACATTTGATGATGATGGGAACTCCGAATTTGGGCGTGCCGTGTGCCGATTCGATGGCAAATAACGATGCTTTCAAAAATAATATGCAAACGGCAAAAGAAATAATGCCCGATGAAATGGCGATTTTCAATAAATTCGTCAATCAGAAAAAAGGCGCAAAGTTTTCAGCTCTGGTTGGCGATACGATTCCAATTCTCTGCGCGAGTCCGCAATGGAACGACGGTTTTGTTTCGGTTGAATCGGCTAAATTCGGTGCGGACGATTTTGCGATCACCAAATCAATGCACCCGAATATGATCAACACCAAAACTTTCAATGATTTCGTCAAACCGCACGTTGTCACAGGTCCGCGCGGAACTTATCCATTGCCGATTGTTTCGGAGAAATAGGAAGGAATTTAACCATATAAATCGTAAAAAGGCGGATTAGTTCTGCCTTTTTCTTTTCCAAAACTGATTTATTTTTCTTTGATTTTCCGCGTTATAAATTGAGATTCATTTTCAAAGAGGCAATTATTATGAAAAATACAATTTCAATTTTAGCAACCATTTTTATATTTTCACTGATTCTAGGCTGTGGTTTTGGTGAAAACAAAGAAAACTCACGGACTGAAACCAACACTCAACCAACTCCTACTAATAAAAAGGAAGAAACAAAATCAGAGAATTCTGTTGAAAAACCTATTCGCTCTACTGAATTGGTTGATGTTTTCAAAAAAGATAAAGACGGCGCGAACGCTAAATACAAAGGCAAAACTATTCAAATTATCGGCAAAATTACCAATATCAATGATGTTTTCGGGACAAAAGCCTTGAATTTACGCGATTCGGAAGCCGTGATGGGGTTGCAAACTTATTTGGAAAACAACGATGAGGTTAAAAAAGTAAAAGTCGGTGATGAAGTCGTTGTTCGGGGAAAAGTTCGCGGTGATGGAACGGATGTGATTGACAATGCGTTTATAGTTAAAGTTAATTGATTTTTTTGGAGAAAAAATGAAAAAAATAACTATTTCCTTATTGGCAATTTTAAGTTTTTCGCTTAATTTATTGGCTCAGCAATCAACCAATGCCAATCCCGACAACGCTAAAATCGTGACATCGGACATTGATCTTTTCTGGAAAGCCTACGATAAAGCCACGCCCGAAAATAATCTGAATGTCTTTCGTGATGAATATTTGCGAAAGGGAAGCGTTGGATTGAAAGACTTTACCAAACTTCGGATTGGAAATGTTTGTAATTTGGTCGGAACGATGGAAACGGCTCCCAAATATTATGCAGCTTTGCGCGAACCGAGTTTAAAAATCGCTTCGTATGAAAATCAAATGCGAACGAACTTTCGTAAACTAAAAGAAATTTATCCTGATTCCGTGTTTCCTGATGTTTATTTTGTCATTGGTCGAATGAGTTCGGGCGGCACAACCTCAGAGAATGGTTTACTAATCGGAGTTGAAATGTATGGCAGAAACGAAGGAGTTTCCCTCGAAGGATTAAGCGATTGGCACAAAGCGGTGCTTTCATCTACTGATAAAATTCCTTATATCGTTGCTCACGAATTAATTCACTATGAACAAAAAACGGTTGCTCAAAATTCTCTTTTAGCCCGCTCCATTAGGGAAGGAAGTGCAGATTTTATCGGTGAATTAATATCCGGAGGCAATATCAACGCGCATTTGCACAAATATGGAAATCCGATTGAAAAACAATTGTGGATTGAATTTAAAAAAGAAATGAACGGCACCAATTTAGATAACTGGCTCTATCAGGGCGACAAAGCCAAAGGTAAACCTGCCGATTTAGGTTATTACATGGGTTATAAAATCTGTGAGAGTTACTACAAAAATGCAGCGGATAAAAAACAAGCCGTTAAAGATATTTTGGAGATCAAAGATTTTTCTAAATTCTTAGCCGACAGCAAATACGAAGAAAAATTTAATTAAATGTAGTTATGAAATTTGCCAAATACACATTTTTGATTGCCGGAATTTACGGACTGATTGTGACGATTCCGCAATATTTTCTCGAAACGAAAAATGGAATTGATTATCCACCGGCGATTACACATCCTGAGTATTATTATGGTTTTGTCGGCGTGGTAATGGCTTTTCAAATCATCTTTTTATTAATCGGCAGCGATCCGCTTCGTTATCGTCCGTTGATGCTGATTTCGGCTCTCTTTGAAAAGTTTCCCTTCGTAATTGCGGTCTATTCGCTTTATGCTTTCGGCAGAGTTTATTCGATAATGGTCGGACTGGCAACGATTGATCTGATTTTGGGTGTGCTTTTTATCATTTCCTATTTCAAAACCGCAAAAACGGAAAACTAAATTCTGCGGACTTTATTTCAAGGAACATTTTCCTTTATTCTTCCGTTTTTAAGAGTTAAAATTCTTGTGCAAATTCTTTTCGGAAGAATTGTCTAGTAAGTTGGAGGAATATTAAAAGTGAAAAAGTGTCAAAAATGCGGATTTGAAAACGGAGATTTAATGAATTTCTGCATGGAATGCGGAACAGTTCTGGAAAACAATAATTTTAGTGAGCAGCAAACTGCTTCGTATAGCAATCAGCCGACTGCTTCGTTTCCGGGAGTAACTCCGACTAATCCATCTTCAAACGAAGCTCGCACTGTTGTCAGCAATCAAAGTTCAACTCCGCCGTCAACGCCAACCATTGTCCAATCGCCGTTTACTCCGCCGACACCTTTTACAACGGCTCCGCAAATGCCGCCGCCGACTCCGCCTAAAAAAGGCGGGTCAAAAATGTTTTTAATTGTCGGTGGGTTGTTAGCTTTATTGGTTTTGGGCGGAATCGGAATTGTTGCAATTGGCGCAATTGCTTACATTTCACAAAATGATCCTAAACCGACACCCACTCCATTTAAGCCGACTCCAAACAATAGCCCGGTAACTACTCCGACTAAAGTTCCGCTTAAACCGACTCCAACTGACTCGCAAGATGACAATAATTCAACCTCAGAACCCGACGTAGATTATAAAAATATGTCTGTTGATTTCAATGTCCGCGAGGGCGGAAAATTGGGGATGAAAATTCACACTTCGTTTACGGCAAAAAATATGAAAAACGTTGATTCATATTTAGCTGTCTATGTTCAAAAAAATGATGGTTCTCCGGTCAATGGGAATGATTCATCTTTTAGATCAAAAACGGGACAAACTGCTGTTTTCAAACTCTTGCGTCCTGCTTATGATCCTGCCGAATATGAGGATACACAGCTTTTTCTTCCATATAGTTCATTTGGGCTTCCGCGCGGAAAATACAATTTGCAGCTGGAGGTTTATCTGATTTACAAGGATGAGACTTTACAAGCCAAAGGACCGATTGCTCATTTGAATACTTACGACTTTGAATTCGAGCAAAAATAGAAAACTACTGAATTTGAGATTAAAAGGTAGAAACATCAAATTTCTACCTTTTAATTTTTCTAACGTAAACTTTTACCAACAAATCTTCTTCAAATTCGATTTTTTCTTTTTCCTCAAAATTTTCTAAAAAATCCGGTGTCATAAAAGCATCTGCATCTTCTACCATTAAAGGAACTTCGGTCACAATCCATTTTTCGATAACATCGGCGAATTCCTGATAAATAGTCGCGCCGCCGATGATAAAAACTTCGCCTTTTAAATATTCCTTGAGAGCTAAAACCTGTTCTTTGCTTCGTAAATTAAGAATGTGCGGAGAACTTTCAAAAGCAGCGGAACGGCTTAAAACGATATTCAAACGATTGGGCAAAGGTTTACCGATTGAGTCAAAAGTTTTTCTGCCCATGACAATCGCATTGCCCGAAGTCGTTTGTTTGAAAAATTTAAGGTCAGCAGAATAATGCCAAGGAAGCTTGCCGTCTTTTCCGATAGCAAAATTTTGCGCGATTGCCACAATCCCGATAATCATTTTTACCCCTTAAAATCTATCTTTTTATGCGAGCCGTCACAAAAAGGTTTATTTTCCGAAGCACCGCAACGGCAAAAAGCGGTTACTTTATGTTTAGCTGTTTCGTTGCCTTGTGCATCTTTGATTTTGAGGTTTCCATAAACCAGCAGCGGTCCGTTTTCCATTACTTCAACGATTGACTCGGCTTCGACTGTGGCAGGCTCTTCATTTTCCGAATTGTAGAAAAAAGAAAGCGCACCGGACGGACATTTATTGACTTGCTCGACGATTTTTTCAGTTTCTGCACCCTGCATATTAATCCAGGGACGTTCTTTCGGATTAAAAACCCGAATCAATCCTTTCCAGCAAAGAGTTGAATGAATGCAGGTTTCCGGCTTCCAGACCACTGTGATTTCATCATTTGTATATCTTTTTTCAGTCATTTTTGGTTTCTAAAATCTCAACTTTATCACCGATTTTGATTGTTTCGCCCGCTTTTTCGGCAATCAGATTTTGCCCGAAAAGAATTTTTGATTCGCCGTCTTTTTTGACCAAACGATATGTAGCTAAAGTTTTCAAAGGTTCTTTGCCTTCAGAAACTCCTTTGTCCTGATTAACAGTCGTCATTACACATCGTTCACAAGGTTTGACGATGTAAAATATTTCATTGCCGATTTTAATTTTTTTCCAATTATCTTCGGCAAAAGGATCTGCATCTTTAACCACAAAATTTGGACGAAAACGATTCATCGGCAACGGATTTTCAAGCCGTGAATTCAAATCATCCAAAGAGCTTTCGCCAATCAGCAAAAACGGATAACCGTCGGCAAAACTGACCGTATCCTGATCTGTGTGAACTGCATAATTGGGATTAACCGGACGCTTTGAATTTTTGTTCATTTGAACCAAACGGCAATTTGTTTGCAAAGCATCGCTAAACCATTCATTAATGTCATTTTTAGCAGTTCGCGCCGTTAATTTACTGTTCCAAACTACCACTTCAATTTCTTCGCCGTCTTCATTTTCCGAAAAAGGAATAAGCAGTGAATCGTTTCCGTTTGAGATTTTTAAGTCATTACTTTCAAGCGAAACTTTTAAGGTAGCCATTTGGGGAAATTCGCGTTGGGTAAAAAATCTGCCGTTGTCGTCAACCAACATCCAGCGGCGATCGTATTTCAACCCTTTTTCTTCAACAACCGCTTCATTTAGCGAAATCCCGCCGAGCGATTTGATTGGATAAATGTTTATTTCTGAAATCTGCATTTTTGTGTTTTTATCTTTGATTTTGCCCCTAGGAAATCTTTTCACCTTTGTAAACAGCGATTTCCGAACCTTTAGCTAAAAGAATGGAGGCAGGCTCTTGTTCGCTTAGAAACGTAAATTCATTGCCGTAGGTTTTGCCGAAATTCACATCAATTTCAGCATAGTTGACATTAAAAAGCTCCCATTTCGGATGTTCAACTTTGTATTCATCGGTGCGGTTTCCTTCGCGTTTGGTGTAACCCCAGTAATGTTCGATGATAAATTCACCTTCCGAGCCTTCAGCCGGAACACCAAGATTTTCCGCAACTTCAACGTGAAGACGATTTTTGACGTTATCTTTTTCCCAGGAGTAAGTTAATTCCTTTTCTTTTTCATTGTGGCTCATTTTCCAGGTTTCATAAGGTTCACCATAAACGGTTCTGGCGACTGTAGTTATCGCAAATCGCGGGACAATTTCTTTGACAAAACAAACTCCACGCCGAACTTCATTTTTCGTCTCGCGTTTGACATAAAACCGCAAATTAACTTCTTCAAAATTGATGTGAAATGGAATCGGGATGCCTAAAACCCGTGTATCCAAAAACATAAATCCAACTAAACTGACAAATAATCTGCCGTCGTGGAAGTCAAGCGAAGTTCCTTTCGGAACGCGATTTTGTAATAGTTCAGGCTCAACAACATAATTTGCCATCACCAGATTGTGCCATTTTGCGGTTAGAAATTTTTGCATTTTTGTCCTTAATATTTGATTTTATTACATAATTCTTTGCCGGATAAATTAAATTTTTATTTTTTTGAGTAATTTGATTTTTAAAGCAGTATTTTATGAATTTCAGCTTTGATTTTCAGACCTGAAAAGAACTTTTGATTTTTCAAATAAATCGTCAAAACTAATCAGGTTGTTACAAAAACGTAGCAGAATTTTACAAAAATTTACATAAAATCCGAATGATAATTAGCAACAAAATTTGACTTTGCTACCATCTTAAAGTCAAAGTTATATATGTTGGGTTTGGAATTTTAAAATAAAGATTTGTTAGGTCAGGAAACAAAAAATAATTCGCTATTATTGGCATAAATCTACTTTCTTATATAGTTTGACTTACCTGAAAAAGCTTTATTATATTCGTTCCGTCCCCAATGGTAACTAAGTAAATTAACTATTTAAAGGCAAAATTGACAAAATTAGCTCCTCAATATCTGGTGTTAAATTGGTTAGTTTTGTGATTCTCAATTAATAAAATTTTCTCTGAAAATCATCGAAGTCAGCGGTGTTTTTCTTTTTAGACAGGTGCAGTATGAGTTTGGAAGAAAAAATTGACTATAACGGTAAATTAACTAATCAAGAAAAAAACATCTTAAAAGTAGATATTCTAAACAAAATGAATGAATTGATTTTGTCTGGAATAAACAAAGCAGTTGAAGAAAGCGGTTTCAAATTAGGTAATGGATTCAGCCTTGTAGAACACCTTGCCGAATATGAGAAGAGTATTATTCAATATGCTTTGGAAATATCACAATATAACCAACTTCTTGCTTCACAATTATTGGGTATCAAATATACGACACTTAATAATAAAATAAAGAGGTATCGGCTATTAAATAAAGATGAATTACTAAAAATGACTGTTGCTCGATAATCAATTTATTTTAATGCCCCAATAAATCTGTTCAGAAAAGTGAATTAATCCGGTATTTATCTATCAGGATTTTATACTTCAATTAACGGCAGCTAGGATTTCTATTGCCTGATTTCTTTATAAACCCTCATTATCAATTGGAGAAAAGTATTATTGTTCGTGATTTCTAAATTTCCAGCAATTTACAATGTCTCTGCACAGCTTAGCTTACGATTTATTTCTGCAAAACATTCGCCATCAGTTTCTTTATCTAAACTTTCTAATATCTCTAAAATCCGTAAATTTAATTATCAAAATTTCTGATTTCACGCTTTGTTGTGCTAATCGGCTGCAAATGCACGCTGTGGCATAACTCTGAAATTTTATTTTCATTATTTTTCAGCGTGGCATTTTCGGAATTCTAAAAGTTACACGCAATTCATTTTCAATCCGAAGCATACTCATCGTGTCAGTTGAATTAATTTCCAAAGTAAAAGGAAGACTGTTCAGCAAAAATAAAAAACGATTAGTTGAGAAAAAAGGAGAAAGAAAATGAAAAGATTAGTAATTACATCAATTTTAGGTTTGGTTTTAGCAGGAATTTATGGATTTGGATTCATCCCGTCTTTTGATCAATCCGCTGCTTGTGCAGATTGTGAAGCGGGAAATTTACCTGGAATCAAAAAGGCTTTTGAAGCGTTCGACGCAGAATGTAAAAAACAACTTGCGGCAGGTGAAGATCAAAAGAAAGGGTGCTTTGTTTCCAATGTTTACAACAAAGTTTTGCCGGTAATGAAAGGTTTGGCAAAAGACAATCGTTTCGGACCCGGAGACAGAATTTTATTTATCGGTGAATCACAAAACGGTAATTTAGTTGCCGGAGCAAATCGCACCTTCGTCGCTGGCGCACCTTCTGCCAAAGACAATCTGAAAGTTGATATTACCAAAACAGACGGTGATAACGGCGGGTTTATCCGGGTCTGTTCGGTTGATGAAAACGGTGCTATCAAAAGTATCGGCACCGCTAAATTTGAAGAAAAAGAAGCCAATGGAACTAAAACAATCAATATTACGAGTGGCGTGCAAGGCAAAATTATTCAAATCGAAGTTGCCAGCTTTGGCGGAGTCCTCAAAAACTTCAAATATACCTTGAAAACGAGCCAATAATTGAAGGGATGAAAGATAAGGGATGAGGGATGAAGCTTCGTCCCTTTTTTAATCAATTCAAATAAAACAGAGAGGATGAGATGAAACGGAAAGCAAAAACTTTAAGTTTGGTTTTGATGATTTTTTTGATGATAAGTCAAGCAATTGCAGATGATTGCAAAACTCAAACTGTTGAAGTTACCGAAGCTAAAGAAATCGGACTTTCCGATTCGGACGAAACTAAATCCGTGATTGAAGTTAAATGGTGCGTCAGTCAGGAGCTTCAAACCAAGCAAAATACTTTTAATGTCACAGTGGAAATAGTTTATGCCGACGGCGCAAAACTGATCTTTGACGAACAAGCCGAAAAACAAGCCCGTTCAACCCAGATCGAAGTTCCGTCATTACATATTTATCGCGGCAAAAAACCGGCAATTATCAAACAAATCAAAGCTTTTGTGACGACTGAAATCATTTAGAGGAATAAGAAAATGCAAAAACTTATTTTAATTTTGCTCTTTTCGATCTGCTTAATTACCGGTTTGAATTTTCAGACCAAAACCTGCGCCGACGGTGCGTGCGGACGCGAAGTTTTGAATGTGGTCGAAAGCCTTTTGAAAAACTGGGCAACCGAATGCGGTAAAGTTGCGGACGGAAAAACAGGCGGCGAAGCCTCGAAAGCGTGTCTTGCTGCCCAAACATATCAACAGCTTGCACCGAAATTGAAACAGCTTGCCAACAACGGACCTTTTACACTCGGACCGCGTGATTTAGATGTTGGCAAATCGCAAAACGGAACAATCGTTAATCCGGCATTCCGCACTTTTTTGACTTCGGCGTTGATGGACAAAGACAGTTTGACCGTCAAAATCGAAAAGAAAGGCGGCAAAGGCGGCGCAAGCATTCGGATTTGCAAAATTGACGAGAACAAAAAATATACGCATTTGAAAACGATTACTTTTGAAGAAGGCGAAGGAACTTCAAACCAATCCGCCACAGTAACAGGTGTTAAAGGTCATCTCGTTCAGGTTTTCATTGACGGCACAGGCGGCGTTTCCAAAGCCTTCGATTACACATTAACGACATCAGCTAACTAAGTTTATAAGGAGAAAGGAAAATGAAAAATCAATTAACCAAAACATTTGCAACATTTATGACTATTGCTTTTGCTTTTATCATCGGACTGAGTTCCGCCCAAGAAGCATCAGCCCAAAGATATTTATCAGAAATCAGGGATTCAAATGATGTCAAAGGCATTGCCCAATTTGCCGATAATCTCGCCAATTTCTTAAAACTGGCTGAGTATATCGAACAAGAAAACAAGCTTGATCCGGTTACGATCAAGCTACTGGAAGCCGCCGGACAGAAAATTAAAGATGGAACAAGCAATTTTCGCAGTAACTTGAAAGCGTTGGTTGCCAATTTCAAAAGTAAAAATCAATGGAATGAAGACCTTGACAATCAATTTCTCGAACTTTTGAGCAGCCGCAAGATCAAAGGATTTTTCCAACGAAACACCGGACGCAAAATCTTAACTGATGCCGATACAGCAATTAATTCGATCGGAGGGGACGTTGACAAAATTATCGCCAATGCCAAAAGTCTGAGAGCCTCCAATAGTTCTTCGGTCTTTTTGCAAACCGCTTTCGCGCCAAACGCTTCGGCTCGTAAAGTCACTTTCAAATGTGTCGCTCTTGGAGCAGCAATTTTTGGTGCAGAACTTCTAAAAGCCAAGAAAACTGCTGAAAACCTCGACGGATTTTTCGACAAAAGTTGTGGGGCAGGCGCAACCACCGCGACTTAATGCCGATTAAACGAGTGTGAGTTTGGGGAGGCTCACACTCTATTTTCAAAAGGAGAAAAGAAAAATGAAAATCAAAATTTTATTAACAATTGCACTAATTATAATTTCGTCTTCAACTGCTTTTTCAGCAGTTCACAGCAAAAAACGCATCAGCAAAGCCGCGCCTAAAACTTCCATTTCCGAGCCGTGTTATGAAGACAAATGCCGTTCTGCCGCGCAGGTTTTTGGCGATGTTTACGAAAAGTGGGGCGCAGTGATAATTGCTACTGGTTGTGTCGTTGGAGTCAATGCCGGAACAGGTGGAGTAGCGATGGCGGCAACCCTGACCTGTATCAAAAATGCTCAAAAATACGCCGAAGCCGCTGAAGCAATGGTTTCATTTTTCAACGCCGCCGTTAATAACAATCGTTGGACAATCGGACCACGCCGGATCGAATGGGGCAATACTCAAACAGGCTCAGTTGTCAGCACTTTCAGCCGTGTTTTTATCAGTGCCGCGCCCGTAGATAAAGACAGTATTACAGTTAAGGTCAAAAAGGTCGAAGGTAAAGCCCAAGCCGACATCATCATTTGCAAAGTTGATGAAAAAGGAAATTTCGTCAAACTGGCTCAAGTCGAATTTGATAAAGGCAACGACAACGAAGGCGAAGTTATCACCAAAACCGTAACCGGGGTCAAAGGTCATCTCGTTCAAGTGCGAATTGATGCCGACAGCGTGGTCAATAAGTTTCAATATCAGCTAACTGTTACAAAGTAAGGAGTAAGGAGTAAGGAGTAAGGAGTGAGGAGTAGAGAGTGAGGAGTAAATTTATGAACAATATTTCAATAAAATTTTTAGTAAAGAGCCTTTCTGTTTTTGCCTTTTTACTTTTTACTTTTTACTTACCAACGGCATTTGCTCAAACTTCTGAACAAACCTTGACGGCAACTGCAAATTTTAAAGCGGAAGAGGCAATAACTCCTGAAACTGCCATCGAAATCTCGCTCAGTCGTGCGCTCGCAACAGGTGAAAGAGTTGCAGTTATCATCGGCGAAACCGATTTGACCGGACTTTTTACCCAAACTGAAAATCGTCTCGCGTATGATGCCAAACTGATGCCGTTACCTGTTGGAGAATCAAAAGTTACGGTTTATTTGGTGACAGCAAATGTTTGGAAAGAAATCGGACATTTTCAATTGGCAGTAGCAGTTGGCAGCAGCAGTCAAAAAACAGAAGCAGCGGCAGAAAGTAGTGGCAGTAAACCCGCCGAAGACCAAAACCCAAAGACCGAAGACCAACCCAAAAAAGTTCTGTTTGGTTGGGAAAAATTCGATTTTCTCCCTTCGTTCACAGTTTCGATGAAATCTCAGCCGTTTCAATCAAATTTTCCTGTCAGCAATCAACCGACCGAACGGGCGACTTTTACTGATTTTACTTTGTCGGGGTCAGCCAAACAGGAAGTCAAACAAGGCGGATTCAGTGCCGATGCAAACTTTGATTTTGCGGGTTCGAGTTTCAAACAAGAGGCTCTGCGCTTTGGCACTTTGGGCGACAAAGCCCCGAATATTGACCTTTCCAGCTACTTAATGAATTTTCAGGTCGGCAAAGCCAAGTTCTCTTACGGGCATACTTCGTTTGGTAATAATCGGCATTTGGTTAGTGGTTTTTCGGCTCGCGGACTTTCGGTAAATATTCCGATCAATAAATATTTTGATGTCACGGGCGGAGTTTTGAACGGAACGAGCATTGTCGGATTCGGTAATTTTTTCGGCTTACGAAAATTTAATCATCAAGTCCAAGGCGCAACGCTCGGCATCGAATTTATCCCTAAACGTCAAAACGCAATGCGTTTAGAAATCACCGGATTTAATGCTTATATCCAAGCTCTGAGTGGAGTTTCCGAAGGCAGAATCAACGATGCGGAACGCAGTCGCGGATTCGGTTTGCGGTTCATTACCAGTGATAATTCGGAAAGATTCAAACTCGAAGCCGGATATGCTCTGAGTCGTTTTCAAAATCCGCAGGACACGGAACTTGACCCGAACGGAAATGCAGTTCCGCTCAAACCTGTCACCCGCTCGGCGCATTACATCGAAACGAGTTACCAGATTTTGAAAGATTTAAAACTAAGTGCGAGTAAAAACCTCAATTTAACTGCCAGCTTCAAACACGAATACGTTGAACCGCTTTACAAATCGCTTGGCGCAGGCGCAGGCGCAGACCGCACTACACAGGATTATTCGTTGGACGCTTCGATTGGCGAAATAACTTTTGGTTACGGTTTTAATCATTCCAACGATAATTTGCGGAACGTGCCTTCGATTTTGAAATCAATCACACGGGCGAATCGTTTTGCAGTTGCTTTGCCGTTGACTGCTTTGATCGGCAAAGCGGAAAAGCCTTCTCAATTTTTGCCGCGACTTGGTTACAACATTGATATTACGCATCAATTCGGGGCGGGGATTCCCGTCAACGGCGGATTTGAAATTGATCCTTCAACGATTCCCGATTTGGTCAACACGAATCAATCTTTTAGTTCGACCTGGCAGTTTACCAAATTTAATTTTGAGTATCGCTACAACCGTTCTTTTGCCGACAACAAACAAAAAATTGTCGAGAAAAATGACCAGATCGGATGGACGCACGGTTTCACTGTTGGGCTAAACCCGCTTTCAACTCTGAGTTTTAGTGTTGGGCTGAATCTGGAAAGCCAAAATAATCTGGAACTCTCGCAAATCAATAATACAAAGGCTTTAACCTTTGGAATAAACTGGCAGCCGTTCAAAGGAGCGACTTTTGCCAGTAATCTTTCCAATACGATTGCAGGTGACAGAGCCGGAACAAATGACAACAAAAACACAAATTTTGATATTCAATTTGCTTACAATTTTACTAAAGAAAAAAGCAAATTCAGAAAAGTCGGAATGCAGTCGTTCATCCGCTATGCCGACACATACGCGCGAATTCGTGATTTTACGGCAATTACCGACAACCGCACCCGAGTCAAGATTTTGACGGCAGGGTTGACGTTTAATTTCTTTTAATTCACAAGGATAGAGGGGATAGACAGGGATTTGTTTATTTTTGTCTGTTCTAAAAAATATCGCCTTCATCCCTTTCATCCCTGTGAATTGGTTTTGGAGTTATTATGACTAAATATTTTATCGGTTTAATTTTTATTTTTATCTTAGCCATTTCGGTTTTTCCGCAAGTGTCGGTTTCGCCGAATAATGTCACGGCTTATTCGCAAGGAGCAACCAGCGTTAATCTGACTTTCAGCAATGTGGTTAATTTAACTCCTGCCGAATCAGTTTGGTGCGGAGCGATTATTTCTGCTGCGCCGAGTATTGGTTTCAAATGCGATCCGGCGACTATTTTCGGAACACTTCCGGCGCGTTATAATCAGGCGAAACTCATTAATAACCGCTACACCGATATTATGTCCATCACGCCGACGGTCGCACGTCGCGCCTACACGGATGCCGTCAACGGAAATAATTCACAATTTTATTATGTTCGCCATTTTATCAGCACCGTGGGCGGATTGGACGAATATGTTCCGGTCACGATTCGTTTGAGCGGAAACGGCGCAGGAGTTCCTTTTTCGCTGACTGCCGTTAAACTCCAATGGTTAGACGGAATTAAGGTTGTGCCATTTATCAAACCTGATGAAGAATTACCGAAAATTACCGCCGAAATCCGTTATACCGGAACGGGACGGTTGAAAGGTCGTTGGGAAATCGTCAAACCGGGCGAACAGCTTCCCGACAGACGCGATTTATTGAGCGAAGCCGCGCTTCCGCCCGAAGAACGCGCTTTGCAAAAACGCTACACACTTTTGAACCGTTTCAACATCAATTTGCCTCCGGGCGGAAAATATACTTTGCCGGGACCGGAAAACTGGCGGATTGATAAAACGATTGAAGGAATGTATCTGCTGCTTTTCCGTGTTGAAGCAAGCGATGCCGTTAATTCAGGCGAAAACGGTGCGGTTGCCGGGTTTTCGATGCCGGTTTTGCGTTATTACGTCGGAAATTCGAGCAATGCGGATGTTACCCAAATTACTAATGTGGCAATCAGCGGCGAAAGCGAAGAAATTGCACCGATAATTTTGACCTGGAAACCTATCGAAAATACTAAAATTTATCGGCTCGAAATCGAAGACGAAGACGGCAAAAAAGTCTTTTCGGCAGTTGTTTTGCCAACCGCCAGAACTTATCAACTGCCCTCGTTTATTCAAGCCTTAACAACTTCTAAACAGTTAAAATGGAAGGTCTCGGCAATCGGTGAAGGCGGCAAGGAATTGGAAACAACAAAGCTGATTGCGATAGAAAAATAGGAAAGGACGCAAGCCTTTTTCAAAGCTAAACGTCCTTTTGTGACGGGGGAGATTAAACCAGAATTTAAGGACAAAATAACGGCGGGAGAGTTCTGCAAATTCCGTGGAAACCCGGAAAATCACACGCTTGGCAGACTCCTGAGCAACTCGAATTACAACAATAGCCGTTCACACAAAAACCGCTTTGGCATTCTGAGGCAAGGGTGCAAACTGTTCCGAGTCCACCGGTGCAGGCTCCTGTGCCATTACAGGTAATTGCTGCGCCTCCGCATTCACCGTCAGGGTCTTGTCCGTTTGGAACGAATGAGCAAGTGCCGACCCTTCCTGCTAAATTGCAGGATTGACACAAACCTGTGCAGGAAGAATTACAACAAACACCATCCACACAAAAAAGACCGGATTGGCATTGCGGAGTTGACGAGCAAGCATTACCGATTGATACGCTTCCGGCTGATGCGGCTTGTAAAGCAGTCGGCATCACAACCGAAGAAATTATAGGCAAAGCAATCATCGAAGCCAACCCGATTCGCCGGATGACATCACGCCGTGAACTTTCCCTGAATAAACCAAGATTTGAAAGTTTTGATTGCAGTAAATTCTCACTATTGAGTTTATCTAAAGATAAAAGAACCATCTCTTCGGTAAAACTAGCCCGAAATTTTTTACTCAAAATTTCAGAAATCTGTGATGTGTCTTTTTCTCCGTCACATAATTTCCAAACCTCCCCGGCGGTGTTGTTCAAACAAAGAACCCGATTATCGTTCAAATCGCAAACCAAAATTTCATTTTCCAAATCCTGCACGACGATATTTTCATAACGTGCCAAAGGTTTATTTTGCATAGTCTGCTATCCTTAAAAAAAATAATATTGCTCTGTTTTATTAGTTTCGTGTAGAATTCGGGAAATCATCTCAAACAAGGCGGAGAGAATCTTGAAAAAGTTCTTAATTAGTTCTTAAAAATCGAATTAAGATGGACGCAAAAGTGAATAAAATCTATAAGTTTGGAGAATTTCGGCTGGATGTTGCCGATAAGACTCTTTGGCGCGAAAAAAGTAGAATTCCGCTTACTTTGAAAGCCATTGAATTATTGATTTTATTTGTCGAAAATCAAGGACGAACTGTTACAAAAACTGAGATATTAGAAAAATTTTGGAACAACACTTACGTCGAAGAAAATATTCTGGCGGTTTTGGTTTCTTCCCTCAGAAAAGCGTTAAGCGAAAAAAAAGATAATAGCCGCTTCATCGAAACAGTTCCGCGTCGCGGTTATCGTTTTATTCACGAAGTTGAAGAAATTGAAATTGACGAAATCATTGAAAACCCTAAAAACGCCGGAATCACCTCCAACCCCCGAAACAATCCTGATATTCAAAAACACATTAGATTACAGACGATAATTCTCGCTGCTTTGGGGATTTTCGCTGTCGGAGTAATCAGCGTTTGGTGTTATTCAAACTGGTTTCGCAGCTCTGCAAATCAACCTCAGACATTAACCTTCAAAGCTAATTACGGCACTCCTTCAACTTTTTCAGCGGTCAAAACGCTATTGATTTTGCCCGTTAAGCAAGTTAATACAAACGGCAGGGCATTCGATACTGAATTTGCTCAAAATTTGATTCTGCGAATTGGAAGTCGCGGCAAATTCAATGTCCGTCCGCTTTATACGGTGATAAGTGAATCAACCAGATTTGCTCTCGGCAAAAAGAACTTAACCGAAAAGGCTGATTTTGTTTTGGAGGGAAAGGTCGAATTACTGGAAGGAAATAAGTTTCGGGTTTCAGTAAATTTGCTGGATGTAAAAAACGATTCAATTATCTGGTCGGATGATTTGAGCGAAACAGACGTAGTTAAGTTGCAGGAATCTATTTCCGAACAAACCGTCAATCAAATACTTCGCGTTTTAACGCCGGAAGAAAGAGCGCAAGCCGAAAAACATCGCCCAACCACGATTCCGGCTTATGCAGCGTATCTTAAAGGACTGGAAAAACTTCGTAACCGCACGGATTGTATTGCCTTTTTTCTTGAAGCGATTGAATTAGACCCGAATTTTGCCCCTGCTTATACAATGTTGGCTGAAGCGAGGGCTTTTGGCGGTTGGAAAAATTCTCCGCAAGCGATTGAAGCTAAAAACTATCTGGAAAAATCACTCACTTTGGACGACTCACAGGCGGATGCTTTTGCGGTTCAGGGATTTATGCAGATTTTCCATCAATTTGATTGGGAAGGTGCTGAGAAATCTCTACGCCGTGCATTGGAATTAGACCCGCGAAATGTCAACGCGCATCATTGGCTGGCTTGTTGGCTGACTATTCATCGCCGTTTGGATGAAGCCAAAGTTGAAATGGAAAAAGCATTAGAATTTGATCCGGTTTCGCCAACTCTGATTGCTGATCTGGGGCAAATTTACTACTTCGCCAACGATTACGAGAAAGCGACTGAATTGGCAAATCAGGCGATACTTATTGAACCGAATCAATACTTTGCCAAAGGTTATCTACAAAGAATCAAAGAAAAAAACAAATTTGATAGAGAATCTGTTTTTCAAGACTTGGAGCGGAGAGCCAATGGAGTCAATTTTGGTTTGGCTTACATCAATGTTGATCCTTTTTATGATCCGATCAGAGAAGACCCTCGTTTTCAGGCTATTTTGCGGAAAATAAATCTGGGAGATTAAAAAATCTGTTTGAAACGGCAGCGCAAGAATAATTACTTTCCATTCTTATTCGTTTGCGAATTTGCCGTAGGACTCGTTGTTGGCAAATAAGGACGAATAATAACCTCGCCGTAAACCCATCCGTCAGATAAAATAATTCTGTCTTCAAAATAATCCTGAATCATCGGTTTGCAGAAATTTTCTGTCGGATTAGTCGGAATCGGTGAGTTGGCTATGTAATTAAAAGCTCCTGTTTCATTGCCATTATAAGATTTTCTGATCGCACCTTTTTTCAAAACTACCGATACATAAAATCCGTCATTTGCACATCGTCCGTGAAGCACTGTCAAAACTTCCGAGTTTTCGTCAAATCCTGCTTCTTTGGCAGTCAACTTACCGTCAGGCAAAGTTTTAAGCTGCTCAATTTTGGGTTCAAGAGTTTGGCGGATTTTGTTCCAAAGCGGTGTAATCTCCTTCTTATCCTCTTGAATAAGACGTTCTTTCATTTGCCGTTCCCTGTCTTTTTTAGCTTCAAGTCCAGCAGGCATCGCAGCGAATTGAAAGAAAGCGAAAAACCAGATGAGAATAATTCCTATCAACGGCAAAACATAACGCCATTGATCTCTCGAATATTTTGAACGCCGTCCGCTATATTCCCGAAAACGTTCGACTAATTCTTTGGCTTCTTCTTCCTTTCCATGCGGAATCGCCACATCCTGAGTTCTGAGGGTTGTCTCAAACCTTGAACCGGTGTATTGGCGATTGGAAAAACGTATTACCGAAGGATCATCAGACGGAATTTCGGCACCCAAAAACGTGTTGCCGAATGTATCGAGAGCTTTATTAGGCTTGTCAGCATCGTAAACTCCTTCGCTGCAAAAATAAACGTCGCCTTTGCCCGAATTTTTCGGATATTCCCAACGCACAAAATAATCTCCGCTCAATATTTTGCGGACTCTGGCGTGGTTGAGGCTGAAAATAAAAAGGAAAAAGAAGATAGGCATCATAAATACACCGGATAAAGCCAAAGCCATTCCAAAATAACTTCTTGATTCAGCAGTTGCGGCGTAAAAAGAAAAATAAAGTAGAACGGCGACGATAATTACACAGATTATTGCCCAATAAAGAATCAGAAAAGAGAAATTTATTTGAGATCGGTCATTATCTGATTTATTCATTTCGTTCTAAATTTTCTCCAAGTATCGAATTTTACAAAGGACGTAAACTCTTTTTTTCTAAACCTCACGTCCTTTTTTTGGGGGACAGTAGGAGGACTTAAGTTTTTTAATGAAAACTTTTCCTTCATTTAACCGTAAATCATTCCGAAAATTACCAACAAAAAACTTGATCGTTTTTCAAATCACAAACCAAAATCTCATTCTCCAAATGCTGAATAAAGATGTTTTTAAAGTGTGCTTTTGGCAAATTATTGATTATTATTTTCTTCCTTGAAAATTCAAAATCAGTCAAAATAAATTTAGGTGATTATGTAATTATTTTTTGACTTGAATAACTAAGTAATCAATCATTTTGTCCAACATTTGAAACAGATTTACTCACCTAATCACCTAACTACTTATTCTCTTAATCAACTACAAAATTTATCTTTTCGCTGGTTGAAATTTCTGCGCCGAGTTTTTGAATTGAATGAACTTGAAAATGTTCGTCATCGCGTTCTGGAAAATCGTCACGATAATGTCCGCCGCGAGATTCTTCGCGCCAAAGTGCGCCTTGAGCAACTAATTTCGCTACCGCTACAAAATTTCGTGAAGCAATTCCAAGTTTTGCTTGTTCGATTTGCTCAAATTCTTTGATTGCCCGACGGAGATCATCTGCATTTCTGCCGATTCCAACCCTTTCCCACATTACACGTTTGACACGCTTTTTAACGGCGGTAGAAAGTTCAATGTCCAATGTCCAATGTCCAATGTCTGTGTCTGCCGATTTTCGACTTTCGACTTTCGACTTTTGACTGTCAGCCAATGCTGCTGCGCCGGCTCTGGCACCAAAAACCAATCCTTCCAAAAGCGAATTTGAGGCGAGACGGTTCGCGCCGTGAACTCCGGTGCAAGTAACTTCGCCTGCGCCGTAAAGTCCTGTCACGGTTGAGCGTCCGTCCAAATCAGTCCGCATTCCGCCCATAAAATAATGAACGGCAGGTGAGACCGGCAAAAGGTCTTTGGCAATATTTAAGCCGTAAAATTTACAAGTTTCGTAGATTTTCGGAAAACGATGTTTGAGAAATTCCTCGTCTTTTTCGGTCATATCCAAAAAAGCCGTCCGAGTTCCCGTTCGTTTCATTTCAGCCACGATTGAGCGCGAAACCACATCACGCGGAGCAAGCTCGCCAAGTTCGTGATAATTGAACATAAACCGCTCGCCGTATTTGTTTCGTAAAATTCCGCCTTCGCCGCGCATTGCTTCGCTTAAAAGGAAACGCGGAGCATTTTCAAGACTTAAAACCGTCGGATGAAATTGAACAAATTCAATATCAGCGATTTCCGCTCCGGCAAAATATGCCATCGCCATTCCGTCACCGGTTGCCACCTCAGGATTAGTCGTGTGCAAATAAATCTGTCCCGCACCGCCCGTGCAGAGAATTACGGCTTTAGCGAACATCTCGCGTGGAGCTTTAAGAAGTGCATCAATATAACGAACTCCACAACAATGTCCGTCACGGACTATTAAACCTTCAGTTGCCGTAAATGGAAGAATCGAAATATTTTTTTCTTGTCTGGCTTTGGCGATCAGGGCGCGGGAAATTTCTTTTCCGGTTGCGTCGCCGTGAGCGTGCAAAATCCGGCGGCGGGAATGGGCGGCTTCTTTGGTAAAAATGAGTTTTCCGCCTTCGCGGTCAAATTCAGTTCCCCATTCGATCAATTCCTGAATGTATCTGGTGCCGCCTTCGACCAAAGTTTTGACCGCTTCAACATCACACAAGCCTGCACCTGCGTAAAGCGTATCTTCTTCGTGAAGTTCCGCATTATCATCATCCGAAAGCACAACTGCGACACCGCCCTGAGCGTATTGGGTATTTGAGTCATCCGTTTTTTGTTTGGTAAAAACCGTGACCCGCGCACCCGCCTGAGCAATTTCAATCGCCGCCCGCAATCCGGCAATTCCGCTCCCGATGACAATAAAATCTGTTTCCAAAGCCATATCTTGAAATTGTGGACTTTAGCGGGAAAAAATTCAAATTAAAAGGCTTGTCAGAATTTTGATTTAGCAAAATTTATGTGCTAATGATTTAGCTGATGAACAAATCAATTAAAAACGTAGATGAATACATTGAGGATTTTCCTGCAGAAATCCAAACGATTTTGAAAGAAATCCGTGCCACTATCAAAAAGACTGCACCCGCAGCCGAAGAATTAATTAGTTACGGAATGCCGGGTTATAAATTGAACAAGAAACCTCTGGTTTATTTCGCGGCTTTTAAGAATCACATCGGTTTTTATGCAACTCCGACCGGACACGCAGCTTTTGCCGAAAAACTTTCTAAATACAAACAAGGCAAAGGTTCGGTGCAGTTTCCGATTGATAAACCAATGCCGCTTGATTTAATTGCCGAAATCGTTGAGTTTCGGGTTAAAGCGAATAATCACAAGGATTGAGAGATCATTTTCACAGATGGACACAGATAAATGATTGAAAATCAATAGCTAAATCTGAATTAAGTATCAAAAACATTTGTGTCTATTTGTGTGCATCTGTGGATAAATTTGTCTTTTTCCAAAATTATTCTATACTCGCTAAATATGAAGACTCCAAAATTTCTGATTCGCGGTTTTCGTTCTCCGCAGGAGGCGATTGCAGCTTCGCTTGGAAATCTGGAACGTGAGACTTTGAACGAAGTCTGGCGTTTGCAGGAAGCCAGCGTGCGTCAGGTTGCCGAATCTTTTAATGATAAATTTGCTTATACAACCGTCATGACAACCCTTGATCGTCTGTATAAAAAAGGTTTTTTGACGCGCCGAAAATCAGGCAAAGCATTTTTATATGCACCGCGATTGTCGGCTGAGGAATTGGAACGGAGTATGACCGAAACAGCAATTGAAACTTTACTTAATGCCGGAACTGAAAATATTGAGCCGGTTTTGGCTTGTATCGTTGATGCCGTCAGCGAGCGGGATCGCGAATTATTAGACGATCTTGAAAGATTGGTTCAGGAAAAAAGACTGGAATTACAAAATAAAGATTAATGTATTATTTTCTCGGAGCATCATTATTACTTGCCTTTCTGCTGGTGTTAAATATTTTGATTTCGCTGGCGGCTTCGGTCGTTTGGCGTATTTTCGATAAATCGACACAAAGTTTTTCTTCTCAAAAACGAACACAATTTATTTTTTTGCTCCGTATTTTTCCTCTTTTTTTGACGATCATTTTCGTTTTGGCTTTTCTGATCCCGGCGTATTTATTGTTTGAGCCTCATTCGGAGAATGAAACTGTAACATTCAAGCTTGCCGTTCCGGCTCTGATTTCAATTTTCGGAATTATTGTTGCTGTTTATCGCGTATTCGGAACCTGGTGGAAAACTCGACAATTAATAAAAAGTTGGCTGCATTACTCTGAACCGATTTTTATTGAAAATATTTCACTGCCTGTTTATCAGCTCCGGCATCCGTTTCCGGTGATTGCGGTAGTTGGCGTTTTTCGTCCGAAATTATTCATTGCCGAACAGATTTTTTCGACTCTCAGTGAAGCAGAATTAGCTGCTGCAATTGAACACGAAACAGGACATTTGGTTACGCGCGATAATCTAAAACGGGTTTTGCTACGGATTGGTCGTGATCTACTCGTTTTTCCGATGGGAAAAAAACTTGAAAAGGCGTGGGCGGAAAATTCCGAATCGGCGGCTGATGAATATGCAGCCCAAAGCAATAAAGAAACCGCATTAAATCTTGCTTCTGCGTTAATTAAAATTGCAAAAATGGTTCCAACGAACGCAACAGCAACAATGCCGTTGGGTGCGTTTTTAATTGAAAATCAAGAGGTGGATGTAACCTGGCGGGTGCGGCGTTTATTGGAAATCTCAAAATTAACAAAGCCGGAAATTTCGTTTAATTTTAAGATCATTTACATTGTTTGCTGCATTATTATCTCGCTAATAACAATAGTTTTAGCCACTAATTACAATTTTCTTTTCCGAATCCATTCCGTTTTAGAAAAGATCGTCGCAATTCTGCAATAAAAAATTACAGGGATAAAAATTAAGTAATATTCTATCCCTGTGTCTTTCCAATCACTTAAAAGTTAAATCTCGCCTGTAGTTGAAACATTCGCGGCGGATCAATATTGGCAAATGCGGGTATCGCGCTCGTAGCCGAACCGGCTGCTACAAACTGACCGAAGGTAGTGCTGGGGGTAGCCGCATCTCCGTAAATTGTTTGTCCGCGACCGAGAAAATTTCCGTGATTGAAAAGATTAAAGCCTTCTAATCTTAATAAAAGGCTGGTGCGTTCGCTAAATCTGATCCGATTTTCGACAAAAATTCCCACATCCTGCGTCATTGAGCCGCGAAAAGCGGATTTGCCGATTACCACTCCATTGATGACCGGACGATCATTATTTGCGCCGTCTCCGTTGTTATCAACTCCGGTTGTCGCGCTAAAAGGACGCGCCGAAGCCAGCATAGTCAAAGTTCCCGCCGTAAAATTGAATGGAAAACGATAACTAAAAGTAATTACTGTGCGGTGTCGCTGGTCGAGCAGGCTTGGTCCGCGTTCATCTTCACCCAATCGCGCGAGAATGCTTTGATTTGGCGCAATTCCGTTGCCGTCAGGTTCGCTCGTATTGGTTGTTTTAGAAAGTGTGTAGCTGACCGAGGCGAACATCCGCGAATTGCCGCGATAGCTAAATTGAGTTTGCAAACCGTTGTAATCGGCAACGCCTAAATTCATCAAAACATTGATCTGCCGAACTCCGCCGTTGACAGGTAAAATCGGACGGGTCGCATTTGCCGCCGCGACGGTTCTGGTCTGTCCGGGAGCGGTGCGGTCAAAAATTGACGGAGCATTCAAATCAACCGTGCGGTCAATTCCGCTGAGATGCTGATGCACAAAGTCCGCACCAAAGAACAAGCCTTTCAAAAATTCACGTTCTGCACCGATAGAAATTACCTGACTACGCGGATTTTCCAGTTTATCGGGATAATTTTGCAATAGATCAAAATTTAATCCGTAGCGGGTAAATTGGGCTTGGTAAAATGAACGCAATCCGGCTTTGATGGTGATGTCACGAGCCGGAAGTTGTGATGCCAATAGGACTTTTGGATCAACATTGACTGGCAAACACGAACCTGTCAAACAAGTCGGAAAGCCCGTCTGCCCTGAAACCGCAGTATATGTCGTTAATCCGTCAAGTCCGCTGACCAGATATGCGGCAACCGCGTTTGAACGGATTTGGGTGTAATACATTCCATACCCGCCGCGAATTGCAGTGCGGGCATCACCTCCCGGGTTCCAGCCGAAACCAATGCGTGGCGCAAAATTTTTCTTGGCATCGGTCAGAGACTGGCGATCATAACGAAAACCAATATCAAGTGTAAAATCAGGACGCACACGGATACTATCCTGGAAAAATCCCGTGTAAAGTCTTTGGCTCAAATCATAACGGCTAATCCCAAAATTTATCGGCTGAGTATAATTTTGAACATCAGTCAAAGTTAATTGGTCAAACGGTGCAGTAGTTGTATTTTTGAAAGTAAATGTGCCGAGCGTAGCTAATCCCGGTTCATTTCCCGTTCCGCCGGATTTATGGAAAATCACACTGCCGCCAAAACGAATATAATTTTTCCCAGTCGTCCATGAAAGCGTATCCGAGATTTGGGTCTGATGACTGTAAATATTGGATTGGCGCGATTGTCCGATAGTGAACGGCACATTACCGGAACGGGTGTAAGCGGTTGAAAGAGTCTGAGCTTCCCATTTTGTCACCGGATCACCGTGCAGATAAGCAAAACGGGCTTCATTTAGCAAATTTGCATTGATAACAGTTGTGTAATTAACCTGAGTTGTCCACGAACGGCGCGAATATTTGCGGGCGACGCTTGGCGCATTGGTTCCGCCGACCGCATCCTGCGGATTATCGTCAAAGAATCGGTCAACATTAAAACGAACCATCAGATTTTGATTCGGCGTGAATCTGTGGTCAACCCGCCCATTAAACAAAAATTGGCGATAATGCCCTGTGTAATCAAGGTGTCCGTCCGCCGGTAATAAAAAAGTAGGCAAGGTTGTCGAAAGAAAAGTTGTTCTGTCTTGGCGTGTGCTATCAGCGGTGGCGAAAAAGAAAGTTTTGTCTTTGATGATCGGTCCGCCGATTGCACCTGAATACTGCAATAATTTGTCAGGAATATCTACCGGACTGATTGATTGAAGCGTGGTCGGTGTAGCACAGCTTGAAACCGAAGGCGGACAGAAATTTTTGGTCGAAAATGTTTCCGCTTGCCATTTGCCGGGACGGAACATAAATAATCCTTCGCCGTGAAATTCATTTGTGCCGGATTTGGTCACAAAGTTCAAAGCCGGTCCCGATGTCCAACCGTATTCCGCTGAAAAAGCATTGGAGAGAACATTTACTTCCTGAACTGCGCCGAGCGGAAGCGTTGCAATCGCGGTTTGTCTGCCCCAACCTTCATCATTGTTTGCGCCGTCAAGCACAACCGTAGTTGAACGCCGTCCGCCAACTCCCGTGACAAAATAGGTAGCATTAACAAATAAATCGCCTGTGCCTTTGGCTTGTCTGAAGGCTGAATTCAAAAGCGGCAAAGTCGTCACTTTTCGTCCCAAAACCGGTGTTTCGTCAATCGTTGGACTGTCAAGCCGTTTTCCGATTTGCGAATCCGCGCGAACGCCATCTGTTGTTCCGTAAATAGTAACTTCGGCTTTTTGTGAACCAACTGAAAGCTGAACTTTCAAAGTCGCCGTTTCGCCTGAACGCAATGTAATATCTTTGCGTTCTTCGTTGCCGAATCCGACTTTGGACACGCTAATCGTATAAGTTCCCGTTAGTGACAAAGCAGGAATTGTTGCACTTCCTTCGTTTCCCGAAACGACTTCACGGGTTGCACTTGTCGCAGAATTTACAACTGAAATTTTTGCGCCCGGCACGGCTGCACCATTTTGGTCAACCACAAAAACAGTCATTGAAGCCGTGTTTGGAGACTGTGCTTTGATTGGCAGCACAACAAATACTGAAAACGCAATCAGAAGCGTCAGCAAATACAAGCAATTCTTGATTTTCATTAATTATTCCTCAGAATTTAGGTTGGTAGATTAAAAAACTAAATTTTAACCGCGATAATTAACTACTACCAATGCTCGTAAAAAAAGACGAAGCGAACTCTGTCAAAATTCGCTTCGTTGTCAGTTTGTAGTGAGTTATCAGGAGAGCAGTGAGTGTATGCTAGAAACTAAATCTGATCTGCGCCTCGATTTTGCGGTTAAAGGCTGATGAACTCGAACTTGAACCTGCTGGTCCGAATCCAAAACCTCCGGCAATTGAATTTGATTGTCCGAAAAGTCTTGAACTCAGGTTGCCGATCGGATTTCCGGCATTGACGTTATTGAAAAGATTTTGAGCATTCAACGAAAACGTCAGATTGTATTTTTTAGCGGTTGAAAAACCACCGCCGCGCATTCCGCCGCCCATTTGATTTCCGCCGCCGTTAGCTTCGCCGCCGAAACCGAAGGTTTTGCTCAAACGAACATTGACCGTAGCAAAGCTTGGTCCTGTTCCGTAGTTGCGCGGAATAATTGCATTAACATCCGAAACACCATTGATGTCGCAGAATGAATTGGTCAAGCCAAGCGCATTGCATTTGGCATTTAATTGAACGTAAGTCGGACGTTCGGTAAATAGCGAGTCACCGTTGGTATCCAATCCCGTTGTGATATTGAACGGTTTACCTGACGAGAAAATTACGAACGGACTCAGGTTAAAACCGAAAGGCATCATCACATTGCCGCCAACCGTAAAGCGATGACGGGTATCAAGTGCAGAACGTCCATATTCACCGCTTAAATCATATTGATTAGCCGGAAATGAACCTGAACCGTCCGTGTCACTGTCTGCGCTTCCGAGCATATACATCGCAAAAACATTGTATTTGCGGCTGAAATTGCTTCGTAAATTAACCATTAATTGATTTTGCTGAGATTTACCGTTTGATTCGTATTCAAAAATATTACCGACCTCGCCTAACGGACGAACTCCGTTCAGCGGAGCATTGACGTTGCGAATACGAAGTTGATTGAAACCGCGAGTATTGACGTAATTAACTGCTAATGAAAGTTTTAGCGGCAATAATCGTTCAACTCCGATGTTGGTTTGCGCGATGTAAGGCGAACGAATGTTATCAGCCAAACGATAAGTATTTTGGGTATTGGCAAAAGCCAGCAAAGTATTAACTGACGGAATGTTCGGATAAAGTGACAACAAAGCCGGATCGGTTACGATAAAACTTTGTAAATTATTGCCATCATAGCGTTCTGCTCTGAGCGAAAGACTTTCGTTAATTCGGTCGTAGAAAATTCCGAATCCGCCGCGAATAACTGTTTTTCCGTTTCTGCCGTTGGCATAATCAGGTGACCAGGCAAAACCGAAACGCGGAGCAAAATTTTTGTTATTTGAAACGTTTGATTGGGCTTCGTATCTTAAACCGAAATTCAAAGTCAGATTCGGACGAATGCGCCAATCATCCTGAGCAAATGCACCGAAATCAATCTGGCTGATCTTTGCCTGTGAATTTCCGGCGGTCAGCGTAAATTGGGTTGGAGTTACACCCGGCACGCCGAGCAAAACATTGCGGTATTGGTCAAGCGAAGTAAAGGTATAAGTTCCGGCAAAGTTATTTTCCGAAACATCATTGATCGAAACTCCGCGCAGACGTGCACCGACTTTCAAGCTATGTTGTCCAATTGTCCACGAAGTATTGTTGGAAAGCTCCCAACGTTTTGTGTTATTTGATGATGCGCCGATTCCCGAACCGCCTGAAGTAAACGCATCAAGAACTTGAATTGTCGGTGAGGTCGAATCTCCGCCGGTATTATTTGAATTACGCGAGACAAACTGAAAACGAGTCTCGTTAATGATTGATTTGTTGATGACCGCAGTTTCGGTCAATTGTAAATTTTGTTCTGTCGAATTGCTGTTGTAGGCACGCGAAGCCAATGAAAATCCGCCGATTCCGTTGTTTTGGTCGCTGGTTTTAGAAAAACTGTAACGAGCAGTTAGAGTATTGAAATCATTGAGCTGATAATCAATTCGCGGACTGAAACTGGTGCGAACCAACGGAGTTTGAACAGATTGTGAAAATGGAACGATATTCAGATTTGAATCTAAAATGTTAGCGTTAATAACTGCTAGATCGTCAATTGCACGACGGTCAAAATCTACAAAAAATGAAGCTTTTTTAGAAATCGGACCACTCAAATTTGCGCCATAGCTTCGTGATTGATAAGGAGCGCGATTTCCTGCAAACGGATTGCGCGAGTTCATACTCTCATCATTGAAATTAAAATTTGCTTGTCCGTGGAATTTATCTGAACCCGGTTTGGTAAAAATTTCGATACGTCCGAAACCGACTTTATCGTATTCAGCCGAAAACGGATTGGAATTGATACGAATTTCACGAATATTTGCCTTTGAGGGCATACTGCCGCCGGTTGTTCCGTCAATGATGATTTGACCGCCGTCAGGTCCGGCGCCTGGTCCAGCCATTGCTTTTAACGCCGCTTCTAGTTCATCCGGGTTATCAGGTAACGCATCAAGCCCATCACCTTTGATGGTAAGCGAACCAACATTATCTTCCGGGTTGGTGTTGATCGGCGATTCATCGGCAACATTAACAACTTGTTCTGTAATTTCAACCTCAAGCGTAATCTTTAAAGGCTCTTTTGAATCTGCCTTAACTTCGACATCACTTTTTTCAAATTTGCCGAATCCTGTTTGATTAGCGTGAATCGTATATTTTCCGGGAATCAGATTTTTGAAAACAAATTCCCCGTTGCTGTCCGTCACAGCAGTTTTGGATTGCCCGTTAGCACTAACAGCTTCGACTGTTACACCGACAATTATTGCGTTTTGCTGGTCAACAATTTGTCCGCGCAGGGTCGCTGTCGGCTCTTGGGCAAAACTTAAATTTGCTAAAATTCCGACGCATAAGATCGCCGCGATTAGTAGATATAATGACTTAGTATTAAACATAAACTGAACCTTATTAAAAGAAAGTATTTATAAAACCTGTTCTAAAGATTACCTTTTAAAAAAGGCTTGTGCCGTCAAGATTCGTTAGAGAGTCGTAAAGTTTTGTGGGAGAAATGTAAAGAACTGATTTACAAAAGCACTTTATTTGTAAAGAATAAGTAAATGACTGAGATTCATAGCTGCCCGATCTGTTCTGCCGAAGTTCCGCATTGGGAGCGTTTTCCGAATCAGGTTTGCGAAAAATGTGCTAATAAAACATCTGATGCCTACGGTCGCCGCATAAAATTCTCGAATGAAAGTTTATCGGGCGGCTTACGAGCGTTTTATCTGGATAACGGTGCAAAATATGATCGTCAACTTTGCTACATAGACGGCAAAAAATGTTTTGCCAACGAGCATCGTTTCGGCGGAATTGTAATTGAGATTGTGAAAAAATAATTTGGCTGAAAATTCAAATAATAATGAAAAAATCAAAAATCAAAAATCAAAAATCAAAAATTCAACTGCTTTTTTTGTTGTTACTATTTACCCAGACTCTGTATTCGCAGTCATTTAATAGCGGATACTATCGGCTGACAAGCCAATGGCAAGGCGAAGGGAAATCTTTGGATGTCATTAATGATGGTGTAAATAATAAATTGCATTTAGCCAATACAGCCAATGCTTCGGGGCAATTCTGGAAAATTACATCTCTTGGCAACGGTTATTACCGACTAACTACGCAATGGCAAGGTGAAAATAAATCTTTGGATGTAGTCAATGACGGAACTAATGACAAATTACAATTAGCCGCAACAAGCAACGCTTCGGGACAATTCTGGAAAATCACCTTGGTCGGAAACGGCTTTTATCGTTTAACGACCAAATGGTTAGGCGAAGGAAAATCGCTTGATATTGTAAATGACGGCACAAATAATAAGTTAAAACTGGCAGATACAGATAATGTTTCAGGACAATTTTGGAAGATCACAAATACTGCGCCCGGTTCAACAATCTCAATAAATACTGATGCGACATCTGTTTCAGTTCAAAAGTTCAGGCAAATTTCTTTGTCAGGATTCAGAATAATGATAAATCCGATTTCGGCTGAAAATGAAGAAACCAAAGAAGCCTTAACGATTCTTGCCGACAGGCTGCAATTGATCACAAAAACACTTCCGTCAAAACATTTGGAAAAACTAAAGAAAGTAGCTTTTTGGATGCAATATAAAGAAACTACCGGAGGAATGGCATATCATCCTTCTAAAGAATGGTTAATCAGTAACGGTTATACGCCCGAAATGGAAAAATCCATTGAGATTCAGAACATCCGGCATTTTATTGATTGGCAAGTGGATCAGCCTTTTATGGTTTTGCACGAATTAGCTCACGCTTATGAGGATTTATATCTTAGTGAGATTCAGAACCAAATCGTTCAAGCCTATGAAAACGCCGTTTCAAGCAAAAAATACGAAAGCGTTCCATATATCAGAGGCGGAAAACAGCGGCATTATGCTTTAAACAACAAAACCGAATATTTTGCCGAATTGTCTGAGGCATATTTCGGTAAAAATGATTTTTATCCTTTTAACAGAGAAGATCTAAAGCAATTCGATCCAATGGGTTATCAACTAATGCAAGATGCCTGGAAGTAGAAAACTATCAAATCCTAAAAATTGATAGCTAAAAATCGCATTATTTATCAATGAACTTAACCAAATAAAGTAAAAAGGCGGAAACCCGCAAGTTTCCGCCTTTATCTATTCATATCAAAATACTTAACTCTAAACTACCCGATTCTCTTTAATAACTTCTTTGTAAAAATCTGCACTCAGTTTCGGTGTGCGTTTTTGGGTTGGATAATCAACATAATGGAGACCGAAACGATTCGTGTAGCCGTCAGCCCATTCAAAATTATCCATCAGACTCCATAAGAAATAACCTTTGATGGGAACTCCGTCTTCGGTTGCGCGTTGGAGATGCGAGAGATAATTTCTGAGATACATTACGCGGTCGGTATCGTAAACTTTTCCGTCGGCGGCAGGAATATCAGACGATGAACAGCCGTTTTCAGTGATGTAAATTTCATCTTCGCCCCATAGTTTATTGACATTGCGCGGACCCCAATAGAGTGCTTCAGGTCCAACTGTCAGCCATTGCGAAGCCATGTGCGGATACGAAGCGGGATGCGGAACAACTGCAAAACCTTGTTTTGAGCCATCAGCGCGAATATAAGTCGGCGTGTAAATATTGATACCGACAAAATCGAGCGGACTCGAAATAGTTTTCAGATCGGCATCGGTATATTTCGGCGCGTCTTTACCCGTATTCGCCAGATAGAGATCGGTGTATTTACCTTCCTGAATGACGGTCATATATTGTGCGTTCAACTGTCGTGTAGCTTCTTCGGCGGCTTTGATATGTTCGGCAGTTTCAATGACCGGACAGCAAATCGCCATATTTTCTGCCAGACCGATCTTTGTTCCTTTTTTGGCTTTGGCGCGAATTGCCTGAACAGCCAAACCGTGACCGAGAACGGCGTGATGACGAGTTTGATTAAATCTGCCAGCCGGTAATTTCAATCCTGGAGCGTGAATTCCGATCCTGTAACCGAGCTCGACAAATGCACCGAATTCATTGATGGTGAAAAAATGATTGATCTTATCCGATAATTTTTCTGCGACATAACCTGCATAATTGGCAAAGGCTTCGGAAGTGTCGCGCGATTCCCAACCGCCGTTTTTGTCCTGCAAAATTTGCGGCAAATCCCAATGATAAAGCGTTGCAAAAGGCTGAATTCCATTTTTCAAAAGTTCATCAAGCAATTTATTGTAAAAATCCAAACCTTTCGGATTTGGTTTACCCGTGCCGTCAGGAAAAACGCGCGACCACGAAATTGAAAAACGGTAGGTTTTTACGCCGAGAGCCTTCATTAATTGGACATCGCCCTGATAGCGGTGATAATGATCAGTCGAGACATCGCCGGTTGCGCCGTTGACGGTTTTTCCGGGCATCTTGGAAAAAGTGTCCCAAATTGAAGGTGTTCTTCCGTCTTCATTAAATGCGCCTTCAACCTGATATGAAGCTGTTGCACTGCCCCACAAAAAGCCGTTCGGAAAAGTCCTTTTTTTAGTTTGGATTGCAGAATCTTTTTCTAAGTTTGATTCATTCGATTCCTTAGCCTCTGCACCCGTCAAGGTTGTTGCACCGAGTGCACCTGCACCAATGATTTTGGCAAAATCCCGCCGCGAAACTTTCATTCCGTTTGCTCCTTTTAATTTCTTTTGTTTATTGAAACCTGTTTAGGATTAAAATTATCTTTGACACCGGGACTTTTGTAAAGTAGCCGTGCAAAAGTTTTGAGAAAGAGTTTGCGATATTTATTAACACAGAGCAAAATTTTGTTTTTTTGTATTTTAGAAAGTCTGATTCTATTAAATTCTTAATCTCAAAAATCAATAAATAAGTGGGTTTCATAGATGTTTGGTGACGTGTTTTGGCGAAATTTCTTTGAATGATAGAATGTTTTAGGAAGTTCATTAAAAACACTCCAATAAAAAAAATATCTCTTTATGCACTATCACTTAATCGGAATATGCGGGACGGCGATGGCGAGTCTCGCGGGAATGTTGCAGGCACGCGGACATAAGGTTACAGGTTCGGATCAAAATGTTTATCCGCCGATGTCCACTCAACTTGAGGAATTGGGAATTGAGATTTTGACCGGCTACAAAGCGGAAAATGCTGATGTCGGCGCGGATTGCACGATTGTCGGAAATGCGATTTCGCGCGGAAATCCCGAACTGGAAGAAATCTTGAACCGCAAATATTTGTATCGTTCGCAGGCGGAAATCGTTAAAGAAGAATTCATTCGCGGGCGGCGGAGTTTGGTTGTTGCGGGAACGCACGGAAAAACTACAACAACGAGCATTGCGACTTGGGTTGCCGAGGTTGGAGGACTAAATCCTTCGTTTCTAGTCGGCGGAATTGTGCAAAATTTCGGGCAGAGTTTTCGTGTGACGGACAGCAATCATTTTGTCATCGAAGGCGATGAATACGATACAGCTTATTTTGATAAAAAGCCGAAATTTATGCACTATTTGCCCGAAATTGCCATCGTTAATAACATCGAATTTGACCACGCTGATATTTACCGCGATTTGCACGAAATCAAATTTCAATTTTCGCGTCTGATGAATCTCGTGCCGGGAAACGGGCGTTTGATTTGCGGAATTGATTCGCCGGTGGTGCGCGAAGTTTTAGAAGAAATGCACGGTAGAATTCACACTACCGTTGAAACCTTCGGGACTTCGGACGATGCCAAATGGCAAGCGCGATACATTGATTTTTCGGGCGATAAAACCCGTTTCACCGTTTTCAAAGATGGACATAATTGGGGCGAATTTGAAACGCATTTGATCGGTGAATTCAACGTCAAAAACTGCCTTGCCGTCATTATTGCAGCTGATGCGTGGGGAATTTCCAAAGAGCAAATTCAGGAAGCGTTCAACACTTTCAAATCGGTCAAACGCCGAATGGAAGTTCGCGGAATTGAAAAAGGTGTGACCGTGATTGACGATTTCGCGCATCATCCAACTGCGGTTGAGGAAACTCTGAAAGCATTACAGCAAAAATACCACGACAAACGCTTAATTGCTGTTTTTGAACCGCGTTCGTGGTCGTCGCGTCTGGCAGTTTTTCAGGAACCGTATTCAAAAGCCTTTACTTACGCGGATTATGTGATTATTGCCGGAGTTTACAACACTTCTAAAGCATCGGAACTCGGAAAAGTTTTGGATGTTGACGAGTTGGTTAAAGATATCGAATTGCAAGGAAAACCCGCATTTTCTTTTCCTGATGCGGATGCGATTGTCGAACATCTGAAACCGATCATGAAAGAAAATGATGTCGTGGCGGTAATGTCAAACGGCGGTTTCGGCGGAATTCACGATAAATTGTTGGATGTTTTGAAAGATTGAAAGTGGAAATGTTTAAAATGAAAAAGTGAAAAAGTTGTTTGATTATTCAATAATTTTTTCACTTTTTCATTTTTACCTTTCTCAATTACTTAACTCACCAAATTCAAAAGATGTCCCATTTGGATCTTTTTCACTTTTAAATATTTTTGCGTGTCTTTTGATGGCTTAAATTCAATCGGCAGACGCTCAACAATTTCCAAACCGCCCTTTCGCATTGCTCTCAGTTTATCAGGATTGTTGGACATTGCTTTGATTTTCTTGATGCCTAAATCCTTCAAAATCTCCACGCATTGCTCATATTCCCGAAGGTCAACATCCAATCCTAAGCGTAAATTCGCTTCGATGGTATCTGCGCCTTCATCCTGCAAAGCATACGCCCGAATTTTGTTAATGATTCCGATGCCGCGTCCTTCCTGATGTTGATAAACAATTGCGCCGCGTCCTTCTTTTTCAATGGTTTCCATCGCCCATTGAAGCTGCGGACCGCAATCGCATTTGATGGAATGAAAAACGTCCCCGGTCAGACATTGTGAATGAATGCGAACAGGAACGGCTACATTTTCATTGAATTCGCCTTTGAAAACACAAACGAATTCCTCATTACTGGTCAAAGATTTATATCCGGCAATGCGAAACTCACCGAATTCGGTCGGCAACCGCGCTTCGGCAACTTTTTCGACTGATTTGGCGGCTGGAAATATTTTGGTAAATGAATAAGTAGTAACTTTTGTCGTGTCTTTAATCATAACTTCCCTTTGTTCGTTTTGTTTGTAGTTTTGTATTCGCCTCATAGCGAACATTAGATTCAAAAAATCGCATATTGTTTTGACAATAATTTCTTTATTTTGCGCTTTTATTCCGAATTTTTCAAAAATACTTGCTTTAATTCGTGAAAACGTGCAAACTACTTGAGGTTTTGCTCTCAAGAGTGTCTAAGGAGATGCGTCCGTTCACGAGTTATTAAGAAAGCGACGGTTTGGGTTCGGTTGGAGAGTTGGTTAGGATATATGAAGCTGTCTCGTTTTTAAGTTTTATCGTGACAAGTCGGGCGCGTCGCATTTGGACGAAAATGGCATCTCGCAAATTTTTCTTTCAGCAAATTGTTTTTAGCCTGTCTATTGCTTCTTTCGTTAAATAAATAAGGAAAAAAATGAGCACAAAACTATACGTTGGAAATTTGTCGTTCCGTGTTTCGAGCGATGATCTCTTTGAACATTTTGGTCAAGCCGGAACCGTTGAATCTGCAAACGTAGTTCAAGACAGAGAAACCGGACGTTCACGCGGATTCGGATTTGTTGAAATGGCTTCAGAAGACGAAGCAACCGCAGCAATTGCACAATTTAACGGCTCTGAATATGACGGACGCAATATGGTAGTCAACGAAGCTCGCCCACGTGAAGAAGGCGGCGGCGGAAATCGCGGCGGCGGTGGAAATCGCGGCGGCGGCGGCGGTCGTGGCGGCTACGGCGGCGGTGGCGGTCGTGGTGGAAATCGCGGCGGCGGTGGCGGTCGTGGTGGTTACGGTGGCGGAGATCGTTGGTAATTAGAATGACAAAACCAATCTTAAAAGCTGTCTGCAAAGACAGCTTTTTTTATTGGAATTAACAATTGCCCGTTTAACATTTACAATAAGATTAATGAAATTAAATCTGAACGATACTTTTAACCGAGAACTGCCGGCGGATACGATCACGGAAAACTACGTCCGTCAGGTTCCGAAAGCGGCTTTTTCTTATGTTACACCTAAAACTCCGGGAAATCCTTCACTGATCCATTATTCACCAAATATGCTTGAAGCAGTTGGATTAACAGAAGTTGACGCAAAATCGGAAGAATTTCTCAACGTCTTTTCAGGTAAAGAAATCTATCCCGAAACAAATCCTTATGCAATGGCTTATGCCGGACATCAATTCGGCAACTGGGCAGGACAATTAGGCGACGGACGGGCGATAAATCTGTTTGAAGTCAATCATAAGGGTGAGCAATGGACTTTGCAGTTAAAAGGCGCGGGCAAAACTCCGTATTCACGCGGTGCGGACGGACTTGCAGTTTTGCGAAGTTCAATTCGTGAATATCTTTGTTCGGAAGCGATGTTTCATCTCGGCGTGCCGACGACGCGGGCATTATCTTTGGTTTTAACCGGCGATGAAGTTTTGCGCGATATGCTTTACAACGGCAACGCGGCGTATGAAAAAGGCGCAATCGTTTGCCGGGTTGCTCCGTCGTTTATTCGTTTCGGTAATTTCCAAATTTTTATGGTGCAGCAGGATTTGGAAAATCTCAAAAAACTGACCGATTATACGATTCGCCATTTTTATCCGCATTTGGGCGAACTGAGCAAAGAAACTTACGTCGAATTTTTCCGCGCAGTCGTCGAACGCACACTAGATCTGATGATTCATTGGGAACGAGTCGGCTTTGTTCACGGCGTAATGAATACGGATAATCTGTCTATTTTGGGCTTGACGATTGATTACGGTCCATATGGCTGGCTCGAAGATTACGACCCGAATTGGACACCGAACACCACCGACGCCGGACAAAAACGCTACCGCTTCGGCAACCAAGCCGCCATCGGTCTCTGGAATCTTTTGCAACTTGGAAACGCACTTTTCCCGCTCATTGAAGATGCCGCACCGCTTGAAGAAATTTTAGACGGCTATCAAACAAATTATTTGCCGAAACACGTCCGAATGATGTCCGACAAATTAGGTTTAAAAACGCCAGCCGAGACGGATTTTATTGTTGAATTGGAAACTCTGCTTTACCAATCCGAAATGGATTTAACCCTATTTTTCCGAAATTTGAGCAAATTTGACGAAAACAATCCGACCGAATTTTGGACTCTTTTGCAGGAATCAAGCTATTCAAATAATCTCGAAAATTTCAGAGAAAAATGGAATATATTTTTAGCCGTTTACGCTGAAATTCTGATCGCCGAAAATCGTGAAAAATCGGAGCGAATTGAGTCAATGAACCGCGTTAATCCAAAATACGTTTTGCGAAATTATATGGCACAATTAGCAATTGACGCGGCTGACGAAGGCGATTATTCGATTGTGGATGAATTATTCAATCTGCTTCTCAAACCATACGACGAACAACCCGAATCGGAAAAATGGTTTGCCAAACGTCCTGATTGGGCGAAGACGAAGGTTGGCTGCTCGATGCTTTCGTGTAGTTCGTAAAAATAACAAGAGCAAAATTGATTTTTCGCCCTTGTTTTTATTAGATTTGTTTTTATTAGTAAAATCTTATTTGTCTCACTGATTGAATTGGTGAATTTAAACTCTCGAAGATTTTATCTGCAAGCGGATCAAGTTTAGAAAGTTCACCAAAAGAAATATTAGCTTTTTTCTCAATCAGGCGAATAGGAGTTTGATAAGTTAAAAATTCACCAAAAACAAACTCCTCATTTTTTAGATAATTTTCTTGTGACATTGTATAACCTGTTGCACAAAGTTTATCTGTTTCATCGTGAATAAAGGCGATTACTTTCCAGAATTCGACCGGAATCTTAACTCCATACTTGATGGGATCGCTATCAAACAAGAAAGGTCCAGTGAAAACACATATTTTCTGCTTATCTTCTTTGGCATTTTCTAAAGCATAGTTTTCCAAAGATAACCAGATACCACCATTAAAACTTTGCATTTGGGGAACGGTATTTGTAACGTGCATTGAGTCATCATTACCTTGTTTCGCCAAGTCACCCCAGTTTGGATCTTCTCTTCTAGTCATATGACCACGAGAAAATTTAGGCGGATTTCCATAGCATTCCTTCATAATTTGAAGTTCTTCAGGAATTCTAGGATCGTATCTCCAGCCGGTTCGTTTGATTCTTTTATATTTTTGTCCATCAATATTAACTGCACTGTAATAACACATTCTTCTGTTTTCTGACATCTCAACCGAGAAATGTGTATATTTTAGAACTGTTTCTTTATTGTTTTCACCAAATTTGACTACATCTGATTTATTTTTTATTTTTGGCAAGGTGACTTTTACAAATCCTTGATTATCTTCTAAAAAGTCTGTTTCAAAACCTTTTCTGTCATCGTATGAATTAACCGCAAACGGACTTTCTAAAACGAAATCAGGTTCAACAAGTAGGCTTTCGGTCTGTTTTGTATTAAAAGAGAAAACATTATTGATGCCTAATTTTGCAGCAATATTTAATAGTTCACTTCCTTTTACCGCATAATTGGCTTCAAGCAAAAGCCCTGAAAAATGAATTCCGACAGCACAACCGCTTTCCATATCTTGGACCAGAGAACCTGAATTTCCTCCAAGGGTTGAAGCATCGTGTAAGAAATACCAATGATTTTTGGGGACATTAATTATTTGCCCCGGAGCATACCTTTTAACTCCGAAAACTTCGCCAAAAATGCGTTTTTCCATCTCTGAATCGGTTACGCCGCGAGGGTCTTGCAGCGGGTAGCCGACCACGCCGATTAATTGGTCAGCACTCAATTTGTCTTTGATAAAAGGAATCGGGGAAGGAAGTCCTGGTGCTTTTTTTATTCTCAATAAAGTAAGATCAGGTAAATTTTTTGAAGCGTCAGGCATATAAATAATTTTGTCTATTTCAATTTCAAACTGATTGTTTTGAGTATTTTCAGCAGTGTATTCTTCCTTAAAATCAATGACAGCCTGAATAGTATCTCCAATGAAATTTTTTCTAAAAACTCCTCCATCGGTGCTTGTATCCTTTTTCAAAGCAAAATATTCTGCTACATGACGATTAGTAACTATAATATTTTCATCAATTAACCAGCCTGTTCCAATAACTTTCAACTGATGATTTTTTAGCTCAATTCTGCCGACAGAACTTAAAGGCTGTTCTATGATTGGTTTGTATTTAATAACTCTTTCTTTTAATTCATTGGATTCGGGAACTTCAATTTTACCGTTTTTTATAAATAAGACAGGTCGCATAAAGGGAACGACAACCGCTTCGACATCAGGTAATTTGTCAGCCAAAGTGAAATCCTCGATCACTGCTTTAACATTCGAAGCAGAAACCCCCTTTTGGGCTGCTAACGGTAAATTACCTCCTGAATTTACGATTTTTTTGATTTCATCAACCAGATTGTCTTCGCCTTTTGCAATATATTGTAGTTTATTCATATTTTTCTGCCTCACTGTTATTAATTAAGTTTTTATCCCAGAAGATGCTTTTAAATTCTACAGATGCTTTTGCATTCTATAATCAATCTAAACCTCTAATCTTTTATGAGTTTTTTGCCAAAATATTACAAACAAATCTGAATTTGGTCAGGAACTGCTGTATTTTATCTGTAGGAGAAAACTTGATGAGAATTAAAATTTTAATCTATTGGATAAAGGCATTGGGAATAATAATTTCAGATACGTTGATAAATTTTTCATATTCATCAGGCAAAGGAATATCAAATTTCTCACACAATGCTTTAACATCAAGATAATCATTTTCGTCTAATTCGTAGCCCGTGTGAAATTTAACTGACCATTCAGGCGGAATACATTTTACTTGATAGACGTTGATAGTTCCTTCACCGGTCAGATGTTCGGGTAAATAGGCAACGCCGTAAATATTCTTTCCCAGTTTGTCAAAAGTGTATGAATGAACATCAATCAAATTTCCCGCTTCGTCACCGAGAACGAAATTACATTCCCAAGAATCATTTCGCGGAATTTCTTTAAAACCTCTTGCTGTCAATAATTCTCTTAATTTCGGAACGTCTTTGTGTGGAATTGCAATGTCTAAATCTTCGTGTTCGCGGGTTTGAAGCCCAAGCAAAGCGTCAACGCCCCAACCGCCGTCAATTACAACGTCAATTTCGTTTTCAGCAAAAAGTTTTAGCAGTTCGATAACCTTTTCCGCTTTCATAAACTTACTTTTTTCAACTATTTATAAAGCAAATACTTTTTACGCATTTTCTTGTAGTTTGATAATCCCGGCTCCCAGCTTTTTCTGATTTCTTCTTCTGACTTTCCGGCAATAATTTGTTCCTTAAATTCTTTTGTTCCGGCAAGATAATCAATGTTCCCGATTTGATTGCTGAAACTTCTATCAAAGAATTTTTCTTTTTGCGGATAAACATTATAGAGTTCGATCATCCATTTCAGATTGAGCCGTTTTGATTTGCGTAATTGTTTTGTGTCGTAATTTCTCAAATCTAATCCGTAGCAGACTTCGTTCATAAAAAGCGGGGTTTCGCTCATTCCTTTGATACTGATGGGCGTGTAAGAAAAAAAATATTTATCTTTGAGCAAAGGATTTCCCAAAACGGCAAAAGGTGTGTAAGTTCCTCTGCCGTGATTGAGAATTGTGCCTTCAAACAGACAGGTTGAAGGATAGAGCATAATACTTTGTTGGGAATTGAGATTTGGCGAAGGTTTTACCGGCAAAACATACTCCATATCGTGTTTGTAGTTTTGCAGCTTAATGATTTTCAGTTTTGCTTTGGCTTTATTCTCCATCCAGCCTTCACCGTTTGCCATTTGGGCAAATTCGGCAACCGTCAAACCGTGAGCAATCGGAATCGGAAATTGTCCGATCCCTGATTTCAAATTCATATCCAAAATAGGTCCGTCAATCAAATAACCGTTCGGATTAGGTCGGTCTAAAATGATCAATTCTTTATCGAAAGCCGCACAAGTTTCCATCAAATCCCGAAGAGCATTAATATTCGTATAAAATCTGACTCCGACATCCTGAACGTCGTAGATCATCACATCCACTTCAGCCATATCCTCTGCCGAAGGTTTTCTTTTAGAGCCGTATAACGAAATTATTTTTATTCCGGTGTTAGGGTCTTTTTCGTCATCCACTCTCACGCCCGCACTCGCATTGCCACGAAAACCATGTTCGGGTCCGAAAATTCTGGTGATGTTGATGCCTTTTGAGACTAAAAAATCAACTAAATGAGTTTCACCAATGACGGTAGTCGGATTAGCTAAAATTCCAACCCGTTTTCCTTTCAAATACGGCAGATATTTTTCCGGCTGTTCTGCTCCGGTAATTATCTTTTTAGCTTTGGTAACTGATGTTTTATTAATTGAAAAGGCAGTAACAAACAACAGACATATGACGAACACTAAATGAAGGAATTTCATAGATTTTTAGTATATCAATATTTAATTCGCAGGCTTCTGTTTTGTGATTTGGTTCAAAAAAACAATCTTTATACAGAATCGTGGCATCAATCTTATCTTTAGTGCAATAAAAATGATTTTAATGGACACTTTTGTCCGTGAAATCAATTTAGATCATTTGTCTCACGCCGATTTGAGATTGGAACTTTTTCCTTTTCCCGATTTTTTGTCCATTCTTCGCTAAGCAGGTTAGTTGTGCCTTCGGTTACAGACGCGGGGCTTGTGTGCGGGGGAAGTGCAGCAAATTCGCCTGTTTCGAGTGTTTCGGGAAATATTTCGGGAACGTATTGCGGAATATTTCTCTGCATTTCAGACGGTTTTTCCAAGGCGCGGTTGATACGATTCCAGGCAAAAACGGTCATTAAAATTGCCGTTAAAGCCGTCAATCCGCTGAAGAACAGAAAAACGAAAAAGGTTTTCGGGTTTTCCAATCGTCCGAGGTAACTCAAAATAATAGTCGCAAAAAACAGAGCCGTCGAAACGGTCATTAAAATGGTTGATGTCACGACCGAAGTTTTTCCGGCGCAGACTTCCGTCATCATTCGGAAAATTTCGAGTTCGGATTGTTCGGTAGTCAATGGCGCACCGCATTTGCGGCAAAATTTTGAATCGTCGGTGGATTCGGTTTCGCACATTGGACACCATTTTTCAATCGCTTGTTTTTTTGAAATAGAGGCAATCGTTTTAGCTTCGTGCGCGACCAGAGCTTTTTCTCCTTGGGTTAGCATTGCGTGTTTTATCAGATAATCAAACGTAGCCTGAGTCGAATTTTGACCAATGGCTTTGATCCGCACCGTCAAAGTCATCGGATAATCAAAAACGTCCGCCGAACCATACCAAACGCCCCAACCTTTCGCACCGCGCCGCCCGATGATGTGCGGTTCTTCTTCGATCACATCGTAGCCCAACATTTCCAGTGAGGCGATGATCCGTCGCCTCACTTCACCGATATTTCCCGCCAAAATCTTTTTGATGTAAATTTCGGTTGTCTGCTCCGTCGAATTAGTGGTGCTGTCGAAAGTTTCCATAGCTTTACGGTTTTATACGGCTAATCGTAGCAAAGAGTTCTAATGAACTTTTGATGAACCTCAGATAATATTTTCTCCGAAACGAAAATAAATTGCAGTTTTCTGGTTCTATTTTTTTACTCTGCCTTCGATTATCGGCGTGTAGGTTTCAGATCTTTTCAGATATTTGATCATTGAATCGAGAATCTGCACACCTGTATTCTTGTATGAAAGAGTTTTCTTGAAAACCAAAAATCCGTCGCCGCCGTCTGCCAGAAAGTTTGAAGTCAAAACCTTGTAAGTTTTATTGTCATTGAGCGAAACACCTTTGATATTGACTTTCGTCACGCGGTTTCCAATCGGTTTACTTTCGTCATAAGCCATTTCCACACCCTTTGAGACCTGCAAAATTCCGTTGGTCAAGCCCGCTCCGTGTTCAAAAATCTTCCGCAGATCACTGCCTTTCATTTCAAGCTGAACAATCGTATTCGGAAAGGGAAATGCCGAGATCAACTCACCGACTGTAATATCTCCGGCATCAATGTCCTGACGCAGCCCGCCGCTGTTCGTGATCGCCAAATCATATTCGGGATAGGCATTTAGAATCGAGTCGGCAACCAGATTGCCCATCGTGGACTCTTCGCCGTAAGAGCGTGTCAGCGGCAGAGAAATTTTGGTAACTTTTTCTTCGGTAATAGTTTTCAGTTTGTCATTCCATTTTTTAATAATTTTGACCATTTGCGGATCGTCGGGAACTTCATCATCAAATAAATAAGCAAGAGTGTTTTTGTAATTCGTGATCTTGTCTTGTTTTTTATTGTATGTGATTTCGAGTTTGCCCAACTCAATGGTGTAGGCATCGGTCGAAACGATGAGCGTGCCGTTGACATTGATCGGTTCCGACAGTCCGCTGTGCGGGTGTCCGGTAATCATCAAATCAACGCCCGGAACACTCTTTGCCAATTCGATGTCGTGTTCGTGGTTGCGCGGAACATCTCTTTCACCGGTTGAAGACTGGGTGCCGGGGATTCCAATATGTGTCAACAAAACGATCAGATCGGTTTTCGGTTTTAATTCTTCAATGTATTTTCGCAAATAAACCTTTTCGTCTCTCGCTTCAACGCCTTTTATCATTTCGTCGGAAGTTGTGTCATAAAAAGCGAATTTTTCGTGCAGACCGATAATTCCAAGCCGAATGCCGTTCACATTTTTGATGATATAAGGTTCGTTCCAATGCAGTTTTTCCGTGCCTTTGAGAAAAATATTACCGTTCAAAAGCGGGAATTTCGCTTTTTTGAATTGCTCGGACGCATTTTCCCAACCGTAATCAAATTCGTGATTTCCGACGCAAGCTGCATCCAATCCGAGATAATTCATCGCATCAATAACTGCTTCACCTTTGGTCAAAGAACTGACATACGGACCCGCAAACCAATCGCCTGCATCAAAATAAACCGTGTTCGGATTTGCCTTTTTCTCACGTTTGACGAGCGCGGCGATATTGGCAAAGCCGCCGACTTTTCGCGTTTTATCAACCCACGGAACAATGTGCGGTTCAAGATGCGCATGCAAATCATTGGTATAAAGAACCGTCAGTTTTTTTTCCTGTCCGAAAAACTGTTGGACGAAAATAAACTGAGAAACAAGAGCTAGCAAAATCAGCGACTTTTTCATTATTAATTAGTTTAAAAATTTGGAATGTAGTTGTTGTCAATATAAACGATTTGACCGAAAACACAAAAACTAAAGAAACCGAAGCCGAACTCTCACCTTTTTCAATTTCGTGCAGCTTATATCATAAACTAAGCAGCAACAATAATTTGCAGAGTTCGTTCATCTTTTGCGCCGTCAAAATATTTATCCAAAACCTTTTGGAAAACCGGATTTGTATTTTCCAAACCCGCAAATAAAGTCATCGAAGATTTCAGTTTCATATCGTCAGGACTGCCGAAAATTTGGTGAGCCGTTTTGCCTTTGATTTCGAGCAGGGATTCGGAAATTTCAATCAATCGTTTGCCTAAAATCGGATGATTCAAATACTCTTCAGCTTCTTCAATATCCTTAATTGCATAAAATCTCGAAGTTGAACTGAAACCCAATCCGGCAATTTGCGGGAAAATATACCACATCCAATGACTTTGTTTTCTGCCTGATTTAATTTCGGACAACGCAATCTCAAAATCTTCCTGAGCCTCTAAAAATCGTTTTAAGTCTTCCATTTTAATAACTTAATTCTCCATCTATAACAAAAACATCGTTGCCTGAAAGACAATCAATCTGTAAATAAAGACCATAAAAAGAAAATGCAAGGCTGCAAAAACTAAGCCGCTCACGAGCGAAATAAGCCAATTTTGGTTAAAAAATCTGCGAAAACTTAGTCCGCAAAATAGCATGAAAATTATTCCGGGAATCAATGTGAAAATAACTTCATCGGTAATTAAATATGTGCCGGTTAATTTGTTAAAAAGTAGTAATAATCCGGGAAAAAGAATAAAGACAAATGACAAATAAAAGACGTTTATTTCGGTCGCTAAAATGGTCAGGTCAAAAACATACGGCTTTTTGTAAAAGCAAAGTAGATATATCAACAAAGCAGAGTAAGGAATGAACAGCAGCAAGAGAATTTTAGAAACTTTGGCGGATTTTTGTTCAAAATGTTCAGTAAATTCTTCATCGGAAATTTGAAGTTTTGCAATTTTCTGCTCAATTCGTTTTTCGGCATAATTTCCATAAAAAGAATTATCTTTATGATATTTCAGTGCAACATTTAGCCCGTGAGCCAAAGGAAAAATCAGATATAAAACTATCAGCAATAAATACAACGAAATCGGTTTGTAATATTTCTTACGGATTCCGCCTGTATAATCTTCGGTGAGCTTTCCGGGTTTTGTATAAATCGTGCTGAGCGAGGTAAAAAATGAACCTTCAAAATGCGTCAGAAAATGAAAAATCTCTTCAAGAAAATGCTTGAGCGATTTATCATGGTCGGTATAAAATTTTTGTCCGCAGTTGGTGCAGTATTTTCCCTCAAAATTGGTGTTACAATTCTTACAATTTAGCATATTTTGGAAACTATTCTATCTGTAAATCTGCCAATTATCCAACAATTTGTAGTTTGTTTTATAGAGTTTCAGACAATTCATAGTAAAAATTATCTTTCTGCCGATTTTGTAGATTTGTCCCGGCTGAATTTCTGAGATAATTCGGAAATTGCCTTTTCAATTTATCTCTTAAAGAAATTCACTTTTACCCATTTTTCCAATTCAACTGCGTGAAAAACAACGGCGGACATTGCCAAAGTAATGATCAATTCGACAACGGTTAATGGCTGAGTTTTGAAAATATTGTTCATAAAAGGCAAATAAACTACTGCCATTTGTAAACCGAAAGTCAGCAAGACTGCGCCGAGCAGCGGTAAATTGCTGAAAAACCCTTGTTTATAAAGAAACGTCCGATCGCTTCTGACGGCTAAAACGTGCCCGAGCTGTGATAAAGCCAAAACCGTAAAAACCATCGTTTGCCAATTTTCTATTTTATTATGAATCGCCCAAAACTGCGTGCCGAGCGTCACGCCCGCCATTAAAAGCCCAACCCAAATAATATGATAACCGACCCCATCGGAAAAAAGACTTTCATTGGTCGGGCGCGGCGGACGTTTCATCACATTTTCTTCAGCCGGTTCACCCGCAAGCGCGAGCGCAGGAAGTCCATCGGTGACGAGATTTATCCATAAAATCTGGATTGGCAGCAGCGGAATCGGAAAGCCGAGGAGCGGCGGAATGAAGATAGTCCAAATTTCCGCACCATTGCAGGTCATTATGTATTTGACGAATTTGCGGATGTTATCGAAAATGCGCCGACCTTCTTTTACCGCCTTGACGATGGTCGCAAAATTATCATCGAGAAGAATCAAATGCGCGGCTTCTTTGCTGACATCTGTTCCATTAATTCCCATAGCCACGCCAATATTCGCGGCTCTTAGCGAAGGCGCATCATTCACACCGTCGCCCGTCATCGCGGCAAAGTTCCCTTTCCTTTGCAGAGCTTTAACAATTCTCAGTTTTTGATCGGGCGAAACACGCGCGTAAACGGTTGTTTGTTCAACCTGATTCAAAAATGACTCATCGCTCAGTTGACGCAGCTCCGCGCCGGTTAAGACCAACCCTTTTTCATCTAAAATTCCGATTTCCTTGGCAATCGCTTTGGCTGTGGCGGGATGATCTCCGGTAATCATGACGGGTTTTATTCCGGCGGTTTTGCATTCTTCGATAGCAATCTTTACTTCTTCGCGGGCGGGATCCATCAATCCGGTTAAACCGATGAATTTCAGGTTTTGCTCGACAGTTTGATAATTAAAAGGTTCAGGCAATTTTTCCAGCGTTTGAGCGGCGTAAGCCAAAACTCTGATTCCTTTTTTTGCCAGTTTTTCAGAGAGTTTTTTTAATTGAATCGCATTCCCTTGATTTTCCAAAGTTTCGGCGATTGATTCGCTCGCGCCTTTGGTGATGACCAAAAATTTTCCGTCCGTGTGATGAACGGTCGTCATACATTTACGGTCGGAATCAAACGGTAATTCGCTGACTCGCGGATATTTTTCAAAGAGATTTTGATACTTTTCAAACGAAATTTCTTCGACCGCTTTTTCGACCAAAGCGATTTCGGTAGGTTCGCCGAAAGGCTCTTGCGCATCGTTGAATTTTACGTCGTGATTGAGAGTCATTCCAAGTTTGAGCAACGAAACGCCGCGCTCTAATTCTTCATCCGAATGCTCGTAAATCTCAACCACGCGCATTTTGTTTTGTGTCAAAGTGCCGGTTTTATCGCTGCAAATGAACGTTACCGAACCGAGTGTTTCCACCGCCGGAAGTTTTCTGATAAGTGCGTTCTTTTTCGCCAAACGTGACGCGCCTCTCGCCAACGCAATCGTAATTAGTGCAGGCAAAGCTTCAGGAATTGCCGCCACCGCCAGAGAGATCGAAACCAACAACATCTCGAAAGGATTATCGCCACGAAGAACCCCAACAACGAACAAAATCAGGCAGATCAGCAAAATAATGTAAGAGAGATTTTTGCCGAACTTGGTCATTCGCTGCTGCAAAGGCGTGGCGGCTTCGTCTTCCTGAAGCATTCCGGCGATTTTCCCTAATTCGGTATTCATCCCGGTTGCTGTTACAACACCTTTTGCGCGTCCGTTGGTGACCAGAGTTCCCTTAAAAATCATATTCAAACGGTCGCCGAGCACAATATCTTTTTCGCTCAATTCACCGCTGATTTTATCAACCGGAACGGATTCGCCCGTCAGCGAAGACTCATCAATCCGAAATGCGTGGACTTCCAAAAGCCGAATATCCGCCGGAACAACATTTCCCGCTTCCATCACGACCAGATCGCCCGGCACCAATTCTGTGGAAGAAATTATCTGCGATTTTCCATCTCTGATGACGTGAGTCTGCGTAACGGTCATTTTTTTGAGCGCGTCCAGAGCTTTTTCGGCGCGGTATTCCTGAACGAATCCGACAATCGCATTCAAAATTATGATGATAAAAATGATGATCGTGTCAGTCGTATCGCCAATCACACCTGAGATAATCGCGGCAGCGGCTAGGACGAGGATCATAAAATCCTTAAATTGCAAAAGGAAAATCATCCAAGGCGGATTTTTCTTTTTTTCCTGCAACTCATTGAGTCCGAATTGTTCGAGTTTTTCCGTAATTTGGGCGTGAGTCAGACCTTCGGGGGAAGATTCTAAGAATTTGAGAACATCAGAAATTGGTTGATTGTAGGCATCCATTTTTTTTCGCCTCGCTCTAAACCTTATATTTTTATTTTAGCTTAATTACAAGAGTTTCGGTATTTGAGGGGAAGAAACTGAGACTTTATTTTTACTTTTTATGAAATTATGTTTATTCCGCGCGGTTATATTTTGAGAATCTTTAAAGCGGTCATTGGAGAAACTTATCAATTTTAATCTTTCAAAACGGCTTTTTCGTTGATTCCGCGAATTAAAAGCCACAAACAGCTTCCAATTTCGCCGAACGTTGCGGGCATTGTGTCAAAACGCGAAATTAATGTTTCACCGTAATTCTGCATCAATGTATTTCCGGCAAAACTAATCAGATAACCGCAGCAGCCGAGCATTAAAAGAATCCCTAAAATTCTCGGTAAAAAGCCAGATTTATAAACCAAATAACCGAACGGAAAAAGCCACAATCCCCAGAAAATTTGCAGTATCAAAATGCCGTTATCGTAGTTTTCCAAAAGTTGCATTATTTGAATTTGAAGCTGTTGCTCGCTGAAAATGCTCAAGTAATTTTTCCCGTTTAACAAAGTCAAAACAGCGTATTTGTTTTGCAGATTGAGCATCGAGATCGGCACGCTGACTGCCGCTAAAATTATCATTAGTTTCGCCGCGATTTCGTTGATGGAATTCAGCAATTTATACAAAACAAACGGCAGAAGAAGAAAGGCGACATAACAAATCGCACTACTGACCAAACTCAGCCGAAAAAGTGATTCGGAAGCTGTAATTTGCTGAACGGTTTTAGCGGGATCACTCCAAACGATCAATTTTGAAGGAACGTAAGCGAGGCTGAAAATTCCGGTCACAACAACTATCAGATACAAAAAACCTGCCAATCTTGCTGTATTCTTATTGACTCCGAACTTCATTGATTTTCCTCCTTCTCAACTCTCTCCCAATGCCACGCAAACCAAACGATCATCAGCGTCAAAACAATTTCCACGCCCGCATAGAAAACGTAAAAAGTCCGCCACTCCGAAAACGAACTAATGCCGACCAATCCGACAAAAAGTGTAAAAAACAAGCCGAAGGAAATATTCAGAATTCTGTTGATGAAGGGTTTCAGGAGAATGGATAAACAAATCATGATTGAAGGAATCAGCAGTAGAAATGCCGCAATAAAAAGTTTGTTTGGATTGTCCAGCATACTATTTCCATTTATCAAACTTTCAACCTTTTTCGGAACATATAATTCAAAATAGTCGCCGTAGATATAGCAAAAAGTAACCGATGCCCATAGTGCTGCGAGCTTTAATTTCACGTTAATCTTAAAGTCCTGTAAATCGCCTTTTTTCATAAATTACAAATTATTTTTTGATTGATTTTGAGTTTACAGAAAGACTTTACGGGTTTAGTTTTTGAAAAGTTCGATAAAAATAAAAAAGGATGAAGCCAAAGCCCCATCCAAAACAAATTAAAAACCTCAATTTCTCAAGTCAAATATTTTTAATTTCACAATTTACGTTTTGATTCAAACAATAATAAAATAACCACAACTAAATTTAATCTAATAAAATCAAACAATAAAATGTCAAAAATTTACTACACTTTAACTGATGAAGCCCCGATGCTGGCGACACATTCTTTTTTACCGATCTTAAAAGCGTTTACCAAATCCGCCGATATTGAAATCGAAGTTCCCGATATTTCGTTGTCGGGCAGAATTTTAGCCAACTTTCCCGAATATTTGACCGATGACCAGAAAATTCCTGACGCTCTCGCTGAATTAGGCGAATTAGCGACCAAACCCGAAGCAAACATTATCAAACTACCGAACATTTCCGCGTCAGTTCCACAGCTTGAAGAAGCGATTGCCGAATTACAAAAACAAGGTTTTGCCGTTCCAAATTATCCCGCCGAGCCAAAGACGGACGAAGAAAAAGCCATCAACAAAAAATATGCGAAAGTTTTGGGAAGCGCGGTAAATCCCGTTTTGCGCGAAGGAAATTCTGACAGACGCGCCCCGAAAGCCGTCAAAAATTACGCAAAAGCGAATCCGCACCGAATGGGCGTTTGGAGCGCAGATTCTAAAACTTCCGTCGCAAATATGAATTCGGACGATTTTTACGGAACGGAAAACTCTACGACTGTCGAAAATGACGGCAAATTCCGCATCGTTTTTTATGGAAATGACGGTTCGGAAAAAGTTTTGAAAGATTACGCGCCGTTAAAAGCAGGTGAAGTGCTTGATTCTTCAGTGATGAATCTTTCGGCGTTGAAATCTTTCGTCAAAGAAGCGATTGCCGAAGCCAAAGAAAAAGACGTTTTGCTTTCCGCGCATTTGAAAGCCACGATGATGAAAGTTTCAGACCCAATCATTTTCGGGGCGATTGTCGAAACCTATTTCAAGGACGTTTTTGAAAAATACGCCGATACTTTTGCAGAATTGGACATCAATCCGAATTTTGGGTTAGCCACGCTCAACGAAAAAATTTCCGGTCACGCGCAGGAAGCCGAAATCAAAGCGGATATTGCCAAAGCCATCGAAAACGGACCGCGTTTGGCGATGGTCAATTCGGACAATGGAATCACCAATTTCCACGTTTCTTCGGATGTGATCATTGACGCTTCGATGGCGGCGTTGGTGCGCGGCGGCGGCAAAATGTGGAATAAAGACGGCAAAGAAGAAGACACCGTTTGCGTCATTCCCGACCGGACTTACGCCGGATTTTACGCGGCAATCATTGACGATATGAAGCAAAACGGCGCGATTGATCCGAAAACTTTCGGCTCTGTCCCGAATGTCGGTTTGATGGCGCAAAAGGCGGAAGAATACGGCTCGCACGACAAAACTTTCCAAGTTTCTACCGACGGAACGGTCAAAGTCGAAGACGAAAACGGAGATACTCTGTTAGAGCAAAAAGTCGAAAAAGGAGATATTTTTCGGGCTTGCCAAACCAAAGATGCGCCGATCCAGGATTGGGTAAAATTGGCGGTCAATCGTTCAAGACTTTCCGACACGCCCGCCATTTTCTGGCTCGACAAAGACCGCGCACACGATTCACAAATCATCAAAAAGGTCGAAAAATATTTGCAGGATCACGACACAAACGGTCTCGACATCAGAATTATGGATGTCAAAGATGCGATGCTCGAATCGCTGAAACGCGGACGCGAAGGCAAAGATACAATTTCAGTTTCGGGTAATGTTTTGCGCGATTATTTGACCGATATGTTCCCGATTTTGGAGCTTGGAACTTCCGCCAAAATGCTTTCGATTGTTCCGCTGATGAACGGTGGCGGTTTGTTTGAAACGGGCGCGGGCGGTTCTGCACCGAAACACATCGAACAATTTTTAGACGAAGGCTATTTGCGTTGGGATTCGCTTGGTGAGTTTTTAGCATTACAGGCGAGTTTTGAGCATTTAGCACAAACTCAAAGCAATAAAAAAGCTCAAATTTTAGCCGATGCTTTGGACGAAGCCAATGCGAAATTTTTGGCAACCGACAAATCTCCGGCGCGAAAAGTCGGCGGAATAGACAATCGCGGTTCGCATTTCTATTTAGCAATGTATTGGGCGGAAGCGTTGGCAAACCAAACGGCAGACGCAGAAATCGCCGCCAAATTTGCTCCTGTCGCTCAAGCGATGCAGGAAAACGAAGCCAAGATCAACGAAGAATTGATCGGCGCACAAGGCAAATCGCAGGAAATTGACGGCTATTATCATCCGAATACTGACAAAACTTATGCCGCGATGCGACCTTCGGCAACTTTGAATGCCATTGTAGATGGGATTTAAGAAAACGGGAAGCTAAACTGTATTTGTTTTAATGATCTTGACTGTTTCAAAAGATGCTTCTTTTTGAGACAGTCATTTATTTTTATTTTCTAGTTCCTGCCAAACTTCAAGTGCTAAAGCACCGAATCCCACGCCAATTCCTCGATTGTGATAGGAAAAATTTTGTTCGCCGGTTACATTTTTCCAAGTTTCAATTTCGATTATCTTTGAGTGTTGCTGGTCAGTTTCAATTTCAAATTCAATAAATTCTTTTTGCTGAGTTAAAAACATTCCCCATAACGAAGGCATACCCAGAAAATCAATTTCTAAATTAAGAATTATCGAATGATTCCAGTCAATACCTTGCATTTCTCCATATAAACGCAACGCTTTTGGAATCCCGTTAGTCTTATAGAATTCGGCTTCTCGGCGGATAGATTCTTTTGTAACAGCGTTTTGCTGTTGAACATTTTTCTGCCGAAATTTGGCTTCAGGTATATCCATAAAACTTACCAAAGTTATGTGATTTGGGACTCGTTAAAAGTATCTCAAATGTTATTTTTGAGTTCATCAGATTATTCGCTAAAAGACACCAAATATCTTCTGATAATCTATCCAAATACGTTCAGAATAAGCCTTTGCATATTCTTCAGCATAGGTTTCGCCGCGAGATGAGTGAAGTTTAGTTTTTGTCGTCATACGGTCGTGATGGTGTCCCAATTCATGAAGAAGTGTTGCCAGCAATTGATGCGCTTTTGCCGTATCTTCAGTAAATTTGCAAAGCACCCCGTTTTCGCTCGGTTCGCAAGGCACATTTAGTTTTTCAAGAATGTGAAGTTCAGCTTTGTAACCTTCTTCCGATATTTCCGTCCAGATATTTACTTCCCACGCACAAACCTCTATTACGCCACGACTATGATACCCCCACGCATCCCAACTGCCGGGAGCAAGCACAATTGCATTCAATCCAATCGACAATTCATTCCAGTCGGGCAAAATTGAAATGAAATCATAAATGTCTTTTTGTTTCAGAAGGTGACGGTATCCTTTGCCCGGTCTTTGGCGGTCAATTACCGGAAGCGTTTGCTCAGTATTGTAATAATCGGCAGTCGCAGACCAATTATTTTTTTTCTGGACTAAACCGTCAATAACTTTCGGACTTGTTTTATGATTTACGCTTCGCATACTCTTTTCCCAACATCTATCTCAATAATATTGGTTTTTGTAAAGCTTTTCATTTTATCCGAATTTAGTTAAAAAAGTTACAAAAGTAATAAATATAAACCGGAAATCTGACAGAAGTTATTAAAACTGACCCGGCTTAAAGATGAGTAATTTTACTCATCTGAAAATGAGTAATTTTTCTCATTGAAAATGAGCAATCCTGCTCAAGCGTTTTCTTCAGTGTCTTGGTATAAATAAATCATCAAGCGGCGATAAGTGGTTACGACAATAATTTTAATCGTCCAAAGTAATAAAGATTAAGAGGAGAACAGAATAATATGCCTAGATTTCAAGGATTCAGCGCACAGGAAAAGCAGAGAATGGAAATTATCATCAATGCTTCAAAATATTGTATTCACAAAGCTCAGGATGAAGCATTTAGTGATTACAGAGAGTTCATCAGACGCGCTCATAAGTATTTTGATCTCCGAAATGTCGCGGGCGGACATGAAGCAGGAACACATCTGATCATGAAAACAGTCAGTTCGATGAGACTGATGATAGATTCCGACACTTATCATATTATTAAGGGCGGCGATCAAGGAAATACTAACGCCGATATGAGCACTGTAATCGGATTCCATCGAGCCAAATTTGCGGGTGATAAAAAGCAAGTAGCAGTTCAGGCACGCACTCAGGGAACTATGATGTATGCAGGCAGAACTATCAACGCTTATGAAGCGCGGTTACTCAGCTACGGACAAAAAGGCAGCGCACCGATGCACTTTTACAAAGGTTTTTTTGAATTGAGCGGTAAATTAAACGACAAGCAAAGCCAGGTAGAAACTTTTCTTCATGAATTATCACATGGGGCAGGAGCCACGGAAGATGTTGATGCGCCAAGCTGCTATGGATGGCAAGGGGTAGAATACTGCAAACGAAACGGCACTTCTACCGTCAATGCGGAAAATTACGGATTCTTTTTGCAATCATACCTTTTCTCGTAATTCTTAAACCAAATAATGTTTATCAAAAATACAATAAAATGGAGAACAAAGTCCGAAAACTTTCTATTCTCCACTTATTTGTTTAATCGTCTCAAAATAATCTGATTTTGATTACTTTTTACCTTTTGCCTTTTTACTTTTTCCTTTGGCAACCGGTTCAGGCGCAAAGCCGCGTTTGATCATCAGAGCCTCGACTTTCGGATCGCGTCCGCGAAACTTTCGATAACCTTCTGCTGGATCAATCGTGTCTCCAACCGAGAAAATGTATTTGACCAAACGGGCGGCAACCGCTTTATCGTATGGTCCGCCTGCTTCGGTAAATGCGCCGAAAGCATCAGCTGTAATGACATCCGACCACAAATAGCTGTAATAACCTGCCGAGTAACCATCACTTTGGAAAACGTGACCAAATTGCGGCGTGCGGTGACGCATAACCAATTCTTTCGGCATTCCGAGTTCCGCCAAAGTGTCGCGTTCAAATTTATCGGCATCAATTTTTGTGTTACCAGCCAGATGCAATTTCATATCAACCAGAGCACTTGCCAAATACTCAACCGTTGCAAATCCTTGATTAAATTTGGAAGATTTGTTGATCTTATCCACTAATTCCTGCGGAATCGGTTTTCCGGTTTGGTAATGAACTGCGTATTTATTGAGAACTTCGGGTGTAGAAAGCCAATGTTCGAGCAGTTGCGAAGGAAATTCGACATAATCGCGGGCGACATTTGTTCCCGAAAGAGTCGGATAAGTGACGTTTGAATTCAAACCGTGCAGTGCGTGTCCGAATTCGTGGAAAAGTGTTGTCGCATCATCCCACGAAATCAAAAGCGGTTCGCCGGGCTTTCCTTTCACAAAGTTGGCGTTGTTGGAAACGATGGTCGTCACTTCGCCGTTCATTCTTTGCTGATTGCGATAGGCATTCATCCACGCACCGGAGCGTTTGCCTTCGCGGGCGTAAGGATCAAAATACCACAAACCGATATGTTTGCCGGTTTTGCGGTTGGTGACTTCCCAAACTTTTACGTCAGGATGATAGGTCGGAACGCCTGTCACCGGAGTAAATTTGAAATCAAAAAGTTCACCTGCGACATAAAACATTCCTTCGCGCAGTTTGTCGAGCTGCAAATAAGGTTTGATTTCGTTTTGGTCTAAATCATATTTCGCCTTGCGAACTTTTTCCATATAAAATTTATAATCCCAGGGTTCAATCGTGATTCCCGCTCCTTCTTTATTGGCAAGTGATTGCATATCGGCAACTTCTTCGTGAACGCGGGCAACGGCGGGTTTCCAGACTCCCATCATCAATTTCATCGCATTTTCAGGAGTTTTCGCCATTGCTACCTCCAGACGAAAATGAGCATGTGTCGGATAGCCGAGCAGTTTAGCGCGTTCTGCCCGCAGTTGGAGAATTTCGGGAATGATCGCATTATTGTCGTGTTCATCGCCGTTGTCGCCACGATTGATGAACATTTTCCAAACCTTTTCGCGCAAATCCCGCCGTTCGGAATAAGTCAAAAACGGATCAACCGAAGAACGAGTATTAACAACGATCCATTTGCCGTTGGCTTTACGTGCAGTCGCTTGAGCGGCGGCGGCATCAACCAATGATTGTGGTAAACCTTTCAAATCGGATTCGCTTTCCAAAACTAAAAATTTGCTTTCGTCCGCTAATAAATTTTGGCTGAATTGATTGAAAAGCGTAGCCAGTTTTTGATTGATTTCTCCAAGCCTCGTTTTTTCCTTTTCGCCGAGTTTTGCGCCGCCGCGAACAAAATTAGTGTAATAATCTTCGACGAGTCGCTTTTGTTCAGGCGTTAATTTCGATTTGTTGCGGACTTGATAAACGGCTTCAATACGCTTGAAAAGTTTTTCGTTCTGCGAAATTTTATCGCCCAATTCGGCAAATTTCGGTCCCATTTTGCGCGAAACTTTGGCAAATTCGGGATTATTCATATTGCTTTGCCAGATAAAATAAATCGTCGAAACGCGGTTCAGAGTTTCGCCGGTGCGCTCCATCGCTGCAATCGTGTTTTCAAAATTCGGTGCGGCTGAATCATTGGCAATTTTGTCAATTTCCGCCAGATTTTCCGCCATCGCGGATTCAATCGCCGGCTCAAAATACTCGATCTTAACTTTGTCAAAAGGCGGAAAGCCTCCATAATTTCCCGTCCAAACGGCAGTCAATGGATTTGGTTCAGTTACATCTTTCATAAAAATTTTTTCGTCTGCTTGATTATTAGTAAATGGAAAAATCGGTGTCATCAGTGCAGACAACAAAAAACAGGTCAAAATACTGCGACGCATATTAAAATTGTCTCCTAAAATTATTTTCAAATTGGCGGGGAAAGCGTTGAAAAGGCAAAAGTAAAAAGGTAAATGTTTGGATGCGTTTAACCTGAAAACTTTTGCTCATTTTTTTGTTTTATACGGATTGAGAATAACAGAAGTTTGATTGACTATCCAACGGAATGACTTTCTCAAATCAAAACCTCTTGTTTATGGCTTACCGCAAAGTAAATGGAAATAATAACTGTCAGCAGCATAATTGCCGATGCTGTCCAAAAAGTGCGGAAAAGCGTTTGATCGCTGATGTTTTTGGTAATCGAATCATTGAGCAAAAATGCCGTCATTGCAGGACCGATGGCTCTTGCCAGACTTGCCGCCGACTGCAAAGTTCCGAGGGCTTTTCCCTGTGACTCTTCTTCAGCTTCTTTGGAAGCAACGCTGGTCAGCGCAGGCGAAGAAAGCGAGTTTCCCACCGAAAAACAGGCGACTCCGACTAACAAAGCCGTTAATCCGCCAAAAGCGGGACCAACATACGGAACGGCAAAAAGACTGGCAAATAACAAAAAGCAGCCGATGACGATCAACCAACTTTCGCCAAAGGATTTGACTAAACGGCTAAATAATCCGCCCTGCAGCATAATGGCTAAAAACCCAATGAAACCAAAGATATAACCATTTTGTTGTGCATCGTAATTAAACCGAAACATAGTGTATTGAGCAAACGAAGTCGTCATTATCGAAAAAGCTACAACCGTCAAAAAATACAATAAAACTACGATTCCAAACCGTGAATTTTGGAATGCCGAAAAAAGTTCGGCTAACCGGTTCGGGCGGGATTCCCTATTGTCATTTCCGTTTAGTTTGCGTGATTCAGGCAGGAAAAAATAGAGCGAAATCGCATTGGTCAGAGCCAATCCTGAAACGAAAAAGAACGGAACGTGAGTTCCAAAGCGGCTTAAAAGTCCGCCAATCACCGGACCTAAAATAAATCCCAGCCCAAATGCCGCGCCGACCAATCCCATTCCTCTGGCGCGATTTTCTTTAGTGGTCACATCGGCAATATAGGCTTGGGCAGTCGAAATATTTCCGCCCGTCACGCCGTCTAACATTCTGCCGATAAAAACCATCCAAAGCGTTGTAGATAAACCTGTTACCAACGCAGCGGCGGAGGTTCCCAACAAACTGAAAAACAGAACCGGACGGCGACCATATTTATCGGAAAGCCCACCCAAAATCGGTGAAAAGATAAATTGCATCAACGAATAAATGGCAAAGAGCATTCCGATCTCAAACGGCGAAGCCTGAAATTCCGGCAATTTTACATAATAAGGCAAAACCGGAATCATAATGCCGAAACCGATTAAATCTATCAGGATCGTGACAAAAATAATGGCAATCGGTTTGGTAAAAAATTTTTCTTTAGTATTCGTCTCTGTCTGCATTTGGTTCAAAAACAACCCGGCGATAAATTTCGGGCAAAGGAATCGTTAGATCAACGGAGGTAAATTCAACAATGTCATCTCTTTCGTTAAAAAAATAAGTAATCCAGCCGCCATTTTCCTGTCGGCGATGCACTTGCACTTCCATTCGATATTGGTCAACTACAACATACTCACGGAGGCTCGGAATTTGTTGATAGGCAAAAACTTTTTCCATTCGGTCAACTCTTTCAGTTGATTTGGAAACAATTTCAATGATTAATATCGGACTATTACGAAAGTAAGGACTTTCGGGATTTTCTTCGCACGAAACCAAGATGTCAGGATAATAAAAGACTGTTGGCGTAACCCGAACCTTTGTGTCATTGGAAAATGGTTCACAAGGAGAATTTCGCAAATGAATTGATAAAATTGTGGTTAAATTTATCGTAATTCGTCCATGATTATCACTCGCGTCAGCCATCGCAACAATTTCGCCGTCAACATATTCGCGGCGAACCGGACTGTGTTTTTCGCTCTCCAAATAATCTTCAACGCTGATTTTTGTCCTAAACTTCGGCAATCCCATAAGCGCAATTTTAGCAAATAATCTTTTCGTTGTAATATATCGTTTAGACAAAATATTAATTTGACGGAGTTTGCCGAAAATAATGCAGCTAAAACAAAACCTGAAAGCAGTTCTTATTTTGCTTGTTGTAGTAATTTTTATGTATCAGGAAAATATTGAAGCACAAAACAAAAAGCCGAAAGGCAAAACGAAAACCCCTGTTGTAGTCGAAGAATCAAAACCTACTCCGCCGGAAGTAAGTTACATGGTTTCGATGTCAAAGCCCTGGACGCATCTCTTAGAAGTTGAAATGCACGTCAAGCAAGCCAAAATGCCGGACAAAAGCGAAATTGCGATGCCGGTTTGGACTCCGGGCAGTTACCTTGTGCGCGAATATGCCCGTCACGTTCAGGATTTTGCTGCCAAAGATGCTAACGGAAATGCTCTTAATTGGACGAAGGTCAATAAAAATAACTGGCAGATTGATTCAAAGGGCTTGACCGAATTTGTCGTCACATACAATGTTTATGCGAATGAATTAACTGTTCGCACCAATGAACTTAATGACGAACACGCTTTTTGGAACAATGGCGCATTGCTGATGTTTCCGAAAGGGTTTTTGAATATTTCGTCAACTTTAACCGTCAAACCTTACGGAAGCTGGAAAATTGCGACCGGATTACCAAAAGTTGAAGGCAAAGAAAATACATTCGTCGCCGAAAATTACGATATTCTTTACGATTCGCCGTTCGAGGTTGGCAATTTTCAAGACATTTATTTTCAGGTGCAAGGCAAACAGCATCGTTTCGTGGTCGAAGGCGACGGTAATTATGACCTTAATAAAATAGCCAAAGACACGGCAAAAATTGTCGAAGAAGCCTACAAAATCTTCGGTGAATTGCCGTATAAAGACTACACATTTATTTTGAATGCTCGCGGCGGCGGTGGCTTGGAGCATCTCAATTCAACTGCTTTACAGTTCAGCAAATTCGGCTTTACCACACGTTACACTGACTTTTTGACGTTGGTTGCCCACGAATATTTTCACTGCTTTAATGTCAAACGGATTCGTCCTGATGCGCTCGGACCGTTTAATTACGAAGGGGAAAACTACACCAAATTATTGTGGGTTGCCGAAGGCGGAACGGCTTATTATGAAAGCGTTCTGGTGCAACGTGCCGGATTGATTTCCGACCGAGAATATTTGAGCGGAAAAGCAGACCAGTTCAAAGCTTTGCAGGAACGTCCGGGACGTTTTGAAACCAGTCTGGAAGAGGCAAGTTTTGATGCGTGGATCAAATATTATCGTCCCGACGAAAACGCCATCAACAATCAAATTTCGTATTATGACAAAGGTGAAATCGTTAATTTCTTATTAGATTTAGAAATTCGCAGTGCCTCGAAAGGCGCAAAATCTTTGGATGATGTGATGCGCTATCTTTACAATGAACATTACAAAAAAGGCAGAAATTACACGCCGGAAGATTATCAAAAGATTTCGGAAATGATGGCAGGAAAGAGTTTGGATGATTTCTTCAAACGCTATGTGCGCGGTCACGATGAGCTTGATTATAACTCAAGCCTGAACAGCGTTGGCTTACAGCTTTCAATTAACAAAGGTCGTGAACAAGGCTATCTTGGAGCTAATCTAACCCAGCAAGGAGAGCGTTTGAATGTTAGCTCTGTTTCCGCCGGAACACCTGCGTATGAGCAAGGTTTAAACGCAAATGACCAAATCATTGCGGTTGACGGTCAACGGGCAAGTCTCCAATTTTTGAACAGTTATTTGGGCGAAAGAAAGGCGGGCGATAAAGTCATTTTGACCGTTTTCCGCTTTGACGAACTAAAAGAAATCTCGATTACATTAGGCGGAAAAGGTGTGGAAACTTATCGGATTGTTCCTGTTTCCAGTCCGAATGATGAACAAAAATCGTCATATCGCAGTTATTTTGGAACAGATTTAAAGTAAAAAAGTGAAAAAGGGAAAAGGTGGAGAAGTGAAAAAGTTCTTAGTAATTTTCACTATTATTTTGATTTTAATAGGTTTGACGAGTTGTCAAAAAACTACAACCGATGAAAGGACGATAACGCCTTCGTCTTTGCGTGATGTTCCGGCGTTACGTTTGAATTTTCGGTTTGAAAGTGACGTTCCTGCACCTCCGGCAGACAGTTTAAACGCCCAAAATCAGGAAAAGAATCCGACCATCCAAGCCGATTTTGACCAAAATCGTCCCGAAGAAACGTTGGAAAAAGTTATTCCTTCGCCGGATAAAAAACGTATTTTGGTTGTTTACACTAAGTTGAATGATTTAGCCGCGACCTATCGTTTGGATATGTATTCGGCAGACGGAAAATTGCTCAACAAAATTACGCCTAACGGTTTAGCCGTTTATTATCCCGACACGATTGTTTGGTCACCGGATAATAATAATGTGGCGTTTGTCGGAGCAGTTAGAATGACGCAAACGGCTGCGCCAACTCCAACGCCTGACGCACCGATTGTGCCGAATTTGGATAATGATAATTCGGCTCCGTCGGTGCCGGCTGACTCAAACACTAATACAACTCCGACACCTGATAATTCTAAACAGGTTTTGACTTTCCGCACCGAGCAAATTTATACCTGCAATTCGGACGGCGGAGATTTGAAACCGATTACGCAAAACGAAGGTTTGATCTATTTTTATTTTGTCTGGTCGCCGGACAGCTCGGCACTGGCGACTTTAGCGGCAACCTGGAAAGAATGGAGTTTTTTGAAATATCAAGCCGACCAAAAAGGCGAGAATTTTATTCCGATGGGAAGACCGCGTTTAGTGGAAAAGAATGGTCGAATCAGACTTTTAGACGATAATTTAACTCCGGCACATCCGGTTTGGTCGCCTGATTCTGCCAAAATTGCCTGTGCTTTTGATAAAGACGTCAGAATTTATGATGCGGTCGGAAATAATCCTACTCAAGCCGCAATTCCACTGAAAGTTCCACTTTTAATGGCGGCAAAAACTTTCGACGAAGAATTGAAACGCAAAAACGGTGGCAATATTACCGTTAATCAGAATACAAATTCCAAATCAAATTCGGCGGCAAATAATTCAAATACAACATCACTTCCAACCGATGTTAATGCTTTGCCGGACGAACGCACTTTGGTTTCATTTAATCCGATTGTTCAGCTTCAATGGACAGAACCAAACATTCTTTATCTACAAACCGGATTTATCAAACAGTTCAAAAACAGCGAACAAAACATCAGCAGTTATTTGCGTTGGCATCGGTTATTGCTAAGTCCGCAGCCGATAAAATTAAATTAAAAGAGGTATTTTCTAAATGAGTTATCAAACCATCGCCGAAATTTACGACGGAAACGCCAAAATTCGTGCCAGATTAAAACAAACAATCGAAAACTTGACCGATGAACAACTTAATTTTCGGGCGGATGAAACAATGTGGACAATCCGCGAAATTATTGAGCATATTGCGATTGTCGAAGGTGGAATAGCAAAAATCTGCGCCAAACTTTTGCACGAATCCAGCGAGGAAAATTTGCCGAATGACGGGAATGCCAATATTTCGGAAGACTTTTTAGCCAAAACCGCCACATCAGACCGCCGCACGACCAAACTTTCAGCACCCGATAGAGTTAAACCAAGTGGGACGCGCACTCTCGAGGAATCTTTTGCCAAAATGAAAGAAAACGACGAAATATTGAATCAGCTTCAACCCGGTTTAGAAACCATAAACACCCAAAAAGCCAAGTTTCCACACCCTTATTTTGGCGATATGACCGCTACCGAATGGCTTCTGCTGGTTGGAGGTCACGAAAGACGGCACATTGACCAAATCGAAGAAATTCTGGAAAAAGTTTAAAGGTGAAAGAGGGGAAAAGTCGATTTCAGACTCGAAACAAACTTTTCCCCTCTTTCACTTTTAAACTTTCTCACTTTTACGCTTTCGGATGCGCTTTATCGTAAACCTCAATTAGTTTTTCCATTGAAACCTGAGTGTAAATCTGTGTGGTAGAAAGCCTTGCGTGTCCAAGCAATTCTTGGATGTCGCGCAAATCCGCACCTGAATCCAGCAAATGTGTGGCAAAAGAATGGCGTAAACTGTGTGGCGAAATATCGCTGTTGATTTCTGCACAAATTTTGATGTATTTATCAACCATCCGTCCGACCGAACGGGTTGTAATGCGGGTTCCCTGATAATTTAAAAACACCGCACTATCTTCGCGTTGACTTGGCGGACAATTGTTCAGAAAAATCGGACGGGTTTCATTGAGATAATACATCAGAGCTTGCAAAGCAGGTTCGCCAAACGGCAAAATCCTTTGTTTCTTGCGTTTACCCGTCACCCGCACTAATTTTTCCCGAAAATCAATATCAGTTAAATTTAGCCCGACAAGTTCTCCGACGCGCACGCCCGTTGCGTAAAGAAATTCCAAAATGGCGCGGTCACGTTTGCCCAAATCGGTATTCAAATCAGGGGTTTCGATAAAGCGAACCGCATCTTCCATCGAAAGATGACTCGGCAATTTGCGTTCAATGCGCGGTGTCGCAACCAATTTAGCCGGATTCGTTTCCAACACGCCTTCGCGCACCAGAAACTGAAAAAATGTTCGTAATGATGCGAGTTTGCGGGCAATCGAAGTTTTCTTTTTATTAAGCGAATGTAATACCGCCATCCATTCCCGAATCGTCAAATGGTCAATTTCGGTGACTTTGATTTTTAACGCACCGATACTTGCCAAATGGTCGCGGAACTGTTCCAAATCACTGGAATAGTTTCGTAAAGTATGTGTGCTGACATTGCGCTCATAACGCAGATGTTCGAGAAATTGCTGCAAATATTCTTCAAGCATAGCTTTTAGTGAAAAGTTTATAGTGAAAAGTGAAAAGTGAAAAGCTAATTATTCACTTTTAGTTCTTCGCTTGCTTTGGAATGTAATAACCTTTGCGGGTGCGGACGGAAACATCTTTTTTGTTTTTGAGACTGACCGTAATTGATTGAAATTTTCCGCGTTCGCTGTTGGAATCGGGGTAATAACTCAGAATATATTGCTCGGAAAGCTCGGCAGAAATTCGGTTAAAAGCATTTTCCAGTTCGTCCTCATCAATCGGAGAGTAAACTGCACCGCCTGTTTGTCCGGCAATTTCCTGCATTCGGCGTTCTGCCGTGAGAGCGCGAATATTAGCATTACCGACTCGATTTCCGGTGCGTTTCAGGTTTTCAAATTCAGTAGTTTTAACGATATAAACCTGACAGTTCATAACTTGAACGGTTTTGACCGCATCTTCCAGAGTCGAATCGCTCAAGGTATCTTCGCCATCGGAAACAATCACGATCACGCGCCGACCTTGATAATCTTTCAAATAATTAGCGGCTTGGATAATTCCATCTAACAAAGCGGTCGCGCCTTCGGGTTTGGCAAAATTCTCAATTGCATCTACTAATTGCGAGACATTTTTGGTCAAAGGCTGTTCCAATTGCGTGACGGTTGCCACGCTATACAAGGCGGCAAGGTCTTTATCCGGGCGAATTACCTGTTTGAAAAACCTGACTGCTGCCTTTTTTTCAAAATCACGGGCTTGGATAACACTTGAACTGTTGTCAAAAAGTAAAGCAAGTCGCACAGGTGATTGAGAGCGTGAAATTTCGCTGATCTCGGCTGATTTTCCGTCAATTTGCAGATCAAAATCTTCTAATTTCAGATTGCCGATTGTTCGCCCCTGAGCATCCAGAACCGAAGCCGGAATCGGAATTAAGATCGAACTGAATTCAATCACATCATCCTCTGTTTTCTTGGCAACCGTTGCAGGAGTTGGAGTTGGAGTCGGAGTTGATTTAGGTGTGATCGGATCGGTCGCCGCATTTGGAGCGTCAAAGACCTTTGGTCGCGGAATAGGTGTTTCGGCTGGTTTAACTCGCCCCGATTGAGCAAAAGCGGAAACGGCAAAAATTATCCACAGATAGACACAGATAAACACTGATTTCCAAAACAAATCCGCAATCCGCAATCCAAACTCAGCAATCCTATGTTCCATACCAATCCAAGCCGTTGGGCAATTCGTCTGCCGAAAACTCTAAATGAATTATACGCCGGTTTTTCGGTTTTGTTCCTGCCGAAGACGAATGCAAAAGCAGAGGTTTCATCAATAAACAATCACCTTTTTTCGCTTTGCACAAACAGACTGTTTGCTTTGATTTAAGATTTTGAATTTCGGTTGCACTGAGCCGACCAAATTTATGCGTTTTCGGCAAAACTTTTAATGCGCCGTTCGTTTCATCCGCATCGTCAAGATGAAAACGAAGCGTCACCATATTTTCCAAAAGTTCAATCGGCGGCTGAACGTGATTAATTTTATCTTTGATACTCCAAGCCGTAAAATCTTTAGTTTCAATTTTTTCAGCGACTGAAACAGTTAAATCCTGATGCCACGGAACTTTCCAATTTGCATTTGGGATTTTGTCAAAATAAATAGCGCGAACCACTTTTGCATTCGCGCCAAGAAGATTTTCTGCAATTTTCCGAACCGTTTTGCTTTCAGCAAATTTACGCACTTTCGGGGAAAGGTTGAGCAAATTTCGGACTCCATAAACGCCTTTTTTATGCTGATTGCTCGGAAAATTTGATAAATCTTCGAGCAAATCTGACATTATTTGCTCATCAATCACATTTTCCAAAAGACAAAACCCTTCCGATTCAACCTCAAACCATTGCATCTGCACCTAGCTTTACCTTTTCCATTTTACTTTTTACTTATCTCACTGTTGCCAGCTCTGCGGAGTATAATTTGCCGGATTTTGCCCGTTGAAAATTGCTTTGACCGAATCACGGAGTAAAACAATCAAGGTAAAGATTCCCAGAATTGTGCCCAACGGCATAAAGAGACAGGAGACACAAGCCATTACCAAACAAAATGTATAACCTGTTTGTTTTGAAAGATTACGACCTGATTTGTAAAGCAAAATTCCGATAGTTAAAGCAATAAGAGTAATTACTAAACCGATTACCACAAAAATTCCGCCGAAAAGCGCAGGCGGTGGACCGTCTTTAGGCTGATTTGGCGCATTGGCTATCATCACCCCGAAGAAAATGCCCATCACCATATAAATAATGCCGTAAAGCATTGGGAAAATAGATAATCCCGCTAATATGTAATGACAAATCGAAAGTATTTTCAGATGCTCTAAATCTTTGTTCATAATTTTCTCCTCTGCGAAAATGCTAGGCTTTAAAATTATTTTCGTCAACGTTTTTTTAGAAAAAGGAATCAACAATCTTTTTACGATTCAAAGATGTGCGATAAACTGAAATCCGAGGTAAATTAACAGGGATAAAGCGGATAGGCAGGGATAGTTTTTGCCCGCTGAACACGCGGAAAGACGCGGAAATTCTTGTGTTTGTGAATTAAAATAGACTAAAATCAGCCAATTATTTCAATAGTGTTTTTTATATTATGTTGAAAAGAAATCTGCTAACACTTTTACTTCCTTTCTTCCTCCTTGTGCTTTGTGTCAATGCACAAACAGATGGAATTGATAAAAGTGTATTGACTCAAATCAAGCGGATTTATGTCGCGGAAGATACTTCCGTGTTACCTGTTACAAAAGGACTTGCAAAAGATTTAAAGATTGAATTAGAAAAGAAAGGTTTTTTAATTTCTGATACAAAAAAGGATGCTGATGCAATTCTATTAAGTGAAATATCAGCAGAAATAACGCTTGATGGCGATGCTAGTGACCCCAACAATTCAATCTATTATTGTAAAATCTTGGCAAAAAGTGACAAATTAATTTGGAAAACAACTATTAAATTCCGTTCCAAAACTAATTGGGCAGAAGATAATAGAATCGCCGCAAAAAAAATTGCAGAAAAATTATATAAAGATTGGCAAAAATCAGCTAAAAAAGACGTTACGAAACAACTGAAATTGACTGACTGAAACAAACCCAATTAACAATTAACAATTATTTTCTGCGTCTTTCCGCGTTCTTTCACGGGCAAACTTTCTTAAATCTTCCTATTTACAATCTGCATAATTTCGGCTTCTAATTGAATTGATTTCTGTTCAATCTCCGCGCCTTTTGCCAAAATTTCACTCGCAAAATCTTTATCTTTTAATCCGGCAGCATTGATTTTGACGTTTAGAAATGCGCCGATAACCGCCGAACGCGCACATAACGCACCGACACCTGCATCTGTAACGGAATTTGGATTTCCGTTTTCTGCCATTGCTTTGATAACTTCAAAAGAGTCAAAAGCCCGTTGCATCGTGCGAAAAGGAACTTCGGTGGCAAATTTTGTAGCTTCCTGAATGGCAGTTGAACGAGCAGCTTTTTCTTCGTCCGTGCCTTTGGGCAAGCCGAAAGCATCCATCACTTTGTTAAAAGCGTTGGTGTCTTCATCAACCAGAGCAAGTAAATCGTTTTTAATTTCCTGACCTTTAACCGCCCAATCCGAAAATTCCTCCCAACGGTCATCCCAACCCGCTTTGTGCGAAGAAAGATTGGCGACCATCGCCGCCAGCGAAGCACCTAATGCACCGAGATAAGCCGAAATTGAGCCGCCACCCGGAGCAGGAGATTCGGAAGCGGTTTCATTGGCAAAATCGGTGCAGGTTAGATCAACCAATTTCTTGGTTTTGTATTCAGCTTCCAAAACATATTCGATGATCTTTTCTTCTGGAATGAACGGCTTCAAATCATCTAAACCCATTGATTTGATAGCGATTTTGACGATTTCCGATTCGGTAATTCCGAGCGAACGGCGTTGTTTTTTTAGATAATATTTGCCCGCTTCGATAATGGCTTTTTTCGGAACTAAGCCAACAATTTCCAATCCCGTCACCCGAATTCCGCGAGCGTAAGCCTTTTCCGAAACTTCGTCAAACGCAACGTGTAATGGCGTTTCGCTCAAATTTGTAATATTCATCGAAACCTGTGCAATGCCGTATTCTTCGATAAACCAGCCAATCGCTTTTGTGCCTTTTAAAGTGCCGGGAATCATTACAGGTTCGCCGTTTTCATCCTTAATAATTTTGCCGACAATCGGGTTTCCTTCGCGTTTCGGGCGACCCTTTTCGCGGACATCAAAGGCAATTGCATTTGCCCGACGAGTTGAAGTTGTATTCAAATTGAAATTGACCGCAATCAAAAAATCCCTTGCACCAACCGCAGTTGCGCCTGATTTTGCCACGCTTTCATTAAATTCGCTCGGACCAAAATCGGGTTTCCAATCAGTTGAGGAAATTTTATCTTTTAAGCCTTCGTATTCACCTTCGCGGTTGTTGGCGAGATTGCGCCGTTTTTCTTCCGTCGCGGCATTTTCGTAGAGATAAATCGGAATGTTGAGTTCTTCACCAATTCTTTTGCCAAGATTTCTAGCAAATTCTGCAACTTCTTCCATCGAAATTCCCGAAATCGGGACGAGCGGACAAACGTCGGTTGCGCCAAAACGCGGATGATCGCCTTTGTGTCGGCGCATATCAATCAATTCCTGCGCTTTTTTAACTGCCTGAAAAGCGGCTTCACAAACTTCTTCGGGTGTGCCGACAAAGGTGACAACTGTTCGATTGGTAGTTGCGCCGGGATCAACGTCAAGCAGTTTAACACCATCAATTTTCTCAATTTCGTCCGTAATTTGTTTAATCACCGACATATCGCGTCCTTCGCTAAAATTTGGAACGCATTCGATAAGTTTTTTCATAGGTTTAAGAGAATTATTTAACGCAAAGGCGCAAAGTTGCAAAGACGCAAAGTTTTTTAGAACGATCTTTATTTTTACTTTTACTTCTTTTCCTTTGCGCCTTCCACACTTTGCGTTAGAAATTTTTAGTTGCTTTAAGTAAAAATAAGTTTTGCACCGGCAATCATTAACCCAAAAGACAAAATACGCCGTAAAGTCAATGAATTAAAGCGATAACTGCCTAAAGTCGCACCAATCAAGCCACCGATTATTGCCGTTCCAATCCAAAACCAAACAATATTCGGCAGATTGGAAATGTTTGAATCTTTGCCTAATAACCAATTTCCCAACAGTCCCGAAACCGAATTTACCCAGATAAATAAAGCCGAAATTCCTGCCGCTTTTTTGGTTTCTGTCCAGTTCATCAGCAACAAAATCGGAGTCAAAAAAATGCCGCCGCCAATGCCGATAAGCCCCGAAACAAAACCCAAAATTCCGCCAATCAATAAACAAACTAAAATATTTGGTGAATTGGCTTCTTTTTCCGATTTCAAATTTATTGCTAACCGAACCGCCGCCAAAATCAGCGCAATTCCCAAAATGATTTTATAAACCGTCGTCGGCAAATGAATCATTCCGCCGACAAAAGCCATTGGAATTGAACCGATTGCAAACGGTAAAAATATTTTCCAATCAAAATTTTGAGTCCGGTAAAATTGCACAAACGCAATCAAGGCGACAAAAAGATTCAAAATTAAAGCCGTTGGTTTGGTGATTTCCGGTGCAATCGCAAACAATGCCATTACTGCTAAATAGCCAGATGCGCCGCCGTGTCCCACCGAAGAATATAAAACCGCAACCGTAAGTATTGCAAAAATTATGGCAATTTCAATTGTCATTTTTTTCGGGATTTCAGGATAACTCTGATAAAAAATACGCTGAATCCAATCACGATTAAACCCATAACAATAAAAAGGACAAGGTGCAGCACGCCGCGCCAATTAAAATTGCCTTTCAGTAATTCACCGATTTGGAGCAACAAAAATAGAATCATAAAAAGAAGATTTTAAGCCTTTGATTCAGCGAAAGACAATTGGAAAACCGGATTAATTGATGTGTTATGATTTTGATACCGTTCATTGGTCGAAAACAACCATTTATTCTCAAAAAGATTCAAACGGTTGAGAGAAAATTGTTTTGAAACGGATTTCGTCATACTTTTAGAGTTTTACGATGAACACTTTTAATTCGGCATCACTCATCAATCTTTTAGGCTCTACGCTCGGAATTGCTCTCTATTTCTTGTTGCTGATTATGGTTGTTCGTCACCGTTCGGCAAAACAAAAATCGGATTATTTACTTTTAGCGACTGCTGGACTTGGAATTTTATGGAATTTCGGGGAAATTTCGGTTTCTATTTGGCGTGATTTCGGGATCGGCACAGTTTCTCCGGTTCTAACCGCATTTTCCTATTCCGCGCTTGGATTTTTGCCGTCGGTGGTCGTTCATTCGATTTGGCGGAATGCTGAGACAGTTTGGGGAAAAGTTTTTGCAGTTTTTTCATATCTTTTGAGTTTTTCAGCAGCAGTTTTTCATTTTCAGTCGGCACTGTTTTACAACGCTGCGCCTTCAAGCTTAGCTTTACAGATCTTAACCTACGGGTCAATCGGACTATTGTTGGGATTGCTGATTTTCAATTACCGGCAAACACTTCAAAAAAAAGCAGTTTGGGCAACAACTCTTTTGATTTTTGTCCTTTCAACTCTGCATTTGAACAGTCACATTGAAGGTTCTTCGTGGTTGATCGAATTGATCGCACATCAATCTTCATTGCCGTTGGCACTCGTTATTTTATATCAGGATTATCGTTTTGCTTTTGCCGATCTTTTCTTGAAACGGGCTTTATCACTGATTTTGTTAACTTTAACTGCGTTTGGACTTTATACTTTTGTGGCTTCACCGATTTTGCGCTATCACGAATCGCACGATAGAAATGATGTGCAGGCAGTCAGTTTGATAATTATTTTGTGGGTAGCAACCGCGCTAATTTATCCGATTTTGCATAATATGGCGGTCTGGCTGGTGGATAAAATCATTTTGCAGCGCACCAATTACGAAAATTTAGGAACTGAATTAGCCAATAAAGTTGAGGAAAAAGATTCGGTCGAGCAGGTTTTGGAATTAGTTTGCGGTGAACTCTCGCCGGCATTAACGGCAAACAGCGTGATTTGGAGCGAAGTTTATGAGAGTTTGAACGAAACCAAATTGCCATCGGTCAATTTTACGCCGCACAATGCCGAAGTTTTTATTCCAACCACCGAATCACCTTTTTACAAAATCAATTTGAAGGATTTTTCCGGCGGTCGGCATTTGCTTTCGGACGAAGTAAAAATGCTTGAATCGGTCGGACTTTTGACGGCGCGAAGAATTGATGCTTTGCGCGTCACGCACGAACGTTGCGAACAGGAATTGCGCGAACAGGAATTTTCCAAGCTTGCTACCGAAGCCCAGCTTTCCGCGCTTCGCGCTCAAATCAATCCGCATTTTTTATTCAATGCGCTGACCACAATCGGCTATTTAATTCAAACCGCACCTGACAAAGCCTTTGAAACATTGATGCGTTTGACGCAATTATTACGCGGAGTTTTGCGCTCAACTGCCGAATTTTCCACGCTCGAAGAGGAGTTAAAATTGATCCAATCATATCTCGAAATTGAACGCGCCCGTTTTGAAGAACGCTTGGAAGTCCAAATTGATGTGCCGGAAGACCTACAAAAAATACGGATTCCGACATTGATTTTGCAGCCTTTGGTCGAAAACGCTATCAAACACGGAATTTCTAAAGTGAAACAAGGCGGGTTGGTTGAAATTTCAGCCAAATTGGAAACGAAAAAAGACAAAGTTTTATTGACTTTGACCGTGTTTGACACCGGCATCGGAGTCAGTCAGGACAAAATTTCCAATGGTGTCGGCTTAAATAACATCAAGCATCGTCTGCAAAATTATTACGGAAATTCCGCTTGTTTGGAAATTCAAAATGTTGAAAGCAAAGGCACCAAAGCCGAATTAAAATTCCCTGTTTCCGAGATTGAGATTGAAAAGAGTTTTTAACGCAAAGACGCAAAGAGGCAAAGGCGCAAAGTTTTTTAAAATAATTTTTTACTTTTTACTTTTGCCTTTTTACTTGAAATTCTTTGCACCCTTGCGTTAAGAAAAATGAGTTTATGAACAAAATTCGACTAATAATTGCTGATGATGAACGTCCTGCACGGATGTTTTTGAAAGCTGTTTTACAGGATTTTGCAGATGTCGAAATTGTTGGCGAAGCGGAAAACGGAACGGAAGCTGTTGAAATAATTAAGGAAACCAAACCTGATTTAGCTTTGTTAGATTTGCAAATGCCGGAACTTACCGGACTTGATGTAGTTCGTTTACTTCGTAAAACTCAAATGCCTTTAGTCGCTTTTGTGACCGCTTATGATGAATACGCAGTTCAGGCTTTTGAACTCAACGCGGTTGATTATTTGCTCAAACCAATCGAAAAAAATCGTCTGCGGGAAACAATTCAACGCGCTCACGAACGGCTCGAACATTCGGATTTTCGCCAGATCGAATCTGAAAAAATGAAAGCGGTTACCGAAACTTATTCCGAAATTAGTCAACCCGCTTTTATCGAAAGAATTCCTGTCAAACAGCGCGATGAGATAGTTTTTGTTCCGGTCAACGAAGTTGTTTCAATCGTGGCGGATGGCGAACTTTTGCACATCACAAATATTCATAATAAAAGGTTTGTCATTAATTATCGGCTCAAAGATTTGGAAGCAAAACTCGAACCGACCAAATTTATTCGTCTTTCGCGTGGAGCGTTGGCAAACCTGGAAATGGTTTCACGCATTAGCCCGATGCCAGGCGGAACTTATCTGGTTGCACTCAAGAACGGGCAGCAAATTGCCTCCAGCCGTCTGCAATCCAAAATCTTGCGCGAAAAGTTTTTAAAAATGTAACCTTTGACTTTTGACCTTTGACTTTTGACCTTTGACCTTTGAAAAACATATACTATTTATCGGCAATTTGCCTTGTTTGAGGAGACTGTTTTGCAACCAAAAGTTCATCAGGGACTACTAAAAGCTGAAGGTTTTCGTTTTGCGATTGTCGTTTCGCGTTGGAACGATTTTTTGACATCAAAATTAACGGAAGGCGCAATTGACGCTTTGGAAAGACTTGGTGCAGACGAAAAATCGGTTGAAATTTTTAAAGTGCCGGGTTCATTCGAGATTCCGTTGACCGCACAAAAGATCGCCGAAAGTGGTAAATTTGATGCGGTAATTTGTTTGGGTGTGGTCATTCGCGGACAAACTCCGCATTTTGATTACGTGGCGGGCGAAGCCGCTAAAGGAATCGGACAAGTTGGAATGAAAACGGGAGTTCCGACAATGTTTGGCGTGGTGACGGCAGACACTCTTGAGCAGGCGATTGATCGTTGCGGCGTAAAAGCCGGAAATAAGGGTTTTGAAGCGGCAATGTCCGCAGTCGAACTCGTAAATTTATACCAAAAGACGAAATGAGAATTTTCGCAATATTGAAAAAGAGCAAGGATTATGGGGACACGGCGTAAGGCGCGTGAATGCGCTTTGCAAATGCTATTTGCGGCAGATGTTGCCAAAATGTCGAGTGACGTTTTGACAAGAGACTATTGGAACGAGCTTGGCGAGCCTGAACTGGACGAAGGAACCCGCGAATTTGCTAATCGTTTAGCAGTCAATACTTTGCATGAACTTGAAAAAGTTGATGAGCGAGTTCGCTCACGGGCAGAACACTGGCGAATTGAACGAATGGCAATCGTTGACCGCAATGTTTTGCGCTTAGCGGTCTATGAATTTCTTTATGAACCGACTCCGCACACGGTTGTCATTAATGAGGCTCTGGAAATTGCCCGTCGCTTTTCAACTTTTGAAGCTACCCAGTTTATCAACGGGATTTTAGATGCCATCAAACACGATCTGGAAAAAGAAGCAGCCAAACGCGACAAAGCCGAAAAGAAAAACGAAAAAACAAATTCATCATCGCTATAGCCCAATCTAAAATGTAAGGAAAATTTTGATGGGAGAACTTCGTCAAGAATTTCTACGACAAACCATTTCTAATCTGCAAATTCTGCAAAATGAATCTTTTGAAAAAGTAACCTTTTCCGAAGAATTTCTTCGTCGTGCTTTTCGCCAGCTTCACACCATAAAAGGAACTTCAAAAACTTTTGATCTGGTTGATTTAGCGCATCTTTCTCACGAAATTGAAAATCTTCTACAGGCAATTCAAAACAATCAAATTATTCAAAATAAAGAAACGACTTCAATTTTTCAGGACGGTTTTACACATCTGCAAATCCTTGCCAATGATTATTTACTCAAAGATGAAACCATTTTTCCAAAAGATTTTGCTGACCAAATACGTGCGCTGATTCCAATCAAAATCGAATCTGAAAAAAATTTACTCAATCATCAAATTCCCGAACAATTTCTTTCACTGTTGTCTGTGCAGGAAAAAACAAATTTAGGTGCGGCGTTACAAAATGGCAAAAAATTCTATTTATTTGAATCATTTTTTCGTCTGGACAGATTTGCCCAGGAATTCAAACAACTCAAACAAATTTTAAATGAAAAAGGCGAAGTGATTGCCGTTGCGCCTGCCAAAAGCGAAAATCCTTTAGAAACAATCGGCTTTCAGATCTTTTTCGTCAGCAATTTAGTAAAAGCTGAGCTTGAAGAGTTTATCAAAGATTTTTGCACCGGAATAATTTTTGAAAATTCGCCGATCGCCAAAAATTTTGCCAAAAATTTAGGCGGATTATTTGCTAATCTGGTGACGGACGGTGAAAAGATAGCACAGCTTCTCAATAAAAAAGTAGTGTTTGAAACCTCATTTTCAGAAGTCAATATTTCCGATAAAACCTTGATTTTACTTAATGAAATTGCTTCGCATTTGATTCATAACGCGATTGATCACGGCATTGAAACTCTCGAAGAACGAAACCAAATCGGGAAAAATCCAACTGCCAAAATCGAAATTAATCTTGCAAATGTTGGAAACACTCTGGTTTTGCAGATCAAAGACGATGGTAAAGGGATTGACCTTAAAAAAATTACTCAACAAGCCAGAGAAAAAAATATAATTTCCAATCACCAAAATTTGGACAAAAATGAATCTATTGAACTGATTTTCTCGCCCGGATTTTCTACCAGCGATTCTGTTTCCGAAATTTCCGGTCGCGGCATCGGACTGGATGCAGTAAAGGATTTGGTCGAAAAGGAAAACGGTAAAATCGAAGTTCAAACGGAACTTGATCGAGGCACAACTTTTTCAATTTATTTGATAAACTCATAACCATTTCTTATTTCAAATCCGTGTCCGCTTATTTTTTTGCTCCATTTGCGCTAAAATTACTACAACTTAGATTTTTATTGAGGTTTTCAAAATAAAGTGACAAATTTATCAGAATACATCGCCGAACATTTTGGGGCGAACGCCAATTATGTCGAAGGACTTTTGGCAAGATACAAAACAGATGCCAATTCAGTTGACGACTCGTGGCGTGAGTTTTTCGACAATTTGATGAAAGAGGCTTCGCCGCTGGATAAAATCAGCGGAAACGGAGTGGTTGAAACGACTCCAACAGCCACTGTCTCAACAACTTCCGGCAATTCATCGGCGACCGCCACTGCCAAAGAAAAAGTTGCTATTGCGCTTGGCGCGGACGTTGAATACAGACCGATCGTCGGACCATCAAAGAAAATTGTTGAGAATATGGAAGAATCTTTGACCGTTCCGACTGCGACTTCAACCCGTCGGATTCCGGTCAAAGTTTTAGAAGAAAATCGTAAATTAATCAACGATCATCAATCAAAACGCGGTCGCGGCAAAGTGTCGTTTACGCACGTCATCGCTTTCGCCATTATCAAAGCACTTAATTTCTATCCGCAGATGAAGCACGGTTTTGTCGAGGTCAACGGGCAACCTTCGCGGCTGGAACACGAAATGGTCAATCTCGGAATTGCGATTGACATTCAGAAAAAAGACGGCTCGCGCAATTTGCTGGTTCCGAATATCAAAAACGCCGACAAAATGAATTTCGCGCAGTTTTTGGAAAATTATGATGATGTCGTCAAACGCGCCCGTGAAGGCAAATTAACGATAGATGATTTTCAGGGAACTACCGTTTCTTTGACCAATCCGGGAACGATCGGAACAGTTGCCTCTGCGCCGCGTCTGATGAACGGGCAAAGCGTGATCATTGCGACCGGCGCGATTGAATATCCTGCCGAATATCAGGCGATGACTTCCGGCGCGCTCTCGCAACTGGGGATTTCCAAAGTTTTAACCGTTACTTCAACTTATGATCACCGCATTATCCAAGGTGCGGAAAGCGGCTTGATGTTAGCCAAAATCCACGAATTCTTAATCGGCAAAGAAGGATTTTACGACGAAATTTTCAAAGACATCGAATTAAATATTCCGCCGATGCGTTGGGCAGAGGACTACAATCCTTCGCTGCTCGGCGGCGACCGTTTTGCCGAACAAGCCGAAAAACAAGCCAATGTGCTGCAATTGATCAATGCTTATCGAATTCGCGGACATTTGCTGGCGGATATTGATCCCCTCAATATGACTTCGCAGCACGTTCCCGAACTTGATCTGGAAAATTACGGTTTGACAATTTGGGATTTAGACCGCGAATTTATCACAGGCGGCTTGCACGGCGAAAAAACCGCCACTTTGCGTCGTATTTTGGACATTTTGCAAAAAGCGTATTGCGGAAAAGTCGGTATCGAATATCGTCATATTCAGGACAAACGCGAAAAAGAGTGGATTCGCAAACAAGTGCGCGATCATTTTGTTGATACGATTCCGCTTTCGGCTGAAACCAAAAAATATTTGTTGAATGAACTTATCGAAGCCGAACAATTTGAACAGTTTTTGCACAAAAAATATCTCGGACAGAAACGTTTTTCGCTCGAAGGCTGCGAAACTTTGATTCCGATGCTCGACACATTGGTTGAACAGTCTTCAAACAATGGGGTGAATGATATTTATCTCGGAATGGCACATCGCGGACGCTTGAACGTGCTTTCAAACATTGTTGATCTGACGATGGCGGAACGCATTTTCACGATTTTTGAAGGAACGGCGCACCCAAGTTTTCCGGCTGACGAAGGCGATGTTAAATATCATCAAGGCGCAGTCGGTCTCCGTAAATCACACAACGGCAAAGAGATAAAAGTCAGTTTGGCTTGTAATCCTTCGCACCTTGAGTTCGTCAATCCGGTTGTGGAAGGAATGGCGCGAGCCAAACAGGACGAGCTTCGCAACGGATTCCAACGTCAGCGCGAAGAGGTTTGGGATGAAGTTCTGCCCGTTCTTTTGCACGGTGACGCGGCTTTTGCCGGACAAGGAACGGTGATGGAAACTTTGCAATTGGCAAATTTGATCGGCTACCGCACCGGCGGAACAATTCACATTGTCATCAATAACCAAATCGGTTTTACGACTTCGCCCGAAATGTCCCGCAGTTCGATCTATTCAACTGATGCCGCGCAAATCACGCAAACTCCGATTTTCCACATCAACGGCGATGATCCTGAAGCGGCTTACCGCGTTATCAATATTGCGCTGGCTTATCGGCAGGAATTTAACAAAGATGTGGTGCTTGATTTGGTCGGATTCCGCAAACTCGGACATAACGAAGGCGATGAACCAAGCTACACACAACCCGTGATGTATGCCAAAGTAAAAAATCATCCCGGCGTGCAAACGCTTTATGCTCAACAGCTTATTCGTGAAAATGTAATTTCTGATGCCGAGTATAAAGAAATGATTTCCCGCGTGATTGCCAAATATGAAGATATTTTGAAACGAGTCAAACAGATCGTTGAGGGCAAAACCGTCAAAGCGGAACTCAAACCGCAGCCTGTCGAAGATGATGGTTCGGCAGTTTTAGAAACAAGTATCACTAAAGACATTTTGACCACCGTTTCCAACAAAATTTCGCTCGTTCCCGAAGGTTTCCATATCAATCCGAAAATGGTCGGACAATTGGCGAGACGCGCTAAAATGGGAACCGGTGAAGTGCCGATGGATTGGGGCTTTGCCGAAGCTATCGCCTTTGGCTCGTTGGTTTTAGAAGGAACTCCGGTTCGTCTGAGTGGTCAGGATTCTGGACGTGGAACTTTCTCGCAACGTCACGCCTGCATGTATGACACATTTACGGGTGAACGTTGGCTACCGCTTGGCGAATTAAAAAATCCCGATAATCCCGCCGCCAGATTTTATGTTTTTGATAGCTCTTTGAGCGAACAGGGCGTTCTGGGATTTGAATATGGTTATTCGGTTCTGCGTCCAAATTCTTTGGTTATGTGGGAAGCCCAATTCGGAGATTTTTCCAACGGCGCACAGGTCATCATTGACCAGTATATTTCGTCTTCGGAAGACAAATGGCAGCAAAAATGCCGTTTGGTAATGCTGTTACCGCACGGCTACGAAGGGCAAGGTCCTGAACACAGTTCGGCACGACTTGAAAGATATTTGCAGCTTTGTGCGGAAAACAATTTACAGGTTTGCAATCCGACCACTCCGGCTCAATATTTCCATTTGTTGCGCCGTCAGGTCAAACAAGATATGGTTCGTCCGCTAGTAGTAATGACTCCAAAGAGTTTGTTACGATTGCCCGAAGCAAGTTCGACCATTGACGAACTCATCAGCGGCGGATTCCAACCTGTTTTGGACGATGCAAATGCTGATAAATCAAAGGTTAAGCGAATTGTTGTTTGTAGTGGCAAAGTCTTTTACGATTTGGAAAAAGCGAAAAACGAAAACGTGGCAGTCGTTCGTCTGGAACAATTTTATCCGTTCCCGAAAGCCAAACTGGAAGAAGTTTTTGCCTCGTATCCAAATGCCGAATCGCTTGTTTGGTGTCAGGAAGAACCGCGCAATATGGGCGGCTGGGTTTTCATTCGCTCACGTTTTGAGGAAATCAAAGGTAATAAGAGTTTCCAATATGTCGGGCGGCTCGCTTCGGCTTCGCCCGCAACGGGAAGCTACGCTATTCACGGTTTGGAACAAGCCAAATTAGTTGCAGAAGCTGTCGCAGTTTAATGGCTTTATGTTCTTTATTCGGAAAAAAGTTTGTTCACTTTGAGCAAACTTTTTCTTTTTTGGGAACTGAAATCACAGTTTGACAAAATTCAGATGAAAAAGCCGTTGGTCAGTTTTCTCGAAGCGTATTATTCAATCATAAATCAGACGAAAACCTGACACTCATCCGGTTTCGGAATGATGTTTTCACATTGTTTCAAGAGGCTAAAAAAAGGCTCGAAATTAAAGACCTATCGTGCTAAAATGTTGCCGCTTAGAAGTTTAATCGAGTATGATCCCCTTTGAGTCGGAGTTCGAAAACACGGCTTTTCTTGAAAGCGAATCCCGGAAACTGCGTCAATCCCGTTGGCAGTTAAATCAGGATGCGTTTGACGGACTACTTGCCCAACTCTCGACCGACCGCAAAACCGCAGGTGAAAAGTATCTTCTTTTGAGAAAAAATCTTGTCCGCTTTTTTGAAACCCGAAAAATTTTCGGTGCTGAGGAAGCTACTGATGAAGTTTTGGACAGGTTGGCAAAGAAAATTCAAAGTGGCGAAATTATTGACAAACTCACAAATTATGCAAGCGGGATTGCTCGCCTAGTAGCCTTGGAAAATTACAAAAAACCCGCCTTTGAAGAATTGCCTGTTGATCTCAAAGCATCACAACCTTTTTTTTTGCCGTTTCCGGGAGATAGTGAGGAAAAGGAATCCCGATTGAATTGCCTTGAAAAATGCTTAAATGAACTTTCGGATGAAAATCGGCAAATTGTGATCGCCTATTACGAAGGCGACGGAAGCGATAAAATAGAAAACAGAAAAAAATTAGGGGCAAAATTAGGTATTCCGCAGAACGCTCTGTGTAAGAGAATTATCCGATTGCGTGAAAAATTGGAAAGTTGCGTTTCAAAATGTGCATAAATGTTGGCACTTGTCATTAGGTTATTGACTTGTAGGAGGCAAATTTTAATTAAATGATTTATCGAAGATCAATTATCCGAATATTTTTTCTACAAATTTTACTGCTTCTTTCTACCTCTATTTTGAATGCACAAGACGATCAAACTTTGCTGAATGCTGAAAAAAAACATATTGAGGCTAACGAACTTTTCAAAAAGAACACAGCCGAATCCCGACAAACTGCCAAAAAACTCTTCCTTGAGAATTTGAGCGTTTTTGAAAATGCAAAGGATGCAAAGCGTTTGGCTGAAACCTGCTACCGCTTGAGCGATCTTTCAGAAGATTTAAAATCCAAACTTGAATACCTGAAAAAAGCCGCCCCGCTTTATCAGCAAATTGGTAATAGTAAAGCATTCGCTCTAATGCTGAATAACATTTGCGCGTTTCAGGAACAAACCGGAAATACAACAGACCTTCTCCCTTTTTGCCTCAAATCTGTTGAGACTTATCGGGAGATCAACGACAAATACGGCGAGGCGGTCGCCCTCAGTAATCTCGGAAGTGCTTACAACGCAATCGGTCAATACAATAAAGCCTTTGAAAGTCTGGAACTTTCCTTAAAAATCAAGCGGGAGTTAAAAGACCGTTCAGGCGAAATAGTTACTTTATCGACCATAGCCAATCTTTACGGTAGAATCGGCGAGCCCCGTAAAGGAGTCAGCTATTCCAAAGCAGCTTTGGAAATCGCCGAACAAATCAATGACCCTCAAAGAAAATCACTCGCTTTGATCAATCACGCCGCCGGACTTGTTACCATCGGAGAATATCAAAAAGGACTCGATTACTTTCAACAAGGATTATCAATTGCAAGAGAACGAGCGGATAAACGCAGTGAGGGAGCCGCCCTTAACAATTTAGCCGGGATTTATTCAGTATTGGGAGAAAACGAAAAAGCCATCGAATATTATCAAAGAGCCTCGGTATTGTTTCAAGAATTAGGAATGACACAAGCCGAAGCAACCGCTTTATCTTCAATTGGAAATCGTTATGAAATTTTAGGAGACTATGAAAAAGCCTCAGAATATTCACAAAAAGCCTTGGAAATAAGCCGCCGAATCAAGGACAAAAAAGGACAAGCCCAAAGACTAGTAAACTTGGGTTTGGTCAATGCTTTGTCAGGAAAGTTTGAGGAGGCGATAAAATTAGGCACCGAAGGATTGCTTTTAGCACAAGAATCAAGCGATAAGCCAACCCTTTCCAGAACTGCCGGGAATCTAGCCTACATTTATTACATTGCCAAAAATGATTTGAAAGCGGTTGAAAATTTTGAAACTGCGGTAAAGCTCCTCAGAGAAACAGAGGACATACACGAACTCGTCGTTAACCTTTATCGCTATGCCCGTCTTGATCATTATTTTGGGCGGAGAGAATCAGCGATTTCAAAAATGAAGGAGGTAATTGAAATTACTGAAAGTTTACGTAATTCTTTCGTTTCGCAAGGATTACGCTCCGATTATCTTTCTCAGAAAAAGCATTTTTACGATTTTTATATCGAATTATTATTTGAACTAAATCGGGAAAAACCGAAGCAGGGTTTTGACGAAGCAGCCTTGCGAATCAGCGAAAGTGCCCGGGCAAGAAGTCTTCTGGACTCACTGGGTAATTTACAGAAAGATATTAAAGGTAATGCTCCTCCCGAATTGCTGGATGAAATCTCAGCTTTGCGGCAGACAATAAATTTTAAGGATTCGCAAAAATTGAAAGCAGTTCAAAAGAACGAGAATTCCAAGGCAGCCGAACTCGATAAAGAAATAACCGTTTTACTCAATCGTTATGATGAGTTGCAAACTAAGTTGCGCCAATCCAATCCTCAATTTGCATCTCTTAATAATCCTCAGCCGCTGAGTTTATCTGAAATTCAAAAGCAGGTTCTTGATGATGAAACGGTTTTGCTTGAGTATTCAATCGGCGAAAAACGTTCGTTTTTGTTTTTTGTCACAAATCGAACGCTTGAAATTTTTGAATTACCTCGTAGTGAAATGATTGAAAAGCAAGTCCGTCAAACTCTTGAGAACCTAAAAACTCGCGGACAACAAATAGATAATGAAACTGTGCCGCAGCGAAATGAACGCCTCAAAAATGCAGACCTCGAATTTCAAAAAAATATCGAGGAGACCAGCAAAATTTTGTTATCACCGATTGCCGATAAAATACTAAACAAACGTCTTTTGATCGTGGGTTCAGGTGTTTTGCAATATCTTCCGTTTTCAACCTTGAAGAACAAAACGCGTTATCTGATCGAAACAAATGAGATCGTTAATCTGCCCTCGGCGAGCATTTTACCGTTGCTGAGAAAAACTAAAAACAACTCGGTGAGTCAACAAAAAGAAATCGCAATTTTAGCTGATCCGATTTTTAGCAATACTGATTCAAGGTTTAAAACCCTAGCTGAATCCAATAAGCCGAAAACGGATGATAAAATCATACCGTCGGTATTGCGTTCTGATTTTTCCAGACTCCGCTTCAGCCGGGTAGAAGCTGAGAATATTTCATCCCTTGCTGCTGACGACAAAAAACACATCGCTTTGGATTTTGCCGCAAATCTTGAATCGGTTAATTCTGAAGCGGTAAGAAATTCCAGAATCGTTCATTTCGCCACTCACGGAATCGTAAACAGCAAATTGCCTGAGCTGTCCAGTATTGTCTTATCGCTGTTTGATGAAAACGGAAAAAGCCGCGAAGGTTTATTGCGTTTGAACGATGTGTATAATTTGCAGTTATCGGCAGATTTGGTCGTGATGAGTGCCTGCGAAACCGCACTCGGCAAAGAGATAAATGGCGAAGGAATTGTCGGACTGACACGCGGATTTATGTTTGCCGGAGCAAAAAGTGTGATGGCAAGTTTATGGAAGGTAGATGATCGCGCGACAGCCGATTTAATGGGGTCATTCTACCAAAAGATGCTCAAAGAAGGATTGTCTCCAGCGGCGGCGTTGCGTGCTTCGCAAATTGCAATGATCCGGCAGAAAGCTAGTGCAAATCCCTATTATTGGGCGGCATTTACGATACAAGGTGATTTTTTGCCTCCAATGAAGCAAAAATAAATCGGGACTTTTTCAGCATTTTTGCCACTTATAATTTAGGACTGTTCTGTTGTTGATCGAACTCTAAGAATGAAAACGACTTTCACAAAAGAAGACTCAAAAATGGCTACGATGTATTTCCTCGGGCAAACGAACGATGCTGAACGGGAGAAAATCGAAGACCGTTTTTTCATTGACGAAGACTACAGCTATTTTTTGGATCAAACCGAAAGAGATTTAATAGACAACTACGTTAAAGGAAATTTAAGCGAGGTTGATAGAAAAAGGTTTGAGCAAAATTATCTCGTTTCGGAGGAAAGAAAAGAAAAACTCAAATTCAGCATATTGCTCAATGAACGATCAAAAGCAGTCGAAACTATACCCCTTATTTCTTCGCAAACAGTAACGAAATCGAATTGGTTTGATTTTTTGAAAATGCCGCGTGTAGTTTTTGCAGGTGCTTTGGGAATTCTCCTGTTATGTTTGTTATTAATAGGAATTTTGTTGAATCGGGATAAAACACCTGAATTTGCCCGTAATGACGCAAATATTGAAAATAAAGCGCCCGATAAAACGCAAACACCTCCAGTTCATCCAGTTGAAAATAATTCATCAAATTCGGGCAATAACTCAGCCGTAAATACAACGCCCAACACGGATAGTTCTATTCAAAACAAAAATTCTTCGGTCAAAAAACCTGAGAATGTTAATCCGACAAATCGAAATCCAGAAGCCGCGAATGAAAAACCTACCAATGAAAACAAAAATATCAAGCCGCTTCAACCAAGTTTTGCTTCGCTGCTTCTTTTACCCGCAACCCGCAGCAGCGAAAAACCGACTGTCAATGTCAACAGTTCTACAAAAGGAATTAAACTCACTATCGTTTGCGATAATGTTCAAGGTTTCCAAACTTTCAAAATCCAAATAATCAATCCCTCCGGCGAGATCGTCAGTCAACAAACCATCAAGAATACTTCTCCAAAATCTTCAAAATCTTTTTCGATCACACTTCCGGCAGAAAAAATCTCCAACGGGCAATTTGAAGTAAATCTCTCGGCAATTGATAAAGATAACCCGCCAAAATCTCTCAATTTCTACGAATTTAATATTATCAAAAAATAATTAGGCACTTTTTTTCTCTCTTTACCACTTACTTATGAAAGCGATTTCATTTGTTCGTTGATGTGTCTGATTTTTCAACTATAAAGCACAGATTAACAGAGCGAACTTAATTTACTCAATTCGATTGAAACGGAATGCAGACATTTGTTCTTTTGCAGTCATTCTTTAAAAAATTTGGACAATCCAAAACTTATTAAAAACAAATGAATAACTTATTGAAAGCAAAAACTAAAGATATTGTGGTGCAGGAATTGGAAAGTGAAGTTTTAATATTCAACCTGAAAACTAATCAAGCGTTTTGTCTAAATGAATCATCTGCTTTGGTTTGGCAATTATGTAACGGCAAAAACTCTTTTAGCGAAATTAGACGTTTGTCTGGCGAAAAGTTAGATCAAAAGGTTGATGACGAATTCATCTGGCTCGCGCTGACCGAGATAAAAAAGAACGGTTTATTGGAAAACCCCGAAGAGCTCAGCGACCGATTCAAAGGCTTAAATCGCCGACAAATCATTAAAAAGATCGGATTAACTTCAATGATTGCCTTGCCTTTTATTTCGGCGATGGTTGCTCCAAGTGCTGTCATGGCGCAGTCGGGCTGTTCGAGTATCAACGGCACTTGTGCGCCCAACGGTCTTTCAATTACCTGTAATGTCAACTTTGCAAATTGTGACGGTGCTCTGTTTAACGGCTGTGAATCAAATTTACTTCTCGACGTTTTGAATTGCGGAAGTTGCGGAATGAACTGTTCCGCTTTTTGTGCGCCGATGAACGCACAATGCGTATTTGGAAATTGTGTTTGTGTCTGAGGGAAAAATGCCAATAAAAAAGGAGAAAAAATAATGAAAATAGTGATGAGAATTTTAGTTTTAGTTTCAGTTTTCGGATTAAGTTCGGTCGCCTTTGGCGCAACACTTACGAAAACTTTTGAATTCGGCGAGGGAACAGCCAACAATTTCTCGCATCGGCGAACATTTGCAATTCCCTGCCGCAGTTATCCTAAAACGACAGTTAAATTTTCCCGTTTAGGAAAACCAGGAACAGACAACGATCTTCCGCTGACAATCACGTTGATCAAACCTTCAGAAAGCAGTGAAGAAGGAGAAATTGCCGCAACTCAGGAAGTTACGGCTAAAACGACTGTCCAAACAGTTACGGTAGGCGACGGTCGTGAAACTTCGGATTTAGGATGCAGCAAAACGTGGTCGGTTCGTGTAAAAGCGACAAACGACAATTCTCCGGTAAGAGTATCCGGCGAGATTCAAATTACTTATTCAGATACCGTGAAAGATGTTTCCCCGAGTGAGACCATCAACTTAAATTCCGGTAATTCAGTCGAAATAAATTTTGGCGCGAGAAGCAGCATCGGACAAGGCGTTATTGAAGTCAAAGGCACTTGGTATCACAACTTGGGCTTAGTCCCGATACTTTTAAAAATGACAATTATTGATCCAAATGGCAATGAGGTCGCCACCGAAAATGGATACGCTCAAAACGAATTAATGAATGTTACCAAACTCAAGATCGTCTATCGAGTTCAGGAATTTATTCCGGGTAATTGGAAACTAAAAATTGCCAACGTAAGTGACGGACATGACGCAATTCGCATAAAACCAGTTGTCACCTTTAAACCTAGCTGTCCGTAAATAATTAACCGAAAAGTATTTATTAAAAAGGATGACTCTCCCCAAGTCTCATCCACAGGATAACTTTTTCTCAAAATCAATGGAGAAAAATTATGAAAAGAGCTATTAAACACAATAAATTCAGAAGATTACGCCGATTATTAGACGTCACGGTTTTAATTTCGCTTTTGGCAGTCGGCTCTTTTTGGATCGTCCGAATTCACGCCCAGCAAGATTTGAAAGTGACGGCAAATTTCAACGGTCAGGAAGTTTCGCAAACCGAAAATCTTGAATTAAAACTCAGCCGAACTGTAAAACCTGATGAAGGCAAAGTGACCGTCTTTTTGAATGAAACCGACATCACTCCTCTAGTTAAAAACAACGGTGAAACACTTACTTACAGCCCAGCTATTTCGCCCCTGCCTGCCGGAGAAAATCTGGTCAAAGTTTATTTAGCTGTTACGGATGATGATTGGAAGGAAGTTGCGGATTTCAAACTCTTGGTCAAAGAATCAGGACTGCCCAAAGAAGAAGAAAAAACCGAAGTTGATTTTACACCGAATGTTCAGATGAATCTCAAAGGCGAAAATACGACCGACTTTTTTCCGTTAAACACTAAACCTGAAAGACCGCGCTTTACCGACACGACCGGACAAGGTTCGTTTCACTTGACCGTTTCACGAACAGGTTGGAATCTAAATACACAAATGGATTTTGTCGGTTCGAGCCGTCAAAATGAAGCCCTTCGATTCGGTGATTTGGGCGTTAAAGCTCCGCAAGTTGATCTATCCAGCTATTTGATTCAGTTAGAAAAAGGACGTTTCAAAGCGCAATTTGGTCACGTTTCTTTCGGTTCGAGCCGTCATCTTATCAACAATTTCTCCAGCCGCGGAATCAATGTAACTGTGCCGCTTACCAAAAAAGATGACATTTCTTTTGGCGCAGCAAACGGAACAAGCATTGTCGGATTTGGCAATTTGGGCGGAATTTCCCGTGCTCAACACAGTATTTTTAACACTACCTATGGACGGGATTTCCTCAAAGAAGCAGGCGGACTTCGTTTTGAAATTACTATGATGCGCGGTTCGCTTTTGCCGATCACCAATTTTAACGACCGTGCAATCGTTGATGCAGAAACGAATTTCGGTGGAACAATTCGTTTGAAACGCGATATTAGCCGTTTTCGTTTTGATGCGGGATTTACCCGGAGCCGATTTACCAACCCGGTTGATCCGCTTTTACAAGAAGGTGTTGATGATTTTTTCGGTCAGACATTTGATGAAAACGGCGAATTGATCGAAACTCCGACCGTTGTTCCACAGGTTAAGAAAACGAATTCCGTCACCCGCAACGGAAGTTACGCCGAAATCAGTTACGACATTTTTCAAGGTTATAACCTTCTGAAAAACCGCCCTTTACGGCTGACGGCGACTTATCGTTATGAGGAATTGCAGCCGCTTTTCCGCAGTGTAGCTGCTTTTTTGCAGGCAGACCGCCGCCAACACCAATTTGAAGTAACGGGCGGTTTCGGCGACCTTAGTTTTACGCTCGGAAATCTGCGTGATCGTGATAACTTGGGCAATATTCCTTCAATCCTGAAAACTTACAACCGTAACAATAATATAAATTTGAACTTTTCTCTCGGCAGTCTTTTAAATCCATCTAAACCTTCAAAATTTTTGCCCCGAATCGGCTACACAGTAACCAATATCCGTCAATTCGGTGCGTTTATTCCGCGAGAAGGCGATTTTACAGATGTTTCGCAAGTGCCTGACCAGGCAACCAGAAACCACAACTTCGGATTGAATTGGCAGTTTTCCCAAAAATTTGGTTTCAACTATCAGCATCAACGGTCGCTAATTGATAACCGTCAGATCGGGCGTGAAGGAGCGGATTTCCGAAACACTAATCACGGATTTTCTTTTAACTTCAAATTGCTGAAAAATTTGAGCCTATCTGCAAATACAGGAATTAATCAAATTATCTCATTTGAAAGATTACGAACTGACCGCACTTTTAATCTGGGCACAACAATTACATGGCAGAATGCGCTATTTAACAATTCGACTTTCCTCGGAAATTTCAACGGAACCGTTTCAGGCGATACAAAAAATATAGTTGATAACCGCAACGGGAGTATGAGTTTGGAATGGTCTTACAAAAAGTCGTTCGGCAAAGAAGATTTCAAAAAAATCCAGATGCAGTTTTTTGTTCGTTACAACAACCGTTATGGAAATTTCGTGGATAGAATTTTCCGCGTCAACAATTTTAATAAACGGCAAACATTCAATTTCGGTTTGACCTTCAACATATTTTAGGAGCCACGAAAGTAATGAAAAAACTTATTCTAATCGGTTTCATACTGTTTTTGAGGGTTACATTATCAGCCCAAATTTCTGTTTCTCCGCCAAGCATCAATGTTAATTCGCAAAATCCAACGTCAGTTCCATTAACGTTTGGACCACTTTCTTCAGATTATCGTCCGGTCGAAGCAATTTGGTGCGGTGAGTTAACCCTATCAGCTGGAATCGGTCAAACCTGCCGCCCCGATACGATTTACGGTTCGCTTCCGGAACGCTACAACAAATCTCAACGACGAACTTTATCGAACGGCGGTGATTATCTTTTTGATGTGATGGCAGTTCCTGCTTCGGTCACGCGCCGTGCTTATCAAACGGCTCAAAGCGGCGGCTCGGCTAGATTTTTCTATGTCCGCCGTTTCGTTTCAAATGCCGGAAATCCTGATATTTTCGTCAATGTCATCTGCCGGATGGGCGGCGGCGGAGCAAGAACACCTTTTACCATTACTGCCGTCAAAATCCGCACGCCTGACGAAAAACCGATTCTTTTTTTGAAAAGCGGAAATCCGATTCCGCCGGTCTATTACGAGCTTCAATACAATGGCTCAGGAACATTACGCGGGCGTTGGGAAATTGTTCAGCCGGGCGAAGAAATGCCGAGCGAATTTGATTTGCTGCCGGAAGCCGCTCTGCCGATTGACCAACGCGGACAGCAAAAACTTTATACTCAAGTTTCGCGTTTCGATGTTTTTTTGCCGCCTTCGGGCAAATACCTTTTACCTGCGCCCGATAGAATTCCAAATTATGTCGAAGGGCAATATTTTCTATTGCTGCGTCTGGAAGTTTCGTTTGATAGAGAAACAGAAATTGAATTGCCTTTTTCAAACGTTGTAGTTATTCCGACTCCAACTCCGACTCCAACCGTAACTCCTACCCCACCAATCGGCACTACAACTGCTGCTCAATCTTTTGCAGATACCGATTTAGCAAGTTTAAACACTGCTGTCAATGCAGTTTCACAAATTGACGGACAGATCCAAAACGGTGGAACTGCGGCGTTCCCAATGCCGTTTTTACGGATTCAGGTCGGTGCATTTAATGACAAACTTTCGTGGATAAAGAACGGTTTAATTACGAAAAATGACAAACAATTATTTATTCTCAACTCTAATCCTCAGAATCTTTTTGAAACGATTGAAGGCGAAAAAGCTGCTCTGAACAGCTACGCTTGGTATGAATTAAAAAATACGGACGTTTATCTAGTCGAATTCGTTTCCGAAGCCGATGTCAGGCTTTTGGGAGCATATGTTTCGGGCAGCAAATTTTCTTACCATCTCCCGAAAATTCTGCGGGAAAGATTCAAGAACAGAAGGGTTTACTGGCGCGTGAGTGCATTAAAGAATAGTGGAAAACTGATAGCCCGCACTGATAAACAAAGGATTATGTAAAAGGAGAAAAACGATGATTAGAAATTTATTTTTAACAGTTATTTTGATGTTAGCAGGTGTCATTCAAGCCTTTGCCATCATTGATAAAATTGAGGTAGCTCAATTTGATCCCGGTTTTAAAATATATCAGCCGAATGACACAGTTCCCGTTGCGCAAGGACGCGACAGATTTTTTCGTGTCAGCGGCGGCGGAACGGATTTGGCAACCAAAATTGAAGTCAGCGGCTCGGGAATCCCCGACTGTCCGATTGCCGGAAGAAAACGGGGCGTTGGTTCATATATCGAATTTCGCTGCACGGTTGACGATGATGCGCCTTCAAATGTGCGGACAGTTTCAATCAAATATCCCCTCGGCGAGGACACTTTCAAAATTGAGATTTTCAAGGTCGGAACGATCAGCAAAATCGAATATGAACCCGATCTATCGGTTGCGAACACAAGTTTCAGTTCTATCGGCAGCAACTCAACCGGCAGACAACCCGCTACCAATCTGCCCAGAAACAAAGAATTAACTTTAGTCGTGACCGGCACAAAACTGAGCAATGTGGTTCTTTACCTCCGCCGTGATCCATATGCAACCGGCGAAGTTTTACCCGGCGCAACCGATACGGAATGTAAGATTCGTATTAAATTTACCAGCGGAACTACGCATAGAATTTTATTGGTTGACGGCGAGGCGACGGATAAAATCGTTCCCATCGAATTTTTTCACTACAAAGGCTCTCCGACAAGTTCTAAATTGGATGTAACAACTCAAACACCTCCGACAAGCTCATCAACAGGAACAACCACATCTTCGGGAAGCTCCACAGTTACGACAATAGACTGGGTAACAAGTCCTGTCCCCAAACGAGGTCAAAACTTTTCCAGATTCCGTTACGAATGTCCGGCGGGCGGACCGATTTCCGAACGAGTTTGGGGAACTGATTTATATACCGATGACACTTCAATTTGTTCGGCAGCAGTGCACGCCGGAGTTATCACTCTTTCAGGCGGAATTGTAACTATTGAAATCCGTCCCGGTGCACCTTCTTATCAAGGCACGCCCCGAAACGGCGTAACCAGCCAATCATTTGGAGCGTGGCACGGTAGTTTTGTATTTAAGTAGGTAACGAAAAGAACCGACAATTTTTTTAGCACCTCCAAAAGTGCAGCTTGAGCGGAATAAATAAAAATGAGTTCCGCTCTTTTTTTGAAGCAACTCTTCATTTTTAGTAAAATCCTCAATATGAATTCATTTTACGAAGTAATGATCGAACGCGATTTTGCCTCCGCCCACCAATTGCGCGGTTACAAAGGCAAATGCGAGAATCTGCACGGACATAATTATAAGATAGAAATTTTTGCTCGCGGCGCAGAATTAAACAACATTGGTTTGTTAATTGATTTTGGCGATTTAAAGAAAGCGGCGGATGAAATCGTTAAATATTTTGACCATCGCAATTTGAACGAGTTGCCGCCTTTTGATGAAGAATTAAATCCTTCGGCGGAAAATCTGGCGCGGTTTATTTTGGAATATTTGAACTCCCGCGTCGGTGACGAGCGGGTGCAGGTCTGGAAAGTTCGTTGCTACGAAACTCCGACCAGTATTGCAACGTATCAAATCGGGTGAAACCAGCCTTCAAAAAATTCATCATAATTTTTCTTGCCTGGACGTTGTTCGGTGTTTTCTTTGCGGCGCAAGGTTACGCTAACAGCGTTTTTTTCGGGAAACCGGTTCCTTTTTCCTTACAACTTTCATTATGGTTGATTTGTGGTTACGGTTGGATGATTTTGACTCCGGCGGTTCATTTTTTCTCAAAGAAGTTTTCGATTAAAAGCAGTCAGATTGGACGTAATCTGCTAACTCATCTAATTTTAGCTGTTTTCACTGCTCTCGTTCATCTTTTGTTATTCGTCTCTTTCACCAGTCTTTTCGCAGGAGAAACCGGAAACCCGTTTTCTTTCAAAGAGGCTTTTGCGCGATTGTTGTTTACCAATTTTCATTTTGACTTTTTGGTTTATTGGGCGTTGATCGGAATTTTTCATTTACGCGAGATCAATCGTCGTTTTGTCGAACGTGAACGCGAAACGGCGCGATTGGCGCTGGAAACTTCACAACTTGAAACGAGATTGGCAGAAGCTCGGCTTGAGGCTTTGAAAATGCAGATTCAACCGCATTTTCTTTTTAACACGCTCAATTCTATTTCCGTTTTGATGCGCGATGATGTCATAACAGCCAATAAAATGTTGATTCGTCTGAGCGAACTTTTACGAACGGCTCTGAAAAGCGAAAGTTCTCAAACGATTTCTTTACAGGAAGAATTGGAGTTTTTACGCGGTTATCTGGAAATCGAGCAAATGCGTTTTCAGGATCGGCTGACCGTTGATTTTGCTATCGAAAACGAAACTTTGAGTGCAAAAATCCCAAATTTGCTTTTACAGCCGTTAGTCGAAAACGCGATCCGTCACGGAATTTCAAAACGTGCCGAACGCGGAAAGATTTTGATCGAAAGCAAGCGAAATAACGGGTTTATTGAACTTTGCATCAGCGATAACGGTGCGGGTTTGGGAAGTTCAGGCAATTCAAACAACGGAATCGGGTTGAAAAATACTAAAGAAAGACTCGAAAAACTTTATGGAGAAAAACAAAAATTTGAAATGATTTCGGGCGAAAAAGAAGGTTTACAGGTCAAAATAAAAATTCCGTATGAGCAATAAAATCAAGGTTTTAATTATTGATGACGAACCGCTGGCAAGGCGCGGAATTTGTCAACTTTTGGAAAATGAAACTGATTTTATCATTGCCGGCGAAGCCTCAAACGGACACGAAGCTCTTTCAGCCATCAAAAAACTTTCTCCAAATCTGATTTTTTTAGATATAAATATGCCGTTAGTTGACGGTTTTTCTTTAGTCGAAAAAATTGAGGCAAAATCTTTGCCCGAAATTGTTTTTGTGACTGCCTACGATGAGCACGCGATTCGCGCCTTTGAAGCGGGAGCGATTGATTATGTTCTCAAACCAATTAATGAAGAACGGTTTCAAAAGACTCTGGAGCGAATTCGCTATCGTATTTTTTCGGGCGAAAATAATTCTTTAGAAAATAAAGTTAATGATTTATTAAATATTCTCAAAATTCCTCAAATGTCGTATCTACAACGAATTACGGTCAAAGAGAATGGGCGGATCAGGTTTCTGGAAGTTGAAAAGATTGACTGGATTTCTTCGTTAGGAAATTACGTTGAAATTCATTTGGGACACGAAAAATTCATCTTACGCGAGACGATGGACGGTTTAGAAAAGAAATTGAATCCAAATGATTTTTTGCGAATTCGTCGTTCAAAAATCGTTAAAATTTCTCAGGTAAAAGAAATGCAGCCGCTTTTCAACGGAGAATTTAATATTGTTCTGCTTGACGGAACCGAACTGATTTCCAGCCGCCGGTATCGCAAAAATCTGGAAACTGCCTTTAATTTTTGACCGCATTTCACCGAAAATCTACCGCATATCACAAAGTGCATAAATCTTTTCAAATAATCAATTATCATTTGTCCAAAGTTGGAAATTTAAAAGAAAAAAGGAATTTCGGATGAAAAAAATACTATTAACTTTGGCAATCATTTTAACTTTTTGTGTGGTAGGTTCTTACGCGCAATCAACTGTATCGGACGAAGATAAAGCCGCAATAACTGCAACTGCGCTTGATTATATCGAAGGCTGGTATGCCGGAGATGCCGAGCGAATGGAACGAGCACTGCATCCAGATTTAGCCAAACGAATTGTGATGACCAGAGACGGCAGAAGTATGCTTCAGCAAATGAGTGCAATGGGTTTGGTGCAAGGCGTTAAACGCGGCGGCGGAAAAAACACCCCGCCCGAAAAACAGCAAAAAGACGTAACGATTCTGGATGTTTTTGAAAATGCTGCCAGCGTGAAAGTTGTTGCATCCGATTGGATTGACTATTTGCACATTGCCAAATTTAACGGTCGGTGGGTGATCGTCAATGTTTTGTGGGAATTAAAACCGCAGAAAAAATAAAGAATTTTCAAAAAAATCATCAACAAAAGACTTGTTCGGAAACGGGCAAGTTTTTTTATTGCAAATTTTTTTCAAAAAAATGCGACACATTTCTCCCAAATTCGACAGTTACCAATAGAAGTAATGATTTGAACGAAAGGGAGAAAAAAATATGTCGAAAAAAATTATATTACCAAACGGATTAAATGGAGTAATTTTAACCTTTAGCAGTGTCAGCAATGCAGGAGTTCATCCGGTTCTACATAATTTTTTATGCCAGTTATTGACCACTAAACTCGAAGATTTTATGGTTTCGGGAAAATTCTACAATTTAATTTCTTTGCATATTTCCTCAACCAGTGAGCCGTATAAAGAACATAAAGTTGGCGGACCGCATCGCAATGGTTTGGCGATTGATATTTCAGCCGTTAATGGCAAATCTATTACCCGAAATTACGATACTGACGAAGAAGTAGCCGGAATTTGTGACGCGCTTCAGGTTTTGGCAACCGACATCAGAGAGACCTGGGAAAATTTCGGACCGCTGATTTGCTTTAAAACCGACCAAAAAGGAAATATCAATCAAATCAAAAAAGACACAAATTTGATCAGTATGCACAAATCGCATCTGCATTTTTCGGTGCGGGCATAAACTCCCGTTGTTTGCAAAGATGTCAGGATGAAGTAAAATTTAGTTTTGCTCCTTTCTGTTATCTTTGCATCTAAAGCGTTCGGAGTTTATGAATATGTTGAAATCGAAACTTTTTGTAATTTGGTTGTTAGTCATTGGATTTATTGTAGTTTTAGGTTGTCAAACTAAAACCGCAAGTGTAGTTGAAGCTAAAAATGCTGCACCGACACCTGAACCGACACAAACAAAATCAACTAACAAAGAACCAATCACAATAGCTGCGGGCGGTGATATTATGCTCGGCTCAACTTTTCCGAACGATACACGAATGCCGCCCAACGACGGAGCAGATTCCCTTAAAGCCGTTGCGCCGATCTTCCAATCCGCCGACATTGCTTTTGCCAATCTCGAAGGTCCTTTGGTTGATACAGGAATCTCGGAAAAATGCGGAAACCGCCCGAACTGTTTCGCTTTTCGTGTTCCGACCCGTTACGGTAAATATTTGAAAGAAGCCGGTTTTGATGTCCTGAGTTTGGCGAATAATCACGCCGGAGATTTTGGCGATGCGGGACGCGCCAGCACTCGTCAGATTTTGGACAGTCTCGGTATCAAACACGCCGGCAGCGACAAGGGACAATTTGCTACCACATATCTCAACGTCAAAGGCAAAAAAATTGCTTTTGTCGGTTTTGCTCATAATAATATAGTTCCTAATGTCAATGATTTAGCTTTTGCCCGTCAATTGGTTCAACAGGCTAAAAAGAATGCTGATCTGGTCGTAGTTTCGTTTCACGGTGGAGCGGAAGGCGAAGCAAATACGCACGTTCCGCAACGCACCGAATTATTTTTTGGCGAAGCACGCGGGAATTTACCTGCCTTTGCCCGAACGGTAATTGATGCCGGAGCAGATTTGGTTTTAGGACACGGACCGCACGTTTTGCGCGGAATGGAAATTTACAAAGACCGTTTGATTGCCTATTCATTGGGAAATTTTGCGACTTACGGCTGGTTCAAGCTTGGAGGACCAACTGCCGAAACTATGGTCTTAGAAGTCAAAATTGATGGTGACGGAAAATTCTTGAGCGGCAAAATTAACCCGTTTGTTTTGGTTGACAAAGGAATTTTGACCAAAGATGATTCAAAATCAGCTATTTCTACAGTTCGCCGCTTATCGCAGGAAGATTTTCCGGCAACTGCTCCGAAAATTGCCGATGATGGAACGATAAGTAGATAAAAAGTTAAAAGGCAAAAATTTAGTATTGATTTTGAATTTCTGTGCTCGTTCAAAACGATATTTTACTTTGTAAATACCGAAACTTATTGACAAAAAAGCCGATAAGTAACACAATCAAAATAACAAGCGTATCGTAATTTCTAACGCAAAAGGCTGTCAGCAAAATCGCCGTCATCACTTCGGTTTATGAGCAAATATCGAAAAGTAGTCTGGAACGAGGGGATGCTTTTAACCCCGCATCATTTTCAGCAATCAGACAATTATTTTGAAGAACTTCTGAATTCGCGCCTTCGTTCGGCTGTTTCCTATGAATATGGAGTTTTAGACCTGCAAATCAATCACGAAGCCATTGCCAACGGAAATTTTCAGGTCACAAGCTGCCGCGCCGTTTTATCTGACGGATTGCTCATAAATTTTCCCGATACTGATGCCGTTCCCGATCTGCGTCCGGTCAAAGATCATTTCAAACCTGAACAGGAAAAGCTCGGAGTTCATCTGGCAATTCCTGCCAAAAAATTCGGCACGGCAAATTTTCAAGCCAATGGCGGAAAAGCTGATATAAATTTACGATTTTTACAAGACGGTTCACTCGTCAAAGATGAAACCTCCGGCACCAATGAACAACCGCTTGCTTTTGCCCGTCCGAATTTGCGAATTATTTTCGACGATGAATTGCGTGATGGTTTTACCGCAATCAAAATTGCCGAGCTTGAACGCACCACCACCGGACAATTAAAGATTTCCGAAAAATATATTCCGCCGATTCTGAAAGTTTCGGCAAATGTCTGGCTGACCAATATGCTGCGCCAGATCGTCGAAATTTTAATTACCAAAAGTAGTTCACTTGGCGAACAAAGACGGCAAAGAACTTCGTCTTTAGCAGATTTTACGACCTCCGAAATCGCAGTTTTTTGGCTTTTACACACGGTTAATTCGGGGATTCCGTCATTGTCGCATTTTTTTCATACCCCATTGGTGCATCCCGAAAGACTTTATCTGGAAATGGCAGCGTTAGCCGGAAAAATGATGACCTTTTCCACTGAACTGCATCCGAAAGACATCGTTAAATACGATCACGAAGACCTTTATTACACTTTTTATACACTCTCAACACAGTTAAAAGATTTACTCGAAACGGTCATTCCGAGCCGCTGTGTTCCGATTCCGTTAGAAAAGATCACGCCGACAATGTATATCGGTCGTGTCGAAGACGAACGCTTGTTGAAAGAAGCCGAATTTTATCTAGCGGTCAATGCACAAATGCCTGAATCCAAACTTATTGAGGACATTCCGCGCGTCGTTAAAATTGCTTCGCGCGATGTAATTGACACGGTAGTTGGTCGTGCGCTGCCGGGTGTTGTGCTTTCACACGCTAATCCGCCGCCCGCTCCGATTCCAACCCGCATCGGTTTCCGCTACTTTATGCTTGATTCTTCCGGCGCGTATTGGGAAGGAATCAAAGGCTCAAAGATTATAGCTGTTTATGTGCCTGAAAAAGTTCCCGATGAAAAATTGGAAATGTATGCGGTTAAACCTTAGGCAGAAAGTGAAAGGGTGAAAGGCAAAAATTGCCCAACATCGAAAGTCAAAAGTCCGATGTCAGTTGAAATCTTATACAAATTAACCTTCGACTTTTGACCTTAGACCTTTGACTTCTGACTTTAAAAAAATTATCGCCTCATCCGCAAAAAACTTTTCTTTGCATCGTCATATTTTGTTTAGATATGAATTTACAAAGATGGCTGATTTTTTTTCTATTAACTTTGCAGTAATTTGTAGTAATATTTAGACATACTAAGCTAGAGCGAGACAAATGAGCGAACAAACGTCTTCCAGACGACAAAGCAACAATGATTTGGTGTCTTTTGCAGGTCCTGTCTTTGACCTTATTTTGCGTTTAAAATCAGGAATTGTTCAACCTTCAAACGAGTTGCGTCCGCAAATTACGCAGCTTTTAAAGGATTTTGAAGAGCGCGCACTTCGTTACCGCTACCGTGAAAGCATTATCCAGGTTGCCAAATTTGCCTTGGCTTCGTTTGTGGATGAAACGGTTTTGACCAATAATTTTCCGCTCAAAGAAGATTGGGAACGTTACCCAATTCAGCTTGAACATTTTGGCGAACAATTAGCCGGAAATAAATTCTATGACAAGCTCGAAGCAATGCTCCGTCAAATTGATGTGACGGCAGATGCAGTCGAAGTTTATTACGTTTGTATGCTGCTCGGATTTAAGGGCAGATACGCTGTTTATGAACAGGATAAACTGCTTCAAACAATGCAGCGAACCGCTGATGCTTTGGTCAAGGTTGGAAAAATCTCAAAAGTCGAACTCTCTCCGCATTGGCTGGTCGAAGATCAACCTGTTCCGGTCGAAAGAAAAGGAATGCCAACCTGGGCAAAAGTCACAGCCTTAGGCGGTTTTTGTTTTGCGGTAATTATTTATTTGATGATGTTTTTGCTCTCTTATAAGTTTTTGGATGACGCAATGAGCACCCTTGGACTTTAACAAAATAGGGCGTTTGTCTCGCTAAATTTATGATTAATGTAAAGGAACAAATTAAATTTGCTCTCGGTATCACCACAGTCTTTTCCTTCTACGGAATGGTTTCGCTGATCGTCTGGTTCATGGGGGAAAAACTGCATTATCCTACACAACCGAGAGTTATTATTATCGCTTTATTTGTTTTAACTTTACCGTTTACATTAATTATTGGTTTTATTGTTGCCCGACGTTCAAAAAACAAAGAAGAGGCAAAAAAAGCGGAGAAAGAAGCTGGAACAGCCGATAAAGCCGACGCTCCGGCAAAACTGAGTAATGCCAAACCGAGTGATGAAATTTCTCAAGCCGCCGAAGAAACAGTTCAGTTTTTGAAAGGCTCAAACCTTGGTGGTAAAGATGCGGTTTACGAATTGCCCTGGTATCTTGTCATCGGAACTCCGAAAAGCGGAAAATCTTCGCTTTCATTAGCATCAGGCTTAAATTTTCAAACTTTGCCGAGCCAACGTCAATCCGAACAAAAATTCATTCGCCCGACACGCAACATTGACTGGCGCGTGACGAGTGATGCGGTCTTTTTAGACACTGCCGGACGTTATCAAACCGAAGGCGGAGAAGAAGAAGAATGGTCAAGCATTTTGGAAACCCTGAAAAAATATCGGGGAAATCGTCCGCTTGACGGAATGATCTTGAGTATTAGTGCCGAAAGAATTTTGCACGCCGATGATTCTGACATTGAGCAAATTGCCAAAGTTCTGCGAACTCGAATTGACGAAGCAATTCAACGGCTCAAAGTTAAATTCCCCATTTATCTCGTTTTTACACACGTTGATTCGATCGAAGGTTTCCGTGATTCTTTTTCTACTTCGCAAAAAGAAGGGCAAAATTTGGTCTGGGGTGCGACTATTCCTTTGGAAAAAAGCGACAATGCCCACGCCATGTTCGATGGCGAATTTGAGTTGCTGCAAAACAGCGTTATGAAACGCCGTTTGATGCGCTTGAGCGCGCCATTCCCGCCGGTGCGTCAGCTTAAAATATTCAATTTTCCGCTTCATTTCGGTTCTGCCCGTAAAAAACTCGGTCATTTTGTAACCACGCTCTTTAAGGCTAATCCATTTAGCGAAAGTCCGTTCTTGCGCGGTTTTTACTTTACAGCGGTTCCGGTCAATCGTCCGAAAACGGACGGAATGCAAACAATGACCAATGTCGGTCAAACTATTGGTCAAACATATTTTACCGAAAGACTTTTCCGCGATGTGATTTTGCGTGATAAGGATTTGGTAGCAACCTTTCAATCACAAAAGGTCAGTCCGCCGATCATGGGTTGGCTGACAACCTTTTTAGCGGCGATTGTCACTATTGCACTCTTGGGGCTTTCTGCCTTTTCACTTTACCAAAACAAAGTGATGCTTGATGACGCATCAAAAAGCGGTGAAGCAGTATTAACAATGGTAAAAGCGGACAAAGACCGTAATCCGTTAGCTAAAAATCCCGAAGAAACCCGTGCTGAGATTGATAAAATTGAGAAACTGCGGAAATCTTTAGTTGAACTGGACAAAGCCGAACGTGAGGGAGCACCGATTTTAATGCGCTTCGGTTTATATTCCGGCAATCGTATTTACCGCGAAAAACTGCTCCCGATTTATTACAATGCCGTTGAGCAAAGATTCAAAAAACCTGTTGTTAAAAAATTAGAGGACGAATTACGGAAATTCAGCCAAACTCAAACTCCGGCATCTACTCAGTTGACTCCTGAACAGGAAACCGAATTAGGAAAAAAATACGATTTGCTCAAAGCCTATTTGATGCTTTCGGGACAATACAAAGAACAGGCTGAAGCAACCTTTTTGGCTGATGCGTTGAAAGATTTTTGGAAATCAGAATCAAAAACGCCTGAAGGAATGGAAAAAACGGTTGAAGAGCAACTTAATTTTTATGCGAAACAGGTTGACCGTTTGCCAAAATACGAAGGTGATCCAAGTGCGTTTCCGCGAATCAATTTAGACGAAACCAACACTAAAAGTTTAATTGACACGGTTCGTAAAAAATTACAGGCATTTCCGGCTTGGGCGCGGTATTACAAGCGCGTTACAACTGAAATCTCCAAGAAAATTGATCCCGTTACTGCCGATTCCATTTTGGCTGGCAGAAGCGCAGGAGTTTTGGACAGCAATTATTCTGTTCCGGGAGCTTATACGATTGACTCATATCGCGTAAATATGCGCGAAGCGATTGATAAAGCTACTGATGAATTGACCAAAGACGATTGGGTAATGGGCGAAAAAGCTGAAAAAGCTCAGGCTCAAGGCGATGACTTCAAAAAGATCGGAGATAAATATCTCAACGATTACTCCGACCATTGGCGCAAATTTATTCAAAGCGTTAATGTTGTGGATTACAAAAATAACAAAGGTGTTGCTATTGATGCGCTAAAAGCCTTTTCCAATGCCGAATCACCGATGAAGATTTTGCTGCAAGAGGTTTCCAAGCAAACAAATCTTTCCAAAGAACCGGAAAATAAAGGTTGGATTGATTGGATTTGGAGTCTTTTCCAAAAGAAAAAAGATCCGAAATCAACGCCTGACACGATCGTTGAAAAAGAATTTCGTCCGCTGTTTGCTTTTACCGATTCCGGTGATAAAGGCGATCAAAGTCCGATTTCTCTTTACGGCGCAGATTTGAAAAAAGTCAGTGACGAGTTGGAAACAATGAGTGCTGATCAAATAAAAACGGCTTCACAAGAGTTAGCTGACCCAAATTCAAAGTCTGAATTTAGTAAGTTGATGAAAAATGTTGAAAAAGGCATCAACACTAAAACAGAGGTTTTCCAGGGAACAGCTGCCGGAAAAGACATTGCCACGCTGTTAAAGAAACCGTTTACAAATTTGAAGTCTTTCTTCGGAGCAGATGAAGAAACTCAGATTCGGACGGCTTGGGCAGAACAAATTTTACCGAAAGCCAAAGAGGCGGAAAAAGGATTCCCGTTTGAAGATAGCGGCGATGCAGATTTAACAAAATTAACTGCTTATCTTAATCCGCAGAACGGAACTCTATCTAAGTTTTACGATGAGCGTTTGAAAAAATTCTTTGATGATTCAAACGGACAATTGAAAGTAAAAGACGGTGCAGCAGTCAAATTTAGTGATGAGTTTGTTAAATATTTGAATAGCGCATTTAAATTACGTGATGCTCTTTATGGCAAAGGCGCAACTCCGGCGTTCAAATATAGCCTGACTTTGCAAAAAATAACGGACGGCACGGTTGAAGTAGCGATTGACGGACAAAAACTTGATACAACCGGAACCGGTTCGCAGGATTTCACTTTCCCGGCATCAGGAGGCGAAACCGGAGCATTTATGAAAGTTTCTTCGACTTCCGAACCGGCTTCGACTTCGACAACGACTACTCCAAATTCTTCGCCCGCAACGACCAGCAGTCCGGCAACTAAACCGGCACAGTCGCCGAATTCTTCGTCCACGTCATCGGCTAATGAAATTCGGGAATCGGGTCCGTGGGGATTGTTTAGATTTTTCCAAAAAGGCGGTCCGCAAAAGAACGGCACGGATTACGTCTGCATTTATAAACTTGGTGGAAAATCCATCACAGCAACATTTAAACCAACCGGCGGAGACCTGTTTGACCGTAGCACTTTTACTTCGTCTCGCGCGCCGCAAAATATTTTTAAGTAAGGAAATTGATAATGGAACAAGCAAAAGCGTTACTCAATGAAGGAAATTTGGACGGAGCAATTCAAGCGACTCTGGCGTATGTTAAATCAAAACCGACCGATATTTCTGCGCGGACTTTTCTCTTTGAATTATCGCTTTTTTCGGGTGATTGGGAGCGCGCCGAACGTCAGCTTGATGCTATCGGGCATCAGGATGCAAATGCCATGGTCGGTTCGCTGATCTATCGTCAATGTATTGCTGCTGAACGCAAACGCTCCGATTATTTTTCCAAAAGTCTGAAACCTGAATTCATCGGTGAAGTTCCGAATTATATTTACGGCTTATTGGTTGCAAACAATAAGGTGCGCGAAGGGAATTTTACCGAAGCATTGGAAACTCTGGACAAAACCGAAGAAGACCGTCCGGCTTTTTCCTGCAAGGTCAACGGCGTTGAAAAAGAAGATTTTCGTGACTACAACGATTTAACTTCCTGTATTTTGGAAGTTTTTATCAAAGATTCCTACATTTGGGTTCCGCTTGAACAGATTGTCAAAATTACGATCGAAGAACCGAAAAGTTTGCGCGATTTGTTCTGGCTGCAAGCTAAATTGGAAACTTCAAACGGAACAAACGGTGAGGTTTTGGTTCCCGCGCTCTATGCCGATTCGTATCGGAGCGGTGATAACCAAATTAAACTCGGACGCGCTACGGATTGGCGTTCAGTTGGCGAAGACCTATTTATCGGCGAAGGCACCAAACGTTTTTGGATGGACGGAACGGATGAGTCCATTTTGGATTTGCGCGAAATAGAATTTTCAGTTGAAGAATAAGGAAAGTTATGGAAGTTTTGACAGTTTAGGAAGTTTAGGAAGGAAGAAAAGGTCCGATCTTCCCAAACTTCCCGAACTTCCATAACTTCCCAAACAAAAGAAATATGGCACAAGTTGAATCACAAGCTCCTGTTATTGACTTTGAGGTTTTACTAACTCCGATTCCGGGAGAAAACCCTTCGGGTGAGCCGATGCAATACTCAGGGCTTTATGATGACATCCGCGAAGCCCGTCGAGCAGACGATGACGTAAATTTAGGAGAATGGAAATCAGAGCTCAAAGTTTCTGATTTTCGCAAAGTAATTAATCTGGCAGTTCCCGCACTTTCGACCAAAACCAAAGATTTACAGGTTTGCGCCTGGTTGTGCGAAGCCTTAACCAATCAACACGGATTTATTGGTCTGCGGGATGGAATTCGGTTAATGCGCCAAATTCAGGAAAATTTTTGGGACACTTTTTACCCGGAAATTGACGAAGGCGATATGGAAGGTCGCGCCAATGCTGTTGAATGGATGAACAATCAAATGTCTCTGGCAGTCAAAAAAATTCCATTTACGGCAGGCGAAGGATTTAATTACATCAATTGGTTTGAATCCACCCAATTTGATTTTCCGGCGGAAATGACAGGATTGGAATATGCCGAACAGGAAAGAATCAAAGCTCTTAAAATCCAAGCCGAGACGGAAAAAAGAAAAACCGGTGATATGTGGCGCGTGGCTAAAGCCGCTACGAATCGGGCTTTTTGCGAACAGGTTAATAAGGCTTTAGAAGAGTGTTGGGAAGAATTAAATCAGCTTGATAAGGTCAACGAAGAAAAATATGACCGCAATCAAACGCCGGGTTTGAAAGATATTAAAAAATCTCTCGAAGAAATTCGTCAGGTTTTTGGCAAAGTTTTAGACGAAAAGCGTGAAGCCGAGCCTGATGCGATTGAAGAAGAAGTTGTTGAAGAAACAGTTGAAAGCGAAGACGGCGAAACTGTTGTAGTTAAAAAAGGAATGGCTGTCGGAAGCGGTGTGATTCAGTCACGCGGAGATGCGCTTAAACGTCTTTCCGAATTAGCTGATTATTTTCGCAAAACGGAACCGCATAGTCCGATTTCTTATATAATTCAACGTGCTGTCAAATGGGGCAATATGCCGCTTGAAATCTGGCTGCAGGATGTTATTAAAGACGATAATATTATTGCGGCAATCAGACAAACACTGGGATTTAACACCGGCGGGGACGAACCGCCGCAGTAAAAAGTTCTAAACAAATCATAGTTAGATTAAAAATAAAAAAGGAGTTATTGATATGCCAAAGAAAGAAAGTTTGCAACACAAACTGGAAAGAGTTCGCCCCCCGCGCGTCAATATTACATACGATGTCGAGGTTGGCGGAGCGATTGAATTAAAGGAGCTGCCTTTTGTGGTCGGTGTCCTTGGAGACTTCGTCGGAAAACCTGAAGAACCGCTACCGGCTCTTAAAAATCGTAAGTTTGTTGAAATTGATCCTGATAACTTTAATCAGGTAATGGCTGGAATGAAGCCCCGTTTGACTTATTCGGTTGACAATAAACTGCAAGACGATGGAAGTAAAATGGGTGTTGAACTTAAATTCAACAACATCGAAGACTTTGAGCCGGACAATATCGTTCAACAAATTGATCCGCTTCGCAAACTCGTTGAGGCACGTCAAAAACTCTCCGATTTGCGGTCAAAAATGGATGGTAACGACAAACTTGAAAGTATGCTCGAAGATATTATTTCCAATTCTGATAAGCAAAAACAATTGAGCGATTCGCTCGGTTTGGATAAGAAGGAGGAGTAAAATGGCTGAAAAACAAGCACAAGAAGCTGTCGCCGCCGAAGCCCAAGAGCAAGAGGTTAGCCTACTGGATCAAATTTTGACCGAAGGCAAAATGGCGCGGGATGAATTTCAAAAGGAACGCGCCAAAGATATGATTTCGGAATTTGTCAGCCAGGTAATGGCGGGCGAACTCACGATGTCTAAGAATATGGATGTTGCAATCAACGCTCGGATTGCTGAGATTGACCGATTGTTGTCAGCCCAATTGAATGAAATTATGCACCAGGAAGAATTCCAAAGGTTGGAAGGCTCCTGGCGCGGATTACATCATTTGGTCAGCAACAGTTTGACCGGCACTCAGTTAAAAATCCGGGTCATGAATGCTTCTAAAAAAGAACTCGTTAAAGATTTTGAACGTGCACTCGAATTTGACCAATCGGCACTTTTCAAAAAGATCTACGAAGAAGAATACGGAACCTTCGGTGGTGCGCCTTACGGAGCATTGATCGGTGATTTTGAATTCGGTAATCATCCGCAAGATCTGGCACTTTTGGAAAAACTTTCGCAAGTTGCCGCCGCTTCCCATGCTCCTTTCCTGAGCGCAGCATCGCCGGGATTGTTCGGTTGGGACACTTTTGGTGAAATGACCGAAGTTCGTGACGTTTCAAAAATCTTTGACCGCACGGAATATGCAAAATGGCGTAGCTTCCGTGAATCTGAAGATTCGCGTTACGTTGGTCTGACCTTGCCGCACGTTCTCGGACGTGAGCCTTACGGTGCAGCTACCAAACCGACTGAAACTTTCAATTTTGAAGAAGATGTTGACGGAACCGATCACAAAAAATATTTGTGGAGCAATGCCGCTTATGCGCTCGGTGTGCGCCTGACCGAAGCTTTTTCGATGCACGGATGGTGTGTAGCCATTCGCGGGGTTGAAGGCGGCGGTTTAGTTGACGGGTTGCCGACACATACTTTTGAAACCGACGAAGGCGAAGTCGCCATGAAATGTCCAACCGAAGTGGCGATTACCGACCGTCGGGAAAAAGAATTTTCCGACAACGGCTTTATTCCGCTTGTTCACTGCAAAGGAACGGATTATGCCGCGTTCTTTGCCACACAATCCTGCAATAAAGCAAAGAAATATGATTCGGATGCAGCCAATGCAAATGCACGGCTTTCAACCCAATTGCAATATATCTTTGCAGTATCGCGTTTCGCACACTATTTGAAATCAATGATGCGTGATAAAGTCGGCTCGTTTATGTCCCGTGACGAATGCCAACGCTTCTTGAACAAATGGATTGCACAATATGTTACGCCGGATGATTCAGCTTCAGCAGATGCTAAAGCCAAACGTCCGCTGCGTGATGCCAGAATTGATGTGGTTGAAATTCCGGGTAAACCGGGCTGCTACCGTTCAGTAGCATTCTTAAAACCGCATTTCCAACTCGATGAACTTTCTGTCTCCTTGCGCTTAGTGGCAGATTTACCGCCGCCGGCAAAAGGCTAAACCCAACAATTTTAAGGTTAAATAGGAAATTTTTATTTAACCTTAAAATTTTTTTCAAAAAATTCCGCAAAAAGGGAATTAACTTTCGTCTTTCAAAATGTAGCGAATAATTAACCGCTAAGATGAACTGAAAAAAAGTCATTTTGAAAATAAAGTAGTTAATTCTAAATCAAAAATTTATAAAAAAATTTGAATCGTCGTAGCGAGTTCAAAAAATAAAAGGAGAAAAAAAATATGGCAGTTGATGTTTTCTTAAAGATCGAAGGTGTTCCGGGTGAAAGTAAAGATTCAGTCCACGCTGGTGAAATCGATGTTTTGTCTTGGTCATGGGGCTGTAGCAACAGCGGAACCGCAGCAGGCGGCGGCGGTATCGGTGCCGGAGTTGTAAGTATGCAAGACTTTCACTTCACCCAAACGATGCAAAAAAGCTCAAACGTTTTGATGCAAAAATGCGCCACCGGTGAACACATTCCTCAAGCAGTTCTGACTTGCCGCAAAGCAGGAACCGAACAACAAGAATATTTGAAAGTTACTTTCTGCGATTTGATTGTTTCTTCATATCAAACAGGCGGAACCGGAGAAGGCGGAGTTCCACTCGAAAATATTTCTCTTAACTTTGCCGCAGTTGTTATGGAATATGCAGAACAAAAGATCGACGGTTCAATGGAAGGATTCGTTGGCAAAGGCTGGGATCAAAAACAAAAAATCAAAAAAGACAGCGTTTAATTAATAAACAAAGTTTTTTATCTAACAAGTTAAACTTCAATAATTTGAGTCTCTGCCGCGAAGCAATTCAAAGCGAGGCTCAAATTACCATAAGCGGTAAAAAAAAGAAATAATTTGGGTATTTACTCCAAAAAATTTCTTGAATAATTAAATAGAAGTTTTTAATTTATAAAGAGCAACAGTAAAGTCACCTGGATTTTTCGGAATTGAAAAAGGCACTTGCCCCAATTATTTGAAGTAATATACTATCTTTGTGACTTCAGTTTTATCTTAAAATTAAAACCGTCTGAGACCACCAAATTTTTCCGACTATGTCGAGAACAGATCACGAAATTCGGATAACCCCTTCGGTTCTTGACCGGTTAATTGACTTTGAACCGAAAGAAACCAAAGAAGCACCAAAATCACGCTCACGTTCTTTAGCCGAACTAAAACTATCAGTCAAACGAGACCTTGAATGGCTTTTGAACACCCGTCACATGGCTTACGAAATTCCCGAATCTTTGGAAGAAACCAATAAATCGGTCTTACTTTACGGTTTGCCGGATTTTACGGGATTTACTCCGCGTAATCCAAACGAACAAAAACACCTGATCAAATCATTAGAAAATGCTATCAAATTTTTCGAGCCAAGATTTTTGGACGTTAAAATTTCGGTTGAACCGATCAGCAATGTCGAACGGGTGTTGAAATTTAAAATAGAAGCGCGGTTAGATGTTGAGCCAACTCCCGAACCGATTGTGTTTGACACGGTGCTGCAATTGGGAAGCGGTGATTTCGAGATCAAAGAGAGATAGTCAAATTTTAAAAAGGAGTAGAAATGGTAAAAACATCAATAGAAGATTTAACCACTTTTCATTCGGAGCTAACAATCAGCAAGAATGCCGGTGAAAATCACGTTTTACGGTTACGTTTGGGAATTTGTCCGCAAAAAGTTACGGGCGTGACGACTTTTAATGATTTTGATAACAATTCGTTTAAAGTGCGTGAATGGACTCAGCTCGAATGGTATAACTTCAGAGATACAATCTTTGCTCAAGCTGATATGTGGAATAATCAATTTTGGCTGATTCCGCCCAAGGATTTTAAAGAACTTGATATTGATGCCGGTTATGTAAAATTCCGTCCGAATATTAAATGCGAACTTTTTGTTCAGGTTTGGAATACTCCGGCAATGGCGCAAATGAAAATTAAAGTAGCTAAACTTGATGACACCGTGACGGGGGACAGCACCACATTTCGTTCTGATGCAGTAACTTACGATTCATTAGATGGAGTTGCCCATACATTCCAAATTCCTGATGCAGGTGGTAATAAAACCAATATCGTCCATTATACAATTCCACACGAGATTGGACACGCACTCGGACAACCCCACATCGGCGTTTTGAAAAAAACTGCTGCCTGCACTTTGGCAATTGCCGGAAATCCAAGCGATCCGATGTCAGCGGGTGGCGCAAATTCAAACCGTTGCTACGGCTTTGGCGGACCGCCAAGCATTGCTGAAAACATTATGGGTTACGGCACCAAATTTGATGAGGTAAATGCCGAGCCGTGGGTGAAACGAATTGCCCAACACACCGGAACCGATGCCGCAAAATGGCAAGTTAAATTGGCTGAAATGCCTCCTTTTATGGTCACAGCCTAAATATTGATAAAAATAGTTGTCAATCTTGAGATAACAGTTACAATATAAATAAATGAAAAATTGAGGGCAAAAAAATGTCCTCAATTTGTTTTCTTATTTCACCTAAATAAATGCGTGATGAACTTTTAGGTTACTATGAACGCGAATTGATTTTCCTTCGGAGAATGGGGGCTGATTTTGCCAAAAAATATCCAAAGGTAGCTGCCCGTCTGCAATTGGACGAGGAAAAAATTGAAGATCCGCACGTTGAGCGAATGATCGAGGCATTCGCTTATTTGACTGCCCGCGTCAGCCTTAAACTTGACGATGAATTGCCCGAAGTCACCGAGTCTTTCCTGAACGTTTTATATCCGCACTATCTCGTTCCGATTCCTTCGATGGCAATTTCGCAATTTTTTTACGGTTCAGCCAACGATAAAATAACTACCGCCCAAAAGATCCAACGCGGAGCAAAAATGTATTCGCGTCCGGTTGACGGAACCCCGTGTCGTTTTCAAACCTGTTATGACGTTCAGCTTTTGCCGATGGAGGTAATTGATGCCGGATTGGAATCCTCCGCGCCGCCCAACGCCCAAGGCGTAATGACCGATGCTCAATTGCGGATCAGTATGCGTTGTTATGGTGATTCAAAACTTGCTGAGGTCAAAGACGGAGAAAGTAAAGAACCGCCAAAATTTTTGCGGTTTTACCTCAACGGTGATCCGCAGCTAGTTTATCCGCTTTACGAATTGATTTTTAACCACGCCACCGCCGTGGAATTTTTCCCGAAAGAGCCGCCGATTACTAACAAGACAATGACCTCAATGTCTAATTTTCAGATAAAATTGCCTGAATCGGTAACATTGACTCCTGATGTAATTAAACAGGTAGGATTTGGAGAAGATGAAGGAATGCTGCCGTATTCCAAACGCTCATTTTTGGGTTATCGTCTTTTAACTGAATATTTTACCTTTCCTTATAAATTCTTATTTTTTGATATTTACGGTCTTGATCAGGCAATTGCCAAAAAATTCGGCAGCCACTTTGACATTGTTATCAAATTAAAAAATGTCAGACCGCCACGTGCGCCGATTACGACCGACACTTTTGTGCTTGGCTGCACTCCGATCATCAATCTTTTTAAGCAAACTTCCGATCCGATTTATCTTTCACAGCAAAAATTTGAATATCATCTGATCCCCGACGTGCATCGTCAATTAACTACCGAAGTTTACTCAATTGATGACGTTATCACCTCTGATCCGCGCACCAATATCATTCGGGAATTTTCACCGTTTTATTCCTTGCGCCATGCTTACGGGGAACAAATGGAAAAAGTCTTTTGGTATGCAACACGCCGAAATTCCGAAAGATTGGACGATGACGGAACGGAAATGTTCTTAACAATGGTGGATATGAATCTTAATCCGCGAGTTCCTTCAGAAGAAGTAATTACGGTCAAAGCCACCTGCACCAATCGGGATTTACCCGCAAAATTACCTTTCGGCGGAAAAGAAAATGATTTTGATGTCGAAGGAACTGCCTTGGTTTCAAGAGTTAGATGTTTAACTAAACCAACCGAAACTTTACGACCGCCGCGTCGCCGTGCCGCGCATTGGCGACTAATTTCACATCTTAATTTGAATCATCTTTCGCTTTTGGAAAATCAAAACGGCGTGCCGGAAGCCTTGCAGGAAATTTTACAGCTTTATAACTACAACGATTCTTCCGTGACGCGCAAACAAATTTTGGGAATTACCGGAATCGAAAGCAAAAAAGTAGTGCGTCAAATCGGAAACCGTATCGGGGCAGGTTTTGTGCGTGGAATCGAAACCACGCTCGAATTTGATGAAGCCGAATTTGTCGGCAGCGGAATGTTTTTGTTTGCATCCGTTTTGGAAAGATTTTTTGGGATTTACGTTTCGTCAAATTCGTTTAATCAGCTTGTAATTAAAAGTAAACAGCGCGAAGGCGAAATCAAACGCTGGATGCCGCGCGCAGGCGACCAAATTTTGATTTAATTATAATTATCTTCATAATTTTGCATTTTTAATTTTTAATTTTGCATTACTTTTATGTCTAAGAAGCCCCTAAATCAAGAACTCCTTGACGAACCTTATAAGTTCGACTTTTTTCAGGCTGTGCGCCTTTTAGAAAGGATTTATCCTGAACGCACCGCAGTTGGTCGAAGTGTAACTCCACAGGACGAAGTCGTCAGATTCCGCACTCAGGTTTCATTAAATTATCCGGTCAGCGAAGTCCATCAAATTAAAGATGTTACAAGAGAAGACGAAACCAAACAAAAACTCGAAATGTTCGTCAATTTTATGGGAATGGTCGGAATGGTCGGTGCTTTGCCGATGCACTACACTGAATTAGTGGTTGACCGTGCCCGTTACGGCGACACGACTTTGTGGGCATTTTTAGACATTTTTACTCACCGTTCTGTCACAATTTTTTATCGTGCTTGGGAAAAATACCGCTTTCCGATCCAATACGAACGCGGCAAAGATGAATTCACCGAATATTTGTTCGATTTTCTCGGACTCGGCACGCACGGAATGCGCGGACGGATGGATTTAGACGACGAAGGTTTAATTCCATACGGCGGCTTAATTGCTCAAAAACCGCATTCGGCGAGCGCATTGCAACAAATTTTGGCGGATTATTTCAAAATTAAGGCAAAAATTCAACAATTTAGCGGTCAATGGTTAGAGCTTGATGAACAAAGTGTTTCCCGACTTGGCACAGCCAACAATTCGCTTGGCATAAATACGATTATCGGAACGCGGGTGTGGGACTATCAATCAAAATTTAGAATTGTGTTGGGAGCTTTGAGCTTTCAACAATTCCAAGCCTTTTTGCCGAACGGAACGGCGCATAAACCGATGCTTTCGATTGTCAGTTTTATGAATACGGGCGAATTTGATTTTGACGTGCAATTAAAATTAAAAGCAAAAGAAGTTCCCAGCTGTATTTTGACGACTCGTGCTAAACGTCGTCCGATGCTCGGTTGGACTTCGTTTTTAAAAACCAAACCGTTTCAGCAAGACGATGAACAAGTAATTTTACAAATAAAAAGTTAAACCAAAGCAATCAAACTAGAAGAATTTGAAGGAGCATAAGAAATGAATGTAAATCTGAAATCTTTAATTGGCAGGTTGAACAAAACTTGTTACGAAGCCTTTAACAATGCGGCGGGTTTATGTCTTTCGCGGACAAACTACGACATTGAAA
>JAIBCC010000043.1 GCA_019694395.1 Pyrinomonadaceae bacterium | reverse complement strand
AGTCTGGCAATTTATCGGGACTTAGCTCTGGCAGATGTCGCCGAAGAATATGAATCAGCGATGGAAAAATTCCCGGTCAAGTAGCTTGTGGGGCAATTTCGCAGTTTCCCTCCCGTTAGTCCTAATAGTATGTAATTGTCCATACAGATAATTAACCATCCGTTTAATACCTTGTTAAGAGTTTGAAATTTTAAAAATTCCATTAGACAGGAGTTTTTTTAATTTCTTTAATTTCCAGGGTTTTAACAGGATATTTTTATGGAAAGCAGGTTTACAATATTAGGTCACGCACTCCATCCGATTCTGATCGTATTCCCATTTGGATTATTAGCAACAGCAGTCATTTTCGATTTAATTTACCTCGTAACCAGAACTGAACAATGGTCAATTATTTCATTTTGGTTAATTGCCGGCGGAATTATTGGCGGAATTGTTGCTGCCGTTCCGGGTGTTATTGACTGGTGGGCAATTCCTGCTAATACCAGGGCAAAATCCGTTGGAATGATTCACGGAATCGGAAATGTTGCCGTTATTATTTTGTTTCTGATAAGTTGGCTATTTAGGCGTGATAAAGGTAGTGGATATGAAATGGCGGGTGTTCCCGGCACACTTGCACTATTTTTTTCATTTGCAGGAATTGTTTTGGCACTTTTCACGGGTTGGCTCGGGGGAGAGCTGATAGAACGTTTAGGTGTTTCGGTTCACGACGGGGCAAATTTGAATGCTCCAAATTCTTTGACTAATAACTCATTAGAGAAAGTTAAAAATTCCAAATAATTTTTTCAATCCGGTAAAAAGAGTGAGGTTGAAATTTTGAAAATTTTCTCAATAAACTTTATTAGGGAAATCCTTTTTGATATTGAGAAAAAGTTTACGTAAGGACTATTTTAATGGCTGAAGAAATAAAAGAAACCGGCACTGGTGAGGAATCCGCTGCCGAAAAATTAATCAGCAATTATTTGGCAATTATAATCCATCTTTTTCTTTCGGCGTTGGCAATTTTGCTTTTGGTTGCAGCAATTCTGGGTTCTTATGACACGGTTGTCCGGGATTTTCCAAGACTTTGGTATCGACAGGAGGATGAATATGGAGTTCTCTTACGGATAATTGAAAGTTTGCTATTGATTGCTATTGCAGCCGAGTTTGCCCTTCTTCTTTTGTTTAGAAGATTGAGTGCAGTTGTTGAAGTATTAGTTTTTGTGTTGGCAAGAAAAACAATTCATCCCGATATAACTGCTTTTGATTTGGCAATTTGCGGTGTCTCCATTGCTTGTTTAATAATCCTGAGATTTCATTATCTCCCCGGAAAAACAACTTAAAATAATTTTTTCATTGCATTTTTTTTAATACAAATCACAAAAAAATCCACTTTATTCTGTATAAATACAAACAGTAAAAAAAAACAAATCAAAATACCATTATTCCGTAAACCGGGGTTATTTAATAAACATTTTCATATTTATCCTGTTTACTTCTAACAAAAGGATGATTTTTTTTCTAAATTTTATCCTTTTGTTAGAAATAGTTTTAAGAAGGGAAAAATGGAAAAAATTTTGTTCTATTTATATTTCATTAGGTTAAGAGTAAGGGTTTATTTAGGGTTTCATTTAACAAATCATCTGCTCAATTTGAAATGGCGGCGGCGATTTTGGTTAAAAGAACGGGAGTTTCAGAGAAAACACGGTGTAATGAAGGATTAAATTTCAAAAGAAGACTTGATAAGATTTTACAGATTTTGCATTGATTAATCTGTTAGTTATGTATTTTCGAAAGGCGGCAATATGAATCATTCGGAAGCTATTTTTTTAATCAAATCGAGGATAACCAGGTAAACAAAGAACAAATCAAACTTAGTATAAAAGAACCCCCAAACGACAAAGATAAAAATTCAACAAAAAAAATAATCCCCAAATATATTAATAAACGCAAACGTGCCAAAAGGCGATGTTTAGGCATTATTTAGCGGAAATAATTGGAAAAGTGAATTAGGAACTATGAAAAAGGAAAAACAAAATCTTGCAAGTGAAAATAAAATTAAACCGGAAATTCAAGAAAAGCTCGAGTATCCGAAATCACCGATGCCCTCTCAAAAGCAGCCAAAGCCGGGAATTGAATCTAAAATGTCTCCCCGTCCTGATTTTTTAGCTCCAAATTATCGCGGTTCCAATAAATTAAAAGATAAAGTTGCTTTAATTTCCGGCGGAGATTCGGGTATTGGTCGTGCTGTAAGCGTTCTTTTCGCTCGTGAGGGTGCAAATATTGCCATTATTTACCTCAAAGAGGAAGAGGAAGATGCACAACAAACTGCCCGTCATATTGAAATCGAGGGTAGAAAGGCTTTATTAATTCCGGGTGATGTCTCAAATTCTGATTTTTGTAAGAAAGCAGTTGAGAAAACAGTGAAAGAGTTCGGAAAACTGGATATTTTAGTTAATAATGCAGCTTTTCAACAGCATCAAAAATCCATTGAAGATTTAACGGACGAACAATTTGAAAAAACATTCAAAGTTAATATTTTCGGCTATTTTTATATGGCAAGAGCAGCTGTAAAATATTTGGAAAAGGGAAGTGCGATTATCAATACCGGTTCAATAACAGGTTTAGAGGGAAGCAAGGAATTGCTGGATTATTCATCCACTAAAGGTGCAATTCACGCCTTTACCAAATCATTGTCCCAGCAATTAATTGAAAAGGGGATCAGGGTAAATTGTGTTTCGCCCGGACCTATTTGGACACCCTTAAATGTCTCGGATAAGGAACCCGAAGAAGTTGCTCAACATGGCGCGGATACACCGCTTAAACGCCCAGGACAGCCGGAAGAAGTTGCTCCCGCCTATGTATTTTTTGCATCAAATTCGGATTCAAGCTACATAAGCGGTGAAGTTCTAACTTTACTTGGGGGCGAAACCAGAGCAGTTTGAATAAATGATGAACACTAAGTTTTATTTATACGATGCTGACGGGTCAGACAGGGAAATATATTTAGATGAAATTGGTGAAAAATCAATCGGGGAACGGCAGATTTTATGGATCAATATTTTGGGTAGGGATGAATCTGAAATCCGCTCAATAATTGAAAAACTACCAATTGAAAATGTTCCTATCCAAAGTTTACTTGAAACAAAAGAAAGACCTAAATTGGAAAAGTTTGAAAAATTTTATCGCTTTTTCATTATAGGGGTTAATAAAGATTTCCAAAAGATACCTATTGATTTTTTAGTGGGGGAAAACTTTGTCGTCACAGTTCAAAATGAAAAAAAAGATTTTTTCAAAGAGTTTAGGGATCGAAAGGAAGGTGAATCTCAACTTGGAAACTTAGATACCGAAAGTTTTGTTTCTGCACTTTTAGATTTACAAATTGTGGGGTATTTTCGGGCAGTCGAGATTTTTGAAAAACAAATTGATGAATTAGACGAAAAAATTTTAAGAAAAGAAGTAGATTATGAACAATTTTTGAAACAAATTGTCAGCCTCCGAAGCAAAGTTTCCAAACTTAGACGTTGGCTGCTGCCTCATCGGGATGTTTTCTATCCTCTTACTCGCCCTGATTTTTTTCCTTTGGGAAACAAAGATACCATTGACCAATTGAAATCTATTACCACCCATTTTGAAAATGCAGTGGATTCCATTGAAAGCTCCCGCGAAACCTTACTTGGATTATTTGACCTTTACGCCACCAAATCGAATAAAAATATGAATGATTTGATCCAGCGGCTGACGTTTATTACGGTTCTGCTAGGAAGTATGGGTGTAATTGCCGGAATTTTGGGGATGAATTTTAAAGAAGACTTTTTTGAAAGTCCAACCGGTTTTTGGTGGGCAGTTGGATTAATGTTCTTTTTTTCATCTAGTTTAATGATTATTGCCCGTTGGAGAAAATGGATCTAAAAAATTTGTAGTGTTTTAATACAGCAATATAATGGCGAATAAATCGTTACTAATTAAAACCTGCTTTATCAATAAGTTAAGGATTTGGCATTCGTTTTGCAATTATTGATATTTAAAATAGTTGAGGTAACAGTATGAACAAAACCGAATACCAAATTGAAAGAAAAGTTGCAGAAGTTCAAGGTAATTCCCGATTAAATAATGGGTTAAATTGGGCAATTATAAGCTTTGGCATAATTATTTTAACCATTATTATCACCGCAGTGATATTTATGACTCCAATTCCGAGACAAATCGAAAAAACGGTGAACAGTAATGTAAATGCCAATGTAACTCCCAGGTAAAAATTGAAACTTCATTTTAAGTTTCTTGCATCCAACCCTGTAAAATGGCATAGCTCATAATTTCCCGGCGACTATTTATGTTAAGTTTTTTTAGTGCGTTGGCTTTATGAGCTTCCACAGTTTTGATTGAAATATCGAGTTTTTCGGCAATTTCGCGGTTACAATAGCCAAGCGATATATGACGCAAGGTTTCAGATTCTCTCTCGGTAAGTTTTTCGCCCCGCATTTCACCTTTTAATTTTATTGTTTTTTTGGCATATCCAATCAGCACTTTTTCCGTAATCTTGGGATCTAAATAGCTTTCGCCTGACATTACAACTTTAATTGCATGAATCAGTTCACTGGACGGACTTTGTTTCAAAACATATCCGTTGACGCCTGCTTGTAAAAGTTCCTGTAAATACGCATCATCCGTATGGCGCGTGAGAGTCAAAATTTTTGAATCCGGCAAAATTCTTTTAAGTTTTGCGGTTGCAACCAGACCATTTAATTCCGGCATTGAAATATCCATCAAAACAAGATCCGGTGACAATTCCTGAGCTAGTTTTATAGCTTCACGCCCGTTGCCTGCTTCACCAATCACGGTCATAAATTCCTGTGAATCAATTATCATTCTCAACCCTTCACGCACAGTTTGATGGTCTTCTGCCAATAAAATACGGATCTTATTCATTTATTTTTACTTCCTCCTCATTAAATGAAACAGGCACACGAACAAAAATTGATGTTCCTCTACCGGGAGCCGATTCAATTTCTAAAATACCCCCGATAATTGAAGTTCTTTCCTTCATTCCAAGCAGACCAATCCCTTTACTCCGATTTCGTTTTACTTTTGGGTTAAAACCGATTCCATTATCAACAATAATCAATACAATTTTATCATTTCGCCTTTCCAATTGAATCTCTGCATTGGTTGCTTTTGAATGTTTACTAATATTATTTAAGGCTTCCTGAGCAATTCGATAAAGATTTGTCTCAATTTCGTTGGTTAAGCGAAGTCCTTTGGTGCTGGATGGTAAAAGTTCGCCGGAAATGCCGGAGTGCTGTGACCATTCATTAACATATTTTTCCAGGGCTGCAAACAATCCAAGATCATCTAACACCGCAGGTCGCAATTCCCACGCTAAGAAATCAATTCCGTCATCTAAACCCTTGGTAACCATCAATATTTTATCCAGCTCATCCCGAATCAACGGATCCTTACAAATTCGTCGTGTATTTTCTAATTTAAGCCGTAAAACGATCAACTGCTGCCCCAGTTCATCGTGCAAATCACGGGCAATTCGATGACGTTCATTTTCTAAGGCACCCACCAATTTCTGGAGAGTTTCTTTATCACGCATTGCTTTTTCGGCAGCAATTTGTTGTGTCATATCGCGGGTAATTTTGACAAAACCAACTGTTTTATTATTTTTGAGCAAAGGCATCATTATTCCCGATGCAAAGAACTTTGTGCCGTCTTTTCGTAAATGGTAGCGGTCATCGGTTGCCCGACCATATTTCAAAACCGAATCCATTTCCATCAAAGCCGCTCCTTTTTGCCGATTTTTATCAGTAAACAAAGTTTCAAAATGCTGTCCGATAATTTCCTTTTCCTGATACCCGAAAACTTTCTCGGCACCGGAACTCCACGAATCAATAATTCCATTCAATGTAAGAGTAAAAATCGCATATTCGGTAGCACTTTCGATTACATTTTTAAGCCGCTCTGCCGATTCACGAACAATTTGTTCGGATAATTTTTGGGCAGTTATATCTTTTGTTGCGCCATAAACCCGAACAACTCGTCCTTTTTCATTGATTTTAGGACTGGTTTGATATTGTGAAACAATAATATGACCTCCTTTAGTTAGATAGCGCACCTCGCCCCGAATTATTTCACCTTTCATTAATTTTTTCATTTGTTCGGCGGTATGAGGTAAATCTTCGGGATGAACAATAGAGTCCCATCCTTGAGTTTTTAATTCTTCAAGAGTATAGCCAAGTTGTTTGGTAAATCCTTTGGTAATGGCATCGGTAATAACTATTCCACCAGGCTGAATTTGGGCACTAAAAGCCCAATCGGTTGAAATATCTGAAATAATCGAGTGGAATTCCTCGCTTTGGCGCAAATTTTCTTCGGCTGATTTGCGAGCGGAAATGTTGGCGACACTTCCCACACATCGAATCGCTTTTCCTTTTTTATCACGGAAAAGGATCCCAATATCGCTGACCCAGACATAATGACCGTCGCGGTGCTGAACCCGATACTCATCCTCAAACCGTTCAGATTTGGAATTAATTTGATCCTGAACAAAATTAATTGCACGTTTAGCATCGTCAGGATGTAGGCGGGTTTTCCACCATTTATGAGTTTGAGTTAATTGATCTTCGGAAGAAAAGCCGAGTAAATTTACCAATTGGTTGGAGCGAATGATCTTGTCAGAAACAATATTCCAGTCATAGATTACCGCTTGGACTGCCTTAGTTGCCAAACTATAGCGTTCCTCAGACTTTTGCAAAGCTTCTTCTGCCTTTTTACGTTCAGTTATATCACGAACAATTTTTGAAGCACCGATAATATTTCCATTGGTGTCCTGAATTGGGGAGATAGTTAAGGAAACTTCAATCAATGAGCCATCCTTGCGCTGACGAATGGTTTCGTAATGCTGAATCGGATTACCCCTACGGAGTTTGGAAAGTATAAGTTCTTCTTCTTTTCCGAACTTTTTGGGAATTAAGAGGGTAATTGATTTCCCGATAATTTCACTTGCTTTGTAACCAAACATTTTTTCCGCACTTTTATTCCAGCTGGTTATCTTGCCATTAAGGTCTTTACTAATTACGGCATCATCAGAGGATTGAATGATTGAGGCTAAAAACGCATTTGCTTCCTCCGAACGTTTGCGTTGGGAAATGTCGGTAACTGTTGCAAACCAACCAATTACTTCACCGTTTTTATCCCATTCAGGAACATAAACCACATGCATAAAACGATGTCCCGCCTGAAGAGGAACTTCCGTTTCAAATTCAACTCTTTCACCTTTCAAAACCTTTTTGATGAATGGAAGAATAATGGCAAATGCTTTTTCCCCCATTATTTCAACAATTGGCTTTCCAATTATTTCCCTAGGTGAAAAACCTAAAAAATAAGAGGCTGTATTATTAACGAAAAGATAACGAAAATCACGGCTACATCTGACAAGCATGGTTGGGGTAACATCTGTTATTTGAGTCAGGAGTTCATCTTTTAAACGCAATGCCTCTTCTGCCTGTTTATGTTCGTTAATATCAGTAATTTGACCGATTACCCGAATAGCCTTTCCTTTTTCATTACGGATAATTAAACCCCGTTCCATCACCCAAATTTCCTGCCCGTTTTTATGCCGGACGCGGTATTCGGTTCCAAAAGTTTCACTTTTAAAACTGTTAATGAATTTAATGGCTTCAGTTTCGGTTTTGATTTTAAAATCTTCAGGATTAATTATTTTTGTCCACGCCCGCCAGGTTTGAGCAAATTCCTTTCGATTAAAACCGGTAACTCTTTCAATACTGGAGCTACGCGAAACTTTTCCATTTTCCAGATTCCAATCATAATTAAAACCTTTAACGGCTTCTTCAGCTACTCTGAAACGATAATTAGCGGTTTCGATTTTTCTTTCTGCATTTTTGCGGTCTGTAATGTCACGACTAACTCCGATTACCCCCGAAATGTTACCGAATTCATCGAACATCGGACTTTTTGTTGAAAGATAAATTCGAAGTCTGCCGTCAGCGTTTGTATATTCTTCTTCAACCGTAATGGTTTTCCCGGTTTCGATTACTTTTTGATCATTGGCATCAATTTCCGCTGCTTCATCTTTATTTGAGAAACGAGCTGTATTGTCGCTGCCGATCGCTTCTTCCATTGTTAAACCTAATGAGGTTAAGGTTGCCGAGTTGCAATATGTCAAACGACCTTGTAAGTCCTTCATAAAGATCAATTCGGTCGTGTTATTATTGACGCTGTTCAACAAAGCTGTTTGTTTTCGAATAGCAATTTCGTTTTGTTTACGCTCAATGAAATCAGCGGACAAACGGGCAATTAATTTCATCAATCGTAATTCACGGTCAGAAAATTTATTGGTTTGAGTTGAATGAGTTGAGATCATACCTAAAACTTGTCCGGTGCTGCTTATTAAAGGTGTTGATTCAACTGAACGAATATTTTCCGCCAAAAGAATATCAAGTGCCGGATTATCGGTAAAAATCGGATGAGTGCAAATATCAGGAATAAAAACCTGTTCCAAGGTGTTCAGTGAAACTGTGCAGGCGGCAGTATTGTTTTTGTCCATGATGCCAAAATAATGCAGAAAATCTTTGTCATATCCGCGTGATGCGGCAATCCGAAGCGTGTCCGTTTCAGGATGAAAAAGTTGCAAATTTCCTTTGTCCGAATCTGTTATATTGATCGCAGATTCAACCACTTCGCTGAGTATTTCTTCTAAAGTTTTATTTTGCTGGGTAGTTTGAACTCCGAGTCTTTGCAAGATCGTCATTGATTTGAGGTCATCAGCAGTTTGCTTTTCAGCCTTTTTACGTTCCGTAATGTCCCGGACAATTCCCATAATTAAACGCTCGCCGCCAAAATCAGCGCCATTGGCATTGATTTCAACCGGGATAACTGAGCCATCTTTTCGGATATGCAGAGTTTCAAATTTTTTACCGGATTTAGTGGTTTGTTCCAGATCCTCCGGTAAGGCTAAAAGGGTTGAGGGTTCACGAATTTGGCTGATATTCATTTGCAGTAATTCTTCCCTGGTATAACCGTAAGTATCAACTGCAGCTTGATTTATCTCGATAATGTCCCCATTTGGGCGAAGCAGCCAGACAATATCACTTGCTTTTTCCAAAAGCATCCGGTAACGCTTGAGAATTGATGCCGCTTCTTTTTTATCCGTAACATCGGTTGCCGTTCCGATCCATTCACGCAAAGTTCCATCGGGTTTAAATAAAGGAACTCCGCGTAAATTATATTGACGATAATTACCATTTTCATTTAACAAACCGAACTCAATTTCATATGGAATAGGGGTTTTTGAAATTTTTCGCCAAACTTTTTGCAAATATTCGCGGTCAAACGGATGAATAAACTCCAGATATTTTTGGTCTTGAAAATCCTCGGGAGATTTACCGGTAATTTGAGAAAACCAATCCAAAGGTAAATAGTTATTGCTGTTGGCATCCAAAGACCAAACTGTTTGGGCAGATGCTTCGACCAATGCCCGGTAACGCGCTTCGGAAGCAACGGTTTTAGCCTCGGATGCTTTTCTTTCGCTAATATCGTATGAAACTGCCAGAGCCGCATAAATTTTGCCGTTTTGGTCAAATAACGGTGCACCCCGGGTTAAAAAAGTCCGGTTATGGGAGGAATGTTCGTAAACAAAACTCTCACCTTTTAATGCCCTTCGATAATAAATTTCGTATTCTTCGGCTAATTCCGTTGGAAGGGCTTCATAAATTGATTTACCCAGAAAATCTTCAGTGTTAAATCCGGCATCACGAATTGCTTCGCCAACTGCCAATAAATAGTGTAAATCCTGATTAATAACAAAAGCCGCTCCACCCGGAAGATTTTCGCCTAAAGCCCGTAAAATTGATTCGGATTCGCGTAAGGCTTCTTCTGCCAAAGCACGCTCGACTGCCGCCCAGGTTCTCTCGGCAGTTTCTTCAACAATTGCAATTTCTTCGGTTGACCATTTTTTAGGTTTTGAATGGAGCGCAACAAATCCCCCGATGTAATTTTCGTTTTTAATTAAGGGAACTACGACAAAAGAAATAACATCAATTGCAAGATACCGTTCTATTTCCTCGGGCTTTATGTTCGGGTGTTTATTTACGTCCTGAACAATTAGGGTTTTACCCTTTGAAAGATCTTTAAATAGTTTTTCGCCAAAAGCAGATTCCGGGTATTTTCCGATAAGACTTGGCATTCCCGGATCACGATAATAATCTTTGTTTGTGACATAGACATAATTTTCTCCGTCCTTCTCGGTTGTATAATAATACGCCCTGCTCACATTCAAATTTTCACCGAGAACCCGTGTTGCTATATCCTGAATCTCTTCGGCATTAGTTAGAGAGCGGAGGGCATCTGAAAATTTCAGTAGATATTCTTGTTGGCGTTCCCGGCGTTTTCTTTCACTGATGTCCTCAAAAACTACGGAAATAAAGGAACTGTTAGCACCACCGACCGGAGCAATATGAACCCGATACCAACGATCATTGTCCTCTACATAATTCTCCGTGCGGGTTGATTCACCTGTTTCACTAACCCATTTGATTAATTTCAACCGATCGAGATTATAATTTGGGGTTAGTTCGAAAACACTTTTATTAACAACATCTTTAAAACCTGAATGATGTTCAAAAGCCTCATTAACTTCCCTATAAATTAAATCTATAACTTGCCTTTTTTCATCGCGGACGAGCTCAATTATGGCAAAGCCCTCATCAATTGTTTCAAATAAATTACGATATTTTTTTTCTGTATTTTGTGCTAACTCATCTTTAACTTTTAATAATTCTTCTTCTGCATCTCTTAATTCTGTGATGTCACGGGCAATAGCCAAAACGGTTTGTATTTTTCCTTGTTTATTTTTTTCGGGAACTATCCTTGAATAAAAGTAAATGTCGCCGGTAGGAGTCGGAAACGAATTAAAATGTTCAACCGCTTCACCGGTTTGGAAAACTTTTTTCAGACTTTCCGTAAAGGACTGAGCAATTTCGTCAAATTCCCCCATTTCCTGAAAAGTTTTGCCGTAAAGTGATTGATTTGAAACACCTGTTTTTGATTCAAAAGCATTATTGGCATAAATCAGTTTCAAATTATTATCCCAACGCGTAATTACATCAGGAGTATTCTCAACCAATGACAAATATTGTTCTCTACTTTCGGCTAATTCGGCGGTGCGCTGAATTACTTCGGACTCTAAGCCAAAACGGTATTTTTCTTCAGATTCGTGGAGGGCTTTTTCAGTTTGTTTACGTTCCGTAATATCAATAAAAGCTATTACCACTCCGTCAATTTTATCTTCCAAAGTCCGGTAAGGGGTAAAGCGAGTTAAAAAATATTTCCCTTTGTTTGAAACAATTTCTCTTTCTAAAGGCTGTAAATTCTTCAGAACCTTTGAGGCAATTTCCTTAAATTGGTTAAATTCAAGGTGGTGAGTGATGTGGTCCAAAGGTCTTCCGACATCAGACGGAATAAGGTTGAAAATTTCACGGGTTGTAGGAGTATATCGTTTAACATTCAGTCTTCGGTCAAGAAAAATGGTGGCAATATCAGTTGATTGCATCAAATTTTGCAAATCGGAGTTAACCTGACTGACTTCATCAACTTTCTCTTTCAATTCGAGATTGACGGTCGTTAATTCTTCATTGACAGATTGTAATTCTTCTTTGCTGGTTTCGAGTTCTTCGGTGGCAGAACGCAATTCTTCGTTCATCGCCTGAAGTTCTTCATTTGAGGCTTTTAATTCTTCAACACTTGTTTCGTATTGTTCAATTGTAGTGCGCAGTTGATCCCTGGTGCGCTGCAAATCATTTTCCATTTGCCGGATCACTGTTTCCAGAGCATGGTCATTAGCAACAATCTCCTGCATGGAATCTTTATTATTCACCTGATTTTCTATTTCCTCAAAAATAACTAAAACGGCTGTATCTGGAGTTTTGACCGGACGAATAATTAAATTGATCGGTTTTTCCGTATTATCTATCTTTACCCTAATATTTTTTGATTCAAAGCTGTTATGTTCCTGTCTAGCAGCAAAAAGTGCCGCGCGGACATCAGAAAGTAAATCGGGATGAATGACTTTTAGTAAATTAACCGTCGGTTCACCGCCCACAAAACGTAAATATTTGCCTGCATTTTCGCTGAGGTGAAGAATATCTCCCGCTTCATTAACCAAAATCGATGGCGGTGCAAATTGTTCGATCAAATGTTGATGCAATTCGCCGTAAGATTGTAAATTTTGCCGCGCACTTAAAGGCAGATTAGGAAATTTTTTCATCCAAACATTTGTTTCGGGCAATTGTTGTGAAATATTCCATCCGCCGCTGGTTGGACGAGATTGATAAATTCGATGTTTTTTATCAATTGCCGAAAATTCATTAATTAAGCCCTCGGCAGATTCTGAAGTTCCTAAAAACAAATAACCATTTCCGCGTAAAGCAAAATGAAAAAACCGTAAGACTTTTTCTTGTGTATTACGATTAAGATAAATCAAAACATTTCTACAGGAAACCAGATCTAATCGGGAAAATGGCGGATCACGCAAAATATTATGCGGAGAAAATAAAATCAGTTCCCTGATAGATTTACGAATTCTATAACCTTCTTCTTCCTTAATAAAAAAGTTTTTCAATCTCTCTGGGGAAATATCAGCCACAATCGTTTCCGTAAAAAGCCCTTCTCTTGCTTCGTCAATTGCTTCTTCATCAACATCCGAGGCGAAAATCTGGATTTTCGGCGGATTTGGTAAAGTAGACGCATATTCCGTTAACAAAATTGCAATAGAGTAGGCTTCTTCCCCCGAAGCACAACCGGCAATCCAAACCCGCACCGAATCTTCCGGTTTTTTACCTTCGAAAAGTGACGGAATCACCTTTTTTTCCAGACTTATGAATGCTTCCTTATCCCGGAAAAAATTAGTTACATTGATGAGCAAATTTTTGAGCAGGGAAAGAACTTCGTCAGGTTTTTCCCGCAATATTTCAAGATATTCCTTTAAGTTGTCGGTTTCATGAATTTGTAAATGGCGGGTAATTCTTCTTATGATGGTAGAACGCTTATAATTTGCAAAATCGTGTCCGGTTCGAATCCGCAACAGAGTCAAAACATCACGCAGCATTACGATGTTTTTTTTTTCCTTACCAAATTCACCATTTTGATCGTGATCCAGCAGCAGCCGCTGAGTGCTATCTCTGACAAACAATAATTTTTCCGGCATTTCTGCCACCGGAAGAATCACATCAGCAATTTTTGTTTCAATTGCACTTCTGGGCATTTCGTCATATTCGGCATCAAATGGATCCTGAACGATGGCGAAACCATTTTTCCCCTTAATATGTTTAATCCCAAGAGTTCCATCCCTGCCGGTTCCTGAAAGAATGATACAGATTGCTTTTTGTCCGTAAGTTTCCGCCATTGAACGGAAAAAACGGTCAATCGGAACTCTGACTCCTCTTACTCTTTTAGGTTTTTTGAGGTGTATTTCGCCGTCTTTCAACTCTAAATGTTTAGCGGGCGGGATTACATAAACATTATTAGGCTCCATTTTAATTGTTGAATTTACTTGTTGAACGGGCATTGAGGTTTGACGGTTCAGGATTTCGGCTAAATTGCTTTCGTGTTCTTCCGAGAGATGAAGAATTACCACAAACACCATTCCTGAGTCATCCGGCATCAGGGTGAAGAATTCCTTTAAAGACTTAATTCCACCGGCAGATGCACCAATCCCAACAATCAAAAATTGATCAGGATTAGTTTCATGGTCTTGCTCCTTTTTCATATTTTCTAAAGCTTTTGCAGTGGAGATGAAAATTATGGACAGTTAAGAAAGGGAAGAAATTTAACCGCATGATTTTTCTTCCCCAATTTTTTACAAAGGACAACAAGAAAACAATTTTGATAAGAATCTAACCAAACTCTTATCAAAAAATAATTTGACATTTTCTTTTACTAAATTAAATTCTGCCAAATCCTAAGCTAAAAAGAAAGCCAAAAAAGAATCAATTTTTTATTAAAATTTTAATAAAAAATTCTTTTAGCGGTTGATAAATAAAATAAAACTATCAATTTTAGAAAAGATTAAATTTTTGTTATGTATGGTAGATGACATAACAATTCAATTTCTTTTTAATTTAATTCTAATCCGTTTTATTTGGGCAAAACTTTCATTGGGTTTAGTAGTTGAGGGATTTAATAAGGAACTTGAAAAAAATGCAAAAAGCCGAGGAATTAAATTCCCGGCTTTTTTAAACGGGTTTTATTTTATCTTTCTTTACCCGTTAAATACTTTTTGGTTAGATTCACAACAAATTTAATGAGTTAAATTATTTACTTGACTCTTTACATTTTTGGCAACTGATTGTGCTTTGTCCTTGCCATCGTTCATTTTATCAGTCACAAAATCTTCACCTTTTTGCAAAAGCTGTTGACCATTTTCTACACCTGCATTTAATTTTTCTTTTGCGGTTTCGAGGGTATTAACGGCTTTATCATAAATTTGGTGATACACATTTTGCGCCTTATTTGATAAATCAGAGCCATAACTTTTAGCTTGCTCCAAACCTTTCAAGGTTTTATTTGAAATATCGTCACGCATTTCCTTGCCTGATTTTGGGGCAAAAATTAATGCCACGCCCGCACCAATTGCACATCCCGCCAAAAGATAAGCTAAATTTGAATTGCCTGTTTCTGAATTATTCATAATCATTTACTCCTTTGTTTTAATTAAAATTTTATTCGGTGTTAAAGTAAAAGAATTAAAAATGATCCAAATAAGAAATAAAAAATAATGTCAGTTTTGATCTAGATCAGCTTTTAACCACCAACTTATTCACCTTAATTTTGGTAATTTTTACCCTAAACAACTCTTCGTCCCTGGATTACTCGGATCAAAACCACAGCTACTGCAATTAATAAAAGCAAATGTATAAATCCGCCCAATGTATTAGAAGTAACCATTCCAAGCACCCATAAAACTAAAAGAATTACAAAAATTGTCCACAACATAGTTAACCTCCATTCAATTTACCAGTGGTATTTAATAAATCTGCTAAATGTAGTGCGAATGCCGTGCCAAACTGATTTTCCATAAACTAAGACTTACGTAAATAGTTGATTTAACTAAAGTTATTTTGATCTTATAATTTATTACCAGGAGCTTATCAGGAAAGTTTGTAATGAATTAAAACAGACATTTTGAGTTGTATTGATACAAACGTGAATCTTAAATTAAAAAAAAGCACCACTCAAAGAATAATTATCTTTTATATTGTGGTGCTTTTATTTCTTAAAATTTATTCATCCTCTGAATTAGGATCAGGAATAACTTCGGTCATGCTTTGAGGTTCTATCGTTAAAATATTTTCGCCTGAATCAACCGTAATCATAGAATCCCAAATTGCGTAACTGTTTGGTGTAGCGGAAATCGCAAAAAGATAATAACTGTCCGGCTTAACATTCTTGATTTCTGCTTTTCCCTGATTGTCAGTCAAAGTGCTGTAAATAATATGTTTTTTAATTGCTGCCAGTGCTTTCTCATTGGTTTCTCTGTATTTACTTGGGTCAACAACCGATAAAGCAAAAGCATTTTTTAATCCTTGCCCCACCTCATCATCAATTTTTGCCTCTGCCAAAATAGACGATAAATCTTTATCCAAAAGATAAAACTTTTCCCGGGTCACCGGTCGGGTAATTCCGTTTTTAGCCAGAACTTTAGCCGAAACCTTGACTATTCCCCGATCAGGCTCGGTTTTTGGTAACGGTGTAGTGCTTGGATTTTCAGGGACTACGATCTCTTTTGAAGGAGGTTGAACTACAGTTGGGGAATCCGGTGAGGTAACTGTAATTTCTTTAACCGGTTTTCTTTCATCAGTTTCAGAAATTGTTTTACGTGCAGGTGTTCCGCCTGACCTGACACTAATATTTGCGTTTGAATTATCATTGTTTTGACTTGAATAAAGAAAAATAAAAAAGATAAGTAAAGCCGCTGTAGCAAATATCGGCACAATAATCCATTTTGGAAATTCTTCCTTAGGTCGGCGATCTATGATCTGAACCTTAGGTGGCAAAAAAGGTTTACCACAATTCGGACAGGAATCTGCTGCGGTTGAAACTTCGTGACCACAATCTGGACAAATTATTAATGACATTTTACTTTCCTCCCAATTAATAAGTTAAAAGAAACACAATTTGTGTTCTTTTATATTTTGCCCTGTTAAATGCAAGCCTTATGCCTCCAATAAATAATTTTTGTAAACCTAACCAAATACAGGATTTAACTAAATTTTTATAATTTCAAACAAATAATTTGAAGTTAAAAAGTGTCTTAAAAACGAACAAATTTTTATCTGATTCGATAAATTATTGACAAAAAGTTAATTTTTATAGCCGTAATTCTCTCTAAATAATAGGCTTACATCATTCTAAACTTGCTTGGCACAATGGTTGCTTCAGTTCAAGTAGTAGGAACTGCATCTAGTGCAGCTAAAATTTTTGGCACATAAGCATTAGACAATCTGAAAAAGAACAAGGAGAGGGTATGAAAAAGTTAGGAATATTTTTAATGATGGTAATGTTTATGATGGGAGTTAATAATTTGAATATTAAAGCCCAAACTTATCGGGTAAACGACCGGCAAATTAGAAGTTTGCTTACCAGAATTCAGCAAAGAACCGATACATTTAAATATCAAATTAACCGTTCATTTAATGGGTATGGTTTGAACAATTCCAGAAGTCAAAATTATATCAACCAAACGGTCTCAGATTTTGAAAATTCTACTGACAGATTGCGGCAGGATTACAATACAAATTCAATTAATTCTGATGAAGTGCGCGAAGTTTTGAGACGTGCCTACGATGTTGACCAAATAATGCGGCAATATTCGTTTAATGGACAAGTTTTGACTAGTTGGAATGCCATAAAAACAGATTTAAACCAACTTGCCCGATATTCTAATGTCAGTTGGAACTGGAATAACAATAATTATCCGGGCAACTACCCGATGAATAATTTTACCGGAACCTATCGCTTAAATTTGAACGAAAGTGACAATTTAAATTCGGTAATTGATCAGTCTTTGACTGGTGCATCATCAATTCAACGTGAAAGAATGCGGGATAATTTAGAACGAAGATTAGCCGTTCCCGAATATTTATCTATTGAGAGATCGGGTAATTCAGTTTCGATAGCTTCTTCTAATGCTGCCCGAACCAGTTTTGAGGCAAACGGCAGAAGGACTTCTGAAACAATGCCAAACGGGAAAGTAATGTTCACAACCGCAACTTTTTACGGTAATAGGCTAGAAGTAAATACAGATGGAGATCGAATCAATGGATTTTATATTTCATTCGAACCGTTCAATAACGGAGAAAAATTAAGGGTAACCAGACGTTTAAATCTGGAGAACAGAAATCAGACCATAACTGTTATAAGTGTTTACAACCGAACCTCAAATGTTGCTCAATGGGATATTAACCGTAACGGAAATACTAATGACAACGGAAATTACGGAAATTTTTACGTTCCAAATGGAACACGTTTAACCGCATATTTAGACAATTATTTGTCAACTTCACGAACTTCTGAGGGTGAAAGATTCAGATTGATAGTTAATCAACCCTCCGCGTATCAAGGCGCCGTAATTGAAGGAACCGTGGACAAAATTGAATCTTCAGGAAGGATAAGTGGACGGTCTCAAATGAATTTGAATTTTGAAACAATTCGGCTACGAAACGGAAATACATATCGTTTCGAAGGTTTGATTGACCGAATAGTAACACAGGATGGTAAAACCATAAATATTGATAATGAAGCAGCCATCCAAGGTTCAAATCAGACAACCAATACGGCTGTTCGAAGCGGAATTGGTGCCGCAATTGGAGCAATTATTGGTGGAATCGCAGGCGGCGGCAAAGGCGCGGCGATTGGAGCTGTAATTGGAGCGGGTGCCGGTGGCGGTTCGGTTTTAATTCAAGGTCGGGATAATCTTGAGTTAAACAGTGGAACAACTTTTGAGTTAACTTCCAGTTCTCCGGCAAATGTAGCGTATCGCCAATAAAATTAAATTAAGTTACCAGCAAAAGGAAAGCCCTGAAGGAACGCTTAGATAAAATCTCCGTTTTGGCGGGGTTTTCCTTTTTAAAACTTAACCGTTTTTTGATTAAAACATTTGTATTGTTTTGATACAGAATTTCCTGGGTATTTTTTTCAAAATTAATTTTTATATTCTCCTAACCCTATTATTTATAATAATAAGACTTTGGCACGCTGTTTGAAAACAAGAAAGCAGTTTCTTACTAATTAAAATCTATTTAATTAAAAATCGAGGAGATTAAAGTTATGTTAAATGAAAGAGAAATTAAAAATGTATCTGAAAGTCAATCAGAAACCTTAACAAATGATGAGGTAATAAATGTTTTGAATCGTTTGATAGAAACCAGTAAAGATGGTCACGAAGGTTTTAAGCAGGCAGCAGAAAATATCCCCGATTCTGATCTGAAAACGGCGTTTTATGAGTTCAGTCAGCAACGTTCACAATTTGTCGGGGAATTACAAGAATTTGTGCGTGAGCTCGGCGGAAACCCGGAAAACTCAGGATCGGTGTTAGGAATAATTCATCGTGGTTGGATAGATCTTAAAACGGCAATTTTGGGAAATGATACGGAAGCAATTCTTAATGAAGTCGAACGGGGCGAGGATACCGCTAAAAGTAACTATCAGGATGCATTAGATAAAATCATCCCTGCAAATATCCGGTCAGCAATTGAAAACCAATATTACACGATCAAAGCATCTCACGATAGAGTCAAAATTATGAGAGATGTTTCAAAAGCGGCTCATAATGCAAACAGGTAAATCTAGTCTGTAAAAAGATTTATTGTAAAGATAATTTGCTTTGAAAATTGTATCCCAGAGCAAAATGACGTTGAGAAGAAAGAGCTTATTTCAATTTTTTCAACGTCATTATTCTTTACAAGCTTAATAAAGGCAAATGAATGTCTTAGGACATACAAACAAAAGCGGATTGATTTTTTAAAGTTGTATTAATGCAATTCTTTAACAAAATCCGTAAAAGGAAGTTTCAAATGTCGAAAAATGAAAAGAATTTAATTATTAGTATGGCTGCCGGTTTTGGTGCGGTTTGTGTTTGGAAACTATGGAAAAAAATGCGTCCTAAATATAGCTTTTCCAATAAAGTTGTTTTAATCACAGGCGGTTCACGCGGATTAGGATTGGTTTTGGCAAGAAACTTTGCCGCAGAGGGGGCAAAACTTGCGATTTGTGCCAGAAACAAAGAAGAACTTACAGCGGCTAAACAAGATTTGCAAAATCAATTTGAAACAGAAGTTCTGGAAATCGTTTGTGATGTAACCTCAGAAGATCAGGTAAATCAGATGGTCGAAATTGTCTACCAACATTGCGGACAAATTGATGTGTTGATTAATAATGCCGGAATTATTCAGGTTGGTCCGCTCTCGCTGCAAACGCGAAAGGATTTTGAAGATTCTTTAGCTGTTCATTTTTGGGGACCATTTAACACTGTTCAGGCAGTTTTGCCATTAATGCGAGAGCAGGGAAATGGACGAATTGTAAATATTGCCTCGATTGGCGGCAAAGTTGCAGTTCCACATCTTGCCCCATATTGTGCCGGAAAATTTGCTCTGGTCGGGCTTTCAGATGCAATTCGGACTGAACTTGCCAAAGACAACATTTATGTCACAACTGTCTGCCCCGGTTTAATGCGAACCGGCAGCCACATAAATGCTTTTTTCAAAGGACAAAATGAAATCGAATTTTCGCTTTTCAGTTTGATGAACGGATTACCTGTAACTTCTGTGAGTGCAGAAAAAGCCGCGAAAGAAATTGTAGAAGCCTGCCGCAATGGAAAAGCGGAAAAAGTTATTTCAATACAGGCGGAATTGGCGGTTTTGGCAAATACACTATTTCCTGAAATAGTTGCCGAAGCAATGGGAATGATCAATCAATTGCTACCGGACAAAGGAGGAATTGGAACGCAAAAAGTTACCGGAAAGGAAAGCACTTCTTTCATTTCTCCTTCGATTTTAACCGGATTGATAGACCGCGCATCGAGAAAAAATAACGAATTGAATCACGAATTTTAAGCAAAAATAAGGAGTAATAATTTTATGCAGAATATTCAAAAAAGATCTTCAACCAAGGAATTTATGCCAAATTTGGAAGCCAATGTAGGCAATTCCGAAAGAGTAATTTCAGCTGTTACCGGCGGTGCATTGATCGCTTATGGTTTGAACCGACGCGATACATTTGGTGTTTTATTGTCTCTTTTGGGAGGTGGTTTGGCTTTTCGCGGAACTACGGGACATTGTGAGGTTTATAAAAAACTGGGAATTGATTCAGCTAATACAAATTACTGGGTTTCAGGAAAAGTAGATGTCCAAAAGAGCGTAACGATTAATAAATCTCCGGCTGAACTTTTCAGTTTTTGGGAAAATTTTGAAAATCTTCCGCAGTTTATGAATCACCTCGAATCAGTAACCATTTTAGATGATAAGCATTCTCATTGGAAGGCAAAAGCCCCGCTTGGTTATACAGTTGAATGGGATGCGGAAATTACCAACAAAATCGCGGACGAAAAAATTGAGTGGCGTTCTACCGAAAATGCAGATATTCCAAATATTGGAAAAGTTGAATTTACCGCCACTGCTAATCGTGGAACAGAAGTAAAAGTTCATCTTTCCTATATTGTTCCGGGTGGGAAATTAACGGCACTAGCCGCAAAAATCTTTGGTGAAGAGCCAAGTCAACAAGTTGCCGAGGATTTACGCCGTTTCAAACGCTTGATGGAAACAGGTCTAATTATGAAGATTGACGGACAACCATCAGGTCGGGAAAAAGACAGCATTAAAACAATGTCAGCCAAGGCATAAAATGGAGGAATTTTAATTATGAAAGCAGTATGTTGGAACGGAAAACACGATGTCAGAGTTGAAAATGTGCCTGACCCGTCCATTTTGAATGCCAGAGATGCCGTTGTAAAAATAACAACTACCGCGATTTGCGGTTCTGATCTACACCTTTATAACGGGTATATACCAACCATGAAAGCCGGAGATATTCTTGGTCACGAATTTATGGGCGAAGTGGTTGAAACCGGGGCAAAAATAACTAATTTGAAAAAAGGCGATAAAGTTGTTGTGCCTTTTACAATTGCCTGCGGAAATTGTTTTTTCTGCAAAAAAGAACTTTGGTCAAGCTGTGACAACTCAAATCCTACTCCTGAAGTTGTTGAAACATTATATGGTTTTTCAGGTTCGGGTTTATTTGGCTATTCTCATATGATGGGCGGATTTGCCGGAGGTCAGGCAGAATATGTGCGCGTTCCCTTCGCCGATGTCGGACCGCTCAAAGTTCCTAATGATATTGAGGACGAAAAAGTTTTGTTTCTTTCGGATATTTTCCCGACCGGGTATCAAGCCGCTGAAAATTGCGATATAAAACCCGGTGATACCGTTGCAATTTGGGGCGCGGGTCCGGTTGGTCAATTTGCAGTTAAATCTGCCTTTATGCTGGGTGCAGAAAAAGTAATTTTAATTGACCATTATACCGACCGTCTGGAATTGGCAAAACAACATAATGAAAACCTTGAGATCATTAATTTTGATGAAGAGGAAGTTTATGAAAAATTGCTTGATCTAACCGGCGGACGGGGACCCGATTCATGTATTGATTGCGTTGGGTTGGAATCACACGGAACTTCTCCCGATGCTCTGATGGATTATGCTAAAGCCTCTGTTATGTTGGCAACTGACCGACCCCATGCTCTGAGGCAGGCAATATTCTGTTGCCGAAAAGGCGGAACTGTTTCTATTCCCGGAGTTTACGGAGGTTTCCTGGATAAATTTCCGATGGGAGCAGCTTTCGGTAAAGGATTGACCTTCAAAATGGGACAAACCAATATGCACAAATATATGCAGCCCCTATTTGAAGCTATTCAGGAAAACAAAATTGATCCCTCCTTTATTATTTCTCATCGTTTAAAACTTTCAGAAGCTCCAATGGCTTATGAACAATTTAATAAGGAAAAAGACGGATGGCGCAAAGTTGTGTTGAAACCTTAACACCATTTTTAACCATAAAAACTTGCGGATTGTTTCAGAAAATACAGTCCGCTTTTTTTATTTAAATTTTAATTATGAAGAAAAATAATTTCAATCCCAATGATAATTTTCAAAATTTACTGTCCTTAATGACGGCGTATCAGCAATCAAGAGTTTTATTTACCCTAATTGAGCTTAAAATCCCTAAACTGTTAAGTAATAGAGCTCTTACTTCAAAAGAAATTGCCCAAAAGAAAAAGATAGAACCAATCGCCATGGAAAGATTCCTCAGTGCGGCGGTTTCCATCGGATTGTTGAAAAAAATTGATAATTCTTTTTCCAATTCTGAAATAACTCAGGAATTTTTAGTTAAAGGAAAGGAATTTTATCTGGGTGGACAAATTGAAAGACAGCGGAAACGAAGTTTTTCAGTTTGGAATAATCTAACTAAACACCTGAAAAATTGGAAATATGGTGGGGAAAAATCACTTCCTCAAACAGATGACCAAGGTTATGAGGCAATGGCAGAACAACACAAACTGGCACTTTTACAGGGTTTTGCTCTGGCAAAAGCTTTTAATTTTTCCAAATATAAACGAATTCTCGATCTGGGCGGAGGAACCGGAGCAACTTCAATTGCGCTTTGTAAAACATATCCGCATCTTGAATCCATTGTTTATGATTTACCTGAAAACACAATGATTGCTCAAAAATTTATTGAGGAAAATGAACTATCTAAACGAATTAAAGTTTTTAACGGTGATTTCAAAAAAGATGCTTTACCTGAAAATTTTGATGCAGTTTTATTGGCAAATTTTATGTCTGTGGCTGATGCAGAAGAAAATCAAAAGCTGCTAACAAAACTTTATCAAAAGCTCCCAAAAGGTGGCGTTTGTATTTTAAGTGGTTGGATTATTGATAATTCGGGGTTGGCTCCAAAAATTTCCGTTTTATTTTGCCTTGAGGATATTTGTTGGAATGCTCCTGATGTTGAACGGAGCGAGCAAGTTTATACAAATTGGTTGGAGAAAGCCGGATTTGAAAATATCAATTGCGAGACTTATTTTGAACCGACGAAAATGCTGTATGGATTAAAAAATAAGGACTAAAATTAAAAAGCACGAAGTTGTGATCGCGATTATTGCCAGGTTTAACTTCGTGCCTTTCATTACTCCAATTATTGTTGATTTGGAGTGCTTCGGGGGGTAGGGGGAGTTTTCATATTTCCATTATTGGAATTACTTCTATTAGTATTTCCATTATTAGAATTGCTATGGTTCATATTCATTGAATTACTATTATTCATATTTCCATTGGTCATATTTGAATTCATTGAATTGGTGTTCATTGAATTGCTGTTTGAACTGTTTGAATTTGTTGTTCCACCATTAGAATTACCGGAATTTCCAACATTGGTTGAATTTGAATTAGTTCGATTACTCGTATTGACATTGCCTGTTGTATCACCACAGGCAGCAAAACCAATTGTTGCGGTTATTATCATGGTTGACAAAATTAATCTTCTTTTCACTTTTTTAACTCCTGTCGTCTCAAAAATTTAATTTAGATTTTGGGCAAACTTCGATTAAAAATTTATTAAAATTTATCCAAAGAATTTGCCGCAAAGCCTAAATTATAGAGTTAAAATCTTTTTGTTCTGTTTGCCATCATACATTTGGAAAAAAAATAAATTGCAATGAATGTATAAATGATTACAGATAAAATTTTCCAATAAACTTATTATGTATTTGAGATAGGCTTTTTGGATTAAGGTCTTAAAAAATTTTCCTGCGGGAACAGGGAAAATCGCCTGTCTTCTCAAAGATAAAGTGAGCAGAGAGGAAATTTTCCTGTTTGCTCATTTTTTATTGATAGATGTCGGTTGCACTTTTCTTTTGCTGCCATTGAATTCCTTCAATATTATCCTTATCAAGCGCAACAATTTGAGAGCTTAAATAATCCGTGCTGAGACTCAACCGCAAATTCAAATAATGCACAATACTCCCAATCGGGCTTTTTTCGTCAGGTGCTTCTAATTGCCTGACTTCAGTTTCCAATTTAAACCGTTCAAAAATAGTTTGAAGTGCTCTATTGGTGGAATCAATGTTTCGGGTTTTAATAGTTAATTCCATTGGGCGAACAGCCTGATCCGGTTCTTTCAATTCCAATCCCCACAATAATATCAGAACAAAAATGCAAAGAATTAAGCCCAAATCCCAACGTCCGACCCCGGCAGACAAACCTATTGCCAGACAAATCAATAAAATTGTAACTTCTTTTGGATCACGGATATTTGTTCGGAATCGAACCAGTGAAACCGCAGCAAAAATAGCAAAAGCCCGCGCCGTATTATCTCCAACAATCATCATTAAGGCTGCCGCCACAACGGACAATAAAATTTGAGTTTGTGCAACATATAAATTCCTTTCAAAAAGCCTGACATTTTTTCGCGGACGAAATGCCAAAACAGCCGACAGGATTACCGCCACTATTAAACGGGTAATTATTTGTAAAAAGCCAAAGGCGTGTGTTGATTCTTCAACGGACTTTTCAGCAGCTGGGGTGGTGGTAGTAAAAGGGGGAAACTCTGCCGTTGGCGAAGCCTTCACCTGAGCCAAATTTACTATTGAAACTTTGGGCAACTCCCCTCCAAAAAAATTGAAAAAAGCAAATCCCACACCCAAAAAAATTATTAAAGTCAGGAATATTCCCCCCACCCCCAGCCAAATTAAAAGGTTGTTAGCCGAATTATTTTTAATAAATCTTTTCAACATATTTTCAATTTTTTAGTCCTTTGCGTGAAAATTAATCACATTTGATTTTTCCTGAAAAGATAATTGACTATTAAAAGTTGTTTCCTCAGCCGAAGATACTACTTTTTCGTAAGTTCTATCAGAATTTAATTGGCGGGCTTTAACATTATCCCGAAGATATGCCGCCAAAAATTCATCTTTTATAAAATTTTTCAGTGTCTGATTTTCAATCGGAGTTATAACTTCCACTCGTCTGTCCAGATTTCTTGGCATCCAATCGGAGCTGCCCAGATAAATTTCGTCTTCTCCTCCATTGGCAAAATAATAAACCCGACTGTGTTCCAACAGACGACCAACAATACTGCGAACACGTATATTTTCCGACAGACCTGGAACCTGGGGACGGAGCATACAAATTCCGCGAATAATCAAATCAATTTCAACCCCAGCATTTGAAGCTTCGTAAAGTGCCTGAATTATTTCCACATCTGCCAAGCGGTTCATTTTGGCAATAATTCTGGCGGGTAATCCATTACGGGCATTTTCAGTCTCCCGTTCAATCATTCCAAGCATTTTTTCGCGGAGATTCAACGGTGCAACTAACAATTTTCTAAAGCTTTCCCGTTGAGTGTAGGCAGTTAAGAAATTGAATAGTTCCGTGGCATCTGCCCCTGAATCTTCATCATCAGTTAATAATCCTAAATCTGTATAGAATGCCGAGGTTTCAGGATTATAATTTCCTGTCGCTAAATGAAGGTAGCGTTTAAGGTCTTCTCCTTCCCGACGAATAATCAGGGTAGTTTTACAATGTGTTTTCAACCCTAAAATACCGTAAATTACATGAATTCCTGCCTGTTCGAACCGTTTCGCCCACTCAATGTTATTTTCTTCATCAAATCTTGCTTTCAATTCGATCAGAACTGTAACTTGTTTTCCGCTTTCGCTTGCTTTAATCAAAATAGGTGCAATGGGGGAGTTTGCCCCGATTCGATAGAGGCACATTTTAATTGCCAGAACATCAGGATCTTCAGCAGCTTCTTTAATAAAATCCGTTACAATGTCATACGGCATATATGGATGATGCAATAAAATATCCTGACGCTTTATAATTTCAAAAATTGATTCGTTTCCGTTAAATATTTGCGGTCTTGTAACTTTAAGGGGCGAATCTTTCAAATTTGGAAAGTTCAATTTGTATAACTCCATATAGTCATTAACCTTGATTGAACCATTTGTCACATAAATATCCTGTTCCGATATATTCAGTGATTCTGCCAGATAATTGATTAATTGCTGCGGCATAGATTTTGAAACTTCAAGCCGAACAACATCTCCGAATCTTCTTTGCTTCAGATTTTCTTCCATCATTTGTAATAAATCTTCGGCTTCTTCTTCCCGTAATCCAATATCCCCATCCCTTGTAATACGGAAGTTGTGACAAGAACTTGGTTCGCCTTCGGGAACCAGCATTTTAATATTCGATTTGATCAAATCCTCTGCCAAAATAAAACGGCTTGAGTTTTCCTCAATGGAAATAAATCGAGGTAAAAAATCAGGAATTTTGAGTCTGACAAAAAAATCCTCCCCCGTTTGATACCTGTAAAATGCCTTTTCGATTCGTCTCTTGACTTTTGGTTTGACAACCAGACCAATATTTAAACTTCCGCCCGAAATGTAAGGAAAAGGATGTGAGGGATCTACAGCTTGAGGAGTCAAAACCGGATAAATTTTCTTCAAAAAGTAATTATCCATTCTTTCCTTTTCATTTTCGTTCAACTCCTCATAATTCAAAATTTTAATTCCGTGTGTAGCTAGTTCAGGTAAGAGTTCCTTATGCAAACATTTCATCTGCAAATTTGTCATTTCATCAACACTTTTTTTTATTTCGGTCAATTGTTCCGCCGGAGTCATTCCGTCAGGCGATGATTTTTCTATAAATTTTTCCTTTAAACTGGAAACACGAATCATAAAAAATTCGTCCAAATTTGACGATAAAATTGCTAAAAATTTGAGCCGTTCAAGCAAAGGTTGAGTTTTATCTAATCCTTCTTCTAAAACGCGGCGGAAAAATTCAATTAAACTCAGCTCCCGATTGAATAAAAATTCGGCAGAGCGTGGTAATTGTTTTGGCACAACTGAAGTTTCCAAATTTGAAACTTGTTCGATTGGATATAAATTAGCGGCTGTTTGTCTCATAAAATATTTATTAAGTTAAAAAGTTTTACTCTTTTTTCAAGAGTCTAATTATCAACTTGCAAATGCCGTTCCTTATTTAATTATTCAGTAACTACAATGTTTTCATATATTTAGATTTAACCACTAAATGTGTTTATGATTATGAAATTATTTTGTATCAAATACATACATTGTTTTGTTTTATACAGTTTAAAAACTTAATCTCTGGTTAAATTAAGAAAAAAATCAAGGTTTTTGAGCAAATAAGAAATGAATCTTGTTCCTTTTAAAGAATCAGCAAAACCTAAAAATAAAAAAACAGCACCAATTTTTGATATTTCGTCTGCAAAAAAACGGATTGAAGAAGGGAAATTTTCCAAATGGTGGCAAAGAAAAGGTTCAAAAATCAAAAATTTCAAATATTTTGATGAACAGGGAAAATTAATTGCAGATGAGGAAAGCCTCAACCGGATAAAATCTCTGGTAATACCTCCGGCATGGAAATTTGTTCGTATCTCTCCAAAACCGAAAAGCAAAATTCAAGCAGTGGGAATTGATAGATCGGGCAGGCTACAATATCTCTATCATCAAAATTTTATTGAAAAACAAAAGCAGAAGAAATTTGCCAAAATTGAAAAATTCGCAGAATATTTACCCATTTTACGGCAAAATACCAACCAACATCTTGCCTTGGAAGGCTTTCCGCGTGAAAAAGTGCTGGCTGTCGTAGTTCGATTAATTAATTCTTTATATATTCGGATGGGTTCTGAAAAATCCGTCAAAAATTATAAAACTTATGGAATTACAACTTTACAAAATCGGCATTTGGAAATCAGTAAAAACGGCAAGTTGATTTTCAGTTTTGTCGGCAAACATCATATTAAACATCGGATTGTTCTGGTTGATGAAGAACTTGCAGCAATTTTGGTTGAACTTAAATCTTTGGTTAAAGCAGGAAAACTTTTTCATTATTTGGACAGAGAAAATAAACCACAACCGGTCAAACCTTTTGAAGTAAATAATTATTTGAAAACAATAACCTCAACTGAGTTTTCGGCTAAGGATTTTCGAACCTGGGGAGCCACTCTGGTAGCAGCAATCGAGCTGGCAGAAATTGGGATTGCAACAAAACCAAAACAAATTAAAAAAAACATAGTTAGTTGTATTAAAAAAGTAGCTGAAAAATTAGGGAATACTCCAAATGTTTGCCGGAATTCTTATATTCATCCCAAAGTAATAGAAAATTACCAAAAGGGTTTGGTAATTTCCCGATTTTTACCCAAGAAATTGAGGCGGATAAAACGCACTCAAACCGGCTATACCCCTGAAGAAACTGCTTTGTTAGAATTTTTTAAGGATTCAGAAAAAACAATTCCAAAAAATTAGAAATTTGATTTTGGTATAGTTTGAAAACTGCCATTTTTTACTTTCACCTGAACTTTGGTTTTTTGACTTGCTAATTCAAGTTCACGGATCCGGTCCTTTACTTCCTGAATTAATATTGCCCGAAATTGTGAAGAATAATTGGCTGCGTGAAAAGCATCAGCTATTTGATTATCACTTAATTGTTTTAACAAATTGGTCAACCACCGAGCGGCATCAATATCTATGTTATCAAATATTTGCGAGGATTTACCGTGGTAATTTATTTTTACCCTTTCGTCTTTAACCCCATTGATTAATTTAGATTTTTGATAATGGATCGGGTCGTTACGGCTTCTGCCGATTCGCCAGAAAATTGGCAAGGGATTACTTCCAAGCTTTCCAAAGGTCACACCTAAATCGCTGACAATATAAGAATATTCATTATTATCTTTGTTAAATAAAATTATGTTGTTCGTCGTTTTTAAATCCCAATTATTTAAAAACGCCATCATTATTTTCAAACCCTTAAATTCGTTTGTATGCACAAATGGATTATCCGTCCATTTCCAATTCTTTTTACGTTCAATATGATCTGGTCTGGCTTCGAGTCGAACATTTTGAAATGTTCCTTTGCCGGGAATAGTTAAACTGGGAATTAAATAATTGATTTCGGTTTCATACCCCAAAGCCCAAACCAATCGCACGGCTGCCGTTTCTGACTGTGCTTCTTTACCAACTTTGGCCACCCATTCACGTCCGGAACCATCTTTAATTCGAAACTTTTTTGAATAACCGCCCTGAACTTCTTTGATAAAAGTTATGTTTTTCAAATCGGGATACATTTCTTTCCCACCCGGTCCAAAAAGTAAATCCCTTTGCGAAATATTGATAGGTTTCCATAAAATTCCATCTTTCACTGAGTTTTTGTTTTTTTGTTGAGCATCAACTACTAATCCTTGAATTAAAAGGAACGATAAAATAAATGTCAGAAACCTAATCAATTTGATCATATTTAATTCTCCTTGTTGTCAATCCTGTTCTCTTTTTGGCAATTATCGTGCCTAATAGACTAAACCCAATAAATACAGCATTTAATTAGCTGGAAAGTTGTCCTTTAACCTAAAAATCAGTAGTTTTGTATTAAATTATTACAGTCTTTAAGGAGATATTTTTTTTCGTTTTTTATGAAAATAATTGCCAACCAAAATGCATTTTTTTTCGTCAAAATATAGTAAAACAGGACAATTTCCTGCTAAAACTTGAAGTATAAGTGAAGGTAGATAGATGAAAAAAATAATTGGATGTTGTTTATCCGTTTTAGTAATGGGGTTTGTGCTTTCGATAAATAATTTAGCCCAAACTTCTCCAAGCAAATCTTTTGAAAATATTAAAATTAAAAATTTCGGACAGATGGATGATAGATTCTATCGCGGCGCGCAACCGAAAAAAGACGATTATCAGGCTTTAGCCAAATTAGGTATCAAAACTGTTATTGATTTACAAGATGATCCTACCAACTACGAAAAAGAAGCAACTGAAGCCGCCGGAATGAAATACATAAATATTCCGATGAGTGATACACAATATCCTAATCAAACCAGCATTGATGAATTCTTAAAATTGGTTGATGATCCGTCAACGGGTGTTTTTTATGTTCATTGTGCGGGCGGGCGGCATCGAACCGGGATTATGGGTGCAGTTTACCGTTTCAATAAATACAATTGGAACTTTGATCAGGCTTATCAAGAAATGAAAAATTACGATTTTTATACCCGTTGGGGACACGGTGCTATGAAAACCTTTGTTGAAGACTATGCCGGCAAAATGTCGCACTCGGCAATTGCAACCGATTTAACGAAGGGCAATTAATAAATTTTTTAGTAAAATCCAGCAATGCACATATCTTATAAATATGTGCATTTTTTTGTTGTAACGCCTTTTAATTAAGGTAATTTACCTATAAAAATCACATTTCAAAACTTTACTCTATTAGGGGAAAACCCTATACTCTCCGCCCTTTTTCCTAATATCTTACATTTGACTAAGGTGAGATTATTAGCAATCTAAGCAAATTAGAAGTTTTTGTTCAATCAAAAAATTGAAACTGTAAAAGGAAGTTTAAAATTATGTTAGATTTAAAAAATTCAAGCCTTAGTCTGCCTAAAATCAATTTTATGCTTCCTGACGGTTTGGGTGAGCCAATGAATGACGGCTTACTCTTCGGAAACAAAAAATTGTCCAGACAAAAACAACCAAATAATACCTTTATCTTAATCTTTGGCAATGACGAGGATACTCGTTTATTATTCAAAACCGCGCTCGAACTTTGGAACTACGAAGTTGCTGAAGCTGAAGATATAAAACAATTAGGGGTAATTGCCGCCTTAAAATGTCCCGATTTGGTTTTAATGGATACAGGAATTGATATTGATAAAAGTTTGGAAACAATGAATGACCTGAAAAGTCGTTGCAGTTTTAACCAAACAGGAATCTTTTTAATTTCTGGTCATGCTCAAGAGAGTGTGAAGGAAACCGCTTTAAATGCCGGTGCAGATGATTTTTTTGTCAAACCGATTGATTTTAATTATTTAAAGCAATCGATTTTGAACTTTCTGAACAACAAGCAAAGTAAAGTAAATTTTGAAAAATAAAAGACAAGGGGTAAAAAAAATGAATCAGGGATATAAGTTACAAAATACTAATCTTGAGTTTAACAGCTCGGTAATTCTGCCGAATATTCCAATTAATTCAAATAATTGGGGTTATTCAAAATCGCGACCTTATTCACAAATTTCTTATAATAAAAGGATAGAAAATGAGATCCTTAATAATCTGCCGGAAAATGTTTTCCGTGAAATTTTTCCATTTTTGGAAGAAGTTTATTTGAAAACCGGAGAATGTATTTATCAACCGGAGGATGTCATTAATTATTTATATTTTCCCGAAACTGCTATAATTTCGGACTTTCAGATCTTAGAAGATGGAAAGACCCTAGAAGTAGCAATGATTGGGAAAGAAGGCATCGTTGGGATTAATTCGGTTTTTAATTCACATTCTTCGATCAATTGGCTGCAAGTTTCTATTTTTGGAAAAGCCTGGCGGATTGATGCCAAAACCTTTCATAACCAATTTGTGCAAAATGGAGTTTTGCAGGAAGTGGTATTTGATTACATAAATTCCTACATTGCCCAGATTTCGCAAAAAGTTATCTGTAACAGTCACCATTCCGTCGAAGAACGGCTCTGCTGCTGGTTGTTAATGATTTCAGACCGTTGCGGGCAAACAAACTTACCTCTGACTCAGGAACAAATTGCAGGGTTTTTGGGAGTTCATCGCCCAAGCGTTACACTAATTACCCAATCATTGCGTGAAAAGGGGATTATTAATTATTTGCGGGGAAAGATTTCAATACTGGATAAAGCCAAGTTGGAATTCTCTGCCTGTGATTGTTATTCCAACACAAAAATAATTTGATTTTTTGTTGTTATGTAATCAACCTTACAGAATTAAGGTCTGAAATTTGGTTTAATTAATACATACAGTGCAGACTGTTAAATTTGAAATTGGGATAAATTCAAATTTTATTTGAAATTAAATTGTTTGAAAATTTCGTTTGAATTTTCTCAAATAATTTCTGAGATCATTTTTTTATCAGTCTGCACTGTGTAAGAACAAACTTTAGTTAAACTTACTTTTTAAGTTGACTCAAAAATCTCCATTTTGGAGGATCGTTTTTGTCCATTAAAAAATAGATTTGGGGTTAAGTGTCACATCTAATCAATGCGGCACTTTTTTTTTGTTCAGCTAAATACAGAAATTTTTATTTTGGGATTTTAAACTGAAAATGGTCGGTAAAAAATAATTCCGGCGTAAAAATCAAACTTAACAAGGAAATTATTATGAAAAATCTAACTCAGGTATTTTTTGTCTTTTTGGCAGCTTTAACACTTTTTGGTTGCGATAACGGTTCGGGCAGCAGCTCAAACCGAAATTCAACCACCAACGGAACCACAGTTTCAAATACCAACCAATTAAATACAAATGCTGAAAATTTGTCGGCAAATAAAACCATTGGGAATAACCCAACAAATGTTGCAGTTGTTCAGGATAATTTTTGGGAAAAAGCAGCTCAAGGTGGGTTAGCAGAGGTTGAATTAGCTAAAATCGCATTAACTAATTCGAAAAATGCTGAAGTCAAAAATTTCGCCAATATGATGGTGACCGATCACACAAAAGTAAATAATGAACTAAAAGAATTAGCTGCAAAAAAGAAAGTTGTTTTACCACTTGAAACGGATTCAAGCCACAAATCAACATTGGAAGATTTTAAAAAACTTACAGGAGATGATTTTGATAAAAAATATGTTGAAGCAATGGTTGCCGACCACGAGGAAGATATTAAAATGTTTGAGGATCAATCACAAGACAATTCTGACCCTGACCTAAAGGCATTTGCTGCCAATACGTTACCAAAACTAAAAACACATTTAGAGGCTATTAAAAAAATTCAGTTCTCAATGAAAAAATAGCATAAATCTCAATCTTTTTTGTATCGAATTTAAAAGAGAAAAGGACAGTTGAAAATAAAATTTCCGCTGTCCCTTTTTTTATAAAAGATGTAGCTCTGAAATTTGTTTACAATTTGTAAAGCCCCTAATTACTCTACAAAAGAATTTCAAATTTCAGAACTACAAGGGTTTTAGGCGAGATTTTCGGAGAATCAAAATGAATCTAATAACTCCAACCTAAAAAAACTTCTGAAGTTGTTTACTCTCGGTCTTGCTTTTCATTTGTTCAGCTTTTTCACCCATTTCTTCCAGAGTTTCAATACCTAACAATGATTCGGAGAGTGGGAACAACTGATTTTCTTCTTCGTTTATATGTTCTTCAACACTTTCTTTTAATTGGAAAAGCAATTCTTGAAATTCATCGCTTGGTATTTCGGTAGAACCCATTTCGTCCAGCGTGTTTTCAATATCATTGTGTTCCTGACGAGCCTCTTCGATAAATTCCTCAGTTTCTTCAAAATCCTCTAATGCAGAATAATAAATATCTTCTTCAATTTGAGTGTGCAGAATTAAAGCATTTTTAAGTTTGGTGAATGTTTCCCGGTCGCCCCCGCCCTCAAGCTGTGTTATCAAACTCTCTGCATCCCGATGATCTTCTGTAAGCAATTCGGTTATATTCATTTTGCCTCCTTGTTAAAATTAGTGTTTTCTAAAGATTATGGGCTATTAAATTAAATTTTTCTGTAATTTTTCATACCGAATTTACTTCCCGAATTTTTTATCTTTAGTAATAATCAAAAGGAGATTAATATGAACAAAAATTCAGTTGATGATCAAAACACCAGCCAAAATGAAGCCAGACAATTGTTGGAAAATCTAAGTCAAAATGGATTTAATGGGGATATTGATAAACTTGCCCTGGCTTTGGGAAGAACCAAGCCTGAAATTGAGGATCTATTGAGCGGAAATAATGATTTAGATAATGATTTATTGGTTAAAATTCGTGGAATTGCAGAGGAACGTCAAATCAATTTGGAGTAATTGCTTAATGATAATGGCAAGATATTTCATAAAAAAAGTTTATTAGTCCGTTTTTTAAATTTTTTAACAAATTAAGTGTTTATTTCTAATATGAGAAAAGAACACTTAAAACTAAGCGAACAAGATTACAGTTATTTGACAAGGCAAACCACTTCGGGCGAACTAA
>JAIBCC010000019.1 GCA_019694395.1 Pyrinomonadaceae bacterium | reverse complement strand
TGAAAAGCAAATCAAAATTGACTGGCAGTTTTCAGTAGAAAAAGCCAGAAAGAAACTGAATCGACATTATGAAGAGGTCAATTCAGATAATTCAAAATATCAAGAAACTTAAAAAACAGACTAATTAATACGAAAAATGTCGGCAGAAAGTTATATTTTTAGGATATTTTCCAAAGTCAATAAAAATGGGACTTGTAATCAGTTTTTTAATCAATGAGTTAAAAAAAAATCAATTTATGGTTTTTTGAGGTTGCAAAATTATTTTGAATGTGGATAATCATAATTGTTCACCTCCCCGGTGAACATTTTGGTCACGAGGGGTGAGGACTTGTGACCTAGGGGCAACGGTGTGGGAGACGTTGCCCTCTTAATTTTTTAAATCAACTTTTTCTTTTAGAAGATTTGCCCCCAACTTGACCAAACCCCAAAGAAGCGTAAAATTCATATTTGTTATTTCAAAAATATATTAGGAAACTGACCTCCAAATGATGTCAGCCAAGAAGATTTTATAAATTTAAATTGTAAAGACCGCAGATAAAATTTAGTCTATCGGTCTTTTAGTTATTTGGGAATAAATGTCACAAACTGAGCATAAGCAAAAGGAAAGTTGGGTAAGTAGGTGGTTATTTGAAGGTGTGAAGGAAATTGAAGGTCCACACGAACGCGAACATCAACATCAACAACACCCTTGGTGGAAAGTAATGTGTTTGACCGGGGTTGATTATTTTTCAACCCTTGGCTATCAACCCGGGATTGCCTTCATTGCCGCCGGATTTTTGTCTCCGATTGCAACCTTTGTTCTAATTCTTCTAACCCTTTTTGGTGCTTTACCAATTTATAGCCGAGTGGCAGCTGAAAGTCCTCATGGTGAAGGCTCAATTGCAATGCTAGAAGCATTGTTTTCCAGATGGAAGGGAAAATTATTCGTTTTAGTTCTACTTGGATTTGTGGCAACGGATTTTGTAATTACTATCACTCTTTCAGCCGCTGACGCAACTGCTCACATTCTAGAAAATCCATTTGTTCGGGGAAATCTGCATTTTTTAGATCATCCGATTATAGTTACCCTTGCCTTAATCGCAATGCTGGGCGCAATTTTTATCAAAGGGTTCAAAGAAGCCATTGGAATTGCGGTTGTTTTGGTAGGCATTTATCTATTTTTAAATGTTTTAGTAGTCTTTTTTGGTTTATATGAATTAATAACCCACCCGGATTTATTTGCAAATTGGAAAACTGCGCTATTTATCAACAAAACTGACAACTCATCGCGGAGTATTTTTGTTCTGATCGGCTTATCATTATTAGTCTTTCCAAAGCTGGCTTTAGGACTTTCCGGTTTTGAAACCGGAGTTGCGGTAATGCCTTTGGTAAAAAGTCCCAATCGGATCGGGAATACCCGCAAACTATTGATGGTAGCGGCTTTAATAATGAGTTTTATGCTGCTTTGCAGTAGTATGGTCACGAGTATGATGATTCCTGAAAAGGAATTTTGTCCTGCTGTTGATTGTGAAGATACGGTTAAAATTCACGAAATGCCGGAGTTTTGCAAATGCGGAGAGCCACAAGGAAAAGCAAACGGACGTGCTTTGGCATATATTGCTCACGATAAGGTTGGAGAAAAGTTTGGGAATACATTTGGTAGCATTTTTGGAACAATTTACGATATTTCTACCATTTTGATTTTATGGTTTGCCGGGGCAAGTGCAATGGCGGGACTCTTAAATATTGTTCCCAGATATTTGCCGCGATATGGAATGGCTCCCGAATGGGCAAGGGCAACCCGTCCCTTAGTTGTTGTTTTTACAGCTATTTGTTTCATTGTAACCTGGGTTTTTGACGCCAATGTTGATGCTCAGGGTGGGGCATATGCGACCGGGGTTTTAGTTTTAATGTCCTCCGCCGCAATCGCTGTTGCAATTTCCGCCTGGAGAAGAAATGATAAATGGGCTGTAGCTTTTGGCATTATTTCCCTTGTTTTTGTTTACACAACCATTACTAACGTAGTGGAAAGACCCGACGGAATTAAAATCGCTTCTTTATTCATTTTAGGAATTGTTGCTGCTTCATTCTTCTCGAGGGCTTTGCGTTCAACTGAAATCAGAATTGATAAAATTGAGTTTGACCCGCAAGCACAGGAATTTGTTGATGAAATGTGTCAGGGAGAAATTCGGATAGTTACAAATCGGCGCGAAGTTGGGGATGTTGCAGAATATCGTTTTAAGGAACACGAAAAACGTGTCGATAATCATATTCCCTCGCACGATCCGATTGTTTTTTATGAAATCGAATTAGGCGATGCGTCGGAATTTAAAGGCAAATTAAAAATTCGGGGTTATGATATTGAAGGTTATCGGGTTCTAAGAACTGAGGCTCCAGCAGTTCCTAATGCGATTGCTGCACTTTTAATGCACCTACGGGATAAAACTGGAAAAATTCCGCATGTTTATTTCGGTTGGAGCGAGGGAAATCCGATTCATTATTTGATCCGATACATTTTATTCGGTGAAGGAGACACCGCACCCGTTACCCGGGAAATTCTAAGACAGGCGGAGGAAGATCCCGATCAAAGACCAAATGTTCACGTTGGCGGTTGATTCTGATTTGTTTCCGCCGTTAAATGCGGATTCATAGCTAAGAAACAGGAACGACAATAAACCGGGCGACCTTGTGAAGGGTAAAAAGGAACTGTGGTCTGGTTTGAACACCGTGCACAATTAACAATAACTTCAATTCGTTGCTTGACACCGGAGGCTTGGGCGATTTCAATTGCAGCGAGCCTGTCATTTTTTGCCTTCTTACAAGGTTTGCAGCGTTTTGGCGGATTCTTTAGTCCCTTATCGTAAAAAAAATGTTGTTCGCCGCCAGTCCAAATAAAATCATTTCCGCAATCTATACAAATTAGCGAAACATCCTCAAATTCTAATGACTTAGGGGCAGTAGAATTATTCAAATCGAATTGTGTCATCCCTGGTCCTTTCCTTGAAACTCTCTTATGACCTGATTAAATTATTATTACACAAACTGTTCAAAATGTAGATGATTTGTTAAGGTAATTTAATCTAATTGTCCAAAATATCAGCTAAAGAAATTATTACTATCTGAGGTTTGTGTCAAGATAAAAGTTTATGAAAGTGTTAATTATTGGCTCCGGCGGACGTGAACACGCAATTTGTTGGGCTTTTTCAAAGAGTAAAAAAGTCAATAAAATTTATTGTGCAAATGGAAATGCCGGAATTTCTCAAGTTGCAGAATGCGTGAATATAAAACCCGATGAAATTGATAAACTGGCAGAGTTTGCCCAAAAAGAAAAAATTGATTTAACTTTTGTTGGCGGGGAAACCTCTTTAGCTTTGGGAATTGTTGATGAGTTTGAAAACCAAGGATTAAAGATAATTGGAGTTTCCCAAAAAACTGCCCAACTTGAATCTTCAAAAGCGTTTGCCAAAAATTTTATGGCTCGTCACCAAATACCCACCGCAAAATACAAAGTGGCAAATTCAACCGCCGAGGCAGAAAGTTATTTAAATGATTTCGGAGAAAACGTTGTAATAAAGGCTGATGGTTTAGCCGCCGGAAAAGGTGTCGTTGTTTGTCAAACCCAAACCGAAGCTGTATCTGCAATAAACGAATTGGAAGCCATAGTTGGTGCTGATGCAATTTCGCAAATCGTGTTGGAAGAGCGGCTTATCGGAAAAGAAGTTTCACTGCTTCTATTTTCAGATGGGAAAAATTTTGCTCAAATGCCGCCGGTGCGTGACCATAAACGGATTGGCGAAGGCGATTCCGGGGCAAATACCGGCGGAATGGGAACTTTTTCGGATGATGGTTTGTTGAGCAAGGAACAATTGCAAAAAATCACAACTGAAATTATCAAACCCACTTTGGAAGGATGCGAAACAGAAGGTTTTCCCCTCCGTGGAATCTTATTTTTGGGTTTAATGATGACTGAAACGGGTGCAAAGGTTTTGGAGTATAATATCCGTTTCGGTGATCCTGAAACACAATCCATATTAGTTCGATTAGAAACAGATTTGTTAGATATTTGTGAAGCGATTTTAAATCAAACACTTGATAAACTGGAATTAAATTGGAAAAAGGGAAGCTCTGCCTGTGTGGTTTTGGCTTCCAAAAATTATCCTGGAAAACCACAGACCGGTGATAAAATCAGTGGCTTGGAAAATATAAAAGAGGCAATAGTTTTTCATGCGGGAACTAATAAAAATGAGGCTGGGGATTTTTTAACCTCAGGGGGAAGAGTTTTAGGAATAACAGCAACAGGCGAAAATTTGGAACAGGCATTAAATACTGCTTATGAAGCAGTTAACAAAATATCCTGGGACGGAATGCAGTATCGGAGAGACATTGGAAAAACAATATGAACGAACATCCAAAACGAAATTACAAATATTACGATTTGATTTTGGGTGCATTTGTCGCGGTTTTACTTTGCTCAAATTTAATTGGAGTCCATAAGGTGACTGTCATAAATTTGCCGTTTTACGGTGAATATATTTATGGGGCAGGTGTTTTGTTCTTTCCAATAAGTTATTTGTTTGGGGATATTCTGACCGAAGTTTACGGTTATGCCCGTTCACGAAAAGTAATCTGGGCAGGTTTTGGGGCAATGATCTTTGCGTCATTGATGGCTTTTGTTGTGGCAAATTTACCGTCTGCCTCAACAATGGATCCGGAAAGACAAAAAGCAATTGAAATGATCTTTGGCAGCACTCCGAGAATTGTTTTAGCTTCGCTTTCGGCTTTTTGGTTAGGTGAATTTGTAAATTCTTTTGTTTTAGCCAAAATAAAACTTTTAATGAGCGGCAAATTGTTATTTGTCCGAACGATTACCTCAACAATTTTTGGTGAAATTGCAGATTCTTTGATCTTTTATCCAATTGCTTTTTATGGGATTTGGTCAAATGAGCAGTTGATTAGTGTGATGATCGGCAATTATTTTATAAAGGTTTTGTGGGAAGTGATCGCCACCCCATTTACTTATTTGGTTGTCGGTTTTCTTAAACGGGCTGAGCACGAAGATTATTATGACAAAGATACCGATTTCAACCCGTTCAGTTTGGAAACTTAAACCTTGTAAACCATATCAAGTTTTTTGTGTCCTTTTTTACCAAAAAAGTAACCGAGAGCTAATCCTGCAGCCGCGCCGCCGGCAATCATTGCCGCAAAAATTGCATCGCGGTTTTCCGGTCCGTCGGTATTTGCAAAAAGTAAACCAATTCCGATTCCTATTCCTGCCCCTGCACCGACACCCGTCCCAATTGCTATATTTTTGGCATTGGCAGATGGTTTAAAGTTTAATTTCGCATTCCAAACTTTTTTGACAGAATCTTTTTGAATTGTCGTATTTTGGTTGGTCAGAGATGTTTTATCAGCGATTTGAATAACGATTTCCGAATCGGTTGCAGAAATCATTTTGCCGAAATAATTATCCCCGTTTTTGGTGTTGACGGCTATCTCCGAATTAACCAGAGATTTCACTTTTTCCCAATCACCAGAAGCTTTTGCAAAAATAACTGATGGCGTTAAACTAAAAAAGGTAAAAGCCATTAAAAATAAAAAAGTAAATTTTTTTAACATAATTAATCTCCAAATATTTTTTAATACCCACTTTATTATATTTAGGAAAAAAAATATTTGTTGTGAGCTGTGACACTTTTTGTAACTGTCACAATGATAGGGTTGAAATTGAAATGTTAGGGCTAAACACTCAGATTATAGATTTTAATGAAATTGGAATTGCCAAACTTTCCAAAGCAATGGCAAGAAAATTGGCAATGGCAGTTGCTAATTTTGCCAATAAAACTGATGCTTCCGAAGCAACAGTTGAGGATTTGCTCAACTATTTTCCGATGCGCTACGAAGATCGCTCAAACCTCATTCAAATTGATGACTTGACTAATGAAATGGAAGCTTCCCTTGATTTGTATGTGCGAGTAGCCGGCGGGTTTCGCGTTGGAAAAAATCGGGGACCTAAAGCCCCACCTTTATATATTTTTGAAATAACGGCGGGAGATTTTGAAAGAACCCGAAAACCGGTAGTGATTTGGTGGTTTGTTTCAGGGAAGGCGGCAAATCATACGATTGAATATTACAAAAAAAGATTTGAACGCGGAACTAGATTGGTCGCCTTTGGAAAATGGGAGTGGGATGGTCGCCGAAATACATTTTCTCTGAGACTAAATAAGCCGGATGAGTTAGAACTTTTGCCATTGGAGGCTGATATTGATTCGTTCGGGTTGTTTAAAGAAGAAAACCAAGGTCAAATTACTGAAGACCAAGTTGAAGATTTTCTGGATGATTCAAACCAGTTCCCGTTAATCCATGTTGGAAGGCGAGTTCCGATTTATAGAAAACTTGGACAATTTCAAACCAAAAGATTACGCGAAATTATTTTCGATGTTTTGCAGAATCTTAATAATGAAGTTTTTAAAGAATCACTTCCAATTGATCTTTTGCAGAGGAATAAATTGATATTACGTTCGCAGGCTGTTCAAGAAATCCATTTTCCGCCGGAAAACGCAAGCTTGTCAGATTATGAACGTGCTCGTAGTCAAGCCCACCGTCGGCTAATTTTTGAAGAGTTTTTCTGGGTTTCCTTCGCCTTGCAATATTCAAGAGGCGAAAGAACTAAAGAACCTAAAGGCGCAATAATTGAGATCACCGATAAAATGCGTGAACGAATGGATAACCTTTTACCATTTATGTTGACAAATGCACAAAATCGCGTGGTTAAAAGAATTTTGGATGATATGCAATCCGATTCCCCAATGAATCGTTTAGTTCAGGGCGATGTAGGAAGCGGCAAAACTATTGTTGCTTTTTTGGCAATGTTTGCTGCAATGGAAAACGGATATCAAACGGCGATGATGGCTCCAACTGAAATTTTGGCTGAACAACACTCCCGCAATGCAAAAAAACTTTTCGAAACTTGCGGTTATAGAGTGGAATTATTGATCGGAAGCCTCAAAGCTTCAATCAAAAAAAAACTGCAGCAAGATTTAGCAGAAGGGAAAATCCAGTCCATTATTGGAACCCACGCGGTTATTCAAGAAGCCGTGATGTTTGAAAAACTCGGTTTAGCGGTGGTTGATGAGCAGCACCGTTTTGGTGTTTTGCAAAGAGCTGAAATCCGTGCCAGAGGATTAAACCCGGATATTTTGGTGATGACTGCAACCCCGATCCCTCGCAGTTTGGCGATGACGGTTTACGGAGATTTGGAAGTTTCTGTGATTGACGAACTTCCGCCGGGAAGAACTCCAATAAAAACAGTGGTTGTGGGAGAAGACCAAAGACTCGGAGTTTACAAGGGAATTGAACGCGAGATAAAACTCGGAAGACAGGTTTACATTGTTTATCCCCTGATTGAAGAATCTGAAAAAATGGATTTGAAAGCCGCAACCGAAATGTATGAAGAATTAAAAAATAAAATTTTTCCGTCTTTTTCTATCGGTTTGCTGCACGGTAAGATGAAGCCGTTTGAAAAAGAGGAAATAATGGGTAAATTTATCGCCAATGAAACCCAAATTTTAGTTTCCACGACGGTGATCGAAGTGGGGGTTGATGTTCCAAATGCAAGTTTGATGGTGATAGAACATGCTGAACGATTCGGCTTATCCCAGTTGCACCAACTTCGGGGACGGGTCGGGCGCGGAGCAGAACAGTCTTTTTGTGTTTTACTTTCAGGGGAAAAGAAAACTGCAGTTGCCAAGGAGCGTCTCGGGATTATGGAAGAAACAACCGACGGTTTTCGAATTGCCGAAAAAGATTTAGAAATCCGGGGACAAGGAGAGATCCTGGGAACACGGCAATCCGGCGTTCAAACCTTTAAAATCGGAAATATCATTCGAGACCTAAAAATCCTTGAAAGATCAAGGGAAGAAGCTGAATTTTACCTTAAAGAAAAACGATTTGCTAAAGAAACTGCCGAGCTAATTAAACATGTAAAAGCAGATTCGCGTTTTAAATTGGCGGGTATTGGTTAATTTTTATTAAGAAAAATCATTTATAAACAATTTTTAATTGATATTTAAGTTGCTTTTTGGTTATTATTCTTACTACAACCCTTTTTGATAGGGGAAAAACCCTGTTAATTTCGATAGTTAAAAATTTATAAACAATTTAAAATTATCCTTTTATTTGAGTAATTTAAATCCTTTTTAGGAGGTTTAATTTTTTTGTTTGAGAAGTAAAACTTAGTTTCACCAAAAATGTAAAAGTAGGAAAAACAATGGAAAACCGACGACAATATAACCCAAATACACACGATAAGCCTTTCAATCGAAATAAATTTCAGAAAAGACCCGACGACAGATATAACAAGGACAGACAATTTCAACCGAGAGATGATCGCCCCCGAGATGATCGTCCCCGGGATGATCGCCCCCGAGATGATCGTTTTCGTCAAAAGGACGATAGGTTTCAACCGCGGGAAGGAAGATTTCAGAACAGAGATAACCGAGATTCTTCCAATCAAAATCGTGGATTTCAAAAACGTGAAGGCGGATTTCAAAGACGTGATAATAAATTCGGTGGTAAACCGAGTAATAAATTTGAACCCAAAAAACGTTTTGAGCCTAAAGGAAAAGTCGCCCCCCCTTGGAAAAAAGTTGTTGTTCCAAAGGTTTATTCAGAAATGCAAGTAACTGATGGCAAACATCGTGGCAAATTTTTTCAAAGCACTACATCCCCTAAAGTGCGACCAACAACTCGTAGAATCCGGGAAACAATGTTCAAAATTATTTCCAGACGGGTGCGGGGAAAAAGATTTTTAGATCTTTGTGCCGGCTCAGGTTCCGTAGGAATTGAGGCGATTTCTCGCGGAGCACTACTGGGAACTTTTGTTGAGCGTTCAGCTAAAATGTGCAGTTTTATCAAAAAGAATATGGCAACCATGGAAATCAAAGAAGGTCATGGCGAAATATTTGAAATAGAAGTTGTTCCATTTTTGAAACGAATGCAAAAACGTCGCAGATTTTGGGATGTGGTATTTTTAGATCCGCCATATGATACAAATTATGACGAAATACTCGAATACGTAAGCCGTGGTGTTTGTATCAAACCAAGAGGAACATTCATCATTGAACATCATGCTGAAATGTTTTTCCCGGAAAAACTTGGTGTCCTGAAACGTTGGAAAGTAATTGTTGAAGGCGAATCAGCACTAAGCTTTTACGAACGAGCCTGATGCGGATCATTGCCGGACAATTTCGAGGTCGAGTTATCAAAAGTCCCCCGAATTTGAAAACTCGTCCAACGTCAGATCGCTTACGAGAATCTCTTTTCAATATAATTAACCCCCGAATTAATGAAAGAACAATTTTCCTTGACCTTTGTGCCGGAACCGGCGCCATAGGAATCGAGGCAATCTCGCGTGGAGTTTCACAAGTAACTTTTGTTGAAATTTCTCGAAAAGTTTGCGGTTTAATTGAGGAAAACCTCGATAACCTTGCCATCCCGGAATCTCAAACGGAAATAATTTGCGAAAAAGCAGAAAAATTTTTGGTAAAAACCTCGAAAACTTTCGATATTGTTTATTTTGATCCGCCATATCAAAATGACTATGCTCAAATCCTGCAACAATTTGGCGAAGCAAATTCAAAACTCTTAACAGAAAACGGAATTTTTATTGCTGAACATTCCTCCAAAGAAAACTTGCCCGATTTAGTCGGAGAATTACGCCGCTGGAGAATATTAAAACAGGGTGATTCATCACTTAGTTTTTATGAACTTAAATAAAAGTAGTTGACTACATATTTTTTTATTAATAAAATGTAGTTCACTACATTTATGGACGAAGATTTTCTAAAAGAATTAGGTTTTTTAAGTTTTGTGACCCGGCTCAAGCGTTTAAGTGATGCAATGATCCACGATGGACGGAAAATGTATAAAGAATTGGGGATGGACATTGAGCCAAATTGGTTTACTATTTTTAAATTATTGCAAAAATATGATGAACAAACCGTAACCGAAATTGCTGACAAAATTGGTTTTGCACATACGTCAGTAATTTCAATTGTCAACAAGATGATCAAAGCAGGATATTTAGAAGAAAAGAAATCTGCGTCTGATAATCGAAAAAGGATACTAGTTCTGACAAAAAAAGCAAAAAGTAAATTACCTGAATTTGAAAAAGTTTGGGATGCCGGCACCTCCGGTGTAAAAAAGATGGTTTCGGAGCTTGATGCTTTGAATTTTTTAGAATCAGTTGAAAATAAGGTGATGGCAAAAGGTTTCAGAAATCGGACTTTTGATGAATTAAAATTGCAAAAAGCAGTGAAAATTATTCCTTTCGAAAAAAAATATACAAAAGTCTTTGCCCAGCTCAATTATGAGTGGATCGAGAAACTATTCAGAATTGAAGAGCATGATCGGGAAATTTTGGAAAATCCGATTGAATACATCATGAAACCCGGAGGTCAAATTTTTGTTGCCCTAATTGAAAATGAGCCGGTTGGAACTGTTGCCTTAATTAAAGAAGGGAATTCGTTTGAATTAGCTAAAATGGGAGTGACAAGTAAATATCAAGGCTTAAAAATTGGCGAAAAATTGATGAAAGCATGTTTGGAATTTACAAAAGAAGTAGGAATTAAACGGGTTTTTTTGCTCTCGAACAGAAAACTTTTTCCGGCAATTACCTTATATAAAAAGTTTGGCTTCAAAGAAATCCCTCTTGACCCGGGTAATTTATATGAAAGAGCCGATATCCAAATGGAATTAATTTTAGAATAATGAAACCTCTAATTGTTTGGTGTATTTTGTGTTTGGTGTGGGGCAGCACTTGGATTTTTATCAAAATTGGTTTGGATGATTTGCCCCCAATTTCATTTGCTGCTACCAGATTTTTGGTTTCGGTCATTATCCTGATTCCAATTATTTACAGTCAAAAACTTGAATTTCCCAAAACTTCAAAAGAATGGAAAATAATTGTAATATCAGGAATTTTGCAGTTCTTTTTCAATTACGGATTACTTTTTTGGGGGGAACAATTTATTAGTTCGGGATTAGCTGCCGTGCTTCAGGCAATTATTCCCGCATTTGGTTTGATTTTGGCAAAATTCTATTTACCCGATGAACAAATTACCTTAAAAAAAATTATAGCTATTTTATTGGGTTTATTCGGTTTAATTATTATTTTCTGGGAACAATTAAGGTTCGGTGGCATTTTAGCCTTTTGGGGTAGTTTAGCTGTGGTTGTTGGGGCGTTTTGTGCGAGCTATGCCAGTGTTTTAACCAAGACTTACGGGGCAAATTCAAATCCGGCAACTCTGGTTTGTGCTCAAATGTTTGTTGGTTTGATTCCGCTCTCAATTTTAGGTTTTATTAAAGAAGGAAATCCGTTTAATTTTCATTGGACGGGAATGGCTCTTTTAAGTGTGTTTTATCTTGCAATTATCGGCTCAATTATTGCATTTTGGCTTTATTATTGGCTGCTTAGAAAAATGGATGTAACAAAGGCAATGATGATTTCCTTTGTCACACCTTTGATGGCAATTTTTATCGGGGCAATTTATCGAAATGAAAAATTGGAAATCCAAACCGTTTTCGGTGCAATACTTATTCTTGGCAGCGTTTTGCTAATTCTTATCAAATGGAAAAAAGAAAAAGCCTACTCATAAAGCAGGCTTTTAGTCTTTAATCGGAGTTAATTATTGCTTATCAACGGGAGAGTCAACCTCTATATTATTAATTCTAAAAGTTGTCGAAGTCGCTTTCTGTAAATCTGCCAAAGCTTTGTTGTAATCGGTTTCAGCTCGAATTTCAGTATTTCGGGCATTAGTCAAGGCATTTTCACGTTGAAACAGAAGGAAGGTGGTTGAACGTCCAACATCATAAAGTTTACGCTCACCGTTCAATTGAATTTCAGCATTTTCTCGTCCGCGTCGTGCTGCCAAAACTCTTTGTCGAGCCGTTTCTACTGCCTGAACAGCATTTCTTACCTCAACTAAAATCGTTTGTTCTTGTGAACGTGCCTGAGCTTCAATTTGACCTTTTTGAATTTCTGCTCCGGCTAAATCAGCTTGAGCAGTTTTGTTTTTGAACGGAAATGAGATAGTCGCGCCAACTGAAATGGTTCTGGCATCATTTTTGAAAAGATTTGAAAGCGATTGTCCATAGCCACCGATAAATTGGGTATTTATAGAAGGGGAAACCGTAACATTTGGAACAACAATGTTTGGATTCAATTTTAATAGTTCACTCAGTAAAAAAGCGTTTGAACTGGTTAAAGGACTACCGCTAATTAAAGGAGTTGTAATATTATTCAATGATCCCGTATAAGCTCCGCCTAATCCAATCAGGTTGTAAGAGGCATTCAAATCAATCCGCGGTTTGGTTTGGTTTTTGAAATAATCAATATCTATTTTGTTGATATCCTTTTGAAGTTTCAAACGTTTTAGTTCCGGGCGATTATCAAAAGCATCCTTAATGGCATCATCCAAATTTACTGCATCCAAACTGAAAACGGGCTGATCGGTTGGAACTAATGCCTGGTTCCAAATGTCATCCTTGGTTTCTTTCAACATCAAGGTTTTTAGGGTGTTTTCAGCAATTGAAACTTGTTGAGCGGCAGATAAAACTTCAGCTTCGCGATTGGCTAATTCGGTTGAGACCTCAGCTTTTTCTAAAGGAGCAGCCTTACCGGCGGAGATTTTTGCCTCAACGATACGAAGATTTTCTTTGGATAGATTCAAATTGGCAACCTTGTTTTGTTGGTCGCGCAAAGCAAAAACTAAATCCCAATAAGCTCTTTGAACCCCGGATATGACATCAATTGTTTGACGGCGAAAATCGGCATCAGATTGTTCCAATCTTTTTCTTTGAATTTTGATTTGTCGCCGGGTTGAATCAATTGCTCTGTTTCGCCAAAGCGGTTGGGTGAATTGAACTCCTAAATTTGTATTAAAAGTTGGGTTAAATTGCGAAAATGTGGAACTCGAAGAGTTTCGACTATTATTAAAAGTCACGTTATAGTTTCCGCCACCTTTTTGGACTAATTGGCTGAAACCTCCGTTGACCGAAAAAGAATTACTTTTTGTAACACCTGATGCACCGGCACCACCCAAAGTAGTTGTTTGGGGTTGCGTGTTATTATTATAGGAAGGTGTAATTGTAAAAACAGGCTCGTAAATCCCTAATAAAGAGCGAAGTTGTGTTTCAGCTAATCTGACATCGCCACGGGCAACTTCGATACTGTTATTATTTTCCAAAGCTTTCCGAATTGCTTCATTTAAGGTAAATGGTTTTGTTTGAGAAGGATCAACTCCAATTCTGGTTAAAACACTATTCGTTGGAACAGGTTCCGTTGATTCAACTTTATTTGTTTCAACTTGTTCTTTTGATTTTTCATCATTTTTGGCAATGAAAACATTTTGTGCCTGAACAGAAAACGCAAAACCTGACAAAAGGATTGCCAAGCACAATCCATAGCCAAAACTTTTTGCGTGAAATAAAAATTTCATTTTTATTAACTCCGAAATAATATGAAAACTGCGACTGAATAAGAAATTAACGTCAAGATTTACTACGAGGATTTTGGTGATTGGGTTTCAAGAAAAAAATACCAAATCCAAAAAGTTGTATCTTTTCCTGACAAAAAAATATCCATACTTGTAGTCAGGGTTATTTTGAGTTAAATTCAATCTTTTATAATGCACACATAATTTCGGAGGATTATCATAATAAGATGGGCATAAAAGTAGCAATTAACGGTTTCGGGCGCATCGGGCGCAATGTTTTGAGAACCTGTTTGGGTGATAAAGATATTGATTTTGTAGCAGTTAATGATTTAACTGACACAAAAACTCTGGCACATTTGCTCAAATATGATTCAGTTTTAGGTAATTTAAATGATAACGATATTTCGCACACCGAAAATTCAATTATCGTAGACGGAGATGAGTTTAAGGTCTTTAGCGAAAAAGACCCAAGTTTAATTCCTTGGGAAGAAGTTGGCGCGGAAATCGTTATCGAATCAACCGGACGTTTTACCAAAGCCGAAGATGCGAAAAAGCATCTACGCGGTTCGGTTAAAAAGGTAATTATCTCAGCACCTGCCAAAGGTGAAGATGTTACGATCGTTTTGGGAGTTAATGAAGATATGTATGATCCGGAAAATCATCATATTATTTCAAATGCTTCCTGCACCACCAATTGTTTGGCTCCGGTTGCTAAGGTCATACACGAAAAATTCGGCATTAAAAATGCTTTGATGAACACCATCCACAGTTACACTAATGACCAGCAATTACTGGATTTGCCACACAAAGATTTGCGTCGCGCTCGCGCTGCTGCACTTTCGATGATTCCAACTTCGACGGGTGCGGCAAAAGCTGTAGCTTTGGTAATTCCTGACTTAAAAGGAAAATTTGACGGAATTTCGGTTCGCGTTCCGACCCCAAATGTTTCTTTGGTTGATGTCACAATGAATGTCGAAAAATCTACATCAGTTGAAGAAGTTAATGCCGTTTTGAAAGAGCAGGCAAACGGAGAATTAAAAGGAATTTTAGCTTTTTCAGAAGAGCCATTGGTTTCAATTGATTTTCGCGGAAATCCAAATTCTTCAATCGTTGACGCGGAAAATACCAAAGTAATTGACGGAACATGCATCAAAATTCTTTCGTGGTATGACAACGAATGGGGCTATTCGTGCCGTGTTCGTGATTTAGTGAAATATATTGCTGCAAAAGGTTTATAATTTTACATATCAATTTTCAAAATAAGAAAGAAGCGTTTAGAATATCCGAAAACGCTTCTTTTTTATTTTAAATTTAATATGGTTGATGAGGATTTTTTACTTGAGGCAGCACGTTTTATTGGAATTGCCGGATTAGCTTTATTTGTTTTAAGCGGAATCGGCGGGGCATTGATGGCTTCGCGGACAGTGCAAATCATAAATGTTAAATGGTTACGCGGTAAACTATTTAATTACCATCGTTTAGGAACTTTAATTGGTTTTGCCTTGATGATTTTGCATCCTATTCCAATGCTTTACGCTCCGCAATCAACCGGCGGAATGAACATTTCTCATATTTTTATTCCGTTTACTGCTCCAAAACAATCATTAACAACTGGATTAGGCGTGATTGCATTTTATGTTTTACTGATTGTGGCAATCTCATCAATTTTTATCAAATTTATAAAGCGGGAATGGTGGCGATTTTTACATTACGGAACTTATATCGTTATTTTTCTCGGTTTAGCACACGGGCTTTTTATTTCGGGCGAATTTATGGAGGAAGAAGTTTTCGATTTTGATGAGCCTGAAAAAGTAATTTTATTGATTTTTACGGTTTTGGCTTTAGCAATACCAATTTGGCGTTTATTTTTAGCCAAAAAAATTATAAACAAAACTGAAACGACATAATAAAAATGAATTATGAATAAGAAAACAATTAAAGACATTGATTTAACCGGAAAAAGAGTTTTTATCCGGGTTGATTTTAACGTGCCGATTAAAGAAGGCAGAATTACGGACGACACCAGAATTCGAGGTGCAATTCCAACCATTAAATTAGCGTCCGATAATGCCAAGGTGGTTGTTTTAGCTTCCCATCTTGGCAGACCAATTAAGGACAAAAAGAAAGCAGAAGAAAAGGGAACTCCTTATGATGCAAGCAAATATAGTTTAAAGCCTGTCGCGGAGCATTTAGCAGAATTGCTCGGAAAGGAAGTAAAATTTGCTACAGATTGCATTGGCGAAGAAGTCAAAAATTTAGTTGATTCAGCCGAAAACGGTTCAATCATTTTATTGGAAAATGTCCGCTATCACGCCGGAGAAGAAAAAAATGATGAAGAATTTGCCAAACAATTAGCCGAGTTAGCCGATGTTTACGTCAATGATGCTTTTGGCGCAGCTCATCGGGCGCACGCTTCGACTGCCGGAATTACCAAATTTGTCGAAAATTCGGTGGCAGGTCTTTTAATGGAAAAAGAGTTGGAGTTTTTAGGAAAAGCTCTTAACAATCCCGAAAGACCTTTTGTGGCAATTCTTGGCGGCGCAAAAGTTTCGGATAAAATCCCTGTTATCAAATCTTTAATCGAACGAAAGGTGGACAAATTATTGATTGGCGGCGCAATGGCTTACACGTTTTTCAAAGCAAACGGATACACAATTGGCAAATCTTTAGTCGAAGACGATATGATGCCAACCGCTTTGGAAGTCGAAAAACAGGCAAAGGAAGCCGGAGTTGAATTGATACTCCCAACCGATCACCAAGTCGTTGATTCTTATGAACCTTTGACCTCGCGCAAAACCATTCCGGTTGATTTTACCAATGCGGGATTAGTCGGATTAGACATTGGCGAAGAAACCGTCGCAATTTTTTCAAAAGCATTGGAAGGTGCAAAAACAATCGTTTGGAACGGTCCGATGGGAATGTTTGAGGAAAAACCTTTTGATACGGGAACTTTAGCCATTGCCCAAGCTGTTGCAAATGCGACTGATAATGGGGCAACCTCGATTGTCGGCGGCGGCGATTCGGTTTCAGCCGTAAATCAATCAGGACTTTCCGATAAAATTTCGCATATTTCAACGGGCGGCGGCGCAACCTTGGAATTCCTCGCGGGTGATGCGCTTCCGGGCGTTGAGGCTTTGGATGATAAGTAAAATTTAGTTATGAAACGTAATTTGCTTCTATTATTTTGTTTATTTTTTTTAACAGTAAATTCTGTAAGTCAAAGTTTAGAAAATAAAACTGATTTGCCTTTAACTTCGATACTCAAAAGACAAAATGATGTTTTGGTAGTTAATGAATTGGGCATTTTTAGAAGTGAACTGAAAAGCAAAAAATGGAAGCAAATTACAGTTCCGCCAAAAATGCCGCAAAATGGCAGATTTGCCGACCAACCCGCAAACTCAAACCTTATTTTCTATAATGCCCCTTTTAGTTCCTGCATAAAAAAAAGTTCCAACTGTAATAGTCTGGAATTTGGACTATATCTTTCGTCAGATAATGGAAAAACCTGGGAAATTGCCTCGTCTATTAAAAATTTTGACTATGTTTTTTTACATCCAAATGGAAAATTATTTGCCGTGATCAATGCCGGAAATTTTCAAAGGCAGCCACAAATATTTATTTCTGAAGACTTAGGCAAAAATTGGAAAGAAATTTCAAAAGGCTTTTTTGGGTCTTTTATCCAAATGTTGGTTGATCCTGATAATCCGAATTTAGTAATGCTCATTGGAAATTCCATTCGTGGGTATCATTTTCAAGCCAAGGACGAAAATTATGAGTGGAAAGCGATGCGTTCGATGGATTGGTTTTCAAGAAAATCAGAAAAATTCAAAAAGTTAGATTTATCAAGAGGTTTTTCAACCAGAACAGTTGCCTATATTTTAAGAGCAACTCTTAAAAATTATTACCAATTTGATTTTGGAAGCCAAACAGAAATCTGCCCTTTTTTTATTATTCCAAAAAAAGAAAACTATAAATTTAAATCAAATGAGCCAAAGTTTATTCAAACAGCTTTGAAATTTATGGTTAAAAGGAATCCGTCTGATAATGCTAAAGAATTAGAAATCAAGATTACAGATTCACAAAATAAAACCTCAGAGTTTTGGGGGATAAATATGATTTTACCTGACGGAAACCGAAAATTTTCTCTCGCAAAAGCCAAACAAAATTCAAATTATGAAGTAGTCAGAGTAAGTTTAAATCATCCATACCATAGAAAAATAAATCTTGATGATTTAGGTGACTTCTCACAAAAGGGAAATTATCAAGTTCAATTACTTTACGATAATATATCTTTGGAGCCAACAGAAAAAGACATTTGGCTTGGAAATTTTATTGGCGAAGTTTTTACAGTAACAATTTATTAAACTCTATGATTTTAGTCTCACCCGAACAACTTGAATACATTTTAATCGAAGAAGTTCTCTGGATTGCAAAGTCTAAAATTGGTGTGCCGATTTATGATTTTGAATTCGAGAACTTTTTCGCTTGTCGGCATCCGATTTATCTAACTGAGCCAATCAAAGCAGTTGGACGTTTTGGAGTTTCAGAAAACTATTCGGAACTTTATTCAAAGCTAAAGGCTGATCAAATTGAGTTGATTCACACACCGGAACAATATCTTTTGGCAAGCGAATTAACCAATTGGTATCCGTATTTACAGGGTTTAACGCCCAAAAGTCTTTGGTTTGATGCACCCCCCGCATTTTCCGAAGTTGAAAAACATTTCGACTATCCCATTTTTATTAAAGGAAGCCGCCAAACAAATCGGCACAAGCAAACTCTTTCCGTTGCTAATTCCAGAAAAGAGCTTGAGGAAATTGCCAAGGAATATAAACAAAATCCTGTCTTGCATTGGCAAAAATTTGTGGTGCGGGAAGTTGTAAAACTAAGAAAAGTTGAAGCCAAACAAACCGAAAAAATCACTCCATCCTTTGAATTTCGCACTTTTTGGTGGAAAGGGGAATTGGTTGGTGCGGGAAGTTATTGGAAAGATTTTGCCAATTACAATTGGAGTGAATCTGAAAAATTTCACGCTTTGAAAATTGCCAAACTAGCGGTTGACAGATTAAACTTACCGTTTGTTGTAATTGACATTGCCCAAACAGAAAAAGGTGATTGGATTGTTATCGAATGCAATGACGCTCAGGAAAGCGGTTATGCAAATATTTCACCAATCAGTTTGTGGCAAAATGTTGTTGAAATTGAGAAACAAAATTTATGAGAAAACCCGTCATAGCCGGAAATTGGAAAATGTATAAACTGCTGTCGGAAGCAGTAGAAACCGCATTAGCTCTCAAGCCTTTAGTTGCTAATGCAAATCATTGTGAAGTTGTTATTGCGCCTGTTTTTGTTCAAATAAAAACGATTGCCGATAGGTTGGAAGGCTCAAATATCAATGTAGCTGCTCAAGATTGCGCTCCGGTTGAAAAACAAAGTGCAAATACGGGCGAAGTTTCCGCCGAAATGCTCAAAGATGTTGGGTGCTCACATATTATAATTGGACATTCGGAACGCCGCCAATTTTATGCTGAGTCTGATAATGCTGTCAATCAAAAAACAAAGTCTTGTCTGACATCTGGATTGAAGGCAATTGTCTGTGTTGGCGAAATGTTAGCCGAACGGGAAGCCGGAAAAGCCGAAGAAGTTGTCAAAACTCAAGTCGTGAATGGATTGGCAGGTTTGACAACTGCCGATATGGAACGTATCATTATCGCTTACGAGCCTGTTTGGGCAATCGGCACTGGAAAAACTGCCACGCCTGAACAGGCTCAAGAAATGCACGCATTTATTCGTCAAGTTTTGACTGAAACACACGGAAAAGTGGTTGCAGATTCAACTAGAATTCTTTATGGCGGTTCGGTTAAACCTGAAAATATTAAAGAATTAATGAATCAGGAAGATGTAGATGGTGCATTGGTCGGCGGAGCAAGTTTGGATGCCAACAGTTTCGCCCAAATAGTTAATTATAAGTAGGAAGGGAAAAGATTTTGTTAGCATATTTCCTATACGGATTATTTTTTATTTCGTGTTTAGTTTTGATTGCTGCGGTATTGTTGCAGCCGGGAAAATCTGATGCAGGTGCTTTGTTTACCAGCAACATTTCCAGCACAGCATTTGGACCGCGTGGAACGCAATCAGTCTTGTCAAAAATTACCATAACTGTTGCCGCGTTATTTATGGTTTCTGCTTTGTTACTTTCGATGCCTGCTATTACTGGAAATGTTTCAGTTCTGCAAACCACTTCGGGAACAACCAATGAAACCAAACCGGCAGCCGCAACTGATTCAAATACTGCAAACACCAATGTGACTGCCAATACAGAAAACACAAAAGTCACAACAAGTTCGGTTAATGCTAATGTTGCCAATCAGCCAAATAACGCTGCGCCTTCAAACAGCAAGGTTGAGAACAAGACTTCAAATACGAAAGCGAATAAATAATCTTTGAAATTTTATTACAAAGCCCAGGTGGCGGAATTGGTAGACGCGCACGTTTGAGGGGCGTGTGGAGAGATCCGTGCTGGTTCGATCCCAGTCCTGGGCATAAAAAGGAAAGGGGAAATTCTAATTGAGTTTCCCCTTTCCTTTTTTTTGGGTTTAGTAGAGTGACAGAATTACTAAGCCCTTTCTTTATTTAACGCTGGTTCGGAAAAAGCAATTGAAAATGGCAAAACAAACATTTAGGGGAAATTGGCAATAATAGGGTAGGTTCGTTAAAATTAGGGGCTTAATTTTATTTCCTTCTCCTTGAGCTTTTGATAAACTTAACTCTATTCTTGATTTTGGCTACACATTTCCTCGTTTTCACCCCCTTAACTTTTCTTATCACCCCCTTACCTAAAAAAGTTAATAAAAATGAAGAAGGGAAATTTATAAAATTAAAAATTGGACAAGTCCATTAGCAAGGAAGTGTCAGGGTTTGCTTGACAAAACCATAAACAAGAAAATTGTTTAAAGCTATCTGTGAAGAGAGTTAATGCAGTGGTTTAAGTAGGTGTTAAGGTGATGCTTCAAAGATCGTTTTTAATCGTTAGAATTAGCTTTAATTTCTTGCGTTAAATTGCTGAAAATAAAAAAATAGAATAATGAACTATTACTTTAAGTGTCGGCAAACAGACACTTAAAGTAAATTATAATACTCTTAAAGTGGAATATTGCCATGCTTTTTCGGCGGATTGGAATCACGTTTATTTTCTAAAAGCTTTAATGCCCTGATTAATTTTGGTCTGGTCTCAGAAGGCTCAATAACTTCGTCAATAAATCCACGTTCTGCGGCAACATAGGGATTAGCAAATTTTTGATTAAACTCATCAATTATTCGTTGACGAGTTTCTTCGGGATTAGTTGTATCAGCCAGTTCTTTTCGGTATAAAATACCAACAGCTCCTTCAGCTCCCATAACAGCAATTTCAGCGGTTGGATAAGCGAAATTGATATCAGTCCGAATATGTTTGGATGCCATAACACAATAAGCACCACCATAGGCTTTGCGTGTAATTACGGTGATTTTTGGGACGGTCGCTTCAGCAAAGGCATAAAGTAATTTTGCCCCATGTCTTATAATTCCTAAATGTTCCTGATTGACTCCCGGAAGAAATCCCGGCACATCCTCAAAAGTAATTAAAGGAATATTAAAAGCATCACAGAAACGGACAAATCTCGCGCCTTTAACCGAAGCATCAATATCTAAAACTCCTGCTAAAAAAGCCGGCTGATTAGCTACAATTCCAACTGATTTTCCACCTAAACGGGCAAATCCAATTACTATGTTTTGGGCGAAATGGGGGTGAACCTCGAAGAAATAATTATCATCAACTACATTATTAATAATTTCACGAATATCATAGGGAGTTGTTGATTGTTCCGGCACGATTGAATTTAACTTTTTATCAGTCCGGGTGTGAGGGTCATTTGTGGGAACAAATGGTGGATTTTCCAGGTTGTTGGAGGGTATAAATGACATTAATTCTCTGGTTAACCGAAGTGCCTGTTCATCAGAATCTGCCGCAAAATGAGCCACACCGGATTTTGAATTATGCGTCATCGCCCCTCCTAATTCTTCCTTGGTGACCTCTTCGTGAGTGACCGTTTTGATAACATCCGGACCGGTAATAAACATATAGGAAGTGTCTTTGACCATCACATTAAAATCAGTGATTGCAGGAGAGTAAACAGCCCCGCCCGCACAAGGACCAAGGATACACGAGATTTGTGGGATAACGCCTGAAGCCAAAGTGTTTCGCAAAAAAATATCTGCATAACCACCTAAACTTACAACGCCCTCTTGAATTCTGGCTCCGCCGGAGTCATTTAACCCAATCACAGGTGCGCCAACCTTCATAGCCAAATCCATTATTTTACAGATCTTTTGAGCAAAAGTTTCAGAAAGCGAACCTCCAAAAACGGTAAAATCTTGGGCAAAAACAAAAACTTCACGTCCGTCAATCAAACCATGTCCGGTTACCACACCATCACCTAAAATTTTCTGTTCAGATAATCCAAAATCAGTGGAACGATGAACTACGAATTTATCAAACTCCTCAAAAGTTCCTTCGTCCAATAAGAAATTAATTCGCTCGCGGGCAGTCATTTTGCCTTGCGAACGTTGCTTTTCTAATCGTTTTTCGCCGCCGCCAAGCTCTGCAAGACGAGCTTTTTCTTGTAAAAGTTCCAGTTTATTCATAGATTTTTGTATGGGTTGCATAGAAAGATTTTACTGAGTTTAAAGGATTTTACCAAGTTAAATTTAATAAAAGTAGTTAACGGAAAGTGGTTAATTTAAGAAGGATTTAAGTGTCCTTCTTATTGTAAAACCAAAAACACAAATTGATAGGCTTTGAAGAATAAGCCTAACTAAAGGAGTTTCCATTTGTCCAGACAATTGAGTTAGTAATAAACAAAAGGTTGTTGTGAATAAAAAAGGAACTCTGAGTTTATTTTTATAATTTATTTAGAGTTTTGTTAGCGAACAAAAACAAGAACGAGTTTTTGAAATTCTTGGAGTAGGGACACGAATTATTCTTTCCTTTTTCTTACGGTGCCTATGCTTTATTCCGGCACTTTTCACTGGTTTTAATTAATATTTTTTTTATTATCATTCCCAAAAAAATAAAATTGGGCATTATTTAAATCCAAAATTTATAATTTGATTGAGAATAAAAGAACCCCGTTAAAAAGAAAAAAAAAGTTTTGCGAACAAATTAAAAGTTTTGATCAAAGGGAAAATCTCTTTGCCGAATCATTCCAGCAAGTTGTTCTATTGTTTTATCTATTTTCGTTTTCAATTCCTTTGAATATTCGAAACGGATAGCGTTTTCTTCAAATTCTTCGATGTCCAAAATTTGATAACTCAGATCTTTTTTTACCAAAATATCAATGTCTAAATCAACATAGTCAAGAACATCATTTTCAAATTTTGGTGGCAAATTGATATTACAGTAGTAGAATTTTAGGTTTCCTTCGGGTTCATGAAAACGAAAAATATTAAAATATTCATACTTCCAATAATATTCGTAACTTAACGTCCCGCGTCGGATAATACCAAGTTGAGGATGATTTATTTCTCGATCAAATTCCCCAAGGAAGGTTAAAAGTTCAGAATTCTCTGAAATAAGTTCACAAGTCCAACTTTTATGTATCGAATAGTCAAATTTTCTGGAATTGATGGTAATAATTGGTTTAGTCATTTAAAATGTCCTGTAATTATTGTAAAAGCTGGGCTTATGGCTAAGATTCAATTTAAGACCTTTCCTTGAAACTTCTTATAAAAATTTGTCTCCCAAATTTATAGGGTTTTAACAGAGAGGCGGGAAATCGAAGCTGTTTTAGTCTAATTTTACCTTTCAAGAATCTTTCGCAGCAGCATATTGAACATCATTTTCTCCGGTTCAGTTAAGTTTGAGAATGTTTGTTCTTCAAATTTTTGCCATTGTCCTAACACTTGACTTTGAATTGACCGTCCATTTTTGGTTAAAAAAACACGCATTATTCGAGCATCATTCGGATCTTTTTTTACCTCAACAAAACCTGTTTCAGCTAAACGGTTACACATATTATAAACAGTCGGAGCCGTCAAATTAAGGGCTTTTACCAATTCAGCCTGGCTTTGCCCGTCGGTTGCCCAAAGGGAATTCAGCACAAAAACTTGCCCGCCATGTAAACCAATTTCCTTCATCAGCTTGTCCAGATTATCTCGATTCTTTGTGGCAAAAGAAGTAAATAAAAATGAAATTGAATCAGCATTCATTTAATTAGCTTACTAAATAAAAAATATTTAGTCAACTAAATGTTAGTAAGCTAAGAAAGAAAACATTAGCTAGCTAAATATACTGTAAGAGTTTATTTTTACAATAGTTTATGGCAAATTCATAATATGGAGAATTTAAAGAAAATAAGAAATGAATTATTAAGTTTGCACAAAACTTTGATGGACATTGAGAAGGAAAATTATGAAGCTGAATTTGGTAAAGTGACTCCAACTCAACTATTGCAAATGCTTTTTGAAAATGAAAAGTTTATTTGGCTAAGGACAATCTCGATCTTAGTAACTGAATTTGATGAGATGTTTGCGGATAAGAAAGGAATAGATCAGGAATTAGCAAAAAGCCTTTTTGAAAAAACCAAACAACTCTTTGATGAAAGTGATAATTTTGCCGAATTCAAAAATAAATTTAAAGTGAATTTGGATACTGAAAGCGCAGTTGAAAAGCATCACGAAAAATTGTTGAATTTATTCAAAAATTAAAGGCGTGAATTTTTCACGCCTTCTTTTTAAGCTTGTGTTTTTTTCCAATCATTTAGAAAAGATTCAATTCCTTTATCAGTCAGTGGGTGTTTAACTAATTGGGATAAAGTTTTGAATGGAATGGTGCAAACATCTGCCCCAACCAGCGCGGCATCAACTATGTGCATTGGGTGACGGATAGAAGCTGCTAACACTTGTGTCGGATAATCGTAGTTCTCGTAAATTTGCACAATATCGGAAATCAATTGCATTCCGTCTTGTGAAATATCATCTAAACGTCCGATAAAAGGGGAGACATAGGTTGCCCCGGCTTTGGCTGCTAAAAGAGCTTGGGCGGCGGAAAAACAAAGCGTTACATTTGTTTTTATTCCTTCGGAAGTAAAAGTCCTGGTGGCTTTCAATCCGTCCAAAGTCAGCGGACATTTAATAACCACATTATCTGCGATTTTAGCCAGTTCACGTCCTTCCTTGAGCATTCCTTCAGCATCAAGACTGACAACTTCTGCCGAAATGTCACCCTTGACCATTGAACAGATTTTTGCAATATGTTCTTTGAAGTCTATATCGCCTTCTTTAGCAATCAGAGAAGGATTTGTAGTTACCCCGTCAATCAAGCCCATTTCATTGGCTTGGCTAATTTCATCCAAATTTGCTGTATCAATAAAGAATTTCATAATTTTATTTTGTTTTAATTGTAAGCCATATTTTTAGGAATCACAATAATATGGTGTTTCGTTTCAAAAAGACTGATTGTTTGTTAAAATTTTTCAAAATTAGAAAATCCCAAATTATAAAATGAATTTAACCGATTTACTCAAAATTTTTTGCATAATCTCCCTGATTTTCTTTTGCCAAAACCTTTATTTTGCCCAAAACAAAAATTTGGATGTGAAATATTCCGGAAAACTGGAAACTGAATTGAAGCCAGAATTAAAATGGCTTTTCAGTTTCAAGGTTGAAGAAGTAAAAATAATTAACAAAACATCATTACCGAAAAGAGTCCAAAATGCTTCTAAATTCTTTATCGGGCAAATAATTGACCCTCGGGAATCAAATAAAAAACTTCCATTTTTGTTTTTGGAAACGCCCTCAGAATACTTTATTTGTATTGATCCGGATAAAAATAATGTGGTCAATGACAATGAATGTTTTGATTTGAAAAACTCATCATTAAATACGAAGGTTTGGGAAACTTCTCTACAATTACCCATAAGTTTTGGAAAATTTAAACAACTTCCAGTTTATATTTCACTTGAAAAATCAAACGAGAATGGCAAATTGACTTTCAAACAATCCTTGTATAACAACGCATTGGGGAATGTTAGTATCAATAACAGGGAAGTTTTATTTTTATATGGGTTTAATCCTTTCTCCGGTAAGGTTCTTTCAACCTCAAATGGAATGTTCGGAGTAGATATTGATGGTGATGGAAAAATCTCAAGGGAGGCATTCTCTTTGGAAAGTTGTTATGCAGACAATTTTGAACCGATTTTCCATTTGGATGACATTTTCATTTCAACCTCAAACATTGATTTGCAAACAGGTGAAATTGTGCTAAAAAATCGCTTAAAAAATGAATATGAAAGAACGGAAGTTATAATTGGGAAAGAACTTCCCGATTTTTCATTTGTTGATTTGGAGGGGAAAAAAAGAAATCTTTCAGAATTTAGAGGAAAATTTGTAATGATAGATTTTTGGGGAGCCTGGTGCGTGGATTGTCGGCGTGAAATACCTAATCAAATTGAAGCCTACAAAAAATTCCGTCAACGAGGTTTTGAAATTTTGGGTATGGACACTGACGAGAATTTGCAAACCCTGCGGGATTATGTGCAAAAAAACGGCATGGAATGGACACAAGCCCGTTTTGACAGCATCAAGCATATCGTGGAAAAAAACTATTTAATAGATGATTATCCAACCTCATTAATAATTGGACCGGATGGAAAAGTTTTAGTGATTGACCAAAAGCAATTTAAAGAAGCAGAACTACATAAATTGTTGGATCAGATTCTACCCAAAGAATAGTGAATTTTTTTTAATTGACAATTTTATTCTTTAGAATCCCGATTCCTTCAATTTCCACTTCACAAATGTCACCGTCAACCATTTTAGAAACTCCCGAAGGCGTGCCCGTTGCAATAATATCACCTTCATTAAGAGTCATTTGGTTTGAAATATACAGGACCAAAAAGTCAACCGGAAAAACCATTTGCGAGGTTTGTCCTTCTTGTTTCACAATCCCATTTACACGGGTTTGGACTTTAATATCCGAAACATCTAAATCAGTTTCCAAATAATTCAAAACCGGACAAAAAGTATCAAAGGATTTTCCGCGTGTGAACTGAACATCCTTACGCTGAATATCTCTTGCCGTAACATCATTTAGACAAGTATAGCCCTTAATATATTCAAACGGATTATCATTTTCGGTCAGGTTTTTACATTTCTTACCAATTATTACTGCAAGCTCCCCTTCATGTTCAACCTGGTTAGATTGTGGCGGAATAATAATATTTTCTTCGTGTAGTGAAAGAGAGGAATTTGCCTTTAAGAACAAAAGTGGTTCTTTTGGAACTTCGTTGCCAAGTTCGGCAGCATGCTCGGCATAGTTTCTTCCAACACAAACAATTTTCGTAGGATTTGTTGGGGCGAGCATTTTGATTTTCGAAACTGAAAGAACTTCCTTTGTTTCATCGTCAATTACTTTACTGTATTCAGGCTCAAAGACACCTGTTTTAACTTTTCCTTGATATTCAAAGCGACAAATTTTCATAAATTTTAAGGAACTATTTCGCTGACAATTTCGGATCTTTCGCTTTGGTTTCCGAATTTATCTACAGCAATTAAATAGTAATAATAGGTTTTCCCACTTTCGACCTTTGTATCCTGGAAAGTGTTTGTTTCGAGCAATTTCTCGGTCAAAAGCTGCCAATTGGCTTTATCAGTTGAACGATAAATTTTATAACCCGCTAAATCATTTTCCGTGTTTGAAGCAAAGAAGATCGAAATTGTATTTGGAGAAGCCGCCAAGGTTATCCCTTCAGGCGGATTTGGTGCGAAAATATCTTTGGGATTTATCTCTACAATATTAGATTCCTGACTTTCAACCGGTTCAGCATTGGTTCCAAGTGAGACAGTTCGGACAAAATATTTGTAATTTTTACCAAATTCAAATTTATTGTCCCTATACTCATTTGAATTTACCGGTCTTTGGTTAAGTAATTTTGCAGTTTGTTCATTTTCACCCGCCCGATAAATATTAAAACCCAGAATGTTGGCGGGTTTAGACCCATCAATATTTGTCTCCGGCGATTTCCAATAGACCAATAAAGCTTCCTGAGTAGTTCTAATTGGCAAAAGAGAGGGGGAATTGGCAACCTTGGCAGCCGGTTCAATTAATAAAAAATTGGAAAAGGCGGCTTTTGACCCGGAAGCATTGACGAATCGAACGGCATAACGTAATCGAACATTTTGTCCGGCAAAATCTAAAGTATCGAAAAAGGTAAGAGTTTTGCGTCCAAAATCAGTGTCCTTGATCGGGATCGTTACAATTAGAGTCGAACGGGATGAAAATTCCTCTTCGGTCAATGATTGCGAACTGTTTAAAGCTTCGGCTAAACGATAAACATCAACCCTTGAAATATTTAAAACACTTCCATCCGAAGCATTTCTGGCAGGCATAGTCCATTCGAGACGAACCTGATTACCTCTTTGAAAACCGGAAATTTCAACTCTTTGTGAAACTCTTTCAATCGGCGGAAGAGGGGGCTTACGTTTTCCGCAAGCCGCATTAAAGCTAAACAAAGCAAGCAGTGTAAATGTTAATGCTGTTTTATTCATAAGAAAACCGCTTATTTTTTTAGTGTTTAATTTGTGGTTAAGCATCTTTGTTTAAGCTATAAAATGTATTGACTTAAATCTTGGTTTTTGACCAAGCCGCCAAGTCTTTCTTTGACATATTCCGCATCAATGATCTGATGTTTATTCTCTAGTTCATTACCTAGGAATGAAATTTCTTCCAATAACTTTTCTAAAAGGGTGTGTAGTCTTCGCGCTCCGATATTTTCAGTGTATTGATTGATTTCAGCTGTCATTTCCGCCAAGGTTTGTATGGCATCTTCGGTGAATTCAAGCTTAATTTCTTCGGTATTAAGCAGTGCTTGATACTGCTTAATAAGCGAATTTTTGGGCTCGATTAATATGCGCTTAAGGTCGTCAATTGTTAAACTTTCAAGCTCCACCCGGATTGGGAAACGACCTTGTAATTCGGGAATTAAATCTGAAGGTTTGGAAACATGGAATGCACCGGCAGCTACAAAAAGAATGTGTTCGGTAGAAACCATTCCGTATCTTGTGTTAACCGTTGTGCCTTCAACAATGGGTAAAAGGTCTCGTTGAACACCCTCGCGCGAAACATCAGGATTTCCCCCACCCGATTCTCTCCCTGCAATCTTATCAATTTCATCCAAAAAGACGATTCCCGACTGTTGGACTCTATCAATTGCCTGACGGGTAATGGTATCCATATCAATTAGGTTTTCCTGTTCTTCACGAAGCATATATTCGCGGGCATCGGCAATTTTTATTTTGCGTCGTTTGGTCTTTTTGGGAAACATATTGCCGAGCATATCGCCGAAATTTACCCCCATTTCTTCCATACCTTGTCCACCGATAATGTCCACCATTGGGGTAGAGCGGTCCGTAATTTCTATTTCCACCAATCTTTCGTCAAGTTCACCGTTTCGCAATTGTTCACGCAACTTTTCACGGGTGCGATTAACCTTCGGTTCGGATTCATCGGTGTAATCATTTGAAACATAGTTATTTGAAGGCGGTAAAAGTATATCTAAAATTTGCTCTTCAACATTTGTTTCGGCTTTTCCGCGAACTTCTTCAAAAGCAGATTGTTTGGTCATGTCAATTGAAACGTCGGTTAATTCTCGAATCATGCTTTCAACATCCCGCCCGACATAACCGACTTCCGTAAATTTTGAGGCTTCAATCTTGATAAAAGGTGAATTAGCCAATCTTGCCAAACGGCGGGCAATTTCAGTTTTTCCGACACCGGTGGCTCCGATCATCAAAATATTTTTAGGTAAAACGTCCTGTGCGATTTCAGGCGGTAATTTTTGACGGCGGATCCGATTTCTCAGGGCAACGGCTACAGCGCGTTTTGCGGCATTTTGCCCAACCACATATTTGTCCAATTCTTCGACGATCTGGCGTGGGGTCAAATCGTCAAGTTTTGGTCTTTCAACAACTTCTCCAGATAAATAAATAGGCATTTTTTTATGATTTTACAATTTTCTGATCGATTCATTTGCTCATTATTGAATCAATCAATGAATTATTGAAGCAAAGTTTCAATAATTTAAATTTCCTCAATAACCAAATTTGTATTGGTATAGATGCAGATTTGACCGGCAATGTTCAAAGATTCTTCGGCAATTTCTTTGGCGGAAAGACTGGTGTGTTTCAACAAGGCTCTGGCAGAGGCTAAAGCATAGTTTGAGCCCGAACCAACTGCTAAAAGACCTTCATCCGAGCCAATTACATCCCCGCGACCGGAGATCAAAAAAGCAGTATTAGAATCTGCAACAATTAAAAGGGCTTCCAAATTTCGCAGTATTTTGTCAGTCCGCCAGTCTTTTGAAAGTTCAATTGCGGCACGTTCCAACTGCCCGTTAAATTCGTTAAGTTTAGCTTCAAAACGTGTCAGCAGGGAAAATGCATCGGCAGTGGCTCCGGCAAAACCAACAATAATTTTGTTGTTGTAAATGCGCCGAACCTTTCTGGCATTGCCTTTGATAACCGTTTCGCCCAGCGTTACCTGACCATCTCCAGCCATTGCTGTTTTTCCGTCGCGCTGCACTAATAAAACAGTGGTTGACCTAATTTGTTTTTTATTACTCATACAAAAAGATAATCATAATGGTTTAGAACCAATTGCTCAAATTGACAGACGAACGGATTTGTTTGAACATTGAAAAGTTATATATGCGAAAACCGAGAATCGGAATAACAATGCGGCTCGAGTCGGAAACCCGCCGTTTTTATTTAGGACGCGATTATAGCGAGGCAATACAAGGACTTGGAGGCATTCCAACCCATATTTCGTTAATTCCTGAGCGTGAATATATTTCCCATTGTTTGGATGATTTGGACGGCGTTTTTTTGCCCGGAAGTGATACGGACGTGGATCCATTACGCTTTGGGGAAGAACCCCATTCTAAACTTGGAAGGGTTATTATTGAGAAAGAGGAAACGGATTTGCTGGTTATAGAGGAGGCTGAAAAACGAAACCTGCCGATATTGGGAATATGTTTTGGGATGCAGATTCTAAATGTTTTTCGGGGTGGAACTTTGGTGCAGGATATTGCTTCACAGATTCCGGCAAGCCTTAAACACCAACAAGGACATCCCCTTGCCAGAAATTCGCATACAATTAATATTGCGGAAAACTCAACTCTTGAGCGTCTGATAATGTCAGGCGAGGCACGGGTTAATTCACATCATCATCAGTCCGTCAAAGAGGTTGGAAAGAATTTAAAAGCGACAGCCTGGGCAAAGGATGGAGTTATTGAGAGCATCGAAGACACGAGGGAAAATCAATTTGTGTTGGGTGTCCAATGGCATCCCGAATTGAGTTGGCAAACAGACGAATTATCCCGCAAAATATTTGAAACATTTATAGAAAAATGCAAGTAAAACAAACTATGTCAAGACTTCAAAAGAAGCCGATAAAACTGGGATTGGAAAAACTTTTAGCGAATCCTAAAAAATATTTTGGAAATCAACGGGTTGGTTTGATTTGTAATCAAGCAACCGTTAATCATCAGTTTCAACACGGTGCCGACCTATTTTTTGAACATCCTGATATCAATTTAACAACACTTTTCGGACCGCAGCACGGTATTCGCGGGGATGTTCAGGATAATATGATCGAAACAGGTCACACCAATGATCCTCAAACCGAATTACCCATTTATTCCCTGTATAGCGAAACACGCGAGCCAACCGAGGCAATGTTGTCAAATATTGACGCCTTAGCCTTTGATCTACAGGACGTTGGAACTCGCGTTTATACTTTCATCTACACAATGGCGAATGCTATGAAAGCTTGTGCCCGAAACGGTAAAAAGTTTTTTGTTTTAGACCGACCAAATCCTATCAATGGGAACGATGTTGAGGGTAATATTCTTGAGCCGGGTCACGAATCCTTTGTGGGAATGTTTCCGATTCCAATGCGGCACGGAATGACGATCGGTGAGCTGGCAAAAATGTTCAATGAGGATTTTGAACTGCATTGTGATTTGGAAGTTGTTACAATGGATAATTGGAGTCGGGAAGATTATGCGGACGAGACGGATACCCCCTGGGTTATGCCGTCACCGAATATGCCGACTGTTGATACGGCGGTGGTTTTTCCAGGAGCGGTTTATTTTGAAGGAACCGAACTTTCAGAAGGGCGCGGCACTACCAGACCTTTTGAAATAATTGGAGCATCCTACATTAATTCAAAAGAATATTGTGATGCTCTAACTGCTTTAAAGCTGGACGGGGTGATTTTCCGACCGATTGGATTTATGCCTACTTTCCAAAAAGAAGCGGGAAAGACTTGCGGCGGAGCCTTTATCCATGTCACGGATAGGAACGTATTTAACCCGGTCATTACCGGGATTACAATGGCAAAAGTTGCCTTCGATTTATATCCGGATAATTTTGAATGGAAAAAAACTCCTTACGAGTATGTTTATGACAGAAATCCTTTTGATGTCATTCACGGTTCAACGAAATTGCGGGAAGCTTTTGAACAGGGAAGTTCAGTAAAGGAAATTCAAGATTCGTGGAAACCTGGTGAACAAGAGTTTCATCAAAAAAGGAAAGATTTTTTGTTGTATTAATGTGGATATTAGAGCTTTAAAGACTGTAACTGCAATCTTTTAGACTAATTAAGTTGAACCTTTTATTTTAAGGTCGGCAATCAGACAGTTAAGGTATGGGTTTAAGGGAATTGAGATAAATCAAATGGAAAATTCTTGGTTTTTAGGTGCAATTGCTTGGTTGGTTCCCGGTGGCGGACATCTTTTACAAGGTCGTTGGGAACGTGGAATTTTAATCGGCGGAGCAATTTGGTTGATGTTCATAATTGGAATTTTGAGCGGCGGAGCTTATTATCCCGGATTTGATTTCCGCGATGGTGCTTTGTTGGTAATTCTGAATTTCTTTGCCAAATTAGGAAATGGGCTTGGCTTTTTTTTGAGCCTATTTTTAAAGATGAATCCGCCAAAAGATATAGCTGCCTGGGCAACTTTTGAATACGGCGGCAGATTCCTAGAAGTGGCGGGACTTTTGAATTTTTTGGCAACTATTGATGCTTTTGATATTGCAGTTAGGAGAAAAGAATGATTCATTTCCTTTATTTAGTTGGTTTTGCGGTCTTTACTGGAACAGTGTTGGGGGCGATCGCTCCCGGCACGACCAAAGAACGAATTTTTTTCGGATTAAAGATTTTCGCACAATTTACATTGATAAGTTTGGGCTTGGCTTGGCTCTTTTATTTTATTCCCTGGTAAAAAATGGCAATTGTTGAAACAGAAGCATTGATCTTAAAAAGTTACGCTTTAGCCGAGGCGGATAAAATAGTTGTCTTTCTTTCCCAAAATCAAGGGATTATTCGAGGGGTTGCTAAAGGAGCAAAGCGTTTGAAAAGCAGATTTGGCGGTAGCTTAGAGCCTTTTACAATTGTTCATTTGGGATTTTTTCAAAAAGAGGATTCCGAATTAGTTAAAATCAATCAAATTGAACTTAAAAAAACATTTTTTTTTAACGCCGTTTCACCCGAATTTTTGCAGAAGTTTTCGTATTTAAGTGAATTATTAATTGAATTTGCCCCGCCAAATGAGCCAAATCAGAGACTTTTTAGAATGGCTTGCGTTTGTTTAGAGACAGCCGTGGAAAAACCGGATGACCTAGCAAATATTGCTCTTTATTTTGAATTATGGGTTTTAAGGTTAGCCGGTTATTTACCTAATTGGGATAAATGCGAAAACTGTAGCCGTGAATTTTTTCAAAATGAAACAGTCAACCTGCAGATTAATTTCCATTTGTTGTGCTCGACTTGCCAAAAAGCTAAAAGCCAATGGCAAATTTCACCCGAAGAACGCAAAATTTTTATGATTGCACAAACTCTTTCACCACAAAAATTTGTTGACTGGACAACCGAAAAATGTGCGGAAATAAAGGAAATCTCATTTATCTTAAAAAGGATAATTTCTCATATTCTTGGAAAAGACATTGTTGGTGATAAGATTCTGGCTTTTGCCAAATAATCCATAAAACAATTGAGATGAAAAGTTTTAGTCCTAAAATATCATTCTACATAGTCAGAGCTATTTTGCCTTATTTTGGATTTGCCTGGTTACTCCTAAGTGTGATTTTGTTTGTTCAACAGGCAAGCAGATACTCCGATATTTTCTTCAATAATTCGATTCCTTCACTTTTAATTTGGCAATTAACCTTTGCCTTACTTCCCAATGTAATTGCTTTTACCTGTCCCATGGCAGTTTTGATCGGGGTCATCATCGGGCTTACTAAAATGCAAAGCGACAATGAACTGGTGGCGATCAGAGCGGCTGGAGTTGGCAGTTTGCAAATCTCTTTTCCAATTATTATTTTAGGCATTCTTCTTTCTTTATTCGCTTTTTTGATAAATTTGAAAGGTGTTCCTTTTGCCGCCAGAATTGTCCGTAAAGTTGCAATACAAACGGCTTACCTAAAACTTGAATCACCCATTGAACCTGGAGTTTTTAACACCGAAGTCCAAGGATTTACCATTTATGTAAAAGATGCCGATTTAGAAAAAGGAAAATGGAAAAATATTTTTATATATCAGGAAGACAAGAAAAACAATCAAGTGCGTCTGATAACGTCAAAAAATGGAAGAATTGATAATTTGATTAAAGAAGGTGGTTTTATCGAAAAATCGGAAGATTCGGAATTAGTTTTAGAAAATGCAACTGTTAACACCTTTTCATTAAATAATCTGAATCAAAAACTGGTTTCAGAAGTCATCAAAGAATCCAGAATTCCAATCCAAACCAAACGCAAGGAATTAGCCGAAAAATTGGTTAAAAGTGAAGAAACTCCTGAGGAATTGGGATTAAAAGAATTGGCAAATTATGCTAAAAGCAAGTTTGGTCAAGAGAGAACCGAAGCCGAACTTTTGTGGCAAAGACGAATATTGCTTTCCATAACTCCTTTAATTTTTGCTTTACTGGGAACTTCTTTGGTTTTAAGATTCAGTCGTGGGGGCAGAGGTTGGGGAATTTTTCTGGCATTGATCAGCTTGATAGCCTATTATTTGGTTGCCTTTTTAGGAGAACAGTTAGCTCGAACTGATAAAATCAGTGTTGTATTTTCGGGGTTAATACCCATTGTTTCTACGAGTTTGGCAATTTTTTGGTTTTTTCTCTCACAGCATTTATTTTTAACCAGAACCCGGAGTTATTTCCAAAAAATTACTATACCTTCAATAAAGAATTTCATCCCATTCAATTCAAATAAAAAGCTTTTTACCTTGTCGACTCGAATTCTGGATTATGATATTGTCACTTCCTTGATAAAATATTTTCTTCTAACCTTGTCTTTTTTATCGGCAATATATTTGATCTTTACTGCTTTTGAATTGCTCAAATTCGCCGGAAATATTGATAACGGATTCAAACTTTTATTTAAATATCTCTTTTTTCTATTGCCATTTATTTACATTCAAATTGCACCATCAGCCCTCATGATCGCTACTTTGGCAACTTACTTCATTAAATCTAGACAAAATGAAGTCGTTACATGGACGGCTGCGGGGCAAAGCATCTACAGATTGTTGTTCCCGTGTTTTGTGTTGATGATGGTAATTGGGGCAGGTAATTGGCTGATTCAAGAAAAAATCGCTCCAAATAATAATCAAACTCAGGATTTACTTCGTTCCCAAATCAGAAATAAAGGAATAATGGTTTTAAATACAGGTAGAAAATGGGTTGCCACAGATAATCGAATCTATTCGTTTGAATTGGCAGATTCAAGAGAGCCGGAGAGTAAAACCCAAAATGTCAAAAACTTATCTATTTTTGAGTTTAGTGAATCTGAAGTAAAGTTGGAAAGTGTAATTAAAGTTACAGAAGCGGCTTGGGAGGACAATAGAATTAAGTTTTTCGGAAAGGTGGATCAAACCGTTTGGAAAAACGGTATTCCGCAGAATCTTGAAAATTCAAGCAATTTAAGTGAAATTAAGGAAAGTTATAACCCGTTTAATCAGCTACCAAGAAAACCAAATCATTTGACCTCAACGGAAATTGCTGATTACATTGACAAAACAGATTCTGAGAGTGAAAAAAGAATTTATTCGGTTGCTTTGGAAAAAAGGCACGCCACTTTGTTTTTACCATTGATTATTACGCTTTTTACTGCTCCTTTTGCTTTGACCTTAAGCCGTCAGGGAAAAGTAATGACTATCAGTTATGCAATTGGCATTTGGTTGGTTTTCATGGGGCTGACCAGTCTTTTTGAGCAATATGGAATAAGTGGCGGTTTATCTCCAATGATTGCAGTTTGGAGTCCAATAATTCTGTTCGGTTTCATTGGGACTATTTTGTTAACAAAAGTAAAAACCTAAAGAAAAAATAAAGGTTGATTTTTTATAAAAAGAAAAGGCAAAAGTTTTTCAACTTTTGCCTTTTTCAATTGAACTAATGTTCAAAATTATTCTTCAGTTCCGGTTTCCCAAGAATTCATATATTCAACCATTTCAGGAGTTAATTCATCAATTCTGACTCCCATAGCTCTTAATTTCAAGCCGGCAATTTCTTGATCTACTTCCTTCGGTAAAACATGAACTCCGGCATTTAATTTACCTTGGTTTTTGACCAAATATTCGGCAGAAAGTGCCTGATTAGCAAAAGACATATCCATTACCGAAGCCGGATGACCTTCAGCCGCAGCCAAATTGACGAGACGACCTTCACCCAAAACGATAACACTCTTGCCGTTTTTGCCTAAATATTCTTCTACAAACGGACGGCGTTGAGCAACTTCGTTGGACATTTCGCGCAAAGCAGTTAAATTTAACTCCAAATCGAAGTGACCTGAGTTACAAACAATTGCACCATCTTTCATTGCCGCAAAATGTTCGCGGTCAATAACGTGGCGGTTTCCGGTAACTGTGATGAAGAAATCACCGACTTGAGCAGCTTCTGACATCGGAAGAACACGGAATCCATCCATAACTGCTTCAATCGCTTTGATAGGATCAACTTCGGTCACAACAACGTTTGCACCTAAACCGCGAGCACGCATTGCCACACCTTTTCCGCACCAACCGTAGCCAACAGTTACCAAAGTTTTTCCGGCTAACAGAATATTTGTGGCACGAATTACACCATCCAGAGTTGATTGTCCGGTGCCGTAACGATTATCAAAGAAATGCTTGGTTTGAGCATTATTAACCGCCATGGCAGGAAAGTTAAGGACACCGGCTTTTACCATCGCTTCTAAACGAACGATTCCGGTTGTGGTTTCTTCGGTTGAACCGATTATAGTTTTTGCCAACTCCGGTTTTTCTTTGAGCATTGTTGCAACCACGTCCGAACCATCGTCAATAATGATGTTTGGATCGGTATCCAAGGCTGCGCGAACATGGCGCATGTAGGTTTCAGTAGATTCTCCTTTCATTGCCATTACCGGAATATTCCAGTCCGCAACCAAAGAAGCGGCTACATCGTCCTGAGTTGAAAGCGGGTTTGAAGCAATCAAAACTGATTCTGCTCCGCCGGCTTGTAACGTGCGAGCCAAATTCGCGGTTTCAGTGGTGATATGAGCACAAGCTAACAATTTAATGCCGGCTAGAGGCTTTTCCGCCTCAAAACGCTCACGGATAAGCCTTAGAACAGGCATTTCACGGTCAGCCCATTCGATTCTTTGTTTTCCTTGCGGGGCAAGGTTTATGTCTTTAATGTCGTATTGCATTGAAATTCCTTCTTTTGCCATAATTTTGATAATTGTTAATTTTTAATAGTTTAATGGAAATGCGAAAACTTAAAAATAAATGGTTAATCGTAACTGAAATAACAATTAACAATTAACCATTTACAATTAACAATTACGCATTATTTGCCAAACTTAAGGTATTTAACAAAGCGTCGGCTTTGTCAGTTTTTTCCCAGGAAAAACCTTCTCGTCCAAAATGACCGAAAGCTGCGGTTTCTTTGTAAATGGGGCGACGTAAATCTAAAGTTTCGATGATACCTTTGGGTGTTAATGAAAAATTCTTGCGAACTGCATCAGAAAGTTTATTTTCATCTACTTTGCCGGTTCCGTGGGTGTCAACCAAAACTGAAACAGGTTCGGCGACGCCAATTGCATAAGCTAATTGAACAGTGCATTTTTCAGCTAATCCGGCTGCTACAATGTTTTTAGCAATGTAACGAGCCATATATGCGGCTGAGCGGTCAACCTTCGTCGGGTCTTTACCGGAGAACGCACCACCACCATGGGGAGCATATCCGCCGTAGGTATCAACAATAATTTTTCGTCCGGTTAAACCGGCATCTCCCATCGGTCCGCCAACTACGAAACGCCCTGTCGGGTTGATGTGATATTTGGTATTTTCATCCAATAAATCAGCCGGAATTACTGCTTTGATGACTTGTTCCAAAATTTCAGAGCGTAATTGTTCATTGGTTACTTCGTCAGCGTGTTGGGATGAAATAACTACCGCATCAATTCGGAACGGTTTTCCATCACGGTATTCCACTGAAACTTGTGATTTTCCGTCGGGACGCAAATAAGGAAGTTGACCGTTTCGACGAACTTCTGAAAGTTTTTTGGTCAAATTATGAGCCAATTGAATCGGCATCGGCATCAATTCGGGGGTTTCGTTACAAGCGAACCCAAACATTAAGCCTTGGTCTCCTGCACCACCGGTGTCAACACCTTGAGCAATATCGGGTGATTGCGTTCCAAGCGCGTTGATAACGGAACAAGTGTTACAGTCATATCCGTAACGAGCATCGTTATAGCCAATGTCATTGATGGTGTCACGAATGATCTTTTGATGGTTAATGTTAGCAGTTGTAGTGATTTCACCTGCCACAACGGCTAATCCGGTTGTAACCAAAGTTTCGCAAGCAACACGTCCGGTTGGGTCTTGTGCAAGAATTGCATCAAGAATTGCGTCTGAAATTTGGTCAGAAATTTTATCAGGATGTCCTTCGGTTACTGATTCCGAAGTAAATAGAAAATTACCGTTACTCAATTTAGAAAACTCCTTGATTAGAAATATGTTAAATTCGGGCTTGAATTACAAAAGATAAATTTTAACTTTTTGAGGTTAAAGTGTCAAAAGCAGGGATTTTCTATTTTTAATAAAAAGTTACAAACCTTAAAAGTTAGGTGTCTAAATTAAAAAATCTAGAAAAAACCACTAATTTTTGTTATTTTGTTAAAAAAATTGAAAGTTATGAAAATACTGCTTATAGTGCTGATTTTATCCCTCATTTCAGCCATCAACGTTTTAGCTCAAGTAAAAATTTTTGTGTCCGAAAAGGGGCAGTCAAATTCCGTCGGAACTATTGCCAAGCCATTTAATTCACTGGATGTAGCTCTTAAACAAGCTCAAAAATTAGTTGATAAAGATGTCATTATCGAAGTTCGAGAGGGAAATTACTACCTTGAAAAAACGATTGTTTTAAATTCAGACGAATTAAAAACAAAATCACTAACAATCCGAGCTTATCAAAACGAAAAAGTCAAAATTATCGGTTCGAAACCTTTTCAAGTTGATTGGCAGCCGTTTAAAAAAAATATCTGGCAAGCCAAAATAAATTTAAGAGAGTCGCCGGATAGAGTTTATTTGAATGGTAAAAGTCTCAGAATGGCACGTTATCCGAATTTTGATAAAAGTTCAAAACCTTTTAACGGAACTGCGGAAGATGCGATTGACCCGAACCGAATCAGTTTTTGGAAGAATTATCAAAATGTGTTTGTTCACGGATTACAAAATTATCGTTGGGGAAGCCTGCATTACATTTCAAAAGGTAAGGATGAAAAGGGAAATCTGATTCTGGAGGGCGGTTGGCAAATCAACCGCGAATCCTCTTTGCACAAAGAATTTCGGTTTGTCGAAAATGTTTTTGAAGAATTAGATGCGCCAGGCGAATGGTTTTACGATAAAGAAACTAAAACTCTCTATCTTATTCCACCAGTTGGAGTTGATCTGAAAAAATCGCATATCACAATTGGCACTATTGATCAATTATTGGTTCTGAAAGGCGATATGCAGAAACCATTGAAAAATATTTCCATACAGAAACTTCACTTTACGCAAACAAACTGGACTTTTATGAAAACAAAAGAGCCGATGCTCCGAAGCGACTGGATGTTGTATCGTGGTGGTGCAGTTTTGTTGGAAGGAACGGAAAATATACAAATTTCCGATTGTATTTTTGATGAAATTGGCGGAAATGCAATCTTTTTAAGCAATTACAACAAAAATGATGTCATAAAAGATAACCATCTTTACAATTTGGGAGCAAGCGGGATACTTTTTGTAGGCAACCCAAAGGTGGTTCGTTCGCCTGCTTTTCAATATGGGCAAATATTTCCGATAAATGAAATTGATTTTCAACCCGGACCAAAAATTAACGATTTTCCTCAAAATTGTGTTGCAGAAGGCAATTTAATTCATCATATCGGCTTAATAGAAAAGCAAACGGCAGGCATTGATATTGATATGTCTACCAATATTAAAGTCAGTCATAACAGCATTTACCATACACCAAGAGCCGGAATTAATGTTGGCGGAGGGACTTGGGGCGGACATATCATTGAGTATAATGACGTTTTTGACACCGTTTTGGAAACAGGAGATAACGGAGCGTTTAATTCCTGGGGGCGGGATAGATTTTGGCAGCCTGATCGGGAAAAAATAGAAAAAGTTGTGGCTGAAAAAAAGGGAATTGAACTGCTTGATGTGATTAAGCCGATAATTATTAGAAATAATAGATTTAGGTGTGATCATGGGTGGGACATAGATTTGGACGATGGCAGCACAAATTATGAAATCTATAATAATGTTTTGCTTAATGGGGGCTTAAAGTTAAGGGAGGGTTATCACCGAAAAGTTTTTAATAACATCTTGATAAACAATACTTTACATCCTCACGTTTGGCTCAAAAACAGTAATGACTCATTTGAAAATAACATAGTTACAATTTCGTATGCTCCGATTCTTAATGAGCATTGGGGAAAAATCATTGATAGGAATTATTTCCTTTCGGAGGATGGGTTAAATTATGCAAAACAGAAAAATTTAGATGCAAAAAGCAAAACCGGAAAACCCGAATTTACAAACCCAAAATCAGGAAACTATCAAATAAAAGCTAATTCTCAAGTCTTTAGCATAGGATTTAAGAATTTCCCAATGGATTTCGGAGTAACCTCTGTTTCACTCAAAAAATTAGCATTGGAGCCTATTTTTCCGCAAATTCTTACAGAATTTTCAAAGGCTAAAAGCGAAGTCACAATTTGGCAAAATGCAAAGGTTAAAGGAATTGAAACATTGGAAGAACAATCAGCATTTGGTTTAAGTGAAGCTAAAGGTATTTTGTTTCTTGAAGTTCCAAGCAATTCTTTAGCAGAAAAAAATGGTTTAAAAAAAGGCGATGTTTTATTAAGGCTCGGAAATGCTATGACAAATAATTTATTTGGTTTGATGGAGGAATTTCAAAAAATTAAATGGCAAGGTTATTCAGAAGCAATAATTTACCGTAATCAAAAAGAAATTAAAATCTCAATTAAACTTTCGGAATAGAACGGAATTAGGATTAATAGGGCATAAACTCAAATACATTAACTGCGTCCGATAATAAAGATTATGTGTTAATATGATGGTTTAAGAGGAGGAACTACCTTTAACAGACTCAAATGCTTCTTTTAACGCACGCAAAACATCTCTCTTTTCAAATGATTTATTGAAGTTAACATTCAAGGTAAAACTATTATCTTCAGCCTGATAAGTAAAATTATTTGTAATTATTGGGTCAAGTCTCTCTTTAACTTTCAGACGGGATTTTTCAGATTTTTCAACAATTGGTTTTAATTGCGGACGAGCGGTTTGTCTTATTTCCTCTCTGGTTAAATTTTGGCTGCTAATGTTATCCACAAAATTGTGCATTGACGCATCGTCAAATTGACGCGCAATTTCAAGGAGGGTTGATTTGGCAGTGATGTTGCCAACCCTGCATTTTTCTCTAATTGAATCAGGTATTCCGGCAATAGTCAGGCACTCGGTAACAGTAGTGCGGCTTTTACCAATCTTTTTGGCAATTTCTTCGTGTTTGTAACCAAATCTGTTGCTGAGTGCGGCGAGTCCGTCTGCTTCCTCCCAGATGGTCAAATCCTTACGCTGAAGGTTTTCAATGAGAGCTATTTCTGCAACAGAGTTTTCGTCTAAATCAAGCTCAATACAAGGAACTTCTTTTAAGCCAGCTAGGTTTGAAGCACGCCAACGTCTTTCTCCGGCAATTATCATCCAAGTTCCATCTTTATTTGGCTTTACCAAAAGTGGTTCAAGCACCCCTTTTTCTTTGATAGAATTTGTAAGTTCAGTTAAATCACCGATTTCAGTTCTTGGTTGGTCGGGATTAGGTTCAATTTTATCAATAGGTAAAATTTTTCCAATACTACGATTTGAACGAGCCAACTCTTCAACGTAATGTGAATCATGCCGCATCGAAATTCCTGTTGGTAACCCTCTTTTAGCCACGTTTTAGAACCTCCTTGGAAAGTTTGGCGTATTCATTTGCACCGCTTGAATTAGGGGCATAGGTAAAAATGGTTTCTTTATGTGCCGGTGATTCTTCCAACCTCACGCTTCGAGTAATCATAGTATTAAATGCTTTTTTTCCAAATACTTTACGGATATGAGTTTCGACATCACGTGAAAGAGCAGTTCGTTTATCAAAAAGAGTTACTAAAACACCGAGAATCTCAAGTTCAGGATTAGGGCGTGAGCGAACCTTTTCAATAGTTTCCAAAAGATCATCAGTTCCCTCTAAGGCGAAATATGATGATTGGATCGGAATTATAACATGTGTAGAAGCTACCAAGGCATTAACTGTAATTAACCCAAGAGTTGGGGGGGTATCAAGAAAAACAATGTCATATTGTGAGCGAACTTGTTCGATTCTGTCTCTTAACCGAAAAATTGCATCAAAATCGCCCACCAATTTGGCTTCCAATTTGGCTAAATTTATTCGTGCCGGAACTAAATCCAGGTTTTTAACATTAGTTGAATAGGTAAAAGTTTCCCAAGGTTGTTCAACCTCAGTAAAAAGTTCATAAGCGCTTCCATCAACCGTTCCCAGGTCAATAAATGATAAAGAACTGTTTCCTTGTGGATCCAGATCAATTAGGAGAACTTTTTTCTTTTGTAAAGCGCAAGCTGCGGCTAAATTAATTGCTGTTGTAGTTTTCCCTACCCCACCTTTTTGATTTGCAATAGAGATTATCATTTTTTGTTTTTATCCGATTAAATCAGGCCATTCTTCCAAGGGTTTTTGTGTCTCTTCAAATTCTTCGTCTAATTTTGGTTGCAATGAAGTTGAAGCATTTGAAATATCCAATACCTTCTTGGCAACAAAAATTGGGCAATCAGTTCTTAGAGCTAGGGCAATTGCGTCCGAAGGACGTGCATCGATTGAAATTATATTACCTTCAATGTCTTTTATTTCGATGATTGCGTAAAAAGTGTTATCAAGAAGATCACTGACAAGAATTTTTTCAACCTGACATTTAAGTTCAGTTATAATATTTCGTAAAAGATCGTGGGTCATTGGTCTGGGTGAAACAATTTTTTCAATTTCCAAAGCAATTGCATTGGCTTCATAGGCACCAACCCAAATAGGAAGTATGGCTTCTCCATCCACGCCTTTTAAAACGACTATCGGTGTATTGCTATTGGGATCCATTATTAATGCGCCAACTTTTACTTCAACAAACATAACTTTTACAAAACGACTCCAAACAAAGTGTTGCTTTTACTTTCGGTTATTTTAACATTAATAATTTTTCCAAGTAAGTCATTAGAGCCAATAAAATTTACCACTTTGTGACAGGTAGTATGTCCAGTCATTTGATCTTCATTTTTGGAACTTTTTCTTTCGACCAGAACCTCAACTTCTTTGTTAAGATAACTTGCTAAAACCTTGTTTTGAATATCCTTTTGTAAATTCTCAAGTTCTAAAAACCGACGGGTTTTTTCCTTCAAAGGAACATCATCATTTAATTCAGCGGAAGGGGTTCCTTTTCTAACCGAATACCTGAATATATAGGCGCTATCATATTGGCAATATTCAAATAAATTCTTTGTATCCTCAAAATCTTCAATTGTTTCGCCCGGGAAACCGACAATTATATCTGTGGTTAAAGAAATATTTCTGGGGGATTGTTTGATTACATCAATTCTCTGTTTATAATTTTCGATCGTATGTCCCCGGCGCATTGCTTTGAGGATTTTATCACTACCAGATTGAACCGGTAAATGAACCCAATTACAAAGATTTTGGTGTTCATCTATTGCTTTAACTATATCAGGATGAAAGTCTCTCGGAAAAGAAGTTGTAAACTTAATTCTTTCCATACCTGTGGCTGCGACGGCTCTTAACAATTTTGAAAAAGGAGTGGCACCTGAAAAAGTTTCCAGTCCTGTATCAGATTTTGGTCTGTAACTATTTACATTTTGACCAATTAAGTGAATTTCCTTGACTCCCTTTCGTTTTAACTCCAAAACCTCACGGATAATTTCAGAGCCAGGCAGACTGCGTTCTCTTCCTCTGGAAAAAGGAACAATACAATAAGTGCAAAATTTATTGCAGCCTTCGATAATGGGAACAAATGCGATGTGAGGTGTTTGTCTTTGTGAATCAGAGACGCTCCAGTCATAATTCTCTTCTCGTTCACCTAGATCCAAAAATCTTTTATTGGTTCGATCTACCTCTTCGATAGCTTCATGAACCCGTCCAACCGCTTTTGTGCCCAAAACAAAATCGATTCCACGATTTTGTTCAAATAACGTCTCTCCTTCAAGTTGGGCTACACAACCTAAAACTCCGACCATCGGTTTTTGTTTTGAGGAGTTGCGAACCTGTCCGACTCTCGTATAAAGTTTGTGTTCAGCCTTTTCCCTGACCGAGCAGGTATTAAATAAAATTACATCCGCCGAATCTTCATTGGGCGTGATTTCAAAACCTTTTGTTTCGAGCAGCGTGGCGACTCTTTCCGAGTCAGACACGTTCATTTGACAGCCAAAAGTTTCTAAATAAACCTTTTTCATAAAACTATGGAGAATACAAAGTCCAAAAAGTCAAAAGATTTTGTTCATTTGCATCTGCACACCGATTATAGCCTTTTGGAGAGCGCAATCCAACTCAAACCATTAGCAAAACGTTTGAATGAATTGGAAATGGGTTCCTGTGCCATTACAGACTACGGAAATATGTATGGTGCGATCTCATTTTATAACACAATGAAGGCAAATGGAATCAAACCGATCATTGGTTATGAGGCTTTCATAACTTTTGGCAGTCGTTTTGATAAAAGTTCAAATTTAAAAGCCGGTGAAAGACCCTATTACAATTTGGTTTTATTGGCAAAAAATTTGGAAGGTTATTTTAATTTAGCTCATTTAGCCTCTAAAGCATTTACTGAAGGATTACATTATAAACCGCGAATAGATAAAGAGTTGTTGTCACAGTTTTCAAATGGTTTGATAGCCCTTTCCGGCGGATTTAAGGGGGCAGTCTGGCATTTTTTACAACAAAAAAACTTTGACGAAGCAATTAATAAATCCAAAGAATTGGAAGATATTTTCGGGAAAGGAAATTTCTTTCTGGAAATCCAGGATCATGGTTTGGAGGCTGAAAAAAACATCTACCGTGATTTAATTGATTTGTCCCGTAAAATTGAAATTCCAATAGTTGCTACAAATGATGCCCATTATTTGACACCGGAAGATTCAAGGGCACATGAACTTTTGTATTGCATTTCGGATGGAAAAACCGTCAATGACGCTTCCCGGACAAGATTGGGCAGTAATGAATTTTATGTTCGTTCAGCCGAGGAAATGTGGGAAATTTTTGGAAATGAATTACCTGACGCTTTGAATAAAACACTGGAAATTGCTGAAATGTGCGAAATGAAACTTCCAAGCGGAGATAATTTAACTCTTCCGACCTTTCCGATTCCGGTCGAAGCCAATTGCGAAACAACTGATGACTATTTTGAATTAGTTGTTATGGAAGGATTTCAAAAAAGAAAAAATTCGGTTTGGCTACCCCAGCAAAAAGAAAATACCTTAAAATATAGCCTTGAAGATTATGAAAAACGTATTCAGATTGAGATTCAAACGATTAAAAACATGGGGTTTCCGGGTTATTTTCTGATCGTTTGGGAATTTATCCGATATGCCAAGGAAAAAGGAATTCCGGTGGGACCTGGGCGGGGCTCAGCGGCGGGTTCTTTAGTTGCCTATTGTTTGGAAATTACTGATGTAGATCCGATTCAGTATGATTTACTGTTTGAACGGTTCTTAAATCCGGAACGGGTGTCAATGCCGGATATTGACATTGACTTTTGTGTTCGTGGTCGCGGTGAGGTCATAAATCATGTAACAGAGGTTTACGGGCGCGATTCGGTTTGTCAAATCATAACTTTTGGAACTATGGCTTCAAAAGCGGCAATAAAAGACGTTGGACGAGCTTTAGATATGCCTTACGCTGAAGTTGAAAAAATTGCTAAATTAATTCCGCCCCCGGTTCGGGGTAGAAATATAAGTATTTCACAGGCGTTGGAGCAGGTAGAAGATTTAAGAAAGTCCATCAATACCAACGAAAAGGTAAAAGAATTAGTTGATTTGGCGAGGCGTTTAGAGGGCTGTTCCAGACACTCTTCAGTTCATGCCGCCGGAGTAGTGATTTCCCCAAAACCCTTGCATGAATTAGTTCCGATTGCCATCTCTAGCAAAAACGAATTGACCAGCCAATATACCATGACAGATCTGGAAAAGGTCGGAATGCTTAAAATGGATTTCCTTGCTTTAACCACTCTGACAATAATAAGCGATTGCTTAAATGCGCTTAAGGAAAAAACTGGAGTTGAAATTGATTGGAGTTTGGTGGATTTGAACGATAAAGATTCAATGGCATTGTTTGGCGAAGGGCGAACGGAAGCTATTTTTCAATTTGAATCATCCGGAATGCAGGAAATTTGTCGGCGTTTAAAGCCAAAAGAACTGGAAGATTTAGCTGCTTTAAATGCTTTATACCGTCCCGGTCCATTGGACGGCGGAATGGTTGATGATTTTATTGCAAGGCACCGCGGAGAGAAAAAAGTCACTTATTTAGTTCCGCAAATGAAAGATATTTTGAACAATACTTACGGGATTTTGGTTTATCAGGAACAGATTATGCAGCTGGCGCAAAAACTGGCGGGATATTCTTTAGGTGAAGCCGACATGATGCGTCGTGCCATGGGTAAGAAGAAACGTGAGGAAATGGCAGTTCATGAAGAAAAGTTTATCAACGGCTCGATCGAAAGAGGAATTCCGAAAGATAAAGCTGAAAAGGTTTTTGACTTGATGAAGCAATTTGCTGACTATGGTTTCAATAGAAGTCACTCAGTTGCGTATGCTTATTTAGCATTCCAAACTGCTTATCTTAAAGCGCATTATCCTGCTTATTTTTATGCAAGCGTTTTATCCAATGAATCGCAGGATACGACAAAAATCTACAAGTATTCAAATGAGCTGCGGCATGCCGGGCTTAAACTTCTTCCACCGGATGTTAATGAAAGTGATGCGGGATTTACACCTTTGAATAATGCTGTGCGGTTCGGTTTGAATGCTATCAAGGGGATCGGCTCAAGCAGTGTTCAGTCAATTTTGGAGGCTCGTAAAAAAGGCAGATTCTCTTCCCTTTTTGATTTTACCTCTCGTTTAGATCAGGGCTCGATCAATCGTCGGGGTTTGGAAAGTTTAATTTGCGCCGGGGCTTTTGATTCTATAAAACCGGCAAATTGTTCTGTTAATTTATGGCGGGCGAAATTATATGCCGGAATTGATTCCTCACTTTCCCGGGCTCAGAAGAATTGGAACGATAAATTGAGAGGTCAAGGAGGGCTTTTTGGAGACACTGAGGACGGTTTTAGTCAAATAGATGAGGAGCTACCTGTTACAGAACCCTGGACGCAATTAAAACTCTCTCAGGAGGAAAAATCAGCAGTTGGATTTTATCTTTCCAACCATCCTCTTGATGAACATCTACAAACTTTGGAAGAAATGGGAATTAAGAACATTGCCGATTTTTCAGAGGTTTCACCCGGGGAAATAATTACGGTGGCAGGAATAGTTTCAGGTTTTCAGGTTAAATTCAGCAAAAAAGGCAATCGTTTTTGCATCTTCAAACTGGAAGATCAATCCGGCGGTGCCAAATGTTTAGGATGGGCGGAAGCCTATTCCAAATTCTCCAATATCTTAAAAGAAGACGAGTTATTAATAATTTCTGCCAAAGTTGAATCTGTGGACGGTCAGGAAATGACCTTGATCATTGAAGAAGTGACTTCTTTGGAGGACGCGGTTCCGCTGCGGGCTAAAAAAATGGCAATTAGTTTTCATGAAAAACTGGTTCATGAAAGTTTATTTGAAGACTTGTTTGCTATTTTAAGTAAGAATCAGGGAAAATGTGATGTTGTTTTCAATTTAGGATTAAATGATAATTTGAAGGTTGAAATTTTATCGCTGCCTCTCAGAGTTCAGGGAACAAAGAGTTTAGAGCGGGAAATTATTTCCAAAGGCGGCGAGGTTTATTGGTTTTTGAATTAAATTTTTATGAAAAAAACTGCATTTGAGAGGGTGCAAACTGCCAGACATCCTGAAAGACCATACACTCTCGATTTAATAAATAAAATTTTTGAGGATTTTGTGGAAATTCACGGTGATCGGCGGTTTTCCGATGATCCGGCATTGATCAGCGGATTTGCCAAAATCGGCGGGATCGAAGTTGGTGTTGTCGGACAACAGAAAGGTCGAGATATTAATGAACGAAGACACCGGAATTTTGCCATGACAAAGCCTGAAGGCTACCGTAAAGCATTGCGTTTAATGTATATGGCTGAAAAGTTTAAACGTCCGATTGTAACTGTGATTGACACTCCCGGTGCTTATCCCGGGATTGATGCGGAGGAACGCGGTCAGGCAGAAGCAATTGCCTTTAATTTACGGGAGATGGCGAGTTTAAAAGTTCCGGTTGTTGTAGTTGTTTTGGGTGAAGGAGGTTCTGGGGGAGCTCTGGCAATTGGGGTTGGTGATCGGGTTTTGATGATGGAGAATGCAGTTTATTCAGTCATTACTCCCGAGGGATGTGCCGCAATCCTTTGGAAAGATGCCGGACAGGCTCCAAAAGCAGCAGAAGGGCTCCGTTTAACGGCGGCAGAGTTGTCTAAATTTGGTTTGGTTGATGAGGTGATCGAAGAATCTGATTTGTGGACTTATAACCAAAGCGATGGTGACAATCAAAAAGTTTTTGAACGGCTTAAAAAATCTATTGTGACTAACCTCAAAGAATTACAGGGATTAAGCGTTTCGAGATTAATTGAAGGAAGGTATGAGAAATTTCGTAAGATGGGTGAATTCCAAGCCTAAAAAAAAGAGAAAGGATGAAATGCCCATCCTTTCTGCAATTGAGTTTCCTTTTATAGACTAAAATGGAATGTCGTCATCTGAAGGCGGGGTTGAAAAGCCGGAGTCAGCTATTGGCGAATCATCGGTAGGATGTGCCATTGACATTTCATCGCCTCTTTGACTTCCGAGAAATTGCATGTCAGTAGCATGAACTTCAAGTGTATATCGGTTTTTACCGTCGCGATCCGACCATTCTTCAACTCTAAGTCTTCCTTCAATATAAATGGGACTACCCTTGGTTAAAAATTTTGAGGCATTTTCAGCTTGTTTTCCCCAAAGAGTGATTTTGAACCAGGTTGTTGCGTCCTGTAATTCGCCGGTTTTATCGCGCCTTTTTTCATTTGTTGCAACGGAAAAGTTACAGACGGCGTTGCCCTGTGGTGTATATCTCAATTCCGGGTCCCTGCCCAGATTTCCAACGATTGTAATTTTATTAAATGACATTTCGAGTGTCTTCTCCAATTTTATTTATAATAGATTTTAGCAAACTTTTTCGGATGTTACTCTCATCTGTGATAAGTGGTCAAGTTAAAAAAACAATTTTTTTTTATACTTATAGAATTAATGGGAAGGAAAATAAATTTTTTATTTGTATTATTTTTAGTTTTTGCTTTTAATGCCTTTGCGGAAGGTTCTGAGAGTCTTCCCCTTTCGAAATGCTGGCAATTAAATTATTCGGATTTTAACTCAAACCTGATTGCGTCTGATAATGAAAGGTTTCTCTTAATATCAAAAAATTCATTAATAAATATTTCCGAAAACGGAACAATCATTTGGAAAACCAACCTTCCAGATGAAAGTCACCTAAGCCTTTTTTTAATAGGCAACAGAATTCTACTTGTTAATTATTTAATTGATAAAAAAGTATTAGTGCTAAGAACTTACAGCCAAAATAGTGGACTCCTAACTCAAACTAAAGAGTTTAATCTTCAGGAATTTGATAAACCGTTACACTTTCAACTAGCAGCAGATGGGAAACTATTCTTAGCTGATAAGAAAACCTTGTTTTCGGTTGATATAAACAACTGGGAAAGTTCAATTCGAAAATTTGAAGAAAAAAATCAAATAATTTCTTTAGATAGCTCCCAGGTCATCAGTTTATCAAACGACAACGATAAAGAAATTTCTTTGCATTCCCTTTTTAACCAAATAGATTCGAAGGTTTTTTCGTTCCAAAAACTTCCAGAAAAAATAAACTCAATCTTTTCAAATATAAATAAGGAAAATTTGGGTGGGCAGATATTTATAACCGATGATTTAGGTAGTATTTTTGGTTTTGATACGCTTGAAAGTAAAAACAGTTGGAATATTAAATTTGGTGGGAGAATTCGACAGACAACCCTTTTTAATAAATCACTCTATATTTCAGCGGATGATAATTATATTTATAGAATTTCAATTTCAGGAAAAAAAGAATGGAAGGTTAAACTTTTCTCTAGAAATCAATTTTATATAGATGAGAAAAATGGTTTTTTAGTCACAGTAAATCTTGGGGAAAGATTCTCAGAATTTATTGATCTCGAAAAAGGAAAGATTATTAATCAAATAGAATTAGAAGATGAAAATTATTTTACCGAACGTCCTTATATAATTGGAAAGACTTACATTTTTATTACAAAGAATGGAATGTTAGGCTACAATTTTGGGGAGTGTAAAAAGGCAGGATGAACCTGCCCTTTTTTGTATTCAATGCTCAATTACTTTTTTTTTTGAAAAGTCATCCATCATTGCGTAGAGTTCATCTTTTACAGCCAACTTCTTTTTCTTGAGAGTAGATTCTTCTAACAATTCTTCTTCGTTTGGATAAGTTAAACTAGCAAGTTCCGACAGTCTTTTTTCATAATTTTCATGCTGTTGAACTAGTTCTCGGAATTGTTGATTGTTCTTAAATAATTCATCTCTTACTGGGTTTACGCTTGTCATATCCATTGGCTTATTTACCTTCCTTATCTATTTGAAATTGCTAGGTCTAATTGATTTGATGTATAAATCAACAAATCAATTTAACAAGATTATCTTAGACCAAAAAACAGGTTTCAATCAAGAGTGCGTAGTAAAAAGTAATAAATATCCCTAGAAAGATGTATTACTCTTTTCTGCATTATCAGACGCAAATCGGTTAGTAATGTAGCACTTAGTAGCACTTAAAAAGAAAAATACAAGGGATTTGGATTTGAGAAAACATCCTCCGCTCGTTTCAATGCTGCCAATTGCCCTAAAATACCTGCCAAATTTATTTCCGTAACACTCCGAATTAAATGCTTTCCAATCAAATTGGAATCTAATTTCTTAAATGTTTCAATATCAGTTAAAAGTTCGGATTGTGGCTGACGCTGAAAAAAATTTCCTAAATTTTCTATCTGTATTTCATTAGAAAATTCAACTATTCCTTCATAACATTCAAAATTTTGCCAACCTATCTTCCCTGCGGGAAAAACAGTAAAGACACAGATATTCCCCTCAAAAACATAGGAATTAGCCAACACTTCGAAATATGAAACCCCGATAATTCTTTTCCCCGCTGCTTTGGCAAAGCCTTGAATAACTGAATTTGCAACTCTAAGCCCCGTAAAACTTCCCGGACCGATCGAGACTGCAAACAAATCAATATCCGAAATCTTTTTCCCGGTTTTTTCTAAAACAGAACTTATTTTTGGAAGCAAAAAAGTGGATAAAGGAGTTTGCTTATCGCCGTTACCAAAACCTATTTGTTTATTTCCGAAAAGCAAAGAAAAGCTCCAACACGAAGTCGATGCCTCAACAGCCAGAATTATATTTTGCTTATCCATTTTTACTTACGAAAAAAGGCTCGGTCATCCGTTGAAGGGATGGTTTAGTCCGTTTAATTATATCGAGAATTTGGTAATAAATTCTTGGATATTTATCAAAATCTCCATCAACCTCAATAGTTGCCTGTATCGGATTTGGAGGAATCCGTTTTCTCAACTGAACCCAAAATTCTTTTTTATTTTTCAATAAATGATGTAAAGGTTTTAAATGTGTATTAAGTTTCCATTCCTTTTCAATCGTCTTGGTTAACCAAAATGGTAATTTTTTTGCCTCTTCCTCAATTGGGGTCAGTTCTAAATTCAACCCTAAATATTTATGAGCTACCCCAATTGCACAAACAATCCACCTTTTTCTTTTTTGGCTAACTACCCCTAAACATTTTTCCCAATCAAATTTTTCACTTCGATTCTCAACCGACCAGTAAATGTCCCATAAACGATCCTTATATTCACCACCGTCGTTCAGCCAATGGACACAAATAATCCTTAAATGATCTTCTTCACACGGCACTCTAACCTCTGTATTACCATATTTTACCAACTCACTTCGCTCATAAAGCTCCTCAAAGGATAAACTGTCAAGATGCCTTGCCCCATTATGCAGGTCAACCAAAAAATCGAAAGTATTATCTTCTTTGAATTTCATGGCAGATTCAAATTCTTCGGGTTTGAAAACTAGATCAAAATCAACAAAGGTCCGTTCAAAAGGGTTCGGATATTTTCTGCCGGTTACCCAACCTTTTATAAGTAAGGGTTTAAATCCGGCTTCAGTAAATTTTTTCCAAATTTGATTGAGCCGGATTTCGTGAACTTTATATTGAATGATCTTAAACTTTTTTTCGGATTCCGCCTGAGTTATCTCGGAATTTAATTGCTCCTCCATAAATTTAATCAATAACCTATTTCTTCCAGATAAGGTAGAAATCTGTCAACAAACTTGTCAGCCTCACCGCGCCCGGTTTTAACAATTTTAGCCCCATTTGTAATTATACTCAGAACCTGCAAAACAAACTTTGGATTTTGCCTGATCGAAACCGAATTAGCAATACTTTCGATTATTCCAAAACCCGAGGTTTCAAGTTTTGGGTTAAACTTTCCTTTTTTTGAATATTTAGATACTAAAATCAGCCCTACTTCAATTGGCTTAAATCCTTTTTTACCCCCCAATTCTTCAACATCAAAATCAACCTGTTTGTAATCATCAATGATTCCCCTCAATGACAATTTTTTGGTAAACGGATGAACCAAACCATTCTTATCAATTACTGCATATTCATCCGAATAATACTCCAACCCGCGTTTGGAAAATTCAGCAACCAGAGTAGTTTTACCTGAAAAACTCCTTGCCGGGATAATGATTGCTTTTCCTTTATAGCTGACAACTCCGGCATGTAAAAAAACAAAATCCTCGGCAAATTCAGCTACAGTCAAACGAATTTTTGAATCCAAATAATCAAATTTTTCTTCTAAATATGAAAAATCAATTATTTCCTCATCATCTTTATTCATCCAGTATTTCTTTTTGCTGTTTCTTTTTGGAATATAGAGTGAAAAATGATGTTCGTTCTCAATATATGGTATTTCCTTTATATCGGTAGGCAGTAAAAAAGGTAGACCCTCTTTTACTTTTTCAATGGCAGTTTCATCGTTGGAACGAACCCCTACTTTTACCCCAAAAGCCTCAAACGCATAAAAAGCCTTCCATCTGACCTTTTTAAAATCCGGCTTTTTCTCAGGTTTCCACTCTATTTCTTCTAAATTTATAACCTGTGACATAAAAAATTAAATATTGCTTTCTCTCAGTTTATCAATTTTAATTATAGTTGTGCCAACTTCTTCTACTACAAATCCAGCAGCAATATTGGCGATCTTAGCCGCCGTTAAAAAACCCGCTCCTGCGGCAATTGCCACCCCTAAAGTAGAAATTACGGTATCACCCGCCCCGGTGACATCAAAAACGTGGCGGGCTAATGCCTCAAGATGAACGGGGGTTTGATTTTTCCTGAATAAGGTCATCCCGTTTTCACCCTGTGTAATTAATAAGGATTCCAACTCTAGGTCAAATAATAATTTGTTACCGGCGGAATTAATATCTTCAATTTGCGTTGCCTCATATGCTTCTTTTTGATTCGGAGTTATAAATGTGCCTTTTTTATACTTTTCGTAGTTTTTCCCTTTAGGATCAATTAGGATTTTTTTACCAAACTTATTCCCTGTCGTTATCAGACGCGCCAACAACTCTTTACTCAATAAACCTTTGTTATAATCCGAAATTATTAACAGGTCGGTTTCGAATATTAATTTCTCGGCAATATTAGAAATTTCGTTTTCAATTTCGGTTGGAAGATGATCAATAGTTTCCTGATCAATCCGGGCAATTTGCTGTTGATGAGCCAAAACCCTTGTTTTAACAGTTGTGGGTCGGTCAGCTACAGTTATAATGTATTCTGAATTTATGCCGTTTTTTTCTAATACCTTTTTAAAATATTTACCGTCTGAATCATTTCCAACAACTCCGACTAAAATTGGGGTTGCAGTTAAACCTTTGATATTAGCGGCTACATTGGCAGCCCCCCCGGCAATTAGAATTTCCCTTTCCAAATTAACCACCGGAACCGGTGCTTCGGGGGAAATGCGGGTCACACTTCCCATCCAATAACGGTCAAGCATGACATCGCCGATAATCAAAATCTTTACTTGAGCAAATTTCTCTAAGAGATTATTTATTTCCAAACTCATTCCTAAAAATTAGCTTCCACCATTTCACACCATAAATGTCCGATGGTTAAATGTGCTTCCTGGATCCGGGCAGTGCGTTCCGATGGAACCAAAACCGCAGCATCACAGAGAGAGGCAAGTTTTTTTCCCTTGGCTCCAGTCAAACCGATAGTTTGGCAACCTTTTTGACGAGCTTCCATAATTGCTAAAATAACATTGGGAGAATTTCCACTGGTAGAAATTCCCACTAAAACATCTCCGGGGTTGGCTAGGGCTTCAACCTGACGGGAAAATATTCGTTCAAATCCATAATCATTACCAATTGCAGTTAAAGCAGAGGTATCTGTCGTCAAGGCAATTGCAGGTAGTCCCTTTCTTTCTTTTTCATAACGACCAACCAGTTCAGTAGCAATATGTTGAGCATCCCCGGCACTTCCCCCATTTCCACATAAAAGAATTTTATTTCCCCTTTTTACTGCATCAACCATGATTTGACTGCATTTTTCAATGGATAAAATATCATTTTGCCTTAGCGTCTCAAAGACTTTCAAATGTTCCTTGATTCCCTTTTCAAACAAGGTTTCTATTGTCTTTTGACTTTTTACCTTTGAATTTTGACTATTTGTAATTTTTTCAACGATCGAACTTGAGGAATACCCTTCTTTCAAAGGAATTGAATAAACCTCTCCCCCATTTTTTTTTACGAATTCTGCCCCGATTATTTGGTCTATTGACCAATCGCCTCCTTTAACCAGAATGTCGGGTTTAATCTTCTCAATTACCTGTTGCGGGGTGGGTTCATTGAAAATGATAACCTCATCAACGCAACGCAATCCTCTTAAAACATTTGCCCGATCATTTTCCGAAACAAAGGGACGAGAGTTTCCCTTTATAGCCCTGACAGACTCATCACTATTTATTCCAACAATTAGCTTCGATCCCAGTTTTTTTGCCTTTTCCAATAATTCAAGATGACCCGGGTGTAAAATATCGAAACAACCATTTGTAAAAACTACAGCTTCCATAGTAAAAAAATGATTTTAACATTAAACTAAGAAAAAACTCATTCAATCAAATCATTATGGAAAATGCAACGCCGATGCTTCGGCAATATCTGGAAATTAAAAAGAATAATCCCGGAACCATTCTTTTTTTTCGACTCGGGGATTTTTATGAAATGTTTAATGACGATGCAATAATTGCTTCGCGTGAACTTGAAATTACACTCACCGCCCGTCAAAAAGACTCCCCCAGACCAATTCCGATGTGCGGAGTTCCGCATCACGCCGCCGCTAATTATATTTCGCGGTTAGTTAGAAAAGGTTATCGGGTGGCGATCTGCGATCAGGCAGAGCCGGCTGGAAAAGATGTAAAATTAGTTAAACGTGAAGTTGTTCGAGTAATTACGCCAGGAACTGCGATTGATACACAACTCATTGAATCCAAAGAAAATATTTTTTTAGCCGCCATGTGCGGCAATGGAGAAACCTTTGGCATTTCATATCTCGATTTATCAACCGGAGAATTTTTTGCCACACAAATCGAAGGAACTGAAAGTTGGCAAAAAACTTGTGCCGACATCGAATCTTTTGCTCCCAAAGAATTACTTTTCCCTGAAAGTTTATGCCAATTAGTTTCAAATACTTTTGGAGATTCCAAAACTTTGGCGTTATCGGACGCACCTAACGTAGTTGCTTTTTCCTCAAACCAGTTCAGTAAGTTTTCTACTGCTTTAACTGGTTTGGACGATTGGCTTTTTAATTTGGAAGATGCACAAAATCTCTTAAAAAATCAATTTAATGTCCGAGAATTAACGGGGTTTGGAGTATCTGGCAAAAATGAAGCAATTCGCGCCGCCGCCGCTTGTCTGCGTTACGCACAGGAAACTCAAAGAGCAACAGCGGAACATATTGCCGAGCTTAACTATTTTGAAACCAATGATTTTATGGTTTTGGATGCTGTCACGCTGAGGAATTTGGATGTCGTAGAATCTCGCGGCGAATCCAAACGTTCACTTTTTAACGTCATTGATTCTACCGTCACCGGAATGGGCGCGAGACTCTTAAAATCCTGGCTGTTACGCCCTTCGATTAAACGTTCGGAAATACAAACCAGACTTTCTGCCGTTGCCGAGCTAACCGATTCGATTTTACGGGATAAAATTCGTTACCTTTTAAAAGAGGTTTCGGATTTGGAAAGATTGGTCGGGCGTTTGAATCTCGGAACGGCTTCTCCACGCGACCTATTGGCACTCAATCGTTCCCTTTCCCGCGCGCCTTTCATTAATCAAACGTTATCAGACGCTCAAAGTTTATTACTGGAAGTATTAAGCGAAAATATTTTTGAATTGCCTGAAATCAGAAATTTAATTGAATCCGCAATCTCGGATGAACCTCCTGTAAATATTGCCGATGGTGGAGTTATCCGAGCGGGATTTAATCATGAATTGGATGAGTTGCGTTCAATTTCGACCGATGCCAAACAAATTATTGCTGCATTTGAAGAACAGGAAAAACAAAAAACCGGGATTTTAACGCTCAAAGTTAAATTTAATAATGTGTTCGGATATTTTATCGAAGTTTCCAAAGGTCAAACTTCCCGCGTTCCCGATTATTACGAACGCCGCCAAACTTTGACAAATGCCGAGCGTTACACCACGCCGCAATTAAAGGAATGGGAAGAAAAAGTTTTGGGGGCAGAAGAGAAAATATTGGAAATTGAAGCTGAACTTTTCCGCCAGATTCGGTTCACTGTTCAAAAAGAAACCAGAAATTTACAATCTACAGCCCGCGCGATCGCGACACTTGATGCCTTAGCCTCGCTTGCCGAAACTGCAACAAAACGTGGTTTTGTCTCCCCTATACTTCACGATGGGGATGAAATTAAAATCCAAGAAGGTCGTCATCCGATTGTCGAAGCATTTCTAAATGAACAGTTTATCCCAAATGACCTAACGATGAATAACTCTACTGAGCGTCTGTTAATTATCACCGGACCAAATATGGGCGGAAAAAGCACAATTCTCCGTCAGGTTGCCCTGATCCAAATTTTGGCGCAGATAGGCTCATTTGTTCCAGCAAAATCCGCCAAACTTCCGATTTTGGATAGAATTTGGACAAGAGTTGGGGCTTCGGATGATTTAGCTTCGGGTCGTTCAACTTTTATGGTTGAAATGACCGAAACAGCAACAATTTTACATAATGCAACACCGCGAAGTCTGATCTTATTGGATGAAATCGGACGTGGAACCTCGACCTTTGACGGACTTTCTATTGCCTGGGCGGTTGCCGAATATCTCCATAATTCGCCTGACCACTCGGCTAAAACTTTATTTGCTACCCATTATCACGAGTTAACCGAGCTTGCTGAAAATCTTGCCGGGGCAAAAAATTATCAAATCACTGCTACCGAAAAAGACGGTGAAGTTGTTTTCCTGCATAAATTAGAAAAAGGTAAAGCCAATAAATCTTATGGTATTGCGGTGGCTCAACTCGCCGGACTTCCCCAACAAACAATTATTCGTGCTAAAGAAGTCCTGGAGAAACTTGAAAAATATGAGCTTGCTGTTTTTGCCACGGAGAAAAAAGGATTAGATAAAGTTGCCCGAAAACAGATCGCTTCACAATTTTCCCTTTTTGCAATTTCCAATGAAAATGTGATTGATGAACTGCGTGAGGTTGAAATTTCAAACCTTTCCGATGTTGAAGTAAGAAAATTATTTGAAGAAATGCAAAAACGTATTATTTAGTTGATGTAGAAAGTTAAGTAATACTTTAAGAGTCTGCAAACAGACAATTAAAGTATTACTTGAAACACTGTTAAATAGTGTTAATTGAGCTGTTTACACACTTTTCCTATTATTTCACTTGAAGTCACATTTCTGGAAAACTCAGGCGGACGAAGTGTTCCGCCCATAAAAACACGCTCGTTTCGGAACTTCATTTTACTTTCAATTTCCCCAAAGCCGGTTAAATGAACCTCTTTAACTTTTGTTTTTTCAACAAATTTCCCGACATTTCTCTCGGTCAAACTTCCGCAAGCCATAACAATAATTCTTTCCCCTGCTCTTTCAACCAAGTCCGTTATATTTTCTAAACCCTCAAACGCAGTTGCCTCCTGCCCCGAAGTCAAAACCCGATCAATTCCAATTCTAATTAAATCTTCTAAAGCCTTGTCCGCATTATTGGCAACATCAAATGCCCGGTGAAATGTTACTGATAATGGTCGGGCTAATTCAACTAATTCTTTTGTTCTCAACAAATCAACTTCCCCATTTTCGTCCAATATCCCGATTACTACTCCGTCAACCCCAATTTCTTTACAGATTTGAATGTCGCGTTTCATAATTTCAAATTCCAAATCGGAATAAAGAAAATCACTTCCACGAGGTCTTATAATTACTTGTAATCCAATATTTAGCAATTTTCTGGCGATTTCGATTGAGCCGAAACTGGGCGTTGTTCCCCCTTCCATTAAATTGTCACATAATTCAACCCGATCAGCTCCGCCATCCTGTGCTGCCAACGCTGATTCCACAGAATCTACACAAACTTCTACCAATGTTTTGTTTTTCATATAATTTTTTGTATTATTTACCTCATTTAGAATAGGAAAATCAATGCCAAATCGTCGAAAATTTATTCAGCTTTCAATTGCAAGTTTACCTTTACTTGCCTCTTGCCAAACTGCAAATACCAATAATACACAGATTTACAAAAAACCTGTGGTGGTTTCAACCTGGGATAGCGGGATTCGCGCCAATGCCGCCGCCTGGAAAGTTTTACAGCAAAACGGCTACGCCCTTGATGCAGTTGAGGAAGCATCAAAATATGCCGAAATTGAAAAAAGTTGCTGTGTCGGGCTCGCCGCAAACCCTGACCGCGATGGAAAAGTTACGCTTGATGCCAGCATTATGGATGATAAAGGAAATTGCGGCGGCGTAGCATTTTTGCAGCATATCCAACATCCGATCTCAGTTGCCAGAAAATTGATGGAAACGACTCCCCACGTTTTTATGGTTGGTGAGGGTGCTGAACAATTCGCCCTGCAAAACGGTTTTGAAAAAATGTCCGATCAGCTTTCTCCCGAAGCACAAGCCTCTTATAAAAAATGGTTGGAAAAGTCTGAATATAAACCGGTTATCAATATTGAAAATCTAACTAAACCGCAATCCCAAACTGCACCAAATGTTTTGGAAAACGGCAAACCAAATCACGATACGATGGGAACAATTGCGTTGGACGCGAATGGAAATCTTTGCGGTTCGTGCACGACCAGCGGAATGGCTTTCAAAATGCGGGGTCGCGTGGGTGATTCGCCAATTATCGGTGCTGGACTTTTTGTTGACAATGAAGTGGGAGCAGCTACTTCATCCGGTTTGGGGGAAGAAGTTATAAGAATTTGCGGCACACATTTGATTATCGAATTAATGCGGCAAGGTTGGACACCAGAAAATGCCTGTAAAGAAGCTATCAACCGGATAGTTAAAAGAAATCCTGAAAAAGCCAAGGATTTTCAGGTTGGGTTTATTGCACTTTCCAAAAAGGGCGAAGTTGGAGCTTTTGCCGTTCAAAAAGAATTTACATATTCCATAACTAATAATGAAATAAATCAGGTTTTTGAATCTAAAAGTTATTTTTAACCTTTGCATCAGGGCGAATTTGATCACCTGAATTAATATGGAAATGTAAATGTTTGGATTCCTGATATTTTCCCAGATTAGTTAAAACTCGGGCTGCCCCTTTTTCATTTAATATCTTTTCAGCAACTTCCTTTATTACGCTAAATAATTCTAATAACAACAATTCGTCTTCCTTTTCTAAGGTTAAAAGTGAAGATATATGTTTTTTGGGGATAACCACTATATGAATTTCCCAAAAAGGTTTTGTGTGATAATAAGCCAAAACGTTATCAGACTCGATAATCTTTTTGACCGAAATTTTGCCGCTTAGAACCTGTTCACAATAGAAATCTTCAGACATAACTTGAACTGTCGGTATACCGACACTTTATAAATTACCATAACATTGTTAAAATCAAACAAGTCTTTATGTTAGAAAAAATCCGTTCGCTTACCCTCGAACAAAAAATCGGACAACTATTTGTAATCGGGCTTCCGGGTGTTGAATTAGACGAATCTGCCCGTCAATTTTTGACCGAAATTCCAGCCGGAGGAGTTTGTCTTTTTACCAGAAATATCCGCGAAGCTGTTCAAACCCGTCAATTGATTGATGATTTGCGCGGATTTTTACCGATTGAACCGATTTTGAGTTTGGATCAGGAAGGCGGTTTGGTTGACAGACTGCGTCGGGTAATAGTTCCTGTTCATTCAGCCAGTTCAATGAAAACGGTGGGGAACACTAAAGAATTAGCTGAAATCACCGCAGAAGTTCTTCGTATTTTTGGTTTTAACACAAATTATGCTCCGGTGGTTGATGTTCCCACTAAGGAAAGTTTAAATACCCAAAATGGATTACAATCCCGTTGTTTTGGCGAAAACGTTGAGAAAGTTGTTGAACTTTCTTTTATATACCTAAAAACATTGCAGAAAAATAATATTTTAGGCTGTCCGAAACATTTTCCGGGAATCGGTGCCAGCGTCACAGATCCGCATGAAGAATTGCCGATTGTTAAAAGTGATAGGAATTATCTGGACGAAAATGACTTGATTCCCTACAGTAAGCTTTTGTCCGAAACTCATCAGATTATGATCGCTCACGCGGCTTATCCAAATCTTGACTTGCAGGAACGCGACCAAAATGGCAAACTTTTACCGTCTTCTTTAAGTTTCAATTTCGTTACAAAATTATTGCGTCAAAAAATCGGCTTTAACGGATTGGTTATTACCGATGATTTAGAAATGGGTGCAATCGTCAAAAATTACGGAATGGGTGAAGCCTGCAAAATGGCTTTCAATGCCGGAGTTGATTTACTTTTGATTTGTGCCAATCCGGATGCTGTTCGGGAAGGATTTCAAGCAATTTCTAAAGCGATCCAGACCGGTGAGATTTCCAAAGAAAGATTTGACCAATCTCTAAAACGAATCGCTCAATACAAAAAATTGATGCAACCGCCTTTGGAATTTAACAAAGATCGTTTAGCTGAACTTTCAAAACAAATTGAAAAGCTCAACGAAACAACAAATTAAAATTTGGGAGGAAAAATGAATCGTTCTATTTTTCTATATTTTGCAATCATTGTAATTTTTATTTTTGGATTAACCGGAAGTTCTTGTAATCGAACTAGTAATGGCGCGGTAACCATTGCATTAACGGATAAATTTTCCAGCCTAGATACTTTGTCTACTACAAGTCCCGATTCCGCCGCCGACCGTTTGCGGAATCTGATTTACAGCACTCTGGTAAAGAAAAACGATAAGTTTGAGTATGTAGGCGATTTAGCCAAGGACATAAAAATCGGTGAAGATAATGTAACGGTTACTTTTTCCCTACAAGAAAACGTTAAATTTCATAATGGTCAATCGTTTACCTCAGCCGATGCAAAATATACTTTAGAAGCACTTTTAAAAGCGGGCGGCTATAAAGGAAAAGCATTTGTTGACTCCAAGCCAAATCCGCAGGACGATAAACATCCCATTGAAGAACCTCATATTGTTTCAATGGAAAGTCCCGATGCAAAAACCCTGGTAATTAAAGTTCGCCGTCCTGCTTTGGTAAATCAATTGCTTTCAAATTTAGTTGCAGTTCCCATCATTCCCAACAATACGATCGATCAGCAAAAAACCGCTCCAATCGGAACCGGCGCATTTAAGTTCAAAAGTTTTGACCAATTAAATAATGTGGTTGAATTGGAAGGGTTCAACGATTATTGGGAAGGCGCACCCAAGATTAAAAATCTGGTTGTAAAAACAATTACCGATGCAAATGCTTTGCAGTCCGAATTTCAAGCAGGAAGAGTTGATTTGGCTCCGAATCCAACTAATTTTTCGGCTGATACATTTAATTCAATTGCCAAAAACCCCAATATTCAGGTCGTTCAATCCAATGGCGCAAATATTCGATATATTGGATTTAACGTCTCGAATGAAACTCTAAAAAATGTTAAACTTCGACAGGCAATTGCTTATGCCATTGACCGCGAAAAAATCGTTAAAGAACTTTTATCTGGTCAAGCAAAAGTTGCCGGTTCAATTTTACCGGAAGAATCTTGGGCTTATACTCCCGGCACAAAATATAATTTTGACGAAGCCAAAGCCAAGCAGCTTTTACTTGAATCAGGTTATAAGGGTGAGGAGATCAGTTTCAAAATTGCTGCCGGAAGCACGGCAATTTCACAATATGCACAGGTAATTCAGGAATCTCTGACCAAAATTGGAATTAATGCAAAGATTGAAACGCTTGAATTAAATACTTTGTTGGCTCAGCTTAAACAGGGACAATTTCAGATGACAACGGCTCAATGGGTGGGCGGAAACCAAGACCCGATTTTCCTGCGTGACCTTTTTGAAACCAACGAATCACCAGATAAAAAGGACGGCGGACGTAACCGCAGCCGTTACAGCAACCCCGAATTTGACAAGCTCGTAAATGAAGCTGTTAATACAGTTGACAAAACCAAAGCCAAAGAGCTTTACGGGAAAGCCCAGCAAATTATTTCGGATGAGCTGCCCTATTTTACCCTTTGGTATCCCGCAAATATGGTCGTTGCCACCAAACGGATTGGTAACATTAAAATTAATGCCAGCGGTGAATGGACTTTTGTGAAAGATTTAACGGTTCAGTAAAAATTTTATTTTCAGGAACTTGACAAATTTTTCTGAGAATGTAGAATTATAAATTCGGCAAGCGGGAATAGCTCAGTTGGTAGAGCGCAACCTTGCCAAGGTTGAAGTCGCGAGTTCGAGTCTCGTTTCCCGCTCCAAAACATCTAAAGCGACGCAGAGGAAATTCCAAAACGTCGCTTTAATAATTGATAAAATATTTTTTCAAAATGGCGGCGTAGCCAAGTGGTAAGGCAGAGGTCTGCAAAACCTTTATTCATCGGTTCGATTCCGATCGCCGCCTTTTTCCTTTTTTAAATCAAAATTCTAATTGGTGAGCAATTTTGTTAAAAAGATTTTGGGAGGTTCTGCAGCTACTTCATTGGCAAAGACAAAAAATTCTTTGACATAATCTTTTTCAAAATGCTTATTTAAGTCATCTTTACTTTTCCAACTTTCTCGCCAGATGAAAATTGTTTCATCTTCGATTGACTGATGAACATTGTAGGAAATACATCCGTCCTCAGCTCTTGAATCAGCTACAATTGCCAATGCAGCTGATTTTAATTCCTCAACTTTATCGTTTCTAACTTTTAATTGTGCTGTTAAATATAAATATTCACTCATAATTGTGTTCCTTTAAAAAATTTTTCACCCAAAATAAAACGCCGAGATTTGTTAATTTTATTCTAAATTCTGAAATTTTCTATAAGAACCATTTTCTATATCTTCCAAAATTGAACGATAAGAATTTGGCGACCATTGCAGATGATTTTTAATTTTGGATGCATCCAATTCGTTGTTTATCGAAAGAAATTCAAACATTTTTCCGAATTGCTCACGCCCCGTTTCACTCGAAATACTTTTGGCTTTTATATTGAGCAAACGGGCAACTGTTTCATTAAGCTCTTTTATTGAAACGCTTTCTGCTGAGATATTGTAAAGTCCTTTGGCGGTGCTTGTTTCGAGAGCCAATAAATAAGCATTGGCTGCATCTTCAACGTGAACGGCTGAAACCTTGTATTCGCCTGATTCGAAATAATTTGCCGAACTTTCTTTTTTCGCCTGATTTATGACGAATGGAACAAATGAACTACCGCCGCGACCATAAACAAATAGCGGCAAACGCAGAACTATACTGCGGATTCCTTTGGAAGAAAGCTGCAAAACATCATTTTCTGCCTCGCCACGCAATTTTCGAGAAGAATTTTGTCCGAATGGATAATTTTCGTCCGCCAGATTCCCACGTGTATCACCCAGAATTGCCGAACTGGAAGTAATAATTAAAGGCTTATTGGTTTCTTTCAAGGCTTCAGCGAAATTTTTGATGATTTCTCTATCGAGTTTTACCGCATCGTTGTAGTCATCAAAACTATGACTGAAAGCCGTGTGAATAACCGAATCGGCTTCGCTAGCTGCGTTTTTTAAAACATCAAAATCTTCCAAACTTCCGCGAACTGGTTCAGTTCTTGCCTCGATTAGTTTGGCTTCGGCTTCATCATTTCTGGCTAAACCAAAAACTTTGAAACCTCTGCCTTTTAATTTTTCTGCAACTACAGAGCCGACATAACCTGTTGCTCCGGTTAAAAATACATTCATAAATTTTTAATTCGCGTCTTGATTAAGCCAATTTTGATAAGCCGTAAAATCGTATTTTCGTTCCAGGAAGTTCTCTACCAAAGTATCGGCGGGCTGCGAACCACCTTTTTCCAAAACGGTTTGGCGATATTTTTGAGCAGTTTCCGACTCAAAAAGATTTTGTTTATCGAATTGGCTAAACAAATCTTTGGCAATCACCAGCGACCACATATAGGTGTAATAAATCGCTGAATAGCCGTCCAAATGACCGAAAGCGTTTTGCATTTGTGTTCCTTCGACAGACGGATATGGCAAATATTCCTGTTCGATTTGCGGAACTAATTTATCCAGATCAACTTTTTCGGGCGAGCGGTCATACGCGCTGAGTGAAATGCGGGCGTAAACCATTTGGCGACGGACTTGTAAGCCTTTGCCGAATTCTCCGGCGCGGTTCATTTGCGTGACCAATTCTGCCGGAATCGGCTTTTTGGTTTGATGATGTTTGGCAAATGACTGCAAAGTTTTCGGGTCTTTAGCCCATTCTTCCAAAAGCTGCGAAGGTGCTTCCACAAAATCCCATTCAGTCGAAATTCCGCCTAGTCCCACCCATTTTTGTTTTCCGGCAAAAAGTGAATGCAACAGATGCCCAAATTCGTGAAAAAATGTGACCACATCGCCGTGTTCCATCAAATCCGATTCGCCTTTTTTGCCGCCCGGAAAATTGCAAACCAGACAGGCTTCAGGAATTTGTCGTTCGGCAACTCCGGTTTTGATGTCGAATTGCGCGGCGTGGCTGTATTTCCCTTCGCGCGGGTGCATATCAAGATAAAATCTTCCGATCAATTTGCCTTTTTCAAACATTTCCCAGCACTCAACCGTTGAATGCCAAACGGGAGCTTTTTTGACCTGTTTAAATTTAACGCTGAACAATTTTTCCATTGTGTCCAAAACGCCTTTTTTGACCTGTTTGTAAGATAAATAAGGACGAACGCTTTGCGAATCAAAATCGTAATTTTCTTTGCGGACGAGTTCGGAATAATAATTGATTTCCCAACGATTGATGACTTTGGCATCAGGCTGATCTTTTTGTTTGCGCTTCAATAATTCATCATATTCACGCAACGCCCGTTCGCCCGACAAATCAACGATTTTGCCAATAAAATCCGAGGCATTTGCAGAAGATTTTATCATTTTGTCGGCGGTCACATAATCAGCCCAAGTTTTGAAACCAAGCAGATTTGCCAATTCAAAACGCTTTGCCGTCATTCTTTTCAAAACTTCGGAATTTTGGGGAGCGCGAGTGTTGTAAGCCATAAACATCCGTTTACGCAAATCTTCGCTTTTGGCGTAGGTCATCACGGGAACGAAATCAACATAATCGGTTGAAAGCTCGATTTTTCCTTCTGTTTTCGGCTTGTGACCCTCAATAAAATCCTGCGGTAAACCATCCAATTCTTTGACATTTTCGGCAGAAACTTTTGTTTTATCGTCACGAATATTGGCGGAAAATTCCTGCCCGATCAAAACGAGTTCGTCCAACAGGTCTTTTACTTTTTGACGAGTTTGCTCGTCTTTATCAACTCCTGCCAAACGGAAATTCCGCAATATTTTTTCAACGTAAAATTTGGTTGTTTCATCCGCATTTTTGATGTCTATTGCGGCAATCGCTTCGTAAACCTCACGATTCAAAGACAATTCGTTACCGAACGCCGAAACCGTCTGCACAACTTTCTCGGAAGCCGCCCGAAAATCTTTGTCGGGATGGACTTCCTGAATCAAATTCGATTGCGAACCGGCAGAATTCAGCAAAATCAAGGCGTTGTCATACGGAACTAAAGTGTTTTCGATAGATCGTTTGCCTCTTACCGCCAACATTTGTTTGATCAATTTGTTCGCTTTTTGCAATCGTCCTTTTTGTAACTTTGAAAAAGCGGCGGAGTCGAATGAATCTTTCCAAAATGACATATTATTAAGTTGGTAAAATAAATTATTTCGTAAAATCGTAAATCAAATTTCCCTCTTCAAAAATGTGGGGATAATGCTTCTTTAATTCTTGCAAATAAAGTTCGTAAGGTAAATCAGAAAACGCTCCGTATTCGTGCAGATAGGTCATAAAGACGTTCCCTTTGTGGTCATATTCCTGAAAAATGGAATCTTTTGTGCCGTCAAATTCAAGCGGATCAACACCTAAATATTTGCATAAACTTGCGTTAAAAGCCGGAGTAGTTTTCAACCATTTGTCGTTCAAAAAAATCTCCGCCGCACCGTGAAAAACGAGATAATTTTTCTGCAATTTCTTCTCAAGTTTTTCCGTCGCAATATGGTTACGGACAATATAGAAACTCAAACGGCTCGGCACGCCGACAGCTCGCACACACGCCGCCAAAAGCACCGCTTTTTCAACACAATAACCGCGATTCCGAGTCAATAAATTGCTGGCAGTCAACCCTTCGCGCCGCAAATCCAAAAGATACGGGTTGTATTGAAAACCATCCCGCACGGCATAATAAAGTTTGACAGCTTTTTCAGTTTCAGTTTTTGCCCCGACCGTATTTTTTTCGGCAAAATCCAGAACGATTTGCTTATCAAAATCTAAAAATTCGGTTGGCTCAAGATATTCATTCATAAAATCTGAATTTGCTGATTTTTTCCCCTTCCAGGGTTAAATATGAACTGTTCAAATCCACCATTAAACACGAATGGATCGGCAAAACTCCAAAAAAATCGCCAAGTTGAACTTTTTCAAAAAATTCATCCGGGGCAGAAATTACGCCGTGTTCCTGCGAGAGAGATTTCAAATATGCGCCCGTTTCGTCTGTTTCCCAACCTTTCTCGGTTAAATTTACAACTTTGCCAAAAGATTTTGCTCCGTTCGGCATAATCATCGAATCTTTTGACAGGTGAACCGCACCGCCGTAAATAACAATTTCGTTTCGGTCAGGATTTTTTGCCACCACCGGACAAGCCATTGCCACGGCGATTTGGTCGAGCGTGCAAGAACCGATTTCGGTTTGAACAACGTCATAAAAAACCAAATTTCCCGGTCTGATTTCGTCCAACCCAGTAAAATCCTCCATCACACTGCAGTTTGGAGTATCGCCGTAAGATATTGTTAAATAAGAGTATTGCGCGGAATATTTCGCTTTCAGCGGTGCAACTAAACTAACGCTTTCACGATGAATTTTGGCAAGTTCTTCTTTATCCCCGCGAACTCCGTAGCTATGTCCGGCGTGAGTCAAAAAACCTTTGAAGGTGAGCAATTCAAATCGATTAATTTCCGCCAAAATTCGGTCAATATTCTCAAAATCATCAGGATTTAAACCCGTTCTGTGATCGCCGCTGTCAATTTCGATAAAAATATTAACGGGAAATTTCAAATCCTTCGCCAATTTCTCTATGGTTTCCGGCGCAACAACCAACAAATTCAACTTTATTTTTTCTGCCAAAGAATTTATTCGTTCAATTTCGTGAACATTGACAGGAAAAGCCACAGTTACATCCTGCCAACCGTCTTCCGCAAAATATTCTGCCATTTTTAATGAGGATGCCGTAATTTTTTCGACACCCAAATGTCTAAACCAACGTCCGATTTCGTGCGATTGATGCGTTTTGAAATGCGGTCTGAGTGTTATGTTTTGTTTTTTTGCTTTTTCAACAATAAACTCAATATTTTTCAAGCATTTAGCCTTATCTAAAAGCAATGTCGGTTCGGTTAATTTAATCATTTTATGGACTTATTTTACTGAATAATCTTAGAAAAATTCGGTTTTGCAGAACTAACTTTTTTATAAGTTCCTGCCGCCGTCACATTGTTCCCAAAACCGCAACTTGCGCCTTCCTGTTCCTGCGTTACTTTAATAATTCCGGGTTTGAAAAAATGAATTGTAATTTCACATTTCCCTTCATTTTCATTGGAAGAATAAAACGCTTTGTCGCCCGTAATTCTTCCCTCGACAACAGATTGCCCAATGTTTGCCATCAAATCGCCGTTACTCATCGTATAAGGATAGATCAAATCAAAACCAATTTTAATTTTGCCGCCACCCAAAGCTTGAATTAAAATATCGCTTGAACTTCCCTTGTATTTTCCCGTAAACGCTAAACGAAATGTTCCTGTCACTTCTTTGCCGGAAACGGAAGCTCTTTGGGCAAAAGAGTTTGGAACTTTTGTTGATAAAAAAACAAAAGCTAAAATTACCGTGAATATAAATTTACCTTTCATAAAATCAGCTAATCCAATAGTGTATAACGCAAAATTGATAACGATTTATTTTCGATTAGTATTTCCAAGTGTGTTTCGATAATTTATTGGTAAGTTTTTGCTCAACAACCTCAAAAATAAATTCACCTTCAGTAGTTTTTTCGAGAATAATCATACAACCTTCAGGCAAAATACCATCAGCATTAAACTCCAATTCTTTTATCTTAACTGATTGTGTGATTCCATTTTCGTCCATTTCAATTTTGAACGGTTCTCCCGTATGCCCATAAAAATGATACTGGAAAATTACATTATCCAAAACTTCTCTGATTTCCGTCATTCCCATTCCCCGTTGAGTCGAATTACTACAATCGTGAGTAATTAGCAAATCAAATATCTCTTCTTTTTTCAGCAACTTATCAATCTCTAATCTTTCATATTGCTGAATAAATTCCTGATGATCCCTGCCCTTTCTATCGCCAATTCGACCAATTCCTACAAATTTCAAACTTACCTCATCAACTGAAAAAGTTTGCACTAAACCACTTTTACAGACCCAAACTCTTTGATATGGGTCAATCGAAAATCTGGTTTCTTCGGAGTTTTTAGATTCAAGTTCGTTAAGAAAATTATGATCTTCGTGATTTCCGCGAACACAAATCATATCAATATTTAGCCTATCCAAAAAGTCTTTTATCTCAGGTTTGGTTTGAATAAAATCATCATAAAAACCAAGCTCATCTCTATCTCTGGAGGCGTGTCTAAGAGTGGCTTTATCCAGATTTTTAATGTCGGGAAATGCGCCCATATCGCCGCATTGCAAAATCAAATCAATGTCGTTCCCCGTTTCTTTTTGGTAAAGGTCAACTAATTTAAAAGGTAATAAAAATTTTCCGTGAATGTCGGCAAAAATTGCTATCCTCATTTCTTTTAACGATTTACGGCTTGCATATAATCCGCCGGATAACGCATTCCTTGCACCATTTTTGATAAAGGCTCAATTTCTGCAAAATCTTCAGCAGTTAATTCGACATTCAATGCGCCCAAATTTTCTTCTAACCGATAAACTTTTTTAGTTCCCGGAATCGGCACGATATTTTGTTCTTTGTTCATCACCCACGCGAGCGCGAGCTGGGCTGGAGTGCAGCCTTTGCTTTTGGCGATTTCTTCAACTTTGTTGGCAAGTTCAATGTTTTTCTCAAAATTTTCGCCTTGGAAACGGGGCGTGTGATGACGGTAATCATCTGAAGACAAATCACTTGGCTTTTTGTAGCGTCCGGTCAAAAATCCTCGTCCAAGTGGTGAATAAGCAACCAGAGTCACGCCTAATTCTTTGCAAGTATTTAAAATTTCGCCTTCAATATCGCGTGACCAGATCGAATATTCGGATTGCAAAGCAGAAATCGGATGAATTGCGTTGGCTTTTCGCAGAGTTTCGGCGGAGGCTTCGGAAAGTCCTAAATACTTGACTTTGCCCTCTTTGACGAGTTCCGCCATTGCTCCAACTGTTTCTTCGATCGGTGTGTTCGGATCAACGCGATGCTGGTAATACAAATCAATTTCGTCAATTCCGAGTCTTTGCAAACTGCCTTCAACAGCCTTGCGGACATATTCGGGTTTACCGTTGATTCCGCGTTTTGTCCAATCATTCGGGTCGCGTTCAATGCCGAATTTGGTGGCAATAACAACTTTTTGGCGTTTGCCTTTGATAAATTTTCCCAAAAGTTCCTCGTTGGTAAAAGGTCCATACATATCGGCAGTGTCGTAAAAATTTAAGCCGAGTTCCAACGCCCTTTCCAATGTTTCCATTGATTCTTTTTCGTTGGTTTCACCGTAAAATTCGGACATTCCCATACAGCCTAAACCAATTGCCGAGATTTCCAAATCGCTGTTTCCAAGTCTTTTGTAAATCATAATTTTGAGTATAAACTCTCATTCGCTAAAAGAAAAACAGCCCGCCTAGGCAGACTGTTCTAAAAATTTCTCCGGCAGAAATTTATGCTGTTTGTAATTCTCCTGCAATTTCTTCTTCGTCTGGTAAAAAATAGTTGAGCGTTTTTTCAATTACGGGAACAAACCCGATAAAGCCGATCACGCCAAGAATGTTGAAGATCAAATGGGCGTTGGCAATTTGAGTTTTGATAGCCGCTCCGTTTGAAACATATTCAATTAAACCGACAAACGGCAAAAACAAAATCAATCCAATGATGATCGTTATTAAATTGAATGAAAAATGGAAAAGCCCGGTTTTGAGTGCCTGACGATTTGAACGAACCGTTGCCAAAAGAGTGTCCGCGCAAGTTCCGAGTTCTGCACCAAGCATAACTGCCACCGCCGCCGGAAGTGTTATCAATGATTGTTTTGCCAAAGTAATTGCCAAGGCAACCGTTGCCGACGAGCTTTGAATAACCGCTGCAATTCCCGCGCCTGCCAAAGCCCCTTGAAGCGGATTTTCAAAACTTGCGATTACATCTTTGAAATATTGACTCGATTTTAACGGCTCAACCGCATTTTCCATTGTCAGCAAGCCGAAAAATATCATTCCCAAATAAAAAACTATTTTGCCGAGTCGAAAGATGTATTTTTGGTCGGTTATCAGGAAAAGAATGAATCCGATTGCCAAAGCTATGGCAGCGTATTCAGCTACATCTAAAGCCATAATTTGACTGGAAATCGTTGTGCCAATGTTCGCCCCCATTACAATTCCCAAAGATTGCCGAAACGTGACAATTCCCGCTCCAACCAAAACTATCGTGATGATGATTGCCGCCGAACTTGATTTTAAGAGAACGGTTGCTACAATTCCCGTTAAAATCGCGGTAAAAACATTGCGGGTAAATTTAGCGATAAAATCCTTCATTTTATCGTCCGCCCATTCGCGGATATTTTCAGAAAGTTGGCTAATCGCGTAGAGAAACAGCACGATTCCGCCAAGTAAACCCAAGATTATTTCCATATTTTTGAAAGATTATTTTATTTTCAAGATTCAAAAAAAATAATCTTATTATGCGGAAATTGGCTTGTTGTTACAAAGTTGTTAAATTGTCAAAAAAATTTTCCGGATAATCTATCTTTTTTTGAGTTCGGTATAAAGTCGTTGATAATTTGGAGCGGCTAAACCTAAGGACTCAGACTCTTTTACTACATATCCCGTCAAAGATTCCAGTTCGGTTTTTCCTTTTTTTTGAAAATCGCTGTGCATTGACGAAGTTATTTCGCCGTTCATTCCTTTAATTCGCTCAAAAGTAATTTGCGCGATATTATCATCTACATTGATTTTTTTTACTTTGGCAAGATTCGTAACTTCTGTAATTAAATCGCTTAGAAGTTTTTGATTTTCAGCCGAAGAGTTAATTCCGCCCGCATTCGTGTCCAAAAAAGAAGTCAGTGTTGCCAAACTTGAGATGAAAATAAATTTTTCCCAAATCGTTTTATCAATGTCATTTTTAAATTCAACATTAATTTCCGCCGATTTGAGCAACTTTTCAAATAGTTTTAGTTTTTCTTTGTTTCCCTCGGAACTGCCAAATTGTAAGAGTTTAATAGCGCTGTCAACCTTGATAATTCCGGGTTCAATCAGTCTCGAAGCAATGTAAGCACAGCCTTTCCAGACTTCTGCATTAGGCACAATTTTATTAATTCTTTCAGAATTATCAACGCCATTCAGTAAGGGCAAAATTGCGGTTTGTTCGCCGATGCAGTCTTGGAATTTTACAATGCTTTCCTCTAAATCGTAGGCTTTGGTGCAAATCAGAAAAAGATCAACCACGCCGATTTCATTTGTATCATTAGAAACTAAATGAGGTTTGGCAATTAATTGGCTTTGGGTTGTAATGACCTTTAAACCATTCTCTTTAAGGGCTTTGGCATTTTCACCGCGAGCGATAAAAATGATTTCGACCGTTTTAGAATTGGCAAAATAGACGGCTAATTTTCCGCCGAAATAACCGCCTACACCACCGATTCCTAAAATTGCAATTCTGAATTTTTCGCTCACTATTAAACCTCGGGAAAATCCGCGCCTTCGGAAACTTCGGCGTTGGCATCATAATCCGCTTTCAATTCGTCTAATTTCAAACGAGCATTTCGCAAAGCAGCTTTGCCAAGCAAAAGATGATGCGGCGGGTTTTCCGATTCAACTGCGTTGATAATTGCTTTTGCCGCGCGCGCCGGATCGCCCGGTTGTTTTCCACTGATACCGCGAATATTTGCCTGATTTGTTCCCGAAGTCTCGGCGTAATCAGCAATTTTCACTTTGGCATCGTTTGCTGAACGTCCCGCCCAATCGGTTCTAAAACCTGATGGCTGAACAATTACAACTTTGATCCCAAGCGGCGCGACTTCTTTCTGCAATGATTCGGAAAAACCGTTAACCGCATATTTTGTGGCGTGATAATAGGACAAAGCCGGGAATGCTACTGAACCGCCGATGGAAGAAATATTAAGGATAGTTCCTGAACGCCGTTCCCGCATTTTCGGCAAAACTGCCCGGGTCATTGCCGACAACCCCCAGAAATTGGTTTCAAACATGGCGCGAACTTCCTCTTCGTCTGATTCTTCCGCTGCCCCGAAGTAACCAACTCCGGCGTTATTGACCAAAACATCAATTCTGCCGAAATGACTTTCCGCACTCGTAACTGCGTCGGCAACCTGTTGTTTGTCAGTCACTTCCAATTGCAGAGCCAAAGCATTTGCTTCATTTATTGCTACTAAATCCTGAACTTTATCAAGATTTCTGGCGGTTAAAGCCACTTTGTAGCCGCCTTCAAGCAATTGTTTTGCCAGTTCGCGTCCGAATCCGGTTGAACATCCGGTAATAAACCAAACTTTTTTTTCACTCATAATAATTTCCCCTTTTTCAATTTTAATAATTTAACCTTAGTTGCCGATTACTAAACATCTTGATTTTTTTGCCGGCGAAATACGCGAAAGACACGAAAATAAAGAAAAATCAACAAATTTTCATTTTTTTTTAGTATGTTTCGCGTGTTTCGCAGTTAAACTTAATATCTTCAAATCAACATTTACTTACGCTTGGGAATAAGTCGGATAATCCGTGTAACCTTTTTCACCCGGCGTGTAAAAAGTTGATTGATCCGGCACATTTAATTCCCAATTATTGGCAAATCTGGCGGGTAAATCTGGGTTTGCCAAAAATGAAGTTCCGAAAACAATTGCATCCGCGCCGCCTTCGGCTAAAAGTTTTTCGGCTCGTTCTTTGGTAAAACCGACTCCGGCAAAAAAGTTTCCTTTGTAATACGGTCGCAAAATCGCGTGCCAATCCTTGGAAAAATCAAAGGTTCCGAGATGGAAATAAGCTAGATTTAATTTGGAAAGTTCGGGCAGAATAAATTTGTAAAGCTCTTCGGCATCGGTTTCTTCCATATTGTTGAATTGACCGGCTGGAGAAAGACGGACACTAACTCGTTCCGAACCGATTTCAGCGATCATTGCGTTAAGCACTTCAAACAAAAAGCGAGCGCGGTTTTCAAAGCTTCCGCCGTATTCGTCGGTTCGCAAATTAGTATTCGAGCCTAAGAACTGATGCACCAAATAACCATTTGCCCCGTGTAGCTCAACCCCATCGAAACCTGCTTCGATAGCATTTTTTGCGGCATTTCCGAAATCTTTGACGGTTTGTTTAACTTCTTCGATGGTTAATTCTCGTGGTTCCACAAAATCTTTCATCCCGTCATCAGTGTAATTTTGCCCGTTGGCTTTAACTGCTGATGGTGCAACAGGTTGGACATTATTCGGCAGAAAATCCGGTAAAGCAATTCTGCCAGTGTGAAAGATTTGCATAAAAATTTTGCCGCCTGCGTTGTGAACCGCTTCGGTCACTTTTTTCCACGATTCGATTTGTTCCTGTGTGTAAATTCCCGGCGTGCGGACATAACCTTTTGCCATTGGCGAAACATTGGTCGCCTCTGTAATCAGCAATCCGGCGGATGCGCGTTGAACATAATAAGTGGCGACAAAATCGGGCTGAACGCCCTCGTCATTTGCCCGACTGCGTGTCATCGGGGCGTAAATAATTCTGTTTTTTAACTCAATGTTTCCAATTTTGATTGGTTCAAATAATTTTGACATATTTTCTTCCTAACTCGTTTTTTTAATGACTTTATTTTGAACGGGCGGCTAAAACTGCTGTTCTTATCTTTCGTAAACTGTGGAGCCAACGATCCCGATTTTCCGCTTTGTTAACAATAAATTGCGCGACTTCCTTGTGCGGCAGGATCAGGAAAGTTTCTTTTTCCAGTGCATTAACTACTGCATTGGCACATTCCTCAGCAGTGATTGCGCCTTGGTGCAAAAAGTTGTTCGGGTTGTCCTCACCCAAAATCAGATTCGTTTTCACTCCTTGCGGACACAAACACGAAACGTAAATTCCTTTATCGCCGAATTCAATCGCCAAACTTTCCGCCAAGGCAACCGCGCCGTGTTTTGAAACCACATAAGGCGCAGCCGTCGGGTGGGTCAAAAGTCCCGCCGCCGAAGAAGTTATCAAAAACGCACCTGAACCGTTCTCGATCATCGAAGGGAAAACGGCACGTGCCAGATAAACGTGCGACAAAACATTGACTTCATAAATTTTTTGCCAAACTTCATTGGAAACTTCCAGAGACCCCTCCGCCCCGCCAATTCCTGCGTTTGAACAGACAAAATCAATTCTCCCGAATTGATGTAAAATTTGTGTAACAACTTCAATGACTTGCGATTCATTGCTGACATCAAGTTCAATCGCAATTCCGTTAATCTCTTTCGCTACTTTATTTGCATTCGCCAAATCAATATCTGTGACAATGATCTTTTCCGCACCTTCCACAACAAATCTTTCGCATAAAGCCTTGCCGATTCCGTTTGCCCCGCCTGTAACTAGGATGATTTTGTCTTTAATTTTCATATTTAATTGGTGGTCTTTGTTTTTCGGTCTTTGGTTTTAGTAGAACCCAGTTTACATATTCAAATTCCTCTATTACTTTGCACACTTGCCAACGCGCGTGTTTCTGCCTTTGATGCCAAACTTGAATATAAAAAAAACTCAAAGACCAAAAGTCAAAGACCAAAGACCTAAATCCTACAAAGTCGCCATATCTATTACGAAACGATAACGGACATCGCCTTTCAACATTCGTTCGTAGGCAGTGTTAATATCTTTGATGTCAATCATTTCGATGTCGGAAACGATGTTGTGTTCAGCACAAAAATCGAGCATTTCCTGAGTTTCCTGAATACCCCCGATTGATGAACCCGCAACGCTTTTTCTGCCGCCAACGATGCTGAAGGGCGGAACTTTTAATGCCTCCGAGGGCAAACCGACAAGAATATGCACTCCGTCGGTTTTGAGCATCGAAAGATAAAGGCTGAAATCGTGTTCGGCACTTACGGTATCAAGAATAAAATCGAACGAATTTTTCGCAACTTTAACCTGTTCAGGATCGGTTGTCACCACAAAATTATGAGCTCCGAGTTTTTTGGCATCAGCTTCTTTTTTCGGTGAAGTGCTTAAAACCGTCACTTCCGCGCCGAAAGCTACACCAAATTTAACTCCCATATGTCCTAATCCGCCAAGACCTAAAACTGCAAGTTTATGACCTTTTCCGACTTTCCAATGTTTAAGCGGCGAATAGGTCGTGATTCCGGCACAAAGTAAGGGCGCAGTTGCCGCTAAATCAAGTTTTTCAGGGACTTTCAACACAAAATCTTCGTTAGTCACAATCGTGTTTGAATAACCGCCGTATGTCGGAGTTTTTCTGTCCATTTCAAATCCGTTGTAGGTTGGCGCACCACCTTTCAGGCAGTATTGTTCGAGCCCGTTTTGGCAATTTTCGCAGGTTCGGCAGCTGTCAACCATACAACCCACCGCCGCCAAATCACCTATCTTGAACTTTGTGACAGCATTGCCGACTTTGACGACTTTTCCGACAATTTCGTGTCCCGGAACCATCGGAAAAATTCCCGGAAACCAATCATTTCGAATCTGGTGTAAATCAGAATGGCAAACGCCGCAATAGGCAACATCAAATTGCACATCATTCGCACCGACTTCCCTTCTTTCAAAGTTCCACGGAGCCAAATCTGTTTCAGCACTCTGTGCCGCATATCCTTTTGCTGGTATCATCCTTTTTTTTCCTTTAATTCTTTAACTTTGAAACTGAAAATTTCTTCACATTTCATTTTCTTAATAGGAGTGATTTTGTCATTAATTACCTTAAATTTATTTTGCATTCCATTCATAAACCGTTACTTCAGAAGAGTTTGTGATGTGAATCGGGTCACTGAAAGCAATGGATTTCGCTTCTTCCAGATTTTCGGCTTCGATAATGTATGCACCGCCCGTTTTATCGGTAAAACCTCCGGATAAACCAAGTTTTCCCTGTTCACGCAAATTGTCCAAAAACTTATAATGGTCATCAATCACCGTCTGCTGAAACATCGGTTTGCGTTTTGTCATTATTAAATATTTCACAAAACCCCCCTTTAAGGCTGCAAAACAATTTTGCCCCGAGCGCGTCCCGATTCACTTAATTTGTGAGCCTCTTTGATTTCCGACAGTGGAAAAACTTTTTCAATGTGTGCTTTAACTTTTCCTGCCTCGACAATTTTGGCAATTTCTTCCAACAACTCGCCATTTGGACCCGACTGAATCATTTCTGCCTTAACTCCAAATTGTTCAGCCAATTCCGGCGAAGGAGGCGCAACCAGAGAAACTAAAAAGCCGCCTTTTTTGAGAACTTGAAACGATCTGGTTTGTGTATCACCGCCGACCGTATCCAGAACTACATCAACATCTTTGGCAACTTCCTCAAATTTGGTCTTCTTGTAATTGATAAATTCATCCGCACCTAAATCTTTGATAAATTCTTCATTTTCTGCCGAACCCGTTGCATAAACATACGCACCTTTGGCTTTTGCAAGCTGAACCCCCATCGAACCGACTCCTCCAGCCGCGCCGTGAATCAGAACTTTTTGCCCGCTTTGCAGATTACCAGTGGTAAAAATCGCTTTCCACGAAGTCAGTGCGCCGACCGGAATCGCCGCCGCCTGAACAAAATCAATATTTTTCGGTTTATCAGCAATTTCCGATTCTTTAGCCAAAACATATTCGGCATAACCGCCGCCGCGCATCATATTGACGTTGCCAAAGATTTCTTCGCCGACTTTGAAATTTTTGACATCTGCTCCTACCTCTTCCACCATTCCCGAAATTTCGCTCCCCAAAAAGATCGGCAGTTTCATTCCAAAAACTTCTCCCATCCCGTTACGGACTTTCCATTCAACCGGATTAACACCGATGTTGAAGATTTTGATCAAAATATCATCTTCGCGAGGCGAAGGTTTTTCAACTTCTTCCAGTTTCAAAACATCTTCGTTTCCGTATTCACTTATAACAACAGTTTTCATCCCTTTCTCCTAATATTGATTTTTCCAAATATCAGCAATAATCTCATACGAACGGAGCCGTGCCAAATGGTCGTAAATCATTGCATTGATTATCAGTTCATCAGCCTCAGTTTCTGCTAAGAATTTTTCCAAACCTTTTTTAACCGTTTCAGGACTGCCGATGACCGAACCACCTAAACGTTGCTGAACCATCAGTTTTTCTCGCGGAGTCCAAATCTCATCCATCGAATTAACTGGAGGCGGAATTTGTCCCGGCGTTCCGCGAATCAAATTTAGAAATGATTGATGTTGCGAAGTTGCTAAACGCTCAGCTTCTTTATCTGTTTCAGCCCCAAAAACATTCAGCGCAACCATAGCGTATGGTTTTTCAAGAACGTCGGATGGTTGAAAATTTCGACGGTAGATTGCCAATGCTGGTAAAGTATTTTGGGGCGAAAAATGGGCGGCGAAGCTGAAGGGCAAGCCTAATTGACCGGCTAATCGAGCGGAAAAATCGCTTGAACCGAGCAGCCAGATCGGAACATCCAGACCACCGCCCGGAACTGCTTGAACTCTTTGATTTTCGACAGGTTGGTTAAAGAAAAAACGTAATTCTTCCAACAATTCAGGAAAATCATCCCCGTCATTTCCGTTTAACGTTCTGCGTAAAGCGTTTGCGGTTGCGCGGTCACTGCCCTGAGCGCGTCCAAGACCTAAATCAATTCTTCCGGGATACAAAGATTCTAGCGTTCCGAATTGTTCCGCAATCTGCAATGGCGCATGATTCGGCAGCATTATTCCACCAGCGCCAACCCGAATTGTCGAAGTCCCACCCGCAACATAACCAATTACCACGGAAGTTGCTGCGCTCGCAATTCCCCTCATATTGTGGTGTTCAGCTAACCAAAAGCGGTGATAACCCCATTTTTCCGCATGCTGTGCCAGACTCAAAGAATTGCGAAAAGAATCTGCCGGACAGCCCCCTTTAATTACAGGCGACAAATCCAGAACTGATATGGGAATTTCTGATAATCTTTTGGTCATAATTATCTAGCCGTTTTTCCAACTTCCTTAACGATTAAATCAATTGCACGACCATATTGTTTCGGCACATAATCAATCTTCACGCCAAGTTCATTCGCAGCCGTAAAAGGAAAATAAGGATCGCGCAAAAATTCCCGAGCAATCAAAATCGCGTCCGCCTCCCCTTTTTGCAAAATTTCTTCGGATTGGTTCGCTTCAGTAATCATTCCGACCGCACCTGTCGCAATTCCTGCTTTTTCACGAATTTCGGCTGCAAATGAAACTTGATAACTCGGCGCAACCGGAATTTTCGCGGTCAAAACATTGCCCCCGGTTGAAACGTCAATTAAATCAATCCCGATTTCTTTCAGTTTTTTGCCGAACTCGATAGATTGCTCCAAATCCCAACCGTTTTCCGTCCAGTCCGTTGCCGAAATTCGGATGAAAACTGGAAGATTTTCAGGCACGGCGGCACGAACTTTTTGGGCGACTGCAAGCGGAAAACGCACTCTGTTTTCCAGACTCCCGCCGTATTCATCCGTTCGCTGATTGGAAATCGGAGAGAGAAATTCGTGCAAAAGATAACCGTGTGCGGCGTGAATTTCGATGACTTCAAAACCCGCGTTGACCGCTCTTTTTGCGGCTTTGGCAAAATCTTCGGTAATTTTTTCAATATCTTCGACCGTCATTTCGCGCGGCATCGGGTAATCATCGGCAAAAGCAATCGGACTCGGCGCAATTGTTTGCCAACCGCGATTGTTTTCGTCAACACCTTTGCCACCGTTCCAGGGTTCGGCAGTCGAAGCCTTGCGTCCGGCGTGGGCGATCTGGATTCCGGCAACTGCGCCTTGTTCCTTGATAAATTTGGTAATTTCCTTGTAAGCCTCCGCCTGTTCATCCGACCAAATTCCGGCATCAGACGGCGAAATTCTGCCTTCCGGCGAAACTGCGGTTGCTTCCTGAATTATAAGTCCCGCACCGCCGACTGCCCGACTGCCAAGGTGAACCAAATGCCAATTGGTCGGCATCCCGTCATTGCTCGAATACTGGCACATCGGCGAAACCCAGATGCGGTTGCGAAATTCAATTCCGCGAATTTTATATTTTTCAAATAGTTTGCTCATACTTCCCTCTTTTCGTAAGGTTTTAACCCAATTTTATTTTGATTTGAGCTTGCGGAAATTGTATGTCTTTCAAATTAAAGAAATACATTTTTTTCAACAATTTCCGCATCCTCGTTCAATAGATTCACCGTAATTTTATTTTAACAAATTACCATGGCAATTCGTTATTAAGATAAATAAATTTACCCGTATAACCGTCAGCCGGAAGGGTTGCCAGAGCTACCGAAGTTTTCGCGCCTTCTTCGACGGGAATTTGCCCGTTGGCGTTCATATCGGTTACCACCGAACCCGGATGTGCTGTGTTTACTTTAATTGGCGTATCTTTCAATTCATAAGCCAAATGAACAACATATCCGTTCAGGGCAGTTTTGGAAACATCATAAGCCGGAACTTTCCAGTTATAAATTTCCGAATTCGGATCGCTGTGTAACCCTAATGAACCCAATCCGCTCGATAAAAAGACGATTCTTCCAGCATTGGATTTTTTAATCAGCGGCACAAATTGTTGCGTCACTGCAATTGTATTGAAAAAGTTTGTCTCGAATGTTTTGCGAAAAATATCCAATGAAGTCCGGCTTGCCGGAATTGGGGCGCCGTTTTCGCTTTCATCCAGATAAATTCCGGCGTTATTGATCAAAATATCAAGCTTGCCGAATTTTTCTTCGATGGATTTTGCCGCGCTTTGGTGGGTATTGGCATTATCCACATCTAACAAAATAAACTCGACATCCAAACCTTCTTTTTGCAAATTTTCTGCCGCTTCTTTGCCTTTTTCTTCGTTCCGTGCCCCAAGCAAAACTTTGATTTCCTGTTGTCCTAATTGTCTGGCGGTTTCAAATCCGATTCCGCGATTTGCGCCTGTAATCAATGCAATTTTTTTCCCTTGTTCACTCATTTTTTTTACCCTTCCTTTTAATTATATTTCTTCAGCTCATTTTGGAAACTGACGATCTTATTTGTCAAAACCCAACAAAAATGGAGATGCCATAAAAGACAGCATTCCTAAACCTTCCCCTACTCCCACCGTGAATAATCCGAAATATAAACCCGAAATCATCATGACCACTCCCAACATTAACCTGACTTTTTCAAAAAATGTCAGAACGTTTGTATTTCTTTTTATCTCATTTGTGTAACTCATCTTTTTGCCCTCCCTTTTTTTCGTAATAAACTTCCCTTGTTCGTAAATTAACTTCCCCTTGACCGTAATAAATTTTTTATCAAGCGGTTACGGCAACATCGAATTTCGTTTGTGTTGCCCTTTCGCGCCAGATTGAATTTTCTTTCTGCACGTTTTCAATTTTCGCATCAATTGCATCAAAAGAATCCTGCCCTATTGGTAATCTAAATGGCGGATTTTCCGATTCAACCGCTTCAAAAATGATTTTTGCTGCTTTTTTCGGATCGCCCGATGCCGGACTGTCAAACTGCGGCAGCGCATTTAAAAGACCGTCCGTTGTCGGATACGCCTCCGGCAAACGGTTGCTGCCGATAAAGGCGCGTGTCGTAATTCCGGTGTGAAATGCGCCGAGGTCAATGACAGTGGTTTTGATTTGGTGTGAAGCGACTTCTCCGGCTAAGGCTTCCGAAATTCCTTCGACAGCAAATTTGGTTGCCGAATAGATTCCGAATGATGGAAATGCGCTAAAACCCGCCAACGAACTGATGTTGACAATATGACCGCTTTTTTGTTCACGCAAAATCGGTAAAACTTCGCGCGTCACGTTCAAAAGACCAAAAACATTCGTGTCGAATTGATGTTTTGCTTCCTCGTCGGTAACTTCCTCAATTGCTCCGACAATTCCGTTACCGGCATTGTTGACCACTACATCAATTCGACCAAATTCCTTAAACGCATTAGCGATTGCCGCCTGAACGCTTCGTTGATTGGTGACATCCAGTTTGAATGCCCGTGCCGTTTCAGGATATTTTTCAACCAAATCCGTTAAAGTTTCCGTCTTCCGTGCTGTTGCAATAACCTTAAAACCTTGACTTAAAACCTCTTCTGCAATCGCACGACCCAAACCGCTAGAAGTTCCTGTAATTAACCAAACTTTATCTTTACTCATTTTTTCCTTCCCTTGTATTTGTATTTTTGTATATTTTTGTATATATACAATCATCTATATAAATGCCAAAAAATTTTGATTTATTCCAAATTCAATCTGTTTTTTAATTCCGCCAAATAATCCTTGATCGTTTCATAATTGACTTGAAAATATTTGAACTGTCCCTCACTGTTCGGAGTAATTAAATCGGCTTCCGTCAATTCTTTCAAATGATGCGAAACCGTTGCCTGTGCAACCGTCACAGTTTCACAAACCTGTCCCGAACAGATTTTTCCGGCATTGCTCGACGCGATAGTTTGCAAAATCCCGAACCTTCGCGGGTCTGCCAATGCCTTTGCTACCTTTTGAAATTTTCTGTCGTCCATAATAACCTCGACAGTTAGATATATTGACATTCATCTATATATTTGTCAAGCAGATTTTTCATAAAGATTTTGGGTTGAGGCTTAAGCATAACACTTTCAATGAGTTAGCTTAGTTTTATTTCGAGAGAAATATTATATATAACGCCGCCATTTAACCCGACTTCAATATTTTTAATTGTTTTGGTCAAAAACCCTTTGCGCTCAAATTTAATAAAATAAGTTCCGAGCGGCAAGCTTTTAATCTTATAAAAGCCTGAATTGTTTGTTCTGGTTAGATATTGCTTCTTAGTTTTAACATTAATTACTCTAACCCTTACCTTTTCGATAAATTTGTAATGTTTATCCGTGACTGTTCCGGCGATAGCTCTCTCCAAAGGCAATAAATTGTTGTTCCCTTCCAAAGTATTCGGCGCAATGGAATTATAAACAATTCCAATCTGAGCATTTACAGCTAAAATTATGCTCAACATACAAATAAAAACCAAAATCGTCTTAATAATTTTTCGCATAAAAAATTAACCTCTCCCTTTTAAACGCAGAAGTTTAAGAGAAAGCAGGTCAATTTTTAAGTATCCCCGATAAAAAAAATCGAATTTAAATATTTTTTAAGTTGTAAATTTGGGTAGCGACCTTAAAATTAATTTACTGTTAGAACAACTTTGCCGGTAGTTTTTCTGGTCTCAATAGCCTCGTGCGCCTCACGAGCTTTTTCCAAAGAAAATTCTGTGACTTGGATTTTCAAACGTCCGGCTTTGATATGTTCCAAAAGCTCTTTCGTGAAAGCGATTCGATTTTCGATGGATTCGTTCATCAGCCAATAGCCGTGAATCGTGTGATTTTTTGCCATCAGACTGAGAACCGAAACTTTGAAATCCTGATTGCTGGCAGAACCGTAAATCCACATCGTTCCGTGTTTGGCTAAAACCTTTAGATTTTTGCCGACAATATCACCGCCAACCATTTCGATGATCCAATTGACACCTTTGCCGTCAGTAGCTTGCAAAACTTCTTCGGTCCAATCAGGCTCAGTATAATTAATGGCAACATCTGCGCCTAATTCGATGACTTTCTGCAATTTTTGCTCGCTCGAAGCAGTTCCAATGACTTTCAATCCTTTGTATTTGGCAAGCTGAACCAGCAACGTTCCCACTCCGCCCGCCGCCGCATGAACCAGAATTGAGTCTCCCGCCTTTGTTCCGTTGAGTAAACCCAAAGCGGTCAATCCTTGAACCAAAAGCGCGGTTGATTCACCAAAACCCAATTCATCGGGAATCGGAATGACCTGATTGGCTTTGGCGGTGGCAAATTCGGCGTAACCGCCGCTTGACGTAGTAGCTAAAACTCTTTGTCCGACTTTCAAATGCGTAACATTTTCACCTAAACTTTCAATCGTTCCCGCCGCTTCATAGCCGAGCGTGAAAGGTAAAGGCGGTTTGGTCAAATAATTTCCTGCCCTCATCATCGTATCGGCGTAGTTGATGCCCGCCGCCGCAACTTTAATTAAAACCTCGTCTGCTTGCGGAGTCGGTTTTTCGATTTCTTCGAGCGTCAATTTATCCGCTCCTCCAAGTTCATTTACTCTGACTGCTTTCATCTTTTCTCCTCAAATAATTTTTGTTAGGGTTGGTAATATTCAAATATCCAACGAATTGTTTTCGGGGGCGGCAATTGATCTAAACCACAATACGGAAACCAGGTTTTCATCTCACTTTTGGCGGGCAACGGCTTTAATTTCCCCAACAATTCAATAATTTTTCCTTTATTATTTTCCGCCTTTTCCTTAATTTCCTTGAAACCTAAATTGGCGTAGTCGCCCCCTACCACCAAAACATCACCACCATTTCCTAAATCAGCTAAAACGCTGATAAAATCACGCTTTTCGCTATTTTGACAAAGCACCGGATCACTTATTTGTTTTGCTTTTAGCCGCACCAAATTAGTTATTTTTTCTTTTTGTGAATTATCAAGCAGTTTGTTAAAAGTTTCCTGATTAAAGGTTTCGTCAATAACGGGAGCCTCGGCAATTTCACGGCGCGTTTGGATTTCAGTTTTTAAAACCATCGCCCCAATTAGCCCAAAAACAACATAAAATGGAATAACTAAATATAAAACAGGTTGCCAAGCCTTTTTGACTTCAGCACCTGTCAACCGTAAGCCTAAAATATACCAGGCAAACAAACGGCTAACCGGAAAATACAGAGCAATCGCCAGCATTATTCCAAAAGTTTTGACATTAAATTGAGCCGTCCAACCAGCCCACACAAAAAAAGCGGCAAAGAAAACTACAATTGAATCAGCCAAAGCGTATGACGGATGTGTGCTGCAAAATGAATATTCACCACCTGAACTTGATCCGGTTTTAGGATTTATCCAACTATCCCTTTTTAATTTTGGACGAAAAGTTTCTTTCAAAAGCCAGGCAAATAAGGCAAAACCGAGTAGATAGAAAACCCAATTTCCGATTCCGCGCAAATTCATCTCTTCGCCGAAAGTTCCCGGACGAATTGTATTCAGAACTCCGCAAACAAAGGATGATAAGCATAAAACACAAAGAATTTCGGCAGTTAATATTTGAACCAAACTTGGAACTTTATTTAGACTTCCCATCTTTAGAAACTCCTAAATTTGTTATGTTTTACCAACCCAGGTTTCGTCCGCAATTTCATCCCAACGTTCGCGGATGGAATTAAATTCTTCGTTTGAAAGTTTTCCTTCGGCAATATTTTTTGCGTTTTGTTGCCAGCGATTCGGTTGGGTTGTGCCGACAATCGCGGTTGTCACTCCGTCAATGGAAAGCGTCCAGCGCAAAGCTATTGAAATGGATTCTTCCAGAGATTTTTTCAGAAAAGGAAACTGCAATTTTTGGATGCGTTCCCAATACGGAAGATGATATGCGTCAGCCGGTTTTTCCGAATTTCGCCAAACCGCATTTGCAATCGGGCGTTTCGCAATCACGCCTAAACCGTTGTCTTTAGCCAGTTTAATGTTTTCAATCGGCATCTGGTCGGCAATGTTAACGGAAATTTGCAGTGTGTCAAAAACTCCAAGTTCGATGGCATATTTTGCATCCTCATTATCGCCCGAATAACCGATATAGCGGGTGTAGCCTTTTTCTTGTGCCCGCAAAAGTCCTTCAATACAATCGCCCTGCCGCAAAATTTCCGCTGAACAACTGTGAAGCTGGGCAATATCCAGATGGTCGGTTTTCAAATTTCGCAAACTTTGTTCGATTGTTTCCAAAATTCCTTTTTTTGACCAATCTTCCCGCGTAAAGGCATCAAGCGCACCGCATTTTGAAATCAGATAAAACTCTTTTCTTCTATAACTTACGGCATTTCCGATCAATTTTTCCGAAGTTTTATAAGCCGCCGCTGTGTCAATCAGGTTCAAGCCGGCATCAAGTGCAGAATTTAATAATTGTTCAACTATTTCTTTCTCTTGATTGCTCCAGCCGATTTCCGCGCCGCCAAAGCCAAGCACGGAAACTTCCAAATCTGTTTTGCCAAGTTTTCTTTTTTCCATAAATCAATTACCCACGAAGTTTCACGAATATTACACGAGGAAAATTATTTGATACCTTCGTGTGTTCTTTGTGTTACTTCGTGGATTATTTTTTAAACTAATTCTGCTTCCAATTTTTCAATTAAACGCGAATCGTCCGGCTTAACATCCGGTGCGAAACGGGCGGTAATTTCCCCGTCTTTGCTGACCAAAAACTTTTCAAAATTCCATAAAACTTCGCTTGGCGTTGAACGAACCGAACCAAATCCTGCCAATTTTTCTTCCAAACCGCCGTCGTTGACATCTGTTTCGGGCTTAGTGTCGGTCAAATATTTATAAAGTTCGTGTTGGTCGTCACCTTTAGTCGAAAGTTTAGAAAACATCGGAAAGGTGACGTTGTAATTGGTCGAGCAAAAATCTTTGATTTCTTCTTCCGTGCCGGGCTCTTGTCCCAGATAATTGTTGGCAGGAAAGCCCAGAATTTCAAAACCTTTGTCTTTGTATTCGCTGTAAAGTTTTTGTAAACCTTCGTATTGGGGAGTCAAGCCGCATTTGCTGGCAACATTGACGATCAATAAAGTTTTGCCTTTGTATTCGCCCAAATTTGTATCTTTTCCGTCAATCGTTTTGACGGGAATTTCATAAATTGACATTTTTTTCTCCTATTTTGCGTAATCCGCCGAATCTTGAATTAACTTCTCTAAAACTTCTAAATTAATATTTTTCAACTGTTTAATATACAAACAACCCATCCCGGTTTTATGTTTGCCTAATTCAGATAAAAGATTTTCATTCCAACCGCTTCCTAGGTTCAAATAAAGCGTTAAATTTTGCTTTCGCGGCGAAAAACCGATTTTCATCCAATCAAGCTCGCGCCCAGAGGCATATTTCACCTTTCGTAAACCAAAACCGATTATATTTGTGCCCCACATTTTCGGCTCATCACCCGTTGCTTTTTGCATTAATTTTATGATTTTGCGCGAATCATCACGTTTAGTTTCTTCGTCTATCGAATCAATAAAATCATCAACGCTTGCATCATTTAATTTAGTTTTTATTTCCGCTTTTGCCATCAATCTTTCTCCTTTCTAATAACCATCAAACCGTCACGTATTGTTAATAAAACATTGCTAACTCTTTCATCTGCCAGAATTTTTTGGTTAAATTCGTGCAGTGCCACACAGCTTTCATCAGTCTCAGCCCCTTTTTCGACCTCCAAAACGTGACCGCTCCACAAAACATTGTCTGCAATTATCAATCCGCCGATTCTTAATTTTGTAATTACTAAATCGAAGTAGTTGGCATAATTAGGTTTATCGGCATCAATAAAAACCAGATCAAAGGTTTCGTCCAAAGTCGGAATAACTTCAGTCGCAAATCCCAAACGCGCCTCAATTTTATCGGCAAAAGCAGAATGGGCGAAAAAACTTCTGGCAGTTGCGTTGGTTTCGGGCTGAACATCAAGCGTGATTATTTTCCCGTCTTCGGTCAAACCTTCGGCTAAACAAAGTGCGGAAAATCCAACATAAGTCCCGATTTCCAAAATCCGGCGCGGCTTAACCAAATGCGAAATCATTGATAAAACTCGACCTTGATAAAAGCCGGAAAGCATATTTTTATCAGCCCTTTCGCTGTAAGTTTTTTGCAAAAGTTCATCCAAAAGTTCGCTTTGCGGCGAAGTATGACGATTTGCGTAATCTTGAATGTTTGTCTCAATCATATTTTTTCTGAAGCCTCTTGTGAGGTCATCACAGGTATAATGTCAAAATCGGTCAAATCACTCCAGTTTGCCGTCCATTGCTCAAAAAGTTCAAAGTTTTCGGTTTCCATTAACTGAAAACAACGCTTAAAATCTGTATCAATCCAGCTTGAAAGATAGTTCAAACCGTCCGGCATCATTCGACCTTTTTCCCGGAAACGGCGATAAATTTCGTCCTTATCTTTGAAGGTTTCGATGACCATATAAAGCATATTTTCATTATACAAATTTCCTTCGCTAAATCTTGTCGGGAAAGACGAAAACTTTTTTGGCAAACGGCGATTTAATGGTTTCTTCACGATAAAACTTTTTCAAAATGTTATTTTTCCAATCAAAAAGATCGGGATTGGCTTTAATAAAGTTGTCCCAATCCACTTTATTTTCATTAAGTTGCAGACGTTGGTTAATCAAAATCAAATAGGCAAATGTAATTGTTTCGTGATAAAGTCCGCTTGCCCCGTTAGCAGCGGCAAAGTTTTTTAAGGCTTTGGAAAAATTTATCATTGCTTCGGGTAATTCGAATTTTTTCAAATAAATCCAAGCCATTTTGACGTGATTTGAATGGTCAAAAATGTTGACATCCAAGGTCGCGTTTTCAAATTGTTCGTAAAAGTTCTGTTCAGTCATAATTTATTCTCCATTTTTGGCAAAAGAAAAAACCGCCCACGTTTTTAAACGTGAACGGCTTTCGTTTGACTAGATTTAGTTTACGATAAATCTTGTTGGATTTCAACAATTAGCCTTTTAAAGTGGCTTTCAAACTAATTTCCGCTCCAGCTAAAACTTTGGAAACTGGACAATTTTCTTTTGCACTTTTTGCCAAATTTTGGAACTCTTCGTCCGAAATATTTGGAATTTCCGCTTCGGTTTCCAAATCAATATTCGGAATTACAAAGGCTTCGCCCTGCTTTTCTAATTTTACGGTTGCAGTTGTTTCAATTTTAGTTGGCGTAAATCCTGCTCTTCCTAAAGTTGCACTCAACGCCATTGAAAAACATCCGGCATGTGCGGCTGCAATTAATTCCTCGGGATTAGTGATTTTATTATCGTCACCAAAACGTGAATTGAACGAATAACCCCCTTCGAATGCACCACTTCCGAGTTTAACACTTCCTTTTCCCTCAACTACACTTCCTTCCCAGACTGCTTCTGATTTTCTTCTTATTGCCATTTGTTTTCTCCTCTATTTTTTATATTTTCACCACAATTTTACCAAAATGCGACGCAGTTTCCATCATTTTCAATGCGTCCCGCGCATCGGAAAATTCAAAAACCTTATCAATTACAGGTTTCAGATTGTTTTCGGAAATAGATTTGTTCATTTCTTCAAACATTTCACGCGACCCGACAAAGATTCCATGAACCTTAATTGATTTCATAAAAATTTGTAGGTGATTAAAATCACCCTTACCGGCTACCACCCCAATTACTGCAATATGACCACCCATTTTGACCGAATTCAAAGATTTTTGGAGTGTTCCTGCTCCGCCAACTTCGATAATATGATCAACCCCGCGTTTTTCGGTAATATCCAAAACCTTCTTGTCCCAATCCGGTTCGTTTTTATAATTTATCAAATAATCCGCTCCAAGTTCTTTTGCCCGCTCAAGTTTTTCATCGGAACCGGAGGTAATAATAGTTTTTGCGCCAAAAATTTTGGCAAATTGCAAGGCAAAGATCGAAACACCGCCAGTGCCCTGAAGCAAAACCCAATCACCCTTTTTAACTTTGCCCGAAACTGCCAAAGCATTCCAGGCAGTTACAGCAGCACAAGGTAAAGTTGAGCCTTCCTCGAAGGTTAAATGTTGCGGGATAAGCACTAATCCATTTTCATCGAAAATTCCGAATTCGCGTAAACAACCATCCAAATCACCACCGAGCGCCGTTCTTGCTTTTTTAAACTCTACTTCGCCGTTAATCCAACCCTGCATAAAAATCGGACAAACTCTATCCCCAATTTTCACTCGGGTAACTAAATCGCCCACCGCTACAACCTCGCCTGCACCATCAGAAAAAGGAACAAGGGGCGTTTTCAAACGCGGATTATAAGAACCTTTGACCATCATCATATCTCGATAATTTAGGGATGCAGCATGAAATTTGACTAAAACCTGATGTGGTTGCGGAATTGGAATTTCTTTGTCCACCAAAGCCAATTCTTCTATTCCAAATTGTTGTATTTCGTAGACTTTCATATAAAAAGGTTAAAAGTAAAAAGTGTAAAAGTAAAAAATGATTAAACGCAAATTTAACTATTTTTATCACATTTTCACTTTTACACTTTGAAGGATGTCATTGAAATTGAGCCAAGTTCAACTACATCATTAAAGATTTCAATTTTTTCGTCATCATTTTTCAACGCTAAAATATAAAGCAACGGCAAAAAATGTTCAGGTGTTGGAATTGCAAGCTGCGCTTCACTTCCTAATTTTTGATAATTGATAAGCTGTTCGTATTCAGCATTTACAACTAATCTTTTCAATGTTTCGTTGGCGGAATTTGCCCAATCATCGCCAAAATTGTTACGAAAATTTATCATTCTCAAATTATGAACAATATTTCCGCTGCCAATTATTAAAACATTTTCTTTTCGTAAATATCTAATTGTTTTGGCAAATTCAAAATGTTCAGCCGGAGTTTTTGTTCTATCCAAACTAATTTGCAAAACAGGAATATCCGCTTTTGGATAAATATGTTTTAAAACTGACCATGTTCCGTGATCCAAACCCCAATTTTGGTCTAATTGAATTTCGGTTTGCCCCGAAATCTCTTTTGCTAATTCGGGACTTCCCGAGGCATTATATTGAACATCAAAAAGTGCTTGCGGAAAACCGTAAAAATCGTGAATGGTGCGCGGATTTTCCATTGCCGTCACAAAAGTTCCGACCGTTTCCCAATGGGCTGAAATAACAACAATCGCTTTTGGTTTCGGCAAAGTTTTTCCTAATTCCTGCCAGGTTTGAGTAAAACTATTTTCCTCAATGGCATACATTGGATTGCCGTGACCAACAAAGAGTAGATTTTGCATTTGCTCGAGTTTGTTAGGCTTTAGCGGTCAAAGTTTTGTTACCGCAACCGTCTAAAAGTTTCCAGAAATCTTTTTGAATCGCCTGTTCTTTATCAGAATTGTAACGTCTTTGTATCAATTCATCCCGTTCTGTTTTTTCAATTCCCAATTCTTTTAATTCAAAAAAATATTCTTGAATTTCGGTTGGGCGCGATCCCCATCTGCCCAACGGCTCAAAAGTTTCTCCGTCAATACAAATTAAAACCGGAATTGCCCGACCGCCATTGGTTAAGTATTGATCCATCAAATCAAGATTTTCATCGCGCAAAAGATAACGTGTTTGAATTAAAGGATTTTCCGCCGCAATTTTTTCGATGGCTGGAATATTTTGCGCTCCGTCACCGCACCAACCTTCGGTAATTATCAGCCAAATCAATGGACGTTTTATATTTTTCACTTTCTCTTTTAACTCATCATTGATAACAACCGTTTTTTCCAAACGCTTCATCCGATGACGGTTAAGTTTTCCAAAATAGGCACGGCTTTCGGATTGATCGGTGCCGGTGGTTTTTCCTTCAACTAATAAATCATCAATTAATTTTAGGTATTCACTATAAGTTAATGCTTTTTCGATATAATTTTCCATAAATTTTTAGCCGCTCATCAATGACTTGCGGCTAACCTCTTATTTTTTATTTTTCAATAAATTATCTAAACTCCATTCTCCGCCGCCGGCAAAGAATAAATATAGAAAAACAAAACAATAAATAACTGCCAGTTCTCCGCCATTAAGCAATGGCAAAAATCCTTTTCCATTGGTTCCGTGCGCCATCCAATAAGCCACAGCCATCATTCCGCTTAAAATAAATGCCGTCCACCTGGTAAATAATCCGACCATTATTAGAATTCCGCCGAAGAATTCCAGACTACCGGCAAAAATCATGAAACCGCCGCTTGCGCCTCCCCCTTGGGAAGCCGGTAAATTGAAAAGTTTTTGCGATCCGTGCCAAAGAAATAAGAAACCGGTAATAATCCGTAAAATGCTTAATATCGTTGGCGATAATTTATCCAATAATTCGTTCATTGTTCTTTTCCTCAAGTTTTTCAAGTTTATTGAACAAGTTTTAAGAAGATTTGAAGGTTTTGTAACGACCACAGATAAATACCAATCACTTCTGAAACCGCCCTTTGAAAAATTGCCGAAGACTTTCTATTTCGATGAAATTTTCCCTTTTTCATAAATCCTTCCCTTGTTCGTATTTATTTCAATTTTTTATTACTTAAAATCTCAAAAATGTTTGACCAGTTCATCTTTTTCAAAACGAACTTTAGGTAATTTACTTAACCAATCGTCATTTGAACGGTAGCCTAATGCAGCGATTACTACCGAATTAAAACCCTCTTTTTCAATTCCCAAAACTTGATTAAAGCCTTCCGGGTCAAAGCCTTCCATCGGACACGCATCAATTCCGAGCATTGCCGCAGAAGTCAATAAAAATCCAAGTGCAATGTAGCATTGCCGTTTTGCTGATTCGTGCAAAGTGCCTTCAAAAATTGCTTTTTGCTGAAAATTGAGTAAGTTTTGCTTAAATATTTCCAAATCCGGCAAAGGAGTTCCGCGAACTTGGGAAATCCTATTGATATATTTTTCAATTATTTCGGGGGCTGGCTCTTTTCTGGCTGCAATCACAACCAAGTGTGATGATTCAACAATTTGAAGCTGGTTACGGGCGTGGGGCTGAAGCTCACGTTTGAGCTTTTCGTCAGTGACAACGTAAAACTTCCAGGGCTGTAATCCGCCACTCGAAGGAGTTAGAATTAAAGCTTCTTCTAGTGTTTGCCAATCGTTTTGTGAAATTTTGCGTGTCGAATCAAATCTTTTTACTGCATCTCGCCATTTTAATTGTTGGATTAATTCTTCATTCGTCATAAAAAACCTGCCCTTTGTTCGTTCAATTATTTGCAATTACTTTCATTCATTTAGTTTGCGGCAAATTTCATCATTAAATGTTTCCTTTTTAAGCTTTTGAAGCACATCTGAAAGCATTATCTGGCTTAAACTTTTTTCAATCGCGACATCAATTCTTGTTTGAATATCAGTTAAAACTTCTGCAATGTTGCAGCTGATCTGACAGTTTGTTTCCTCGGAAGGCTTGTGTAATGAAAACACTTCCCCGGTTTCCACTGCCTTATAGATTTCCCAGAGAGAAATATTTTCTGCATCTTTTTTGAGCCAGCTTCCTCCGCTCGCCCCGGATTGTGTTTCAATCAAATCTACTTTAGACAATGAACAAAACAAACGACGAATAACCACTGCATTTGTTTTCACCAAACAGGCGATATATTCGGATTTGACTGCCTTTGATTTGCAATTCGACATCAAAGCCAAAGTGTGAACTGCAATTGCGAAACGACTACTATTTGCCATTATTTTAATTGTAACAACATCAGTTACTGTAACAATAATAGTTACAAATAAAAACGTTGTCAAGTCTTGAATTTTATTAATCGATAATTTGTTTTTTGATTATTTTAAAAGTTGGTTAAGTGCCTCATCCAGATTTTCGAATTTAAATTTATAACCCAATTCCTGTAATCGTTTAGGAATCACTCTTGTTCCTTTCAGCAAAAGTTCTTCACCCATTTCACCAAACATCATTTTTATTGCAAATTCAGGGATCGGGAATATAGTCGGACGGTGAAGAGCTTTGCCTAAAGCCTTTGTAAATTCGTAATTTGTGACAGGATTTGGGGCAACTGTATTAATTATGCCCTTGATTTCGTTTTCCAAAACAAAATTAATGATGCCGACAATATCATCTATGGCAATCCAGGGCATCCATTGTTTGCCGGAACCTATAACTCCACCAACTCCAAGTTTAAAAGGAGTCAACATTTTCTCAATTGCACCACCATCTTTGGCAAGCACAATTCCCGTTCGTAACAAAACTACTCTGGCAAATTTTTCAGCTTTTTTAGCTTCCGCCTCCCATTCCGAACAAAGTTCCGCCAAAAATCCAACCCCTTTGGGACTATCTTCGGTCAAAATAGTGTCGCCCGTGCTTCTGCCGTAAAAGCCCTCGGCTGAGGCGGAAATGAAGATTTTCGGTGGATTATCACATTGCGCTAATGATTCTACCAGAATTCTTGTTCCAATAATCCGGCTGTCACGCATTAATTTCTTTTTTGCCTGGGACCAATTTTCCGAAGCAATATTATCACCTGCTAAATGTAAAACTGCGTCGAAATCTTCGAGTTTTTTTTGCTCAGATTGGTTAAATCCTTTTTCGGAATCCCATTGAATTTCATTTGAAGTTTTCGGAGTTTTCCGAACCAAAGTAAAAACATCAAAGCCTTTTTCTTTAAAAAATGGAATCAAATGATTTCCAAATAAACCACTTGCGCCTGTAATTAGAATTTTCATAAACCTAATTTATTTAAACTAAACTGGAACCGCATTTTCCACAAAATCTGGTATTTGGCTGATATGATTGACCGCATCTGCGGCAAACGATTTCAACTGAACGTGGAAAATTAGAAGGGGTTTGCGACGGAAAACTGGGTGGCTGACTGTTATGTAAACTTTGAGTAACACTAATATTAAGTCCGCATTTTCCGCAAAATTTCGATCCGCCGGGTAAAATTGTTGAACATCTCGGACAGGGAAAATTTTGTTGGGAAATATTTGGACTGATTGCTGCAAATTGATTATTTCCGCATTTTCCGCAAAATTTTGCCCCACTTGAAAACCTTGCACCGCAGCGGGTGCAAGCAACAATTCCCGGAATCAAACTGGATTTCCCTGCACTACTTGTTCCTTCAAGGGAGGATGTTGGATGGCTAGTTGTTCCAAAACTTTTCAATTGAGCCTCAATTACTTGTTCGTTAGCATCCTCACGAACCTCAATTTCTCGAATATCATCTTTTTCCCCGGATTTCGAAACTCTTAAAACATGTCGCCCAACCGGAATTGAACTTAAAACAATTCTACCCGATTCTCCAATATTCCCCTTTCGCTCGTCATCAACATAAACTTCTGCTCCAATCGGAGCCCGAATTATCAAGCGTGTTTTACCGGAATTATCGGTTTCTGTAATATTTCCGCTTGCCTTATCAAGTTCAATTATCCAATCGGTAACAGTCGATGGACGTTTACTCGCTTCCCGTTCGAGTGCACCCATTATTGCCGTTTCGATAGTTTTGGGAATATCGCTTCTGAGACTGGAAATTGGAGGAGCTGTTTGCATGATTTTCTGCATTATCAATTGCATCATATCTCCGCTAAACGGGGTTTTCCCTCCCAACATAAGATATGCAATAGTTCCGAGTGCATAAATATCCGCCCGAACATCAACCCCTAATTCAGGCTGCATTTGTTCGGGAGACATAAATTCCGGGGTCCCGATAATACCGCGAGAAGATGGAGTAGCATTTGAAGAGGTTTCGGTTACGGTCTGATTAACAATTTTCGCTAATCCGAAATCCCCTACTTTAACAAATCCGTCGCCGCCGCTGGCTCTTTTTTTCATCAAAAAGATATTTGCCGGTTTCAAATCACGGTGTAAAATTCCAACTTCGTGAGCGGCTTCCACACCTTCCGCAATTTGTTTAAGGAGATGAACCGCACGTTTTACAGGTAAAGTTCCTTCTCTGCGTAACAATCTATGAAGCGTTTCACCCTCAACATATTCCATTACCAAATAAAAAACGCCTTCATCAGTTTTGCCAAAATCCGTTACATCAACACAATGCGGATGACGAATTGAGGCTGCAGCTTTTGCTTCCCTTTCAAAGCGGGCAATTGCCTCACCATCCTGTAAATCATCGCTGTTCAATAAATCCGGACGCACTGTTTTAACTGCAACTTTTCTGGTTCCGAGATTCTCATCTCTGGCGAGATAAACCTGTCCCATTGCTCCGCGTCCCAATCTTTTTTCCAAATAATACCGCCCAGCCAACAATAAAGTGCCAGGTAAACTGAATCGGGTTGGATTTTGTTCAATTGGACAAACTTCCACCCCGTCGGGGTAACAGGTATCACATTTGGAGCATTCTCTCATTTAAGTTTTATTTTCACTATAAGTTTCCAATTTTCCAAATTTAGAACGTGTTAAGTGAAAATTTTTGCAAAATTCTTAGTATTGCTTTAATTGGTTTAGATAACCCTCAAAATTTCTTTTCATCTCTTCCAGACTATCGCCGCCGAATTTTTCACGCATTGAATTAGCCAAAACTATTGCCAGCATTGCCTCTCCAATAACACCGGCGGCAGGAACTGCTGTAACATCCGAACGCTCAAATGCCGCAAGTTCTTCTTTTTTTGTGTCAATATCAACGGAACGGAGCATTTTCTTTAGGGTTGCGATCGGTTTCAAATAACCTCGAACCCGTAGTTCTTCGCCATTTGTTATTCCCCCTTCCAAGCCTCCGGCGCGATTAGTTGAACGCCGAAAATTTTCCTGATACACAATTTCATCGTGAACCTGTGAACCGAGTCTTAGAGCATTCTGCACCCCTTCACCGATTTCAACTGCTTTTACGGCTTGAATTGACATAACTGCTTGTGCAATTCTTCCATCCAATTTTTCCCGCCAGGAAGTGTGAGAGCCAAGTCCAATCACAACATTTTTCGCCACAACTTCAAAAATGCCGCCCAGCGTGTCCCCGTTAGCTTTTGCTTCATCAATTAAAGTAACCAGTTGAGATTGGATCGTTTCATCCGCTACGTTTAATAATGAATCCGTTTTAATTTCTGCAATTTCTTCCCAGGTTTTTGCTAATGGAATTTCAGGGAAATTTCCAAGTTTGATAACGTGAGAACGAATTTCAGTTCCGAAATTTTCGAGTAACTGTTTGGCAATCGCTCCGCAAGCAACTCTGGCGGCAGTTTCACGAGCCGAAGCACGCTCCAAAATATCTCGTAGATCCCGTGTTTGAAACTTTTGTCCACCTGCCAAATCAGCGTGTCCCGGACGCGGACGTTTAACAATCCGGGGATTTTTCGGTTCGTTTTCGATTGGTTCGGATGACATTATTTCAGTCCAATGGACGAAATCCCGATTTTCAATTTTCAACGTTATTGGTGAACCTAAAGTTTTACCGTGACGAACTCCGGTCAATATTTCAGCCTTATCAGACTCAATTTTCATTCGCCCGCCTCGTCCATAACCTTGTTGCCTGCGCCAAAGCTCGAAATTTACCTTTTCAATATCAATCTCAACCCCTGAAGGCATCCCTTCAATGATTGCGACCAAAGCCTTTCCGTGTGATTCCCCAGCAGTTGTAAATCTAAAAAACATTGATTGTTTAATTGTTAATTATTAATTGTTAATTGTATTTTATTATTAGTTAATAGTTTAACTTAAATTTATAGATTTAAAAAACTGATTATTTAATTTTTTGATGAAAATTTCAGCCAGCATTATTGTTTTTAATGAGGAACACAATATCGAAGAATTATGCCAAACCGTTTCATGGTGTGACGAAATCGTAATTGTTGACTCATATTCTGCTGATAAAACGGCTGAAATTGCTGAAAAATATACCGATAAAGTTTTTCAACACGAATTTAAGGGTTATAAGGACAAACACGAATTCGCAGATTCCCAAACCACAGGCGATTGGATCTTTTGGATAGATGCGGATGAACGTGTAACACCGGAACTGAAAGAATCAATCCTAAAATTAAAAGAATTAAAGGAATCTGATCTGCCTGATGGCTTTAAAATCGCACGTAAAACCTGGTATTTAGGACGTTGGATAAATCACTCCGGCTGGTATCCGGACTTTCAAATGAGGCTTTATCGCAAAAGTTCAAGCTATTGGGATGGGGTTTCCCCACACGAAACTGCCCGGGTAACTGGAAAAGTTGAAAAATTAGAAGGCGAATTTTTACATTACACTAAAAGAGATTTAAGCGAACATCAAAAAGTTTTGGACAGTTATACAAGTTTAGCAGCTGAATATTTAGTTAAAAATGGAAAATCCGTGGGCGGTTTTGAAATTTTTATTAACTCAATTTCTGCTTTTTTCAGAACTTATTTATTAAAACAAGGTTTTAGGGATGGAATTCCCGGTTTGATTATTGCAATGTTCACCGCTTATAGTGTTTTTTTGAAATACGCTAAAGTTTGGGAAAAAAATAATATTAAGGAATGAAAACATTTATTCTTTGCGGCGGACGTGGACCCCAGTTAGGCGAAAATGGCGCAACCGTCCCCAAAGCATTAATTAATATCGGTGAAAAACCGATAATATGGCATTTTCTAAAAATTTAATCAAGCTTCGGTCATCGTGATTTCATTTTATGTTTAGATTTTTGGGCAATAAAATTAAGAACTATCTGCTTGAACACAAAGGAGATTGGAACCTAATCTTTGCCGAAACCGGATTAGATACAAATACCGGCGGGAGAATAAAACGGGTTGAAAAATATTTAGATAAGGAAGAGGATTTCTTTTGTGACCTACGGAGTTGGGTTAGGTAACGTAGATTTACATTAGTTACTTGCATTTCAACGAACTAACAATAAATCGGCAATTTAACTGCGGTTCACCCCTTTCAAATTTTGGAATTATTAAATTAAACGAAGGAAAATTAGTTTCTGAGTTTCAAGAAAAACCGCGTCTTAATGAATGAATCAATGGTGTTTTATTTATTTTCAATCGGCTGATTTTCAAATATTTGAACGAAAATTTCGTTTTAGAGAAAGACACCCTATAAAAATTGGCATCCAAAAGTTAATTAATAGCCCTTGAACACACAAGTTTTTGGAAATGTATTGACACATTTAAAGATAATCTGGAATTCAATCAACTTCGGAAACCAAAAAGTTTGATTGGAAAATCTGGAAAGATTAATTTATGAATTCATTTTGGCATAACCGAACAGCCTTTGTTACCGGAGCGACTGGATTTGTCGGGGCTCATGTTGTTCGTCAATTACTCCAAAAAGGTGCTAAAGTAGTTTGTTTACAACGCGATAACATTCTGATTAACACTTTAGATTTATTTAATCTCAGAAACAAGATCACAATTATTAACGGCTCTATCGAAGATTTTGTTTCATTGGAAAGGATTTTGAATAGGTATGAAATAGATGCCGTTTTTCATCTGGCGGCACAGGCTCTGGTAGGTGCAGCAAATCACTCTCCTCTTTCCACTTTTGAAACCAATATTCGCGGAACTTACCTTTTATTAGAAGCTTGCCGGCAAAGTGAAACGGTTAAAAGAATTGTAGTTGCATCAAGTGATAAAGCCTACGGTTCGCACGAAAAACTTCCGTATCGGGAAGATTTTCCTTTACAAGGTCGCTATCCATATGATGTTTCAAAGACTTGCACAGATCTGATTTCTCAATCATTTTCCCATAGTTATAACCTTCCCGTTTCAATCACCAGATCGGCAAATATTTACGGCGAAGGAGATTTAAATCTTTCACGAATCATTCCCGGAACAATTATTTCAATTTTAAAAGGGGAACGCCCGATCATACGAAGTGACGGAACGCCGATCAGAGAATTCATCCACGTTGATGATATTGCCGCCGGATATTTACTTTTGGCGGAAAACATTGAACAAGCAAAAGGGGAAGCATTCAATTTCGGAACAAATGAACCCGTTCAAATGCTTGATTTAGTGAATAAAATTTTAGAGTTGATGGGTAAAATCGAAGAACTTCCACCCCAAATTTTGCTTAAAACAAAGATTGAGCGTGAAATTGATGCCCAATATCTTTCTGCCGATAAAATTCAAAAAACTTTTGGATGGGAAGCTCAGGTTAATTTAGAAGAGGGGTTGCAACGGACAATTAAATGGTATCAAAAACATTTACCTGAAATTTCTTAATGAATTGCAACCAATAAAAAAATAAATACATCCTATTTTCAGTTGGATAAAATTGAGTTATAGTTAAAGCATTATTTTTTAGAGCAGGTTTTATGAAAAATTTTCATTTTATTTTCATTGCAATTTTCCTGTTTGTTGTTTCTTCCTTTGCTCAAAAAGGGGTGGACACTCAAACAAAAAAAATCACTGAAACCACAGGAAACAACGGTGGAAATAACGTTAGTCGCTCAATTGATTTCGGAGAAGGTAAAACAAAAGTCCGCGAACTTTTGCCCAATCCCTATAAATTAAATTCTCGCCGCGACATTCTTGTGCAAAATATTATCAACGTTTTGAGGGACAGAAAATTGATCGTTGATGAGGGAACCTCGAAACCTGCTGAAGGAATTATTGTTACCCAACCGTTCATTTTTGCTCGTGGTGCGGTTATCGCCAAAAATGAATTGAATCGTTATGCAATTTTACCAACTTCAGATTCAAATTGGCGCGGCGGTCGTTACAGTTTAAGAATTGAAGTAGAATCCATTGATGGAATCCAAAATAAGGTTTCCGTCACCGCAAAGGTTGAGGGAAAAATTGAAAGCGGATTAGGCTCTGAATGGACAACCATTCAAACCAGCGGATTAGCTGAAGATGAATTTCTAGCGGCTTTAATTGAAACTGTAACCGGTAAATCGGTTGATGAACCGACTGAAAAACCCAAAAATAACAACTAAATGTTTCGCAATTTGAACAAAGTTTTCTGGTTATTTGGACTGATTTTATTCAGTTTCAGTTTGGCATTCGCTCAATCCGAGACCGAAAAAGAAGATCCTTCAAAAAAACTTGATTTACCTGAAACATTGCAGGAAACATTACAAAAAAGGCGCATCAAGGAAGAGGAAAAAGAATTTCAGGAATTAATCAAAAACGGTGAGGAAGCCGTAAAAATAAGTGAAGAGGTTTCCAAAAACTTTGACCAAACAAAAAAAATCTCTTCTGAAGATCAAAAAAAACTCGAAAAACTTGAAAAATTGGTCAAAAAAATCCGTCAGGAACTCGGGGCTGAGGAAGATAAAGAAAAAACCGAGGATGATAGCCCTTCATCATTAAGTGCAGCCATCAATAATTTAAAGTCAAAATCTTTAAATTTACTTGATGAATTGAAAAAAAGAACCAAGTTCAGTATTTCTGTGGTTGCAGTCGAAAGTTCAAATTCAATCTGGAAATTGATAAAATTTCTAAAATTAAGTCGAAACTAACTAATTCAATTAAATGAAATTACGGTCAATTTTTGTTTGTTGGCTTTTAATTGTTTTGAGCGGAGTATCTTACTTTGCTCAGGATGATGAGGTTATTAAAGTTGATTCCTCTATTGTTGTTCTAAATGCAACAATTACGGATTCAACCGGAAACCTCGTTAAAAATCTCAAGCAAAATCAATTTAAAATCCTTGATGATGGCAAAGAACAAACAATCCAGTTCTTTGAAACTGAATCAATTCCATTTGCTGCCATTATTTTGATGGATACTTCCGGCAGTATGGAAACCCGCATTTCATTAGCACGTTCAGCCGCAATAAATTTTCTAGACGGATTAAGAATTGACGACCAGGTGGCAATTTACAATTTTGATACAAAGGTCACTTTAGTTCAGGAGTTTTCTAATAGTCGGGATATTACGCCTATGGTTTTTGAACTCAAGGCTTACGGTTTTACTGTTCTCAATGATGCCATTTTTCAAGCGGCTGAAGAATTAAGTAAACGAACTGAAAAAAGACGCGCAATCATTGTGTTATCAGACGGAGCAGATACAAAAAGTTCGAAATCTGCGGATAAAGCCCTAAAAGCCGCCCTTTCCTGTAACGCCACTATTTATACAGTGGATATGTCATCCTTGGACACAGATGGAAAGGAAAGGATGCAAAGCCAGGGTGCATTAAAGAATTTTGCTGAAAAATCGGGTGGCAAATTCATTGCAGCAGCCGGTGGTTTGGAACTTAGAAACGCTTTCAAAAATATTGTCGAAGAACTTGGGGTTCAATACACACTTGGATATTCTCCGACAAATACTGCTAAAGATGGAAAATGGCATTCAATTGAGCTACAAGTTGCCAAACCAAATCTAACCATCAGAACACGTAAAGGTTATAATGCGCCTAAAAATTAAAAGGCTACGCTTTGTGATTTCAAAACGTAGCCGTCAAAATAATTTAAAATCAGTTAATCCTCTAAAACAAACGAAATTTTCAAAGTTACACGAAATTCGGAAACTTTTCCGTCAACTATTTTAACTTTTTGATCTTTTACCCACGCACTTTTAACATTTTCCAATGTTTTACAGGCGCGTTCTACTCCGATTTTGACTGCATCATCAAAACCTTCTTTAGAACTCGAAATGATTTCTACAACTTTTGCTACTCCCATTGTTCATTCTCCTTGAAAATAAAATATTAAAAACTTGTTTTATTACGAGCCTTATCTTGGAATCTTTCGATAGCAAGTGTAATTAAAGTATCAATTACCTGTGAAAAATCCAGCTCGCTTCCCTTCCACATTTTTGGATAACCCGAAGCATCAGTTAAACCGGGTAAAGTGTTGATTTCATTAATTAATAAAGCACTGTTATCATTTCTTAAAAAGAAATCAACTCTGGCTAAACCGGAGCCATCAATTGCCTTAAATGCCTCAACCGCCATTTTTTGAATTTTTTTAGAAAGCTCTTCTGAAATTAAGGCAGGCACAATAAATTCATTATTTCCGGTTCCGGCATATTTTTCGGTGTAATCTAAAAATGCCTTTGATTCATCCTTGATAATATATTCACCCGGCAAACTTGCTCTGGGTTCTTCGTTGCCTAAAACCGCACATTCAATTTCGCGCATATCCAGACCTTCTTCAATTATTATTTTCCGGTCATATTCCGCTGCCAGTTCAATTGCCTTGCGTAAAGAAATTTCATCATCTGCACGGGAAACTCCAACCGAAGACCCTAAATTTGCCGGTTTTACGAAACAAGGAAAGCCTAATTTTTCCTTAACCTGATTAATTACCGTATCGGAAGCACATTCCCATTCACTTCGTAAAAACCAAACATATTTGCACATTGGCAACCCTGCATCACGGAACAAAACTTTCATAAAAACCTTATCCATTCCGCAAGACGAAGCCAAAACTCCGCAGCCGACATAGGGAATTCCAGCCATCTCAAACAATCCTTGAATTGTTCCATCCTCGCCATATGTTCCGTGCAAAACTGGAAAAACCACATCCAAGTTGGTTACTTTTTCTCCGCCGCCATCGGTTTCAAGTTTTGTCAATCCTCTAAAACGCGTATCTCCAATTAAGGCAACAGAATTTCTTGGGTAATTTCCAATATCTGAAATTAAAAGTTGTTGAGTATGAGAAGGAAATAATCCTAAAGATTCGATAGGATTTAGCCAATGTCCTTCTTTGGTAATTGCAATCGGGATTACCTCATATTTTTCTTTGTTTATTTGTTCAATTACAGTTTTGGCAGAACGAATGGACACCTCATGTTCACCTGAACGTCCTCCAAAAACAACTCCAACTCTGATTTTTTCCATAATTTACAGTATTTTTTTACCTAAAACCGATAGAATTAGCTCAACTGCCAATTCAGAAGTTCGATTATCCCGATCCAACATCGGATTTACCTCTACGATCTCAAAAGACCTCATTTTATCGGTTTCCGAAATTCTTTCAAGTGCCAAATGTGCTTCTCTGTAAGAAATTCCGCCCCGAACTAATGTTCCCGAACCGGGTGCATCTATCGGATCAAGCGAATCAACATCAAACGTAACGGCAAAACCATTTGGAGCTTGCGATGCAACTTCAATGGCTTTTTCAATACAATAATTCATTCCGTAGCGGTCAATTTCGTGCATTGTCCAACAATGTATTCCCAGTTCTCTTATTAATTTTTTTTCACCGTTATCCAAGTCTCTGGCGCCAATATGGGCAAGGAATTTTGGATTAACTTTTGGAGTAAACCCTTCTAACTCAGCAAATTGCGATAACCCAAAACCCAAAAGATGTGCAAGTGGCATTCCATGTAAATTTCCCGAAGGCGAGGTGTCGGGGGTATTCATATCGGCGTGTGCATCAAACCAAATTAATCCAACTTCTCCATTGTTTGATCTGAAATGGGATTGAATTGCAGAAAAAGTGGGAAGTGCGATTGAGTGGTCGCCGCCTAAAATAACTGGAAGCTCTTCATTTTCAAGAATATTTTTAACCGCCGGGATTATTTTTTCAACCGAATGATTCATTTCGGTCAAAAATTTAGGGTTTTCGGTTGAACTTTCAATGGGTCGCGGTAAATCTAAATCTTCATAATCGTGAACCTGAAACCCTAAATCAGAAATATGCTCAATTAATTTTTTTCCACGAACATTAGCTTGTCTGATGGTTCTGGTTCCGAGCGCACTTCCACGTTTGCTTGCCCCAAAACCAAGCGGAACCCCAATCAAACCTATTTTCTTTCCCAATCCCGGAAAATCGCGATCAAACATAAAACTTTTCTCTGTATTTAGCTACTTTAAATTTCTCCGAAACCCCGTTCAAAAATTTCTATTATTGCTTCTTTTGCTTCGATCTCATCTGATCCGTCTATAAACAATTGTAACTTAGTTCCTTTTGAGGCTGCCAAGGTTAAAACACTTAAAATTGATTTTGCATCCGCCATGACGGCATTATCCTGTCTGATCAATTGAATTTTACTTTTGAATTTACCGGCTAATCTGACCAGCTGAGCGGCAGCTCTAGCGTGAAGCCCCAAAGGATTAATAATTTTGACATCAGTTTCTATCATTTCGCCATTTTTTGCGGAACAAGTAATTCGCTGGCACGGTAAATTGAACTTTTTCCCTGTTCTTCTATCGCTTTTGCCAAATCAATTAAACTCATTTCATTTCTCTGGGAAGCAAGTTTGATAACCATCGGTAAATTTACACCGGTAACAATTTCTACTTCATTTTCGGCGATAAACATCGCTGATATATTAGTTGGTGTCCCTCCAAACATATCCGTCAAAATTATAACTCCACTTCCTTTAGAAACTGTTTTAATTGCCTTTGAAATTTGGTCTTTGGCATTTTCAACATTATCATTCCAATCAATCGAAACAGCAGCAATATGGTTCAAATCACCCACGACTTTATTTGCAGCTGCTAATAATTCAGTTGCCAAATTCCCGTGTGAAACGATTACGCCGCCAATTTTTTTTTCACTCATATATTTTACTTTTGGACATCACGATGAGTTAAAGAAACATCAAAGCCATTTTTTTTCAGAGCTTTACCTAAGGCATTAGCAATAAAAACCGAGCGATGTCTTCCTCCCGTGCATCCCACTCCAATGGTTAAATATGATTTTCCTTCCCGTTGATACAATGGCAAAAGGTAGGTTACTAAATCATTAAAACGTCGAAATGTTTCAGAAACTTCAGCTTCATTTTCTAAAAATTTGATAACTTTTTTATCGCTTCCTGGTAAGTTTTTCAGCTCGGGAACAAAATAAGGATTTGGTAAATGCCGCACATCAAAAAGCAGATCCGCCTGCGGAGGAACTCCGTATTTGTGCCCAAAACTTACGATTGAAACATGGAGCGGGGTGCCTTCATCTTTATTGCCAAACTTTTGGACTAATAGCCGCCGCAGGGTGTGAACGGTTTCAGAAGATGTATCAATAATCAGATCAGCCGCCTCCCGAACATTTTGCATCGCTTTGCGCTCAGTTCTAATTGCTGCTAATAAACCCTTTCCGGTATCTGCCGGATGCGGACGGCGCGTTTCACTGAATCTCCTTTGCAAAACCTCATCCTTTGCCTCAAAAAAAAGAACAAAGGGATGAAGTTTTTTGCGGGCTAATTTTTTTAATTCTTCCGAAAAATCAGAAAGAAAATGTCTTTCCCGGATGTCAATAACTAAAGCGGCTTTTTCTATTGCCGTAACTTCCTCATCATTTGGTAACAGCAATCTTGCAAAGGCTGAAAGCAATGTAACAGGCAAATTATCAACACAAAAATAACCTAAATCCTCAAAAGCGTTAGTTGCGGAGGACATACCTGAACCGCTTAATCCAGTGATAATTAGAAAGTTAGGTATCGAATGACTTGTTTCTTTTTTCGATTTAGTCATATTAATTAGTTTTATTGGCAATTAGAATTTGGTTGTGGCGTTCGATCAAATTTTGGGTCGGGTCGTATCCATTTGATTTTAACAAATGAAGTCTGATAGCAGTTTCCACAAGCGTAGAAGTATTTCGACCGGGGCTTACCGGAAGCACAAATTTTGTAATTTTAACTCCCAGTATATCCTCATCAACAGTTTCTAAACCTAACCGGTCAATTTCCTCAAACTCATCCCATTTTTTCAACTCAACACATAAATCAATATTTTTTTGCCGCCCGATTGCCGAAATCCCAAATAATTCACGAACGTTTATAATCCCAAGTCCTCGAATTTCCAACAATTCTTTGGTTAATTCGGGTGAATCACCATCTAACCTTTCCCCGATTTTTTTGATTTGAACTGCATCATCGGCAATTAACCGATGTCCGCGCATTATCAAATCTAAGGCACACTCCGATTTTCCAATCCCGGAATCCCCCAACAATAAAACACCCAAACTGTAAATTCCCAGCAAAACTCCGTGAATGGTTATTTGGGGAGCCAAACTCTCCTGTAAAAAATTGGTAACAGCATTAATTGCCGTCGAACTTACTTTTGAAGTGCGGATTACCGGCAATGAATTTTGTTCAGAAATTTCCAATAATTCCGGTGGCGGATTTAAATTTTTTGTAATCAAAACACACGAAATTTTCTCTAGATCAAGGTGATTTATTGCCTCAACTCTTTTTTCGGATTCCAGCTGCGAGAGATACCAGATTTCACTTTGACCAACAATTTGAACTCTTCCCGAATGTATATAATGAGCAAATCCGGCAAGCGCAAGTCCTAATTTTTGAATTCTACTTGAGGTTATCTCACGTATTTGCAGACTTTTAGCTCCTGCCAAAACCTCTAAATTTAATTCAGCAGGAGCCTTTTCTAAAAAATCGTAAACCGAAATTTTAGGTCTTTCATTTTGTGAAATTGATTTCATTTAATAGTTTACGGTTGAATCAATCCGTAATTTTTATCCTTGCGCTTATACAATACTGAGATTTTGGCTGATTCTGCATCACGAAAAACCAAAAATTGGTTTTCTTCTTCATTTAATCTGATTATTGCTTCTTCGGCTGTCATTGGTTTAACAGGATAACTCTTGACGTTGACAATTCGCGGAGATTTAGGTGTTGGGGCAACTTCATCCTTCGGAGCTGCAACCGCACTTGCCTTTATTGCTTTTTGATGTTTATCAATAACTTTATTTTTTTGTTTAAGAGCTTGTTTTTCGATTTTATCAATTGTTTGTGAAAGTGATTTATACATATCTGAAACGGTAGAATTTGCAGATAAGACATAATCCCTCCATTTGACCACAATTTCTGAACGATGCCTTCCTTTTTCAACTTCGATAATTATGTGGGCTTTGGCATTATCACCGTTAAATAAATGGGCTAGTTTTTCAAAATGATTTTCAACGTGACTTTTTAAAGCAGGTGTCACTTCAAGATGTCTTCCGGTATATTCGTATTTCATATATCCACCTATCTCCTTTAATTTTTGAGTTTAAAGTAAAGAAACCGATAATAGGTTTCTCAATTATTTTTTTTCAAACAACGGTTTTTCTTTCTCTTGAACCGGGAATCTGCATCTGGTCGCGGTATTTTGCAACCGTCCGACGCGACAATTTAATTCCTTCTTTATTCAAGATTTTTGCAATATCGTCATCAGTTATCGGACTCCGCGAATCTTCCTCTTCAACTAATTTTTTGATTCTCAATTTGATAATCCGAGTTGAAACTTCCTCACCATCTTCATTGAGCATACCTTCGGAAAAGAATCGCCTTAATTCAATCACTCCCTGAGGCGTATGTGCATACTTACGATTAACGACCCGAGAAATTGTTGAAAGGTGCATCCCAATGTCTTCTGCAACATCCTTGAGCATCATCGGCTTGATATGTTCGACCCCTTTATCTAAAAATTCTTTTTGTCGGTGAACGATACACTCGACCACCCGATAAATCGTTTGTCGGCGATGTTCAATGTTCCTTAATAAATCAATTGCAGAACGAATGTTATCTTTGATGTAATCTTTTTCTTCCTTTGAAGTTCCGTTTTTATCCAGCATTCCTTGCAGAACCGGATTAATTCTCAAACGCGGACTGCCATCATCTGTAAAATAAATTACATATTCATCATCAATTTTCTCAATATAAACTTCGGGTGCAACAAAAACCGGCTCTTCAGAGGAATAACGCCTTCCTGGATAAGGATCTAAATCCTTGATTTTGCAGACCTCTTTTTCAATTGTTTTTAGATCATACCCGGTTACTTTGGACAAATGCTGCCAACGGTTTTGCGGTAAATCGGTAAAATGATTTTGAATCAATTCAGCCGCTATACTTTCTTTCTCACCCAAAAGTTCCAATTGAATCAGGAGGCATTCCTGAACATTTCTGGCTCCGCAACCAACCGGCTCTAGTCCCATCACCACTTGCCGAGCCTCTTCGACTAACTCTAAAGAAGAATTGGTTAAAGCAGAAATTTCTTCGTTACTGGCAGTTAGTCGTCCATCCTCATCCAGGTTTCCAATAATTTCACTTCCGATTTCCTCTAGTTTTTGGCTGATTTGGGAAAGATTAAGCTGCCATTCCAGATGCTCCATTAACGAAGCTGAACGGGTTAAAAATTGCTCAAAACTTGGTGCATCATCTTTAAATTCAATTTCCTGAGTCTTATAACCGGGATCTAGATAATCTTTAAATTCCCTTCCAAAATCAATTTCCTCAAAGACATCTACTTTTTCTTGACCAAAATCTGTATTTTCAGATTCAAAATCGGAATTTGATGAGTAATCCTCGTTAAACATATCCTTTATCGAACCTGTTTCAAAATCGCCATCACCATTTGAATTTCCGTTCATATTCGGCTCAAAATCAGTTTCAAATTGGTTTAAACCGTCAGAATTCTGATCAAGAATATTTTCCGAAATTTCTTGAACTTCTTCTTCATTCCCAACTTCTTCGAGCAAAGGATTTGTATTTAATTCTTGTTGAATGAGATCAGTCAATTCTAACGAATTCATTTGCAACATCTCAATACGCTGCCGTAATTGCGGTGTTAACACCATCCGTTGGTCAAGTCTTTGACTGAGTTTTAATGATGACATAAATAAGAACGAAACCTTGGAATTTGCTAAATTTCCAACAACTTCTAACTGATAAAATTATAACTTTTTTGAAAGCAAATTGGAAGATTTCCGAAACTTTTTTTTCCGTTTCGGCATAAAAGTTGCGTCAGGTTTTGAAAATTTGAAATGTGTAGTATAATGAAGGTTTAGAGTCTGAAACGTTCACCTAAATAAAGCCGCCTAACTTCCGTATCTTCAACGAGTTCCTGAGGTTTCCCCGTTTTCAATATTTTTCCTTCTGCCATGATGTAGGCGCGGTCTGTAATTCCCAAGGTTTCTCGGACATTGTGGTCAGTAATCAAAATTCCAATTTTTTGATTTCTCAAATATAAAATAATTTCACGAATATCATCAATTGCTATCGGATCAATTCCTGCAAATGGCTCATCTAGTAAAATGAACTTTGGCTGAGTAGCCAAACATCTGGCGATTTCCACTCTTCGGCGTTCACCACCGGAAAGCGCATCGCCTCTGGTTTGCCTGACATGAGAAACTCCAAACTCCTTCAACAGTTCTTCCAGTCTTTCAAACCTTTCTGATCGATTTAAATTCATTGTTTCTAAAACGGCTAAAATATTTTGCTCAGCTGAAAGTTTTCGGAAAATGGACTCTTCCTGAGGCAAATATCCAAGCCCAAGTCTTGCCCGAAGATACATTGGAAGTTTTGTTACATCCTGACCGTGAAGAAAAATATTACCTTTTTCCGACCTTTCCAACCCCGTCATCATATAAAAAGTTGTAGTTTTTCCAGCCCCGTTTGCTCCAAGCAGCCCAACTACTTCGCCCGAATTAACGGATAAGCTGACATCATTCACAACAATTCTGCGACCATATGTTTTTTGCAAATGCGATGCTACCAAGGCATTTTGTAAACCAATCTCGCCCGCCCCGTTTTTTGTAATTGTTTCTGCAAATGAATCCGCCATTTAAATAATTTTATTGTTTTCTTAAACAATTGTCAGGTTTAATTTTCAATTTTTCTAAAATGAATTTTATGTAATATATTGGAAAATAGTTGCCCAAGAATTTTTTAATCCCTCAATCCAAAAAACAGAAAATGTTTTAATTCCGCCAAAAACAAAGCTCAAAATTGCTCCGTAGGTTAACAAATTTGCAATTGGCAAAACTAAAATACTTGTCAGATACCCGGCTTTTTGTAAATCGGTTTGACGGAAACTTGTTTCTTGCCAATTAGTTACCAAATGAAAAGCAACCGTCCATCCCATTACTGAATAAAAATATTTGAATTCGGTCAAGCCAAAAACCCAACCTACTAACAAAACAAAAAATGAAAGTGTGGGTAAAAAATACGGAGCAAGTGAGATCCAAAGATTGGTTCCGCCGCGAAGTTTAACTTCTCCGCCCTCCCAAGCCGAAATACGCATCCCAACCGGAATTTTGCCAAATAAAAGTCCCACCAAAGCGTGCGTGCATTCGTGCTCCAGAGTGGTCAGATATTGCCAAAGGCTTTCTAAATATCTTTTACAAATAAATAGAATCGGAAAAAACAAACAAATCCCAAGCAGAAAATATAAAACTTTTGGTGAACGGATCGTTTGAGCTAAAATAATTTTCCAAAATTCGCTGCCAAAACCGATCAATAAAAAAGGGGAAGCAAAAAGGAATAAAACAAGCAAAACTTTGGCTATGATATTTGAAATCATAACTTATTGATTCTTAACCTTATACACAGTTCGAGTTCTGCCTGAACCAGCTTCTTTGGTTGAGCCTTCGTTCACCACTCGATTTTCCCGCATTGCAAAAGTTAATTGACTGCCCTGCGTATTCCCTTGTTGAAAATCCTCAACATTTGCCGGATTTCCTCGCAAAATAACTACTTCATCCGCAGACGTATATTGCGCCCAGGTTCCACGCGCCCGACGGTTAGGTTGAGTAATTGTGACATCATTTTCAACAATTGTTTGCTTAACTTCATTATTCGCATCTAAATAAATATCTGCAATCCCACTTAAAATCCGATCAGTTCCCTGCCTTATATCAACTTTATTTTCATAACGTAAATGTTTGTCAGTGTCGCTGTAGGCAATTTTTTCCGAAGAGGCAAAAACCGGTTGTTTAGCAGCTTTGCCGTTTTCTTTTCGCTGAACGTTGTAAAGTAAACTTTGAACTTTTCCGGCTCCTTCAAAACGGTTTTCTTTATGATACAAAACGAGTTCATCAGCCCGGACGTAATTATTTTCTTGCCATGCGCGAGCATTGTTGGTATAAATTCCGATTTCTCTCTGGTGGTCAAACTGTGCGTTATCAGCAGTTACATAAACTGGTGAATTTGTTTTGCTGAAAGGAGTTGCGCCATTGGTTTGTTTTTGGCTGTAATATGTCGTCGAAACTTTTCCCCGTAAAAAGGATTTTTGATTTTTGGTATCCCAATCAATTTCAACGGCTTTAGCGCGAGCGCGTGAATCGAAAACGGTTGGCTCTCCTCCGCGTAAACGAACAACCTCATCGTTTGCCGAATAATTCATTTGATTAGCCAGACCATTACGGTCAAGTTCATTAAATTTTGCATTTCCAACTGCGTCAAATTGTTGTATATCCTGAGTTTCCTGACTAAAATTGGCGTTGAGTTTATCTGCCAAGATTTTTTGGACACCACGATTTTCACGAGCTAAGGTTGGAACTCGGACTACTTGGGTTTTGGTTGAGGCAACACAATTTTTAGCCACATTTCCTATTTCGTAAAAATCACAATCAAAACGGGCGGCATTGATAGTTGTTTTATAATTATTGGGAGCAGCATTTAATGGCTCAACATATAATTCAGCGTCACCAACTGCTTCAACTTTACTTAAATCTTTTCCATTTCCATTCAGGTAAGTTTTTACAGAATTAGCCGTAAGTTTTTTATTAGATGCATTTGGGCGGTTTGAAGGCGCATCAAGTTTGACTGTTGTTCGCCCCTCAGTTTGGGTTTGATTCAAAATCCCATTGAGGTAAGTTACCCGAATTGCATTCGGCGCAGACAGTGTAGCAACTGAATAATCCTTTGACTCTTTTGGAACCAAAACCACGCTACTTTGACCAATGGTGTTCGCATTTTGAATTATCCCGTTGGAATCAAACCCGGCATTCATTTCGCTTCCGCGAACCTCAGAAATTTGATCAGCGGTTGTTTGTTTCAAATATGCGTTTCCTTTTGCCACTGCATTTTGAATTTTGTCAGCATTATTGAAATTGGCATTTAATTCATTTCCCGTAATTTCCGTAGTTTTTTCGGGCGTTACCTGTTTTAAATAAGCATTACCGATAACTATTGCTGTTTGCAGTTTTTTGGTAGGGTAAAGCTGTGCATTAATATTATCGCCTTTTACAAAATTACCGCCTTGGGTAATATCTGCTCCGCCGCTGAGCGCAATTTTGCCATTTGTTTGCTCATAAACTGCTGTAGCTGAATGAATTGTAGTTGGTTGATTATCCTCAACCGTTACAATTTCTACATTATCCCGTAAATCAAATTTGTCAGTTGGTTTGTCAAACACGGCATTTTGTGAACGAATTTTGGTAGGTTTGCCATTTTTATTTGTTTCGATATAAACATTACCGTTAGCGGTTGCGTTTTTTAATTCCTGTTCAAATTCCAAAGAAGATTTATCGGCATTTATTTTGGTATATTCGGGGTTTCCGCCAAATGGTTTGGCATAAATTTCCGTTTTTCCAGTTAAATCTATCCTTTTTATACGTTTATCAACTAAAAAAGCTTCAGCTTCATTTGCTTTAATATCAGTTGGTTGTTTGAAATTTCCTTGATTTCCTAAAGGAACTAAATTAATAATTACGTTTTGTTTTGCGTTGATCTTCTGCTCAACGGGTCTCCCCTCAGGCGTTGTTTCCTGGACCATTGCATAATTGGCAACAATTTTTGCACTTTGTAAATTTGCTTTGGCTACTTCATCTTTTTCCAACTCCGGATCAGCATTGGCGGTAATTTCGACATCCTTGAGCAATTCAACCTGTTTGTTTTTTATTTTGAAAACGGCTCCGGTTGATTTACCCTTTACATTATCACGTTCAAATTCTGTAGCTTCTGGACTTTCTGCCGTATCGTTTTCACGATTATAGGTTATCAGTTCTGTTTTTAATTGGGCACCGTCACGACTGTTTATTATTACATTTCCCGTAAATCTTGCATCAAAAAGTTTTGAATCATTTTTGTCCGGAACATAGATGGCTTGGTTTGAGGTAATTTTGTCAAACTTTTGTCCCGTTTCGTCATAGACCTCGATATAAACATTATCAAGTTCCTGATGTTTATCTGAATAGGTCGTAGCCTTATCTGCCTTAATGTAAAATTTAGTAATTTCCCCTTGGGTTTCACGTCTTTCGTAACCGTTTATGACACCTTCAACATCTTTTGATAACTCGATAACACCATTCTTCAAAACAAATTTGTTATCCTTTCGGACAAATGAAATTCCGAGCCAGATCAAAGAGACAATCAAACCCAAAATGGCAAACCCGCCAATTATTTTTGGTAAATTAGCACGATAATCAAAAGGATTTGTTGGTTTTCGGGCAATATTTTCTGACATTTTGCTGATTTGATTGTAACACTTAAGCTTTAAATATTTGAAACTAATTTCTTCAATTAACCTGAGACCCTTAAATCCTCAACCACCAATTGCAATCTGGTATTTCCGTTCCAGGAATTCAATTCGGGGGAATAAACTAATTCGATGCAGGAATTACGCTTGAGAGTTTGCTCTAAAGATTTTTCCACTCCATCCCACCAAACCGCTTCAAATTGTTTACCTTGTTTGTCTTTGAGTTTGAATTTGAGATGTTTATCCTTCATCACATAAGGTTCATCAACCAAAAATAAATCCTTGGTTAAAAACTTTGGTTTCGGATTGCCCTGACCAAACGGTTCAAGTTGTTTAAGTTCCTGAACTAACTGCAAATCAAGAGTTTGTGAAGTAACTGAGGCATCAATTCTGATCTCCGGGGTTAAATCCTCTTTGGTTAAATGTTGTGCAGCGTGTTGATTTATTTTTGTTCGTAATTCGTCAATTTTTTCTTCTTTGATTGTAAAACCGCAAGCAGCTGCGTGTCCCCCAAACTTTTCAAAGAGTTCGCTGCAAGACTCTAAACCATTGAGCAGATGATAATTAGCGATGCTTCGGGCAGAACCGTGACCGATTCCGTCTTCGATTGAGATCACTAAACTTGGACGATAAATTTTATCCGTAATTTTCGATGCTGCCAGTCCAATTACGCCTCGATGCCATCCGGTCCCAGCCACAACAGCAACGTGAGATTGATTTTTACTGCCCCCATTGTCCAAATATTCCTGCAAGGCAAGTTCGGTAATTTGCTTTTGCATGGTTTGCCTTTCACGATTGCGGCTGTCTAAAATTCCGGCAAATTCGCGAGCTTCCTCAAAAGTTTTTGCCTCGAATAATTCGACTACTTGACGGGCAACATCCATTCTTCCGGCAGCGTTGATGCGCGGAGCGATCCGAAAACCAATGTCCATACTGGTCATTTCGGAATTGCAATCGGCAACTTCCATTAATGCCCGTAATCCATAATTTTTGGCTTTTGGTAAATCACGCAAACCTAATGAAACGATAGCGCGGTTTTCGCCCGAAAGATTCATAATATCCGCAACGGTTCCTATTGCCACAACTTTCAAAAATCCTTCGACCAAATTTTCGCGTCCTTTTTCGCGTAAAAGGGCGTGTGCAAGTTTGAAGGCAACTCCAACTCCCGCCAAGTTTTTATCCGGATATTCACACCCGATTTGATTTGGATTAATTACTGCAAAGGAATCCGGGTTTCCCAGAGATTCATCCGATAAATGGTGATCGGTAATGATTAAATCAATCCCGTTTTCTTTTGCCCAAATCGCGGGTTCAAAAGCCCTCGCGCCGGTATCTACGCTGATTACCAGCGTGTAACCTTTCTCTTTTGCTTCACTTAGCTTTTCGATATTGATTCCATAGCCTTCGGTAAATCGATGCGGAACGTGAAAACCGGTCTTTGCCCCTAGAATTTCCAAAGCCTTTCGTAAAACAACTGTTCCGGTTGTTCCATCCACATCATAATCGCCCCAAATCAGGATTTTCTCCTGATTTTCGATGGCTTTGAAAATTCGTTTGACAGATTTTTGCAGGTCTTTTAAAAGATTGGGTTCGTTTAAATCTTCAATGGTGGGTTTAAGAAATTTTGCGGCTTTTTCTTCAGTTTGGTAACCCCTTGAAATCAATAGTGCAGCAATCAGTGGTGAAATTTTTAAACTCTGGGCAAGGGGTATTATTTGATTCCTGTCATGTTTGAGAATGTTCCACCGTTTCATTCCAACAATTTACAGGAATTTAATTAAAATTTCCAGAAATGAAATGAAGTTTTATACTTGGGCTGAAATATAATTTGTGTAAAGTAAAATTAAAATTGTAATTCCAACTATGATTCTGTAAATAATAAAAACTCCGGTTGAACGCTTTCGTAAATATGCCAACAAGAACCAGATTGAGATATAACCAATAATCGCTGAAACAATTGTGCCGACCAACAAAGGAACAAAATCATCTTTTGATAAAATGTTCATTGCCTCTTTTAGTTCCAAAAGACCGCTCGCCGTAATCGCAGGCATCATTAAAAGAAAAGAAAATCGAGCTGCCGCTTCACGTTTTTGTCCCGCCAAAAGTCCGCCCATAATGGTTGAACCTGAACGGCTGGCACCCGGGATTAAAGCCAAAACCTGAGCAAACCCAACTGCTAAGGCATCAAACAAACCAAAATCTTTTAATTCTTTTCGTTGGCTGCCAATGATTTCGGCAAAAAATAAACCAACCGCAATCACAACCATCATTGTGGCAATTACCCATAGGTTTTTTGTTTGCGGTCCCTCAATTACTTTTTTGAAAATTAGTCCGAGTGTTCCAATTGGAATTGAACCGATAATAATTAACCATCCTAACCAGGCATCCTCTGAAAGCCACATTGGTCGAACCCCATTGGTTCCCGAAAAAGTGTAGCCGCGACGTCTGGTCAATAAAGCCCAATGGTCACGAACAAAAGCCCCCAAAATACTCCAAATATCCAATGCAAAATAGACAAAAGCCGCAAATAAAGTGCCAAGCTGAATAACAGCCATGGTAGCAGTAATTTGCTCCGGATTTCCGTTATAGACATTGGTCAAACGGCTGGCAAAAACCAGATGCGCCGTCGAACTAATCGGAATAAATTCAGTCAAACCTTGAACAATTCCAAGAATTATTGCTTGTATTAAATCCATATTTTTTTAATAGGAAGGGTTAGAAAAAAACTTTCTGAATTTTCTTATTTTTGTGAGGATTCGTCAAAAGCAGATTACTCTTTTTGCTCACGATAATTTGTATTTCCTGCAATTTTATCGTAGAGCCAACCCGGAAAAAGCCTTCCCAACCGGACAATTGTGGCTAATTGCCAGGGAAATGCCGAAAAACGTTTTTTCTTTTCAATCGCTTTAATAAATAACGGAATTGCATCTTCCAATTTCATCAAAAATGGAAGTTTATTTTTCCTTTCAGCGGTAAGCGGCGTTAAAATAAAACCCGGCTGAATAATGGTCACTGAAATATTTGTTTTAAGTAAATCAAGGCGCAAACTTTCAAAAAAATTGGTCATCGCGCCCTTACTTGCCGAATAAGAAGCAGACATGGGTAAACCGCGAATTCCCGCCAAACTCGAAATTGCGACAAGTTGACCGCTGTTTTGCTCAATCATTTTTGGTAAAACAGCAGTCAGGGCATAAACCGCTCCCATTAAATTTACATCAATAACTTTTCGGAATAGTTCGTTGGTTAAATTTTTAGCGTGTGCCGAACCGCCAATTCCCGCATTACAAATCAAAATATCAATTTTGCCAAATTCATTTTGAAATTTATTTACTGACTCTGTAACCCCTCTTTCATCAGTCACATCACACGCCAATACGCGAGCCTGTCCGCCAGCTTGTTCGCATTTTTCGGCAAGCTGTTTGAGTAAATCCTCACGTCTAGCTAATAATCCCAAAATTGCGCCTTTTTCTGCTAAGGCAATTGCCAAAGCTTCACCAATTCCGCTGGATGCGCCTGTTAAAAAGACAACCTTATTTTCCCAATTTTGAATCATCTATTTCTTCCCATAGAAAAACATCTTTATTGTCTCTGACAGCAAATTTACACAAATTATACAAACCATAAATTGCATTCCAAGTGCCTTGACTAAAATAACCTCTATTTTGCCAATACTCGATGGCTTCCGGGTTATCCAGGTCATCTTGGGCAATTTTAGCAACACCATTAATAAAACTTGGGTCAAGACTAGATAAGAACTAAAGTATAATAGTTAAATCTAGTGATGACAGTTAAATACAAGCAATTTGTCCGTGCCAAAATTTCTGAGAAGAAATTCCGTCAAATTTTAAGAGCTTTTGCTC
>JAIBCC010000042.1 GCA_019694395.1 Pyrinomonadaceae bacterium | reverse complement strand
CGGCATCCCAATTCGGTTTGAGGGGAATTACAAAGAAAAGTCAATGGTTTTTGAGGGAGTTTCAATTACTAAAGACGGCGAAAAAACACTTTATAAAATGACTTACTTTTTGCTTGATGAAAACACCATTCAGCAATATGCAGAACAGTCTACTGATGATGGAAAAACGTGGACCGTCAGTTTTGATTTAAAATATATCCGAAAAAAATAGAAAAGAATGAAATAATTTAAATCTATTCCTCACTTCAAACAAATAAATTTTAAAATAATTTGAAAATAATTTGAAGATTTCCCTTCAAAATCTAAATAAAATTCAAACTTCATATTGATAAACGGCGATTTTTTAAAAAAAACAATCCGCTCAAATTCCAGAAAAAAAATTGAGGAGTTTTATCCCAGATGTTAAATAAAACAGGCATTGCATTTATATTATTCTTGGCAGTAGTAACAGTTTCCTATTCCCAAAATTCAAATAATTATTCAGTTTCCCCAAACACAAAAAAAACGGACGAAAGAGATGCTGACCGCGCTGAGATTCGTAAGCACGTTGAAGGCATTTTTCAAGCGTTTGTGGATAAAAATTCCGAGAAGCTGCGGGCAACGCATTCAACCGATTGGGCTGGTTATTCAATGGATTCGCGCAGTTGGCGGCAGGGAATTGAGGCTTATATGCAAGGCGCGGAAAATAGTCTCAAAAACTATGGAATGGTTGGGTTTAAACTGATTTCGTTTGATGTTGTTTTTCACGCCGACATAGCTTTGGTCTTTTATATTGCTGATGTTGAGTTGAAAAATGCCAACGGAGCCGGAACCGATAAAATGCGGGCTTTGGATATTTACAAAAAACAAAATGGCGATTGGATTCAGGTTGCATCACATCTGGCGCGCCATCCCGACGAACAGCAGAAACGCCTTTCTGTGCCGATTAAGGTAAGTGAGCAAACCAGAAAATTTATCCTTGATTCCCGTGAGCAAGTTTGGCGGGCGTGGTTTTCTAATGACCGCGCGAAATTGGAAGGAGTGATTCCCGAAGAAGCCATTGCAATCGAAACGGGAAATCCAAACTGGGAAAATCGAGAGGCGATTTTGGAAGGGGCGAAGAACTTTGCTGAAAGCGGTTCTAAATTAATCCGGCTCGAATTCCCGCGCACCGAAATTCAGATTTACGGAAACGCCATAATTCTTTACACCACTTATCTTTTTGAAACTGAAAAAGACGGAAAGAAGCAAACAACTATTGGCAGCGGGATAGAAACCTTTGTCCAGCGTGACGGTAAATTGGTCAACACAGGCTGGCTGTTAGCACACAATAAATAGTTTGAAAAATAAGAGGCTGGAAATCTTTGATTTTCAAAGAGGTATGATAAAGGTTGTTAGGGCGGTAGATTATGCCCTTTATTAATATCTGACGAATCTGCAATTTTCCTTGAAGATTTAAGACAGGCTTATCGAATCAATTTTTAACAAAATGAATTTGGAAGTTTACACCAAAAGTTTGAGGAATAATCTAAAAGTTTTTGAAGGACTTCTGATTGATTTAAGCGAGGATGAAGCGAAATGGAAACCCTCGGTTGAAAAATGGTCAATCCTTGAAAATATCAACCATCTCGCAGATGAAGAGATATACGATTTTCGCGTCAGACTGAAAAGCCTGCTTGAAACGCCGGAAAAAAATTGGGAACCGGTTGATCCGTCGAAATGGGTAAACGAGAGAGAATACAATAATCGAGATTTGGCGGAATCTTTTGAAAGATTCCGTCAGGAAAGATCAGCTTCCTTAAATTGGTTAGAAAATGTAGAAAATCCTGAGTGGAATAATTTTTATGATCATTCAACGGGAAAGATCAGTGCGGGTGATCTATTGGTTTCTTGGGTTGCGCATGATTTTCTGCATTTCAGGCAAATCGCTTTTTTACGTTGGGAATTATTGAAATTGGTTTCCAACCAGTTCAGTTCTTCGTATGCGGGCAGTTGGTAGGAAAATTTGTTTAAATTAAGGAGAATAAAATGCTTAAAAAATTGCTATTGCTTTTAGTTATGGCTGCCATATTGCCGCATTTTGCTGTCAAGGCTCAAAACACATCTAATAACGAAAATCGGGAGGCTGATCGTGCGGCAATTTTAGCGGATATTGAAGCGGTAACGCAGGCATTTATTACTCTTGACATCGAAAAAATTCATTCAACTCATTCGGAAGATTGGCGCGGTTTTATTGAAAGTTCGGACTCTCCGATCAAAGGAATCAATGAATATATGAGGGCAAATCAGCTTCCTTATCCGCCACCGCCAAATATGCCGAAAGCACCTGCTTCTTTAACGGCTAACATTACTTTCAGAATATCTAATTTCGACCTGTATTTTATTAGTCAAGATATTGGTCTGGCTAATTTTATATTGGAATTTATTAGAAAAACGGATGATAAAATTACTGTTTTAACCAAATATAGAATTTCTGATATATATTCCAAAAGAAATGGTAAGTGGATTCAAACAGCATCTCATACTTCACTCGACTCAAACTGGGTAAATAAAGCCAACACGGAAGCCTTTATTCCGCCGCAGCCGCTTCAACAGCAAATTCTTAAAGCGCGGGAAGCTTTCTGGGGGGCTTGGTTTACAAATGACCGTTCAAAATTGGAGGAAATGCTTGCAGAAAAAATCATAGCTCTTGAAGAAAACTCAAGTGATTGGAAAAACAGAGAAACAATTCTCAAAGGTGCCAAAGAATTTGCCGAAAGTGGTGGTAATTTAACTAAACTTGAGTTTCCCAGCACCGAAATTCAAGTTTACGGTTCGACCTGGATTCTTTACACGACGTATCTTTTTGAGCTTGAGCAAAACGGTAAAAAAATAATCAATACCGGAAAAGGAGTGGAAACTTACGTCAAAAGAGGGGATAAATTTATCAATATCGGCTGGGTTCTAACCGTTGATAAATAAATTTTTATCTTGTCAAAATAATTTTTATTGTTAAAAAAGAACTATGAAATCGCTTTTGAATTTAATTTTTGTCTCTTTTTTGGTGCAAATTTTTGTTGCTTGTAGTTTTGCACAGGATAATCCGTTTTTAATTAACAAACTTAAAGAAAATAGTCTTCCGGTAATTTACAAAGACGGAAAATTATCCGGTGCCGGAGCGGACTTTTTATTTAGGGAAGCGGAAAAAGCTCAATTTTTTCTGATTGGCGAAGAACACGGAATAGCTGAAAATTCGCTTTTCGCCTCAGCCGTTTTGCAGGAATTAAATCGTTTCGGTTACAAATATTTTGCCTCCGAGATAGGTAAATTAACGATGGCACGATTGGAAAAATTATCGCAAAACAAGCCTGTGAAAGAAGTTCTAGCGGATTTTAATCGTCGCTATCCTTTTTCGCTGCCCTTTTATAACTGGAAAGAAGAAGGAAAATTGATGGAAACCGCTTTGAAGCTTCCGCGTGGAAAAGTGCCTACCATTTGGGGGTTGGATCAGGAGTTCTTTTTTTCTCCGGTTTACCACTTTGAGCGGTTGCGCGAGCTTGCACTTAATGCAAAATCAAAGGGAATAGTTGATGGATATTATCAAAAAATAAAAGTCGAACTGGCAAAAAGTATTGAAACCAAAAATCCTTCGAGCGCATTCATCGTTACCGCCAAAACTGCTGACTTTGATAAACTCCGCGCCGCTTTTTCTGCCAAAGATACCGAAGCAAATCAAATTTTGAATGACCTGCAAACAAGTGCGGAAATATACCAAAAAAACTCTGTTGGGAAGATTTACGAAAACAATCTACAACGTTCCAGATTTTTGAAGCACCGGTTTATGGAATTCTACAACCAAGCACTAAAAACCGAAAAAATGCCCAAAGTGTTTTTCAAATTCGGCGCGGCGCACGTTGCCAGGGGTCGTAATTATGTCAATGTTTTTGATGTCGGAACTCTGGCTTCTGAAATAGCCGATACAAATGGCACAAATTCTTTCCACATATTGATTTTAGCTGCCGGCGGCGAGCAAAATAAATTTTTTCCTTTTGTCGGTAACGAAACGGATAAAAAGAAAAAACTTGATCCGGCAATAGTTTATTCTTATTTAGACGTAAGCCCGTTTGTGTTTTTAGCCGAGCGGCAAAGCTGGAAAGTAATTGAATTGGGTCCTCTGAGACCTTTAATTGGAACTAAGAGTTTAACTAATTTGCCGAGTGGGTTTGCGGATTTGATTTTTAATTTTGATGCGGTTTTATTGGTTGATTCAGCAACTCCGACTAATTTATTTGAATATGAATAAATTTTCTGTAAGCTAAACTTTGCTTGTATTTCTTGAAGTAAATACGTTTCTACTTTACACTATTCGCTTTTAATCGTGAATTTTTTGCAATGGGGATAGTTAAAGTATCAACTCGGTTAATTAGCTTTTTCGTTTTATTTATCACGTTGTCATTGGCAACGGGTTTTGCCCTAGACCCCAATTCTGCAAAAACATTAACAGACAATCAATTTCTCAAAAAACGTTGGACGACTGAGGAAGGGTTACCACAAAATACTATAACCTCAATGTTGCAAACACGGGATGGTTATTTGTGGCTTGGCACTTTTGGGGGACTGGTGCGTTTTGACGGTATCCGCTTTACAATTTTCAATACGGCGAACACACCCGCCTTACACAGTAATCGTGTGATGGCACTCTACGAAGATGCAGATGGGATGCTCTGGATAGGAACGGAAACCGGCGATATAGTTCGAGAACAAAATGGTTCTTTCGAGATCTTTAAAACTGGCGACGGAAGCTCGAATAACGTTGTTCTTTCGTTTTTATCGGATCAACGAGGTGATTTATGGGTCGGTCAAACATTTGGTATCTGGCATTTCGCCGCCAAACAATCAAACGCTGCTACCTTTTATTCATTTAACCAAGGGGTTTCTTCTATTGTCGAAGATGGAGCGGGAGATATTTGGCTCGGCACAGGCGGCAGTCTAATTCGTTGGCAAAATGGAAACTTTTCCGAATACCAGACAACCAAGAATGACAACATATTTTCGGCAAATGTAATTCAAAAGGATTCGGCAGGTAATTTATGGACTATAACAGGTAAAGGTGTTGGACGTTTTGAGAATGGAGAATTCAAATTACTGTTGGAAAATTCTCTGAATCAAACACGGTATCTGACAGCAATAACTCCCGATAAAAATAAACAGGTTTGGTTTGGATATTACGAATCTGTTTACAAACTTGGTGAAAGCGGGGTTTTGGATAAGTATGACCTGTCAGATTTGACGAAGGGCGGAATTCGTTCAATGATGTTTGACCGCGAAGGTAACCTTTGGATTGGAACAAACGGCGATGGCTTGATTCGTCTTTCCCCACGCAAAATTAAAACCCTTTCAACCATTGACGGGTTAGCAAGCGATGAAATCACGACCATAATAGAGGATTCTGAAGGTAAAGGAGTCTGGATCGGCGGAGTTGGTTTAACTCACTGGCAAAATGGACAGAAAACGATTTACAAAGTTGAAAACGGTTTACCCGCCAATCGGATAACTGCACTTCGTTTTGCCAGTGACGGGACACTTTGGATAGGAACACTAGGCGGTTTGGCGAGCTTGAAAGACGGGAAAATTTCGGTTTATCCAGCCTCTTCGACTTTTCGGGCATCCGTTAAAACGATTTTTGAAGATAGTCAGAAAAATTTGTGGTTCGGGTGGCAGGGCGGCGGTTTAGAGCTTTATCGAAATGGTGAGTTTAAAACTTACAAAACAGAAAATGGGTTGATTCATAATGACGTGCGTTTTATTACCGAAGACAGGACGGGACAACTTTGGATTGGAACGGTAGGCGGCATTTCAACTTTCAAAACGATCTGTGCGATGTGTGATGTGCCGGAATCGATCGAGTTTACTAATTTCAACTCGCAAAATGGTTTATCCAACAATTTTGTCCGTGATATTTACGAAGCCGAAGACGACACTTTCTGGATTGGAACATACGGCGGGGGCTTAAATCGTTTGCGCAACGGCAAATTTACCGCAGTGACTATCAAAGACGGGTTGGGCGATGATTTTATCTCAAGGATTCTGCCTGACGGACGCGGTAATTTCTGGCTGCTTGGCAATCGTGGGATTTTCTCAGTCAGCCGACAGATTTTAAATGATTTTGCAGATGGAAATACTCAAGGTTTGGTCTGTGGAAGTTACGGAGCGGCTGACGGGATGCTTTCAAGCGAAGGAAACGGCGGAAACTCTCCGGCTGGGTCGAAAATGAAGGACGGAACACTCTGGTTTCCGATGATCAAAGGAGTTACGATCATTGATCCGAAAATTATAAAACCGCAGTCTCTTCCGGTTTTAATCGAAGAAGTAACCCTTGACCGAGAGGAACTCGACACTCACTCAAAAATTGTTGTCAATCCCGGTCAGGAAAATCTGGAAATTCATTACACGGGACTTAGTTTCAGCAAACCGGAGCAGGTTCGTTTTCGTTATAAGTTGGAAAACTTAGATACTAATTGGACAGAAGCCGGAACCCGCCGTATTGCTTATTTTCCGCATTTACCGCCCGGAGATTATCGGTTTACCGTTATAGCTGCCAATTCCGATGCCGTTTGGAGTGATTCCGCCGCTATACTGGAAATTACTGTTCTTGCTCCTTTCTGGATGCGGTGGTGGTTTATTGTCATAGTGGTTTTCTTTTTTTTCGGGTTGCTCGCTTTCAGCTACCAATTTCGGCTTAATCATCTGGAACGCCGCCGAGCAACTCAGGAAGAGCTTTCTCGGCATTTGATCAACGCGCACGAAACTGAAAGACAACGAATCGCGGCAGAACTTCATGATGGTCTCGGTCAAAGTCTATTGGTTATCAAAAACCGTTCAATGATGGGCGAAATGTCCGCCACCGGTGCAAAAGTTTCACTGGAACAATTTAAAAATATCTCTGAAGCCGCTGCACACGCAATTGAAGAAGTCAGGCACATCACCTATAATCTGCGCCCCTATCATTTGAATCGTCTTGGACTAACACAGGCTCTGGAAGAGATGATTGAAAAGGTTGCAGATTCAACACCAATCGCTTTTGAAAACCGAATATCTTTACTCGACGACACTTTCCGGAAAGATGAAGAGGTGATCTTTTACCGTATTATCCAGGAATGTGTTAATAATATCCTCAAACACTCAAATGCTTCTCAGGCGAAGATAGAAATTTCTCGCCATGAGCGTGATATATTTGTAAAAATTAGCGATAACGGGCAGGGATTTGTTCCGAAAGAAGATAATGCTGATCCATCACACAAAGGCGGATTCGGATTGATCGGAATGGCAGAAAGAGTGAGAATGCTGGGAGGAACCCATGCAATTGAATCTTCGCCCGAACACGGAACCACTGTAACGGTAAAAATAAATTTGTCAGATAAATGAAAGCTAAAGTCAAAATATTTATAGCCGATGATCATCCTATTTTTCGCAACGGTCTCCGCCAGATTATTGAAACGGATTCGCGTTTGAAAATTGTTGGGGAAGCAGACAATGGCGAGCAGGCAATTTCTGCTTTGGAAGATTTGGAGGTTGATGTTGCAATACTCGACATTGATATGCCGCAAATGGATGGATTTGAAGTTGTGCGCCTCATAAAACAAAAGAGGTTATCAATTGAAGTTATTTTTCTGACAATGCACAAAGACGAAAGATTTCTCAACACTGCTTTTGATTTAGGAATTAAAGGTTACATCCTAAAGGACAGTGCGGTGACAGAGATCGTTCAGTGTGTCAAATCTGTTTCTGAAGGGCAGGAATTTGTCAGCCATCAGCTTTTGGGATTTTTGATTAACCGTGCCCGCAATGCGACTGAACTAGCCAGAAAACAGCCACAAGTAAACCAATTGACCCCAACGGAAAGACAGATCTTAAAACTAATCGGTGACTACAAAACCAGTAAAGAAATAGCCGAACAAATGGCAATCGGTATCCGAACAGTTGAACATCACCGGGCGAACATTTGCGAAAAAATGGAACTTAAAGGTAAACACGCACTCCTTAAATTCGCGGTTGAGCATAAATCAAACCTGTAAAAGAAGACAGAAAAGGGCAAAAAAGGGGCAAAGATGATTTTCTCTTTATAATTCTGTGATGAATTCAGGCATTTTTAGCTAAGTTTTAGTAGAGAATTGAAATTTGAACATGGAAAATCAAAGTATTTCCTAAACTGCCCTTTTTTTACTAACACATTCAATTTCTCCAATACTTTCAGTATCCGTAGAACTACGGATAAAATTTTCGTAATTCTACCTATAAATAATCCGTAATTCACTCCATTCAAAAACTCTTTCAATTCAGCCATACTCCTTCCTGTAATAAATCAAGAACAAAACTTTTAAAAGGAAAAATTACTTTTATATGACCAAACTGCCCCAAATGCGCCGATCCGAAATCGTTGTTCAGGAACTTGAATCTGAAATTCTGATCTATGATCTGAAAATCAACAAAGCCTTTGCGCTCAACAAAACCGCTTCGACCGTTTATCTAGCGTGTGATGGAAAAACTTCTTTTGACGAATTAAAAATCAAAAGTCAATTTACCAATGAGATCATTTATTTAACCTTGGATGCTCTAAAGAAAGATAATTTGTTGGAATCCGATTCATACATTTCACCCTTTACAGGTATGAATCGGCGTGAAGTAATTCGTAAAGTCGGACTTTCAACGTTAGTTGCCTTGCCGGTAATTTCATCACTGGTTGCTCCGCATTCCATTCAAGCAGCCAGTGGGGGCACTTGTCCGTCGGGGCTTAATCCGGCAGATCCCGTAGGCAGTCAGGGGTTTGGTAACACCTGCGGTTGCGGAACATTTGTTGGAATTGGAAATACCTGCGGACGCGGAACAACTGGTTCTATTCCCAGCACCTGTCGGGCGGGTTGTCTTTGCAGAGCAACAAACTGTTCTCCCATTACAAACACTTGTGTTGGTTTATGTGAATAATTAGGAGGATACTGTTATGCAAGAACCTGTCAAACGCTCGAAACGATGTCGTAAATGTTTAAAACTTAATCCACTCAATAGTAAACAATGTCAATATTGTTATTTGAAGTTTTTTTCTTCCAAACAAAGTATTTGGTTCACCAGGCTCAAATATATTATAGTAAACTCCTTCAAATAATTGATGATTTTCTTTAATCGGTAGCTTTTGATTGATTACATACTGAATTGAAAATGAAATTTAAAGAAAAGCACTTCCTTATAAAATTCGCCGTCGAACATAAATCAAAATTGTGAAAGAAATAGGGAGTCGAGAGTAAAACGAATTCTCTATTCCTTATTTCTTTTCTTACTTTTTTCAGGTAGAACTACGGATAAAAGTTTCGTAATACTCCCCATAAATATACGGTAATTCACCCTATTCAAAAACTCTTGCAATTCAGCTATACTCCCAATGTATTATAATTAGCCATGAAACTTCTAATCGTCGAGGATAACGAATTAATGCGCAGTTTAATTAAAAGCGTGGTCTATGATCTCGCTGAGACGATTGACGAATGTTCAAATGGAAAAGAAGCCGTAGAAGCTTTTGAGCGTAACCGGCATAATTGGGTTGTCATGGATATTGAAATGCCGGAAATGGACGGATTGACCGCAACCAAAAAAATCAAGGATATAGATCCAAATGTCCGCATCATCATTGTCACCCAATATGACAGCAAAAATATAAAGGAAAAAGCTATCAAGGCAGGTGCCATCGAATTTATTTTTAAGGATAATCTGCTCGAAATTCGAAATGTTTTAACTTTTGACAAGGATACTAATGCCGAATCAAATGAAAATAAAAAAGTTTTGTGAAAGTTCTTGCAATGCCACTTGAGTTTAAGTCAGAAAATTATTTTTACTTAATAAAATTTACATAAGAATTCTTATCAGACTCCGTTAGTATATAAAGATATAATTATAGAGTTAAATTGAATATAACACTTAAAATGTAAAATTGAATTATTTTTGTTAATAAAGCGGAAATGAAACATTGATTGTAGTGCCAAGATTTGAACCTTCACTTTCGATTTTAATACTTCCCTTATGAGATTCTATGATTTTTTTGGCAATCGCCAGACTTAACCCTAAACCTCCATATTTGCGAATACTGGAGCTATCGGATTGTCTGAATCCTTCAAAAATATTTGGCATTAACTCCGGTGAAATTCCTTCGCCGGAATCTACAATTTTAATTAAGGCAGAATTGTTTTTTGCATAAAGACTAAGTTTAATATCACCTGCTTCGGGAGTAAATTTTATTGAATTATCCAACAAAATTGTAATTGCTTTTTTTATCTTTTCTTTGTCACCGTAAATTGTCAGGTTTTCGATCGGTAAATTATTGGTTAAGTTTATTTTTTTCTTTGAAATTTGGACAATCATTTCATTCAAACATTGTGTTAATAATTCATTTATCACAAATTTTTGCCAATTAGTTTGCTCTAAAAAAGTTTCCATATCAGAGAAAATAATCATTTGGTCAATTAAATTGACCTGTTGCCGAAGATTTTTATTGATGATATTTATTGCTTTTTCTTTGGTTTCCCGCTCCACTCCATCCATTTTTATTATATTTATCCAACCGGAGATGGCATTCAAAGGAGTTCTTAATTCATGAGAAACAGTTGTTAAAAATTCATCCTTAACTTTGGCAGATTTTTCAGCTTTTTCACGGGCTTTCTTTTCATTTTCTCCGGTTTTAGACAGTTCGTAAGCGGTTTTTAGTAAACTTTGATTAGTTTTTGATTGAGATAAACTTAAATAAAATAAAACTACGCTAATAGCCAAACCCAAAAGAAAAATAATTGGAGTCCACCACGTTAATGAGTGTTTATAGAATTTGTTGGTTGGGGAATAAGTAACAATCCATTTTCTGCCGCCAATTCTGATCTCATTTTCTCCACTAAAAAATAGGTCATTTATTTTATTATTTTCATTTCCGCCAACTAAAAAGCTGTTGTTATTTAATTCGTTATCATAAATTTGAAAAGAAATATCATCAATTTCCGAGTTTTTTATGACATCGTTAATAAAATCTTCGGCTCTGAATGGGCTGTAAACAAAACCTTGAATTTCTTTTCTTCTTTCACTTAAAGAAGGTGGCGTGATTTTATTTTTATAAACCGGAAAATATATTAAAAACCCGAATTTTTGATCTGTTTCATTTTCCTGCATCAAAATCACCTTGCCGGAAATAGACTGAACACCTGAATCTCTCGCATTTTCAATGGCTTCTTTCCTGGTTGGTTCGCTTGACATATCAAACCCCAAAACTTTTTTATTTCTTTCGTCCAAAGGTTCAATAAAAACAATTGCTTGAAATTCATCGTGGGCGGAGTCAGGATTGATTGTAAAATCAGAAATTCCCTCTGATCTCATCATTTTTATTAAGGATTCAGTTTCATCGGACTTAAAAACTTTTGAGTAGCCGATTGCTAAAACTCCCGGATAATTTTGTCTTAAATTTAAATTTCCAACAAATTGCCCAAATTTTTCTTTATCTATATTTTCAGCTGCATACAAAAAACTTCTGCCCGAACTGAGCAAAGCTATGTAGGTATCCAAACGGCTTTCAATTTCGCCTTTGACCCGCAACGTTTCGCTTTGAAACCTTTCATAATCATTTGTTTTGGCACTTGAGTAATAGAAATAAGAGATTGCAAGAGTAACAATAATTGAAATCGTTAGAACAAAATAAGGAATTCGCAGAACAAATGGTGTAGAGGCTAATTGATAAATTTTTTGATTAATATTCATACTTTTCAACTTTAGTTATGGGACGAAATGCAAAAACTATGCCTAAGCAATATTTTTCTAAACCGTAGAAAAACTGAATTTTAGAACAATTTACTATTTTTTTTGTATTTGTGTAAGGCTGACTTTAATTTTCCGGCAGATTTGAATTGAGATTTTTTGGAGAATTGGAAAAAGGCTAAGGAGTCATCAAAAAAACAACTCCTTAGCCTTTTTGTTTAACTTATTTAGAAAGTTGACCGCGAATTGCGCCTTCCATAAATTCTGCGGTATGAACATTGACGTAAAAGTTCTCAGGATTTTGACTGAGTCTTTTTGTAAAACCTGTGCCAATGTTAATACAATCATTTGAAAAACCATCAACCGGTGGTTTCAAAGTAACCGTTATCGCTCCGATTTTTCCTGAGTCCCCTTCATAAATAGCTGCGGCAGTTGGATTTGCAATATTGGTTACAGTAAGTTCATAACATAATTGATTTTGATTGATTGTAACTTTTATGTTTCCACTACCGTCGCTATCCCCGGGACCCGGCACCACTGCTTTTCCTGACAAAGCTGCAACCAAACTTTGACTTCCCTCTTGGGTAAATGCCAAATTAACAAAAAATAATGTCAAAAATATGACAAAGAAATTTATTTTTAGGAATTTCATTTTTAACCTCCCTGATAGTAGGATTAAAAAGATTTGGAACCTCTTAACCCTTTAATTCCCTATTGGTTGGTTACGAATTTGTTAAAGTTAAATTTGATTTCTCTATTTTGTCTCAACGGGCAAATTTGCCTTTTCCCAAACCTCTAACCCCCCAATTAGGGGATGTGCATCCTTATAACCATGATTTTCCAAAATTTGCGCCACACGGGTGCTTGAAGCCTCATTTGGTCAAGTGCAATACGTTACAACATACGCATCTTTTCGAACATTGCTTAATCTTTTTTCCGCTTTGTCAGGCGGAATCCGAATTGCACCGGGTATTTTTGTTTTTGCTTTATCCCAAACGTGTGCTGCACGGGAATCAACAAAAACTATTTCCTCTCCGTTATTTATTTTTCGATTAACCTCATCAATTGTTACCTTTTCCATTTTTTCCCCTAAAAACGCCATTAATAGTTTTTTTACTTTATTGGCTTTAATTTCAGATTAAAAAGGAAAAATCAAATTGTCTGTATGCACGGCTACAAAATCCTTAGTTAGGTGAAATTTAGATAGACAGAATCATTTGAAGAAAATTTGGTTTTTATTGAACTGAAAGTTCACGAATTTTCTGCGCTAACTCATAATCCAATTTAAATATTCGGGCGGAGGTAGTATTCCCAACTTTTATTTCTTTTGTGGGAGTATATTGCTTCAAAAATTGCCAATATTTATCGTTGCTGAAATAACGACGACCTTCTGCCAGAATAATTATGTCGCCAACTTGAAAGATTCCCATTTTATTTTTATCGGAAAGAGAGACTAAATTAAGATCATTGCGTCCGTTTTTTTGCAAATAATATCCTAATAATTGTGGGGTTTCGCTGGCGATATTTGAATTGGTTTCTGATAAATTTGCAATAATTTCAGCAATTTCGCGTGAACTCAAATCATAAAACTCATCGTGAGGAAAAAAAGTTCCTGCCTTCATTTCGCCGCCACCAAGCCAATTGGTTGACAAACGAAAATGCGGTGCGGAATTTAATGAAGTCCAGAAAAGCGACATTAAAAACAATCCAAAAGAAATCGTTTGAATGAATGGGATAAGCCAATCCTTTTGGAAAAAAACAGCTAAATATTTGGCTGTTGCTTGAATTGTGAAATAAAAGCCAAGTGCGGCAGTAATAGCGATCAAAGGCTCTGCCAAAGTAAAATAGCGGGTAAATTTTCCGCCTAAAAATGAAAAAGTTAAAACCCCAAGTGCAAACCAAAAGAGCACAAAATATCGTCCGTCGTATAATTTTCTAAAAAAATAAATAGGCAATCCCAGAATTAAAAAAATCAAAGTCAAAATCGGAGTTTTGACCAAAATAAAAACCAAGTAAAAATTCCACGGCACACCATTTAGCCAAGCGGTTAATTGGTTTCGATAGAGATTTCCCAAATATTCGTAAGCATCATGACCGATTCTTTTTTCGCTTGAGAATACAAGCATTTCGTGCCAGGTAGATGGCAGAAAAATGGTGGGATTAAAAAAAACAAAAGCAATTCCGACCAGAACAAAAAAATATAACCATTTTACTTTAAGAATATGCCATTTGGTCGAGGAAATTCCTACAAATATATTGAAATAAGCCACGCTGACAGCGAAAAAATGCGGATAATATTTAGAAGCCAACATTCCGCCGAAAGGAATTGCCGAAATCCAAAAATAATGTAAATAATTTCGATTTCCGCGTTCCGCCGCAGTTTGAGATTTTATTAAAAAAATATTGGCGAGAATAAAAAAGAAAATAAAAAAAGAATCCTCTTTTGCAATTCGATTAAATCCGATCACGGCAGAATCAAATGCCCAAATCGAAGCACTAATCAGCCCAATCGAAGTTCCGAATAGTTCCGCAAAGAGGAAGTAAAGCGCAATTATGGTTAACGAACCTATAATCACGGTGGGAAGGCGCAAAGCAGTTTCCGCAGAAATTTGAAAATTTGATTTATCGGAAAAAAATAAGTTCCATTTTTCGATTAAAATTATACTAATGGTTTGCATTCCTTTCATTAAAAAAGGGTGTTCTCCATTATGACCCGATAATCCGAAATTCCTGTATTCATTTACAGTTACGAGTTTATTAAATTCATCTTCTCCAAAACTTTCTGCACCAAGCTGATTCACACGCAGAAAAAAACCAAATATAGTTATGAATGCTAAGAATAAAATGATTGTTTGCTGATTTTGAGCAAATATAAATTTGTCCGTAAATTTTTCAGGGTTGATTCCGGCAGTGGTTGGGGGCAAAATATTATCGGACAACATTTTTTACGCTTCCTGAAATAAATGATGCAAAAGATATTTTTAAAACTTCTCTCTGCGACCTTGCTTGCCGTCTGGCTTTTACTTTATTTGTTAGGCAAAGGCGGTTTTGTTCACCTTTTTTTGTTTATAGGTCTTGCAGTTTTACTGATTGAAATAGTTCGCATCTATCGTCAACAAGTTCCTAAATAGAAAATTTAAACTCCAAAAACCTTTGTTCGAGGCGGATAAAATTTTGGCTCTTTACAATCTAACTTTTTCGCGTTCATTAAAAACTGATTGATATAAAGTCCGCCAAATCAAAATAATTAAGCCGATCAAAATCCAAAAAATACTTGCTCCTTTGCGCACTAAACCGAGAGAAATTCCCGCAGCTGTCGTATAACCCAAAAGGTGAAGAATAATTCCGTTTCCACCTTCGTAAACTCCAAACGTTCCGGGAACAAAACTGAAAATCAAATTAATGACCTTTGTCATAGTTTCGATGATGAAGGATTTCAGAGCAGAATTTTCCAAGCCTAGCAGATAGAGCGCGGTCATAACTTCAACTACGCTCAAAATATGTGCTAAAAAATTAATTCCACAGAGAAAAAAGAATGTTTGGCGGCGATTTGTATATAGATCGTGAAAGCTTTTTTCAACCTCTTCAAAGGATTTAACTTTGTTTGAAATAACCTTTGGAAACCATTTAAATTTACTAAACCATATTATTAGAGGCGAAATTAAACGAAATTCTTTTTGTTTCAAATAAATGATTCCAACCAGAATAACCAGGGTAAAGAAAATCAAAAAGAAAAGAGTATAGGTGATTTTCGGAACATTTGTTGTATAAAAAAGTAAGGTCAAAGAACCGCAAAAAATTAAGATCAACACTGAAACGTAATAAATTGCTGTATCAGCCACAACTGCACTGACGCTTCCCTTCAAATCTTCTGAATCTCTTTTCAATAAAATTGCTTTGGTCGCTTCCCCCAATATTGGTCCGGTGAAACTAATGAAACTAACAGTTTCGCCCCCCAAACGAGCCATCAAACAATGAAGATAATTAAAATTTCTTTGATTTTCAGGAATCGCCAGGTAAATACAATAAGCGCGTAAAAAATGCCGAATGCCATAAAAACCAACAATTATAAAAAAGCTCCAGCCAAGATGGGTAATCGGATCGGCAATTGTTTTAAACCCGAATTCATATAAAAGTAGGAATAAAAGCCCTAAGCCCAATATAAAGGCAACAAATTGTAGTCCAAAATAATTTTTACGGGGGTTTGTTTGCTTGATCCTCAGTCCTTTTTTATTTGGCTGATTTGCAATCAGAGAATAATCCGAAGTATGTGCCATTACAATAATTAACTCCTGAATTTAGAATCATCAGATTGTTAAATTCCGGGGAAAAATGGTGTATTCAAAAATAATCCATTTGAAAAATTTTGAATTCAATCACTCTTTCCCCAAAATTCCTTAATCATTTCCCTGCCTTTGCAAAAGCTGATTTTTTGTAATGTTGTTTTTCAGCGTCAAGCTGCAAACCTAATTCTTCTAATGCCGTTTCATTAAAAAGTTCTTCAATATTAGGGAACATTTCCCCTTCTTCTTCCTGAATGTGATGAAGCACATCCTCCATTAAAACTTTCAATTTTGGTTCAAACTTTTCACTTTCATCCATTAAATTGGAAATTTCACGGAGAAACATTTTGACCTGGTGATGTTCTTCAATTCCTTCCAAGACCAAATCTGTTAATTCTTCTGATTCCTTCATTTTCGGGTAGAAAACAGTTTCTTCGATGTGTGTATGAATTTCTAACTCTTCTTTAATTTTTTCAAATAGTTCCTGATGTTCGCTATCATCGGTAGACTTCACTTTTTGGAAAAGTCTCATAACATTTTGGTGATCACTTTTTAGTAACTTAATGGCATTCATAAATTTTTACTCCTGGTTAAATGCTTTAATTTCTAAAGCAAAAATTAGATTTAGATTTGGTTGATTGGATCGGGTTTATTTAATCTCATCAACCGGAATCATACTCGAAACAGCGGCATCCCAGATTTTATCCGGGGTTAAGTGATAAGCTGCCGCAAAGGCTTTTGAAATCAGCCCAACGTGATAACGATCCTTTGGATTTTCTGTAGTTGCCGCTTCAACTATTGTTTTGGCAACGTCCTCGGGTTCCAGAACTCCGGTTCCACCCGGCTTCAGCATTTCTTTGGTTGATTTCGCCAAATTTTGTTTGAAAATGTGGTATGGACTATCAGGTCCTGTATCAGGGATTGTCGACACTGCTATCTCATCAAAGTTGGTATTGACCGGACCTGGCAGGATACCGATGACTTGAATATTAAAGGTTCGGACTTCGTTTCGGAGTGCCCCATCAATTGCTTCGACCGCGTGTTTAGTAGCGTGATAAATTCCTGAGCCGGGTTGTTTAATTTCACCGGCAACTGAACTGAGATTAATAATTTTACCCTCACCTTTAGCCCGCATCTGAGGTAAAACAAGCTGACACATTCTCAAAAGACCAAAAACATTTGTTTCAAATTGATTCCGAACAGCTTCGATTGGTATTTCCTCGATTGGTCCGTATTGCCCATAACCGGCATTATTAACCAGAACCTGAATTGCTCCATTATGACTTTCAGCTTGCCAAACAGCATTTTGTGAAGAAACAGGATCTGTCACATCCAATTCCAAAGTTTCAATGTTTCTTTGTTTTAAATCTTCCAGGTCTTGTAAATTCGGAGCAGTTGCTACCACATAAAAGCCGGCAGCTTGAAGAGCGATTGCAGTTGCGTGCCCAATTCCAGAGGACGCTCCGGTGACCAGAGCCACTTTGCTGTTATTAAATTCCATAAATCCCTCTACTCGTTTTCTTTCTTTTATTCGTAAAATTATTGGCTTGGTAAGACGCAATAAGTTTTACTCATTAGAAAATTGAGTGCCTTAACTAAAATCTTTAATACTTAATTTATTGATAAGACTCTCGGTTATAAGATTAGCTCGGTTTGTTTTTTGTGTTTGTATTCTTGCAGACAAAATAATAAGGATAAATTTTTCAGGTGAATTCTATTTATTCTCTGGAAATTGGGGGTGATGGAAAAATAAAGTAATCGGCAATAAAAATCAGAAAAAATTCCCTTCCAAGAAAGATAAAAAATTGGGTTATCTTGCCGACAAAATAAACATTTTTAATTCTTTAAATTTAGATTTGGTTCCAATAACCAAAAATTCAAGGAGGTAAAAATTATGCCGGATAAACAAAAAAATAATAAAAGTAAAAAAGATTCAAAATCTACAAAATCTGAAGGCAGGAGCGATCAGAAACAAAAAAAAAGTTCAGGTGAATCCCCCAAAAAGAAATCAAAATAAAATGTATTCCCAAATTCCAAATGGAAAAACTTTGTCCTGTATGAAAAAAGGATGTAAATGAACTAGGTCGTTTACTTTTGTAGCCTAAAACAGTCAAAAGAGACGGTTTTTTTTATATCCAATTTTATATTTTTATTGTCCTAATTCCTTGAAAATCCAGTTTTGTAATAAAACATACAGAGTTAAATTTCTATTTGTTTTATGTTTATTGAACGAAGGGTTTATGAAAAGAAAACTAAACAGAACTGTATTAATTTTAATGAACGAAAAAACGGTAAAAAAAGCTGATTCTATCAGAAATTGGTTGAGGCAAAGCCGTTTTCGCACCAGCGAAGTAGAAAATGTTTTTCAAGTAATTGAAGAAATTGAAGATTTTACTACTTTTTTTCGTCCGCAAATTGTGTTACTACAGGTAAATTCCTTTATCGAAGATTTTCCCATAATAAGTGATCTAACCAAGTCTTTCCTTAATGAAGAAGAGGTTTTTATTATGGCTTTGTCAGGTTCAGACAAAATTGTAAATCACAAAGATTGTTTTGAAGGAAATCTTTCGGAATTAAAAGTCAAACTTAACGAAGTAATGCCAAAAGAGACCTGCATTGGTTTAGTCGCATAAATTTAGTTAAATGCCAGTTTAAAATGAATGAAAATAGTTCTGCAAATTTTCCTCAAACTTACCTCAATCCCATTTATCAAAAATCCTTTCCTGATCCATATATTCTAAAATTTCGCGGAGAATATTTTGCCTATTGCACTGATTTTTGGCGGGATGGCAAAGTTTTTGGAGTTCTGCATTCCAGAGATTTGATTAATTGGAATGAAATCGGCGGAGCAATGCAGCCGCTTGAAAATAGTCCGCCATTTTATTGGGCACCGGAAGTTACTTATTTTAACGGAAAATTTTATCTGTATTACAGCGTTGGAAACGAAACACTGATGGAAATCAGAGTTGCAGTTTCCGATCAGCCTTGGGGAAATTTTGTTGATTGTGGAAAGCGTTTGACCAACGAAGAATTTGCGATTGATGCCCACCTTTTTATTGATGAATATGGGGAAAAGTTTTTATTTTATGCGACGGATTTTCTCGAATATTCACACATTGGCACAGGAACGGTGGTTGATCGGTTGAATGACTTTTTTACCCTTGCGGGAAATCCAAAACCTGTCACCAGAGCCAAATATGATTGGCAAGTTTATGATGCCAATCGCAAAGAAAAAGGCGGAGTTCGCTGGCATACGGTCGAAGGCTCATTTGTTTTAAAACGCAAAGGTATTTATTATCAAATGTTTAGTGGGGGAAATTGGCAAAATGTAACTTATGGAGTAAGTTTTGCTACAACTGAAAACATTGAAACCAATGAAGAATGGAATCAATTTTCGGATGGCGAAAAAGTTTTTCCTATTTTACGAACCATTCCCGGAAAAATAACCGGACCCGGACATAATTCAGTTGTTCGCGGCTTAAACAACCGTGAACTTTTTTGTATTTATCATTGTTGGACTGAAAACGGCAGAGTTTTAGCAATTGACAGAATGGATTTTCCTGGTGGGGAAAGAATGTTTATTTTTGGAGCCACTACTTCACCTCAATTTGCTCCATTTCAACCAGAAATTTTGGATTTGTTTGATGATTTTTCGGAGGCAAACTGGAATATCAAGTCAGGTAATTGGTTTATTAATGATAATCAAATTATTTCAGAAGCTTCAAAAATTGCCGAACTTCAGTGTCAATTACAACGCAGATCCTTTTTATTTGAAATCAGTTTAAGGATAATTGAGGGTGAAACGGGTAAATTCGGAATTTATTTGAATCAAAATGATGAAAAGATCGGGGAATTCTTGCTTGATTCAAATCGAAAAAAAATTATTTTTAATTACCTTGAAAATGGTTTTTACAAATCTGAAGATTACGAACTGCCGAGTGACTTCGATTTTTGTTCATTTCATCTTCTAAAATGCGAGGTTGATCATTGGCTGCTTAAAATTTCGCTTGATGAGCAGCCATTAAAAATTAAAAAAATAATGAACAATCCCTCTTCTAATTTTTCTTTGGCAGCGGAAAATTGTCAGGCTGCATTCTCTGGAGCAGCAGTTACAACCGGCTTTGAAAATTTGTTTGAACATAATGATTTTGAAGTTATAGGATGGCGATTAGTTCGCGGAAATTGGGAAATAAAAGATAAAAATTTGATCCTAAACGGGCAGGAAGGGGATGAAACCATAATAGAAAAAGAAATATTTGGGGAAAATTTTGAAATAGCTTTTAATTTTTGTTTGTTAAAAGCTTTCAATTCAGATTTTAATTTCGGATTAAGTCTGGGTTTGGATGAATTAAACAAAACTGTTTTCTATTTTACAAAAAATAATGAATCCGATTCGATTTTACAGATCATTGATTCTGTAAAGGTTCAACAAATTTCATTACCGGGGCAATTTTTAACTAATAATTTTCGCCAAATAAGTTTAATAAAAATTGGAGATGAATTATTAATTCGTTCTGAGACTGAAGAATTGGGAAAAATTAGATTTTCACAACCCTCAAAAAGAGCAGTATTTTTTGTGCGGCACTCAATAGTGGCTTTTGACATGATCCGTCAGACTACACTTTAAATCTTTGAGCATCCTTAAATCAATTTCCCTCGTCCTACCAATAAGTTCAGGATTTTATTTTGATTTTGTTTGAATAATTTGCTATTTCCAAAATTCAAGGGTAATATTTCAAAACAAAATCCATCCTGAGATTTTCCAATAAACACACATTTTAGCGAGGAAATTTTCCTTTGATAACGACTGATATTTTTAGCTCTTCGGCTCAGGATTTTCTATGGGCTGGGGGAATCGAAGATACTTTTGTGCCACAGACGCGTCCCGGGCATCGTGCTCTGGATGAATATGAACTGATGGGACATTATACTCATTGGCGCGAAGATTTGTCTTTGGCGCGGCAATTAGGTTTGAAGGCATTACGTTGGGGCATTCCCTGGTATAAAGTTGAGCCTGAACAAAATAAGTTTGACTGGAGCTGGACTGACGAAGTAATTCCTTATTTGGTAGAAGAATTAAAAATTTTACCAATTATTGATCTGATGCACTACGGATGTCCGTTTTGGCTCAAAAATGAATTTGCCAATAAGGATTACCCAAAATATGTTGCCAGATATTCGGCAGAATTTGCCAAACGTTATCAAAGTTTAATTAGTTGGTATACACCGCTCAATGAACCGATCATTAATTCTCTGATGTGTGGAATGCGTGGACTTTGGGCTCCGTATTTAAAAGGTGATAAAGGCTATCTTCGTTTAATGCTGCAATTAGCAAAAGGAATAATCAGAACAGTAAATTCAATTAAAGAAATTCAGCCAAATTCGATAATGGTTCACGTTGAGGCAACGGGTTTGACCAGAACTATTCGCGAGGATCTGGCACCTTTGGCGAGAGAGGAACAACATCGGGGTTATCTTTGTTATGATTTGATTTCTGGCAGATTAACACACGATCATTTGCTTTATTCCTGGCTGATCAGAAATGGAGCATCACCTGATGATTTGTTGGAATTACAAAAACATAAAATCAAAATTGATGTTTTAGGGATGAATTTTTATCCTCAGTGGTCAACCAAACAGCTTTATTTAGATAAACGTGGAAAGATCGCCTTTCGTGATACGGAACCGGAAGGTGGCGGATTCGCCGAATTAATTTCCGAATATTATCATCGTTATCAAGTTCCGATAATGATTACGGAGACCAGCGCAGTTGGAAGTGAAGAAGTTCGGCAAAAATGGCTGCAATCTTCTGTTTCTATGATTAAAAATCTACGCGAAACAGGCGTTCCTGTAATTGGTTACACCTGGTTTCCTCTTTTTACAATGATCGATTGGCGGTATCGTTTTTCAAATGAGCCGTTGGAAAACTTTTACCTTGAACTTGGGCTTTACAAATTAAATCGGGAAAATGGCGGAAAACGTTGGTTAGAAACTCCTCTGGTAGCTCAAATAAAAGATTATATTGCGAATTCGGAAGACAGGATTGGACAGGTTAAAGAAATTACGGTGGAAGTTTAATTCTAATAAATTTAAAAATAAAAAAAGCTGTCAAATGACAGCCTCAAAACAGAATCAATTATTTTATTTTAGCCTAAATTGTTTACAACATTTTTTCCGTTTCCATTGGTTTTAGGAGCAGGAACATTTAAGTTTAATGGTTGTTTAATGGAAACCGGAATAATAATTTTGTCTTTTGGTGCAACATAAACCGAGGCTTCTTTGCGTTTCAGACCAATTATTTTGCTATATTCCGTCAAACTTTGGGCTACGATTTGATCCATATTGTAGTATTTGTAGGTTGCTAATCTTCCTACGAAATGAACATCTTCCCGCGCATCTGCCAGAGCTTTATATTTTGCATAAATTTCGGCATTTTCCTTACGCGGAATCGGATAATAAGGATCCCCTTCAGCTTGTGGAAATTCATAAACAATACTGGTTTTTTTATGCTCCTGTCCGGTCAGATACTTGAACTCGGTGATTCTGGTATAAGCCTGTTCATTTGGATAGTTTACAACCGGAGCAGCCTGGAATTGTTCCATATCGTGAGTTTCATGCTTAAATTCCAACGACCGATAAGGTAATTTTCCGTAAACATAATTGAAAAAACTATCTACCGGACCCGTATAAATCATTTTTTTGAAAGGAATTTCCCTTACAATTTCCTGATAATCACAATTCAGCATTATTTTGATATTCGGACTATCAAGAATTTTTTCAAACATCCGGGTAAAACCATATTTTGGCATTGCCTGATAAGTGTCCGTAAAATAACGATCGTCCCGATTCGTTCGGGTTGGAACACGAGCAGTCACGCTTGCATCCAGTTCTGATGGATCAAGTCCCCATTGTTTTCGGGTGTAATTGCGGAAAAACTTCTGATAAAGCTCGCGTCCGACCTTTGATACAACCACATCTTCCGAGGTTCGGATATTCTCAATCGGCTCGGCAATTTTGGCAAAAAAATCTTCAACTTCAAAAGCCGTCAGGTTTAATCCGTAAAGTTTATTTATGGTGTCAAGATTAATTGGAATTGGTAATTGCATTCCGTCCACACACGCCAAAACACGATGTTGATACTCTCGCCAATCGGTAAAATTGCTTAAATAATCGAAAACTTCTTTTGAATTGGTATGAAAAATATGCGGACCATATTTGTGTATGAGAATTCCTGCATCATTGTAAAAATCATAAGCATTTCCGGCAATATGCGGACGTTTATCACAAATCAAAACCTTTTTATTAGAACCATTTGCCAATCTTTCCGCCAACACACTACCGGCGAAACCCGCTCCTACTATCAAATAATCAAACATTCTTTTTATTCCCCTTGTTCATCAAAATTTTATTAAATTAAACAGCTTTTTCAGCCGCTTTTGGTTTTTCTATAATTTCGGAAATTAAATTATTCATTTCCTTCCAGGTTTTATCCCAGGAAATTTGGGACAAAAATTTATCAACTTGTTTTAGCCAATCGTCAAAGTTTCCTCTTTTCAGGATTTTTTCTCCGGCTGCAATAAAATCTTCGGCATTGTTTGCAATTTCAACTAAACCTTTTTCCTGATAAGGTCGGACTACATCCTGAATCGGAGTTGAAATCACCGGCTTCCCTGCTGCTAAATATTCGGGTGTTTTCGTCGGACTGATAAACCGTGTCGAATCATTTAAGGCAAACGGCATCATGGCAATATCCCAACCGGACATATATTTCGGTAATTCTTTATAATTTTTCCCGCCCAGATAATGAATGTTTTGTCTTCGCGGTAAATCTTCTTCATTAATTTTGACGACCGGACCAATCATTACAAACTGCCATTCTGGTTTTAAGTCGGCTATTTCTGCCAATAATTCAAGGTTCAATCGTTCATCGATCACTCCGCAAAATCCGATTTTTGGATTTGAAATTGAACTTTGGTCGACTGGCTCCTCCGTTTCGGTTCGTGCTTGAGCAAAATGTTCAACATCAATACTCGAAGGAAAAGCAAAAACCTTTGGATGTTTATCTTTTTTTGCTTCATAAAGACTCTGTCCGCCGGTAAAAACCAAATCTGATTTTTTCATCAATCTTTTCTCATTTTCGATTAATTCGGGCGGAGCAAATTTGAAGGCTGACAATTCATCCATACAATCAAAAATCGTCGCTTTCGGTTCCAAATGTCCGGCAAAATCTATTGCCATTGGTGTGTAAAACCATAAAATAAAATCATCAATTTTTTTTGATTCGATGACCTTATCCAGCATTTTCTTTTGAATTTCCACCAGATTGAAATTTTCCCTGTCCGAGTGTGAAATATGCGGAACCAAAACAAACAAATTATTTTCTTTTTCCGAAATATTAAGAAAGGTTAGTTTGTCTGAAAAAATTGGTTCTTCAAAATAGAAAACGCGACCATTTTGGGTAAAACGGCTGAGAAGATGTTGGGGACGTTGGAAAACAAAATCCCAACGCAAATGAGAAAGACAAATTATGTCAAATTTAGGTTTTTCAGGTAATTTATCTGCATTCATTTCTTTTTCTGTTACCATTTATGTCAATTATCCTTACTGTTTTTTCTCAAAAACTTTTAATTTATTTATAATTAACTCTACCACTTAAAAATAAACTTTTATGTTTTCTAACATACAGAAGAAGTCTGACTGCATTAGGTTGTGACATTAAAGCAAATAATTTCAACGATTTAAAAATCAAAAATTGACATTGGTCAACAAAGATGTGTTAGCCTAATAAAGACATTTTGTATTTGGCGAGGAATGGGAAACTTATTTAAAAGTTATTTGATGGGTGGTTTTGAGTGTTCAACTCACCGGATTGGCGGCAAGCGGCTTGATCTGATAGATTCCACCAAACACGATGAATTTGCTGAAATTGATTACCAAAGACTTATCAAAATCGGGATGAATACTGCCCGTGATGGGGTGCGCTGGCATTTGATCGAAAGAAAACCTTTTGAATATGATTTCTCAAGTTTGGAAAAACAAATAAGAGCCGTCAAAAATACCGGAATTCAAATTGTTTGGGATTTATTTCATTATGGGTATCCTGATGATCTGGATATTCTTTCGCCTGAATTTATCGAAAGATTTACTAAATTTTGTGTTGCAACCGTTGAGTTTATTCATAGTGAACTTAATGAAAATCTACTTATTTGCCCGGTTAATGAAATATCTTTTTATTCTTGGGCAGCCGGAGAGGTTGGAGTTTTCCATCCTTTTTTGAAAAATCGCGGTGATGAATTAAAGGATCAGTTAATCAAAACATCTATAAGTGCAATTAAAGAAATTCGAAAGATAAGCCCTGAAACTCGTTTTGTTCAAACCGACCCTGCAATTCACGTTTCCGCCCCCAAAAAAGCCACAAAATTTATTCAAAAAGCTGCTGAAAATTATCGCAGGTCTCAATTTCACGCATTTGATATGTTAAGTGGAAAACGTAAACCGGAGTTAGGGGGAAAACCGGAATACTTAGATATAATCGGCTTAAATTATTATTTTCATAATCAATGGCGATACCCGAGTCGTCGCAAAATTTCGTTAGGGCATCCCGAATATCGTCCTTTACACTTAATTTTGGAAGAATTTTATCAAAGATACCAACGACCGATGTTTATTGCCGAAACCGGGATTGAGGATCATCATCGTCCCCATTGGTTTCGTTATGTTTGTGAAGAGGTAGAAAAAGCAAAATCAATCAATGTTCCGGTCGAAGGAATTTGTCTTTATCCAATAGTAAATCATCCGGGTTGGGCAGATAATCGTCATTGTCATAATGGCTTATGGGATTATGCAGACAATTGCGGCGAGCGGGAAATTTTTCAGCCTTTAGCCGATGAAATTATTTCCCAAATCTCTGCAAAATAATAACTTGCTTAAATTCATTAAACCAAAAAGATTTTCCCTAATTTATTAAAATCCAGATTTTGTAACCTGTCATACAGAATTTCAGACCTCTGAAATTACACCATAGATAAAACAAAAGTTTCATTTTCTATGAAAAATTTTATGAAAAACAATTGGACATTTTCACAATGTCAATTTCGGAATTTAGGGGGTTGGTTTCAACCTTTGCAAATCGTTTTATTAAATAATTTTCTAAAAATGCAAAAGGTTGGGAAGCCGGATTCATAAATTTTGAAAATTTAGTGTTTGAAAATGGGAACTTTTATACGGTGACACAAAAGATTTTCTTTTCAAGATTGAAAGTTAATCTAAAATTTGGAAATAAAAGATTTAAGGAGTAAAAAAATGCCAAATAGAAATAGAAATCAAAATTATGGACACAGCAATTACGGGAATCGCTCAATGAATAACAATTCGGAAAGGGACTGGAACCGGAACAGCTCAGATTATCAAAATGATTATTCCTCAGATTATAATCGTGAAGATAAGTCCTCAGACCGAAATCGGCAAAATTGGGGACAGAATTCAATGGGCGGAAATTACGGACAACAATATAGTTCATACAACCGTGATTATGATGAAGAATATAATGGCGTTCCTTACCAAACCAACACCCGTTATCCGAGAAATTATGAACGGGGAAATGATTATAATCCCGGTCGTTACGGAAGTGAATATTCGACCGGAAATTACGGAAGTAATTACGATTATTCAAATGAAGGTAATTATATGGATTCGGAGCGTGGTTATGATCACAGGAACCGTGACCGTGATTGGTGGGATAAAACCTCAGATGAAATCTCTTCTTGGTTTGGTGACGAAGAAGCAGAACAACGCCGCAGAATGGATGCTCGCCAAGGGCAGCACCGTGGACGCGGTCCGCGTAATTATAAGCGTTCGGATGACCGGATCAAGGAAGATGTTAATGATCGTTTAACTGATTACAGTTATCTTGATGCCAGTGATATTGAAGTCGAAGTTTCAAATGGCGAAGTTACTTTGACCGGAACTGTTGACAGCCGCTATTCAAAACGAATTGCCGAAGACTTGGCGGAGGATGTTTCTGGAGTAACAAATGTTGAAAATCGGCTCAGAGTTAGCCAATCCTCATATACTAGTTCAAATACTCAAAACACAGGAACAACGTCAACTGAAACATCTAATCAAACATCGGGATTAACCGATTTAACGAGTAAAAGTAAAACGGTTTAATTTTGTAATTCAAGGGTAGAAAGGAAATTCTTTTTTGAAATTAGTTTGAAAATTTTAGTTTTCGAGGGATTTCAAAAAGGAAACCTTTCTATCATTTAAGAAATTTTTCTGCACCCTGATTAATTTTATCTTCTTATTTTAAGATTGATTTCCGTAAATACAGTTAAACTAACCTATTTACGGAAATCGTTTTTTTTTGGAATCCGAAAAACATGGATTTAACTACAATATTTTTCAGTTAATTTGCGAAAATGATAGCCCATTGCTGCTAATCTGATTGCCTGGGCAAAACGGTTTCGATGAACAAATAAGGTTTTTTTCAAAAATCGCCAAAATTCACGTCTTTCTTTGTCAATTATTCCAAGTTTTAAAACAACACGGAAAAAAGCAACCCCCTCGTTAAAAAATCCTAGACTTGGCTCAGGTTTATTTTGCACAACTCTTGACAGGCATTTTAAGACCCTTTCGTAATACTCACGGGAACCATAAATTTTACGAAGAATTTGCTTATAACCTTCGATCAAACGGTTTATTTCCATTCGTGGAACAAAATTTACCGAGCAATCGGTATTGTTTCCCGAGCTTTCCTGGAGCAACCTTTTTTCTTTTTTCAACCTTCGCCAAAGCTGTGTATCAGGTAAAGCCGTTAATAAACCAACCATTTCCAAAGGAATTGCACTTTCACGGATAAATTCGATTTGACGGTCAAAAATATCCTCTGGATCATTGTCAAAACCAACTATGAAACCAGCCATTACTTCCATTCCGTAAGATTGAATTCTTTTTACCGAATCCAATAAATTATGTTTCGTGTTTTGTAATTTATGTGTTTCTTTAAGACTTTCCTCAACCGGGGTTTCGATCCCTAAAAAGACTCGGCGGAAACCCGAATCCTGCATCATTTTTAATAAATCATCGTCATCAGCCAAATTAACACTTGCTTCGGTAATAAAAGAAAACGGATATTCGTGTTGCTGAGACCATTTGATCAATTCAGGTAAAAATTGTTTGACGTTGCGCTTATTTCCGATAAAATTATCATCCACAATGAAGACCATTCCGCGCCACCCGGCATTATAAAGTGCCTCAAGTTCGGCAATAATTTGTTGATTAGTTTTAGTGCGCGGGACGCGACCGTAGATTTCAATAATATCGCAAAATTCGCATTGAAACGGGCATCCGCGCGAATATTGAACGGACATTGCACTGTAATAATTAAAATTAATCAAACTAAAATCTGGAATCGGAGTTTCGGTAAGTGCCGGTTTTTCAGTAGCCCGGTAAATCGGTTGAGGAATTCCTAACTCAAAATCCCGTAGAAATTCCGGTAAGGTATTTTCGGCTTCGCCAATAAAAATATGGTCGGCGGGAATATGATCGTGGGTAGTGCTGACATAAGGACCTCCGACCACAATTCGTTTTCCTCGGGCTAAACAGGCTGTAATTACTTCATTAAGTGAATCTTTTTGCACTAACATTGCACTAAGAAAAATAATATCAGCCCATTCTAAATCTTGTGGGTTAAGCGTTTCGACGTTCATATCAATTAACCGTTTTTCCCAGGTGTTTGGCAGCATTGCAGAAACAGTTAACAATCCAAGTGGGGGAAAGGCGGAACTCTTTCCCGAAAAAGCTAAGGCATGTTTGAAACTCCAGTATGTATCCGGAAATTCCGGGTAAATTAATAATGCTTTCATATCATCCTCCTTGTTCTAAATTAATAAATAAAAACTAAAACTCAACGTTTTGAAACATCCAAAATCTTATCGGCATAGATCTGGTTGAACAAAACTTTTGCCAAATCTTCATCAATATTTTTGAGGCGATGATATTGCAAAAGTGCCTCATCTTTTTTGTTCTTTTTTAGATATAAAAAGCCTAATTCCTGATAGGCTTCTGCATAATCCGATTTGTAATAGATCGCTTTTTCAAACTGTTCAATTGCCTTATTGTCATTTTTTGCGAAGAAATAAGTTAATCCCAGCCAATAATGAAAATCAGGGCGGGATTGGTCTAAAAGTAAGGCTTGGTTAAAGGAGTCTATTGCTTTTGCGTAATCTTTTTTAGTCAGGTAAATAACACCTAAATTGCCATAACACAATGAATTTGGTTTAATTTGAATTGCATTTTGAATTGATTCGAGGGATTTGTCATAATTTTTTAGTTTGTAGTGAGTATTACTTAGCAGAATATGATAATCCACATCGTTGGAATTAAATTTAATAGCATTTTCCAGATTTTCACGCGCAGCTTCAAAATCTCCTAAATCAAAGTAATCAGTTGCCAAATTGAAGTAAGCGTCATCATAATCCGGTTTTAATTTTACCGCTTGATTAAAAGCGGCGATTGCTTGCTGACGCAATCCGTTTTCATCCGAAACCCGACCTAAATTGTAATAAAGAATAGGATTATCCTGGGTGATTTTGACTGCCTCTTTGCAATATTTGAGAGCTTCTGAGTATTTATTTTGTTTGGCATAAACAACACAAATACCGTTAAATGCTTCAGGAAAATTCGGGTAGGATTTTATTGCCAGATTATAATTTTCGATAGATTCGGCATAAAATCCTTTTTGAAATTGATTATCTGCCAATTCATAAAAATCTAAAGCCTCTTTAAGGTTAGGCGGAATATTGGCTGCATTTTGCCCGAAACAGGTTAAGTTCAATAATATCAATAAAAAAAATAGTTTCCTTGTATTTTTCATACTACCCCCTTGAAAAAGAAAAATGGCAGATACAAAGAAAAGTAATTTCTCTGAAGCTGCCGGTAACAATTAAGAATTAAACAAAAATTCCGGCTTAAAACTGAAATGCCTTAACCATTAATAAATTGAGAAACAGCAAGTTGGATAAAAATTGAAATCAAGTGATGTTATGGCTAAAAACGCAAAAAACGGAAAGTTACATCCGTTTTGAAAGTAAAATAAATATTCGTAAATAACAAAATTTGCTGAATCATTTAACCACCCGCTTTTTCGTAAAAATTCAAAAGTTTTTCAACTTGATTTAAGTCTAGAAATCTATTTTTTAATAATCTGTTTAAAACAATACATTGGATAAATTCCCTTGAATTACATCTGATTGAGTAATTAATTGCAAAAATTACAAGAGGTTAACTGAACTAAGATTTTATTTTTTTTTAAATGGGCAGGGTTTGAAAGGAGATTTGATTAATTTTTTCCAAAAACCATTGCAGTTTTTAAAAAATTCTCCAAAAAAAAATAATAGAATTATGTAACCAAAATAAACAAAAAAATAATGAACCACCAAATTAATTATTGAATTGGTTAAACTTATCAAGATTAATTTGGAGATTAAATTTTAATAAAAATTGTAAATATGGATAATTTAAAGTATTCGCCAAATATAAAAATTTTAATTCACATTAGAAGAAGCTCCGATGTCGGCTGAAATTTCACGTAGAACCTCGCCGGAATTTTGTTCAGAACTATATTTTGAAATATCAGCCAGCGAGACAATCCCGCAAACCGTGTGTTCTTTGTTAACTACCGGAATCCGTCGAATCAGTTTTTCTTCCATTAATTTCAGACATTCTTCTAAATCAGCATTTTCACTGATGCTAACAACCGGATCGCTCATACATTCCTGAACTATCATTGCAGTCGGATCTAAGCCCTTGCCTAAAGTTCGGCAAACAATATCACGATCAGTAATGACCCCGATCAGATTATTTTTTTCAGTATTTTTAATTACCGGAACCTCGCCACAGTCATATTTGACCATTAATTGCGCCGCTTCGATTAATGATGTTTCCGGTTTACAACAAATGGGATTTACAGTCATCACATCTTTTACTTTCATATTGTAAATTTATCGTTTTTAACCGCTTTTTCTTTTCCGCCCAGACCCGCTTTTTTTGCCGCCGCCGGATTCTTTATTGACTGTAGCCCAAGCACGTTTTTCAGCTTCGTCTTCAGAAACGCCTTTTTTTTTGTAACCGTTCTCAATATGTTCGGCTTGACGTTTTTGCTTTTCGGTATATTTCGATTTATCTCCTCTTGGCATAAATTACCCCCCTCTTGCCCTAAATATAAACAAATTTGAAGGTAAATTTTGTCCGCTGGATGACATTGTAAAATCAAGGGGGTTTTAAAATTATTAAAGATAAAGAAGGTTTATGAATTTCAGTTTTCTTTGGTAAGCAAATATTTAAAAATTATTTCAATATTGGGGATCGTATCAATTTATAATTAGCTGGTCTTGTTAGTAGTTTGGAGTTTGAAAACTGGTTGAGGTAACTAAATCAGCTTTGTTAATGGCAAATCAACTTGAGGTCTGAGATTAGGGTTACGCAACAATTTGATTTCGTTAGGATTTCAAATTAATTATAAAAAACTATTTGTATTTTGGAATACAGAAATGTGTCATTAAATAAACGAAAATTTTGTTATGCAGAAAAGGGAAGTAAAATTTGAAGGCTACCAAAACTTCGAGCAAAAACTTCAATCAAACTTTACCTCATTTTTCAAATTTCACTTTTATTTTCTGCAAATATTTTTGTTTTAAGGAGTATTTATGACAACAAAAAATAGATTGATGACAGCCCTTTTCCGGGATGGTAGTGATGCAGAAAAAGCATACCGTGAATTACTTAATAGAAATTTCAGTCAAAATGAAATTAGTTTTGTTACTTCTGACACAACTCGCAACAAGTATTTTATAGCTGAAAAATCAACAACAGAAAAAGCTGCGGAAGGGACAGGAATTGGAGCAGCAGTTGGTGGAGCGGTCGGAGCAATTGTTGCAGCTATTGCGGCAATCGGAACGAGTTTGGCACTTCCTGGCTTGGGTTTAATTATTGCGGGACCAATTGCAGCGGCTTTGGCAGGAGCTGGGGCAGGCGGTGCAACCGGCGGTTTGGTCGGTGCTTTGATCGGAGCCGGACTTTCAGAAAATGAAGCAGCAGAATATGAAAAAGCATTGCGTGAAGGCGGGATAATTTTGGGATTTAATCCTAGAAATGAAGCCGAAGCGAATGAAGTTCGTAAGGTTTGGGAATCCTATAATGGTGAAATGATTTATAGTTATTAACCAATTTCAAAATTTACTTACTTTTTTTAGCCAGGTTTAGAGTTGATTCTCTAACCTGGCTTTTTTTATATTTGTGGGGGTAAATTAGACAGCGATTTCAAAATAATGAAAAATCTTTGTATTATTAACCTATTCTATATCCGCTGAAATTCCCTTGCCGCATTCGGGATGTCCGCATTGGCAAATTCCGCGAATTTCACCATTGGCATTCCTACAATATTCACTGCAAAATTCGTCTGAGATCGGACTCAAACATTGGCAATCAGGATGTCCGCATTTATTTGTGTTTTCTATTTCTTCCATTGTTTTTACTCCTTATAAGTTAAAAAACTGATAAACGAATTAAACTGTCTTTGATTTAGGAGTTTCTTCCTGAAACTTATCATAAACAGTTCCGGCTAAATCCTTAAAAGTAGAAGAAAGGGTTTCAACTGTTTTGTCCTGAACCTTATTTAGAAAATTACGACCTGATTCGCCGAAAATTTTTTCTTCATAACTCGTAGATGGAAACATTAACCCAAGGGAAACACCGGCGGCAAAGGCAACTGCTCCAACTGCCAGCGGTTTAACCTCAATATTATATTCAAATCGTTCCTGAGTAGAAGCTCCTAATTCTTCGATTGTTCGATAGGTATTATCCGCAGTTTGATTTACTTTTTCATAAACTGCCTCAGCATTTTCAGATAAAGTTTGATAAGCGGAATTTGCTGTTTGGTTTAATTTTCCAACGATTGAACTTGAGCCGTCAGAAGATAATTTTTTATATTTGTTTTGATAATTCTTTTTTTTGCCTGAATTTCGGAAAAGCAATAATCCTAATCCCAAGGCACCTAAAAATAATGGCAATGGGTTTTCTGAAATTTTATGATAGATTTTTGATTTATTTAATTCGTTATTCACTGTGTTTATTGCCTTTACTGTTTTGACAAGGGTAACATCAATAATTTTTTCTTTAGCTTGATGATAAACGTTTGAAACCTGTTCTGTTATTTCTTCAGAAATTTTTTCGGTAAGGTGTGGAAAACTCAGTTTTTCCTGAATTGCTTCAATTGTTTCAGTTATTTCCTGTCTTGTTTCCTCAATTTGTTCCCGAATTTGTTCGGTTTCAGCAGTTCCTTCAAATTTGTTTGTTATATCTGTTTTTTCAGCCATTGGGTATCCTCCTTGATAGTTGCAATAGTTTCTTTTGGCATCGGATTTGTTTCTTTCAACCTTTGTATGGCTGAAAAACTAATGACTGCGGCGGTAATTGCTAAAATAAATCCCACAATCAGGGCGGAAAGCCATAACGGCATAAAGATCGATAAAATCAAAATTACCGCCATAGTCAATGTCAGAAATGAAACAAGTCCAAATGCTAATCCAAGACCTAATAATCCAAGATTTTGTTGGATTTTAACCGCTTTAGAAATTAACTCAGCCTTAGCGAGATTGATTTCCTGACGGATCAAATTTCCGGCTTCTCCCGCTAGTTCATTAAAAAGTTCTCCAATCGATCGATCATCTTTTGCTGTTTTTTGTAATGCCATAAAATCTCCCGGAATTTATTTATTTTCAAAATTTTGTAAGGGATGAGTTGATTTCAAGATTCTTGCTCCGATAAAACCAAGCGCAAAAGCTCCGGCAATAAACAAAGCCGGTTTTCGACGGGCAAATTTCTCAACATCACTTGAGAAATCCTTTAAGTTGGTGCGCTCAACGTAATGTGAAAATCGTTCTATTTGGGAAGCAAAATTATTTCCAAATTTGGCTGTCAATTTTTCTAAATCAGCTTTTTCATCTGTTTTTTCCAGATTTTTGGAAGTTTCCCGCAAACTATTTGCAATATTTTTCAAGCTTACTGAAAATTGATTTTTTTGTTCTCCTAAGAAATCTCCGGTTTTATCTTTGATTTGTGAAATTGCATTGGTAGCCTTTTTTTTTACGCCTTCTCCGATTGAAGAATGTTCGACATCGTTTTTTACTTTTTCAGTCGTCATATAACTCCTTTTTTACTTACTTTTTCCTTTAATTTATTACAGATTATTTGCAGAAAATTAACTGTATGTTGGATTACAAATTTTTTCTTTTCCAAATATTTGAGGATTTATAGGGATTTTCCCTAATAGTTTTATACAACTTCCCTATTCAAAATAACGCTCTGGTTTGTCAGTATCAATAGGACATTAAATAAAGAGAATTAAAATTAAGAATTCAAAAAGTTGAGGCAGGTGAAGATAATTTATGCAAAATTCAGAGGCTATTTCTAATTTACCGATTTTATTCATGGATCTTTTTTTTCTAAACCAGTCAAAACCTATCAGTGATGCTCAAACTGTTCCTGTGGTTTTAATGGAAAGCAGTAATTATGAAAAACGTTTGTTATTCACAAGTTTTTTAAATGCTTGGAATTATGATGCAGTTGAATCAACAAATTTAGAGGATTCATTATTTTTAATGGCTGAGAAACGCC
>JAIBCC010000018.1 GCA_019694395.1 Pyrinomonadaceae bacterium | reverse complement strand
CGGTTAATTCCACCACTCGCGTAACTTTTACAATTCCGAGATCTTCATCAACTTTGACTTCGACAAACTGCGCTCCGTGCGAAGCAGTCGAATATTTTCCGCGTTCGCCGTAATTTGGACTGGTCGTGTGGGTTTCGCTCAATTTTTGGAGATTATTCTTGTTCAGAATCTCAATAAAAGTAATTTTCGAACCGTCTTTTTTGACGAAACTGCCGTTTTCGATTTTAACTTCTTCAAATTTTGTATTCGCAAATTTTGCCAACTCAAACATTTTTTTCAGCAAAATTTGCGAGCATTCCTGAACCGCAGTTCCAACGCTGGCAGTGGTCATTGAACCGCCTTGAACAGGTGCAGGAGGCAAATTACTATCGCCCAAAACGAATTTGACTTTCTCAATCGGTAAGCCGAGAGTTTTTGCGGCAATGATCGAAATTGTCGTGTAAGTTCCCGGTCCGATGTCGGTAGTTCCGCTTTCAACAAAAACCGTTCCGTCTGTTATCAAAGTGACACGAGCCGAAGAAGGTGCAATATATGCTCCCCACGTTCCGGTTGCCATTCCCCAACCGACCAGCCAATTCCCGTCTCGGGTCGAGCGCGGTTCGGGATTACGTTTTTCCCAACCGAATTTTTTAGCGGCTTCTGAATAACATTTGCGCAATTCTTTGCTCGAAAATGGTTTGCCATTATCAGGATCAGTTTCGGCATAATTGATCAAGCGCAATTCTAACGGATCGATTTTAAGTTGATATGCCAGTTCGTCCATCGCCGATTCCAGTGCAAACATTGCCGTCACCGTTCCCGGCGCACGCATCCAAAATGGTGTCGGTAAATCAGTTTTGACAAGCTTCGAAACCGTTTTCACATTCGGACAAGCATAAAGTGAACGGGAATTTGAGGAAATATCCTCGTTCATATTTTCAAAACTCGATGTGTTAGCGAACGATTCGTGAATAATCGCGGTTAATTTTCCAGTCTTTTCGGCAGAAAGTTTAACGTTCTGAATCGCTGCCGGACGGTATCCGTAAGCAGTTGAAAGCTGTCTGCGACTGTAAACGACTTTCACGGGACGCTTGAGTTCACGCGAAGCCAAAACAGATAAAAAAGTGTTTGGGGTCGGGCGCAAAGCAGCTCCAAAAGCACCGCCGACAAAGGGCGAAAGAACGGTAATATTTTCTTTTGGAATCGTAAAAACTTTGGCTAAATAATCACGGACTCCGCCAACTCCTTGGGTTTTATCGTAAATTGTCAGTTTATCGTTTTCCCAATTTGCAACCGATGCGTGCGGCTCCATTGCCTGATGATGTTCGATTGGAATTGAATATTTCGCTTCGATTTTAAGATCAGCTTTAGCAAAAGCCTCATTCGGATTTCCACGATCTGGAGCTGCTTGTCCCAAAACAAAGCCTTTATCTAAATTTTGGCTAAAATTTGTCGAAAAATTTACTTTTTCATATTTAACTTTAACCAACGAGGCGGCAAATCTTGCTTGTTCAAAAGTTTCAGCAATAACCAGGGCAATAGGTTGTGCATTGAACAGAATTTCAGTTGAAGTGAGTGGTAAATGCTGTTGGCTTTTTTCATCAAAAAAATCCGCCGGTCCGGGCTGAACCAGATTTTTTGGCGAATTGAGATGTGTAAAAATCTTAATTACACCGTTTTGTTTTTCGGCTTCGGCGGTATTGATTTCTACAATTTTGCCTTTGGCGATGGTGCTTTGAACCAAATAGCCGTAAGCCAAATTTGCAAATTTGAACTCGGCAATATATTTCGCTTTGCCGGTAACTTTTGCCGCACCGTCAACCCGATTCGGCGCATTTTTTACATCGTCTGCCATATTTTAATCAACTAAATACTCAATATTTTGCTCTGTCAGGCTGTTTGCCTTTATTTCAACTTCATCGGTTTCATTGTCAGGAATAAGAAACCGATAACCTTTTACTTCTTGAGGCATTATTCTGTATTTTCCAACCGGCAAATCATAAATTTCGTAAGCTCCGTTCTTATTTGTTTTAAGAGTTATGTCAACACCTTTTCCAACGATTCTCAGTTTTCTTCCTGCAATCGGTTCATAGTTAAATTCTCTCCAAGGCTTATCGGATTTTTTCTCAGTTACGTTGTAAATCATTCCCGATAATCTAGTCTTGCCGAAAACCTTTTTGTATTTTTCGACATAAAGCAAATCAGCAGCCGCGAACCTTAGAGAAGCTGAACGTGAACAAACAGGACCTTTCCACAAACCATCAGAAAAATTATTTTTATTTAAAAAGAAAAGATATTTTGTTCCAATGTCTTTTTCTGAAAAGCCCCAAATGCAATCCGCCCCCCAACCTTGCGTAAAATTTAGTTCTTGACCAACCAGAATTTTCCCCTTAAAACTATTTTTTACTATCAATTTCGATTTCTTTATATTGTCTTCGCCACATCCTGTATCATTGTCTTTGCATTTTTCAACAGCTTTTAATTCCAAAACAACAATATTTTGTGAACCAATTTCCGAATCTATCGGCGATATGGCACACGAACACGCCCACAAGAAATCCACCAGAAACAAAATCGAACCAACTACCAAAATAATTGTGAAAAATCGGTGAAATATTTTTCTCATAAAACCTCTCAAAAATTTTGCCTTTTTACTTTTGCCTTTTTACTTACCTTGTCTGTTTTATAATCCAATCCGTGATTTCTTTTAATGCTGACGGTGAAAAAGTCTGCTCAATTTTGCCGTATTCCGAAACCAATCCTGTCTGACAATCCTGGAAAAGATGATTCAGATTTGGGAATTTTATGGTCGTAACTTTTTTGTTACCGCTCTTTTCCAACGTTTCCTTGATTACTTTGAGGTCAATATCCGCCGGAACTTGTAAATCTTTTTCGCCATTGACCGCTAACACGGGAACCTTTACTTTTTTCAAAGCCGTGGTTGGATCGTATTTAATAAAAAACTGTGTCCAAGGTGCGGCAGTTTGTCTGGCGTTATTTTTAGCTTCGTTTTCGGGCATTCCGATTTTTTTGAAATACGCGGTCAGGTCAGCCTCAAGCGTTTTGGAATCGGTCGAGTTTTTGACAATATCAAACGCACCTTGACTCATTTTCTTGGCGGCAAGCGCATCGGCTTCGCTCATTCCCGAGGCGCGATTTATCAATTCCCCTTGCAGCGGCAAAAGCTCGTAACCGCTGATTCCGGGACCTGCCAAAAGCACAATAAAGGCGACATCTTTTGAACGTGCCGCGACCATCGGCGCAATTATTCCGCCTTCGCTGTGTCCCATCAAACCGATTTTTTTCAGATTAACATCACTGCGAGTTTTCAGATAAGCAACTGCTGCCTCAACATCCGTGGCGAAATCTTCTGAGGTTGCAGTCACAAAATTTCCTTCGGATTGGGCAAATCCTCGATCATCAAAACGCAAAACCCCAATGCCGTTTTTTGCCAAATGATCTGCGATGACCAAAAAAGGTTTATGACCGAAAATCTCCTCATCCCGATTTTCTGCGCCGCTTCCGGTAATCATTACAATTACCGGATATTTCCCTTCTTTTTTCGGCAAGGTCAGAGTTCCGGCAAGTTTAATATTGGCTTTCGGATTAAGAAATTTAACATCCTCGGAATAATAAGAAAAAGGAGGTTTTGGCTCCTGCGGACGTTTGGGCGAAGCAATTCCGCCTTTTGATAAAGTAAGGGAAAATGTTGCACCTGCTTGGCTTAAATTTCCGACTATTTTTCCTTCCGCATTCAAATCACCAACAAATTCTGCGCCAATATTAGCAATTTTTAAGGTTAGCTTTGAATTAACAAAAGTCGTGCTTGTAACGGCAATTCCTTTTGCGCCCTGGGCAGGATTATCAAGCGTAGATTTGTAATCGTTTCCGTTTTTCTCTATGTTGAAAATCAGCGGAAGCTCTTGTCCCTGAATAGTTAAAGTGCCGTTCCATTGCCCCGTAATATCTTGTGAATGGACGCTAATCGAAAAAATTAAAACTGTCAAAAGAAGCAGAAATGTTTTCATAATTTTATTTCCCGTTTGCAGTTTTTAAGGCGCGAACAATTGCCCGTTTTGCCAAAGTTATTTTGTAAGCATTTTGCGATAAAGGTTTTGCGTCTTGAATAGCAATTTCGGCGGCTTGTTTGAAATTTTCTTCGGTTGCAATTTTCCCATTCAAGAATTTTTCCGCTTCAAACGCCCGCCAAGGCTTATGCGCGACTCCTCCAAGAGCAATTCTTGCATTCATTATTACATTGCCTTTCCATTCCCAAATGACTGCTACCGAAACTAATGCAAACGCATAACTTGCGCGATTTCTTATTTTTAGATAATGAGATTTCGTCGGCAGACCTGTTTTGGGCAATTCGATGGAGATTATCAAATCGCCCGAAAGTAAATTATTGTCTTTCGCTGCATCATTTTCGGGCAAACGATGAAATTCAACAAAATTGATCATTCGCTCTTTGCCGTCTTTCCCCAAAACTTTGACCTGTGCATCCAATGCCGCAAGCGCAACACACATATCACTAGGAAAGGTGGCGACACAAGTTTCCGACCAGCCGAAAATGGCGTGATTTTTGTTCAAACCTTCAAACGCACCGCAACCTGAACCGGGCTGACGTTTATTACAAGGCATTGCAACATCATAAAAATAAACGCAACGTGTTCTCTGCAAAAGATTTCCGCCATTGGTTGCCATATTGCGGATTTGCGGTGATGCCCCTGCCAAAATCGCTTGAGTTAAAAGCGGATATTTTGAACGAATTAACGGATGGTTGGCGGTTTCGGAATTTTTGGCTAATGCCCCGAGCGAAACTCCGCCCGATTTATTCGCCTGAACGGTTGAAAGCGGAAGTCGTTGAATATCAACTAATTGTGAAGGTTGTTCGACACCTTCTTTCATCAAATCAACTAAATTTGTTCCGCCCGCAATAAATTTTCCGTCTGTTTGCAAAAGTTTAAGGGCTTCGTTGGTCGAATTTGCTCTTGAATAACTAAAAGGTTTCATAAGTTCAGTTGGCAGAGGCAGTTGCAGTAGCAGTTTTGATCTTTATTATTACAGTCGGCACTGCTTCTGCGAATTGCTACTGCCAACTGTCGGCGCTACTGCTACTTTCCCTGCACTTCTTTAATCGCCGCCACAATATTTGGATAAGCTCCGCAGCGGCAAATATTTCCCGACATTCTTTCGCGGATCTCATCATCGGAAAGTTTTAGATTGGCGGCTTTGACAGATAAATTTTCAGTAACGCGGCTCGCATCTCCATTTTTGGCTTCGTTGAGCAACGCAACGGCTGAACAAATTTGTCCGGGTGTGCAATAACCACATTGAAAACCGTCATGATCAACAAAAGCCTTTTGCATGGGATGAAGTTTTTCTTCTGTGCCTAATCCTTCAATGGTGGTAATTTTCTTGCCGTCACACATTATTGCCAAAGTTAGACAAGACAACTGCCGTTTGCCGTCAATAATTACCGTGCAAGCTCCGCATTGCCCGTGGTCGCAGCCTTTTTTTGAACCCGTTAAATCAAGCCGTTCGCGCAAAGTGTCCAAAAGACTGGAACGGGTATCAATCTGCACGCTCTTTTCTGCGCCGTTGATGTTCAAAGTGATCGGCACCGCATCAGCCGGATTTGAAACATATTCTGGGACTTCGGCAAAAGCCTCGTCAAATTCCAGAAATTCCAAAGCAACTGCTCCGGCTCCGATAGCTGAAACTTTTTTCAGAAAATCACGACGCGATTCGCTTGAACAGACTTCTACTGAATCATCTTCAAAATATTCGTTTTTCATAAGTTTTCTTGCGTCTAAAATATCACAAATTCGTTGGTTGAAGAAACTTTTTATTTCGCTCTTGGATGAAATTTTTCGTAAGTTTTTCGCAGTTGTTGGTCGGTGATATGCGTGTAAATTTGGGTAGTGGAAATATCCGCGTGTCCGAGCATTTGCTGCACGGAACGAATATCGGCTGAATTTTGGACCAGATGTGTGGCAAACGAATGGCGAAGAGTATGCGGAGAAATATCTCCGCGCCCGGTTTTTTCGCCGCATTCTTTAACTAAGTTAAAAATTTCTTGTCGCGAAATCGGTTTGCCATACATTGAAACGAAAAGGTTTTGCACCTCGAAATTTTCATTTTTGCGGCGTTTGGCAAGGTAGCTTTTGAGCCATTCCACTGCGCTTTTTCCCATTGGAACTTTACGGGTTTTGCTTCCCTTTCCTTTGCAAGTCAGAATTCCCGCATCCAATTCAACGTCTGAAATTTGCAAAGAACAGACCTCGGAAACACGCAAACCGCAAGCATACATCGTTTCCAAAATCGCCCGGTCACGCAACCCGATTTCGCCTGAAACATCTGGAATTGCCAAGAGTTTTTCCATCTCTTCCTGATTCAAAAATTTTGGTAAATAGGCAATTGTCTGTTGTGACTGCAAATCCTCCGCCGGATTTTTGGTAATGTGGCGGTCAAACATCAAAAATTTATAAAATCCGCGCATTGCCGATATCAGGCGATTAACCGAAGTTGGCGAAAGTTTTTCTGTTGCCAGGTCAATTAGAAACTCACGCAAATCTTTTCGGCTCAGATGAATAATATCTAAATTATTCTTTTCGCACCATTTAGAAAGTTTCTGCAAGTCGCGTTGATAGCTTTCAAAAGAGTTTTTCGATAAACCTTTTTCGACTTGCAAATATGAAAGATATTCCCGGATATAATCACGCTTCATAAATAAAATTTTACTTAACTTCCTTAATTGTTGCTTCGGAAATATTTCCTAGCCGATCAACGGCGGCAATTCCTACTTTTTGAACGTTCATATTGGGCGGCAAATCGGCTCTTGTGGTTTGTTGGGGAATTATGGTCGGTTTCCAGCCTTGCCCGTCATTCCAGTATAAAATCCAGCGAAATGCAGATTTTGCCCCAGTTCCTTTCCAATTGGCTTGAACCGTGCCGTCCGATTGTTTTGAAACCGTTAATTCGGCTGAAGTTGGAGCAGTTGTGTCAAGCCAGGGTGTTACTGGGATAATTGCATTTCCCCGATAAACTTTGTCACGAAGATAATCTTTGATTCCGTCTTTATTTTCAGCAATTGACAGAGCCCGAAAATGAATTGCTCCGGCGTTATCGGTTAAAGTTCCGCGAATCATTCCGATTTGAGTTTCAATTTCTTTACTCGAATAATCGGGATATTTTTCATCACCGATTTTATACGGCGCGAGTCCGACCCACAAATGTTTTTTCTTTTTATTTTCGTTTTTCCACCAGCCAAAAAGAACCGGAAATTTTTGTCCGTTTTTGGTGGTTGACCAATAAAGTTGCGGTGAAAGATAATCAACCCAACCTTCCTGAAACCATTTCCGCGAATCGGCAAATTGGGCATCATAAGAACTTGTCCCAATGATGTCAATATCATTCGCTTTCCAAATTCCGAACGGAGAAATACCAAACATCACATTCGGCTTTATCTTTTTTATTTCGGCAGAAACCGTTTGGATTAGATCATCAACATTTTTGCGCCGCCAGTCTTCCTTACCTAATTTTCCGCCATTTTGTTTATAGGTTTTGTAAGTCTCCTCATCAGGAAAATCCGATTGTTTAGCATCCGGATACGGATAAAAATAATCATCAAAATGCACTCCGTCAACGTCATAGCGGGTAACTACATCATTAACGATTTTGACCAAATAATCCTGCACTTCCCTTAATCCCGGATCAAGCATTTTGTAATTTGAATAAGGGCGAATCCATTCGGGATGAGTATTGGCAACGTGATTTGGAGGAAGTTCGCCAGTGTAAAATGGAGAACTCGCGCGATATGGATTTAACCAAACGTGAACCAAAATGCCTCGTGCGTGAGCTTCATCAAGTAAGAATTTTAGTGGATCAAACGGCAAATTCTCGCCCATTTGTCCGGTAATAAAAGGGCTTGCAGGCTCAATATCGCTGTAATAAACTGCATCACCCATTGAACGAATCTGGAAAATTACGGCATTCATCCGTAATTCGGTTGCCAAATCGAGCAGTTTTATTAATTCTGCTTTTTGCTGCTCTGCGGTTAAATTCTGTTTGGAAGGAAAATCAAGATTTGCCACCGTCGCAATCCACATTCCGCGAAATTCGCGTGCTACCTTGGGCATTTTCTCCTGGGATAAAACCGATAAACTAAAAACTAACAGAATTGCAGTAAATAGAATTTTGGACATAAAAATTGACTGATAATTTTTGATGTGAAAAGCAATTTAATTTACTCACACAACACTTTATCAGTCAAGATTTTGGAAAGTTTAAATGTATAGAAAGTGAAAAAGTGAAAAAGTTGATTGATTTCCTTCAACCAAACTTTTTCACTTTCTAATTTTAACCTTTACGCCTAACTTTGCATCGAAGCTAAAAATTCGGCATTCGATTTGGTTTTGCCGAGTCTTTCCAGCACAACTTCCATCTGTTCAACCGGTGAAAGCGGATTGAGAACGCGACGCATAACCCAAATTCGATTCAAATCTTCCTTGTTAATCAGCAATTCTTCTTTGCGTGTGCCTGAGCGTTGCAAATCAATCGCCGGGAAGAGCCGTTTATCGCTAAGTCTTCTATCCAAATGGATTTCCGAGTTACCTGTTCCCTTGAATTCTTCAAAGATAACGTCGTCCATTCTTGAACCTGTATCAATCAAAGCAGTTGCAATAATAGTTAAACTGCCACCTTCTTCGATGTTCCGAGCCGCACCGAAAAAGCGTTTTGGACGCTGCAAAGCGTTGGAATCAATACCACCCGACAGGATTTTGCCCGATGGTGGCACGACTGCGTTATGGGCACGAGCGAGACGGGTAATCGAGTCAAGCAGAATAACAACATCGCGTTTATGTTCGACCAATCTTTTGGCTTTTTCGATAACCATATCCGCAACTTGGACGTGGCGCGTCGGCGGTTCGTCAAAAGTCGAAGAAATAACTTCGCCTTTAACTGAACGCTGCATATCGGTAACTTCTTCGGGGCGTTCATCAATCAACAGAACAATCAAAGTAACTTCGGGATGATTTGAAGTAATTGAATTTGCAATCGTCTGCAAAAGCATCGTTTTACCAGTTCTCGGCGGCGCAACGATTAATGCCCGCTGTCCTTTTCCGATTGGAGTTACGAGATCAATTACCCGCGCCGCAATGAAATCGGGCGTGGTTTCCATTTTTAATTGTTCATCCGGATAGAGCGGGGTTAAATTATCGAAGAAAACTTTTTCCCGGGCTTGTTCGGGAGCTTCAAAGTTAATTGCTTCAACTTTGATCAAAGCAAAATATCTTTCGCCTTCTTTCGGCGGACGGATTTGTCCTGAAATCGTATCGCCGGTGCGTAAATCAAATTTGCGAATTTGGGAAGGTGAAACGTAAATATCGTCCGGTCCCGGTAAGTAGTTATATTCGGGAGCGCGAAGAAATCCGAATCCGTCTGGAAGTGTTTCGAGAACGCCTTCGGAGAAAATCAAACCGCTTTTTTCGGTTTGAGCCGCCAGAACTTTGAAAATCAATTCTTGTTTTCTCATTCCGGTTGCGCCTTCGATTTCAAGTTCTTTAGCAATGCCGGTCAATTCGGAGATTGACATTTCTTTTAACACTGCCAGATTGAGTGTTTCGCCTGCCTCGTTTGCCTTGGCGACATCATTCCCTCTTTTCGTTTTGCCGTTTCCATTGGTCGCCTCAACTGTTTCGGTAACTTCTTCAGTTACTACAGCCGCGCCATTTTCTTCGGGCTTGTTTTTCTTTGTAGCTTTGCTACGCGTCGTCTTAGTTGCCATTGTAATTTATCCGTTTGATTTAATTGGAAAAACTGTTTTTACCTATAAAATTATTGCTAATATTTTAATTTATAAAGGCACGATTTTCAGCCATCTTTATTACATTCTCGAACAGCTTTTTCTCGTGGAGAAAATACGGAAAGTCTCATAGGGGTGCTAACTGACCTAAGCCCACTAGCTTTCTCAAAACTTTGAGTTTTCTGAGATGATTTAATATTACTCAGAATAGGGGAAGAAATCAACTAAAAAATTGAATTCTAGATTATAAAACATTTTCTATTTCTTGCCAAACTAAATCTTTCCCCTTTCCGGTAACCGAAGAATAAGGGATTATTTTACTGTCAGGCAGAGATTTTTCAATTTCTTCCAAACTTTTTTTCAATTGATTTTTTGATAATTTATCTGCTTTAGTTGCAACAATAATATGTTTTCTTTGATGAAAAACCAGCCATTCGTGCAATTGTCTGTCTAATTGGGTAGGAGAATGACGAGAATCAACTAATTGTATTGATAGCATAAGTTCGCTCCGTTTGGCAAGATATTCTTCTGCCATCTTTCCCCAATCCTGTCTCATTGTTTTGGAAACCTTAGCATAGCCATAGCCGGGTAAATCGGCAAAATAAAAAGATTCATTAATTAAAAAAAAGTTAATGCTTTGCGTTCTACCCGGCGTATTAGAAGTTCTGGCTAAACCCTTGCGGCTCAATAAAGAGTTGATAAGACTTGATTTACCGACATTTGAACGCCCCAAAAAGGAAATCTCCGGCAATCCGTCGGTCGTCCAATGAGATTCATTAAATGCGCTTTTGGTGAATTCGGCTGATTTTATTTTCATTTTTAGTGGATAGTGAACAGTGGACAGTAATTTTTATCTGACTACCAACCACTGCCCACTAAATATTTAGGCTCCTTTACCCATTTCTTCACGGGCTTGGGCAAATTTTTTCATCATTTCGCGTTGAGCTGCCAACATTTCTTTAGCGTTCGGCATTCGCATCACCAGTGTTTCCAGATTTGTCAGCATTTTCGGACGGTTGAACATTTGGCGCATTTCTTCTAAAAACGGCTCAATTCGGGAAAAGACCATCACGCCCTCAGCAGAGGCATCATTGAACATTTCTTCGTCAATCGCACCGTGATTAACAAAGCTCGCAGCCATATCCCAATAACTGACCACCATTCGATATTTTGCCGAAGTTTCGGGATTGATAATAGTTTGCATAATTTCTTCGGCACTGTTCGGAAAAAATCCGGCGAACCAATTTCGCGCCTCACGCATTGTTTCTTCGCGGCGCAGATCATAAAGTTTCATCAGCAAATCTGCCGATTCGTATTTATTACCCATAAAAATAATTGCTCCTGTCTTTGATTTTTTTGCTTTGATTAGAAAATGTTTGATTTTCCTAACCATAATTCTTTTTATCGGCAAGGTCAATTATTAATTGCAAACAATGGATTTTTTGCGGTTATTGTTGCACAATTTAGATAATGTCACTCGAAAAAATCATCGAAGAAAAAATTCTTGAAGCAATAGCAAACGGTGAATTCGATAATCTGGAAGGCGCCGGAAAACCCCTAAATCTGGATGATTATTTTGCCACGCCGGAAGATGTCCGGGTTGGTCATTCCCTGCTCAAATCTAATAAGTTTGTGCCGCTCGAAGTTGATCTGTTGAAAGAAATCGGTGAGTTAAAAGAAAAAGTAAAAGATTGCCCAAACGAAAACGAAAAAGCTAAACTTTCAAAACTGCTCAATGAAAGAACGCTGGCTCTAACCATCATTTTAGAAAGAAATAAAAGGAAAAAATCATAATGAAAGCTGTGGTTTATGAGGAATTCGGACAAACTCCTGCCATTCAACAAGTTGCAGACCCAAAACCAACCAAAACAGGCATTGTTTTACAAGTCAAAGCCACCGGAATTTGCCGCAGTGACTGGCACGGCTGGATGGGAAATGATTCGGATGTTAAGCTCCCGCACGTTCCCGGACACGAACTGGCAGGCGAAATTGTCGAAATCGGAAGTGAAATCAAAAATTGGAGGATTGGCGAACGCGTGACCTTACCTTTTGTCGGCGGGTGCGGAAGATGTCCGCAATGCGCTTCCGGTAATCAGCAGGTTTGCGATTTCCAATTCCAGCCGGGTTTCACACATTGGGGTTCATTTGCCGAATTTGTTGCCATTGATTATGCCGATACAAATTTAGTTAAGTTGCCTGAAGAAATTGATTTTGTAACGGCTTCCAGTCTCGGATGCCGTTTTGTGACTTCATTTCGGGCAGTCGTCGAACAAGGAAAAGTCAAAGGCGGCGAATGGTTGGCGGTTCACGGATGCGGTGGAGTCGGTCTGTCGGCAATTATGATCGCTAATGCGCTTGGAGCAAATGTTGTAGCGATTGATATTTCCGATGAAAAATTGGATTTTGCCAAATCAATCGGTGCGGTTGCAGTGGTTAATTCCAAAAAGGATGAGAACGTAATCGAAGCAGTTAAAGAAATTACTAAAGGGGGTGCACACGTTTCGCTTGATGCGCTCGGAAGTCCGATAACCTGTTTTAATTCAGTCGCTAATTTACGAAAACGCGGAAAACACATTCAAGTCGGAATTATGGAACCTGAATTCCGCAATACTCCAATTCCGATGGGTTTGTTAATGTCAAATGAATTGGAAATCTACGGCAGTCACGGAATGCAAGCCCATAAATATCCCGAAATGCTGGAAATGATAAAACAAGGAAAATTGCAGCCTGAAAAATTGATCGGCAAAACAATTTCGTTAGAAGAATCAATTAATGAATTAGTAAATATGAACAGTTTCAGCGGAACAGGCGTGACGGTGATTGATAGATTTTAACTATTGATTTTCCGGTTTCAAGTTGCTGTAACTATCGTATCTGAAATACCATTTATTCCCGATTTTCTTAGTTACCACAAAGAATTTTCCTTGTCCGGTTTGAACTTGTTTCCCATCCTTGAAAGAGTTGAGTGTGTAAATTCCGACATCATAGCCAAGATTTTTATCAACTTCGCGGCTGAGAATTCGAAATTTTATTTCCATTGTGTTGCCGCCTTTTTTAACGTAATCGAAAAAGTCTTTGAAATTGTCGTAAATTTTTCCGCGTCCATCAGTCATTTGACTTCCCGAAGCTAAATAATTTGCATCCTCAGTGTAAAGATTTGCGACCAAATCAACATTTAATTCTCGGTAACCTTTGGTAAAAGCGGTGTAAATTGCGTCAATTTCTTTGTGCGGTTTGACTCCTTTTTCTAAGACCAAATCCGGTGTTTGAGCCGAAATTGAAAAGGTAAAAACTATAAAATTTAAAATCAAAATCAGTTTTTTCATATTTATTTCACCCGACTGGTTCTCCGTTTCAAAAAATCCATTAAAACAAATTGGCTCAAATTATTAGGATTGGCAAAATAGGCTTTGCCGTTGGTCATTGCGGTCATTTTTTTGACGAAATCGACCAAATAATAATCGCTCGCCAACATAAAAGTATTAATCATAATTCCGCTTTTGCGGCAGGCTTGAACTTCTTTGAAAGTTTCCGCCATCACAAACGGATCATTGCCCATTGAGTTTTTGTAGAGCAATCGTTTATCGTTTTGCACCTGAGAATAACGGCGATAATTCAAATAAGCGGGATTGCCCGAATCAATAAATGCCGCCGTCGGTTTTCCGTCCGTGACCATCACGATTTGTTTCATATCCTTGCGTTGGGCTGTCAAAATTCTTCTCGCTAGCTTTAAGCCTTCTGCGGTGTTCGTGTGATAGGGTCCGACTTGCGTTGTTGCTAATTTTGCTAACGGTAATTCCTCCGCGCCATCGTGAAAAAGAACGATTTTCAAAGAATCTCCCGCGTATTGGGTGCGGATGAGATGCGCGAGCGCGAGCGCAACCTTTTTGGCGGGAGTAAAACGGTCTTCGCCGTATAAAATCATCGAATGCGAACAGTCCAACATCACTACCGTCGCACACGAAGATTGATAATCCTGCTGATGAACGTAAAGATCTCTATATTCAAGGTTTAGCGGAACTTTTAAACCTTCACGGGTAATTGCCGAAAGAAGTGTTGCATTAACGTCCAAATTTATCGTATCGCCGAATTCGTATTGTTTTGAGCTTAAAGCCGCTTCGATCCCGGTGGCTAAATATTGAGTGTCATGTCTGCCGATGGAAGATTTTCCCATACTCCCCAAAAGGTTTTGCAGTTGTTTGTAGCCTAGAAAATCCAGACCTTTTTCGGTTAAATTGAACTTGATATTGCGCGGCAGAGGCTCTCCGATTTCCCCCTGTCCGCCGCCGTTTTGCATTTGCTGTTGTTGTTGCTCAACTTCTTTCAAATCCAAATAGCCTTCGTCAACCAAACGTTCAATTAGTTTATTTATCAATTCTTCGAGCAGTGAGCCTTTGAATTTTCCGTCATTATCCGCCAGCATTTTTTGGACATCTTGCGGATGCAAAATTTCCTGTTCGAGTAAGGCTTTCAAAATAGCCTGACGCAATGCATCTAAAGAATCATCCACTTGATTACGCTGACGAGTCCACCAATAATCATCGTTAAACCCCGAATCCAACATCATTTCCGAAAGCGATTGCATCAAATCGCCCAGATTTAAGCCGAAAACATCAAAACCTTTGAACTTGGAATAGCGGATAAATTTCATTGCAACCTCACCGATAGACTTGCCATCACAATCTCATATTAGTTATGTTAAAAGTGTCTCTCGTAAAAATAAGCTCTTCCCCAAAGTTAGCATATTTCGCTCTCCCCTGAAAAATCTTTAAATCAAGGAGTGAAAAAAAATGAAAAAATTTTTAATTGGGTTAATGATGTTATTTGTTTTTGCGGTGACGGTGCCGTTAGAAGCAAGTGCTCAAACTTGTAGGGTTCGCAGCCGAAGCTACACCAGCCGTAACTATTTTAATGGCAATAGTTACTCTGCGCCACGAAGAGGTAATCGGGTCAAGAGATTTTTCCAAAATCGTAATGTCCGAAATATTGCACTGGCAACCGGTGGCGGTGCGTTACTTGGTGGAATTTTAGGCGGTCGCAGAACAAGTATGTTGAAAGGTGCAATAATCGGTGCGGGTGCCGGTGCACTTTACACTTACGTTCTAAAACCTAGAAGAAATTATCGTTAAAGTTTTATCCGCGAAGCAACACGAGGATTTCACGAAGCTAAGTAAGAACTAATTTTTCTTGTCTAACCAATTGTTTTAACTTGAAAAACCTTCGTGATTACTTAGTAAAGTTTCGCGGATAATTTTCTTTTAGTTGTAGCTATCCAAATCAGTTAGATCATCATAGATCAATCCGCGACGGTCACGTTTGGTTTTTGTAACCGCCTCATAACCGCCTTCTTCGTTACGCGAAATTTTGTTTTGGGCATACAAACCTTCTAACACAAATTCACAAGCAGATACGAGTTTAGCTCTATCCTTTCGCGTAAATTCAAGCGGAACGAGGGTTGATTCAATCAATTCGGGAATAGTTTCCAAAAGCATCACACACTCATCAGCCGAAGCCGTATCGGAAAGCAAGAGTTTGTTGCCTTCGTCAAACCAGCGAATTGTCGGCGCAAAATCAATTCCTAAAAAGAAGCCTTCAAAAATCACGCCGCAAGCCTTTTTAATTAAATCGCGTGCTAATTTGTTGGCACCGATTTGTTCGCCTTCGTATTCGAGCTCCATTTTGCCCGTCATCGCGGGTAAAGAGGAGTAAATATCGGAAATTCGGGGAACAATTTCTTCTTCGTTGGTTATCAAAGTGCGTCTTTCGGCATTTGAAACCATTGCTTCCGTGACAGTTATCGGAAATCTTTGCGAAACTCCGCTCCGTTTATCAATTCTTTGGTCGTCACGCGCTTCAAAGGCGATTTGTTCTACCGTTTCAGCAATAAATTCTGGAATTTCAACCGTAAATCCGTCAAAATTATCGCGGATTGTCCACGCTTCCTGTTTGGTAATTTCTACGCCAAGCCCAATTTCTTTTGGATAATGCGTCGAAATTTCCGAGCCGATACGGTCTTTCAAAGGCGTAATGATTTTTCCACGAGCCGTGTAATCTTCAGGATTTGCCGAAAAAACGAGCAAAACATCCAGCGGCAAACGAACCGGATAACCTTTAATCTGAACATCGCCCTCTTGCATAATGTTGAACAATCCTACCTGAATTTTTCCTGCCAAATCGGGCAATTCGTTGATGGCAAAAATTCCGCGATTGGCACGCGGGAGCAAGCCGAAATGAATCGTCAATTCGTCCGACAAAAGATGTCCGCCTTTTGCCGCCTTGATCGGGTCAACATCACCGATAATGTCGGCAATCGTCACATCCGGCGTAGCAAGTTTTTCGACAAAACGAAATTCACGATTGACCCAATCAATTTTGGTTTCGTCGCCGTGAACTTCGACCTGTTGTTTGCCGTAAGCAGAAAGCGGATGAAAAGGATTATCGTTGATTTCCGAACCGACAATGATGGGAATTTCTTCGTCCAAAAGTTCGGTTAGTTGCCTGATAATACGGCTTTTAGCTTGTCCGCGCGTGCCAAGTAAAATGATATTATGTTTGGATAAAACTGCGTTAATAAGTTGCGGAATTACGGTTTCGTCATAGCCGACAATTCCACGAAAAAGTTTTTCTCCGTTCCTCAGTTTTTTGATTAAATTAGTCCGCATTTCGTCTTTGACGGAACGCGATTGATACCCGCTTGTTCGTAATTCACCTAATGTTTTTGGTTTCATAATTGAAATTATTGCACATCAACCCCATATTTTTCGATAATTTCAGTAACAATTTTCTCGAACTCTTTCTTATCAATGTTAGCCTCCTTATCAGAGGCTAACAAACCACAGAAAAAATCAAATTTTATCAAAGCAGTTTTTCCATCATACTCAGCCTCTAAAACATATTGATATACAGGCTTGCAATCAATTAGCGATATAATTTTTGCCTCTTGATAAGCCAAATCCAATATCTCTTTTCTTTCCGGCTGATTGGTTAAAATCGCTTTTTTGCTGCCTTTCTCCAAAATTCTTGGTCGCAAAACAATTAGTTCCGCTTTTTGAAAAATTTCTCGTGTTTTTGAAGAAAAGATTTTATCTAATTCTGCTTTTCGTTCTTTTGAAAGAGTCTCAAATGAAAAACTTTGATTTTGGCTAATCTGTTTATTTTCATGGGATTGGGGAGTTTTTTTTGTATTTTCTTGATTTTCACAACTTACAATTACAAAATTAGAAAGGATTAGTAACAGTTTGAGTATTTTTTTCCCTAAACCCAATGAATCTCCCAATTCCATAAAATTATTTCTTTTTTCTAACTTTTGTCGTTGTCGTTTTTGTGGCTTTTGCTTTTGTAGTCTTTGTTTTCGGCGTTGTTGATTTTGCCGCTCTGGTTTTCTTGGGTTTAGGCGCAATTTCTTCAACTTTCGGTTCCTCAACTTTCCGTTTCGCACCGACCAAATATGTCAGATCGCCATTTCCAATAACCCGCGTTTTGTGAAAAACCTTAGCCTCGACCAAATCCCTGTCGCCCGCTTTCAAAATGTAGGTGTGATAAATTCCGGCAATATCAACGGTTACTTCTAATTCACCGCTAATTATGTAATGAACCTGATCTTCGTTGTGGGTGTGCCAACCGTAAACCATCCCCAACCTGTCAATCCATTGTGAAACTGCAAAACCTTCTCTTTCCAATTGTAAACGCAACATCGAAGGACTGGGACCAACAAACCCCGTCCAACGCTGAATATTACCAATTCCCATAAATTAACCTCGTAACAATAAAATAACGCAGTTCGCTTTAATAGAAAACAGTTTTTTTGGAAAATTTCTGTTTAACTAATTTTCTCCCCAATCAAATAAACGACAGGCTCATCGCTCACAACTCTTGCAGAATGATAGGTTTTGGCAGGCATAAAATCTCTGTCTCCGGCATTGAGAATAAAAGTTCCCACCTCTTTAATGGTCAATTCCAGACTACCCGAAATTATCCAATGCGATTGGTCGTTGCCGTGAAAATGTTCTGAATAAATCGCACCTATGCTGTCGCTCCATTGAAACACACTGTAACCCTCTTGCTTCATTTGTTGACGAAGCTTGGCAGAATCGGGCTTTTCCGAATTTTCCCAACGAATTATTTGATAATCTGACATATTTTGAATTCAAAATGAAAACATGATCAGTTTACAAAATTTCAATACATTCCTGCATTGTAAGGTCATAAAATTGCACTTTATATTATAAAGCACTTGACAAACATAATTACTTGGTGTCAAACTTTCAATTAATTTAGGGCAAAAACACTTTGCCCAAAGAATTTATCAGACACAGGAATTATTTATTAATATGAAAAACTTGAGACTTATTGGAATTTGGCTAACAGCCGGACTTATTTTACTAATTCCATTAATTGCGATGCAGTTTACAACCGAAGTGAATTGGACAAAGTTTGATTTTCTGGTTGCTGGCGTTTTACTGTTTGGAACAGGTTTATTGTTGGAATTAGCACTAAGAATCGTCCAAAAATTCACTTACAGAGTCGCGGTTTGTGCCGCTATTTTACTGGGCTTATTCGTGATTTGGGCAGAATTAGCTGTTGGACTCATCGGAACGCGATTCGCCGGACATTAATAATTTTCAGAGAAACTAATCCGTAACAGCCCCGAATCTAGCCGAAGAAACTAACTTTGCATATTTTGATAAAACTCCGCTTTCGTAGTTCGGCTTCGGTGCTTTCCAAAGTCTTTTTCGCATTGCCAATTCTTTGTCGGAAATATTTAATTGCAAAGTTCGTGATGGCGCGTCAATTGTGATCGAATCCCCTTCTTCAACCAACGCAATATTTCCGCCCACAAAGGCTTCTGGCGCAACGTGTCCGACGACCATTCCGTAAGTTCCACCGGAAAATCTGCCGTCCGTAATCAATCCCACCGAATCGCCTAAGCCTGCTCCGATAATTGCCGACGTCGGGGCGAGCATCTCACGCATACCGGGTCCGCCTTTTGGTCCTTCGTAACGCACGACAATCACATCACCAGCCTGTATCTTCTTAGAAAGAATAGCTTTCAGGCATTCTTCTTCGGAATCGAAAACCCGCGCCGGACCTGTAATCGAAGGATTTTTGACACCTGTAATTTTGGCAACTGCACCTTCTTCGGCTAAATTCCCTTTTAGAATTGCCAAGTGACCTTGGGCATAAAGCGGTTGGTCAAACGGTAAAATTACGTCTTGATTTGCAGAGGGTTCATCAGGAACATTTTCGAGATTTTCGGCAATCGTTTTTCCAGTAATCGTAATACAATCGCCATGTAATAATCCCACTTTGAGCAGCATTTTCATTACCAAAGGAATTCCGCCTGCTTTATGTAAATCGGTTGCCACGTATTTGCCGGACGGTTTCAAATCGCAGAAAACAGGAACTTTAGCGCGGATTTCTTCAAAATCTTCGAGTTTCAAATCCACTTTTGCGGCGTGGGCAATCGCCAAAAGATGCAAAACAGCATTGGTCGAGCCGCCAACAGCCATAATGACAGCAATTGCATTTTCAAAAGCCTTGCGAGTCAGTATTTTACGGGTAGTCAGATTATTTTTGACGGCTTCGGCTAAAACCCGTGCAGATTCCGCCGTGCTGTCGGCTTTTTCGGCATCTTCCGCCGCCATTGTCGAAGAATAGGGCAAACTTAATCCCATCGCTTCGATTGCCGAGGACATCGTGTTGGCGGTATACATTCCACCGCACGAACCTGCACCCGGACAAGCGTGTTTTTCAACCTCAGTCAGACGCTTATCATCAATTTTTCCGGCGGCGTGTTGCCCAACCGCTTCAAATGAGGAAACAACGGTCAAATCTTCGCCATCCAAATGCCCTGCTTTGATTGTTCCGCCGTAAACAAAAATCGAAGGAATATCGAGCCGAGCCAGCGCGATCATCGCTCCGGGCATATTTTTGTCGCAGCCGCCGATTGCCAAAACTCCGTCCAAACTTTGCCCGTTGCAGACGGTTTCAATCGAATCTGCGATCACTTCGCGGGAAACAAGCGAATATTTCATTCCTTCTGTTCCCATCGAAATCCCGTCGCTAATTGTAATTGTCCCAAAGACTTGCGGCATTGCTCCGCTTTCCCGCAAAGCAGAAATAGCCCGTTCTGCTAATGGCTGAATGCCCGAATTACAAGGCGTGATCGTGCTGTAACCATTCGCCACACCGATAATCGGTTTGACAAAATCTTCGTCCGAAAAACCTACAGCGCGGAGCATCGCCCGATTTGGCGAACGCTCAACGCCCTGTGTAATAATGCAACTTCTACGATTAAATTTCATTTCAAAATGTTTCACAGGGATAAAGGAGATAAAAGGGATAAGCAAAATATCCTTTTCATCCCCTCAATCCCTGTGAATTTAATTCTCCTAAACTAAACAGCCCAAAGATGTTTTTCTTCGTTGTAATGCAGCCAAAAATCCGAGTTTTCGCGCCATTCGGGGCGATAATTGGTTGCAACAACAGCCAGAGTTTTTTCCAGAGCAACCGCTGAATGTTCTATATTCGGCGGAACAACTAAACTTTGATTGGCTTCAATCACAAACACATCCTCACCCACGGTTACTTGCCATTTGCCGTAAACGACATAAATTATTTCCTCGTAATCGTGCGAATGAGAAGTAGTGATCGTATCTTCTTCGAGTTCTACGTGCGCCATCATCAGCTTTTCGCCAACTGCTACGCCCCTGTCATATCCATTTGCTACACTTCGGGTTGTGTGTTCGTTATCCCAGTCGTAAAATTTCATATTGGTTTGATCAAATTGTGGTGTTTATTTTGGAAGGATTCTGTCGAGCAGATTAACCTTCCAAAATTATACACTAATTTGCTTGTTTGTTAACCAAAGTTTTTTCTTGCAGCCAAGGCATCATTCCGCGCAATTCTTCGCCGACTTTTTCGATGCTGTGCGCTTCGCCTTCGGCTTCCATCCGTTTGAAATTTTCTTTGCCGTTGTCGCATTCTGCCATCCATTCATCGGCAAATTGTCCGCTTTGAATTTCTGCCAGAATTTTCTTCATTTCTTTTTTGGTTTCTTCGGTCACAACACGGCTTCCGCGAGTTAAATCGCCGTATTCAGCGGTGTTTGAAACCGAGTAACGCATATTGGAAATGCCACCTTCGTAGAGTAAATCAACGATCAATTTCATTTCGTGGAGACATTCAAAATAAGCCATTTCGGGTGCGTAACCGGCTTCGGTCAAAGTTTCATAACCAGCTTTGATCAGAGCAGTTAAGCCGCCGCAAAGAACCGCCTGTTCGCCAAAAAGATCGGTTTCCGTTTCTTCTTTGAAAGTGGTTTCGATAATGCCAGCTTTGCCGCCGCCGATTGCCGAAGCGTAAGCCATTCCGATTTCGCGGGAATCGCCTGTAATATCTTGATAAACAGCGAGTAAACACGGAACGCCGCGACCACGATTGTATTCGCTGCGGACGAGATGTCCCGGTCCTTTTGGAGCTACGAGAAAAACATTAACGTCTTTCGGCGGAACGATTTTGCCGAAATGAACGCCGAATCCGTGTGCGAAAAGCAAATATTTTCCGGGTTTTAAGGCTGGTTCGATTTCATTTTTATAAACAGTTGGGGCGAGTTCATCCGGCACTAAAACCATTACCAAATCAGCCCAATCAACCGCATCGCGTGTGTAAAGAACTTCTAATCCGGCGGCTTCGGCTTTGGCGCGTGACTTACTGCCTTCGGGCAATCCAACGACGACATCAAAGCCCGAATCTTTCAAATTATTGCTGTGGGCGTGTCCCTGCGAACCATAGCCAATTACGGCAATCCGTTTATCTTTTAACAAATTCAAATTTGCATCTTTCTCGTAAAATACTTGCATTTTTTCTCCATTTTTTTTATCCACGAAGTTTCACGAAGGAAACACGAAGATATTTTTTTCACCAAAAATCTTTAGTATTTTTGGCTGTTCTTAACTCTTAGAATCTTATATTCAAAATAAAAACCTTCGTGTGAACTTCGTGAAACTTCGTGGATGAATCAATCCCGATTATTTTCAATCGGTTCAAAAGGCGACAGACGATTGATGGCGACACAACCCGTTCGTGCGGTTTCATTCACGCCGAAAGGTTTTAAAAGTTCGATCATTGTATCAACCTTGTCTTTGTTGCCCGAAATTTCCAAAATCATTTTATCGTGCGACATATCCACGACTTTGGCGCGAAAAATATCCACTATATTCAAAATATCCTGCCGTTCAGTTGGAGTTTTGGCGTTGACATCAACCAACCCCATTTCACGTTCAATATGCGGTAAAGTCGTCACCGCTTTGACCTCACGCACACGAGCAAGCCGCGAACATTGCTTGATAATTTGGTCAACTGTTTTTTCATCGCCTTCGGTGACAATCGTGCAGCGCGAAAAATTCGGCAAAATCGTTTTTCCAACCGAAATCGTTTCGATATTGTAACCGCGTGCCGAAAAAAGTCCGACCACCCGCGATAATTCCCCTGCTTCGTTTGCTAATAAAATTGAAATTGTATGTCTCATTTCAGTAGTCGGTGGTCGGTGGTCGGTGGTCGGTGGAAAGAAATGTCTGCCCACTGCTCACTGTCCACTGTCCACTACTTCAAAATCATATCCCTTGAATTTCCGCCCGCCGGAACGATTGGAAAAACGTTTTCTTCTTTGCTTACAACGACATCAATGATGGCAACTTTGTCGTTGTTTAATCCGGCTTCTAAAACTTCGCGTAATTCGCCCGGTTTGGTAGCGCGTAATCCGAGTGCGCCGTAGGCTTCCGCTAATTTGACAAAATCGGGCGAAATCGAAAGGTCAACTTCGGAGTAGGCGCGGTCATAAAACATTTCCTGCCATTGGCGCACCATTCCGAGATAGCCGTTGTTCATAATGATGACTTTGAGCGGGATTTTGTATTGAATCGCGGTGATAATTTCTTGATTTGTCATTTGGAAACCGCCGTCACCGACAACTGCCACAACCAAATCTTTCGGACAACCTAAAGCCGCGCCCATTGCCGCTGGTAAACCAAAGCCCATTGTGCCAAGTCCGCCGCTGGTCAACCATTGGCGCGAGCGTTTGAGGGGGTAAAATTGTGCCGCCCACATTTGATGTTGTCCGACATCCGTAACAACGATTGCATCTCCGTTGGTGACGCGGTGCAATTCTTCGATAACCTGCTGCGGCTTGATTTCGTTTTCCGAATATTCGCACGAAAGCGGAACGGAATTTCGCCAATTATTGATTCGATGCCACCATTCGCCGCGTTTTGCCGTCATTGAATCAAATTCGTAGGTTTCCAATTTTTTGAGAATTGCCAGCAAAGCAGTTTTGGCATCGGCTTGCAGCGGAATTTGCGGTTTACGGATTTTTCCGATGTTTGAAGCGGCAATGTCAATGTGAATGACTTCCGCATTCGGCGCAAATGTGGCTAATTTTCCCGTCACTCGATCATCAAAACGAACACCAATCGCAATCAGCAAATCGCTTTCGGCGACCGCCATATTTGACGCGTAAGTTCCGTGCATTCCAAGCATTCCGAGGCACAAATCGTGCGCCGAAGGAAATCCGCCTAAGCCCATAAGAGTTGGCGTAACAGGTATTTGCAATTTTTCAGCAAGCTGTAACATTTCTGCCGAAGCATCGGCGGTCACAACGCCGCCGCCAATATAAAAGATAGGCTGTTTGGCACTTAAAAACTTTTCGCAAATCTTTTCGATGGTAGATTCGTCAAGATTTTTTTCTTTTTCCTCAAAGAGAAAATCTTCGTGCAATTTTTTCGGATTTTCGCAAAGATGCGCGGTAATATCTTTTGGAACATCAATCACGACCGGACCCGGTTTTCCCGATTGCGCCAAGTGAAACGCTTCGTCAACGATTGCTTCTAAATAATTGACATCTTTGACCAAATAGCTGTGTTTGACGACCGGCAAAGTGATCCCGAAAGTATCAACTTCTTGAAACGCATCTGTTCCAATCAAAGGAGATGGAACTTGTCCGGTAATCACTACCAGCGGAACGGAATCCAAAAAAGCATCGGCAATTCCCGTTACTGCATTGGTCGCGCCGGGACCTGATGTGACGAGAGCCACGCCGACTTTTCCGGTCGCCTTCGCGTAACCTTCCGCCGCGTGAACTGCCCCTTGTTCGTGCCGCACCAAATAATGTGTAACCTGATCACGATAACGCCAAATTTCATCGTAAATATGCAAAACTGCGCCGCCCGGAAGACCGAAAATCGTATCAACTCCGTTTTTGATCAACGCCCGCACCAGCACTTCTGCTCCGCGAGGTGCTACTTGCGGCTGAATATTTTGACTTTCAAAAGCAATGGGTTTGGAATAGGTTTCGGTAGCGGTTTTCATATTTTGAACTTCCATTTTTTACTCATTTTTTCATTATAATTATAAATGAAAGTTATGTATCGTAACATTTCATAACTTTTATTTCAACACGAGAAATTGTTTTTTTGCAAAAAAAAATCGCCATCCTGTTTAAGATGACGACTTTAGCAATCCGTTTTAACTCAAGTGTCATCTTTTCGTCAGATTGACGATAATAATGCTAATAATTGTGACGACTTGATTTTGCATAGGTATTAACTACCTCTTTTTGAGGCTATTATAATTATTTATATCTGTCAACAAAAAATTTCATCAGGAAAAAAATTTGCGTAATAGTTAGTCTGTATTAGAATCCGTTATATGAATCAGACGTTTTCAAATGCTTTGCAGAAATTTCAGGACACGGTAGGAATCAAATTTCAGCTTTATAACAGCCTTTTTCTTTCGCTTCCCTTTTATGGAATTGATAAAACAGGGATTTTACTCTCGCTTTTTTTGAGTAATTGCGAAGAAGGTTTTGCCAAAAATCTCAGCCCAGCACAAATCATTGACGATTTTTTTCAAAACAACACTTCGATTGAAGATGAAAATGGAAAACTTGATCTATTGTTCCGCTTTGTCCAATACGCCGAACGCCAAATCGTTCTGTTTGATGCACTTGAGGACGCAGCCTTTCAGGAAATGAATGATATGCAGGGCGCGGGAACGCTTAAACAAATCACTTCCGCCGTTTTACAAAATAACAAAACGAAAGAATTTGTCGAGACTCTGCATAAATTCAGCGTTCGTCCGGTTTTGACCGCGCATCCGACTCAATTTTATCCGGGCTCTGTTTTGGGAATCATCAATGATTTAGCCGATGCGATTGAAAAAAATGAAGTCCCGAACATCAACACGCTGTTGCAGCAGCTTGGGCGGACTCCTTTTTTCAAAAAACAGAAACCGACACCGTTTGACGAGGCGGTCAGTCTGATCTGGTATCTCGAAAACGTCTTTTACCATTCGATTGGAAACATCGTTTCGGAAATCCGTAAAACCTTTCCAAATGAACAAATTAACACTTCGCATTTGATAAAAATGGGCTTTTGGTCGGGCGGAGATCGTGACGGAAATCCGTTTGTGACGGTTGAAACAACGCTCAAAGTCGCTAACGCTCTGCGAAGTTCGATTTTGAAATGCTATTATCAGGACGTTCGCAAGCTGAAACGCCGTTTAACCTTTGTCGGTGTCGAAAGCGTTTTGGCGAATCTGGAAGCGCGATTATATCAAAACATTTTGCTTTCCAAAGCCGATAATTCCTTGACACAAAATGAGATACTGGGCTTACTGACGCAAATTCACGAAACTCTGATTCACAATCACAACGGGCTTTTTGTTCATTTGGTCGAAGATTTGATTGATAAAGTCGAGATTTTCGGCTTGTATTTTGCCTCGCTCGATATTCGGCAGGAATCAACGCAACACAGCAATATGTTGGATCATATTGCCGATATTTCGGATAGTTTGCCGTTAAACTATTCAATGCTTTCGGATGAGAAGAAAATCGAAGCACTTTTGAATGTTTCTAAACCTGTTTCGGCTTATTCTTTGAAAGATGAGCTGGCAATTGACACGCTCAAAACAATTGAAGCAATCAAGAAAATTCAAGCGGAAAACGGCGAAAAGGCTTGTGAACGTTACATCATTTCTCAATGCCAAAGCGCGTTGAATGCGATTGAAGTTTTTGGGCTTTTCTTGCTTGGTGGCTGGAAAAAAGAGGATTTGAAAATTGATATTGTCCCGCTTTTTGAAACAATTGCCGACCTCAAACACGCCGCCGGAATTATGCGCGAGCTTTACGAAAATCCCGTTTATCGCCAACATTTGCAAAAGCGCGGAGACAATCAAACGATTATGCTCGGTTTTAGCGACGGGACAAAAGACGGTGGATATTTGATGGCAAACTGGAGTATTTACAAAGCTAAAGACGAACTGACCGCCCTTTCGCGTGAATTTGGCGTGAACGTCATTTTCTTTGACGGGCGCGGCGGTCCGCCCGCACGCGGAGGCGGAAAAACTCACAAATTCTTTTCTTCGATGGGCAAAAATATTGCCAACGATGCGATCCAATTAACCGTTCAAGGTCAAACAGTTAGCTCAAATTTTGGAACGATTGACGCAGCCCAATTCAATCTTGAACAACTGCTCAATGCCGGAATTTTCAATCATCTTTTTTCTGCCAAAGCCGAAACTTTTGACGAAAATGAAGAGAAATTGATGCAATCAATCGCCGATGCAAGTTTTGCCGAATATGAGAGTCTGAAAAATCATCCGCAATTTTTGGAATATCTTTCGGAAGTCAGTCCGCTCCGGTTTTACTCGCAAACCAATATCGGCTCGCGTCCCGTTAAACGCGGTGGCTCTAACAAATTGACCTTAAAGGATTTGCGGGCTATTCCTTTTGTCGGCGCGTGGAGTCAGCTAAAACAAAATGTGCCGGGATTTTACGGTGTCGGAACAGCATTGAAAAAGATGGACGAAGCCGGAAATTTTGCCGGAGTCAAAACGATGTATCAAACCAACGGATTTTTCAAAGCCCTAATTGATAACTGCGAAATGGCGATGCAAAAATCTTTTTTCCCCCTTACGGCGTGGCTCGAAAATGACGAAACTTTCGGCGAAATCTGGCGCAAAATCCATAACGAATACGAATTAACCAAAAAATATATCTTTGCACTTTCCGGCAAAGAAGATTTAATGTCTGATTATCCGGTCGAACAACAATCTGTCCAAACCCGTGAACGAATTGTCTTTCCGCTGACGACAATTCAGCAATACGCCATTCGCCAAATTAACCAAATCGAAGCAACAACAAAAGATATAGGGAAAGTTGCAACTTATGAAAAACTTGCGATGCGCTGCTCATTTGGAATTATTAATGCGGGAAGAAATTCGGCTTAAAGAAAGTCTCAGTTCTCAAGTCCAAGGTCTCAAATCAATTCGTTTGAATGTGACAGTTTAAAAAGTGTCACATTTGAAAAATAGAGCAATTAAAACAATGCAATCATATTTCTGAATTTGGAAGGTTTAGAAATATGAAACAATTTACATTGATTATCGCCTTAATTTTATTCTCCTTTTTGTCCTTTGTCTCAGGGGTTGCCCAAACAACCGAAACCAAAAAGGCTCAAACCGCCGAAGAAAAACAAAAAGAAATTGAAATCCGCAAATTTGTCATTGATTTTGCCAGCCAAATGGATGAAAAAAAAGACATTCGTTTAATTACAGAAAATTATTTTACGGCTGATTTCAAGCAAAATTTTATGTCTTTTATTTTTTCCTCTGATGATTTTCCTACGCAATTTACCCAAACCGAACGCTATCAATCCAGCTCAGAAATGTTCAATCTAATGTATTTGGGTCTGATGTCAATGTATGGAAACGGTTACAATTTCGACTCGTTTTCAGATGAAAAGACCGACAACATAATGAAGAAAATCCTTCCGCCGAATATTATTGAGATTGCCAAAAGTAATCCTTACTTCAAAGCACTTATCGAAGACAACGATGATAAGTCGGAAGATTTTGAAAAAGACCTGAAAGACGCTGCCAAAGTAAGACAATTAGTTTCCGATTTGCACAAAATTAATGAAGCCTTAAAAACTCATATCGAATCGCAACCTCTGCAATGGCACAAAAGTTACCAAATAAAAGTTGCCGAAGGTAGAAAAGAATGTGATTATTTTAACGCTCGTGTTTGTGATAAAGAAAATTGTGGGGGACTGCCCGAAAAAACAATTATTTATCACCACGATTTGTTTCCATTTTGTCTCGAAATTATTGAAAAAGATGGTAGTTACAAAATAATGAAAATTTATTTAAGAATGGATTAACCCTGTTTGTTTGCTTAGTTTTCCTGTTTTTTTTAGTAAATATGAAACGAATAACCTTTTTAACTGCAAATATTCTTTTAGTTTTATTTTTAATTCTGACCATCAATGCCCAAAATTCCGACATCAAGGTCAGCAAAGCGAAAGAAAAACAAGTTGTCTTTTTTGTGGATTCTTTTCTCAAAAACTATTACAAGGCTTTCGATTTGACTAAGGTTTCACCTACTTTTTTTGTTGATGATTACAAAAACCGAAATAATCTTACTTTTTTTATTGAAGATTATGACAAAGATTTAACCAACGACGAAAAGTTTCAAAACTATTTTATGTTGTTGGATTTAATGCAAATTACATTTTTGGAAAAACTTAAAGAAGCTAATTTTGATTTGGAGAAAATGTATAAAAATGCCGAAAACGAATCCGATGATAACTTTTTTCTTTCTAAATCAATGTTGGGTTTATTTAAGAAATATCCAAAGGCGGAAACTTTTTTGTTAAAAGAGAATTTTTCTAAAATCAAAAATATTGCAGATTTTCGGGATGCAGTTCAAGATTTTCGCAGTGTTTTACAAGAATTACGACAATCTATCAGTCTGGAAATCAAGCAAAAATACACACGAAGTTTATTAAAGAACAAAAATAAACTTTTTAAGCTCGATTACGGTGTCAGTTGTTCCAAAACAGAAAAATTTTGCGGTGGAATACCAGATAAAACCAAAATGTATTATTACGACACTTTTCCTTTTGTCTTTTTAATCGGCGAATTCAACGGCAAATTTAAGGTTGTTCAAATATTTCCGCCAACTGATTAATTGAATAGATATTTCTGTAAGACTAAATTTCTATGAAAAAATATCAATCTTGGATTCTTTTGTTTTTTATTTTTCTTATCTTTTATTGTGTTCAAAACTTTGGACAAACTCCAAAATCCACGCCAAAAGATAGCAAAAAAGATAGGCAAGATGAGATGGAAGTAACAAAGTTTGCTGATGCTTTTTTGGAAAGTTTTATCAAAACACAAGACCTAAAAAAAATTTCAAGTAGTTTTTTTGATAAGGATTTTACGAATCGTTTCGCAAATTCTGGAGATTGTATGTTACTAAACGATAAGATTAAAAATTATTCTCAAGAAGAACTTTATAAAACTAATACTATCTTTCATAACTTCGTTAATCTCCTTACAATCACCATTGTTAGGAATTTTGACAAAGAAAAACATAAGGACTCTGATAGTGACAACCTATATTTGAAATTCCTGCCTTTAAAGATTCTTAGCAAAATAAAGAAAAGTAAGTGGCTGAAAAATATCATTTTAGAAGATGGAGAAGAACCTAAAGATCATAACGAAATACAAGAATTTATTAAAGAAATGTCCGCCATATCCGATGAAATGCGATTGTATTTAGCTCATCACCCGATAATAAATTCCCCCAACTTTCAAAAGTTAAAAAAGGAAAATTTCAAATACTATCCAGCGGATTTCTGTGAAAAAGATTCGTGCTTTGGTTTGCCCGAAAAGACACCGATTTTTGCTGTCCACGAACTTTTAATGTGCCTGCGAATTGCTAAAATAAATGGTCAGTTAAAAGTCGTGCAAATTTATTCTGTTGCCTGTGAAAGTTAATTTAATTTAATTCTTTCTCAACAACCTCTTAATCATCAATATTTGCCCTTTATGCTCTGCGTCGTGTTCGAGCAAATGCACGAAAATCCAGCGTAGAGAATAATGGGTTTCGCGGTCTTGGAGCATCCGAACAAAAGTTCTTTTGAGGTCTGCATCGGTAAATTTTGCCAATGTTTCGAGCGTCATTTGGTGAATTTTTTCAACCACTTCGAGGCAATAATCAATATCCAAATCTTCTGCCGCAAAATCCCTGAACCATAGATCGTGATGCAAAAGATTGACGATTTCTGCGGTCAATTCTTTACCTTCGACAATTTGCTGTATCCAAAAATATTCGACTTCGGCAATGTGAATAATTATCGTGCCGATCGGCTGCACATCGGGTAAAATTTTGGCGGCTAGTTCAGTTTTTGATAAATCTTTGACAGCTACTTTCCACGCTTCACGAATTTTGTAGAGACTTGCCAAAAATAAACCGATTTCGGGCGAAAAATTTGGAACGGGCTGCAAAGTTATTGTTTCGGTTTTCATTGAAAATAATTGTAGCTAAAAAAATAAAAAGTCCGAAGTCTTTCGACCACGGACTCAATAAATCGGTTTAAACTACTCCCTTTAACTAATCGTGAGATTTATCATCAGAACTGTGATCTGAATCTTCGTCTTTTTTAGCATCAGTTGGAGCAGGTGCACTACCTTTGACGGTGATGGTTCCTGATTTTTTATCAACTTCTTTTCCTGAATCGTCTAATAAAGAAACATCAAACTTAATTTCTACCGGGGAAGAAGGGGTAAAAGAATAAGTAATTGGTTTACTGCCTTCAAAATCAACATCTTTTTCGACAGCCGAACCGCCGGTTGGTGTCATTTTGATCTTAAGTTTGTTTTTTCCCATTGCGCCCGTTACATTGGCGATGACAAATACTTGTTCACCGACATTAAAACTGGTGGTCGGAGGATTAGCTTTATCATTTTTGCCGAAATTTAAACTGTCAATTTTGGCAGTAGTAAAACTGACGCTGCAGCCCATCGCGGTCAAGGCTAAAAGTGATAAAAAAATGATTATTTTGATTCTTGTTTTCATAAAAAAAAGTCTCCTGAAAATTTTTAGATTTTTGCTTTCATTTACAAAAACGAGAAAATTCAGAAATTAGGGTCAACATATTAAAAAAAATATTTTAAATCCAGAAATTATTTTTCAAATTTTTATTTTCTTGGATCACCTTATTCTTTTTTTAGGATTTTTTATTTTTTACTTTTTTCAATTTATCCAAATATTTAATGTCTGGATTATTACCGGCTGCGGTCGTGCGGGAACAAATGTTGGTTGATAAACCCTCCATTTTTCCATAAGCATAGACCAAATATTTTTGACCAACCTGAAAACCGTAACCGCACATTGAGCTGTCTTTGGCAGTGGTCATAATTATTTCTTTGGAAAGATTTCCTTTCCAGGATTTTGCAACTTTTATTTTGATATTTACGGCAAACTCGTCTTTGGAAGTAATTTCAAGAACTTCGCCCGAAAAAACTGCGCCTGAACTATCAAAAGCCTCTTTGACCTGAGTTTTGAGCGGTTTTGTGTTTAGCATACAACTACAGGCAAAGGATTTTTCAGTAGCCGCCAATAAAACCAATATTGATAAAATAAATACAATTTTTTTCATTTCCAGAATCTCCTATTTTTTGTAATTAGATGCGACAAATTCGTTGATCATTTTGTTAATTTCCGTTGGCACAGTAATTTTGAAAGTCGCCTCCGTATATTTATCTATTGCCTCGTTCATCTTTAAATTAAAAAGTTTCAGCACCTCTTTGTTGAGAATCATCAAAAATCTGCTCCCCGTGATTGTGGCGGAAAAATTGTCAGATTCGGGATTTCCTTTTTTATTCATCATTAAATCCGTTCCGCCTGAGGTTTGCAGAAAAGCAGAGATATTTTTTATTTCATCAATGCTTAAATAGTTGGTAAATAACATAGTTAAATCATCTTTCTCCCAAACGTCATCAGTTATTATTTTTTTCGCAAGAGCGTCTTTCTTTGCCTCTAAAATGTCGTGCAATTTATCGTAATTTGCTTTGGCAAATGCCATTTGGTCGGCGTTCAAACTTTTATTTTCTTTGAGGGCTTCATTAAAAATCTCGGCATTATTTGCTCTGAGAACCGTGTCATCGAACTTTTTTCCATGTTTTGAATCAAAGTCCCCTCGACGTTTATTATTCAGACGAATGACTGTTTCGACTAACTCATTGACCATTTTCGACTTGTCGGTTTTGGTCGGCTCGGAATTTTCGGTTACAAATTGGTTGATAAGTTGATTGAGGGAAACATTTTCATAAAATTTATTCATTTCCGCTCGCATTTGTTTGTTTCCAGCCAGAAATTTTGCGGTCAAATCTGCCTGAACATCGGTGACGAAAATTTTGAAAAATTTGCCGCCTAAAGGAGTTTTAATGACAAAATCGTTATATGCCAAAAATTCTTCCCGCGAATAATTCGGCTCACCGCTTTTCTGTCTTTCGGGCGAAGTCGCAATGTAATTCAAAGTATTTTTCCCCTCATCTTTGCCGAAATACTCTATCAAACTGTTCAATTCCGTCACAGTAAATTTAGCCGAATAATTTTGGTTTAGACTTTCATCCAGCCATTTTATGCTGTTGATATTTCTGTCCTGGATCACCAAAATTTCAAATGCCGCACGATCAACTAATTTTTCCAGATTCTTTCGGGCAAACGCCTTTTGCTCAGTGTTTAACTGATTATTTTGGTTGAGCGCATCGGAAACAAATCCGGCATAATCGCGCCTTTCTTCAGCTTCATATTTTTTGGTATCAACAGAATTTTCCGTCATCATTTTTTCAAGTATGGACGGATGCGAAGATTCGGTTAATCCAACCAATTTTTTGACAAATTCGGTTTTATCCTGCGCCGGAATAAAAGTTGATCCTGTCAAAATTATTGTTGTCATCATTAAAAGTTTGAACAGTTTTTGTTTCATTGTTGTTTCATTAATCATTTAAATTTAAACTCAAAAAAACATCTCCAACTTCTCAAACGAGAAATTATTCGGAAATGGGTCATTTTCCCTGAATTTATGCGTTTTACATTACTTCGATACGATTCGATTGATTCAACCAACACCGAAGCCATCAACCAAGCCAAACGCGGCGCGGAAGAAGGTTTGTGCATCGTTGCGCGCGAACAAATCGCGGGACGCGGACGGCACGGGCGAACCTGGGTTTCGGAAAAAGATGCCGGATTATATTTCAGTTTAGTTTTGCGTCCGAAAATCGAAATTCGTCTTTTGCCATTAATTACTCTAATGACTGCGGTTGCGGTTCATCAAGCGATCGAAAGTGCTTTCAAAATCGAATGCGACATCAAATGGGTGAACGACATTCACGTTGATGGAAAAAAGATTTGCGGGATTTTGGCGGAAACCGTCGAAACTGAAAAAGGTTTAGCAGTCATTGTCGGCATCGGAATCAATCTGAAATCCTCAAATTTTCCGCCGGAATTGGCAGAAACAGCGACCTCAATTGAAAAAGAAACCGGCGCAGATCCAAATGTCGAAACTTTTTTGCCCGTCCTGACCTCTTTTTTTGAAAAATACTGCGATTTATTGTATGAAGATGCCGCCAAAATCCGCGCCGAATGGTCACAGCGTTCAAGCTACGCATTTGGCAAAGTTGTGCGGATTATGTTAGAAAATGAAACGATTTACGGCACAACACGCGGAATCGAAGAAAACGGCGCATTACGTTTGGAATTGGAAACGGGCGAACTACGAATTATTCATACAGGCGAAGTTGAACAGGTTCGCCAAGTAAAAAGTAAAAAGTAAAAAGGTAAAAATAAAAGCATTTCTTAACCTTTGCGACTTTGCGCCTTTGCGTTAAATTATTTTTTTATGCGGAAAAGACTTTCAGAAATTCATCCGATTTTTTACAAAACACGAATCAAGCAAAAGCGTTTGTTTCGGCAAATGGTTGATTTATCGAAACAAACAAAATTTGCTTCGGAACAAATTGCCGAAAACCTTCCGTTTACCTGCAAACGTCATCAAAGTCTTTTGCGCCGAAAACTTGGAAATTCCGATCCGCAATTACAAGAAAATAAAATCCAAAACCTCAAAATCGCCTGTCCAACGATTGACGGAATTCTGATAAAACCGAAGCAAACCTTTTCATTTTGGCGGCAATTGGGCGAGGCAACGGCTGAAAAAGGCTATTTGGAAGGAATGCAGCTTTCACGCGGCGAAGTTGTGCGCGGAGTCGGCGGCGGACTGTGTCAACTCGCTAATTTATTGTATTGGATGAGTTTACATACTCCGCTCGAAGTCGTCGAAAGACATCATCACAGTTTTGATCCTTTTCCTGACGAAAATCGAACCTTGCCGTTTGGAAGCGGCGCGGGTGTTTTTTACAACTACATTGATTTGCGTTTTCACAACCCGACTGATCTAACTTTTCAAATCAAAGTTCGGGTTGCCGAAAATCATTTAAAAGGTGCTATTTTTTCGGAAAAAGAAACTCCGCACAGCTACCACGTTTTTGAAAAAAATCATCGTTTTGTGCAAAAGGACGGCAAAAATTATCGGGAAAACGAAATCTGGCGCGAAATTATTGACAGAAAGACCGGCAACAAATTAAATGAAGAATTGCTGGTTAAAAATTTCGCCGAAGTTAAATATGAATTAAATGTAGATTGTATCGTTTGTGAATAAAAAATTGATTATTTCAATTTCAAGCTCCTCAAGGTTTAGTTTTTATATTTCTTAATTTTACGTTTTTTTTTACTGAAAGTGTTCACTTCGGTAATAGAGAAACATTTCACAAAAAAGTAGCCGGATTCACAAAAATTTATTTTAGAAACGATCTCTTTTTTCATATAGGTAGAACTACCTATTTTGCGGTCAGGGTGTTCCAAAATTTGCGGTTTTCTATTATTCTTTAATAGTTGTTTCAACTGTAAACTTAATAACTATAGCCTGATTTCATGACTTTAACCCCCAATTTTAAATTTGGTCATTTCAAAATTATTTCTCAACTTGGCGCAGGAGGGATGGGCGAAGTCTATTTGGCTAATGACACCAGACTCGACCGCAAAATTGCCTTAAAGATTTTACCGGAAAGAATTTCGCTGAATGCTGACGGTTTGAACCGTTTTATTCAGGAAGCAAAAACCGCCTCTGCCCTCAATCATCCAAATATCATCACTGTTTTTGACATTGGCGTGTTTGAAGACAAACATTTCATTGCGACCGAATTTATTGATGGAAACACCTTGCGCGAGCGTATGAAAAAACGTCTTTCGTTTGAAGAAACTCTTTCGATCTCCATCCAAACCGCCGAAGCCCTTTCCGCCGCTCATCAAGCCGGAATCATTCATCGTGACATCAAACCCGAAAATGTGATGATTCGTCCCGATGGTTACGTTAAAGTTCTGGATTTCGGTTTGGCAAAACTCTCGGAACCTAATGGAAAAAGTTCTGCCGAAGCAGATGATTCGACCAGAAAATTAGTCAAAACAAATCCGGGCGTAGTAATGGGAACGGCTTCATATATGTCACCCGAACAGGCTCGTGGCAAAGCAGTTGATGCACGAAGCGATATTTTCAGTTTCGGCGTGATGATGTATGAAATTTTGGCGGGACAAGTTCCTTTCAAAGGCGAAACAATGATGGATGTAATTACCAACATCATTAACAATGAACCGCCTCCGCTTCAATCTTTTGCGCCGCATCTGCCGAAAGAATTGATTCGCATCGTTCACAAAACGCTCAAGAAAAAACGCGATCAAAGGTATCACTCAACCAAAGATTTGCTTAATGATTTAAAGGAACTGCGTGATGAGCTGCATCAGGAATTGATTTTGGAAAGAACGGCAGTTCCGAATAAAAAAGAGAGCGAAACAAGCATTCCTAAAGTTTCGACCAGTTCGGGCGGCGGAACGAAAGATTCTCTGCTTTTGATTGACTTTGAAAATACGACCGGTGATTCGATCTTCGATCATACTTTGAAAACAGCTTTGACTTTTTCTCTTGGTCAATCCCCTTTTCTCGACATTGTGCCGAATATAAAAGTGACTCAAGCCTTGCGCCAGATGAGACGAGAACCGAATGCTCAAATTACCAGAGAAATGGCGGAAGAAATTTGTCTGCGGCTTAGTCTGAAAGCCTATCTCATCGGCAGTATCTCAAATCTCGGTTCGGTTTACTTTCTCACTTTGGAAGCAGTTTCGCGCAATGGAGAAAGTCTCGGACGCGAGTATGAACAGGCAAACTCTAAAGAAGAAATCTTAGCGGCATTGAGCCGGGCAGCTACCGGAATCAGAGAAAAGTTGGGCGAAAGTCTGAGTTCAATCCAAAAATACGACATTCCGTTTGATACGACAACTTCCTCATTTGAAGCCTTGAAATTCTATTGTTTTGGGCAAGAAGAACAGACGAGGGGCAGACCATTGGAGGGGATTCCGTTTTTTCACAAAGCTTTGGAATTTGATCCTGATTTTGCAATTGTTTATACGGGTTTAGCCGTAGTTTACGCCAATACAAATCAATGGAAATTGGCATCCGAAATGGCGACCAAAGCCTTTGACTTAAAAGACTCTGTTGGTGAATCCGAGAAACTGCGAATCAGTTATTTCTATTATAAATATGTGACCGGAGAGATGGACAAAGCTATCTCGACACTCGAAGTATGGCGCAAGACTTATTTGCAAACAGATTCACCATTTACCAATCTCTCAGATTGTTATATGCGACTGGGACAATTTGAGAAGGCAGTGAAGATTTGCACGGAAAGATTGAGTTCCACCGATTTTAATACTGCCGCCCTTTATTCCAATCTGGCAGAATCGCTTTTACCGCTTGGACGTTTTGAAGAAGTTAAGGAAATTTGTCGTCAGGTTTTTGAAAAAAAAATAGATGGTGACCTTTTCCATATATTTCCGTATATGGTTGCTTTTATCGAAAACGATACGGCGATCATGGCTGAAAATATAAAATGGTTTGCCGGGCGAAACGATGAATATTTGGCACTTGATCTGCAAACCGGAACGGCAGCTTTTCAAGGGAAATGGCGCATAGCTCAAGATTTTTCGAGAAAAGCGGTTGATCTGGCAAGCCGCAGTAACGCTCCTGAGCTAGCTGCTTTATTTGCTGTCCACCAAGCCTTGCGAATCGTTTTTTGGAGTAATGGAACAGGGTTGCCGAAAGGTGATGAGAATCAACTAAAAACAGTTCTTAAAACCCAAACAAATAAAGCATTCAATCTGGAACGCAGCCGAAACGTGATGACACGGGCAGCTTTGGCATTGGCAGTCGCCGGACAACGCGAAGAATCTGCGAGTTTAATTGAAGAATTAACAACCGAACGCCCGAAAGATACTCTGCTCAATGAACTGTGGCTGCCGATGATTCGCGCCTCGCTTGATCTGCACAACGGCAAAGCCAAAGAAGCTGTTGAAGAATTGGAAATCGTGGAAAGATTTGAAAAAGCTGCAGAGTTTTATCCGCAATATCTGCGCGGTTTAGCATATCTACAACTCAACCAGGTAAATGACGCGGTTAAAGAATTCGACAAGATTCTTAACCATCGCGGCGAAGCACCTCTGTCAGCAATTTATCCACTTGCCCAATTAGCCAAAGCCAGAGCAACCAAAGATAAAGCCGAATACGAAAAGTTTTTTGAACTCTGGAAGAATTCAGATAAAGATATGCCGGCTTTAGTCGAAGCGAAAAAAGAATTTGAAGCATTATAAAATTGCAATTTCTTTTAATAATTGTCAAAAATCATTTAACAAGTTAATATAATCCCAAGGAAAATTATGGACAACGATTTTGAATTTGAGAATCTGGACGAACTCGAAGATATGTTTGAGGAGTTCGAGGATTTTGAGGATATTGAAGAACAAGAAATTGAAACCAGAACGGCAATTTTATCAAAAAACAATATGATCGCGCTGCTTTGTTTGAAAACTGCCGGTCAAGGCGGTGCAATTTGCCGCATAGACCCGCGTGAAGACCGCCCCGCCGTTCAGCTTTATGACGATGCGGAAAAAGCCCTTGAATGGTTTACTAAAAGTTTGAATACCAGCCGCAAAAATGGTTGGAAAATTGCCTATGACGGACTGCCGCTAAAAGGCTAAAAAGTGAGAACGTGAAATGTGAAAAAGTTTGTTGAGGAAGTTCCAACTACTTTTTCACTTTTTCACTTTTAAACTTTATGATACTAGCAATTGACATCGGAAATACAACTACTAAATTCGGCGTTTTTGAAAATGAAAGTCTCATTCAACGCCATACAATTCCGACCATTCGCAGTAAAACCGCTGACGATATTTTTGAATCTCTCAATGGCGAATTAAACCAATTTTTTGCAGCCGTCATTATTTCTTCGGTTGTTCCCGAACTGAACGAATCTTTCACCAAATTAGCCGAAAACCATTTCAATTCAAACGCAGTTTTTGTCACTCACAGTTTCGATTTCGGCTTTAAAATCAATTACAATCCGCCCGAAAGCGTTGGAATTGATCGGCTAATCGCCGCTTACGGAGCAGTTCAAAAATATGGTAAACCTTGTATTGTCTGTGATTTCGGAACGGCAACCAATATCGAGGTCGTTAATTCAAACAATGAATACATCGGCGGAATCATCACTGCCGGAATGAATCTTTTGGCGGATTCCCTGCACGCGCGAACCTCAAAACTCCCTAAAATCGAACTCCGCAAACCCGAAAAAGTTATTGGTAATTCAACGGTTTTGGCAATTCAATCCGGCGTTTATTACGGCTACATCGGTTTGGTTGACGGGATAGTCAAAAGGATGATTGACGAGCTGGGCGAAAAACCGAAAATAATTGGAACCGGCGGCTTGGTCAATTTAATTGCTGAAACTTCAAAAACGGTCAAAATCGTTGATGAAAATTTGATGTTGGAAAGTTTATCAATGATTTACAAAAAAATGTTGTAACTTTTTTGGATTCTGTGGCATTTTTCTCCTGAATATTATTTCTCAATAATTTCACTCGAAAAATAAGCGAAACATATCATTGTTTCTTTCATTCAGCCCCCCTTTACATCTTATGAGGTAGCTTTATGAACTGTCGTATTCTCAGTTTTTCTCTTTTTCTAATTTTTTTAATCACAAATTTTGCAATTGAAGCACAAACCAAAAAATCCACGATTCTGATAAATGTTAAAAATCAGCTTGGCGAAGTAATTCCCGAAGCAGAAATCACCCTTTTCAAAGAAAACAAAAAAATAAAAACCCTGAAATCTTCCAAATCCGGTAGTATGCTTTTTTTCGATTTGGACGCAGGACAGTATCAGATAAATGTTAAGGCTGATGGTTTTAAGGACTTTACTATTGATTCAGTCATCCTCAAATCCAGCGAAACCAAAACTTTGGAAGCGGTGCTTGAAATTAAAGTCATTGAAACTAATGTGACGGTTGGCGGTGATGAAGATGTCGAAAATTCCGGCACTACACGGGTATTGAGCGAAACTCAGATCCAAAGATTACCCGATGATCCGAAAAAGCTGGAGCAAATGCTGCGAAGTATTGCAGGGGAATCCGCCACCGGCGAAAAGATGCCGATTACAGTGGACGGTATGCAATCCGACAAACTGCCGTCTAAAGACCAAATCCAGGCAGTCCGCATCAGTCAAAATGTTTTTTCAGCGCAATATGATAACTCAAACGGCTGGGGAATTGAGATTTACACCCGTTCAAGTGCCGACAAATTCAGCAGTTCGGTTTGGTTGGGATATGAAGATTCACGGCTGAATGCCGCCAATCCTTTTATTGGCAGACGGCTTCCTAAAAGAAATTACAACATTTCATTTAATTTAACCGGTCCGATCACAAAAAAATCAATGTTTTCGATTTATTTTTCGCCCCAGCGGGATAACTCCAGCAAATCGGTTAATGCCACAATTCTTGATTCACAACTGCGTCCTGTCGCATATCAAACTACTTTTGCCAATCCTCGCAACGGTTTTTATTTAGGCACTAATTTTGCGGCGGATTTGGGTAAAAAAAATAAGATTGTCTCCGCCTACACCGTCTCAGTGAATAAATCAAAAGGTAATAATGTCAGCGAGTTTTCGCTTCCTTCACGGGCAAGCAACGGCGATTCTCAATGGCATAATTTCAGGTTTTCCGAAAGCTATTTTGCCAGCGAAAATTTGATTAACCAATTTCGCTCATCTTTTTCTTTCTCAACCAACCGAAATTATGGTGCGAACAATGAGGTTTCCATCAGCGTTTTAGAGGCATTCGAGGGCGGCGGTTCGCAGAATAATAATTCGGAAAAAAGTTCAAATTTTGAGATTGCTAATGACACATCGTGGCAAAAAAATAAATACAGTGTTAATTTTGGCTGGCAGTTTCGCGGCTCGTTTATCAGGCAAACTTCGACCACAAATTACGGCGGAACATATACCTTCAGCGGACGAAGCGCACCTGTTTTAGATGCAAATAACAATCCGATAGCTGGGCAATTCTCTCAAATTGATAGTCTTGAAACATATCGGCGAACTTTACTTTTCCAAAAATTGGGATTTTCGGCAGCGCAGATCCGTGCGCTCGGAGGCGGGGCAAGTCAATTTACGATTTCCGGCGGCAATCCAACTGTTTCCGTCAAGCATTTGAACGCCGCAGGCTACATCCAAAACAGCTATAAATTAAAGGAAAATCTGGCACTTAGTTTTGGCATCCGCTACGAAAATCAGAACGAAATTTCAAGTAATTTTGACATCGCCCCCAGATTAGGGCTGATTTGGTCTCCTAAGGTTAAAAAAAATAGCGACCCCAAAAAGAAAGAAAATGTGCTGTTCGCCTTACCAAAGATAAGTTTCGGCTACGGAATATTTTACCGGCGTTATGGAGCTTATAATTTTCTTTCCATCAAACAGGCAACCGGAGCCGACAGAGCGACTTATTTGATTACGGATTCAAGCATTTTAGACCTTTTCCCCGTCGTTACCTCGGTTTCACAGTTACAGCAATTCGCCTTGCCAAAAACCCAACGCTTTATTTCTCCTGATTTGCAAACTCCGCGAATGCAAATGATTAACCTCACTGCCAGCAAAAGATTGCCTGGCGGTTTTTCGACAAATGTTAATCTTTCCTACTCAAAATCGGACAGACAAACGATTTCGCGTAACATAAACGCTATTTATAATGGCGTAAGACCGTTGGGAAATGCCGGAAACATTTATGAAACCAATTCTATCGGGCGCAGTGAACGCACCCGGGTTTCGGTAATGCTCAATCTTCCCGAAAATTTCATTTCAGGAAATATCCGCTACAGTTTTGTAAGGTCAAAAAATGACATCGTTTCGGGCAGCGGATTACCAACTAATCCTTTTGATTTTAGTCAAGAATTTGCGCCAACTTCGGGTGATGGAGTTCATTCAATCAGCGGTTATCTTGATTATGATTTACCTTTTGGATTTTCAATTAGCAGCAGTTTTTCATATCAAACCGGCTCAAGATTTAACATCACGACCGGCAAAGACACTAATGGAGACGGCTATTTTTTGGAACGTCCGGCATTTGCTGCAGATTTGACAAAACCTAATTTGATACACACAAAATATGGCGTTTTAGATCCAAATCCTTCGGCAAATGACAAAATAATTCCGCGAAATCTGGGGCGCGGCAGTTCAAACACAAGTTTTGATATTTACCTTTCCAAGTCTATAAAATTTGGTGAAGACAAAGTAAACAAAAAACCACCAAAACGAACTTTAAATTTTAGTATCAGCATTGACAATGTTTTCAACATAGTCACTCGCGCTAATCCGATTGGCAATATGTCTTCGCCAAACTTCCTTAAAGTTTTATCAGGTTCGGGATTCTTTATGACCGAAGTTTCAGACGGAGTTTATTACGGCAGCGGCAGTTCGGAACCCAGGTCAATTTCTTTTGGGATGAGTTTCAGGTTCTAGAAATTATTAATTTTCATTGGCTTCATTAACTTTTCTACTTGACAAGATATTTAGAATCATATAAAAATACAAACGTTCGTTTTTTATCGAAATGCCAAAATTAAGTCCTGATGTAATTGATGAAAAGAAACTTGTGATCGAAGAAGCCGCCCGCGAACTCTTTATTAAACAAGGGTTTCACGCGACTTCGATGCGCGACATTGCTAAAACGGCAGAGGTTTCATTAGGCAATCTTTATAATTATTACGAAACAAAAGAAGCTATTTATCAATCAATCATCAATCGTTATTCGGAAGGTGTTAATCAAAAGCTCGGCGAAATTTTTGAACAGATCGATGAACCGCTAGAGCCAACCAATTTACGAAAATTTGGGGAAATGGTCGGTGAATTAGTCAATCAGCATTCGGACTTTTGGCTCTTGATGTATATTGACGTTTTGGAATTTCAGAATAGCCACTTCCGCAAAATGTTTGAAGGCTTAACCGATAGATTCAACCGGATTTACGGCGATAAGTTCGAAGCGGCAAAACAACGCGGTGATTTGCGAACGGGCGTGGATGCTTCGGTAGCATTTACCGCCGCATATATGCAGTTTTTTAATTATTTTTTGGTAGAAAAATTATTCGGCGGCAATCAGCATTTAGGGCTTTCGGACGACCAAGCCTTAAATCATTTGACAAAAATTTTCGCTTATGGAACTTTGAGCGAAGAGAAATTGGCATATTTTAAGAAGTCGGCATTTGGAAATTGATTTTTGAAAATTATCCGCGAAATTTCACGAAGATTCTTAGAATTTTCGGCTATTTCTTGTCTCTTATTTATTTACTGAAATATTCTGTATTCCCTTCGTGATTTCTTCGTGTTTCTTCGTGGATGATTAAAATTTCCAATTTGCCTTTTTAGTTTAAAGTAATAAAAAACGGACGTTCATTTTTATTTAAGCAATTATAAATTTTTGGAGGACGAAATATGTTTCGGAAGAAATTGGGATTAGCTTTGGCGATGATTTTGGCATTTGTGGTTGCCTCATTTGCCCAAGGCACAACAGGACAAATCAGCGGAACTATCACTGATTCAGCAGGTGCAGTAATTACAAATGCATCAATCAAAGTCACGAATACAGCAACAAACTTTAACCGCGAAACTACAACCAATGGTGAGGGAGTTTATTCATTCCAATTACTTCCACCAGGTAATTACAAAGTTGAGATTTCGGCGCAAAACTTTCAAAAACGAATGATTGATGCAATTGTAAATATAACCCAAACCACAACAGTTGACGTTACACTCGGTGTTGGAATTGATGCAGGTTCTGTAGAAGTTGATGCCGGTGCGCCACTCGTGCAAACTGAAACTTCGCAAAACGGACGAGTTGTGACAGGCGATACTTTAGCCCAACTTCCCTTGCCGACGCGTAATTTCCAACAGGTTTTGACACTTTCTCCCGGCGCGCAATCGGGCGTTTCCAACACCACCGAACTCGGACGCGGTGACGCGACAATTTCGGTCAATGGTCAACGCACGACCTCAAACAGTGTTCGGATTAATGGGGTTGATGCCAACTCTATCGGAACCAATTCGACTCCGAATATTGCTGTTCCGGCAACTGACGCTTTACAAGAATTTATTGTTCAAACATCGCTTTATGATGCTTCAAACGGGCGGAACGCTGGCGGAAACGTCGAAGCAATTACCCGTTCAGGCTCAAACGATTTTCACGGAAGTGCATATCTTTTCTGGCGACCCAACAAATTAACGGCAAATGAACCGTTCATCAAAGGACGCGGAATTGCCAAGCCAAGATTGGAACGCAAACAATACGGCGGAACTTTTGGCGGTAAAATCGTTCAGGACAAAGCATTTTTCTTCCTTTCGTATCAAGGCACTCGTGAAGAAAACGGAATGTCGTTGACCAACAGTTTGACTTCGCCGTTGATTCCCGCTGGGTTGACCGATACAAACAGAACTGCCGCCGGGTTAGCTGCCGCTTTCGGATTAAATGCGGCGAATATCAGTCAAGTCGCACTAAATGTTTTGAATGCGAAATTGCCGAACGGAAGTTTTGCAATTCCTTCTTCCGGCGCAACCGGATTAGCTGCTTCAACTCCGGTTTTAACACCGCAATCAGGTCTTTCAACTTTTAAGGAAAATCAGGCTAATTTTAACGGCGACTTTAATTTCACTAATAATCACAGCCTTGCCGCTAAGTTTTTTATTGCCAGCAATCCGACTTTTCAGGCTAATTACAACTTTGCCGGACTCGGAAACGGTGAGCGTCAATTGGTCGGATTTGGCGGAGATTTGGACATCATTCAACGGCTTTACTCGATCACCGATACTTACATTTTTTCTCCAAATGTAGTTAATCAGGCAAAATTTGGTTACAGCCGGATCAAAGTAACTTCAGTTCCGCAAGAACCGTTTACCGCCGCTTCTTTGGGAATCAGCAGTCCATTATCATCGCTCTATCCGGGTGCGCCGACAATTACGGTTGCCGGATTGGATTCGGCATTCATCTTTGGTCCGGCAACTTTGGCTGACCAATCCTCAAAAATTGATGCTTACAGTTTCGGGGATACGCTTTCAGTAACAGCCGGAAATCATCGTTTGAAATTTGGCGCAGAATACCGCCGTTCATCGGTTGATTTTTACTTTAATGCTTTTTCACGCGGACAACTTATCTTTCCGAGTTTTTCAGCCTTTTTACAAGGCGGAAGCTTAGGAACAACCCTTTCGCTGTTAGGTTCCGGCGTGTTTGACCGTTCCTTTAAAGTCACTGATTGGAATGGTTACGTTCAGGACGACTGGAAAGTCAACAATCGTTTAACTGTCAATTTGGGATTGCGTTACGATTTATACGGCTTGCCGGTTGATTCAAAAGGACGTTTAGTTAATTTCATTCCGAGCCAATTAAAAGCAGGTGCGCCGCCGAATGGATTCGTCCAAGCCGCTGGCGGTTCTTTGGCAGGAGTTCCGACCGTTGAAGAAACCCTCGTTCCGGTTGATAAAAACAATTTTGCCCCGCGTGTTGGTTTTGCCTATTTAGCTTCGGAAAAGTTAAATCTTGTAGCCCGAGGTGGTTACGGAGTTTATTATGACCGGATTTCAACCCGCTACGCCAACACTCAATTATTCAACTTCCCGTATTTTGCAATCGGTGTTGGTTTACCTGGATTTTCCACAACTTTTGCCAATCCGTTTCCGGCAATGCCGCTGCCGTCATCCTTCCCTACTGCCACGACAATTCCTTCGCCGTTAGCGGCTAATTTGGTTTCGATTTCGGGCGTGTTTGTTGACCCGAATCTGAAAACTCCATATATTCACCAATATAATCTTGGACTCCAATGGAATTTTGCTAAAAATTACTTGTTAGATTTCGGTTATGTTGGCAATACAGGAAAAGATTTGTTGCAAGTAGTTTTGCTTAATCAACCCGTTCTCAACCCGGTTACAGGAACATTTGGGGCTGCTCCGCTTGGAGCGGGATTTTCAACTAACCGTAACTTAACGGGCGGTGTTCACCAAATCCAAACCGTCGGAAAATCGTTCTACAATTCATTGCAAATGTCTTTAACCAAACGCTTTGCTAATGGATTGCAGTTCCTGACCTCTTATACTTTCGGTGACTCGCTTGATTATTATTCAGGTTCAGGCGTAAATGAATTAACGGTTGTGCCGGGTGACCAATTTAACTGGCAAACCAATCGCGGACGTTCGGATTTCAACCGCGAACATCGTTTTGTTATCAGCGGCGTTTATGCTTTACCAAAAGTTACATCTGATTCAGGTTTTGCGAAAGGATTATTGAATGATTGGCAAATTGCCGGAATCGGAGTTTTCCAAAGCGGTTTACCATTCTCAGTCATTGATAACCCCGGAAACACGGTTATTAACCGCGCCAATTCTAATCCGACTTTCACCGGAACGCTTTATACTCCAGGAAATGTCAGTCAAAGATTGAGTGGCTACTTTTCAACCGCAGCGTTCGTTCGCTCGGCTTTTGGAACTGCAACTTTTGATGCCAGCCGTCCATTCGGAAATACAGTTCGCAATAGTTTGACCGGACCGGGACAAAAGAATATTGATATTTCATTTATCAAATTCATCCCGTTCACGGAAAGATTCAAAGGCGAATTACGGGCAGAATTCTTTAACGTCTTTAACTGGGTAAATTATGCTAACCCGAACAACAACATTTCGGGCGCAAACTTTGGTCGCATCGAACGTGCCGCCACAGGTCCGCGTGTTATCCAATTAGCTTTCAAATTCAAATTCTAAATTCAGTTCAGGAAGTTTGGAAAGTTCGGGAAGTAATTCTTTCTTCCTAAACTTTCTAAACTTCCGCAACTTCCCTAACTTTTCCCATAGGAGACTCCCGATGAAAAATATTTTTCTAACAATTTCTTTGCTTTTAGTTTTATCTTTTTCAGCTTTTGGACAATTGACCAACGATTTTCAGAATTGGTTAAATGCTAATGGATACAGCAGTTACAATTTCAATTCCGGCGGCAACAGCTTTGGCGGACGAGCCTTTGCAGGCGAAGCCTTAGCCAATGAGCCTGTAATTTTCATTCACGGAAATTCGGATGCGGCAAATGGAAACGCTTACGGAATGACAGGTTGGACGGCTTCGCGTAACTACTTTATTTCGCAAGGATATAAAGGCGCAGAACTTTACGCCATCACTTGGGGCGACAGCAATCCCGCGCTTTCGGCTTATCAATATCATTCACTGCCGAATTTGCAAAAAATTCGCGCCTTTATCCAAGCGGTAAAGGCTTACACGGGTGCGGCGAAGGTTGACATTGTGACTCACTCGATGGGCGTAACGCTGACGCGCAAAGCAATTTTGGGCGGAACCGGCAACGACGCTTTGAATGGGGGAAACTATAATTTAGGCGCATCTATCACTTCAAGCGTTGATACTTTTGTTGGAATCGCGGGTGCAAATCGCGGCTTGGTTTCCTGCTACACTTCGGGCGGAACAACGCCGACTTGTGCGGCAACCAACGGACTTTATCCGGGCTATTTGTATTTTGGATTTGTCACGGGAGTTTCCAATATTTTGACTAATATGAACGCAAGTTCGCATTATGAAGGCACTTACGTCTATTCGATGTGGTCAACGGTTGATGAAGTAATCGGCTACGGAAATTTGGTTTATGGAAATTATACTTCGCAAATTCCGGGACAAAACGGCGAAGTTCGATTCACAAGCGTTCCCTACGGACATTTTAATTCCAAAGATTTAACGGGTTACAATCAATGGCGAATGGTGAAATTTCACGCGACGAATTAGATTTTAGACCTTTGACCTTTGACCTTTGATTGGTTGATTCCCTTTCAAAGATCAAAGATCAAAAATCAAAGTTCAATGAAATTATTTTACGAAACTCACGGCACAGGCGAACCGCTTGTTTTAATTCCCGGATTCGCTTCGGGGGCGTGGAGCTGGTTTGAGCAAATTGAGGAATTATCCAAGCATTTTCAAATAATTACGTTTGATCCGCGCGGCGTTTCGCATTCAAAATTTGAAATTACCGAAACGCCAATCGTCTCAATAAACCTGATTGCCGAAGATATTTGCCAAATTTTAGACGAACTCAAAATCGAAAAAGCCAATGTGCTAGGCACAAGTTTCGGTGGATTTGTGGCACAGGAATTTGCCCTAAATCACACTAACCGCCTAAACAAATTGATCTTAGCCTGCACAAGTTTTGGCGGTGCAAATCACGTTCCGCCGAGTATGGAAGTTCTGATGTCGTTTGCTTCAACCGAAAGTCTGAATAGTTCGGAACGCATTCGCCGATATATTCAGCCGGCTTTTACGGACGAATTTTGGCAAAATAACAAAGCAACGGTTGAGAAAGTTTGCAGTTTGCGTGAGGAAAATATTGTTCCCGAACCTGTGTATTTTCAACAATTACAATCAGCAATGGCTTTTGACAAACAAAAAGAAGTTTCCAAAATTAAAGCCGAAACTTTAGTCATTACGGGAATCAATGACCGCGTTGTGCCAATGCAAAATTCGGTTAATTTATCGAATCTGATTCCAAATTCAAAGCTTGAAATCGTTGAAAACGGCAGCCATTTATTTTTTATTGAGCAGGCAAAAGAATTTAACGATACAGTTACAAAATTTTTAACGAAAAATTAGACACAGATAAACACTGATTTGACGGATTCACACCGATTTTATTTTATGACTAATCAGCGAAAATCTGTTTTACCAGTGTTTTTCCGCGTCTAATTAAAAACTTATATCTCTTCGTGTTTCCTTCGTGAAACTTCGTGGATGAAAAAAAATGAGAAACGCAAAAATTATCGGAACAGGTGCTTATGTTCCCGAAAAAATTTTAACCAACAAAGAACTGGGCGAAATGCTCGGCGAAGACATCAACGATTTTGTTGAGAATAATTTAGGAATTCTGGAACGCCGCGTGTTGGGCGAAAATGAAAGCTCGGCTGATTTAGGAGTCGGAGCGGCTGAAAAAGCTTTGAAAGATGCGGGAATTTCCGCCGAAGAGATTGATTTGATCGTTTTAGCCAGCGACACGCCCGAATATATGTCGCCCGGAACTTCCGTTGTTGTCCAACACCGAATCGGGGCGAAAAACGCCGGAACTTTTGACACGAACGCGGCTTGTGCAGGATGCGTAACCGCTTTAGACACAGCGGTTAAATATATTCAAGCTGATGAAAACTACAAAAATGTTTTGGTCATCGGCGTTTATGCAATGACCAAATTTTTGGACTGGAAAGAAAAGAAAACCGCCACGATTTTTGCCGACGGAGCAGGTGCAGTTGTTCTCCAAGCGACTGATGAAGAAAACGTCGGAATGCTCGCTTCCAAACTTATCGCCGACGGTTCTTATCACGATTTTTTGGGAATCTTCGCGGGCGGTTCAAAATTCCCTATCACACACGAAGAATTGGACTTAGGCTATCGAACAAAAGTCCGTTTTGACAAAAAATTTCCGCCCGAAGTCAACATCAACGGTTGGCAAGACATCGTTAAATTGCTTTTGGAGCGAGCAAAATTAACGCAGGACGACATCAAACTTTTCCTTTGGACGCAGGTTAATCTTTCGACCATCAAAATCGTGATGGAAGCAATGAATTTACCAATGTCCCGGACGCATACGATTATGCACAAATGGGGCTACACCGGCTCGGCGTGTATTCCGATGGTTTTGGACGATGCAATTCGTGAAGGAAAATTAAAGCGTGGCGATAAATTTGTAATGTGTGCTTCGGGCGGCGGTCTAAATATGGCGGCGATGATTTTTCAATATTAGACGGGAACGCAGGCAACCTGCCTGCAAAATTGGGTGAGTAATTTAATCAACGCAATTTTAATTTAAGTTGAATTAAAAATAAACATTTTCAAACGCTATTGCGTTTGTGCAGGCAAGTTGCCTGTGTTCCAATCAAAATGAAATGAAAACAATTTACGCACTAAATTTGTTCAATATTTCCGATAAAGCCGAGTATTTGGCGTATCTAAAACGGAGTGCCAAAGAAGTTCCGAATCACGGCGGAAAAGTCGTTGCGGTCGGAAAATACGACGAATTGTTCAAAGGCAATTTGAGTCCCAGACAAGTTATGATCTTGGTCGAATGGGAATCGAAAGAAGCGTTTTTGCATTACCGAAACGATCCGAATTTAGCTGATTTGCATCCGCATCGTGAAAACGGAACGAACGATTACATTTGGATTACCTTTGATAAATTGGAAGATTTCAGAGTTTTCTTTGGCAAAGAGTAAGCGGAAAAATTTCCCCAAGTTTGCTATGATTTTCAGCGATGCAAAGCGTTGAAAAGAAATTGTTAATTTTGGATTTAGACGAAACTTTGGTTTATGCAACCGAGGAAAAATTAGAGCGTCAGGAAGATTTCACTGTTGGAGAATATTTCGTCTATAAACGTCCGCATTTGCAGGAATTTATTGAGTTCTGTGTTGAAAATTTTGGCATTGCAGTTTGGACATCTTCAAGCCACAATTACGCGACAAAAATTGTTGAAGAAATTTTTCCGAATTTAACCGAACTCAAGTTCTTTTGGTCAAGATTGAGATGCACAATCAGATATGACGAAGAGTTGCAAGAAAATTATTTTGAAAAAATGATGTCCAAAGTTCGCAACCGCAAATACGATTTGGCAAAAGTTATCGTAGTTGACGATTCACCTGAAAAATTGCGAAACAGTTATGGAAACTTAGTGCGAATCAAACCTTTTTTCGGTGATAACGAGGATAACGAGTTGCAAAAGCTAATGGTCTATTTACAAAGACTTAGAGACGCTGAGAACATCAGAAAGATTGAAAAACGGATGTGGCAAAACAGAATTTAATGCAGTATCAAAATATTTTCCAACTTTTCCAAACCCAAGTTGCCAAATACGGCGACAAGACTGTTTTCTATCAACGGGTTAATGATGCGTGGCAAGAAACTTCTTGGATTACATTCGGCGAAAAAACCCTTGATTTTGCCTGTGCTTTGTTGGCGAAAGGCTTGACGAAAGGTGCAAGCGTAGCGATTTTGGCGGGCAACATCCCCGAATGGACGATTGCCGATATTGGCACGATTGCGGCGGGAGGAGTCGGCGTGGGAATTTATCCGACCAATTCGCCCGAACAATGCGAATATATCATCAATCATTCGGACGCTGAATTTGTTGTGGTTGATACTTTGAAACAGTTGAGGAAAGTTGAGAAAGTTTGCGGAAGTTTGGGAAGAGTTAAGGAAGTAATTTGTCTGGAAAGGCAGAAACGCGACCGTCAGGAAGTGTGTGTTGATACAGAATTTGACACGCTCCTTAACAGTCGCGTTTCCGCCTTCGATGATTTTCTTGAATTCGGCAAACAAAATCGTGATGAGTTTTTGCCGAAAGTTAAATCAATTAGCAACTCTCTAAAATCAACTGACACAGCAATTATGGTTTACACGAGCGGAACGACAGGCAATCCCAAAGGGGCGATGTTGTCGCACGCTTACGTTTTGAATTCGGTTGAATCTTTGCGTCAAACGATTCCGATTTTTGACGATGACGTTTGTTTTTCCTACCTTCCGTTTTGCCACGTTGCCGAGCGGATTTCGGGACTTTACAATCGGCTTTACAACGGCGCAAGCGTTTATTTTATTGATGATTTGAGCAAACTTTACGCGTATATGTTGGAATTAAAACCGACTGTTTTCGCTTCCCTGCCCAGATTTTTTGAGAAAATTCACGCCAAAGTTGTTGCGGAATTCGGGCAGGACGCGGGTGAACAAAATTTGAAAGACGCATTCGGCGGAAATATTCGACTGGCAACTTCGGGCGGTGCGCCACTTCCTAATGAAATTGCTGACTTTTTTGCTAAACGAAATTTGCCGATTTTACAGGCTTACGGCTTGACCGAAAATATTTGTGTGGCTTTTAATACGCCCGAAAACCTAAAATTCGGAACAGTCGGCAAACCGATGCCGATGTGTGAGGTAAAAATTGCCGAGGACGGCGAAATTTTGGTCAAAAGTCCGATGATGTTTTCCGGCTATTACAAAGAGCATGAGAAAACTGCCGAAATGTTTGACGAAAACGGCTGGCTCAAAACGGGCGATTTAGGCACGATTGACGAAGACGGCTTTTTGAAAATTACGGGACGCAAAAAAGAAATTATCGTGCTTTCGAGCGGAAAAAATGTTGCCCCGGCGATGGTCGAAAATTATGTCAAAGAAAATCATCTAATTTCGCAATGTTTTCTTTACGGTGACGGCAAAAGTTATTGTGTGGCACTAATTACGCTTAACCAAATTGAGGCTGAAATGTTTGCGAAGGCTAATGGAATTGAGTTTAAAAACTTCGTTGATTTGACTAAAAATGAACAAATTTACAAACTTGTCAAAAATTCGGTTGAAAAAGCAAACTCCAGACTTTCGAGTTCAGAACAAATCAAAAAGTTTGTTATTCTCGAAAGAGATTTTTCATTAGAATTGGACGAAATCACACCGACTTTGAAAGTAAAACGCAATATCGTAAGTAAGAATTTTGCGGACGATATTGAGAAATTATATCAATAAAATCTTTGCGTAACTTTGCGTTTTAATCTTTGCGTCCTTTGCGGTTAGAAAATTATTTAACCGCAAAGTGCGCGAAGGTTTCGCAAAGAGGCGCAAAGTAATTGGAAACAATTATGAAAAAACTGACTTTTGCACTTTTTTTGACTTTAGTCCTTTCTTTCGTTGCACTTGCCCAAGCCCCGCAAGAGAAATTCGCCACAATTTTCGGGGCAAAAATTCGTTATCTGGAAGCCGGAGATGCGACCAAACCGAAAGTAATTTTGTTACACGGTTTGGGAGCAAATGCGGATAGTTGGCAGCCGACACCGTTAGTTTCGAGCATCGTTGCGCTTTCGGCAAAATATCACGTTATCGCGCCCGACCAAATCGGTTTTGGTAAATCAGACAAGCCTTTTTTGAAATATCGTGTTGCAACTTACGCCGATTTTCTCGATAAGTTTATGTCCGAATTGAAAATTGAAAAGGCTTCGCTGGTTGGAAATTCGCTTGGCGGTTGGGTTGCAGGTTTGATGGCGGTCAAATATCCGAATCGGGTTGAAAAACTGATTTTAGTTGATGCCGCCGGGCTTGAACCTGCAATTATTGATTTTAATAGAGTTTACCAACTCAACAATTCAACTCGTGATGAGATTCGGGCAAATTTGAAACTGATCTTTGCAAATCCCGCGTTCCACAACGAAGCGTTTGTTGACCAATTTATGACCGCCAGAGTGATGACTAACGATGGAAACACCATCAATTCAATCATCGAGTCAATCAAACGCAAAGAGGATTTTTTGGACGGCGAACTTGGCAAAATCAAAAAGCCGACTTTGATAATTTGGGGTAAACAGGACGGACTTTTACCGCTTTCGGACGGCGAAAAATTTAATAAAGGAATCGCCGGTTCGGAACTCGTGATCTTCGATAATTGCGGTCACGTTCCGCAGTTTGAAAAATTCCCCGAATTTACGAAAAAAGTTTTAGAATTTTTAGAAAAATAAAACGGCTTTCGGCTTTTGGTTTTCGGTCTTTGCGAGTAGCTTTTTCCGAAGACCAAAGACCAAAGACCAAAGACCATTATGCAATTAAAAATCGGTGATAAATTCACCACCAATCGAACAGTTACGGACGAGTTAATTCGTGCATTTGCAGAAGTTTCGGGCGATTACAACCCAATTCATTTGGACGAAGAATTTGCAAAAAATACGCGTTTCGGCAAACGTATTGCACACGGAATGTTGAGCGGTGCTTTCATTTCGGCAGTTTTGGGAAATGAGTTTAAGGATTTGAAAATTATTTATCTTTCGCAAACAATGCGATTTACTGCACCTGTTTTCATCGGCGATACTGTCACCACAACGGCAACCATTACCAACATCCGCGAAGATAAAAATATTGTCACTTGCGAAACCGTTTGCACCAATCAAAACGGCGAAACGTTGGTAACAGGCGAATCAAAAATTATGGTTCTGTAAGTTCTGAACTTTTCTCTGGCACGAATTTTGAATAAAATTATTTTAATTGTTTTTTTATAACAGTTAAAATTTTAACGATCAGAGGGAAGATATGAATAAAAAAGTTCTTTATATTGCAGGAATTGCAACAGTTCTAGGGTTTGTTTTAAGTAATGTTGCCGAGGCGAAATCAGATGTCAGGACAGTCAGTTCCGTTGACTTGAATCAATACAAAGGAAATTGGTATGAGATTGCCAAATTCCCTAACAGATTTCAGAGAAAATGCTCCTCAAATACTACGGCAAACTATTCTTTGAAGGAAAATGGACGAATAGAAGTTCTGAATCAATGCACCAAAGAGAACGGTGAAGTTACCAAAGCTATTGGCGAAGCTAAAGTTGCGGACAAAACCACGAATTCCAAATTAAAAGTCCGTTTTGCTCCCGGTTTTCTTTCTTTTATACCTTTTGTTTGGGCAGACTATTGGATTATTGATTTAGATCAGAATTATAAATATGCAGTAGTTGGAACGCCGGACAAGGATTATCTTTGGATTTTAAGCCGCACGCCCACTTTAGATGAAACCACCTATCAAGGAATTATTTCGCGGGCAAAAGCGCAAGGTTTTGACATTAACAGATTAGAAAAAACCGTTCAAAAATAGATTTAATAAAAACGTATTTCAAAAGACTTTAGCCTAGCTGGAGTCTTTTTTAGTTTTGTCTTTCCAACATCCAATCACCCGTTTTTTGCCAGACGAATTTCAAAGCACTTGTGCCAATCGTGATGCCGTGATGTCCGCCTTTGACTTTGACCATTTGGGCATCCTTGCTGCCAATTTTATCCATTAAGGCTTCGGCAGATTCAGGCGGAACGATTGAATCGTGTTGGGCGATGACATTCAAAACAGAGCAATCAACTTGTTGTAAATCAATGAGTTCGCCATTCATCCTCATTTCATTTTTTATCAATAAATTTTGCTGAAAACAATCTTTGACGAATTTGCGGAAAGTCTCGCCCGCAACAGGAATCGCATCGTTTGCCCAATAATCAAAGGTCAAAAATGATTCGACAAATTCTTCATTTTCGGCATTTTCAAAAAGATTGACGTAGCGGTTAAAAGTCTGGACAGGCTTTAACATTTGAAACGCCGATTGCAAAACGCTGACGGGAATATTTCCGTAAGTATCAACCATTTTATCAACTTTGAAATATTCCGGTTTCGCCCAAATGCTCAGCAAAGAATTGTTGTGAAAATCAACCGGAGTTGCCAAAAGTATCAGATTTTGCACCGTTTGCGGGAATATTGCGGAGTAAATCAAGCTCATCGTTCCGCCCATACAATAGCCGATGAGCGAAACTTTTTCCTGATTTTCCGCCTTCGAGATTTTCTTAACCCCCTTGCTTAAAAATTCGCAAATGTATTTTTCCAACGTCCAAAATCTGTCCGCATCATCAACCACGCCCCAATCAATCAAGTAAACGCTAAATCCTTGATTGACAAGAAATTCAACATAACTTTTTTTCGGCAACAAATCGAGAATATAATACTTATTGATGAGCGAAGGAACAAGCAAAACCGGAATCGGATGAGTAGTTTCTGTTGTCGGTAAATATCTCAAAACCTTGACTTTATCAAATTCGCAAAAAACTTCGGAAGGCGTAAAAGCAAACTTCGGCGGTCTGCCGATACGATTTGTCAATTCCAACATTTTCTGAAAATTTGTCATTGATTTTAGACTTTTGACCTTTGACCTTTGACCTTTGACTCTTCTTTTAGCCACTCAGCCGATTTTTGCCAAAAGTCTTCTTTTGCACCGCTCCCGACAGCAATTGTTAAATGTCCGTATTCGAGCAAAAGTTGAGTTTTATCAATTTTTCCCAACAATCCCAACAATTTTTCCGAGCTTTCGGGCGTGGCAACTTGATCGTGCGTGCCGATGACGTTCAAAACCGAGGCGGTAATTTTGGATAAATCAACCTTTTTTCCACCAATTTTCAGTTCATTTTTGGCTAAAAGATTTTGGCGATAAAGTTTTTTGATAATGTCTTTGAAAAGTTTCGCGGGCAAAGGCGTTGAATCGTGCAACCAAATTTCGAGTGCCATCAAAGCGGCAAAATCTTCTTTATTATCAACATATTGCAGAGTATTTACGCCACGCGAAACACTACTCATCGGCTTGACCATTTGCATTGACCACGAAACCGCTTCGCCCGAAATATTGCCGAATAAATCCGTGATTCGGTCAACGTCAAAATATTTTTCGCTCGTCCATTTAGAAATTGTATTTTGTTTGGAAAAATCAATCGGAGTCGTCAAAAGCATCAAATTTTTGACTGTTTCAGGCTGCAAAGCCGAATAGATTAATGCCAAAATTCCGCCCATCGAATAGCCTAAAAGTGAAGCATTTTCGCTCTCAGAAACCTCGCAAACCTTTTTGACAATTTCTGCCAAATAATTGCAAATGTATTCATTTAAGCCTTTCGATTCGCTTTTTTCAGTGGTTGTCCAATCAATGATAAAAACGTCAAAACCTTCGTCGAGCAGATGCGAAACGTAACTGCGTTCGGGCGTGAGATCGAGAATGTAATATTTGCCGACCAACGAACTGACAATCAAAATCGGCGTGGCAAATTTGCGGTTTTCCGATTGATAACGAAGCAATTTGAAATCATCGGTTTGCAAAATTATTTCGGCAGAAGTTTGTGCGGTTTTCGGCAAAATTCCGGCATTTTGGGCAAAACGAACATTCGCCATAAAACTTTGTGTGCCGAGCGAAAGCAGCTTGAGATTTGATTTGAAAGAATTGTGCAAATCGTCTGCGTCAAAGCCGAATTTGCGGGAATTTTCCAACCAAAGTTCATAAAAATCAAGGTTTTGGCGAAACCAAAATGAATTAAAATTCATCGCAAAAGGCGAAGTCATCCAACCACGAATCGCCGTGTCCCAACTTTCTTGCCACAAACGAAAGGCTTCGTGCTGAGATTTTGAAATGTTATTTTGTCCGATCATAATTTATTTGACTGGAACGCAGGCAACCTGCCTGCCACATTGCGTAGCAATGTAACGAACTTTAGCTAAATTCAATTTAAAAGTAAGTTAAAAATTTTTAAGTGAACTCGCCTGCAATAATCAAGTTGCCTGCATTCTAATCGTTTATCTTGGAAATGCACTACTAAAACGCCAATCGCTTTTCTTTGCACAAAGCCCTGCTTTGACGGGATTATTTTCAATATAATCAATAGTTTTAGTAAAATGTTCATAATTGCGAATGTATCGGTCAAACGATTCAACCTGCCAAAATCTGCCTGTTCTTTGCAAAATTTTATTGGCTTTTTTCGATGTGTAAGATTTGATGGAGTGCATAATTTCGCTCCATCCAAAATCTTCCAACGATCTCGCCAAAAAATGGACGTGATTGGGCATTACCACCCACGCAATTAAGTTGTATTTTTCTTTATCGTGAAAAAGCAAAGTGTCTTCAACGATAAAAGCAACCTCATCATTTTTCAAAAAACAACTGCCATAGCCTTGATCTAAAAATTTCTCAATCCGCTTTCTCAATTCAACATCGTAATCCTCTGTTTTGTTACGTTCAAATTCTAAAATCCAGCCTTCCAAAACAGATTTCGGCAAAGAATCAAATAATCGAAATGTAACAAATTGCAAAGTTTCCCCGCCGTCAAAATGAGGTAAATAACCCCGACTATACCAACCTTTTGGAGAGGATTTTTCCATATAAACAAAATAACGACAGTAAAGTTTAGCTTAGCTTGAATTTACTTTGGCGTTTTACATTGCTTTCGCAATGTGGCAGGCAGGTTGCCCGCGTTCCAATCATTTTTTCTTCTTCGTTTTTTTCTCAGCCATCAACAAATCCAATTTGCCACTGACCTCGGCAATTTCGGAACGCAAAGCATTCATTCTTTCGGCAAGCAGTAAAATATCGTCTTTGCTTGGAAGGTTTAGAGCTTTGAGCGAAGTTTCCAACATTTCACGCATTTGCTTTTGCATCTGCATTGATTGTTCAAAATTATTCGCCATTTGTGCGACAAACATCGGATTGCGGGCGACCTCTTCCCATTGCTTTTCAGTCTGTTTCAGCATCTGGTCATACATCCCGCGAAAGGCGTTCATCGAATCTAAAAACGGATTTGCATTTTTTTCTTTCTCATCGCTCATATTTTCGGCTTAAAATGTTGGTTTTATTGAAATTTGCTGTATAATTGTAACTCTATTTAGGTCTAAATCCAAACAAAAAAACGTAGAATCCAAAAACGGACGTTCATTTTTTTAGAACATAGTTTTTTCAAATAAATTTATGCAAGAACAACCCGAAAACACATCCGCCGGCGGTTATGCTTGGTATGCTTTGGCACTTTTGATGTTCGTCTATGTGATGAATTTTCTCGACCGCCAAATCATTTACATCCTTTTCCCTGCCATTAAAACGGATATGCAGTTTTCCGATTTGCAGCTTTCCCTGCTCGGAACCTCTGCATTTGCCATCTTTTACACTTTTCTGGGCATTCCGTTTGGACGAATAGCGGATAAAGGTTCGCGGACAAAATTGATTGCATTTGGTTTGTTGGTGTGGAGCTTGTTTTCCGGTTTGACAGGTTTTGCTACGGGATTTTGGTCAATTTTTGCGTGTCGGGTGATGGTCGGAGTCGGTGAAGCAACGCTCGGACCAGCGGCGATTTCCCTGCTTTCGGATTACTTTCCACCTTCAAAACGGGCAACTGTGACCAGCATTTATTCCATGGGAATTGCGATTGGAGCAGGTTTGGCAGCAATCGTTGGCGGAATCTTGTTTGGTCTTGGTTGGCGAAATGCGTTTTATATTGTTGGCTTTCCAGGGGTTATTTTTGCGGCTTTAGTTTTCTTTCTAAAAGAGCCAATTCGGACAGCACCAGCCAAGGTTGAGGAAAACATTTCAAATTCTGATATTAGCGAGCTACTTTCAAATAAATCATTCCTTTTGTTGTGTTTAGGTTATGCCTTTCTTGGTCTTGCAACGAATAATTTCTCAATTTGGGGAGCAACTTACATCAATCGTTTGTATCAAATCCCGATTCCGACTATCGCTTATTGGGCAGGAATTTTGACACTTTTAGCCGGAATTCCGGCAACACTTTTTGGAGGAGTGATTGCAGATTTTTTCCGACAAAAACAACGCGGCGGACGAATGTTTTACGGAGCGATTTTGTCGGCGGTTTCGTTCGCCTTGTGGTTTATAGTGCTGTTTACCGATAATTTTTCCATTATCATCGGTGCGTCTTTTGTTTTGCTTTTTGCAGCTCTGGGATGGCTCGGTGCGGCGGCGGCTGATGCAACGGAAATTGCCGGAGCGAGTCGTCGAGGCGTTGCCGTAGCGATTTATTTTTTCTCGGTTAATATTTTTGCATACATCATCGGCTCAAACTTGATCGGTAAACTGAGTGATGTTTTCGGAGCTACAGAAAATCCGGTGATGATGCGTTACGCTTTGTTAGTTTGTCCGATAAGCTGTCTTTTGGCAACGATTTGTCTTTTTGCAGGAAGTAAAGCTTTAAATTCTGAAACTAATCCTTCGGCTTAAAGAAAAAGAAGAAAAAAGCCGCTGCGTGTTCCATTTTAACTCCTTCTGCGTAGCCGATCGTGCTGCGCGAAGAATTTTCCACTCGTCCATTTGAATTAACGTAGCCAAGCGTTGAACGGCTTCCGTTTTCGATTGTTCCGTTTGAGTTTATGTAGCCAATCGTGCTTCTGCTCGCATTTTCAACCGTTCCGTTTTTATTGATGTAACCAATTGTGCGGCGGCTTGAATCCTCAACTTTTCCGTCACTGCTGATATATCCAAGAGTCGAACGGCTTGAACTTTCAACCGTTCCGCTTGAAGAAATATAGCCGATAGTTGAGCGACTTGAGTTTTCAATCGTTTGCGAATATGCCGAAATTGCAAAAATTAAAATAGCGAAAATTATGGTTAAAATCTTTCTCATAGCTGATTTATGAACGGCGTGTTTTCAAAAAATTGCGAAAAAAAAGCTGATTGAAATTATCATCCCAATCAGCCAATAAAATCAATATTAAATCCAATCCTACTGGAGACTAAAATTATTCAGCGGGTTGCCGTAGAAAGCGTCGGTTTTCCAGGCAGTTGCGTTCCATTTTTCGGTCGTTGCCAGAATTTTGACGGGAACAATGATTTTGTAATCAGAAAAATTATTTTGTTTGGCAATTCCGTTGTCTGCTAAATTTCCGCCGGAAACTTTGAAATTAACTTCGCGGATTTGTTGAGCTTTGTAAAAGATTTTGACCGTGTATTCGCCATCCATATCGTTGATAAATTTTGCTTGCGGAAAAGTTTTACGCGATAAGGCAGAACTTGCGTAACGGACTTTATACCAGGCAAAATCCCAGCGTTTCCAATACGCAAGTGCTTTATCTTCAATAATATTCGGGTATCGGTAATCTTTGTCGCTGACTTCTCCCATATCATCGGTGGTGGCAACTTGTTGTCCATTGTAGAACAACCGCCCCTCCAAATCACCTGCCCGAATATCATCTTTGATCCAAACACTGACTTTCGGCAACGGAGAGTTTGAACCGTTCCCCGACCAATCAAGCCAAACGTAGCCAATCGGCAAATTCCAATCCTGTTCAACATAAAAACTGTATTGATTTTTGAACATCGGAATATTCGGACCGTATTTGTATTTGTTGACCTTGAATTTGCCTTGGAACAAAACGGAATTATCTCTGGTGTCCGAAATTTTTACCCCGTAAGTTCCTGTGAGGATAGTTGATTTGTTGGTAAATCTATCGCTTCCGCCGCGTGAACTGCCTATATCAACCGTTTGATTATCAAAAGTCGAACCCGTTTGCTCAAGAGTTTCGCTGAACCAAGGTTTTCCGTCCGGCGTAAAATACTCCGCTAAGAACCGAAGTTTGGTGTTGCCTTTGTAAAAAACTTTGAACTTAACTTGCGGAATCCAGCTTGTATAGTTTGATTCGTTTGGTAATTTCCAATAGCGGTTTTCCAAATCGCAACGAACATCAAGCGAAGTTTTCAAAAAAACGGGAGTATCGGTCGCTTGCGGTTTGGTGGCAACCCCGTCAGTAGTTGGCGAATTTGAAGTCGGATTATTCGTTGACGGATTTGAAACCGGATTATTTGTATTGGTCGGAGTGGTTGGCGTTGGTGTCGCTTTTGGTCCGATTTTCGGAATTTTGGGGAATTGCCCAAATGATGTAAATGCTGCAATCAATAAAATTGAAGTTAATAAACCTGCTTTTTTCATAGTTTCTCCGTTTTATTTTTCTAAACTAAATTCGAGTGTAAAATCCGCATCGGTTAATCCATTTGCACCGGCAACACCGATGATGACGCTGTAACCGACTCCGACTGTGTTGAGCGAAATAATGCGCGAATCATCTTGAGTTTTTCCCCGTTTGGGATAATCCCATTTGTGTTCGGCTTCGCAGGTCACACAACTTTGTAAATTTAAGGGTAAAACAACATCGCCAACCGCAAGCTGATAGCCGTAAATACTCAAATTTGCATTACTGTTTTTCGGTTTGACCGTTACTTTTAAGATTGAACGGGCTGGCATTTGGGTCACAAAAAGAACGTGGTTGCCGTTAAATTTGGCGTTTTGGGTTGAAGGAAAACACGCCGTTGAACTGCGCGAAGCCCATCCTAGATCGCTCATCAATTTACCGTTTTTCAAAGAACCTTCGACTGTCACGACTTTATTGGCAATTAAATCAACCATTTGATAATCGCCCGATTTTTTGTTGCTCTGGGCAAAAACCGATACCGAAAATGCTGTCATCACAGCCAAAATTATTGTTAAACCTCTCATACTATTTTTTCCTTTTTTGTTATAAAATTGAATGTTTTGAAAGATTCCCCTGATGTTTGGGAGATCGGGGGTAGCAGTTTTAAGTTTAGGGATAATTGGACTTATTAGCTTCAAATGAGTCTCAAATTGTCTCAAATTGTCTCAAATCTTGGGATATGAACGACGAAAACAGCGAAATTTATAAATTTTTAGACTTTCGTTTCGATTACAGAAGGAAAAAACTTTGGAAAGGCAATGAACTAATTACATTGCCGCTCAAGGCTTTGGAGTTACTTTCCCTGTTGTTAGAAAAAAACGGCGATTTCGTCACCAAACAAGAGATTTTTGAGAAACTTTGGAACGGAACTTTTGTCGAAGACGGTGTTCTGACCCAAAATATTTACACTTTGCGGAAAATTTTGGGAAATGATGAAGACGGGATGTCTTTTATCGAAAACAAAAAGGGATTCGGCTACCGAATCACTTTTCCCATTAATACGAAAGAATCATCTCAAAAAAGAGAATTCAAAACTTCACCCGTTTCAAAAAACAACCTAAAACCGATTTTGTTCGCCTCAATTTTAGTTTTAGTTTTGGGAGTGATTGGTCTGTTAATTTGGAAATTTTATCCAAAAAGCCCCGCCGAACACGGCAATAAAACTATTGACCGAATAAAATTCACCAAACTGACCGATAGCGGAAAGTTAACCAATGCAACACTTTCGCCCGATGGCAAATCAATCGCTTTTATTCGCGGAAACGAAGTTTTTTTGCAGGATGTTGCCACTCGCAAAGAGATCAAAATTGAGATTCCAAACGTTGAATCCTACAACTGTCTGCAATTTTCGCCGGACGGAAATTTTCTTTATTTTCGCAATAATCGTGTCTTTGCCGCGCAAGCAAAAGTCCTCAAAGTCTCCAGATTCGGGGGCGAATCCCAAACAGTATTGGAAAAATCGTGGGGTTCTTTCAGCATCTCACCCGATGGCAAAAAGATCGCATATTTTCTGAATGTTCCGCCGATTGCTAAATTCAATTTGAAGGTTAAAAATTTGGAAACAGGCGCAGAATCCGAGTTTTTTGCCGCCGAACAACCAAACAGTCTTTGCCTGGAATGTTCGCCCGCGTGGTCGCCGGACGGCTCGAAAATAGTCTTTCCGACCAATATTCCGAACGGCACGGGTCAGCTTTTTATGGTTGACCAGACCGCAAATGAAAAAACCGAAATAAAACTCGAAAACCTCAAACGATTTGAACAGGCAATCTGGTTGCCCAATGGTAAAAGCTTTATCGTCTCGGCAACCGAAGGTGGAAAATTCCTGCATTTATGGAAGGTTTCTTTTCCTGATTATAAAGTTGAGCCGTTGACCAATGGTCTGATGAGTTATACCGAAGCATCCGTTTCAGCCGACGGCAAATTTTTATTGGCACTGCAATCAAATACAAATTCAAATATTTTTGTGGCAGATGGCGAAAATCTGAGCGAAATTCAGCAAATTACTTCTGGAAATCAAAACTATGTCGGACAGCAAAGTTTGGATTGGATTGACAATGACAAAGTAATTTTTTCCAGCCAAACAGCTAATGATTTAACTGAACAATTGAATGTTTTTGATTTGAAAACTTCGGCAAAAACTTTAATTACTGAAGGAAGAACAGATTCTTCCAGACTTCCGACTTCTGATGGAAATTTCATCTGGTTTGTGATGAACAAAAATGGTTTCGCCAATATTTATCAGATGGATTTGGAGGGTAAAAATCTCAAACAATTGACCAACGGAACTGACGGACAACGCCAATCCCCCCAGATCACCAACGATTCAAAATTTCTCTATTACATCTTTCGCGGTAAAAACGGAGCAAATATTCGCCGATTTAATTTGCAAACTAATACCGAAGAGATTTTTTTTGATAATCCCGAAATTCAGCCGCAAACTTTTATGGAAATTTCGCCCGACAATAAATACATTACTTTTTCGAGGGCTTATGACCGTTCAGGCGATGAAGCAAGTAAGAAATTTACGGATATGATAGCGATTGTTTCCTTGGAAAACCCCAAGGATGTCAAAATCTTTCCCGCTTCACTGAATTCCCGTTTCCGCCGTTTTTCACCGAACAGCAAAGCCGTGGATTGGATTTCCGCAGATTCGGACGGCTCTCAGCTTGTTCGCCAGGAGTTTGAACAAACAACATCTAAGCCATTTTACAGCTACACAAACGGCACAATTTTCAATTTTGCCTGGTCAAAAGACGGTAAGAAATTAGCAATTTCGCAAGGTGTTTTGGATAAAGATGCTATTTTGCTTTCAAATTTTGATTAACAAAATACAAAATCAAACCAATTACAATGGCAATCAAAATCGGTAAGCCTTCTTTCAAATAATCAACTTGAACCAACAACCAGCCAATCAAAATCAATGACAAAACAGCAGTTCCAATTCCAAACGGCGCAATAAACTCAGCCTTTGCAATATTTTCCCGATTACGAAAAACGGGCAAAGCCGCACAGGTAGTCGCATAAACGATCAGTCGAGTAATGGTCGCAATTGCCACCGCCGCCAGAAATGAAGTCAACAGCGTCCAAATTAAAATCACAATTGCGGTAATCAAAATCGAAACGTATGGAGTTTTGAATTTTTCGTGAGTTTTGCCAATAATTTGCGGCAGTTCATTTTGTTCACTCATTGCAAATGGAATTCTGGTTGTAGCTAAAAAACCACCATTCAGATTTCCCAAAATCGAAATAATTGCGCCGACTGTGATGAATGCCGCACCAAATGCTCCCATAAATACCGAAGCCGAATCCGCCAAAGGTTTCTCGCTTTTTGCCAATTCCGGCAAAGTTCCGATGGCGACAACTTGAATCAAAATGAATAAAACCGCCACAAATCCCAACGCCAAAAGTAACGCAAAAGGCATATCTTTTTGCGGATTTTTCGATTCTCCGGCGGGAATAACAGTCGCTTCAAAACCGACAAAGGCATAAATCAAAAGCAAAGTTGCGCTCGAAAAAGCTGTGTAATCAGGTGTTACGGAAAAATTAAAATTAGCGGGCGAAATAAAAAACAAACCAACTGTGGCAAAAATTATCAATGGCACAATTTTTCCAACCGTAAAAAGATTAGTCATCATTACCGAAGTTTTGACACCGATAAAATTGATGATTGTCAGAAAAATAACTACGAAACTTATCAAAATTATTCTTGGTGCGCCGTCTTTGGCATCGGGGTAGAAAAACGACAAATAAGCCATCAAAAGATTGCAGTTTGCAGCAAAAGTTGTCACCCGGACAATCCAATACAACCAACCGACTTCAAACCCGACAACCGAGCCAAACCCTTCTTTGGCATAAAGATACATTCCACCTGTTGATTGAAAACGGCTTGAAACTTCCGCAAAACAAAGCACGACTAACCCGATAATCAACGCACAAACGACAAAAGCCAACAGACTCCAACTACCGATCAAAGCCGTGACTTTGGCAGGCAATCCGAAAATTCCGGCACCGATAATCGTGTTAATGGCAATAGCGGTCAAATCCCAACGGCTGATCCCGCGCACAAGTTTTTCTTCTGACATAAAATTATCTGCTTAGTCTTAACGATAAAAGGAAAAAGAATAAAAACATTCCGCCTAAACTGACAAAAACGTATCTGTTAAGTTTTAATTTCCCAACTCCACCCAGAATTATCAAAAAAATCGGTATCAAAATACCGCATTCGATTAAAGAATTCCGATAAAAATAATAATTGAATGGGTTTAAGCTCGCCGCACTGGGCAAAACTCCGTATGTTACTCCTATTAAACGGCTCGAAAACGGATATAAAATCGGATCGGGCTGTCTTCCGCCAACCAATAAATCCAACAATAAATGAGATGTGCAGGCTAAAAAGGCTTGCAACCCGCCCCAAAACATATTTTTTCGGTCAATAATTAAAAGAATCAGGGTTGCCAGAATTGGCAAAATCAGACAAAATCCGACTGAATGTGTAATACGTAAACCATCATTATTCTTTAAGTTCAGACTATTCACCACATAATCAATATCCGGTGCAAAAGCACATAATACTAAAAAACCTTGCCAGATGAATTTGGAATCCAGAGGCGTTTTAGATTCAAAAATTTTACCGATTGTAAGTGCGGCTAATCCGTGACCGATAAATGATGACATTTGTTTTATTTGTTAGAAATGTTCTGTTTGTTTATACTCTTTTTATAGTCATTCCGTAAACATTTCCAGGAGATTTTTGATGAAAAACTTTTCTTTTCTGCTAATTTTGGTTTTCTTTTCTTGTGTTAATTCATTTGCTCAAAACATTGGTAAATACGAAGGCGTAAAGGTTGAGCCATCCGATAATTTACAAAAATTAGTGGATTCAGCCGCTAGTCAAACGCTTGCAAAATTTGCAGATAAAGGCTTTAAGGCAGAAAATCTGTCAATTACATTGATTGATCTGCAAAATCCAAATCAACTCAAATCGGGAAATTTTCGCGGCGAAGAAAAGGTTTATCCTGCCAGTGTTTGCAAACTTTTTTATCTGGTCGCCATTCATCAGTGGATGGAAAATGGCAAGGTCAAAATTACACCGGAAATTCAACGAGCGATGAAAGATATGATCGTGGATTCTTCAAACGAAGCCACACAGTTTATCGTTGATGTCGTTACAGATACTTCGAGCGGTTCTGAACTTTCGCCGAAAGACTTGGAAAAATGGGCTTTTAAACGCAACGCCGTCAACCGTTATTTCACCTCGCTTGATTATCAAAACATCAACGTCTGCCAGAAAACTTTTTGCGAGGATGCCTACGGACGCGAACAGCAATTTCGCGGCAAGGACGGCATCAACCGCAACAAATTGACGACCAACGCAACCGCCCGTTTGATGAGCGAAATCGTGTTAGGCAAAGCAGTTACACCCGACCGAACCAAACAAATGCTTGAATTGCTGAAACGAGATTGGGAAGCCAAAGAAGGTAAAAGTTTTGATGGGGACGATCAGGCACACGGGTTTACGGGAATCGCTTTGAACGATTTGAAATTGTCAGGAACAAAACTCTGGTCAAAAGCGGGTTGGACTTCGACCACTCGTCACGATGTCGCTTATATCGAAACTCCAAGCGGGTTAAAGTTTGTGCTTTGTGTATTTACGACCAATTTTGCCAATGAAAGAAACATCATTCCAACCGTCGCCAAAATAGTTTTAGAAGAGCTTGGCAAAACTAATTGATATGTTTAGAATGTAAATCCAATCTATTTTCTAAAGGAGGTTAAATGGCAAGTAATAATGACACAGAAGTAATTCGATTGCTCACTCGTGCTATCACAGGAATTGAAGAGACACGAGCAGATATTAAAGACCTTAAAGCGGCTGTTAGCAACCTTGAAGCAGGTCAAGCGAACCTTGAAGCAGGTCAGGCTAAACTCGAAGCAGGTCAAGATGAAATCAGAAAAGATATTTCCGTTATTCAGGAAGATATTTCTGACATTAAATCTGAAATCAGGGTAATCAATAAAAAGATCTCAATCATTGACAATGAACAGAGAAATTTGCGCGGACGAGTTGAAATTTTAGAAGATAAAACCCAACCCGCAAATTAGCTCAAATAACTGCCCCCCTCTTTTCATTAAATTCATCCCAAATTTTAGATAATTTTCGTTTCTTTGCTTCAACTTTTCCTTTCACCTGCGTTAAAATCTTTTCATCTTTCCAAATTTACAATTCAAAAAGAGGTTTCAATGAAAATTTTTCGTTTGTTAGCTTGTTGTATTTTTACTTTTCTGCTGGCAGTTTCAGCCTTTTCCCAATATCAAAAACCGCCGCAAAATGTTGAAGATATTTTGAATGCTCCGGCGATTCCGAATTCGATTATCAGTCCGTCTAAAGATGTGATTTTACTGACGGAAACGCTTCGTTATCCGCCAATTAGCGAATTTGCTCAACCGATGTTGAGAATTGCTGGTTTGCGAATAAATCCGAATACCAATGGTCAGCATCGTCCGTTTTACGCAGTCAAATTGACGCTAAAAAATGTTGCAACAGGTAAGGAAACTCCGGTTACGTTGCCGCCTAATCCGAATATTTTGTCACCCGTCTGGTCGGATGATGGAAAATATATCGCGGTGGGAAACCAAACACCAACGGGCATCGAACTTTGGATTTTGGAAGTTGCCACGGCAAAATTGACCAAATTGAACGGCGTTCAGGTCAATACTGCTTTCGGCGGTTATAGTTGGATGCCTAATCAAAAGTCTTTATTTGTCAATCTAGTGCCGAAAAATCGCGGAACTGCTCCGCAATATCAGAATTTAGTTCCGACCGGACCGAGCATTCAGGAAACTTCAGGCAGAGGCGGAAATGTGGCAACGGTTCAAGACCTTTTGAAATCGCCAAACGACGAAAAACTTTTTGAATATTACTGCACATCGCAACTTGCGATTGTGGATTTGAAAGGCGGTATCAAAAATGTCGGTGCACCCGCAATTTTTGATGATGCTAATGTTTCACCTGACGGAAATTACGTTCTAACCAACAGAGTTCAAAAGCCTTTTTCGTATTTGTATCCTTTTTCGCGCTTTCCGCACGAGGTTGAAATTTGGGATATGTCGGGCAAGCTTGTCAATAAATTTGCTTCAATTCCCTTGCTTGATAATTTACCAAACGGCGGAGTTTCGACCGGAAAACGCAGTTTCGGCTGGATTCCGACTGAACCCGCGACGCTCATTTGGGCAGAGGCATTGGACGGAGGAAATCCGCGAAACAAAGTCACTCCGCGTGATAAAGTTTTGAAACTTGCAGCTCCTTTTACGGCTGAACCGAGCGAAATCATTAAAACCGAACAGCGGTTTGCCGGACGACAATTCGGCGAAAATGGGTTGATGTTTGTGACAGAAATTAACCGCGAGACACAAAAACGTAAAATGTGGATGCTCAATTACCGCAATTCCTCGGTAGCGCCAAGGGTTGTTTATGAGTTAAACGTCAATGATCGCTACAACGACATCGGCAATTTCGTAACTAAAAGACTACCGAACGGTTACAGTGTTGTCTTGCAAGACGGAGATGATGTTTTCACCAGCGGAAACGGAGCGACTCCGCAAGGTGACAGACCATTTTTGCGCCGATTCAGTTTAAAAGATATGTCGGTCAAAACTGAAATCTTCCGTAGTAAAACCGATGAATATGAATCTTTTGCCGGATTTACGGATGACAAAGCCTTTGACTTTTTCACCCGCAAAGAATCCCAAATAATGCCACCAAATCTTTATCTGAACAAACCTTGTCCGCCAAATGCCAAATGTGTCGCGGCTTATAGTTCTTCGGCGATTACCAATTTTACCGATCCGACTCCGCAGCTTCGCGGAATCAAAAAACAACTCGTCCGATACAAACGAGCTGACGGCGTTGATCTGTCATTTACGCTTTATTTGCCGCCGAATTACAAAGAAGGAACCCGGCTGCCGACAGTAGTTTGGGCTTATCCCGAAAGTTTCACCGATGCGGCAACTGCCGGACAAGTCACCGGTTCGACTAATCGTTTTACCCAAATCAACGGAATGTCTCATCTTTTCTTCTTGTTACAAGGCTATGCCGTGCTTGATAACGCTTCAATGCCGATTGTCGGTCCGCCGGAAACCAAAAACGATACGTTCATCAAACAGGTTGTTGATTCGGCTCAAGCCGCAATTGATAAAGCCGTCGAAATGGGTGTAACCGACCGTGATAGAGTTGGTGTCGGCGGACATAGTTACGGCGCGTTTATGACCGCTAACTTGCTGGCTCACAGTGATTTATTCCGTGCCGGAATTGCGCGTTCAGGAGCATATAACCGCACGCTGACACCTTTTGGTTTCCAAGATGAAGAGCGAAATTTTTGGCAAGCAATGAAAATTTACGAGGATGTTTCTCCATTCTTTTTTGCCAATAAAATCAACGAACCACTTTTAATGACCCACGGCGAAGCGGATAATAATCAGGGAACTTTTCCGATTCAATCCGAACGACTTTTTGCCGCGATTCAAGGCAATGGCGGAACGGCTCGGCTCGTAATGCTCCCGCTCGAAGCGCACGGCTACGCGGCTAAAGAATCAATTGAACATACTCTTTTTGAGATGATAAATTGGTTCGATAAGTATGTTAAAAACGCCAAACCGCGCGATAAAAAAGGCGATTAGGTAAAACGGAAAGGGTAAAAGGTAAAGCTAGGTGAGTATGAAAAAAGTAGTAATTTTAATTCCGGTAATTTTGCTTTTTACCCTTTCTTCTTTCGCGCAAACTAAAATCCGACTCAATTTCACTACTGAAAAAAAACTGTTCGGAACAGTTAAAGCCTCAAAATATGTTGATTACGTTTTCCGCGTCAAGCGCAACAGTTCAATTGAAGTAATTTTTTCTTCCGCCGATAAAAAATTAAGTTATGCAGTTCGCAACCCGGACGGAAATTTGATTGATGATGAGTCGGAAAATAAAAACTTTATCGGATTTGCGTCAAAACAAGGTGATTATACGGTTCGCGTTTTTGGAAGCAAAAGAAAGGTTTCCAATTTCAGATTGAAAATTAAATTCTTAAAGTAAGAATTAATCAGGTAGAAATATGAATAAAAAAGTAATTTTGTTTGCAATTTTGTTGGTAGGATTATTTGCGGTTTCAGTTTCGGCTCAATCAAAAGTTCACGTCCGATTTGCCAAAGGCACAAGTTCAGCCACAGTCAAAGGAACTGTTACCGGCTACAAATATATTGATTACATTGTTCGTGCCAAAAGCGGTCAAACGATGACCGTCAATTTAACCTCGGCAAATACGGCTTGCAACTTCGCCATATTTTATTCGGATATGAAAGAGATCGAAGATGCTAACGGAGTTCAGGAATCTACTCGAAATGTTGATGTTGATGACGATTATATCGTGCGCGTTCTGCTTCCCCGCTCTGCCGCCAGACGAAAAGAATCAGCCAATTTTTCCTTAAAAATTGCAATTACGAATTGATTTGACGATTATTGCACACTGGCTGCTTTCAAAGTATCAGAGCTTGCAAAAATTCTCTCTCCTGACCATTTTGGGGGACTGACTCGCGGAGCACCATTTTTAAGCAAATCATCCACTCCCTCTTTTGCCAAAGGTCTGGAGAAAAGAAATCCTTGTCCAAGTTTGCAGCCTAAATCATAAAGTTGTTGGTATTGTTTTTCGTTTTCGATACCTTCGGCAACTACTTCCATATTCAGATTTTTTGCCAGCAAAATTATGGTGCGGACAATTTCTTCACTCTTTGCATCCTCGTCCATCTTCATAATGAACGAACGATCAATTTTCAAACGGTCAAACGGAAAACGGTGCAGGTAACTTAATGATGAATAGCCCGTTCCGAAATCATCTGAACTAATGCGAACGCCCAAAGCACATAGATCCGAAAGAATTTGCAGAGCAACTTCGGCGTTCTCCATCACAGTGGATTCAGTAACTTCCAGTTTCAAACTGCGCGGATTAATTCCCGTTTCGAGAATAACCTCTTTAACCTGATTGGCAATATTTGAGTGCATTAATTGCTTAGCTGATAAATTAACGCTGATTGAAAGGGGTAAATCCGACAAGCCGTTTTCCTGCCAGGATACGATTTGACGGCAGGATTCCGCCAAAACCCACTCTCCGATCGGCACAATGAGACCTGTTTCTTCGGCTAACGGAATAAAATCGCAGGGCGAAACCAAACCCTGTTCAGGATGCTCCCACCGAACCAAGGACTCAAATTCGGAGATGGTTTGCGTTTCCAAATTGACAATTGGCTGGTAATAAACCTTAAATTCATTACGGTCAATAGCACGACGCAAATCATTTTCAATCTGTAACAAATTCAAATTTGTCGCGTGCATTTCGGGTTCAAACACTTTGCAGCGGGCTTTTCCGTCCACTTTTGCCTGATACATCGCGGTATCGGCATCGCGCAAAATATCTTCGGGGCGTTCGTAATGGCGGTCAAAAAAAGTAATCCCGATACTAGTGGAGGTAAAAATTTCATGACCGTCAATTTTGAATGGAATGCTGATCTCTCGTTGCAGGCGTTCCGAAACATCTATTACATCCTGACGATCCTTGATATTGCTAAGCAAAATAGTAAATTCGTCTCCGCCAAATCTGGCGACGACATCGTGCGGACGAAGGTATCTTTTCAAACGAACGGCAACAGACTGCAAAAGTTTATCGCCCAGGAAATGACCTAAACTATCATTAATTATTTTGAAACGGTCAAGATCAAGGAAAAGAACTGCAAATCTTGAACTGCTCATTTTTTGTGAATTCTTAATTGATTCACCTAACATTTCGGTAAATTTGGTGCGATTAGGCAAGCCGGTCAATGAATCGTGCAGAGCCTCATAAAGCAATTTTTCCATTGAATGAGCGTGCTGCAAACTGTATCGGATCGAACGTTCGAGCAACGGAGCTTCAAACTGTCCTTTGACTAAATAATCCGCCGCCCCAGCCTGCATTGCTTTAAGGTCAACCTCTTTATCGCCTTGTCCAGTCAAAAGTATAATCGGTGCACTGCATCCCGATTTGATGGCACGCTGCAAGAGTTCGAGACCGCTATGCGCACCCAAGCGATAATCTACCAAATAGATGTCGTGTCCGCTTGTTTGCATATCGTGCATCGCTTCGTCGTAGTTGGTTGTCCATTCCAGCGCGTAACGATTATCCTTAAATTCGTCAAATAAGTATTTGGTTAAGATATAATCGTCCTCGTCATCATCAACCAAAAGGACTCTGATAGGATTGCTTCCTGCTATGTTCATATTATTTATTCTTCAAACCGAAAATTAAACACTTTCCCACATTAATTATAGAGTTTCGGTAACTCCACAATCTGAAACCAATATTTATCCAAATCCTTAACTAATTCCACTAAAGAGTCGAAAGTTACAGGTTTCACCACAAATGAATTAACCCCAAGGTCATAAGACCTGATAATATCTTCTTCGGCTTTTGAGGTAGTTAAAATAACAACCGGCAACCGACGCAGTCTTTCATCCGATTTAATTTCCTTTAGGGCTTCCAAACCGCTTTTTTTAGGCATATTCAGGTCTAATAAAATCAGCCCCGGAGTGATCGTAGTGTCAACAAATTTACCGCGCCGATGTAGAAAATCCATTAATTCTTCACCGTCTTCGACAGTTTCCAAATTATTCATCAAGCGATTTTCTTCAAACGCTTCCTGCACCAAAAGTCTGTCATCAGGATCATCATCAGCCATCAAAATTGTGATTGGTTTAGAGTCGGTTTTCATTTGGGGTTGTCTCCTTTAAGTTTTGAATTGTAGGGAGTGTAATTAAAAATGTAGAACCTACTCCCTCCTTACTTTTTGCGGTTATATTTCCGTTATGTCGTTCAACGATTTTACGGCAAACTGCCAATCCGACACCTGAACCTTCGTATTCAGTGCGTCCGTGTAATCGCTGAAAGACAGTAAAGATCCGATCCAGATATTTTTCGTCAAAACCGATCCCGTTATCCTGAATTGCGATCTGACAAACTGTTTCGGAATTGCTTTGAGTTTTCAGGGTTTCACCGTTAAAAACGAAACTACCGGTATTTTTCAGCATTTGCTGCGGCGAATAAACTTTGATCAGTGGGCTTTCGTCCTTGCGATGGAATTTCAGTGCATTGCCAATCAAATTCTGCATTAATTGCCGCATTTGAAGCGGATCGGCATCTATTTCCGGCAAATCTCCGATCACAACTTTGCCCTGAGTTTCTTCAATTCTAACTTCCAAATCGGAAACAACCGCTTCGGTTATTTCCTTCAAATTAATAGATTGAAAGGGCTGCGCTTTGGTCGTAACTCTGGAAAAAGTCAGCAGATCATTGATCAGAGTTTGCATCCGGCTCGAAGCATCACGCATTCTCCTTACATAATCATTGCCTTCTGTTCCTAAAACTTCTTGATATTTGCGGGCTAATCTGTCACCAAAGGCTTGAACTTTGCGAAGCGGTTCCTGCAAATCGTGAGAAGCAACGTAGGCAAAGTCCTGTAATTCGCGGTTACTTTGCTCCAGTCGTTTGGAATAGGCTTTTAATTGCTGCTCATCTTCGATTCTTTGGGTAATGTCTTTGGCAACAATTACTGCCGCAGTATTAAAATCCTTTAAAATTGAAGTTGAAACGGAACATTTCATTTTATTCCCGTTTCGTCTGACAAAATCCTTTTCGACTTCTGCCAATTTGCGCTTATTTTTTAGTAATTCAAATTCGGATTCGGTCAGGAATGATTCAGTTCTAGTGAGAAATTTTATCGGTTTGCCAAGAATTTCCTTTTCCTGATACCCCATTTGATTTAGAAAAGCCTCGTTGACTCCAACAATAAAACCTTCATCATCAACTGTAATAAGCATATCCGCCATGGAACTAATGATGTTTTCGGTAAAATTTTTACTGGTCAAAAGTTCGTCACGGGCATCTTTTAATTGAAAAGTCATTTTCTGAAAATCAACGGCTAAATCTGCGATTTCATCATGGGTTTTGACTTCAATTTTGGTATCAAGCTCACCGTTCCCGATTTTTTGGGCGGCTTCTTTTAATTTATTTAATGAATTGGTAATTGTTCTGGAAAGAAAGGCACCGCCAACGAGGGCGAGAAAAAATGAAATGGCAGACAACATCAAAGTATCGTTAGTGCTTCGTTTAATAACTCCTTGCACGCTATTTTGCTTTTCAGCCAACACTCCGGTTTGATGTTTGATGGCTTTTTCGATTGAAACTAAAACATCCTGTTCTGCCTGTTCAAATTCCTTTCTTTTCTCCAAAATTCGTTTACCGGAAACATTTGCTTTTTTTAATCCGATAATAACGGCACTCAACTCAGCCAGTTTATTCCCATTGTTTTGGATTTCGATCAGGTTATCAGCTTGTTCATTGGTTGAGTTTTTTACTAAATCGGAATACTGACTCAACGCCGTGTAGTATTTCATTAATCCGTCATCAATTAATTTTTTCTCTTCTTTTTCATTATCTCCGCTTTCTTTGGACGGATTATTCGCCATTTCTAAATTCGCCTCAGAATCACTTTGTGATTGTTCTGAAACGAGCAAGCAGTATTGACTGGTCGAAGCAACAACCCGCAAAGCAGATCGCTCAACCTGTTTCAACGCCTCAATTTTCTTAACGGAATCATCCATTACTACCTGAAAATCACTTTCGATAATCCGAAAAGAGCGAATTACAAATGCAGTAGTAACGCTGGTCAGCGATGCGCCAAGTAAATAGAGCAAAATTAATTTAGTTCTAATCTTCATTCGGGGGTATTAAATTTATCTTTTTTTTGAATTCATTTTCAAATTTGAGATAAAAGAAGATGTGGTTAATGCTTTGGTAAAAACCGATTTTGTCCGGGAAACGCAACTCTGAAATAATTCGTGAAACTTTTTGGAAGCAGTTCCTTAAACAAAACCCAAAATTCACAAATAATCTGATCTTAATTTGTTTAATCCTTTGAACTATAACTTTTCTATTTATTTTCCAGACAGATCTAATAAGTAGATAGATTGGCGAATGGGTGAAACAACACAGAGTTTGACCAAATTTTAAGTTTGTAGTGATTGTTTTTGCTTTTTTGATATTACAAGCGCAGATGGAGGAGAGAACTCCTATATTTGAGTTTGCCACAAATTGCCCTGTAATTGCAATACTTATCAAAAAAGAAAGTTTGTCTGCCAATAAATATCTGCCCAAATCGCTCCGACTTTCTCTGTTTGAATGTATTTGAGAGACATTTTCCGACATATTTATCTGTATATTTTTCCTTTTTAGGGTTTGGTTATTTTAAATATTAATCTCTGACTTTTCGGTCATTTTGATTGGGGAAGTTCACAATGACTCAACTCGCAAAATTTAAGTCTTTTGCTAATTGTTGATTTTGGTAGAGTTCGGGGGTATAACACTAAAATCGACAAATAATAAGCAAAGAATATGCCAACTGTTTTGCTCGAAAATTATCAGTCGAAATTTTGCTGATTTATGATCTCAGATTACAGATGTTAAATTCCTTCTAATTGTTTTTAAAATTTCTTCGGCTTTTTGAGATTTAAGTTCGTCTAAGTTTATAAGTCAGCGCGTTGATGCAAAAAAATAACAAAATTTAGAGAGGTAAAAAATGAAGAAATCATTACGTTTAATTTTTGCGTCATTTATTATTGTGGGAGGAACTGCTGTAGTTTCTTTTGCTCAGGAAGCTAACAATCACCGCCCGCCCGGTATCAATGAACGTCAGCATAATCAGCAAAAACGAATCAAGGACGGGGTTCAGGATGGCGATATTAACCGTCAGGAGTTGAAAAATTTGGAAAAAGAACAGGCAAGGATCCGGCAAATGGAAAGACGCGCTCGTTCCGATGGTGATGTTACTTTGCGTGAACGCACCAGAATCCAACACGAATTAAGCCAATCAAGCCGTCATATCAGACGTGCTTCACGAAATTGATTTTAATTTTGGTTGAAATTTAAGTGGCTGGACAAATTTATTCAGGCAAAGGAACGCCACGCTTCCAGCTGGCAATGAGCGCAAGAGCGCGAAAATTTAAGTTTAGGCAAAGATGAATTTTGGCTAAACTTGGCGACATCGTGACCGATGTTTGCCGGCTGGAAGCACGGCGTTCCGTCTGCAAAAACATTTTATTATTTATTCTGTGAGTCTGAAAACTCCCCTTTTTTTAATGAACCCCTAAAGATTCCGGAATGATTTGTTGAAAATCCGCCGGAACCGAAAACCGAAAACCGTTTCCCTTTTCGATCAAAAGCCGTTCGATCTCCAACGCGTTTGTTGGTCTTGAGAATAAATAACCCTGTCCGAATCTACAACCTAAAATCTGTAATTGCCTTAGCTGCTCTTCGGTTTCGATGCCTTCCGCAATTGCTTCCAGATTCAAATTTTGCGCCAGCATCAAAATTGTGCGGACAATTTCCCCGCATTTTTTGTCCGTATCAACTCTACTGATAAAAGCACGATCAATTTTTAACGAATCGAACGGAAAACGGTGCAAATAACTCAATGAAGAATAACCGGTTCCAAAATCATCGGTTGAAAGTGAAACTCCGATTTGACTCAGTTCGGTTAAAACATTTAGTGCTGTTTCGTCATTTTCCATCACAACGCTTTCGGTCACTTCCAATCGTAAAGAGTGCGGATCTAATCCGGTTTCCGCCAAAACCTCTTTGATTTGTTCAACTAAAGGCGGGTGCATTAACTGTTTGGAAGAAAGATTGACACTGACAATAAAAGGTCTCGAATTAGGAAAACGCTGTTGCCATTCGGCGGTTTGACGGGTAGATTCTTTTAGGATCCAATTACCGATTGGGATTATTAAACCGGTTTCTTCTGCAACCTGTATAAATTCCATCGGCTCAACTAAACCGTGTTCAGGATGCTGCCAACGAATTAACGCTTCAAATTCACAGATTTCGCCACTTTCCAAACTGATTATCGGTTGATAAAGAACCCGAAACTCATTTCTTTCAATCGCCCGGCGTAAGTCGTTTTCGATCTGCAAAAGCGTTTTATTACGGACGTGCATTTCGCTGTTGAAAATCTCAAACCTGGCTTTTCCGGCTTCCTTTGCCCGATACATTGCCGTATCCGCATCCCGTAAAAATTCTTGAGGATTGCGTTTAATTTCATCGGAAACAACGATTCCGATACTGGCGGTTGAAAAAACTTCGTATTCGTCTAAATAGAACGGTTCATTTAATTTTTGAATCAGACGATTCGTAATCAGAATTGCATCTTCTTTTCCGGTTATATTATTGAGTAATATTGTAAATTCATCGCCGCCGAGCCGCGCCACCACATCACCGGGACGAACACATGCTTCTAGTCTTTCGGCAAAAGCAACCAATAATTTATCGCCTATTAAATGCCCTAAACTATCATTAATTAACTTAAATCGGTCAAGGTCAAGAAAAAGAACGGCAAAACAATCTTCGGGTTGGAATTCCGAACGTTTAATGATCCTGTCCAAATGACTCATAAATTTTACCCGATTGGGTAAATTGGTCAGCCCGTCGTGTTTGGCAAAATGGCTTAGTTTTTCTTCCGCCATTTTTTGGTCGTGAATATCGGTATTAGTTCCAAACCACCTAACAATATTTCCCTTTGAATCAAGTCCGGCTGTAGCAACTGCGCGATGCCAACGATACATCCCATCACTTCTCAAAAGACGAAATTCCGTTTGATATAACTCCCCTGTTGCTAAAGAGTTACTCCATCTTTCGAGACATTCCGGCAAATCATCAGGATGAACAACATTCATCCAACTTTCATTGATCAAATCTTCTGATTTTTTATTGAAATATTCGAGAGTCCGTCCATTAACATAATCAAGTTTGCCATCCGGTAAAGCTGTCCAAACCTGGTGCATAATGCCTTCGCTCAGAAAACGATACTGTTCCTCACTGGCTTTCAAAGCAGCTTCAGACTTTTTGCGTTCGGATATATCACGCCCGATTCCCTGAAGACCGATTGGTTCTCCATCCCGAAAAATCAACCTGGTGCTGAGTTCAAGCGGAACACGATTTCCGTTTTTTGCAGTAATTTCAAGTTCGTATTGAGTTGGTTTGCGTCGAACGATTTTTTCAGCTGTTTTTCGTTGAGCTTTTTCTAAAAATTCCGGTGCAATAATTTGTGAAACGTTCAATCTCTTTTTAATTGTATCTTTGCGTTTGTAACCCGAAATTATTTCGCCTGCCCGGTTGAAAGAGGTAATGTTTCCTTCTAAATCGGTGGTATAGATCAAATCGTGTGCATTTTCAAAAAGTTCACGATATTTTCCCTCGCTCTCGCGCAAGGCTTCTTCGGAATGTTTGCGATCAGTAATGTCTCGTGAAACCATTAGAACCGCATCTTCCGACATCGGCGATACAATTGAGGTAAACCATTTCTTTTTTGACCCGAAATCCAAACTGTAATCCAAAACAGTTGGTTTTTGTTTGTCTAACGCCTCGTTGATCTTTGATAAAAAGTGATCTGCATCTTTTTTCGGAAAAACATCGTGTAAGGTTTTACCGATTAATTCCGAAGCCGGTCGAACCAAAAGCCCCGGATTTGTGGGCGGTATTTTCAGATAACGACCTTCTCGATTAAAGACTAAAATGACATCGTTCATCGCAGCGAACAACGCCCGAAATTCCGCTTCCGATTCCTTAATGCGTTTTTCGGCAATTTTTCGCTCGGTAATATCACGCGCGATTCCTTGGATAGCAAAGATTTTCCCGTTTTTGAACATCGGGCAGCTATTGACTTCCAGCGTTCGCCGTTTTCCGTTTTTAGTTACACAATCAATTTCATAAATCGTTTGTTTGGCTTCCTTGAGCTTTTCTTCCATCAGCCTGTCAGCCATTTCTAAATAATCAGGCGCAACAAACTGATGAAAAGTCATTGATAAAATTTCTTCGTTAGAATAGCCAAAAAGTTCACGGATTGATTTATTTGCAGAAATTACTTTTCCGTTGAGGTCAAGGAGATAGATCAGATCATTAGCATTTTCAAATAAATTTCTGAGGCGTTCTTCATTTTCAAATAAAGCCTCCTGCATTTGCTTTCGTTCAGTAATGTCACGGGCAATTCCTTGAATATTAAACGGCTTGTCATCTTTGTAAACTACACTACTGCTGATTTCAAGAACCACTTTTCGTCCATCTTTGGACAAACATTCGATTTCATAAACGGTTTGTTTTGATCCTTTCTTTAACTTTTCCTCCATTTTCTTCTTGGCTAAGGGAAGAAACTCCGGGGAAATAATTTGCTTCATATTTAGTTTAAGGATTTCTTCGTGAGTATAGCCGAAAACTTTTTCTGCCGCCCGGTTCATCGAAAGATAATTACCCTCTAAATCGTGAACATAAACCAAATCACTTGCTCCTTCAAAAAGCTCGTGATAGCGTTCTTCACTTTCTCTCAGACGTTCATTTCTACGTTTGCTGTCGGTAATGTCCTGCCAAATGGACATTCCACCATAAATTTCTTTTTTCTCATTTTTGAGCGGAATAAAATAATTATGGATGATCATATCCATTTCTTCGACATCCATTTCGATGCTGAGAAAACCACCCGCTAAAGTAACTTTGAAATATCTATCCAATGATTCGGCAATATGTTTCGGGAATGCTTCGTAAACAGTTTTACCTTCCAACAGTTTGGAGGACATTCCTATCCTTTCAATTAATTCGCCTTCGGCAAGAGTAAAACGTAAATCGTGATCAAATAATAAAATGCCGGTCAAGGGAATATGTCTGGAAATGGTTCGATAGAGATTTTCCCGTCTTTTTATTTCGAGTTCCGTCTCTTTTTGGTCGGTGATGTCAATGATTACCCCTTGAATTCTCTCGATTTTTCCTTTTGTGTTTCGGATAATTTGCCCCTTATCTTTTACCCAATAAATTTCATTATCTTTGCCGACGATCCGATATTCATATTCAAAATTTCTTCCCTCATTTACTGCCTCATTGATTAAATGCAAAATCCTTTCTTTATCATCCGGATGGATAACTTCCTCCCAAAAATTCTGATTATTTTGCCATTCATCAATCGAATAACCCAGATATTCAAAAGTGGGGCTAACGTAGACAGGATTAAATGGTGAAGTAACCTCAGCCGTGTAAAACATAATCGAAAGGCTTTTGATAAAACTTTGAAATTCTTCTTCGCTCAAAGGAAAAGAATTTTGATTATCATTTGCTTCGACCAGGGACGGCTGGTTATCGAAATAATTTGATTGAAATAGGTTCTCAACCAATTTTGAAATTCTGTTTGGCATACTCGGGGGTTAATTGCTTTGACAATTAATGTCAATGGGTATTGACGAATATTGTCAGTTTTGAGGGCAAAACCGATAATAACCGTTGACCATTAAAGTAGTGACCACTTTAACCTATTTGAACAAATTTAATAATTTGTTTGGTTTGCAAAAATCGGGCAAATTTTTACCAATAAATTCTCAGCAACTGCTATGCCGTGTTAATTGTTAAAATTTCCCCTTAGCAGTTAGTTTATTTCTCGCCAAAATGATTGAAAAAAGCTAAACTGATTGCAAAATCATTTCTGCAAAAAATCTATGAAAAAATTAACATCCATTATTCTGCTATTGGTCTTTTCCATTACAACTTTTTCGCAAACAATGCCTGCCGGATTAGATCCGGTTTTATGGCAAAAGGCGTTGAAAATTCATCGCAAAGCTATCGTTGTTGACGGTCATAATGATATTCCTTCGCCAATGGTGGACGAAGATTTTGATCTGGCAACGGATTCGCGCGGCAAGTTTCATAAAGACGGCGATCCGTTTCACACCGATTTATCCAGATTTAAAGAAAGTGGAATCACCGGCGAATTTTTCTCAATTTACGTTTCGGGAACGGATTATCAAAAAGGCGGAAAAATGCAGCGGGTAATGGATTTGATTGACGCAACCTACCGCGAAGTTGAAAAGCATCCGAATCAGTTGATGCGTTGCGATACCGCCGCCGAAATTCGCAAAGCTAAAAAGATTGGAAAAGTTTGCGCTCTAATGGGAATCGAAGGCGGTTATGCCATCGAAAATTCGTTGTATGCCCTACGTAATTTTTACCGCCTCGGAATTCGTTATATGACTTTAACCCATAATGTTTCGCACGATTGGGCGGATGCGCATGGTGATAAACCCAAAAATAACGGACTTTCGGATTTCGGCAAAGAAGTCGTTCGGGAAATGAATCGTCTGGGAATGCTGATTGATATTTCGCACGTTTCGGTCAAAGTAATGAATGATGTTTTGGATATTTCAACTGCACCAATTATGGCTTCGCACTCAAGCGCACGCGCCCTAAATGACCATACCCGCAATGTGCCGGATGATGTTTTAAAACGGGTTGCGAAAAACGGTGGTGTGATAATGATTAATTTTTACCCGTCATTTTTGGATGCGCGCACCAACAAAGAAGAAAATGAACGCACCGCCAAATTGAAACCGCAGTTGGATGCTCTCAAGGAAAAATACAAAAACGACCCGCAAGGCTACAACGAAGCCGAGCGCAAACTTTTAGCCGAAAATCCGATTTACGTTACGCCTTATACCACAATCGTTGACCATATTGACCACATCAAAAAAGTTGCCGGAATTGATTATGTCGGAATCGGCTCGGATTTTGACGGAGTTCCCTTTTTACCTGCCGGAATGAAAGGAATGGAAGACCTTGTTTTAGTCACTTACGAAATGCTCAGACGCGGCTACACCGAACAGGAGATCCGCAAAGTTTTAGGCGAAAATTTCCTGCGTGCTTTTGCTCAAGCCGAGAATGTTGCAAAGATTCAAACCCGTAAAATCAGTGCTGAAGGTAGTTTGAAAAAGATTAAGTGAAAGAGTATTTTAATCATACTCAAAATTTAAATAGAGTGTTTTTCTGCCCCCTCAAAATATAATAGGAGAACTTAAAAAATGACAGAAAATCAAGTCAAACAAATGATAAATTTGATGAATAAATGTGTGACAAATACGCAGGAAACACAAAAAACAGTAGCAAGACTCGAAAAGACAGTAACAAAACTTGAAAAAGATGTTTCGGAACTTAAATCCGATGTTTCTGAACTTAAACAAGGGCAGGCACGTATGGAAAAATCATTAGAAACAAATAACAAAGCACTTGATTCATTGGCGGGCGATAACATTAGAGTAAAATCCCGACTTGAATTGCTTGAGCAACTTCCACACTAAACAAAACTATGATATGAAACGTCGTCAATTTATTCAACTATTGATATTTACGAGTTTTATCTCTCTCTTCTCTCAACAAATATTGGCTTGCAGTTATGGGTATATTCCAAACCCTTTTTGTTCATTTGTTTGGAAAAAAGAGGTCATTTTCAAAGGAAAAGCAATTTCGGTCGCCCCTGCTGAAAATTACCATTTTCAGATTGTTACTTTTGAAGTGTTGGAAAATTATAAAGGTGCAGAAGCCAAAACTTTTGAAGTTAGAAATCTTGTCCAACCATATACCTCTTGTGATTCTTTTCATACTATAAAAGTTGGAGAAACTTTGAAAGTTTTTGCTAATTCAAACGATAAAGGTGAGTTTTACAATGATCACGATTTGAGTTCCCCAGCAGAACCGCCAAATTCTAATTACCTCAATCAGGTCAAAACCGGTAAAACAAAAACTGAAATTCATGGTTATGTAAGATGGTATTCTTTAATCAAAAAATATAAGGTTTATGCCTTCGGAAACGGAAAAACGTATACAACAAAAATTGCTAAGGACGGGACGTATACCTTCTCCAATATTCCTGCTGGCGATTATAAAATTAAGGTGTATTGCCCGATTTTATTGGAAGTTTTAGACGAAAAAGCTACTATTGGAGCACAGAATATTATATTCACAAAACTTAAATTCGAAAGGAAAACTAGACTTTATTACTACGAATATTCAACTTCGGTTAAAGAAAAACAATGTGTTTATGATTTTTTTACAACATTGAGAATGCCACAAAAATAAATTATGAAACGCCGCGAATTCATTCAATTAGCAACTGTTACAAGTCTGGCAGCAGCGACCGAAAATATTTCTGCCAAAACTCCAACTTTTGATAATCAGTTCGAGTTCAACGAAATAACCATCGGCGAACTGCAAGCCAAAATGCAAAACCGTGAGTTTTCCGCCAAAGAAATTGCTTCAAAATATTTGGCGCGAATCAAAGAAATTGACGGCAAATTAAACTCGGTCATTGAACAAAATCCTGATGCGCTAAAAATTGCCGAAAGTTTAGACGCAGAACGCAAAAGCGGAAAAGTTCGTTCGCCATTACATGGAATTCCGATTCTTATCAAAGACAATATTGACACTGCTGACAAGATGAAAACAACTGCCGGAAGTTTGGCTTTGCGTGATGCACCCACTCCTTTGCAAGATGCTTTTATTGTCAAGCAGTTACGCGAAGCGGGGGCAGTAATTTTGGGAAAAACAAACCTCAGCGAATGGGCAAATTTTCGTTCCTCTCATTCCTCAAGCGGTTGGTCGGGACGCGGCGGACAAACCCGTAATCCATACATTTTAGACCGCAATCCGTGTGGTTCTTCGTCGGGAACAGGCTCGGCAATTTCTGGTAATTTAGCCGCGATTGGAATCGGAACAGAAACTGACGGCTCAATTATTTGTCCGTCGTCAACGTGTGGAATTGTCGGAATTAAACCATCTTTAGGATTAGTTTCCCGCAATGGAATAATTCCAATTGCACATAGTCAGGATACCGCCGGACCTATGTGCCGAACAGTTACGGATGCGGCAATTCTGCTTGGCGTTTTGGTTGGAACTGATCCAAATGATTCGATTACGGCACAAGCCGGTAAGAAAGGTTTTAAAGATTACACCAAGTTTTTGAATAAAGACGGTTTGCGCGGGAAACGAATCGGAGTTGCCCGCCAAACTTTTGGTAAAAACGACAAGATTGATGCAGTAATTGAGCCGCAATTGCAGGTTTTCAAAGACGGCGGGGCAACTCTGATTGATGTTGAATTTCCGACCAACGGCAAATTTGGCGATGCTGAATTCGATGTTTTGCTTTACGAATTTAAAGCGGATTTGAATAAATATCTGACAAATCGTGGCGGTAAACATAAAACTTTGGGTGATTTAATCAAATTTAATGAAGAAAATAAAGCCAAAGAAATGCCATTTTTCGGACAGGAAATCTTTCTAATGGCTGAGAAAAAAGCCGATTTGAATGACCGAAAATATCGTCTGGCATTGCAAAAATCAAAACTTTTAACTCAAATCCAAGGCATTGATGCAGTAATGGATAAAAACAAGCTTGATGCGTTCATTGCTCCTTCGGGCGGCGTGGCGTGGATGACGGATTTAGTGAACGGCGATTGCGGAGTCTTTGAAGGAATGACCAGTATCGCCGCCGTTGCAGGTTATTCGAGCATCACCGTTCCCGCCGGATTTGTGCAAGGGTTACCTTGCGGACTCTCGATTTTCGGACGCGCTTTCAGCGAATCAACCTTAATTTCGATTGCCTACGCTTTTGAGCAAATGACCAAAGCACGAAAAACCCCGCAATTTTTACCGACTTATTCTTAAATCGAAGAAAATTGCCCGCGAAATATGCTAAAAGACGCGAAAAAGATTTGATAAATTATTAATAAACATCTTTCCAAAATAAAACGTTTGAAAAGCCAACGAAGTTAGCGGCATTTTTGTAGCCCACAATGCTAATTGTGGGTAAATTAAGCACATAACCGCTTAAGCCATTGAAAATGGCGGCATAAATTTTATGTCGTTCTCTTCGAGAACTTCAATAATTTGGTTGACCTTAAACCCATAGCTCGCGCTATGGGCTACAAATATCTCGTCATTTTCAATGACTTTATTAAGTTAATTCCACTCTTCTCAATAGTTATTTTGGAAAGATGTCTAATGGCTAATCAAAAATTCTGAGAATCTACTGATTAACGATTTAAAATGGAAAATAAACTAATTTTTTAGCGTATTTCGCGTATTTCGCGGGAAACAATTTTTATCCAAAGTTTTTGTAAAAAATAATTTTCCGGACAAAAGCAACTTTTTTCAAACCTCACCGCATCTTTTTGACAGGTTCTAAAATCTAAAAATTTACAAATTATTTTAAGAGAAAATATGTTTCCTCGTTGGATATTGGTGTGCCTAATTATTGCTGCATTTGCTTTTACAGCTTTTACTCAGACTAAAAACATTAGCGAAGGCTCGTTGCAAGTAATTGACCAAAACGGAAAATCAAAGGGATTTTGTCCACTCAAAAAGACTGAGGTTAAAGCCGAAATCAGCGGTTTTCTCTCACGGGTGAGCGTCACGCAAACTTTCCAAAATCCGTTCGACACACCAATCGAGGCGGTTTACACTTTTCCGCTTCCGAATGATGCAGCAGTTGATGAAATGACGATTCAAATTGATAAACGCATCGTCAAAGCCAAAATAATGGAACGGCAAAAAGCGCAGGAAACCTACGAAAAAGCCAGACAAGAGGGAAAAGTTGCAGCACTTTTGGAACAACAACGTCCGAATATTTTTACTCAATCGGTGGCAAATATTTTGCCAAACGCTGAAATTAAAGTAGTTATTAGTTACGTTGAGACTTTGAAATATATTGACGGAACTTACGAATTTTCCTTTCCCATGACGATTGGCGAACGTTACATTCCTTTTTCACAAGCCGAAAATCCTGATTCTTCCAGCCAAACAGGTGTGCCTGATGCCAGTAAAATTGTGCCTCCATCAGAAAAACGTCCTGCACATACCGTTTCTTTGGAATTAAAACTTGATGCAGGCGTTCCGCTTGAAAGTTTTGAATCAAACACGCACGAAATCGAAACACAGCAACTTTCCGCTAATACTTTGGCATTAAGGTTAAAGGATGAAGAAGAAATTCCGAACCGTGACTTTGTTTTGAAATATAAAACTGCGGGAAACAAAATTAAGGATGCAGTTTTGACGCATCGCAGCGCAAAGGGCGGATTTTTCAACTTGATCTTACAACCTCCCGCCAAAGTAATTCCTGCTGAAACAATGCCGAAAGAGGTTGTTTTTGTTTTAGATACCAGCGGTTCGATGTCGGGAATGCCGATTGAAAAAGCCAGAGAATCAATGAAATTAACGCTTGACGGGCTGAATCCGAATGATACTTTTAACCTTATTACTTTCGCCGGAGAAACCAAGATTTTGTTTGATAAACCTGTTCCGGCAAGCAAAGAAAATTTGGAAAAGGCGCAGAATCTTTTAAATGGTGTCAAATCATCCGGCGGAACTGAGATGATGAAAGCCATCAAAGCCGCCCTTGAGCCGAGCGATGCCACCGACCACGTTCGCATCGTTTGTTTTATGACTGACGGTTACGTTGGCAACGAGGCTGAAATTATTTCTGAAGTGCAAAAACATCCCAACGCCAGAGTTTTTGGATTCGGAATCGGGCATTCAGTCAATCACTATTTGTTGGATGAAATCTCACGCGAAGGGCGTGGCGAGGTCGAATATGTCAATCTCAAGGATGATGGTTCAAAAGCTGCCCGCAGATTTTACGAACGAATCCGAAACCCTTTATTAACAGATGTTTCGATTGATATTCAAGGCGTTCAAACTGCCGAAAATTTTCCCCAAAAAGTTCCCGATTTGTTCGATGTCCGCCCCGTTTCGATTGTCGGGAGATATTTGAACGGCGGAAATGCCAAAATAATTCTGCGCGGAAAAATGGCAGGAAAAGATTACTCGCGGGAAATACCGTTCAAATTTCCCGAACAAAATAAAGCGAATGATGTTTTAGCCACGCTCTGGGCAAGACGAAAAGTCGCCGATTTGAGCCGTCAGGACTTTCAAGGTTTGCAAACCGGCAAAATGAAAGACGAACTAAAACAAGCAATTACCAACCTCGGTCTGGAATTTCGTCTGCTCACACCATTCACTTCCTTTGTCGCGGTTGAAGAAAAAGTTGTCAACGAAGGCGGCGAAAATAAAACGGTTGAAGTTCCAGTTGCTATTCCGTTTGGTCAGGAACCGGAAGTTCAAACTTTACCGATAAATGGAAGAGCCTATTCGATGGTCACTGTTACTTCAACAAGCACAGTTGATACAACAGAATCGGTCATTTCAACCGTCACCGAATATCGTTCACTCGCTCAGATTGCCAAAGCTAAAAGCAGTGAAGTTCCGCTCAATATTCCTCCCGGCACAGTTAATGTTTCGGAAATTCCAAACGTGGAAAAACGCGGATTAGTTTCTTCAAACGGTCAGCAGCCAACCGCAAATCTCTTTCGGGTTGACGGAAATATTGTCAATATTGGAGTTTCAGCCGATGAAACCTCAATTGCGAAAAATGGCGGAGCGACTCCGGCGTTGACGGCTTCGGGTTCGACCATCGCCTTTATTGCCGAAGATGCGCTGGACGAAATCAGCATTACAAGTTTTAACGGCACGCCAAAACAACAACAATCCGGCGGAATTGATGCCAATTTCACTTCTCGCGGCGGAACGAATATGTTTCACGGCTCGGCATTTGGCAACTTTGGCGGAAAAGGACTGAATGCCAATAATTTCTTTGCCAATGCGCGAAATTTACCGCGAGCAGAAAGCAGCCTGAAACAATTCGGCGGAACTGTCGGCGGATTTATCAAAAAAGATAAAGCATTCTTTTTCAGCAATTACGAAGGTTTAAGATTAAAACAACCGGCGTTTGCCGTCAGCGAAGTTCCAACAATTTTTTCACGCCAGAACGCTTCGGCGGCAATGCAGCCTTTGCTGAATTCGTTTTCAATTCCAAACGGGCAAAATACACAAAATGGTCTGGCTGAATTTGCGTCAACGTTCACCAATCCCGCTTCGCATAATAATTTCGGATTAAAAATTGATGCAGCCCCAAACAATCAAATTCAAATCGGCGGAAGATTAAATTTAACCAATTCCGAGGCGGAAACTCGCGGAAACGAAGGATTTTCCCTCAATACACTGCGCCGTTTTGACATTGATACCAAAACTTTTAGCGGAAAAGTCACGGTTGTTCCGACTTCGGCAATGATCCTAAGCGGACGAATTTCTTTTGCCCGAAATCTGATCGCGCAAAAGTTTTCATTGGATAATTTCGGCGGTGCAAATGTAGCGCAAAACTTGTTCGCCTCATCATTCACCAAATACGATTTTCTCGGTAAAAATTCAGCATTGGCAAGCGGTGACAGAATTTCAACTGAGGTTAATCAATTTGAATCCGTTGGTGGATTAGATGTGGTTGCTGGAAATCACACCTTTAATTTTTCCGGCAATTTTCGCCGATTGGCATTTGATTTTGGGGCGAACCCAAATGAGCGAAATGTTGTCCTGGCAGGAGTTACCAATAGTTTGAATGGTATTGCCGCCCGCATTAATGAGATTTCCCGCAACAATTTGGCAACCGTTAATTTAAATAATTTTGCTTTAACCGCGGAAGATTCCTTTAAAATTAAACCGGAAACAACTTTAAATTTTGGAGTTCGTTGGGATGTAAATTCTGCGCCAAATAATCTTTGGAAAACAAAATATTCAAACTTTGCACCGCGAATCGGATTGGCGCAAGGATTGTTCAATCAAAATGCCGTTTTCCGCGCCGGTGTAGGTTTGTTCTATGATTTGGGCAATCCGGTTGCAACCGATTATTTCGCCAACTCCGCCCCAAATATAAGCGGGAAATCGGCACAAAATGTAATTTTCAATTCCCTGCCGACCACACAGTTTTTGCCAAACACAATTTTTGATAGCAATTTACGCACGCCGCGAATCTGGCATTTTTCTTTCGGCTATCAACAGCAAATAACCAGAAACCTTTCTTTTTACAGCAATTACATCAATTCAACCGGAAGAAAACTTTACTTTTTTCAAACAAACGGATTAACCCGACATGTTTCAAACGAAGCTAAATCCGATTATCAAGCCTTACAAATCGGCATTGAACACCGTTATCAACGCGGATTTTTTGCCATGGCGAACTACACTTTGGCAAGATCCAAAGATAATTTTTCGCCGGATTCTCCGCGTCGTGCAATTGTCCAACAAGGCGACGGCACATCGGATTTTGATGCAAAACATAATTTCAAAGGGGTTATAAGCTATACGCCACCCGTCCTTTTCGAGAGTCAGTTTTTGAAAGCAATAACCAGAGATTGGACTTTTGGAACAGTTTTCACCCGACGTTCAGCGTTACCGCTAAATATCATGTATGCAAGAATTAACGATTTCGGCTTTGAATATTATCGCCCAAATTTGGTTAATAACACCGCGATTTATCAATCAAACGGCGAAATAAATCCGCAGGCTTTTGCTGTTCCGAATTCTACTTTATTTGGAAATCTGGAAAGGAATTCAGTGCGTGGAAACTCCCTTTTCCAACTTGATTTCGGAGTTTCCAGACAAGTAAAAATCACTAATGAAATCAGTGTTACTTTTTCCGCTAATGCTTCTAATTTATTGAATACCCATAGCTTGGCAAATCCGAATAATGTGATTGGCACACAAACCGGAAATACTTTTGTGCCGAACGCAACTTTCGGGAAGAATCTGGAAACTTTTGGAAGCAACAGTTGGACTTCGTTCAATTACGCGGGCGGCGCAAGAACCATTCATTTTTCGGCAAGATTCAAATTTTGATTATTTGAAAACTCCTTCGCCAAGGAAGTTTTCTTTCAAATATTTAACCGTATCCTGCAAAGTCTCCATTGGATCGCGGGAAGTAAATCCGAGTTCGGTTTCGGCTTTGTAAGAATCGAAATACCAGAAATATTCGCCCATTTCGACTTCCGAGGCTTCAAAAGGTGCGGAACGATTCCATTGTTTGTAGAAAGAATCAATCAGATTTGAGCCGAAAACCGCCACTTTTTTGGGAACGGTGAACATCGGAGCCGAAACTCCGGTCAATCTTTCCAAACGCGCAAAAAATTCTTTGACCGTCCAATTGACCGCGCCAAGCAAATATCTTTCCTGATGTCTGCCTTTATCAATTGCATTAACAAAAGCCGTTGCCGCATCGCGGGCATCAACAAAATTTAATCCGCCGCCGGGAGTGATCGGCAGTTTTTGCGCCATAAAATCAAGCACAACTTTGGTCGAACTTAAACGATCATCTCCGCTTCCTAACAGCAAACTCGGATTCAAAATAACCAATCTTTCGCCTTTGTCGCTAAAGGCTTTCAATGCAGTTTTTTCCTGATAATATTTCGAGGCATAGTAAGCCCATTTCGATAAAATTTCGACGGGCTGCGGAAAAGTTTCGTCTGTTACAGTTCCGTCATCTGTAATTGCCGACGTCCCCGAAGACGAAGCAAGAATAAAATTTTTGACTCCGTTTTCCTTGGCAGCTTCGCATAACAAGCGTGTGCCTTCAACGTGGAGCTTGTTCATTTGTCTCGCACCGTCATAATCAAACGAAACCTTACCGGCTAAATGATAAATTGCTTCGCAGTTTTTGGTTGCTTCGGCAACGTGCTCGGAATTTGTGACCGAACCGGCAAACGGTTCAACGCCCGAATCGGTCATCCAAGCAGGAACGCTCGAAGCCATGACGCGCAAGTTTTTTTGCCCTGCATCCAAAAGTTGCTGAACCAGATGTTTTCCTAAAAAACCTGTTCCGCCGGTGATTAAAATTTTCTTTTCGCTCTTTTTTGCCATTACTACAATATTTTTAACGCAAAGACGCAGAGACGCAAGGACGCAAAGAAAGAAAATTTATCAGTTTTAACATCTTTACAAACCAAATTAGGGATTGTTTTGGGAAAAATTCAAAAAAATTCAAAAACAATGATAGTTTTTTTCAAAATCATTCGCATTAATAAATGGAGGCATTAAAAAATGCCGACAAAAAAATTGAGGATTTTTATTAGTCTTCAGATTATTTAACAACAATAAAAAAGGAGTAATAAATTATGAAAAAGAATACAGCATTTAATAAGATGAGAGGTTTTACCTTGATTGAGTTATTGGTAGTTGTTGCCGCCGGTTCAGCCATTTTAATTGGACTTCTGCTTCCGGCAGTTCAAAAATAAAGGAATTATAAATTAACAATTTCCGCCCCCAAACAACTGAGATACTCAGTTTTTATGAAGCCCATCAAAATTAAAATGATGGGCTTTATTCTTTTTCAAGTTATTTATTCAACAAAATCGGGTCGCCAAATCCCAATTCTTTCAAACGTGGCAATTGGGTTTTAGCATCGCCGACGATCAGCCAGATCATTTTGTTGGCATCCAGATATTTGCCTGATAAATCTTTGATTCGCTGAACGGTCATAGCTTTGACGATTTGCTCTCTGCCTTTGACATAATCCGGTTTCAAACCGTATTTGCTGATATTTTCAAGCATATTCAATTTTGCTCCGGCAGTTTCAAAGGCTCTGGCATTACTTTTGATCAGAAAACTCTTGGTTGTATCCAAATCGCTTTCGTTATAATTTTTGCCGAAGTCCTGCAAAATTTGTTTGACTAATTGGGCAGATTCCAGCGTCACATTGCTGCGAACACCGCTGCCAATCGTAAACGGTCCGGGGCTGTTCGTGCCCGAAAATGACGAGTTGATGCCGTAGGTGTAGCCTTTTCCTTCGCGTAATTGCTGAGTTAATTGCGAAGCAAAACCGCCGCCGCCGAGAATGTAATTCATCACGATTGCCGGATAATAGTCATTATCAGTTGCAGCTAAAGCGGGATAACCGAAACGCAAAACGGATTGTTTGGCATCGGGAACATCGTAAAAATAAACCTTCGACGAGGTTGGTGGAGCCGGCGTTTTGTAATTTGGAATGTCAACTTTTTTGGCTTTCCAATTAGCATTTAATTTATTCAGAGAATTAATAATAGCAACTTTATCCAATGCGCCGACAATGTGCATTCTGGCTACCGATGGAGACAGATTGTTGTAAAAAGCCTTCAAATCATCCAGCGTAATTGCATTAACAGATTCGACTGTTCCCAAAATACTGCGCGAACGAATGTTATCTTTGCCGTAGATCAGTAAATTATACTGGTTCTGAGCAATCGCATTCGGATTTGCCTCAGCCTGACGGATTTGGCTGATAGTTCCTTGTTTCAAAAGGTCGAATTCTTTGGCATCCCAACGCGGTTCGAGCAAGATTTCTTCGACCAAAGCGAGAGTTTGCGGATAATTCCGCGCCAGAGTATTGACGCTGATTCTGACATCTTCGGCATTGGCGGAAACATTGATTCTGGCACCTAATTGTTCGATCGCATCTTCCAATTCTTCGGGCGTTTTTCTTGCCGTTCCCTGCGTCATCATTCGCGCCATCAGGTTGGCAACACCGACTTTATTGATATTTTCCAAAAGTTCACCACCATCAATGGCGATCTCAAATTGCACCAACGGAACTTCGTTGTTTTGAATGCCGTAAACGCGCATTCCATTGGAAAGTTTGTTTTGCCAGATCAGCGGAATTTTAACTTGCGGCGCAGTTCCGTAAGGCGGTTCTTTGCTGCGGTCAAATGATGAAGGCGTTTTTTCGTAAGTCGCGGTTACGTTCGGATCAACAACTTCATTTGAATTTTGTTCGATTTTTTCTTCGACAACTTCGGCTTTCTTTGAACCTTCCAACGCCTGATTTACTTTACCTTTCGGGACAAAACTGGTGGCGACAAAGTTTTTGCCTTTGATGTATTTTTGATAAACACGCATTACATCGGCAGGTGTGACAGCGAGAATATTTTTGATGTCTTTTTCGACAAAACCGGGGTCGCCGGTTAAATAATTGTATTGGGCAAGCTGCGAGCTTTTACCCAAAACGCTCGAAAGCGAATTATAAAATTGTGTTTCCTGTCCGGCTTTGATGCGGCTCAAATCCTTTTCGGAAATTCCTTCCTTTTCAAATTTGGCAAAGGCTTCGTTGACTGCTTTGGCGACTTCATCCAAATCTTTGTCGGGAAAAGCGCGAACGGATAATTCAAATTGTCCGGCAACTTCCTGAGTATCGTTACCCATTCTGACATTGGAAGTCAGTTTTTTATCTTCGACCAAAACTTTATAGAACGGAGCATTTTTGCCGTTGGCAAGATAATCGGCGAGAACATCCAAGGCATAAGAATCAGGATGAAATTGCTCAACGCCAGCCCAAGCCATCGTCAATTCTGGCAGACGGGCAAAAGTGTCTTCGTGATAGAACTTAACTGTTTCTTTGACCACACCCGGACGTTTTTGGATTGCCGGAATATCTCCTCCGCGTTTGATCTCACCAAAATATTTTTCCACCCATTTTTTTGCCTGAACCGCATCAAAATCGCCAGCCAAAATCAGTGTGACGTTATTCGGCACATAAAAACGGCGGTAATATTCTTTGACATCGGCAAGTGTCGCGTTCTGCAAATCGTCGAGCGAACCGATAACCTGCCAATTATAAGGATGGTCGGTTGGATAAAGGGCTTTATCAATTACATACGAAGTATGACCATACGGAACATTATCATAACTTTGCCGCTTTTCGTTCTTAACGACCTGTTTTTCCTTGGCTAAAACGGGATCGGTAACGGTGTTGATAAACCAGCCGAGTTTGTCAGCTTCCGCCCAAATCATTTTTTCCAAAGCGTCTTTCGGCACTGTTTGCAAAAAGTTGGTGCGGTCACGCGTAGTTGAGCCGTTCGCGCCCGAACCGCCGATTCGCGCCGTCATTTTATCCAACCCGCCTTTGCCTAAGTTTTCCGATTCAAGGAAAAGCAGATGTTCAAACAAATGGGCAAATCCGGTGCGTCCGGCTTTTTCCCGCGCCGAACCGACATGCGCCGTTAAATTTACGGCAACCACCGGATCGGAACGGTCAATGTGAAAAATAACCTGCAAACCGTTCGGCAAAGTAAATTTTTGGAAATCTACTTTGAAAGAAGGCGCAGCATTTTTTTGCGCGAAAACGGAAAAGACTGAAAACAACAGACAAATAACGACAAGATAAAATTTGGCAATTTTCATAATTTGGCTTTGGTAAAGCGATTTGGATTTAATCTTTGTAACTGTATTTTATTTTAGTTTAGTTTAATGCAAAAGAAAATTCACAGGGATTCAGGGGATAAAAAAGGATAAATTATTTTGAATAATTGACCCAAGTTGCCAGTTAATTGGTGCAGTTTGATTTAACCGCGAAACACGCTAAAAACGCTAAAAAGAAAAGCTAAATTCTTTCAATAATTCCTAATTTTCGCGGATAACAAAATCAAAATATTTGATAATTAGCAACTTGGATTAATTTAAAAAAAATCCCTGTCAATTCCCTTTATCCCTGTCAGGTTATTTCCAAGTCTTTTTGATCGGATGCGCTTCGGTATTAAAAATCGTCTTTTTGAAATCCAAAGTCTTTGGCGGAGAAAAAAGCAAAAAATAATATTTCAGCGTTTCGGCAAAGAAAAAGCTGTGCATATAGTCATTTTTTTCTTTGGTGACTACGCTTTTCAATCCGGTGTAAGCAACATCGGTTTTGCAGTATTTGACGGTATCTTCAAACATCTGTTTTCCCATCTGCAAATATTTTTCGTCGCCTGTGTAATGGTAAAGATAATAAGTTGATTCAACGATTTCGGGGCGCAGAGGATAACTTGGATAGGTCACTTCCTGTTTTTGATAATCAAATTCTTCGGGTTCGATGCCGTGTTTCGTCCACATCTTAAAGCCAGAATCCTGCAACCTTTTTGCCCGTTCCAAATCGCCGCCAAGAGCCAGAACAGCAGGAAAAAAAGCATCCAGCGCACCGTATTTGGTTGCGCCGCGTTTGCCCGTATTCATATCGGCGTGTCCATACCAAAGCTCGCCGCGAACTTCGTCCGCCAGATATTTATTGATGGCGACAATCGAATCCTGCCACATTTTTTTGCAATCAGCATCGTCAAACAAAATCGCGCATTTCAGCAAATATTCGTAATAGGAATCAATCGCGCCGCTGACGTGGCTATCCTTATTTGTCCATTCGCCCGTTTCGACGTTAATATTTTCACCGACTAAACCGATTGCGGAACGCCGTTTATATGTTTCGACCAGAGCGCGTTTAGCTTTTTCGTAAAAAACGGGTTTATTGGTCAATTTCGCCAGCGTTCCGAATTCAATTAAAAGCGTCCCAGTTTCCGCCGGATTGGAAACCGGGTCTTTGACTTTCCCTGTTTTTAAATTGACATAACGATAAGGCATTCCCGTTGGTGAGTTGAACACAGGAAGCAGACGATTGCCCAAATCTTCGGCTAAAACGAGCAGTTTTTTATCGCCTGTCATTTGATACGAAGACAAAAGACCACCCAGAATCCGAATTGTGATCTCAAAATTCTGCACGTCAATATCTTTATCAAACGAAAGATTATCCGTAATATATTTTCGTGTTTTATCCGCTTCTTCTTTGAACCCAAGCAGATAAAGCGAATCCAGCGAATCAACCGGAGTCATCAAAAGCGTCGTTCCATACCAATCCCGATAAGTTTTGCTTAACGGTTTCAAATCATCGTGATTCCACGCATATTGTTTATAACCGTTCCAGGCGTGCAAGAATTCGGTTTTGACCTGAGCGGCAAGTTGAGTTTTATTAACTTTTGCTGAAGTTTGGGCAAAAGAAACAGAAACAACGGCAAACAGCAAAATCGCTGAAACAAAAGATTTGGTTAATGTGTTTTTCATTTTTACAAATAGATAATTAAGAGAATAATTTAACTCAGAATTTTTGTCAGCCAATAATGAATAGTTTGCCCGCGAAATACGCGAAAGACACGAAAAGTTTGATTTTGTTTTCTTTTTCGCGTTTTTAGCGTGTTTCGCGGGCAATTAATCCTAATTCAAAATCAAACTGCAACAAGTCACTGCGCCTTCCGCCTTGGCAAGCTCGTCGGCATCCACCAAAACCAGATCAATTCCTTTTTCTTCCAAAATTTTTTGTGTTTTTGGAAAACCTGTCGGATAAATGACCTTTTCACCGACCAAAAGACTATTGGCGGCAAAAGGTTCGCTTTCGTCAATTTCAATAAAATCCATTCCGGCGAACAGATTTTTATCAACCCAATTCGGATTTATCAAAAGCGTATTTTCAGCAACATTTGTTACCGCTGATTTTAAATGCAAACAGCCTGTGACTTCAACACCGCTCACCTGATAACCGTAACTTTCAAGCGAATTCTGCATTTGTGCAACCGCTTCAATATTACTGCGACTGCTCAACCCGACAAATATCTTTTTCCCGACGACCAGAACATCTCCGCCGTCAACGGTGGCAGGCGAATTTATATAGATCAGCTTTCGATATTTTTGTAAAACCTCGGCAATTGAATCAATCTCAGGTCGGCGGGAAGCCGCGCCAGGATTAGTAATTATCGCGGCTTCATCCAAAATCACCGCCGTATCCTCAACAAAAACGGAATCAGGCAAATCCGGCATTTCGGGCAGTGAAACAACCTCGCATCCGATTGATTTCAGAGCGATTTCATATTGCCGATGTTGTTCACGGGCGTGCTGCAAATCAATCGGGATTCGTTCCAGATGAGTTAATTCGCAATTCGTGATTGAACGGCTAACGGCGCGTGTTAGGGCGATTGGCATAATAAATTTAGAATTTGATTTAAACACATTTCAATATCTTTTGCACAAAATCAGGTTAAGTTTAGGAACAAAATAAATAATAAATTGATCGAATAGACGGAACGCCGTGCTTCCAGCCGGCAAACATCGGTCACGATGTAGCAATGTTTAATACAACTGATAACAAAAGAAAAGTATTCACAGGGATTAAGGGGATGCAAGGGATTTTGAAAATGTAAAAAACATAAAACCCTTGTTAATTTATTTTTTATTACCCGCTGAAACCTTTTTTCAAACCTCCCGTATAAGAATCGTCAAATGCAAAGTTCCCCTTCTTTGTAACAATAGTAACCAAGCTGCTTTCCCCAAAATAAGAGCAAATGAGAAAACTAATTTTAGTGTTCATAGGATTACTATGTTCAATCGGAGTCTGTGCACAGGAAGTAACTCCTTCAAACGTAATAACTACGGATAAAGGCGGAATTGCCCCGGCTAATTTGTCAAAGCTCGTGCGTCCCGTCATGACGGTTCCAAAATTAACCAAAACACCTGTTATTGACGGCAAATTGGATGACGAGGTTTGGAAAGAGGCGGTAGTTTTTAAAGACCTGATCCAAACCCAACCTGGCGATAATATTCCCGCTTCCAGATCTACCGAGGTCTATCTCGGTTATGATGAAAGAAATCTTTATGTAGCCTTTAAATGTCTGGATGAAAAGGACAAGATTCGCGCCACCGTGACGCTCAGAGATAATGTTTTTAGCGAAGATAATGTTCGGATCTGGCTTGATACCTACAATGATAAACGCCACGCTTATATTCTTGCCTTTAATCCGCTCGGCATCCAACAGGACGGAATTTATACCGAAGGTCAGGGACCGGATTTCAGCCCCGATATTCTGATGGAATCAAAAGGTTCGATCGAGGATTGGGGCTGGTCGGTAGAGGTCAAAATCCCTTTCAAATCATTGCGTTATACTGCCGGAAAAGGAAAATTCTGGGGAGTAAATGTTGCCCGTAATATTTCGCGGCTTGATAATGAATTCGATTCGTGGGTTCCGCTTCCGCGCGGAGTGCAGGGATTCATTAATCAATTCGGCACGATGAAAGGTCTGGACGAGATAAAAACCGAACGGACTTTGCAAATAATTCCGACAATGACCTTTAAGGAAACGGGCAAACGAATCAGTCAAAATAAGTTTTCCAATCCGCCGATCACGCCTGATTTCGGTTTTACGGCAAAATACAGTATCACTCCGAATGTTACTTTGGACGCGGCTTATAATCCCGATTTTGCCGATACGGAGGCAGATGCTCCCGTAGTGCAAGCTAATCAGCGTTTCCCGATTTTCTTTGCCGAAAAACGTCCTTTCTTTTTAGAAGGCGTGGATATTTTTCAAACTCCGATTCAGGCAGTTTACACACGCAAAGTTGAAAATCCCGATGTTGCACTTAAATTAACGGGCAAGGTTGGTAAAAACTCTTTCGGAGTGTTCGGCGCAGTTGATGAACCGCTGTTTAATCCTTACGCGAAAAAGGCTTATATCGGTGTGGCAAGATTCAAACGTGATTTTGGAAAAGAATCCAATATTGGATTTCTCGCCACCAGTTACAATTATCCGAACAAACATAATCAGCTTGCCGGATTTGACGGTCGCTGGAAAATAAATAAAAGTTCGGAATTCAACGCCCAGATTCTCGGAACTACCTCGAAAAATTATTTTTATAATCCCAATAAAGATACGGATGAATACCGGGTCGGCAATGGGATCAGCTACAGTTATTCGTATAGCTACGAAGGCAAAAATCATATCTGGGGATTTAGCGGAGACGGAACGACCAAAGATTATCGGGCTGATGTCGGTTTTTTCGGGCAAACCAATACGATGAACAATTCCGTTTATGTCGGCGCAAACTCCGATCCGCATCCGAAAAACAACATTATTCAAAAATTTGCCACCGTCAGTTTCGGAACGATCAATGATTTTTACGGCAGATGGCAGGGATGGGGATTAAACAGCAACGTCAATTTGAGTATGAAAGGAAATATGCAGATCGGCGGCGGTGCTTCGTTGGGGCTAAGCAATATTTATGAAGACGAATTCGGTCCGAAAAGAAACGTCAACCAATCGGGAGCATTTTTCAACGATCCGAAAAGGTCTGTTTATACCTGGGGCGGTTTTGGAACATTTAACCGGACATTTAACAAGAAATTTGCTTTGAACGGAAATATCAATCTGTTCCTTAATACTTTTGATTACGATTTCGGAGCCGGAAGAAATTATCCGAGAGTCAGTCCGGCGGCTTTAGCATTTGGTCAAGGCGCACCGCTTGATCCCGGAGCAGCCAAAAACTTCACTTACAAAATCGGGGCAACCTATCGCCCGACGGATAAAATGAATTTTGCTTTTGCCTACCGCAAATCAACTCTGACGAGAAATGATACAGGTTTGGTCGCATATAATTCCAATATCTTTCAATTTCTCACCCGTTACCAGTTTACCCGTTTTGTCGCGCTGAGAACGCGGATTGATTACGATACGTTGACCAATCGAATTTTCGGACAATACACTTTTGCCTGGACACCAAGTCCCGGTAAATCTCTGTATATCGGCTACAATGATAACTGGAATTATAAAGGATATGCTTTCGGACAACCGCAAAACGGATTTCTCCAATTAAACCGGACGTTTTTTGTTAAGTTATCCTATCTTTTCCAAAAGCATTTTTAGATTGGAATAGAGGAGAATTTGCCCGCTAAAGACGCGAAAAGACGCGAAAAAACAGATTACCTGATTTAATTTGTTTTCTGTGTGTTTCGCGTTTTCGGCGGGCTTTATTTATTTTCCTGAATTTCAGAAAGATAAAAAGAAAAAAGAATCATAAACATCTGTGATTCTTTTTTCTCGTCTCAAATTATTCTTCGATCACAACTTCGTGCTTTCTCGTCTTGCGGCGTTCAGCCTTCCATTTTTTACGGATTCCGGCAACGTCAAATTTATCGGATTTGCCGTCACGCATATTTTCGACTTCATGCTGAACTCTCGCGGCAATTAATCTATAAGCTTCGTTTTTGGAAACGCCTTCGACCATTTTGGCAAGCTCGTCGTATTCCAGATAACGTCCGACTCTCGCTCCGATTTCTGCACCGAAACTATTTTTTGCCGGAATCGTCATTCCTTTCGGGAAAGCCTCAAAAGTGCCGTGAATGTAAATCGGCAGAATTCCAATTTTGCAGGTCAGTGCAAGATAGCCGATAACAGGTTTAAATTCAGTAATTTCGCCCGTAGTTGAGCGCGTGCCTTCGGGGAAAATGAGCGCATTGTAACCCTGATCGAGATATGAACGAACAAAGCGGAGTGATTGACGAAGATTTCCGCTGCGGTCAATCGGAACGAGATTGGTAAAATTCTCCATATAAGCCCGTTTATATTTCGTATCAAACCAATAATCCGCCGCCGCAACTGCAACCGTTCTATCTGAAACTTCTTTACCCAAAGCACGACGAACCAATCCTGTATCGAGATGTGATTCGTGATTCGGGGCAACGATAAAGTTTGTGTGAACTGGAACGTTCATTTGTCCTTCGAGATTAGTTTCGACGAGTTGGTCGTAAATCACATCAGCCGCAATATCAATGACTTTGTTACCGATTGCTTTCAGCAACGAAGGAACGTAAATTTCGTCTGCTTCATCTTTTTTCGCTTCAATTTCGGGTGTTTCGATTCGTTTGGACTTATCCACCCGCTGAACTGCTGCAAGCAGCTCGCGCATATTTTGCACTTCGTTGAGCGTGTCGGGCGACAGCAATTTTCCGCCGCCGTCCTCAATTGCCGAAGCGAGTTCAACATACATCAAACTGTCAAAATTTAAATCGCTGAGCCTTGTTTCCAGATTGATTTCGGCACGCGGACGATTGGAAACCGCCGCCACAATATCAATCAGCCACGCCACATTACTGTCAGCCTTCCGGTCAGATTGCGTTTTAATTTCGCCTTTCGTTTTTTCTTCCAAACGCTGCAATTCTTCGATAACTTCGCGCCGTTTGACCTTTCGGGTTGCGGTTCGCGGCAATTCAAACGGGGTAATGTGCATTACCTTGATTCGTTTGAAAAAAGGAATCGTTTGCGAAACTTCGCGGAAATGAGTTTCGATCTTTTTGTTGACTTCCAAACGAGGCAGCGAAATATCAAATTCGTAATCCGGCACGACCAAACAAGCGATCTTTTCGCCGCCATTTTCGTCCGGCAAACCGACAATGCTAAGTTCCTTGATTAATTTGCTTTGTTTATAAATTTCTTCGATTTCGTCCGGGTAAATATTTTTGCCGTTGGAATCAATGATGATGTCTTTAGAGCGACCGACGATGTAAAGATTTCCGTCTTCGTCCAGCTTGCCAAGGTCGCCGGTGCGAAGCCAACGGTCTTGAATTACCTGTTTAGTGGCTTCTTCGTTATTGAAATAACCGAGCATCACATTTTGCCCGCGAGCGAGAACTTCACCGACTCCGTTTTCGTCCGGCTCATCAATTTTGACCTCAACACCTGGCAAATTTTTCCCAACCGAACCGCGCATCAGTTTATTTTGCGGTCGGGAAACGGTCAGAACAGGGGCGGATTCGGTCAGACCGTAGCCTTCGAGGATCGTAAAACCTAATCCGTGCAAATCTTTCTGGACTTTTTCCGACAGAGCCGAACCGCCCGAAATCAGATAACGCATTCTGCCGCCGAATCTTTCGTGAATCGGGAAAAAGACAATCGGACCGAGATTAAACGGTGTATGGTCGCGCAGCCAACTATTGAAATCAATGATGTTATCGGCAAGATCAGCCACCCAATCCCCTTGGTCACGGAAACGGGTTTTGATGCGGCGATGAAGCATTTCCCACAAAGCGGGAACGCCGACCATTCCGGTAATATGCCCATTTTCCATCGCTTTTGCCAATTCTTCGGCGTTCAGATCATCCAAATATGTGATCTGAGTTCCATTGGAAAAAGGAGTCAAAAATCCGGCGGAAAATTCAAAAGTATGATGAAGCGGAAGCACCGACAAAACGCCGTCCGTGATGCTCATATCCAGAACCGATGAGAGCATCGAAGCCATATTGACGAAGTTTTTGTGCGATAACATCACCGCTTTTGGATTGCCTGTCGTGCCGCTGGTAAAAATTAACGAAGCAACAGAATTCGCCGAAATTTTCGCGGGAAGCAACGCCAGACGTTTGGCTTCTTCCGTTTCGCTCGGCATTTCAAAAACTTCGTGAAATTCATAGATCGGAACTTTGGTCAATTCCTTAAGTTCAGGATTTTCGTCCAGCAAACGCGGCGAAATTAGAATCGCGGAGGCTTCGCCGGCTTCTGCGAATTTGGCAACATCTGATGCAGAAAGACTTGGGTCGAGCGGAATTGCGGTTGCGCCCGCTTTCAGAATGCCGAAATACGACAAGCCCCATTCGGGCATATTATTTGACCACAAAACGACTTTTTGATGTGGCTCGATGCCCTTATGCGCTAAAAATCCGGCAACGCGATAAACCAATTCGCGGACATCTTCGTAAGTGTATTGCTCCTTTTTGCCAAAACGTTCGATCCGCATCGAAACACGGGTTGGAAAGCGTTTGCAGGAGGTTTCAAAAAGATCAACAAGGTCTTTATAAGTATGACCGCGCTTTTCAATTTTGGTGTCTAATTCCTCTTCCAAAGTCGGCAAAACCCACTTTTTCATTCCGGGGAAATGAACGTTCAGCCAGTAATCATACCAATCTAATTTTTCGGGATACCACGGCAATAAATTCTTTTCGCTCGATTTAACTAAGTTCAACAAAGCACGGGTGTTATCAGCGCGATAATGATATTCGTTGTCCACCATAAACGGCTTGAACATTTCAAAAGCCGCTTTGGTTTCCTCGGTTGTTCGTTCAAAATCAGCCACCGATTTTTTAACGTCGTTGACAATATCGCCGATTCGTCCGCCGCCCCAACGAGGACTCGCCTTGTCGAGCCAGCTTGTCGCCTTTTTCGCCAGATTATTCAGCATCGGCGCAGAGGTCAGTTCGTAAGTTTTCTGCTTGACCGGAGTTGCTTCGATCATCGCCGAGACACGATTCATCAGTTTATTGCCCGTTTCTTTTTCCTTAAAATGCTGGCGTTTATAAAGCCCAACTAAACCGACGATCCGCTTCATATCGTTGGGGTTTGAATCGCCCGAACAGGCTTGGAAAACCAGCGGTGGTCTATCGTCAATCAAAGCATTCATCGCTGCGCCGAGCATTGCGCCCGCCACCATATCAACCGGAATAATGTCCAACACGAGTTTTTCATTGACCGGAATAATCGGCTGACCACGAAGAGCGATCAAGATAAGCGGAGCAGTTGTCGTAAAACCTTCGTTCCAGCCCGGAAAAGGATATTGTTGCGAAGATTCGACGATGGAAGGACGAACAATAATTTTAACAATATCATCCTGTTTCGCCACGATTTGTTCGGCTAAACTCTTGGAATAAGTGTAGATATTCGTCCAGCCCCAGTAATCCGCCCGTTCGTTTCCAAGCTCGGTCGTGCGTTCCCGAATCCACATTTTGCGTTCGCGGAAAATCGCCGATTTGAGTTCCGCTTCATCGTCAGGATCGCGTCCTTCTTCCATAAAACGCTGACGCGCAAGCTCACGGAATTTGGCTTGCTGAGTTGCGTCTTCGGCTTCTTGACGGGCTTGTTCGCTCAATCTCGCACAATCGGAAATCTCACGCTCAACGTCAAAAGTTGTGCCGACCAATTCTTCTTTGCGCGGAAAATAACCAACAACAGGCTCATTTTCCCAAATCGAACCGCTCCGTTTTCCGGCGACAAAACAAGTCGAAACATGGACGAGTGCCGGACGCTTCATCATTCGGGCAAGTTTCAGAACATTATTCGTTCCGACCACATTTGTCCGCAATGCAGATTCAAGCGGCGGATTAAAGGTCACATTTCCCGCCGAATTGATAATAATGTCGCAATCCTGCATTATCTCGCGAGCTTCAGCTTCGTCCATTCCAAGATGTTCGTTACCCACATCACCATTGACGGGAACGACCTTTTCACGAATAAAATCTTCAAATCCTGCCCCGTATTTCTCCCGCAACGGATCAAAAGTCGGCGAAGTTACAACGCTGTTCCAAAAACGGTTGAGCGATTCGTTTTTATCCCTCGCCCGCACGGTCGCGTAAACCTTGCCGATATTCGGAAAATTATGGAGCAGCATCGAAAGCGTCACCTTGCCCACAAAGCCCGTGCCGCCGATAAAAAATATCTTCTTGTTATTAAAAATTTCTGTCGGTGATAATTTCATTATCTTAAAAATCAATCAAAATGAAGCCGTTGAAAACGGCGAAATATTTGTAACCCACAATGTAAATTGTGGGAATGAATATGATCATCCTCTTCGATAACTCGTCTAATCTTCAATTATTGCCTCAACACAACAGGCATCAATCGCCATTCTCAAATTTCCTAATTCTTCATCATTTTCAGGCTGTTTGAAGACAAAACTGGTATTAGTTTCAATGTCATATTTAATATTTTGAGGCGCATCCACATCAAAACAAGTGCTGCAAGCTAAACAAACATCTTGATCAATCCAAAACTTTCCTTCAGCATTTAATGGATGTCTTTTGCTCATATAGATTACAAAGGTCCGACACTAAACGAGATTGCAACCTTATGTTTACCCGCTTGTTGACTAACTTTATCCAAAACAACCGTATCTCTAATGTCAGTTCCGCCAAATTCAAGATAATTCTCAAACTTCGGCTTCTTCGTTTTATGAAGGTAGGTTGTAACTGCTCGCAATCCTCTGTTTATCAAATCCAAATCCACTGAACGAATCCCTTTTTTGATCGAATTCATTAGCTCAATCGCCGTTTTATACCAAAACTTTGTGTCGGTTGCCGGACGCTTTTGATTTTTAACCAAAAACTGAAAGGTTAAAGTGTAGTTTTCGCAACCGGCATTGACGATGGTTAAATCACTTCCTTTATTCACTTTAACTTTTTCATAGCCAATCATTTCGCCCGGATTTTCTTTGTTTTTGGTTAAATTAAAGGTCTTTTTGGGAAAAACTGATTTCTTCAAAATTGGAACAGGAACAGATCGAACACATTCAACCGAAGTTTTTTGAGCATTAATGCCGTAAACTGTAATTAAAATCAGTATTATCCCAAAAAAGCTTTTCATACCTAATCCGTCACACTACACAAACCAATCACAGGTTGATGAAGCATCGAAATTTCGGCGTTTCTGCCCATATAACTTCTCGCCATCGCAATCGCTTCGGTCAAATTGTCCGCCCGTTCCCAACCGAGCATTTCGGGGACGTGGGCGTTTTCCGCACCGGCGGCGATAACTTTTCCGCAATGTTGTCTGCCGTTTTCGCCCCAATACCACATAAAAAACGGATGTGCTCCGTGATAAGCATTGCCTCGGCGATACATTTCGATATAACTTGGGTTTGAAGCAAATTCGCGTTCGTATTTTTCGCGGAGATAAAAAGCGTCTCTCGATTCGGGCAACAGACGATGGAAAAATTCGATGTAGCTTGGGTGAAAATTATGGTCGAATTCGTCGAAACAAGGATGAGTCAGAATCATCACGCCGCCTTTTCGCAAAAGCGGTTTGTTGCGATACATATTAAAGTGATAGCCCATCGCCATAACTTGCACAAGCAAGGGGTTTAACGCCGAATAGACGTTATACGGCGAAATATCGGGAATCCCCGTAATCAAAATATCGCATTGACCTTTGACGGGAATTTCGTATTGCTGATAGTTTTTTTCGAGAATTTTTTCGTGAACAGGCTCGGTTTTTCCGGCGTAACAAGCGATCATTTCGTATTGAGCCGGAATCGCGTGAAGCATTTTGCGTCGGGCATTTCGCGGCATTTTAGAAAAGGTGCGCTTCATCACTTCCCATTTCATCCGATCTGCAAAAGTAAATTCGTCCTCATTTCGCGTCAAAATATCGTAACCATCGCTGAACATTTTGTTGTTCAAAGCCGTTTCGATATGAAAGACGTTGCAATGTTCGTCAACTAATTTTCCTAAACGAACAACTTTGTGATTCAACTCGGAAGCCGGCGGATCCATATACGAATGTGAATCCCGAATGGTTTGCGGTTCGTGATGAGCACGCAAACTTTCGTAATCACAAAGCCCGACCGCCACCGATTTGTGACCGCCGTCCATTGGAACTAAATTGATGTTCAAATAGATCAAAATGTCCGATTCAGCGGCTCGGCGATTGATTCGCAAAGGTTCGTTATGTCTTGTGTATCCAAGAGTTACGAGTCCGTCATCATCTTCGGCATCGTGATTGTAATAACGGTCAGGATAAAAAGCGTTGTGGATTTTTGAGCCGACCATCCGCTTCATTTCCCATTCCGTCATTTTACGGTGCAGAGAATTAGCGATAATCAGATGAATATCGTCAACGCCATTTGCGTAACACATATCAAGCACGACTTCGAGCATCGTTTGACGTAAATCAGGCGTTTGCATCGGCGGCAGAGGCAACGAAATATCGTCCATCGCAATCGTTACTTTCATTCCGGGTTCGAGTTGGGCGTAAAGCGGTTTTGCGTCCAGCGGATGATTGATCGCATAACGAATCGCGGCTTCCCGATTGGGCAAACCTTGAATCGGCGGATTCGGATAAATTACCCGCGTTCCAATCGGAATGTCTTCCAAAATAAAATCTTCGCCAAACGGCATAATTCGCGGCGCGGAGTCGCGGTCAATGTAAACGATTGATTCGTGTGTTTTGCGTCTAAGTTGTAATGCCATATTTATGTTTTAAAACCTCTAAAAATAGGTGGTGTAAATGTAGTTCTCTCAAATACCAATCATTTCTTGCACTTTTTCCAAAAATAATTCTGGAGTAGGTTCAGGACCTGTGCCATAATTTGCGTGAGAACCCGCTCTCCATTCGCCTACTATAGTTTTCGCGCTTCCATCTCTATTAGCACTAAGTTCTAAAGTAATATATCTAGTTTTTACTTCTGAAGAATTGTTTATTTCTTCTAATACAACTGCGACAAAAAAGGCTTCTGCCATTCGTATCGGTGGCGGAAGTTGTATTATTGCACCATATACGCTTGAAGATAACTTAAATGGATAGGCACATAAACCTTCGGGCGGTAAAAATTCATCTTCCTTAGGTTTAAAATACATAGCAGATTGAACCCAATAAGAGTTTAAGAATTTAGAATCTGTCTTAGTTATATTTTCTATAAAAAGTTTTGCGTGAGGCAATTTCTCTCTTAAATAAACATGAGCAAAGGTATAATGTTGCTTTCTTGGACTTTGTTCGGAATCAACCGTTAATACTTTATTCGGTTGATTGACTTTTTGCTCATTTCCCCAAATTATCATTTCAAAATCTAAAATTGGCGATTGAAACTTTTTGAGTATTTCTGAAACGTTTTGAAATCTTTCGTTGGGGTTTTTAGCTAAACAATTCTTTAATACTAATTGAAGGGTTGGAGAAGTTTTGTGAGGAAACTCATTAATTTCGTCGAAAATAATTGATTTAATTAAAGATGGAAAATCTTTTTGAGAAAAAGGCAATTTTGCAAATAACATTTGATAAATAATTATACCAACAGCCCAAATATCTGTTTGGACATTTCTTTGCCCATCAAAAGCCTCGGGAGCCATATAAGCTGGCGTTCCCGCAATATTTTGGGTTGAAGAGGTAATCGCTCTTGAGATACCAAAATCGGCAATTCGCGGAGTATTTCCTTGTAATAAAATATTCTGTGGCTTAAGGTCTCTATGAATAATTCCTTTGTTATGGAGATACTCTAATCCTTTCAAAACTCCGACAGTCATTTCAACACAATTTCTAACTGATAACCTTCCTTCCCTTTGAAGCCTATCGTGTAGAGAACCGCCTTCTACATACTCACTTACAATTGCTACCTGCCCATCATAAATGTCAGCATCTATAATAGGTAAAACATTCGGATGTCCACTCGCTTGTTCCCAAAGTATTGCTTCCTTACTAATTTCATCTAAATCAACTTGTTTTTCAAGTGGTAATTTAATAGCAACTTCCTTAGTTATAAAAAGTGAGCGTTTCTTTGCTAACCAAACTTCTCCGAAGCCACCTATTCCAAGACATCTAACGAGTTTGTATGGTCCTATTTTATCGTTTTCTTGAAACATAATTATTTATTCTCTGTAACCACTTAAAAAAAGTTTGTCTAATGAATTAATCCAAGTCCCACTAATAGAACCAAAATTATTTGTCAACAAAATATCAATTCTTTTAAATTAATCTTCCCAAGGATTCAAAATCGTAACCTGCGAATTTTGAAAATTCTTGACGTTTCGGGTAACTAAAATTAGTTGATGATGCAAAGCTGTTGCCTCAATCAGCGAATCAAAAGAAGGTCGGATAATGCCTTTTAATTTCAAATCTGCCATCATTTTTGCCCAAGTTGTTATCATTTTGCGGTCAAATTCGAGCAACCTGTTCTTAAAACTCGGTGCTAAATCGTCAAATAACCAAGTCTCCAATGATGTTCTTTTCTTGCTTGGCGGTAGTTGATAAATACCTTTTTCAATTTCTCCAATCGTGATAATACTCAAAAAAAGTTTTTTCTCATTTTGCGATTGGAACCAGCCTAAAACATTCGGATTCGGCTGAACCGTGACCATTTCGGAGATTGTGCAGGTATCCAATAAATAAGCCATTGCTATTCTCCAAAACTGAAATCTCGCGGAAGGTCTTCTTGTCTGGTCAAATCAATTTCTTCTCCGATTAAAGGGCTGTTACGTAAAATTTCTACTAAACTTTCTTGTTTCCCTTTCAATTTTCGCCAGTCATCAATCGAAACGACAACCGCCACATCCATATCATTACGCCTGATTATTTGCGGCTCTCCTTTTTCAGCCAACCGAATCAAACTACTCAAATTGTTTTTGGCATCTTTTACTGTATGTGTCATTTTTTACCCCATAAATCTTGAAAGATAGCTACTTGGCTACTTTATCAAATGAGTCAATACAAATCAATTTAACCAAGTAAGTAAGCACTCACTTACTTTTACTTTCAAACCTAAATTAACAAGTTAAACCTTTATTATAAAAATGGCAAATCTATTTTAGGTCTAAAATCGCCCAGTTGTGTTGGAGTGCAACTTGTTTTAAGCGGAAATCAGGATTAATAGCAGCAGGATGTCCGACAATTGAGAGCATCGGCAAATCGGAAATGCTGTCAGTGTAGGCGTAAGAATCGGAAAGAGATATGTTGTTTTTCTCGGCGTATTCGCGTATCCAGGCAGCTTTGGTTGCAGAAGCCATAACAGGCGGCAGAACCCGACCTGTGGCGTAACCGTTGACGAATTCGAGTCGGTTGGCAACGTAATCATCTATTCCGAGATGATCCATCAGTTTTTCAATAGTGAAATCTAATGCACCAGTCAAAACTACCTGGCGATGTCCGTTCTTTTTGGATTGTTTGATCAAATCGAATGCGCCGTCAAAGATTGCCGGTTTGAGCGTATTTTCAAACAATTCATCAGCAAAAAAGCGCAGACGGTCGTAGGATTCGCCTTTGTAGCTTTGAAAAAAGACCTCGTTAAAAACATTGCGGCTGTAAATGTCCGTCATCGCAAAAAAAGGTAATTTGGCTAAAACGGACGCACTTTTTTTAATGGTCGGTAAAATTCCTGCCTGGCGCCGGGCGTAAAATCCAAGCGTATGCACGAGGTTTGTGCTGACCAAAGTTCCTTCTAAATCGTAAAAAGCAGCGGCGTTTTGTCTTTCTCTCATTGTTGAAAAATGCTATTTGCTGTAAATTTATTGCAAGCCAAGAAATATACCAAATTTTGAAATGAATTTCACAGGGGAAAAGCGGTTTGGGTCAATTTCCTGTCAATTCAGCGTGAGAATCTATGAAAGTTTTTTACTTTTTACTTTTTACTTTTTACTTTTTACTCTGCCTTTCCTGTTCGGCAAAAATTGAAGCTGACACAGCAAAACCAAAAGAAATTGTGCCGCCAACTGAGGCTTTGAAAAAAGGCGAAGAGTTATTTTCTCAAAGAAAAGACGTAGCCAAACTCCGTGAGGCAATCAATGTGCTGGCTCAAGCGCGAAATCCCGATCAAAGAAATTTTGAAGTTGAGTGGAAATTTGCCAAATATAACTATTTTCTTTCCAAACAACTAAGTGATGAGAAAGAAGCCGATAAGGTTAATAAAGATGGTTATGCAGCAGGATTGATCGCTTCGAGACTTGAACCCACGAAACCGGACGGATATTTTTGGGCAGGAGCGAATCTAGGAGAGCAATCTGAGCGAAATCCTTTAACAGTGGGGATCAAATCCGTTGGAGAAATCCGTGAATTGATGAATAAAGTCATTGAAATTCAACCGGATTATCAAAATGCCAGCGCTTTTGATGGTCTGGCGCAGGTTGAATTGGCAACCAAATTGACCGGCGGAAGTGCAGAAAAAGCGGTTGAATATTTGGAAAAAGCTCTGACTTATGAAAAAGAAAACGGTTATATTTATTTGCATCTGGCAGAAGCCTATTTAGCCGTAAATAAAGCCGCCGAGGCTAAAAAACAGTTGGATTTCATTTTCAAAATCAAACCTGATCCCGAATTTGAGGTCGAAAGAGTGGAGGTCGAAACCGAAGCAAAAAAATTATTAGCAGCAAGGTTTTAAGGTTTCCAGAACTTTTTCAAACCATTTTCCGTCTTTTGTCTTGACATAAAAGGCGTTAAACCGCTAACGTATCAAATATTAGCGTTACAGATAAAAAAACCACACAGTTTTTAATTGCTGGCTTAAGTTGTGATCGGAGAAATAAAAGAATTAAATTTACCCAGTTTGCTTGAATCGGTTGACCAGGCGGCTTCCGAAGCCGAGAACTTTGCTCGTCAAAACGGATTTGATGATTCTGCGCTTTCGGCTATTGATATGGCGATGCGTGAGGCAGTTGCCAATGCGGTCAAACACGGCAACAAATTAGACGAATCTAAACGGGTTGAGATAGTTTTCATTAACCTGCAAAAAGGTTTGGAAATCACGATCAGAGATTTCGGTAAAGGATTTGACGTGGACGAAGTTCCCGATCCAACCAACCCCGAAAATCTTTTAAAAGCCAACGGACGCGGAATCTTATTTATGAGAGCCTTTATGGAAGAGGTCGAATGGTCTAATCACGAAACAGGCGGAACGGTAGTTAAAATGTGCAAACTGAGATAGTTACTAAATAAAAAGTAAAAAGTAGGAGACGAAAATCAGGATTTAGTTTTCAAACTTTTTCACTTTTGAATTTTTCTACTTTTCCACTTTTGAATTTTTTGAATTTTCGTTTAAAATCTGCAATCAAATTACTTTAATTAACACGAGGAGATTAAAATGGCTGAACTTAACATTTCTGAACGTCAAGCGGGAGATATTACAATTCTCGACATGGACGGCAAAGTCACGATTGGCGAAGGTAGCGTCGCACTTCGTAACACAATCCGTCGTTTGCTTGGCGAAGGCAAAAAGAAAATTCTTTTAAACTTAGCCGGAGTCGGCTACATTGATTCAAGCGGTATTGGTGAGCTCGTTTCAAGTTTTACTGCGGTCAACAAGGAAGGCGGACAACTTAAACTTTTGAACTTAACCCAAAAGATTCAAGATTTGTTGGCTATTACCAAATTATTAACCGTCTTTGATGTCTATGAAAGTGAAGGCGATGCCCTCAGCGGTTATAATTAAACTCTTAACGGGTGTTATTTAAGACAAATACAACTCCAAGTCTTTTAGAAAAATAAAAGGCTTGGATTTTTCGTTTTTGTAAAGGCATCTTGCCTGACAAAAAAATCATCTTTAATACAGCAAAGGCACAAAAAATGTGAAGATAATCTGATTGTAGTTCCTTCTAAATTCTTTGTAGATTTTGTGTCCTTTGCTTCTTTTAGAATTTTTACATCAACGCATAATGAAAAAAGTTTTATTTTTTATACTGGTCTTGTTTTTTGCTAATGCAGTTTTTGCACAAACAGCACCAAAGCCTTTTGATCTAGTCGAATACGGAGTTAAAATTGAACCCAATAAACAGTTAATTGCTGTAATGATTGCGCTTGAAGCAGGAGGGATAGATACTCCGCTCAGCAAAAGCGGGAAAGATTTTCGGGATAAATTACAGCAGGATCTAAGCGGTTTGGATGAAAACCTGAAAACCCGCCTGAAATTCTTTATCAACAATTATAAATCGCGTCATCCCAAAGCATCTCCGGCGGAATTAACTGCGCCGTTCGTTTCATTAGCTTATGCGCTCACTCCCGCTCCGGAATTTTACGCTCCGCCGAGAACAGTTGATTTACCGGATGATTTGCTGGAAGTGCTTGATTTTGCTCCGTTAGTCAAAGAACTCTACGGAAAGCCTTTCATTCAAACCAACTTCCCTGCTTATTTGCAGCTCTATAAAAATGAGGGCGAAAAAATGCAGTTCTCGGCTTCGGAAATGATCACGAGTTTGTTGGATTATCTTCATACCAGACCCGAACTTGTTTATATTGAGCGGGTTGAAACTCAGGTTCCCGATCCTAATAATCCAAAGAAAATGGTTAAAGGCTTTCGAAAAGTTGATAAAGAACGTCGGTTTTATATAGTTCCTGATATGTTAGCGACAGCCGGAACAGTTAATTTCCGCAACATTCGCGACGATTATTATGCCGTTGTTCCGCCCAATACAAATCTGAGAAATTCCGAAGCCCGGCGCGGTTATTTGCAGTTTATTCTTGATCCGTTGGTGTTGAAAGAGGGAAAAGAAATTGCAGTATTCAGAGATGGAATTAAAAGTTTATTGGATGATAGACGAAAAGAACATCCCGAAATTTCACCCGACGTTTTTCTGGCGGTTTTGCGCTCGTTGGTAGCCGCAGTTGACGCCAGAGAATATGAGTTTCAAAGAGTTCGGATTTCTACTGCCAGAGCGCGGCAAAGGATTGATCAGGCAAAAGACGCTGCCGCCAAAAAAGCAATTTCCGATAAATTAGCCGCTGACAAACAGTATTTTGCCGATGAAACTGCAATGGAACTTTCCGAAGCATATCAGAAAGGTGCGGTTCTGGCGTTTTACTTTGCCGAACAGTTAAAAGGTGTGGAAGATTCAGGTTTTGATATTGCCGGTTCTTTTCACGATATGATTCTGACAATTGACACGACCAAAGAAAAAGACCGGTTAGCACAATTTGCCGAAGCCAGAAAACGGGCGGTTGCATCGCGTGAAGAACGTAAAAAACTTCAGGCTCAATTAGAGATCAAAAATCAGCAGGCATATGAACGGGCAAAGATTTTGAAAGTAAAACTAGAAGAAGTTGACAAAATTATAGCCGCCAAAGATTATCCCGAATCAACCACTCAATTAAACAAATTGCTCGAAGAATTTCCTGATGATTCGGCAAGTATCTACTATTCATTGGGACGCGTGGCAAGTCTTTCTGCTGAGGGAACTTTTGATGAAAACCTGCGAAACAAACGGCTTGAGGATGCAAAGCTTTTTTATACGAATGCTCTCAATTCTTTTAATGATGAGACTGATCCTGTTCTAATCCAACTAACTTTGGTAGCAGTCGGCAGAATCCTTGAGTTTTACGACGAAAACAACGCGGCTTATCAGTATTATCAAACTGCAACCAGATTCGGCGACATCAAGGGCGGGGCATATGGCGAAGCCGTTACCGCAATCAAGCGTTTGACAACACCTAAACAACCACAAGAAAAATGAGATCAGCAGTTTGTATTTTCATTTGTATTTTATCAGTTACAGTCGGGAGTTTTTCACAAACGCGGAAAACTCCCATTCCCTCAAAAGTTCCGGTTGCAGCCGCTACTCCAAAACCTTCGTCATCAATTGAGATTCCTGAAAAAGATTGGAATACAATTCTAAATTCTTTGGAATCTGAAAATTGGATACTGGCTGACAATCTTATTTCTCAATCTTTTATAAAACTCAAAGTTGAAAATAAAAAAGATCAATTGGCAAGACTGCGGTATTTCTATCTTTACGCCCTAGCAGGAAAAGTTTCCAAAGGAAAGATGGCTTTTGACGAGCTCGAAAAGGTCACGGATGCATTTCTCGGAAAGAATTTTCTGATGCCGCCGCGCAAGATCTTAGCTGATTGCAAAAATTCTTTGAATTATATTTGCCAACTCAAAAACTACAATCAAACCTTGCGTTTTACCGCCTCAAATAAAGCCTTTGACTCAATTCATTCGTTTGAATATGTGATGATTCCTGAAAAATTCGACCTTGTGAAATTTGATGGTGTAGAAGTAATTCTCGGCGGAAAACTTAAAAAAGTTGAATTCAATCCTAAAAAAGATACTTCGTGGATAATGCGTCTTTATTTTGAAAACGGAACAATTCAAGGCGTAGGATAGTTTCAGATAAAATCCTCAACTCATAAACTCCTTTTTCTTCTCAAAGCCTGTTAGTTAATAATAAAACTATCTGGCACACTTATTGCGAATCCAGAAACATTGTTGTTATCGAAATATATAACAGGAGTTAGGTGAATGGATTTCATACATTTGTCAGTAAAAAAAATTATTTCGCTCTGCATATTGTTAATACTCTGTAGCTGGAGCAATACAATAAAAGCCACTAATATAAATCAATCATTCTCTGCTAACAATATGCCAAATAATGAAAAGGCGAACCCGAATTTGAAAGAGCAATTTGTCGAAGTTGAAAATCTAAATTTGCATTATGTTGAGACCGGTAAAGGCAAATCAGTTGTTTTGATTCACGGTAACGCCGGCTCAATCCAAGATTTTGAGTTTGGGACTTTTGACCATCTGGCAGATAATTATCGAACGATTGCTTTTGATCTTCCGGGACACGGATCCAGCAAAAGGAAAGAAAAGATAATGACAATCGAATCGCAAGCCGCGATTCTGCATCAGGCTCTTGATCAGATTGGGGTTAAATCTCCTGTTTTAGTCGGTCATTCGTGGGGTGGAGCGGTGGCATTGGCTTATGCTCTACTTTATCCAAATGATATTGGCAAACTTGTCTTGTTAGCTCCTGCTGCCTACCCGGATGCTGATAGTAAATCACGAATTGCCACTCTATTGAATATTCCAATCTTGGGCGATTTATCGCTTGCCATTGTTAAACCGCTAATTAGTTCAAAAGTTCTTAAACACGAGCTTGAAGAAGCATTTTATCCCGACAAAGTTCCGCAAGACTATTTCAAATTAGCAAAAGATGAGTGGTTGGACAGAGAGCAGATCAAAAACTACATCAATGACGAAAAAGAATTAAATCATAGTTTGCAAAAGTTGTGCGGCAAATATAGCAGCCTGAAAGTTCCAACCATCATTGTCACCGGCGATTCGGATCGAACAGTTTCACCGGAACAAAATGCTTTTCGGCTGCATAAAACAATGCAAAACTCCAAGCTTATTGTGCTTCGCCAAACCGGACACCAGATACCGGAAACGCATCCCGAAGCTGTATTGCAGGCAATTAAGATGATTGATTGAACTTATTACGCAAAACTGGAATTATAATAAAGCAAAGGAATGAAAAAACTGCATAGTCTCTCGAACTATGCAGTTTAAAAACTTGAAGCCACTTGGCGGACTTGAACCGCCGACCTACTGATTACGAATGAGAAGTTACTCAATATCCTTAAACATCTCCAACTTTCAAACTGTGCTGATAACTCCTTATTTATTGGACTATTACAGAATGCTTTCTGTCTTGACATATCTTCAACAATCACGGATTATCAAATATGGGTGTGAGTAAAAGTGTGAATAGGTGTGAGTATGGAAAAAACAGAAATTTCAAAAAAGAATAGTAGAGACTACGGAATAATTCAAAAAAAAGACAAGAACGGTAAAATTTCTTGGTATGCACGAATTGTTAGGATTGAAGGAAATGGAGAGAAAAAGCAATATACACAAAAAGCAGATAGTAAAAGCCACGCTCGCCGTTTAAGAGATGAACTTTCTGATAATTATGATAAACGTGGAAAAAAAGCCATTGAGGGCGATAAAATGACTTTCCGCGAACTCGCTAATGATTACAAAGAAAGAAAACTAATTCCTGCCAAATATCATCAAGGCAGAAAAATTGCAGGATTGCGTTCATATCAAAATTCCTTGAACTTCTTAAAAATCTTGTTGGATTATTTTGGTAACAGACGGATTAAAGATATTTCCCCTGCTACGCTTGAAAGTTTCAAACAAAAACGACTTGCCGAACCTGTAATTATCAAAAAGAAAGTTGCCAAAGGTAAAATCGAACTTGTAGAGCGTCATCGTGCTATTGCAAGTGTAAATCGTGAACTTGCTTTGCTTCGGACAATGCTAAATGATGCGGTTTATAATGGTTGGCTTGACCGTTCTCCTTTCCTAAATGCTAAAGGAGTTGTAAGTGTTGCGGATGAAGTTAAACGAGAGAGAATATTGACATTTGAAGAAGAAAGAAGATTGTTAGATGCCTGTAATGCTATAACGACTCTTAAATATCAGAAGAACGGGAAAGAAGTTATAGCAAATCATAAAAGCAATCGTGAACACTTAAAACCTTTAATTATAACGGCTTTAGATAGTTCTATGAGGCGGGGAGAACTTTTTAAGCTGATTTGGCGTGATGTTGATTTAATCAATCGGAAAATCAACATTTTAGCTTTCAATACTAAGACCGCTAAAGCTCGTGCGGTTGGAATGACACAAAGAGTTTTCGATGAACTTACAGCACTTTGGGAAAAATCTGCAAAAGACGAAAACGACCTAGTTTTTGGCGTTAAAGATACTGTAAAGAGGTCTTTTGCTTCGGCTTGTCGTTTGGCAAATATTGAAGACTTCCGTTTTCACGATTTGCGACATACAGCCATAACTAGAATGATTCAAGCAGGGTTACAACCGATGGAAATTATGAAAATTAGCGGACACACTCAAATAAATACATTCGCCCGTTATGTTAATCCTAATACTGATGCCGTTCAAAGAATTGCTGATACATTATCAGCATATCAGCAACAAGCTACTATGGATGTAAATAGCATTTCTGAATATGAGAATTAAACCTATCTGATAACATCTTTAATTACTTGGAGTTATCCAAAAGCTGTTTAATAAGATGTTTAAAATCAATACTTTACAGCACTTCACATCAAGTCTAACTATTGCAATAATTAGACTTACAACTTGACAAAGCCCGAAAAGTGTGAGATAATAGAGACAATAAAAAAAGGTAATTATGCTTTGACGGGCAATTACCTTTTTGATTCTTGTGCAATAGATTTTTGTTTCTATTGAGAGGCGTTTTAGATGCCTCGAATTAATTATATTATACAAAATTCGAGTCACTAAAGCAAGGTTGAGGGATAAAAATTTACAAAATGAGGTAAGTTAATGGAATTAATTGGTGATGGTGGCTTGAATTTTAATAACCACAGATTTGATAGAGAAGAGGCGGCGAAATATTGCGGAATTAGTGTTGTAACTATTGATAGGGCGTTAGCGAAAGCAAAAATTGCCTGTTACCGAATTGGGCGAAGAGTTATTTTTAGTAAAACGCATCTTGACGAATTTCTTGCCCGAAATGAAGTTAAAGCAAAGGAATTTTTCAAAAGGAGACAAACGAATGAATAAAGAAAACAATAAAATTTATGATGATAAAGAAGCGGCAGATTATATTGGTATAACGGTTGGTAGCCTATATGATTTGCGTGATAGTGGATGGTTTAAGCCTTGTGGCAAAAAGGACGGGAAACCAATTTTTTACAAATGGCAGTTAGATGCAGTTAAAGAGAAATTGGAAAATGTGAGTCTCGAACAAGATTAGACAGAGGCGGAAAACGATTAGAGACAATGTGAGCGATTTTTATTTCTCACTCCTAGCTAGGATATGAAAAATGAAAGAAAAACGATTATAGAGGCACTGAAGGGTATTTCCAACCTCTATAATGCTCACACCTATAATGCTAAAACTTTAACATTTTGAGATACAAATGTAAAGCCTTTTTTTTTCAAGCCTATCAATTTTTTGTAAATATGACGGAAAAGCTAGATTCAGCGGATTTAAGCAAAAAGATTAACAATTTATCAGGTTTAGCCAAGAGATATTATAACTTTCTTCCCGATAAATGTTGGATGACGGAAGAAAAACAGGCTAGAAAACTGAAAATCGGCAGAACAAAATTACGAAATGTTAAAAATCGTTTAATTCAAGAAGGCTTACTAAAGTTAGAATTAGCTGATAATGGTAATAGATTGAATAAAAAGCATTTATTGACAAAAACGAACTCTATTAAACTAGAAGGTTGTGGGGTTGATTATTTTAGATATGATTTAGAAGATAATTTTGAAGATTTTAGCTACTTTTCTAGCCCAAATTGGTCAATATTGCAAAAATATACGGCTAAAGACATAAATAATTTGCCTAAATTAGACCAAATTCTGCTTTATATGGATTGTGGTTTTATTGTTCTACCAACTCATTATCCAATATTTGCGGATAAAGGCGTTAAATGTAGTTGCAAGTTAGCTTTTGAATGTTCTCACAAAGGCAAGCATCCAATAGTCAAATATAAAGATATTGATGGATTAAATTACGAGTCCAAAAAAGCAGATTTTCTTTCCCAATTCAGAAAAAATCCTAATTTGAATATTGGTTTTAAGGTGATGGGATTTAGTGTTTTGGATGTTGATTTTCGATATAACGGACATAAAACATTAAAAGATTTAGAAAGAATATCTGAAATTAGGATGAAAGGTGTTTTGACCGTTAAATCAGGTAACGGCGTTCACATTTACGCAGACAATAAAAATCTAAAAAATACTGCTCAATCAATCGGAGATGGTTTAGATTTAAGGAGTGAATCGGGATTCATTGTTGCTCCTTCTAGCCTTCATCATTCGGGAAACATCTATGAATGGAAAGAAATTGGCGATTTAGCCACAATTCCAAATAATTGGATAGAAGAAGAAAAAGAAGATAATTCTGATGAAAAATCAAACAAAAATCCTAAACGAAAAAATGATACAGCTAAGGTAAATTTGAAAGATATTAAATTGCCAAAAAAATTAACTTCTGATTATGTAATAGAGGGCGGCAGACGAGAATTAACTTTGTTCAAATGGGCGTGTCGAGAAAGGGGGAATGGTAAAAACCAAGAACAGATTTACGATATTTTGATTACTATTCGTGATACTTATTGTGAAGATGGCAACCAACCAATAACGGATGAAGAAATAAAGTCAATAGCAAATTCTGTTATGCAATATCCAACCAATGCAGAAAAGAATCAAAATTTAGGGTCAAGGTCTTAGCAGAAAATTTGACAAGATTTTACTAGGGTGTATTTTTTAGGATAACTCATTTGTATAATTGTATTTACAAGCAAAAATAGGTCAACTAATAAACACCGTGTATTTTCATTGATATATTTTGGAATTTTACAGAGGCTATCCCCCTTTTCTGTTTAATATAATACTTGTTACAGCACTCGCCAAATTTTCAACCTCTGAAAAAAAATGGTAAGTATAGCCTTTAAGGGATTTCTCCTTTTTCTTGCAAAATTTGCCTAACGGCTTCTTCATCTGTAATTCCTTGCTCTGCTTTTCTTCTTTGGACTTCGTTATAAAGTGGAGCAATATCAATATCATCATTTTTAGGACTTGAGGGCAGATTAGGGTAATTGGATTTTGCGTCAGAGTAACTTGGCGTTGAATCTATCAAACGAATTGTATTACCGTGCAACCAACCTGATTTATCAATATTTTTTACTAGAAACCAAGCTCCTTGTTGTTTAACCACTTCTACATTTGTTCCTTCGGCAATAGTTTGAATAATTTCACCGTTTGCACTATTTGATTTTCGGAGATTAGCATTCTGCGAAATTATAACCGCCTGTCTAACAGATGATTTAGGCGGACTTGAAGGAATTGGTGTATTTGACGGAATTGGCGAAGAACTTGTTGAACTAGATGAGCTTGGCGGATAGCTTGATGAATAAGAACTATCTTTATTTGAACGAGCGAAGCAACAAAAGCCAATAGCTACAAAAACTCCAAGAACGATTAAACCACCAATAATAGTGTTAGCGGCATCTTGAGAATGGTCAGGGTTTATATTTGCTTTTGGGGAATTATTATTTAAGGAGTTTAGATTATCCTGTATTTGTTTTCCAATTTCATCAGTTTGTTCCCGTAAAATCCGAGAGGCTTCACTCGAACATCTGTAACAAAATGAACCTGTTATTAAACTTCCACATTTTGGACAATTCTTCATAATTTACTCTTCTCCACTAATTCGGTAATTTATATTCCTTATTAAATACTTGATTAAATTCTTCTGCTTCCGCATCGGTAAGAGCATCAATCGTTAAAGTAAAATTATAATCATTAGTTGTATCATTAAATATTACCGATTTGATAGTTAAATTCTTACATTCAAGCTGACAAATTGAAGCTGTCCAATAGGATTCAAGAGTTTGATTTCTTGTTTTCCAAGTCCACTTTTCCAAACCAAATTTTTCTGCTAATTGCGATGGCGATAAACTACCCTTATTTCTTTGATAAGAAAACTCAATGGTTGTAACTCGTTTATTTTCATCAAAAAGTAAAGCCATTGAGCTAATATCCTTCAAATCGGGAAAATCATTAGGTTTATACCAAATAGCACTATTATTAGGTTGCCAACATCCTGTTTTTCCTTGAACAATATTAGGCGGAACGTGAGAATCTGTTTCAATAGAAAATAAATATTTATGGGTTATAGAATGACTTTGTTTATAGGCTTCTGAAAAACCTTCTTTGACCGTGTATTTTTGAACAAGATTACAATTTAAGCCGAATTTTTGATTAACCTCATCAAAAGTCATTCCAAGATGAAAACCGTTTATTTCAGGCATTTGGTCAGGTGTTAAAGTGCAAATCTGTGTTCTTCCGCAACCAATAAAAAGGATAAGAGAAAGAATAATAATAATTTGAGTTTTAAATTGAGTGTTCATAGTCTTGTCATTTTGATTCAGACAGTTTAAGTTATTTCTATCTTCAAATGCCTAAAGGAAAACTCAACTATAGCAGATGAAGGTAGCTGATAAGTCAATTAAAAGACTTACGGCTAAGAAAAATAGCAGAGTAATAATAAGTCCATTTGGACTTCAAGGCAAGCTCAAATTAAATGATGTCAAACCATTTGGGGGTAATCTCTAAAATGGGAAAGGCATCAGTTGAAAAACCAAATAGATTAGCTGAAAAATTGCTTTCTATTAGACTTGGATTAAATTTATCACAGAATGAATTGATTCAGGCTTTAGGGTATAAAGGAGAATTAACCCAATCGCAAATCTCTGCTTTTGAAAGAGGCTCAAGAATTCCTTCGCTAATCGTTTTGTTAAAATATAGTTACTTGATTTCAGTTCATTTAGAAATTTTAGTAGATGACTCTCTTATCCTTCCCGAAAAGCTACCTAGCAAACCAAATAATAAAACTCTCAAAGGCTAAATTTTAGAGAACCAAGATAAAGTTTTGCAGATTCCATTGTAAGCTATAAAAGGCTTCTTTTTGTTGTTAGGGCGTGAGTAAAGGTGTGAGTATCGAAAAAAGACACTCTTGCGAATGTCTGTAAGTTGTTGATTTTAATAAAAGCCACCTATCAGATTTGAACTGACGACCTACTGATTACGAATCAGTTGCTCTACCAACTGAGCTAAAGTGGCATATTTGAAATGCCGAATTTGAAAATATACGAATCAAAGGGACATAATGTCAAGCAACAGAATAACAAATGTCAAAAA
>JAIBCC010000017.1 GCA_019694395.1 Pyrinomonadaceae bacterium | reverse complement strand
TCGATAACGATTTTGCAATCGTGGCTCAAGTTTTGGAACTTTTATTTCATACTTTACAATCTTATCAAAGAACTTTTCTATTTGTGTAGAAACTAATGATTAGCATTGTGGGCTACAAATATATCGCCATCTTCGATGGCTTAACTCTTTATTATTTAAGTAAATATCTGATATAGAAAACAGTTAGAAAATATAGAGTTATGTTTATTTTTCTATTTGATCAAAAATCTTAATTGCCGTTTCATTTGGTGAAAGATTTGTCGTCTCAATCGTAATATTCGGTGAGATTTTGGGCGTATCAAAAACTCCTTGTGAATTTAATTCGCGGAAAAACTCAACCGAATTAAGTTTGCCGAATTTAGTGCGGGAAGAATCGGCAAGACGTTTTTCAAGTTCAACAACGTCGCACTTTAACTCGACAAAAACAACCTTTCCGCCGCTTTGTTCCAATAAATTCTGAACTTTTGCCGGAAAATCGTCAGGAACGGTTTTTTCCGGCGCAAATGTAAAAATTAAACCTGAAAAGTTTGATTTGATCACCTCATTAAAAGTTTCGAGCCAGATTTTCTCGCGCAAATTAACAAAAGATTCGCTGCCGAAATCAAAAAGGGAAGTCACCAGATCAACTGTTAAATGATTATGGAAAAGTTTGTAGTTTGTCAGCTTAGAAAGCTCCCGCGCTACCGTTAATTTACCGACTCCGGGCATTCCATAGAGAAAAATCAGGTTCATAAAATAAAATGGTAAAGAATTTTAGGAAAAACTCTTGAATAGGGATTGTTTTTTGAAACAGATTATTAGCTGTCGAAGACAGTGACATATTTGTAGCCCATAGTGCAACTATGGGGAATATAGTTGACCGAAATTTAAGCCGTTGAAAACGGCGACATAAAAATTACTCAAAATTTATGTCGTTATCTTCGATAACTTTAACTTGATGGTCTGACAAATCCCACAATTAATAGTCCGCCATTTTCAATGGCTGAATAAAGTTTTGTGCAAATGAAAAAGATAATTTCCTTTCAATAGAAAATTCAACAAGGGTTAAGTTCCCAAGTCATTTTTACAAGCCTTTTATTTTGGAAGTAAAAGTCTCTGTAACCATCTTTTACAACACCGCCCAGAATATCAAAACTATTTTCTCTCCTTATATTTCCGGTAAGTTTAGCTTTAACATCTTTTAACTTTGCTCCAATCCTTATTCCTGAAACTGACCACTTTGGCAAAGTAACTTCCATTGAGGCAACAATGAGTTTGTTTGAGGCAAAAGATTTTATTAGATTCAAACGTAACCCAGAATAACGAATTATCGTTATTCTGCCACTATCACAAGGATATTCTCCACCCTTTTTGACTAATAAGGGTTTTCCCAATTTTTTCAAAATGGTTGAATAAGTTGTTCCAACACCGATGCCATTTACTTTTGGCTCATAGGTTTGTTGAGAAAGAATTGTTTGAACTGATATGAGTAAAAATAAGATTAAGATTTTCATTTAGTTATCTTGTAGCATATTTACTGACGTGCGTGTTTCTGCCATTTATTTTAGAATTCAATTCTCCAATTTAATTCGATTTTTACCTAAAACCTCTTTATTTTCTGTATTTAAAGTAATCTTGACCATACGGCTCGTAATCCAATTGAGTTGTGACGACCATATAACGCATATTCGGTCCTTCAAAACCGCGGCTGAAAACCTGAAGAAAAACTGCGACCATATCGTCATAAAAATAGACGCTTTCGATGCCGTATCCGGTCGGACAATCTCTCCGTTTGGGGAGTATTGAATCCTTTTGCATTATTTGTGAATAATTATTTCGTCCGTCGTAGGAATTATAATTGAGTGTTAATCCAAGTTTATAAACCGGAAAGGATTCCCGATTCGGACAATCGGCGGTTTCATCAGGGAAAGTTTCTAAATTAAGCTCGTAAAAATCATCATAATTAGGTGAATTGGGGTTTATATAGTTATTAAATTTAATTTTTTCGCCGTTACCGCCAATTCCAAAACCATCCGTATAAGTCCAATCATTTTGTAAATGAGCTAAAACCATTTGTCCGGTGTTGCCTTGGGTTATACCTAATTTGCGTAGATTTTTTGCCGAAAGGTTTGCGCCTTTTTGCCGTAGAAATTCCAGCGAATGTTTTCCTTCTTCATCAAGCAGCGTTATCGGTTTGAGAGCATAAGAATTATTGGCAACATCAATAAAATAAGTATTGGAATACCATCCGCCGGGGTCGCCCTCGCCCCATTCTTCAAAGGCGAGATAGTTTCCGTCTTTGGAAAACCCGATAAATCTCAGATTAGCGAAATCTCCGGCGAAAACAGAAGAAGCCACAAAAGTTAAAATAAAAATAATGCTCAGGAATAATCGTAATTTTTTCATAAAAGTTAAGTTCGATCCTTACTAAAATCGAAATTAACTTTAGGCATTAATATCATTTCAAACAACGTGGAATTCCACAGTTTTCACAGCGTATTTCCCGAAGTAATCTAAATAAAGTAGTTTTATAGATTGAAAACGGGGCAGAAACGCGACTGTTAAGGAGCGTGTTGATAAGGTTAGTTAGCACACTTGCTGACGCGCGTGTTTCCGCCTCTGTTTGCCCAGTTACTTTATTAACTTTGGATTAATGTTCAACCCTACTTTCGGGAATCGGATTAAAATCATCGTAAATTTCATCAAATAATTTCCTGACGTGATCTGCTTCGTGCCACGAAAGCGGCATTTTTTCGGCTTCGACTTTTTCTGCCCGGTAAATTTCCTCAAATTGTTTGATTGCGTTCTCAAGAATAGCGATTTTTTCAGCAGATAAAGCTTTTGAAGGGTCGTAATTATAAGCCTGTTTATGGACTTTAAGATATGCCTTAAAATGTGCGATCAATTCTTCGAGAGAAAAAGAATCGAGCATTTCATTAAAAGTTTTTTCCAGATCTTTCACTATTTTTTTAGTTGTTGGGTCTAACATTATTTGATTTTCTCCTGACTTTCTTAATGTTTGGTGCGTTCCTTGCCGATTGGCGGGAAGTTTAGCAATGCTTCAAAATATTTTTCTTTGGATTTTTCAGATATGCGGTGCGCTTCGGCTGCTTCTGCCTCGACTATTTTGGTTGAAATAACCGATTGTTCATAACTTCTCATCTTTCTTTCAGCTTTATTTACAAATTTTTCGGTAAGTTTTAGAATCTTTCGATTTTTTTTCAAATAATCAACCAGTTCTTTTTGACATTCAAGAATTTTTCGGTCGTTATTGGTTAAGCGAACTTCTTCATATTTATCAATTAAGGCATCCCAATCTTCAATAGTCTTCTTTATCTTTTTTTTCATTTGCCATAAATACTTTTAACTCCTTTTGAAACAGCTAAAAGTGGAAAATTACAAATTCGGATGTTTATTAGACATTATTTGGAATCGAAATTACTTCAGGCTCTGAAATTGGACATAAAATATTGAATACTCATCACTTTCAGCAACAATTAAGAAAGTTATTTTTACCTGTTTCAAATAATCCTTCGTCACTTTCCACCTTTATTTATTACTTTCCACTTTCCACTTTCCGTTTTCCACTTTTACTGCTTTCCAGTTTCCGCTTTTACTTAACTTCTCCGGTTTTATCTGCTTTCTTTTTCGCGGCACGTTCTTTGTGCGAGGCTGTTCGCCAGGCTGAAAGTTTTCGCGGCTGGTCACGGTAGTAATTAGTGATAAAAGTATCGAGAGTATCAAAACTATCTTTAGCGGAATCAAAGGCATTCTTTTTTTGTCCGACTGCCGCCGCGCGACTGCTCAAAGCACTGTTTGTGGAATGAAGTGCATCAGCAAACGCCTCGATTTGCGCCCCAATTGAATCAAGATATTCGTCAGTTAGTCCGAGTTTGATAAAATCTGCTTTGGTTTGGCTGACCGCAAAGGAAACTCCACGGGCAGTTGCCAACAGTTGTTCGTCATTTTTACCGTATGGCATCGGAAAATTATCGTCAAAACCGGGTTTTTTACGAGCAATCACGTCTGCGGTTTTAGCTATGGTCTTGAGATACTCTTTAATAGCATCACGAGCGACGGAACGCTGAGTTGTCCCCGATTTTGCCGCTCCGTCAAACACTGTTTGCGAGCTGCTTTCGCGTTTAATTTCCGTCAGGATGTTTTGCAGTTCCGTTACGGCTTGCGCCCCCTCAGAATCGGCAGGTAAGTCTGTAAATTCAGCCGTTATACAGGCTAAAGCCCGCTCATACATTTCAAATTCTCTAAGTTCTGCATTAGTCATTTTAAGTTATTACCTCTTTTTATTAAGTTTTGAAGTTTTTGCCGCCGCTTTTTTGAGTTTGACGGCACTTTTCTTGTTTTTTTTATTGGATTACAGTTTTTGAAACGCGTTTCATTAACTACAAAATCAATATTTTTTGTTTTGCAGGGGGCTTGCAGAGTTTTAAGTTAAATTTATGTGATTTTGAAGCCGCTTTGACGATTGTGAAATCAGTTTTGCAGTTTTCGATTGCCGTTTTGAAAGTTAAATCGGCAATTTTTCACATTATCCAACTCACTTTATTCAATTGGGGGGGGGATTAAAATTTGTTTTGGGGGATAAATCAAGTTTAGAAAACACTTTACACTCTTTTTATTGAAATTAAAAGAGTTATTTTTTTAGTAGTCTGGCAAAATAAAATAAAAGTTTTGAGTCCCGCCTTCAGGCGGCTGCACCTTAACGAATTGCCTGCTAAGGCAGGGACTCAAAACTTTTTAGTCCTTTTTCTTTTCAAAAACGCTCAGGTTCACATCTTTGAGTTTTTTAACACCTTCTTCTTCTTTCATTTGAACCAGATTTGTTCGGGCTTTGAAAAAACCGACTTCAACTTTTTGTTGTAAATAATAAGTTCTTCCCGCTTCAACAGTCAGTTTAATATAATCTTCGTTTTCTGCTTTTGAGCAAAAGAATCTTTCGCCGGGTTCAACGAAAAGATAGAAATAGGTTTTACCACGATTAACACCTAACCATTCACCGTCAACCGCAAACTTTGACTGCACACCAAAACCGATCATTGTCGGGCGTAAAACGTAAATTAAAGCTTTATCAGCCGGAGCTGCGGGAGTTGGATGCTGTTTTTTATCAGTGTCAATATTGAAATGAACTTCTTTTGTCCCGCACGCTTTTAGTTTTTCGTAATTGTCCTGAGCAAAAGAGTTCTGAACTATAAATGCGAATATGAATAATAGAAATGATAGCTTTTTCATTGGTAGTCCTCAGTTTAAGATTTTGTAGTTAAAATTAGATAACATTTTTAACCACAGAGTTTCCTGAGAACACAGGGATTAAATTTCTTTTAACTCCTTGTTTGAGTAGTTTATGAAAAATCTCAGCGGTTTCTGTGGTTTCTATGTTAAATATAAAAATTACTTACCAATTTGCACAAAATTACTTACACTTTCCTCAGTTTGTTGTCGTGCGTGATAAGAACTGCGCGTCAAAGGCGAAGATTCAATATGTTTGAAACCGAGTTCTAAACCGATTCGTTTCCATTCGGCAAATTCTTCGGGCGTGACATAGCGTTCAACCGGAAGACGTTTTTCATACGGCTGCAAATATTGTCCAATGGTCATAATGTCGCACGAAACCGAGCGCAAATCTTTCATTAATTCGACGACTTCATCAAACTCTTCGCCTAGTCCGACCATAATTCCGCTTTTGGTTTTCATGTTTGGAAATTGTGTGTCGCGGAATTTTGCCGAGCGTTCCAGTAATTCAAGCGTTTGCTGATATTTGGCATCAGGTCGAACGCGGCGATAAAGTCTGGCAATCGTTTCAGTATTATGATTCAGAACTTCTGGTCTGGCTTCCAAAACTATGTTCAAGGCAGTTTCATTTCCTTGAAAATCAGGAATTAAAACCTCAATTTTACAAGTCGGATTGAGTTTGCGGACCGCTAAAATCGTATCTGCCCAATGTTGTGCGCCGCCGTCGGGTAAATCGTCACGGTTGACCGAAGTTATCACGGCGTGTTTCAAGTCCAAATGCTTAACTGCTTCGGCAACGTGCATCGGTTCATTTGGATCTAAATCCATCGGTTTTCCTTTGTTGACCGCACAAAATCCGCAATGACGTGTGCAAGTATCGCCGCCGAGCATAAAGGTCGCTGTTTTATCCGTCCAGCATTCAAAGATGTTCGGGCAACGCGCTTCCTGACAAACTGTGTGCAGATTCAAACCGTCAATCAGCTTTAAAACCGCGTTTTGATTGGTCGGATCACCGATTTTGATTTTCAGCCAATCGGGTTTTTTGAGCCGCTCTTTTTTCTTTTTGGCAATAAAATTCTTAATTAAAACTTGTTCCTGCATAATAAAATTTCATTTTAACATTTTGAAACAAATTCAGCATAGTTGACTCATTATTGTCAGGCAGCGCGATTTTTAAGAAAGCTGGTTTGCAGCGCAAACTAGTTGTTGACACATCTATAAAAGTTTTGTATTATGAAGTGCCAAACAGGTTTGTGATGCAAACTGCAATGATTAAGATTTAGATTATTTATGAATGATGAACGTAGAAAATTAGGGTATTTAGCCGAAGTCACCGGAAGTTTTCACGGAATAAAGATGGTTTTTTTCGGGATTTTGCAAATTTTTGTGGCTGTCTTGAATTATTTAGCTGATCTTGGTTCGCAAAAGCGGAATTATGCCGGTAAAGATATTACTTTTCCGGTTCTCTTCCTGCTTCTCTGTGTATTTGTCGGAATCGTTCTGAATCCGAAAATCCGTAATTATCTAACCGACAAATTTGGTCGGGTTACATTAAAACCGCTGACAATTGAAAAAAAATTGCAAATTTGGATGTGTGTAATTCCTCTAATATTTGGCTTTTTGTTCAGCGTCTGGATTGATGCAACTTACAGGATGTCTTTTAGCGTTACTGTTTTAACGGTTGGGTTGACAATGTTTATATTTTGGATCGAAAGTTACCGGGGTATTTCAAATGTAACCTTATATCTTTCTTTAATTTTCGTGTTTTTAGGCTTTATGCCTTGGGAAAGAATTTTTGAAGTCTTTACTTTACTTAACGATTACCACGCCCGAACCGCTTTTTATCAGAATATCCTGTTATTTTCCATTGGAATTTCTTATTTGATAATAGGTTTGGACGACATCAGATTGATTTTTTCGATGATGAAACCAATTGAAAAGGAGAATGATTATGAGTCTTTTTAGAGAAATAACCGAGCTGGATAAATTGCTTCATGAACCCGCGCGATTGGCAATTATGACAGCTCTTTCAAATTGTGAATCGGCGGATTTCACGTTTTTACAAAGTTTGACCGGATTAAGTAAAGGAAATCTTTCCAGTCATTTAGCAAAATTAGAAGAAGCAGGATTGGTCAATATCATAAAATCTTTTGTCGGTAAAATTCCGAACACAAACATCAGCTTAACCGAAGAGGGAACCAACGCAATCGAAGAACATTGGAAAAGACTGGACGAAATGCGGACTAATGCCAGACTTTGGAAACCTGAGATCAAAACTGCTACCTAAAGGTTTTTTTTACACTTTCAAAAATCTATTTGACAAACCTTTTTTAATTATCTAAAGTTTGAATGTAGACTTTTTTGTAAAGATTATAAAGATGAAATTAACTCGGCTGAAAAAACAAATTTGTTGTTGCTGTTGCAAAAGGCATCGGCTGAGTTTTGTCGTCGGAAAAAGTTAAGAAAAAACAACGCAAAATTAAAAATATTCAGTCGGTCGTAGAAGCTAAAAAATAAACTTTTACGACCGATTTTCTTTTTGAAATTAAACGAGTAAGGGAATTATGCAGACATTAGTAATTGAGGAAAAAGAAAATTTTGTCACGGAACAGGATTGGCTCGAATCAAAGATCGGCAACACGCCTTTGATTCGTGTGCGAAGCGTGACGAAAGATTTGCCCGAAAATGTGGAAGTTTATGCCAAAGCGGAATTTATGAATCCGGGCGGGTCGGTCAAAGACAGAGCCGCTTTAGCGATGATTTTGGCGGGCGAAAAATCTGGCGCGTTGACCAAAGACAAAACGATTATTGATGCAACCAGCGGAAATACGGGAATTGCCTACGCGATGATCGGTGCGGCTCGCGGTTATAAGGTGACGCTGACCTTACCGAAAAACGCCAGCGAAGCACGCAAAAAAATCTTAAAACTTTACGGTGCGGAAATCATCGAAACCGATCCCGTCAACGGAACTGACGCGGCTCAAATCGTTGCCAAAGAATTAGCCGCAAAGCATCCCGACAAATATTTTTATCCCGACCAATACAACAACGAAGCGAATTGGAAAGCTCATTATCAAACGACCGCGCCCGAAATCTGGTGGCAGACTTACGGACGAATCACGCATTTTGTCGCCGGATTAGGAACGACGGGAACTTTTATCGGCACGGCAAAACGGCTGAAAGAGTTTAATCCTTTTTTGGAAGCAGTTTCGATGCAGCCCGATTCGCCTCTGCACGGTTTGGAAGGAATGAAACATCTGGAAACGGCACGAGTTCCGGGAATTTACGATGCTTTTGTCGCCGATAAAAACGTCGAAGTTTCCACCGAAGACGCACAAGCGATGACTCGACGATTAGCCCGCGAAGAAGGTTTATTCGTCGGCGTGAGTTCAGGTGCAAACGCCTTTGCCGCAGTCCGTCTGGCGAAAGAATTAAAAGAAGAAGCGGTCATCGTCACGATTTTATGCGACGGCGGCGGGAAATATCTGCACGAAAGTTTTTGGAACGAGTAGGCGGAATTTGAATAAGTTTTAGGTCTTTGAAAATTTAATAGCGTGTGATCTAAACAAAAAATTATAGCTATTAATTGAGTATTTGTTTTATTATCAAAATAAAATGAGAATAAAACTTAAAAAAATACTTTTCATTACTCGAAATATTAGCTTGATACTTGGTCTTGTATTTTTTACATCTTGTTCTAATAAAAAACAAGCCCATGTGAGAGTTGAAAATTTGGGAAATACTTCGCTAAATACTGTGTTAGTTTATGTTAAAGGTGATTTATTTAATTTAGGAAATATAGAAGCGGATGAATCTAAATCTGCTATTTTTAGACTAAATAAAGAGTCCATGTTAGAAATAGAATTCGTTAATAATCGCGGCGATAAAAAAAGACTTAAAGCAGATTTCAATTTAGAACCTAATTTCAACGGTTTCATTTTAATAAGAATTAAAGATGATAAAATAGTTCACGCTGAGAAAGATTATCCAATTAGCTAAGTAAAGTATAAAAATCTTCTTACTTGACACGCTTTGAGCGAATCCTGTAAATTAAAATTTATAGAAACGCGAGAATGATAAATAATTTTTCTTGCGATGTGGCGATTTAAGGAAACTTGCTCCACGTTAAAAACTGCTAAAGACTGCGAAACTTTTTTATAAAGGCTTTTTTGTTATCTTTAGCAAAAAAGCCTTTTTTGATTTTGGAATACGTTTTGAGTTCACGCTTCAGCGTGCTGTTCGCAAAACAAAAGCAAACTAAAGTTTGAACTCAGAACATAAATTTATGAGCGAATATTCGATTACAACAAAATTGGTTCACGCGGGCGAACGCGGTGAACAGCCTGTCGGCAAACCCGTTTCGACTCCGATCTATCCGACCGCAACTTACACATACGATTCGATGGCGGAAATGGACAAAGTTTTTTCGGGCGAAGGCGGCGATTACGTCTATTCACGCTACGGAAATCCGACCGTTGCGGCGTTGGAAAAAGCCGTTTGCGAAGCGGAAAATGGAAAAGTCGCAGTGGCTTACGCTTCGGGAATGGCGGCGATTCACGCGGCACTCGCGGCTTGCGAAATCACAACAGGCTCAATCGTTCTCGCTTCGCAGGATTTATACGGCGCGACTTTCGATCTTTTGAACAAAATTTTCGGCGTTTACGGCGTGAAAACGAAAACGGCTGATTTTAATAACTTGGACGAGTTGGCGAGAATTGCGGCAGAACTTAAACCGAGAGTTCTGTTAGCCGAAACGATTTCCAATCCGCTTTTGAAAGTTTGCGATATTGAAAAGGTTGCCGAAATCGCTCACGAACACGGTGCGAAATTGGTCGTTGACAACACGTTTGCTTCGCCGTATTTGTGCCAACCGTTGACACTTGGAGCAGATTTTTCGGTTCATTCGGCGACGAAATATTTGAGTGGACACGCCGATTCAACCGGCGGAGTGGTTATTTCCAGAGACGAATTTGATAAACCGAATTTGGACGGAATTAAAAAACTTGTCGGCGGAGTTTTGAGCGTTTGGGAAGCTCATCATATTTTGCGCGGCATAAAAACTTTGGCTTTGCGATTAGAAAAACAATGCGAGAACGCCGAAAAAATTGCGATTGCATTGTCGAAAAATGCAGCGATTGAAAAAGTTTATTATCCGAATCTGGACGATAAAAAGTCGGCAAACAAAGTTTTGCGCGGAAACTTCGGCGGGGCGTTGGTTTCCATCAAATTGAAAAACGATTCACGCGAAGCCGCTTGGAAGTTTATGGATTCACTGAATTTAGCAGTGCGGGCAACGAGTCTCGGCGATGTTTACACGCTCGTCTCACATTCTGCATCAAGTTCGCATCGTGAGCTTTCACCGAAGAAAAGAGAAACGCTTGGAATTGCCGAAAGTTTGGTCAGAATTTCAGTCGGAATTGAAGACGTGAATGACATTGTCGCTGATATTGAACAGGCTTTGAAATAATGGCAGAAACACGACCGTGAGGGAGTGTGTTACACGCTCCTTAACAGTCGCGTTTCTGCCCTAGAAAACTATGGTTTCAGTTTTACAAAAACATATTGAAGAAATTAAAGCACACGGCGAGGCGACTTATCCGTTTGAATGCGGCGGAATGCTGATCGGAACGCTCAACGCGGACGGCTCGAAAACGGTTCACGAGACTTTTCCGCTCGAAAATTCGAGTCAGGAAGACCAGAAAAATCGCGTTCTGATTTTGCCGAAAGATGTTTTACGGGCTGAACGCTACGCCCGTTCACAAAAGTTGGAAGTCGTTGGCTACTACCATTCGCATCCCGAAGACAAAGCCATCCCGTCGCAATACGATTTAGACCACGCTTTGCCCGTTTGGTCTTACATCATTACGTCGGTGATTGACGGGGAAGCGGTTGATGTCCGCTCGTGGGTGATGGAAAATGACAGATCGAAATTTAATGAGGAGAATTTGGTAATTGGTAATTCGTAATTGGTAATTCGCCGGAAAATGCGTATTACGAATTGCGAATCACGAGTTACGAATTACCAATTACGAATAAGGAGAAATTATGTCAGTAACAATTGTAATTCCAACCGCTTTGAGACAATTTGCGGGCGGAAATTCGGAAATCGAAGTCGAGGCAGGAACAGTCGGCGAAGCGTTAAATTCGCTCACTGCAAATCACGCCGAACTCAAAAAACATCTTTACAACGATGCAGGACAACTTAGAAATTTCGTTAATGTTTACGTTGGCGATGAAGATATTCGTGATTTGGACGGAACGGATACGGAAATCAAAAAAGGCGATGAAATCTTGATAATTCCGGCGATTGCAGGCGGAACAGCAGCCACCGCTACGGAAGAATTACCGAATTTGACCAATGAAGAATACTCGCGATATTCGCGGCATTTGATTTTGCCCGAAGTCGGTTTGGAAGGACAAAAAAAGCTTAAAGCCGCTCGCGTTTTAACGATTGGCACGGGCGGCTTGGGCTCACCTTTGGGATTGTATCTGGCGGCGGCAGGAATCGGCACGCTCGGCGTAGTTGATTTCGACGTAGTTGACGAATCAAATCTCCAACGCCAAATCATTCACGGCACGAAAGATGTTGGCAGGGCAAAAATTGCTTCGGCTCAAGACCGTATTAATGATTTAAATCCAAACGTCAAGATCGAAGCCTTTGAAACTCGTCTGACCAGCGAAAACGCTCTCGAATTATTCAAAGATTTTGATGTTATCGTTGACGGAACGGACAATTTTGCGACCCGTTATTTGGTCAACGATGCTTCGGTTTTAACGGGAAAACCCAATGTTTACGGCTCGATCTTTCGCTTTGAAGGTCAGGCGACAGTTTTTGATGCGACACGCGGTGCTTGTTATCGATGTCTTTACCCCGAACCGCCGCCGCCGGGACTAGTTCCAAGTTGTGCGGAAGGCGGAGTTTTGGGCGTTTTGCCCGGAATTGTCGGCACAATTCAAGCTAATGAAGTTATCAAAGTAATTCTTGGAGCAGAAGGGATTTTGCTCAATCGTTTGCTGCTTTTCGACGCGTGGAAAATGCGTTTTCGTGAACTGAAGCTCAAGAAAAATCCGAATTGTCCTTTGTGCGGAGAAAATCCGACGATTACAGGTTTGATTGATTACGAAGAATTTTGCGGATTGAAACAGCCCGTCGTTGAAGAAAAACCGTTGGAAGAAATCACTGCAACGGAATTAAAAAATTGGATTGAGACAAATCCGAATCTGCAAATCATTGATGTTCGTGAGCCGCACGAATTTGAAATTGCCAAGATTCCGAATACAAAACTTATTCCGCTCGGCGAAGTTGTTAAGCGGGCGCACGAAATCAATGAACGCGAAACTGCAATAATTCATTGCAAAGGCGGCGTGCGAAGTGCAAAAGCTATCAAAGCACTACAAGAAAATGGTTATAATGGAAGACTAATAAATTTGAAAGGTGGAATTACAGCATGGTCGGACGAAGTTGATTCGTCTGTGCCGAAATATTAAACAAATTAAATTAAAGGAGCAACAAAATTATGTCATTAAGAATTGGAGACGAAGCACCGAATTTTACAGCAGATACAACCGAAGGTGAAATCAATTTTCACGAATATTTAGGCGATAGTTGGGGCGTTTTATTTTCGCATCCGAAAGATTTTACGCCTGTCTGCACCACCGAACTTGGCGAAGCGGCACGTTTGAAACCCGAATTTGACAAACGCAATGTCAAGGTTATCGGTTTGAGCGTTGATCCGACCGATTCGCACCACGAATGGGCGAAAGATATTGAGGAAACTCAAGGAACTGCACTTAATTTTCCCGTTATTGCCGACAAGGACAAAAAAGTTGCTGACCTTTACGATATGATCCACCCGAATGCCAGTGATACTTTTACGGTGCGCTCGGTTTTCGTCATCGGACCTGATAAAAAAGTTAAATTGACTTTAACTTATCCAGCCAGCACTGGCAGAAATTTTGATGAGGTTTTGCGCGTTATTGATTCGCTGCAACTGACTGCAAAACATAGCGTTGCAACTCCTGTTAATTGGAAAGTCGGCGATGATGTCATCATTGTTCCTGCTGTTACCAACGAACAGGCAAAAGAAAAATTCCCCGATGGTTGGAATGAAATTAAGCCTTATTTGCGAGTTGTGGCTCAACCCAAATAAGAACTATTTGCCCGCGAAATACGCGAAAAGACGCTAAAAAAAGACAAAGACTTTTTTCGTGTTTATTCGCGTTTATTCGTGGGCAAGCTATTTCAAATAAATGAACAACTTGCCGCTCAAAATATCCCTTCATTTCAGCTTTTTTATTGTCGGAATCGTTACGGTTTTGTTTGGGCAAATTATGCCGATTTTGGCAAAAACTCTGTCGTTAAACGATGAACAAGCCGGATTTTTTGCGACCTCGCAGTTCTACGGCTCGATAATCGGAACAGTTTCAACTGCTTTTTTGATTAGGAAGATTGGTTTTGTCAAAACCTTGGCGGTTGGATTTCTGTTGTTCGTAATTGGTTTAAGCGGGTTGAATCTGGGCGGTTATCAAATGAGTTGGGTGGGAATTTGTCTTTACGGGATTGGGTTTGGCTTGGCGATTCCGTCAACTTTGATGCTGACTGCCGCATTGAATCCAATAAAAACGGCATCGGCTTTGAATTTAATGTCGTTTGCGTGGGGCATCGGTGCAATTGTTTGTCAGCCGTTTGTGAGTTTTCTGGGTGGTGAAAGTTTTACCATTCCAACTCTGATTTTGGTTGGGATAAGTATCTTATTTGCAATTATTTACTTCTTTGTTTTTGCGAACATTTCAAGTCAGTCAAACAGTTCAGAATCCGAGTCCGGCGCACAAGTTTCAATTTGGAGAAACCCAATTGCGTGGGTAATTGTAGCGTTCGGTTTGTGCGATGTCGGAATCGAAAGCGGGATTACAAATTGGCTCACAACTTACACGATGCGTTCAAATTTACCGCCTGAATTAAAAGGTTTGTCCGCCGTCTTTATCTTCTTTGTTTTATTTGTTTTAGGCAGGCTTGCGGGCGCAATTTTGGCACGATTTTTGCCAACTAACAAAATTATTTGGGCAAGTTTAACTATAACTTTGCTTGGCACAATTTTGCTGATGTTATCAAGCGGCTGGCAAACAATTTTCTTTTCTTCGGCGATTTTGGGATTTGGATTGTCAGCGGTTTTTCCAACGAATATGGCACGATTTACCGAAACTTTTGGGGCGGCGGCAAACGAACAAACCGTTCCGCTGTTTGTAATGGGGAGTGTCGGCTCAATTACAATCACTTGGCTTATCGGATATTTCTCCAATGCTTACAATAGTTTAAGCGCAGGATTAGGAGTTTTGATCGGAGCGGCTGTTTTGCTGATTGTTTTGCAAACGGTTTTTCAAATTCAAAGCAAAAAGGAGATTCAATGAAAGGTTTTATCATAGTAACTCTTTTAATTATTTCATTTGCAGTTAATTTTCAAGCGCAAACTGCTTATAATTCAGAGGTCACAAAATGGCGGACTAATCACGAAACTGAGCTTAAAAGCGAGAATAGTTGGTTTTCATTAGCCGGACTTTTTTGGCTGAAAGATGGCGTGAATACGATTGGCAAAGGCGCAAATTACGATATTCAGTTGACCGAAAATTTCAAGGGCGGAAAATTCGGCGAGATTAATTTAAAAAACGGCGTGGCAACTTTGAAAGTCGAAAAAGGTGTTGAGGCATTGAACGAAGGCAAACAAATTTCTGAAATCGTTTTAGTTTCCGACGAAAAGCAAAAGCAGACGATCATTCAAACCGGAAGTCAGACTTTTTATGTCATCAAGCGCGAAGATAAATTCGGTATTCGTTTGAAAGATAAAAACAATAAAGCCAGATTGGATTTTAATGGGTTGCATTGGTTTCCGATTGATAAAAAATATCAGGTAATTGCTAATTTTGAGCCTTTTTCTGAACCGAAAGAAATTTTGATTCCGAATATGCTCGGCGGCAGTTACAAAATGAAAAGCGAAGGGATTTTGAAATTCAAACTTTTGGGCAAAAATTATTCGCTCCAACCTGTCGAAGAGGACGGACATTATTTCATTATTTTTCGGGATTTGACGAGTAAAAAAGATACTTACGGAGTCGGCAGATTTCTGTATGCAGAAAAATCAAAAGATAACAAAGTAATTCTGGACTTTAACAAAGCCGAAAATCCTCCGTGTGCTTACACGACCTTTGCAACTTGTCCGATTCCGCCGCCGCAAAATCGTTTGCAATTAGCGATAAAAGCGGGCGAAAAGCGTTATCACGATTAGGATAAATTTAACGCAAAGGCGCAAAGTAGCAAAGACCGCAAAGGGTTTTAAATCACTTTTGGATTTTACTTTTAGTTTTTTGCTCTGCGCCTTTGCCTCTTTGCGTCTTTGCGTTAAAGATTTCTCATTTCCCGTTCAAAATCGCAGTTGGATATTTTCCGCTCCAACAGGCAGTGCAAGTTGATTTTTCATCAATGCCGATTGCTTCCAACATTCCTTCCAACGATAAATAACCTAAACTATCTGCTTCAACATATTTACAGACTTCTTCAACTGACATTTGCGCCGCAATCAGTTCCCGTCGGCGAGGCGTATCAACTCCGTAATAACAGGGCGAAACGGTTGGCGGACAAGAAATTCTCATATGGACCTCCTTTGCCCCGGCTTCGCGCACCATCTGCACAATCTTTTTGGAAGTCGTTCCGCGAACAATCGAATCATCAATCAAAACGACTCTTCTTCCTTGGATCAAATCTTTGACCGGATTGAGTTTAAGTCTCACGCCAAAAGAACGGATGGATTGACTCGGTTCAATAAAAGTGCGTCCGACATAATGATTACGGATAATTGCGTGACGAAAATTGATGCCTGATTGTCGGGCATAACCAACAGCGGCGGCAACTCCCGAATCGGGAACTGGAACGATTAAATCTGCTTCGACCGGATGCTCAATCGCTAGTTGTTTGCCCATTTTATGACGCGATTCGTTAACCGATCTGCCAAAAATGATTGAATCGGGACGCGAAAAATAAACGTGTTCAAAAGTGCAGACCGAAAGCGGTTTTTCCACAAGTGGAAAACTTGAATGAAGTCCGTGTTCGTCAATGACCAACATTTCACCGGCTTTAATTTCGCGGACATATTCAGCATCAATCAAATCAAACGCACAAGACTCGCTCGCTACACACCACGCATCTTTTAATTTGCCTAAAACCAATGGACGAAAACCGCGCGGATCACGCACCGCAATCAAGGCTTTTGGCGTTAAAAAGAGTAATGAAAATGCGCCTTCGGTTTCGTATAAAACTTTGGAAATGGCTTCAATCGTATCTGTAGCAGGCGTGCGGGCAATGCTATGCAAAATCGTTTCTGTGTCCGAAGTCGAGGAAAAAATTGCACCGCTATGCTCCAATTCGAGCCGTTTTTCTTTGGCAAAAGGCAAATTTCCGTTGTGACAAACAGCGATTTGTCCGTGCTGACAAGTGACCGAAAAAGGCTGAACTTCTTTGATCGTATTTTTTCCGGCAGTTGAATAACGCGTATGTCCAATTGCCGCCGAACCAGTCAATTTTTTCAACTCATCCTCGACCAAAACATCAGCAATCAAGCCTTGTGATCGAAATTGATGTAATTCTTCGCCATCGGATGAAACGATGCCGCACGCCTCTTGTCCGCGATGCTGCAAAGCAAAAAGTCCAAGTTGAGTTAAAGTCGAGGCTTCAGCATGTCCGTAGATGCCGAAAACTCCGCATTCTTCGTGAAATTTATCGAGTTTGATCTGTGTCACTTTTAAAGATTATCAAAGTTTCAGCGAAAAAGAAAAAGCGCGAAAAATCAGCCTAATTTGCAAAATTTTCCGCCAAAAATTAAACTATGACTTTTGCAATTATCAAAAAATAACAACTGTGTAAGTGCAAAAGACTAAAAGTGAAAGCGTGGAAAAGTTTTCTGCTTGTAAATTTCAAACATTTAGATAAAAATTACGAACCGACTTTTTCAACTTTGCACCTTTTCCCTTTTTCACTTTAAAATTTATCAAACGGAGTATTTAAAAAAAGTTTATGGCAATTTCAGCTAATGACATTCGCAAAGGAATGGTTATTGTTTTTGAAGGTCAACCCTGTAAGATTATGGATTTTCATCATCATACACCGGGAAACCTTCGCGCAATGGTGCAGGCGCGTCTTCGCAATCTGATTTCGGGAAACTCATTTGAACATCGTTTTCGTTCAAACGATTCAGTCGAAAAAGCATATTTGAGTCAACAAAAAATGGAATATTTGTATTCTGATGGCGATATGCACCACTTTATGAATTCGGAAAATTATGAGCAAATCGCTATGTCCGAAGAAGATTTGGGCGATGCCGCACAATGGTTGATGCCAGGTTTGAAAATCGAAGTCGAATTTTATGAAGGTTCGCCAATCGGTGTAACCTTGCCGGATTCGATGGAATTAGTGGTTGAATATACCGAACCTGCTTTAAAAGGCGCAACCGTGACCAATGCCAACAAACCTGCCACCCTCGAAAACGGAGTTGCGATTCAAGTGCCGCCATTTATCGAAAGCGGCGAAAAAATTCGCGTCAACCCAACCGAAGCGAAATACATTGAAAGAGTAAAATAGAGTTTGGGAAGTTTAGAAAGTTTAGGAAGTTTAGGAAGTTTTTCTTTCTTCCCAAACTTCCCGAACTTCCCGAACTTCCTAAACTAATAAGTAATGTTCTTTCTTTACAGTTTCCTTTTGACCGCTGCGTTTATTCTGATGTCTCCGCTTTTGCTGATCCGAAGCGGAAAATATTTATCAGGATTTTGGCAGCGTCTAGGTTTTTTACCCAATTTTGAGGCAGAAGGAAAACCTGTCATTTGGCTGCATTGCGTTTCAGTCGGAGAAACAAATGCGGCTCGTCCGCTCGTCAAAGACCTTATTAAAGCCTTTCCAGATCACAAACTCGTTGTTTCTACCACCACACGCACCGGACAAAAACTCGCCCGTGATGTTTTCAAAGACGATGCCGCTTTAGTTTTTTATTTTCCCTACGATTGGAAATTTACAGTGCGTCGGGCGTTGCGAAAAATCAAACCGCAAATTGTTTTGCTGATGGAAACTGAGATTTGGTTCAATTTCATCCGTGAAGCCGGAAAACACGATGTCAAGGTGGCGATTGTCAACGGCAGGCTTTCAGAAAGAAGTGCCAACGGATACAGCAAAATTCCAAATACAATTAAGCGGGTTTTGCATTATGTTCAATTAATAATGGCACAAACTCCTGCCGATGCGAAAAGATTTTTGTCTCTAGGCAGTCGCGGAACAAAAATAATTGTCACGGGAAATATCAAATTTGACCAAAGAATTGATGAAAACGATGGCAAATTAACTAATGAATTGCGTGAGCGTTTCGGTATCAATTCCGATGCGCCGTTAATCATCGCCGCCAGCACCCATGCTCCCGAAGAAAAAATAATTTTAGAAGCAGTCAAAGAAATCTGGAAAAACTCAGCCGATAAATTGCCAAGATTGATGTTGGTTCCGCGTCATCCCGAAAGATTTAGCGAAGTTACACAACTTATTAAGTCCACAGGTTTTATCTTCGCCAAGCGCAGTGAAAATCCTTCCGAACGCGACAAAAATGCTGAAATAATTTTGCTGGACAGCATCGGTGAACTGCGGGCGGTTTATCCTTTGGCTGAAATCGTTTTTGTCGGCGGCAGCCTGATTCCACACGGCGGGCAAAATGTTTTAGAACCTGCGATTGAGAAAAAAGCAATTGTTACGGGGTTTTATACAATGAATTTTAAGTCCATTGTGGAAGAATTTTTAGATAAAAATGCAATTATTCAATTACCTCAATTAAACGAAAAAGATGCTTCACCGGAGCTCGCCAAAATCTTTACTGAACTCCTCCAAAATGACCAAAAACGCGACGAATTAGCCGACAATGCTTTTCAGGTTGCCGATAATAATCGCGGCGCATCGGTCAAAATGATTGAAAACTTAAAATCTCTGATTTAATTTCGGTCAAAAGCCTCTCATTTTGAAAAATAAACATTGACAAACAAAAACAAACTCTGTTAAATTTCAGATATAGAGTTCCCCAATGGCTCTTGCTGATTTGTGCTTACTATTGATAGTAGGTGTTGACTTATTTTTTATGTCATCTTCTTAAAAGGAAAGTTATGAATTCCAAATAGCAAGGCTTTATCCCAAATCAAGCCTGATTTTTTAATCAGCCTGCAAATAATTATCTATTTTCAAACATTATGTTAAGCCGCATAAATTGTTGTAGGTAGAATTGTGTTTCTTTCTAAATGTTAAAAAAATGAGAGCTAAAAGATTTAAATCAAATTTGGGGTTTTCGGTCGCGGAATTATTGGTGGTTTTGGTTATTACTTCGGTCATGACCTGCGTTTCGCTTTATTATCTTTACGGGCATCAGAAACTTTATAAACCCGATGAACAAGCTTCTCTTTTTATTGATATGCTGCAGGAAGCACGCCAAAGGGCTTTAACCCAAAAAGTAACAATGCGGGTTGAGCTTGATCTGACCGACAATGTTGCGCGATTAATCAATGAGGGAGATGCTACAGTCGCAACAGACGATAAAATCATTCGCTCATTTGTTCTAAAATCGACTAAAGAAGTCAAGGTTGAACAAAAACCAAACAATGTCTCAGTTAGTCCGACCGAACCGTCTCCGGTTCCGTCAATTACTTTTGTTACCAGCAGCACTCATCCGCTAAGCCTTAATCATAAAGTTGCAACTCTTCGATTTAGAAAAGACGGAACCGTCACCGACGGCGGAACAAATGCGATTGCCAACGGGGCAATTATAACAGGTTCCACCGTTTTTGTTTGGCAGCCTGATAAAACCAATGCCAATAACAGCACAATTACAAGGGCTATCACTGTTATTGGGGGATCGGGGGCAATTCGTTTGTGGAATTATTATCCTGATTTACCTGCCAATACTGCTTGGAAAGATTCCAGAAGATTTCAATAAAAGTATCAATATGAAAACGAAACGAAATAGCGAAAAAGGATTTTCTTATATTGATTTAATGATTTCGATGCTTATTTTTATGGTCGGAATTTTAGCTATGAGTGGAGCCTTGGTCGCAAACAGAATGCGGTCACAAATAATCGAAAAACAGCTTATTGCTAAACAATATGCTCTTTCTAGTCTGGAATCAATTATGGCGGCAAAAGAATTGAATCCGAACGACGATGTAAGCGGTTGGGATACTATTGGAAATGTTGGCAGCAATAGTGTAAACGGAGTAAATCGCGGAATTTTTGAAACGGATTTTCGTCCAATTCGGATGGGAAACGGTGCGGATGGCATTGTCGGAACATCAGATGACGCTTGCACCGGAACCGGCGCGTGCGGCACAAATAGCACTCCTGTTGTGAACGGGTATTCCAGAAAGATCGAGATTACGGACATTCCCAGCACTGATTACAGCACCATCAGACAAAGAGATGTAAAGGTCACAATCCGCTATCAGGTCAACGGAAAATTTATGCAGGAAATCTTAAAAACAATTGTTACGGACTATCGTTAAGGATTAGAAATGATAAAAAGCAAAAGAAATAAAAAAGACGGACAATCCGGTTTTACTATCCTTGAAATGTTGGTTGCGATAACTATTTTTATGATTGTTACCGGTTCAATTTATGCTTTGTTAGAACTCGGAAGGTCTGACCGCAGCCGCACCAGCCGCCGTGGAGATGCGCAAAAAAATGCGAGAATTGCAATGTATTTGATCGGACGCGATGTGATGAATGCCGGATTGGGTTATCACAAAACAGGAGCGTTGGTGCCGGATGACTTTTTAGCTAACAGATTAGGCGTTGCCTATGATCCAAACGCCGGACGTGATACTTTGACATCCGTTTCCTGCGGTAATAACGTGTTTACCAATAAATTCCTGCCTTCTTCTCAAAAAACAGATGCTATTGCTTTTATTTACCGTGATTTGGATTTCAACTCGGGAAAACCTATCAGTATTAATGATGAGGTAGGGACCAGCACTGCCACGCCGATTGTTTTCCAACTGCCGACTCCAACTCCGACGGTTTCGCCTACTCCCAGTTCAACTCCAAGTTTTAATGCGGCTACTAACTTTTCCAGCATCAGCAATAACGATTTATTTATGGCGGAAACTAAAAACAGCCAAATCGTTGGAATAGTAACCTCAAAAGATGCAGCCACGTATCGTGTTACGGTCAATACCGGAGATAATTTGGGGCTTAATCAGGAACGCAATAAAAAGGATGCAAGCAATAATTATATTGGAAGTCTGTTCCGAAAGTGCTCCTCTGGCACAGATACTAATTGCACTGATTACACCGGCGGAATTGTTTTGAAAAAAATCGAAATGGTTAGTTACCAGGTGACGAACGACGGGACTCTGGTGAGAACTATCTATGGAAATAACACGAGCGGAGCCACAACCGATCAGATTCAGCAGCGGGCAATTGCTTACGGCGTTCAAAATTTTCAGATTACTTACCAAATGGCTGACGGCACAATAGTAGATGATCCTGTTGTGGGGGCAGACGGAGTTCGCGGAACTGCAGATGATACGCCAACTAATATGAATAATGTTCGTTATGTATCAATGGCTCTAACGGTTTCGTCAACCGAAATTGACGAAAAAACAGGAGCCCCCGAACTGATTATTATTAATTCCACTTTTTCTCTCCGGAATATGAGTTACGACGATAAATAGTTAAGGTCAAAGAGGTTTTATGAAGAAATTGAAAATGAAAATTATCAGCAAGCGATTTCAAAGCGAAAAAGGCACAACAACCATTATTGCACTTTTAATAATGATGCTGCTAATGGGGTTTATGGCATTCGCCTTAACCAGATCGGCTAATGAAACAGTCGCCGTTTCTAACGAAATTTCTGAAACCAGAACGCTCTATGCTGCTCAAGCCAGTATTGAAAATATGGCTCTCAAAGCAGATGCCGTATTTGAAAATAAACTTACCTTAACCACTTCGGACGTTACTGCTATTGCCAGCTCTACCCCAAGTAATTATTCTGATTATACTTTTGAGCAAAGTCTTACCAAGACAAAAGATGCAGAGGTTATTGATGCAACCGGCGAGCAATTTCAAGGTCTTAAAGCCATTCGCGATGAATGGCAGTTGATTACAACCGCAACTGACACAAAAACAGGTGTCAAAGTCACTCTCCGTCGAAGATTTTTTGATAACCGGATTCCGATCTTCCAGTTTGGAACATTTTATGATGGCGATATGAATTTCTTCCGTCCTGCACCGTTTAATTTTGGTGGTCGGGTTCATTCAAATGCCAATATTTTTATTCAATCAGCGGCTGGATTAAATTTTGCCTCAAAAGTAACGGCTGTCGGTCAGATTTTGACAGATGTGGCTCCAAACGGAAGCGTTTTAGACAGCAGTTATAGCCAAAATTTTATTAAAGATGGCTCAGGAACTTATAAACAACTTAACTATAACGAAGGCAGTGCAATTTCGACTGTCAGCGGATCAAATCTTTTATCTTCCTATCCGGCAAGACCTGCGGCTTACCGAAATCCGAATTGGGCTACGATCAAAGCAAGATTTAACAATAATTTGCTCAATGAACAGAAAAAACTGAACCTTCCGTTGAAACCTGAATATATTAACCTGATAAAACGTGGAAAGAATATTGGTGATAAATTCAAAGACAGCACGGGAACTCTAACCACTGTTACCAGCACAAACAAAGACGGTTTGATTCCGTTAAAAGAAAGATTCTACAACAAATCGGGAATCCGAATTTCTTTGGCAGACAGTCAGGATAAACTGCCGGGTTGCGCCTCAGCCAGTGGCACCTGCGGAGTTCAGTTGGATAATGGTAACGGTTATCTTCCGGTTGCAATGAATGGCGGACAACAATCAACTCGTTTTAATGCTGCAAGATTTAAAGTTCCGGGAAAACAAATCTGGATAAAGATCGAAGCAATCAAAAATAACGGGGATTTGGCTCCGACCGCAACCGATATTACAGCGGATATTTTGAGTTTAGGTTTAACCGAAAGACCGCCGGCAAGTTTGGTTAATAATACTACGCCTGCCAACTCCAGCTTCTTACTGGATACGACTACCTATCAGGCTAATTCAGATAAATATGCAATTGTAAAACTGCAAAGATTTTTGATCCCGGGGAGTGTTATTTCGAGCAGTAAAACATACTTAAATACCTTTACCGCAAGCTCCGTTAATTATAATTATGTTTTAGCTCAGGAAAAATCTCCCGCGCCTAGTCCTGCTTCGACACCGAATAAAAACCCGATTGATACCTATATCACTGAAAACCAAGCGGCAATTGGTATAACTCAAGATCGATACGGTTGTCACGGAACACAAAAGTCAACTCCGACTTCATCTTGTTCGGGTGTTGATAATACAGCTAACCAAATAACTGCCACAGTTTCAGCTGTAACGGGAAGAAAAGTTGCGCCGTTTCCGATAATGATGTTTGATACGCGCGAAGGATTACCTTATGACAGTATTCCCGGTTCAGGAACTCCAAACCCAAATCCTGTTCCATCATATCCAAGCGGAAGAATTCCCTGGTCAGGAGTGATGAGCATCGTTGATATTGATATGGCAAATTTGGAGTTATTCTTGGAAGGAAATTCAACCGTGCTTGGTTTGTTACCGAAAGCAGGAACTACGTTTTCAGATTCCTTTACTCCGAAAAGAGCCTTGAGCAATACTGATATTCCTAATGCAAACGGCTGGGTGCTTTATATTTCCGACAGACGAAGTGATTACGATTACGATGGCGAATACGATATGGAAGATTTACTGCCAAACGGGACTACTTCTGCCAGTTTAAATGATGGCACAAAAACTGCCGGGGAAGATTCAAATAATAATGGTGTTTTTGAAAATGATTATATTAATGAAGCTCCAAAATACAGTGAATATGTTTCCGCTGATGTTGCCGCAACTTCAAACACCAGATTTTTCCGCCGTGGGGTAAGACTTATTAATGGGACGACTTTGCCGGGAGGCTATGATTCGGCTACTCCCTCAAATACAAAAGGTTTGACCGTGGCTTCGGAAAATGGCGTTTATGTCCTAGGTAATTATAATTCAACAGGTGTCACATCATCTACGAGCACGCCAACACCTGCGGCTAATTATCAACCGCAAGGTGCAGCGGATGTTCCGGCAGCGGTGATTGCAGATTCGATAACCCTTCTTTCCAATAGCTGGCAGGATTCTTACAGTTTTTCATCACCCTTTGATCGTGCCGGACGAACTCCAAGTAAAACAACGTATCGGTTCGCTGCGTTAGTCGGCAACAGTAAAGACTTTGCACCTTGTCCATCTAATCAGAGTCAGGGTTCAGACCGTTACTTTGACTGTCAATCAGGCGGAGTTCACAATTTATTGCGGTATCTGGAAAACTGGAACAGCACGGTTAAAAGTAATTATTCCGGCTCTCTGATTAATTTGTATAATGCCGCAAACAGTAACAGCGTTTTCAAATGCTGCCGAACCGTTTATGAACCGCCTGTTAGAAACTACGTTTTTGATGAGACATTTTTAGACATCAACCGGATTCCGCCAGGATCACCGTTTTTGCAAAATTTAACTCTGACAGGGTTTGAGCGAATAAACGATTAGGTCACGCCAAATTTAAGTAAAAAAGTCAACAAGTTGAGAACTCAGTTTGTTGACTTTTTTTTTGTATGTTACAAAAACTGTGGGATGAAAAAACTGCTTTTACCTTTCAGTTGGATTTACGGCGCAATCACAAGCACGCGGAATTCTCTCTATCAAAAAAACTTTTTTGCCTCATTTGATTTAGATGTTAAAACAATAAGTGTGGGAAATATTACGGTTGGCGGCACGGGCAAAACTCCGATGGTTGCCTTTATAGCTGAAAAATTAGCTGAAAAAAGTGAAAAAGTCTGTATCCTGACACGCGGCTATGGACGCGATAATCCGAAAGAAAGAGTTTTGGTCACGGATGGCGAAAGAATTTTGGCAGATGCGCGGGAAGCAGGAGATGAACCGTTTGAATTAGCCAATAAATTGTTAGGCAAAGCCGTCATTGTAGCAGATGCTAAACGCGCCGAAGCAGGGAAATGGGCGAAAGAGGAATTTGGAATTACCACTTTTATTTTGGATGACGGATTTCAACATCTGAAAGTTAAACGAGACTTGGACATAGTTCTGATTGATGCAACCAATCCTTTTGGCAATAATCAAATATTGCCGACAGGAATTTTACGGGAATCATTGTCCGGCTTAAAACGGGCTGATGCAATTATCATCACTCGCGCAAATTTAGTCGAAGATATTTCTAAAATTAAAGCTGAAATTCTCCGCATTAACCCAAACTGCCAAATCTTTATTTCCAAAAATCAATTTACCAAAGCCGTAAAGTTGAAAGAATTTTTAAGCAAGGAATCAACCGATCAAAAATCAAAAATCAAAAATCAAAAATTAATGGCGTTTTGTGCACTCGGAAATCCTGACAATTTTTACGAACAATTACGGCAGGAAAATTTTAATCTGGTTGCGACCAAATCCTTTCCCGATCATCATATTTATTCAAACAGCGAAATGCGGAATTTAGAGAAAGAAGCCATTGAAAAAGGCGCGGAAGTTTTATTGACTACGGCAAAAGATGCAGTGAAATTAACACATTTAAGGTTTAATCTGCCGTGTTATGTAATTGAAAACGGACTCACCTTTGAAGATGAATCCGCTTTTGTAAATCTAATTCAAAATCCCAAAAACTAATCTATTGAATCTTGATTTTTACCGCTGACCGGACGTTTTTCGGTTGCCGCTGGCGGTTTGGTCGGCTCGGTTTTTGGCTTTTCGGTTGCCGGAGTTCCTTTCGGTTTCGGAGTTGCGGTGGTCGCAGGTGTTGGGGATGGGTTTGTAACAGCCGTATTTGAAGGTGCGGTATTTGCCGGAGGCTTGACCGCAGTGTTTGCATTTACATTGCTGTTTGAATTTTTCTTATTAACATTTGCATTAACATTTGAATTTACAGGTTTCATTACAGTATAAGTGCCATTTTCGTTCGGCATAAAAATACTGCCGTTTTGATCCATATAAACCTGATTTCCTTGATAAACCTGTTGCGGAATAGAGTTGCTGTCATAAATTCCGCCAGAAGTTGTTGGCGGCGGATAATATTTTCCGCTATCCCAGGGAGTTGTATAACCGCCGTTATCCGTAATAGTCGAATTAGAATTGCTGTAAATTCCCGGATTGAAAGAATCCATATTTGCCAACCCCTGTTCATAAGCCCCGCTCGCAGGATTGACCGGCTGCACCGGCATTCCGTTGGCATCATTTTGCATAGCCGTATTTGGATTAGTTTGTTTGCTTTGGGTTAGATAAACAAAAAGTCCGCCCAGCAGAACCGCACCGGTTAAAACAATAAATGCAGTTTTCCAAATATTATTCGGCGTTTGCTGCCCGGTCGCGGCTGCAACATTTGCAACAGGTTTGGGAGTAAAAATCGGCTCATCAGCATCAGGATAAGCCAACGCAATTTGGTCAAGCGCATCAGCAAACTCGTCAACTTTTTGATAACGAATGGTTGGATTTTTGGCTAATGCGGTCAATAAAATATCGTCAACCTCTTTTGGCAGATCGCGCCGAAAAGCATCAATCGGCGGCGGCGGTTCCTTGGTCTGTTTATCAAGTAGATCAGTGCCGTTGGTTGCTGTAAAAGGAACTTCGCCTGCCAACATCTCAAATAAAATTACACCAAGCGCATAAATATCGGTTCGATTATCAATTTTGCCGGAAAGCGTGCATTGTTCAGGCGCAAGATATTCGATCTTTTCAATCGGATAATCCAAATCATTGATGTCAAAGGTATTAGTGCCGAAATTTAAGATTTTTACGCCGTCCTGATTTAGCAGAACATTGGCACTCGAAAGATTTTGATGAACGATTCCTCCGGCGTGTGCGGCTGAAAGCGCAACCGCGATTTCCTTAATGATTTTATTGGCTTTTCCGAGTGTAAATCTGCCGATCAGTTTAATCGTTTCGCGTAAACTTTCGCCGGTTGCATCCTCATAAATGATAAAAACCGTGTTGTCTTTGTCCGAACCGTAATCAGTGACGCTCAATACATTCGGATGCGAAATACGTGAAACGGTGCGGGCTTCTTTAGCAAAACTGTCCACCATCTTTTCGTCATTTGCCAGTGAAGGCGGCAAGATTTTAATGGTGACGGGCTTTTCCATCAAAAGATGCGTGCCGTGATAGAGATTTCCCAAATTTCCTTCGCTAATTAAAGAATCTATTCGATATTTTTCCGCTAAAACTTTTCCGATAAATTGGTCAGACATTGCTTTTTCTCAACTTTACTTAAAGAACGGTTTGATTCAAAAACATTGCAATTAGTTGTAACATATTGAGCCGCAAAATAAAATACGGACGAGGATTTTAAGCCTCATCCGTAGGTTGTATTCTTGGCAAAAAACTATTTGGCGAAAACGATAACGAGCGCGAAAATTACGAGCGATTCGATAAACGCCAAACCGAGAATCATCATAGTTTGGATTTTACCTGAAGCACTCGGATTACGTGCGGTTCCTTCCAAAGCGGCAGCACCGATCTTACCTTGTCCAAGACCGGCTAAACCGGCGGCAACACCAAAACCGATGATGCTCAAACCAACTGCTAATGCTTTTGACGAACTAACGGTTTCTGCATTGTCGGCAGCTTGTGCAAAAGCAGGAACTGATAAAACTAAAAGGCTCAAAGCCATTACGAATAATTTTCTTAACATTTTTTTGTCTCCTATTTTTTATATTTTCGGCAGACTTTTTTTGAGTTTTTATAATTACAACCTACTTCGGTATGTGTTTGATGTTTGGGGAAACTCAAAACTCCTGACGTTTGGTTTATAGCGTATTCTCAAAAAACTCTACCTTTTTTAATTAACTTGCAATTCAAAAATCGCAAATCAAAGATCTAAAATCTTTTATGCATGTGCAACTTCTGCGGGTGCGTGCGCTTCATCGTGATCGTGTCCGTGACCATGATCTCCGTGCGAAACTTCGCTCAAGTAAATCATTGACAGCAAAGTAAATACAAATGTTTGAACTAAGCACACGAGCAATGCCAAAGGCATCAAAACAACCGGCAGTAAAAGCTGCGTTCCGGGTTCGGGAATTCCCAAAGTATGTCCTAAACTTGAAACCGTTGCCGAAACTTGTTCGTCAGCAAAGATGTTACCGAACAAACGAATACTTAATGAAAGCGGACGAATAAAGTTTGAAATCAATTCCAGCGGGAAGATAAACCACGCCATCCACCAGATCGGTCCCGCTAAGTGCGCGAGATGTGCGCCGATTCCGTTTTCTTTGATTCCGACATAGTTGTAATAAATAAATGACGAAATCCCGAGCGCGAAAGTAACACTGGTCGAAGCTGTCGGAGCCATAAACAAAGGAACGAATCCCATCAGATTTGAAATCAAGATCAAAACGGCAAAGGTTGCCACCACCGGGAAATATTTCATTCCGTGGTCGCCGACAATGTCCGTGATCATATCTTTCAAGGTCAAAAATCCGGCTTCCAGAGTTAATTGTCCGTTGGACGGCGCATCTTCCGAAAGTTTTCCTTTCAAAATCCAAATTACTGCAATGGTCAATAAACAAGCGATGACAAACATCACGGTATACCACGGAATTGCGGTTTCCGGAGTATATGCGCCAAAAACGGCTTCTGCATTAGTGCCGAAATTTTTAAGGATTTTATCCCAAACAGGTTTGGTATAGGTCAATTCAAATTTATTGACAGGCTCGCCTAAATAATGGTTTAGAAATTCAACTATGATTGGCGTATGGTGTCCGCCTTCCGAAAATAATAGCATTTTAAATTTCCTCGTTTTTGGTAATTACGAAGTAAAACTGAATAAGTGCTTCGATCATCAATGCAATGACAAAACTCGAAATCCCTAAAAGTATTCCAATGATTGAAACAGCTTTCAGATAATAAAACAACAAGACAACCAGACCGATCATGACATAGCGCAGGAAAAATTTAACGGCAAAGGTGTTTGATTGCGTTTGAAAAATACCGCGCACCGAACTTTGCAGCAGCCAGAAATTTATAATTGCTAAACTTCCGCCGGTGACTATGCCGAAAACAAATTTCCAATCAGCTAAAAACAGGCTTGATACAATCTCAATCACGAGACCAACCAGCATCAATCGCCAAAGTCTTTTTTCAACCGAAGATGATTCTTCACTTAAAGGTTTGGTTTCTTCGCCCATTGCGAAACAGTTATTCTACCCTTTTTATGGAGTAAGTGCAAAGTTTCACGAGCGTAAATCTTACTCAAATTCCGAAGAAATACGGAAAAATTGATAAAAACCAGCTACTGCCCCGAAAATTATGCCGATCACGATTCCCCACGGCGAAGTTTGGAAATATTTATCGACTCCCCAGCCAACGGCTAAAAAGAGAAGTATTGCACCAACCAAACTAATAACTGCACCATAGGCGAGACCGCTTTTGCGAGTTGCTTCCGCTTCGCTTTCAGGATGTGCATCAGGTTGATAAAATCCGTCTTTTTTATCTTTTTCAAACTGTTCGTCTTCGTTCAAAATTTCATCATCTTTGTCTTTCATAACTTTTCACCTTTCGCTATTCACTTTTATTTTAACTCTTATTTGCGTTTTAAGGGGTAGAAAGTTACGATTAAGTCTAACAATTTTTTTTGAAAAGGATGTATTAAAAGATGAAATTTCCGGGTGGATTTGACTTAAATTCGATGATGAAACAAGCCCAAAAAATGCAGGAAGAAATGGGCAAACAAATGAAATCAACCGTGGTTGACGCTTCGGCAGGCGGCGGCGCAGTGACTGTCAAAATGCGTGGTGATTTTGAAGTTTTGGAGTTAACTATTTCGCCGGATTTGGTCAAAGACGGTGATGTTGAAATGATTCAGGATCTGACAATGGCAGCCCTTGGCGAAGCCCGCCGCAAAGTCGAAGAAAAACTCAAAGGACAGCTTGGCGGAATGCTGCCTCCGGGAATGGGATTCTAGGAATTTTTGATTTTGGATTGCCGATTTTCGATTGGAAGAAAAATAAAACTTTCCAATTCATTAAATCAAAAATCAAAAATCAAAAATCAAAAATCAAAAATGCTTGAATATTCAGAACCTGTCGCCAAATTAATTGACGAATTTAAGCGTCTGCCCGGGATCGGTCATAAAAACGCGCAACGATTGGCGTTTTATATTTTGCGCCGTCCCGAAGCCGAAGTTGAACGTTTCGTCGAAGCCTTACAAGAGGTCAAACAAAAAATCGTTTTCTGCTCGATCTGTAATAATCTGACCGATGTTAATCCTTGTGTTTATTGCACTTCGCCCACTCGTGACCGTTCGATCATTTGTATTGTCGAGGAGCCTTACAATCTGGTTGCGGTTGAAAAAACACGCAGTTACAAAGGTTTATATCACATTTTGCACGGTTGTTTGTCGCCGATTCGCGGAATTGGTCCTGATGAATTGATGCTGGCGAATCTACTTCCGCGTTTGATGCCGAATAATAACGAGGGAGTTGAGGTCAAAGAAATTATCGTAGCGACCAATCCGACCACCGAAGGCGAGGCAACGGCAAATTACATTGCGCGTTTGCTCAAACCTTTAGGCGTGCGCGTGACCCGAATTGCAATGGGAATGCCGGTTGGCAGCGACCTCGAATTTGTGGACGAAGTGACGATGGATAAAGCGTTGTCAAATCGGCACGAGATTTGATTCAGTAGGCAGTTGCACTAGGCAGAAGCAGTATTTTGTTGAAAATTATCAATCAACTCAGATAACTCTCAACTAACTGCCGCAGCCAACTGCCACAGCCAACTGTTTATGGACATTCAAGTTAAAAAACTGAACCTTGCGAAACTGATCTTTCAGCGGCAAGGTTCTTTTGCTTTACGGGTTTTGCATTTTATTTTTGGTGTCGGAATCAGTCTTTTCTTTAGCAAAATTGAACTGGTCAATTCTGAGAATTTACCCGAAAAAAGCGGTCTAATTTTTGTCAGTAATCATCCGAACGCATTGATTGATCCGATGCTGCTTTTTACCGCGCTTCCACGCCGAATCGCTTTTTTAGCCAAATCTACTCTTTTCAAAATGCCGATAATCGGTTGGCTGATTCGGACGGTCGGCGCACTTCCGCTTTATCGTCAGCAGGATAAAGGCGAAGATGTTTCCAAAAATGCGGAAACTTTCAGTCTTACCCGCGAATTGCTCAAAAAAGGCGGCGCGATTGCAATTTTTCCTGAAGGAATTTCGCACGATGAAAGTCAGTTGCAGCCTTTGAAAACCGGCGCGGCACGAATTGCTCTGGGCGCGGTTTCGATGGGGAAAAATCCTGCTTCGCTTGATTTACGGTTTGTTCCGGTTGGACTTTATTACACGAAAAAAACGATGTTTCGGAGCGAGGCATTGCTTCATTTTGGCGAGCCGTTTCAGGTTTTTCCGGTTGAATTGGATGAACACGGACATCCGCCGCGAGAGGTCGTTAAAGACTTGACCGCCCAAATCGAAAAGAATTTGCGTCAAGTGACTTTGAATGCCGAATCCGAATCAAAAGTGAGGTTTGCACATATTGCCGAAGAAGTTTTTACCTCGACCACGCCGCATAGGGAAAATTTAGGCGAAAGACTTGAATTTTTGCAAAAATTTTTACGTGATGCGCCAAGCGATGAAGATGCAAAACTGGAAAAACGTTTGGTTGAATATGAGCAAAAGCTCGATAAATTGGGCATTGAATCCGAATTTTTAGCTTTAGCCGATTATTCAAAAAGGTTTGTTTTAAAAAAAGCAGTTCAGCGTTCGTGGTATTTGATCTTGCTTGCTCCGCTGGCAATTTTTGGCGTTATTTTGCATTTTCCCGCCTATCAGATCGGTAGAATTATTGCTCACACTCAAGCCAAAAAAGGTTATCAGGATATGATCTCAACCGTTAAATTCCTCTCGGCTTTGGTTTTAATGCCTCTGACCTGGATTGTTTTAGCAGTTGTTTTAGAAATCTATTTCGGTTGGAAAATTGCACTCCTTTCAATTCCTCTTTCCTTCCTCTGCGGCTACATCGCAATGCGTTCGATGGAGGAAATTAATGATCTAAGAGGCTGGCTCAAGGCAATTTCAATTTTCTTTTTCAAACGCGAAAAGTTCTTGCGGCTTTTAGCCGAACGGCGCAGTTTGTTCGAGCAAGTGAAACGATAAAAAAATCTTGACAATTTTCCGTGACCAACCTCAAACTAGGGAAGCCCCGTTCACGTCTGCGTTATGGAAAATCTCAAACTACTTTTTCAATTGTATTTTCGCCCCGTTCCGGCAATGAGCGAACTGATGGACAAAGGCAGCTGGCTGCTGGCGGCAATCTTTGTTTTTGTCATTTCAATTGGTTTTTATTTGACGGTAAACGCTAAATTACAGGCAGTTTACGCGATTCCACAGCCGAATTTTTCATTTATTCGCCAAAACGGACAGGGAACTGAAACTTACGAAACAGCACAAAAGCGAAATCAAATGATTGCCGAATATGAAAAAATGATGTCAGAACGAACGAAAGTTCCGATTATCGGCGATTATTTGTTCTTCTTTTTTTCCTTTGAACCGGGCGGATTTTTTCGTCCGCTAATCTCAATTGTTTGTTTTTACCTTCCGCTGACTATTTTGTTGGTTACGCTTTTCGGACATCTCGGGAGTTTCTGGACAATTCTGCAAAGAGATTACGGTGTTCTTTCGGTTTGTTCGCTGACCGCTTGGGCGGCGGCGCATCTGCCTTTTACGATTGCCGGATTTTTGCTTAATTCACAAGAAATCAATCCAAACATTTATCTTGTATTTTGGTTTGTCAGTGGTGCGATTTTCGGGCTTTTTATGGTTTTTGCCTTGCGCGTGGTTTTCGGAGTGAATTATGGCACTGCAATTCTGGTCATAGCGATTTCGTGGATCGGGTTTAGTTTGGGATTGTATGTTTTTAAGTTTATTTCGCCGTTTTTGTTTTCACCGTTTTTGCTTTTTTACGCTTATATGTATTTTGGCGGAACGCTTACTGGCGAAGCACGAGGGTTTGGAAATGCGTTTCGGCAGCGTCAGAATTTTAAAAGATATTTGCACAACGCAACCGTTAATCCGAAAGATGCAGATGCACACGTTCAGCTCGGTTTGATTTACAGCCAACGCCGTCAAACTGAAAAAGCAACTGAGCACTTTACAAAAGCGATTGAGATTGACAAAAACGAACCCGACGCAAATTATGAACTCGGTAAAATCGCGCGGCAAAAAGGCGAATTACAAAATGCGCTGAATTATTTTTCGGTTGTTTTAGAACAAAACGATAAACATTCTCTGAGCGAAATTTGGCGTGAAATTGGTGCAACCTATTTGAATGCCAAAATGTTTGCGGAGTCTAAAAACGCGCTCGAAACTTTTATCGAACGGAGACCATACGACCCGGAAGGTTTGTATTATTTCGGCAAAGTTCTGCAAGCCCAAGGCGAAAACGAAAAAGCTCGTGAAATGTTTGAAAAAACTATCGAAGCTGTCCAAACTTCGCCTAATTTTCGCCAACACGAGCTGCGGCAGTGGAGCAAACTGGCGCAAAAAGAACTTTGAGTATAAATTAGAAATCAAAAGATTTGGGAAAATCCGTCAATTACCCAAGAGAATATAAATTATGTTAATTGCATACTTTAACTTAAATTTAAAAAGAAACAAAAATGTTCTTTTATTTCTTTTTTATGTCGTGCTAGTTTTGGGCTTTTCCCAATTAGCAAAAGCCCAATCGGGTCGTCGTCCAAAAACGACTTCAACTCCAATGCCGACACCGGCTTCTCAATCAGCATCTGCCGAATCAAAAACCGAAAAAACTGAGCCCGAACCGGAGGAAATCAAACCGACCGAAAAAATTTCCCAGATTTTAATCGCCGGAGAAATGCAGGAAAGTAGCTGGTCATGGAAATCAAAAAACTATCTTAAAAACACAATAGATGATTATCTGGATGAAATAAAACGTCACCGCAGCTTGCAGATAAACGCGATCAACGGTGAAAAAATGACTTTTAAGGAAGCGAAAGAGAGAGCCAAAAAAGAAACCGACACCTATATTTTATGGATGGGGTTTGCGATAACAAATGGCTCCTCTGGAGGAGCCAAGCTTGATTATATCGAATATGCCATCTTAAAACCGCAAACGGCTAAAAGTCTGACCTCAGGACGGATTACGGATGCCGATATTACTAAAATGCAAAAAGTTATGGGTATTCCCAGTAGTTCTGGATCATTGGGATTAGGCACTGCTATGGAGTTTGTCGGCAGAAATCTGATTGATAAGCTGATAAATTTAGGCTGGATTTCAAATTAATTTCGGTAAAATAAAATGTCTTAAAATTCATCGTTTTTTCGCTTTAAAGATTAAGGAGTGAAAAAACGAAAATTATGAAATATTTTATTTATGCGATTTTGTCAATTTTTGCCTTTATCGGCGCAGTTCAGGCTTTTGAACAGCTTAAAACAGAAGATTCCGTTCAAAATTTTATATCTGAAACTCGTTGCGGTTGGTTTGTTAATCCAACACCTGCTAATGCGTGGCTGATTGATAGAGATGGCGAATGGACTATCAGTGTTCAGGGCGGCTATCAAGCCGAAGGAGATTATCCCGAATTTGAATCAGATCAATGGGTAGAAACAAACGGTCATTATGGTTACGGATGCGCTTGTATGGAAGTAACAACCGACCGTAACCAAATGAAAATATTAAGTATTATTAGCTCTACAGCTAAACCATTATCGGCTTGCCGGAAAGATAAAAAACTTAAAAATCCAAAATAAAAAATATTGGCAGAAAAATAATTTACAGAGGATTCGCCCGAGGCGTTTAAGAGCTAATTCTCAAACGCCTCTAAATATTTAACGCCCGAACCTGTGTTAAATAAAACTACGGTTTCATCTTGTTTTATCCAACCGTCATTGAGCAATTTTTTCATGGCGGCTAACAACGCTCCACCTTCGGGGGCGGCAAAAATACCTTCATTAGCACCGATTTCGCGTGCACCTGCGACTAAATCTTCGTCAGAAACCGAAACACCGATTCCGTTGGATTTTTGTAAAATGTCGAGCAGAATAAAATCACCAATGGCTTTCGGCACGCGCAAACCTGAAGCAACCGTATGTGCGTCGGGAATATCAACGCCGTGATTTAAGTTTTGCTCGAAGGCTTTGACGATCGGGGCACAACCATCAGCTTGGACGACGACCATTCGCGGACGTTTGGAATCAATCCAACCCATCTGCTCCATCTCATCAAAGGCTTTCCACATTCCAACTAATCCTGTTCCGCCGCCGGTCGGATACAAAATAACATCGGGCAAAGTCCAATTCATCTGCTCAGCAAGCTCATAGCCCATCGTCTTTTTGCCCTCGATGCGATATGGCTCTTTGAGCGTTGAAACGTCAAACCATCCTTCTTTTTCCTTGCGTTCCCCAACAATGCGACCGCAATCGTGAATCAATCCATCCACCAAATTAACGCTTGCTCCCAAAACTTCGCACTCAACAATAAAAGCCTTTGGCGTGTCTTGCGGCACGAAAATATGACATTCCATTCCGGCTAGGGCGGCGTAGGCTGACAATGCTCCTGCCGCATTTCCCGCTGACGGCGCGGCAACCTTTTTGATGCCTAATTCTTTTGCCATCGAAACTGCCAAAGCCATTCCGCGAGCCTTGAAAGATTGCGTCGGATTGATGCCTTCGTCTTTGATATACAAATTCGGCAAATCATATTTTGCCGCTAATTTTTCGGCTTTATGCAAAGGAGTCCAACCTTCGCCGAGCGAAAGTTGATTTTGCTTATTTACCACAGGCAAAACTTCTTCGTAACGCCAAAGTGTTGCTGTGCGCGAAGCTAAACTTTCTTTAGTTAAAGTTTTCGCGGCTGTTTCCAGATCGTAAGCAACTAACAAAGGTTTGCCGCAAACGCATAGATTATAAAGTTTATTGGGTTCGTATTTTTCACCGCAGGCGGAGCAGAAAAGATGTGTCACGTTCATAAGCCATTAGAATAGCCGAATGTTAAAAAACAAAAAAGTGCGGAGCTAAGAAAATTTATTCAATCCGAATAATTTTGCAGCGAATCGTGACATTACAACGATTTTCGGTCATTTGTTTTATTTCGTTCGATAAAATTGTGAAAATTATTTGTTTCGTCTGAAAATCTTTTAGATCGGGAAAATCTTTCAAATTTGTCCATTCCAATCGCAAAGCGTAATGCAAAGGAAGACGATAAGGTTTGACAAAATACAGATCAAAATTTTTGTCCGGCTGAACTTCAGCGCGGTAGGTGACAGTTCCATTGAGTTCGCCTTTATATTCGCGGATAACCTGTGTAACCTTTTCAAATCTTGCAATGTCAAAACGATAGCGATACCAGGCAAAATCACAGCGCGATTGGTTTTTTAAATTGCCGACAACTGTCACAAGGGCGTGTCCGCCGAATTCAACCGAGCCGATTTTTCTACTATTTTCATTATTTTCGGCAATTTGTTTTTCATCTTGGCTTGAATACCCTGCTCCAATTTGATCGTCGTGCGACAAAGGGCAATTTTTTTCATCATCTAAATATTGACCTTCATCGGCTTGGGTAAATGCGGCAGTAACCCGAATTGTTTTATCAAAATATTTTTGCGGATGTTTGACCATTTCACAAAAAGCCACAGTTGGAATTTCATCATTCATACCATTTGCAAAAATTGGAACAGCCAATAGTAAAATTGAAAAAAATAACAGCCTTTTCATATTTTGATGAACGATAAAAAATGAAAACTCTTGCAGGAATAGAAAAAGGTAAAAAGTTTAGATAAAACAATCGCTTTACCTTTTACTTTTTACCTTTTTACTTGATTACTGCCCTTGTTCAAAAACTAAGCGGCTGCTTCTTGTGATTGAGCCGGAAACATTTTTTCCAACGCGGTTTTCAAAACTCCGATACCGAATTCTCCGGCAGCGCGAGATTTTAATTTTCCTTCTGCGTCAAACAAATAATAGACCGGAACCCAGCCTTGCTCGTTCAGAAAAGCATCTTTTAATTTATGCTGGTTATCAATTGCACAAACATCATCAATACAATGCTCAGCAATGGCAGCTTTTACTTTTTCCAAATCCGTGTCTGCTTCGTAACGCGGCATATGGACGGCTACGGTTTTTAATCCGTTGTCTTTATATTTAGCCTTTAATTCCTGTAATTTGGGCATATTTTCTTTGCAGATTCCACAGCTCGTCGCCCAAAAATAAACGATGGTTGGCGCACCTTTGACATAATCATCGGCTGTTTCCTGAAGCTCATTCAGCCATTCGGTTGCACCATCAAATTTTGGAATCGCATCTCCGATTCTCATTGGCATAATATCTCTCCGTAATTTGTAAAACGTAATACGTAATTCGACTTTTTTTACTGCGAATTACGTATTACAAATTGCGTAAAACTAAACTTTCAGATTTCCTTGTCCCGGTGTCCAGTTAGCTGCGCACAATCCGCCGGTTTGTAAGCCTTGGAGAACGCGCAAAGTTTCGTCAACCGAACGTCCGATGTTCAAATCGTGAACAACCGCATATTGCAAAATTCCTTCGGGATTGATAATGAACAAACCGCGCAGCGCGATGTTGGCTTCTTCGACCAAAATGTTGTATTTGGCGGCTAAACGTCCGGCAACGTCCGAAGCGAGCGGATATTGCAAACCTTCGATCCCGTTTTGGTCACGCGGAGTTTTGATCCAGGCACGATGTGAATGAACCGAGTCGGTTGAAATTCCGAGAACTTCTGCTCCAACACCGTTTAATTCTTCGATTCTGTCTGAAAAAGCAGTTAATTCGGTTGGGCAAACGAAAGTAAAATCTAACGGATAAAACATTAAAATCAACCATTTTCCTTTGTAATCGGAAAGTTTGACGTTTTCTTTCAAAGTTTCTAAGTTCTTGGTTGAAGGCAAATTGAAATCAGGTGCGGGTTGTCCGACCTTGGCAAATGTTACGGTATTTTCTTTAGCTGTTGCTGTTGCTGACATAATTACGATATATCTCCCTTGTGTTCTTTTATTATTTTTGATTGCAGTCCGGGCACAGTCCGCGCAACGTCAATTCAAGCGATTCCGGTTTGAATTTTGAAAATTCAGCCGCCAGTTTGACCAATTCGGCAGGTAATTCAAGCTCCATATCAACCAATTTCCCACATTTGACACAAATTGCGTGGTCGTGACGCGAGGTCATTTTGTCAAAACGGCTTGCTCCGTTTCCAAATTGAATCTCGGCGATATGACCGGCGTCTTTCAGATAACGCAAAGAGTTGTAGACCGTAGCAAAACTGATAGTTGGTAACAATCCTTTTGCCTGATCGAAAACTTCGTTGGCGGTCAGATGCTGTTCCGAGTCACGAATAACCTGCAAAACAACTTCGCGTTGTTTCGTCAATCCTAAATCACTAATATTGTCGTTTATTTGAACCATAATCCTAAACTTAGATTTAGAATAATTCTAATTCTAAAAAATGTCAAGTCATTTTTTGAAATTTCTGCTAGAATGATTTTTATGACGCAAGCACTTTTACCACCCTCAGTAAAACCAAATTGGCTCGGCGGACATATGCGTCCGTTTATGAAAGATCGGATCGGATTTTTGACCAAACTCTCAAAACTCGGCGATATAACCACTTTCAAGATTGGCAAACAAACCGCTTTTTTTATCAATCACCCTGATTTGATACGGGATGTTTTGGTCACCAATCATTACAAATTTGAAAAAGGTCGGGCTTTAAAACAAGCTAAAAAACTGCTTGGCGAAGGGCTTTTGACCAACGAAGGGAAGGATCATTTACGGCAGCGGCGAATGATTCAGCCGGTTTTTCACCGTCAACGGATTGCCGGTTATGCGAATTCAATGATCGAGTTCGGCGAAAAAATGGCGGATGAATGGAAAGACGGAGCAGAAATAGATATGTCGCAGGAAATGATGCGTCTGACTTTGCAAATCGTTGGAAAGACATTGTTTAGTGCAAATGTTTCGGACGAAGCCGATGAAGTTGGAAAGGCAATGACCACTTTGGTTGAACTTTTCGATTATTTGCTGATGCCTTTTGCGGGACTTTTGGAAAAATTACCCTTACCTCATTCCAGACGTTTCAGAAAAGCAAAAACGAGTTTAGATGCAATAATTTACGAATTTATCAACCAACGCCGGAAATCGGGCGAAGATAAAGGCGATTTACTTTCGATGCTCTTGATGGCGCAGGACGAAGACGATGGCGGACAAATGACAGATGAACAAATTCGTGATGAATGTTTGACGCTTTTTCTTGCCGGACACGAAACAACTGCTAATGCTTTGACCTGGACTTGGTATCTGCTTTCGCAAAATCCCGAAGCAGAGGCTAAATTTTATGAAGAAATTGATAAAGTTCTGGGAAATCGGCAAATCTTGCCGGAAGACTATCAAAAATTAAAGTTTACCGAAGCCGTTCTAGCCGAATCTATGCGGCTTTTTCCGCCTGCGTGGGGTGTTGGACGGTTGGCGATGCAGGAACACGAGCTTGGCGGTTACAAAATCCCTGAAAAATCGCTGGTTCTGATGTCAATGTTTGTTTTGCAGCACGATGAAAGATTTTGGGACGATGCAGAAAGTTTCAGACCGGAAAGATTTTTGAGCGAAAATGCTATTAAAGAAGCAGGGAATAAATTTATCTATTTTCCTTTTGGCGCAGGCGTTCGTCGCTGCATCGGTGAACAATTTGCGTGGATGGAAGGCGTTTTGTTACTTGCCGCGTTGGGCAGAAAGTGGAAATTCAAATTAAACCAGAATCAAAAAATCGTGCCGCAGCCGATGATCACCTTACGTTCAAAATATGGAATGAAAATGCAGTTAGAGAAACGCTGAGTTTTATCCGAACAATCTCGGTATTCTTCGTTCAATATTTTTCGGTAATAAAACTTCCATTGCATCATCAACCGTCACAATCCCGGCAATTTCGCCTAGATCGTCAATGACAGGCAAGGCAAGCAAATTATATTCGGAAATGATTTGAGCGGCTTCTTCGGCGGAATCGTTCGGATGAGCGTATTGAAATTGTGCCCGCATAACTTCTTCCAGCGGTAAAGTCGGGTCGGCTAAAATCAGACTTCGCAAAGAGATAACGCCGGAAATTTTCCACGAACCTTCTTCTTCGACTACATAGAGGTAATAGATCATATTCGGCGTTTCCGCCATTTCGCGCAGCCGCGCAATTGCCTGAGCCACGGTTAGATTTTTCGGAACAGTGACGAATTCAGTGGTCATTAAACCACCCGCCGTGTCTTTGTCAAAAGGCATCAATTCGGCAACTTCGGCTTTTTCTTCGTCTTCCATCAGGTCGAAAAGCTCCTGCGCCTTTTCTTCGTCCATCTCGCCGAGCACGTCAACCGCATCGTCCGGCGACATTTCTTCCAAAATATCGGCGGCGCGTTCTTCATCCAATTCTTCTAAAATACGAGCCTGATTTTCGGTGGACATTTCTTCAAGCGTGTCGGCAGCGACTTCATTGTCCAAAGATTCAACGATTTCCGTGCGGTGAATTGGCGATAGCGTTTCTGCAAGCTGGGCAATTTCAACCGGATGCAGACGCGACAATTTGTTTTTGGAAGATTTTAAGCGAACTGCCGAAGCAGTTTCGGATGCTAAATAACCAACGTCAGCCCAATCAATTACTTCAACCGGACGATTACCGTAAAAGCCTTTCGGCATCAATCGGCGCAGAAAACCTTGCAGACTGACATCTGCGCCGGTAACATGCCATTTATTTCCGACTTCGATAAGCTGAACATCATTTACCCGCACCACGCGTTTGCCGTCAACATCAATTAATTGTTTATCCAAAACATCTTTTGCCAGCAAAATCTCACCTTCGCGACGGGTAAAAGGACGCAGATCAAGCACGTCAATATTTAATTGGACTCCGTGTTCGTTCAAAGACGCGATCTGCACCCAACGAATAAAAAAATCACGCCGCAGATACCGAGCCATCACTCCCACAATCGGCGGATAATCGTCTTTACCATAACGCACAACGACATCCTTTATTGCGGCGATTTTTTCGCCTTCGACATCTTGTATCGGACGACCTATGACTTGCGAAAGATAAAGCATAAATTTTGTTTTCCGTTAAATCGGATAAAGAAATCTTAATCTGAAATGCAATATTATTCCAAATTTAACCGACACATAATTTATAAGTCACAATTAAATATAGTCCAAAATGCCTATCTATTTTTCCCTAGTATGTAAATCTTGGATACTTATTACTAACTTTAATTCTGGTTGGATAATGGAATAAATTGCAGAAAAGACACGGCTTATCGGGATTCGTCAAAAATAATTGTTTTGGCACGTTCATTGCTGAATGTTAATGGGAAGTTTTTCCTATATGTAGATTGAGAGTAAAGATTTTGAAAAATTCTACTTACGAAGAAGAGGTAATTATGGACTACACATGTTGGGATTTATACAAACTCAATTCCTATACTATGAAGTTAAATGAAGAGAAAGAGTTATCAGAAAACCTTTCTCCGGAAGATAAGGCTTTTGCAGAATTTTGGTATCGCTCCGACGAACAAAATCAAGTAAATTGGTGGTCACCGGACATATATCAAGAAAACACTATTGTAAACCACCGCCATTTTTAATATATGGACTATTTTTCAGATTCATTTAGAAAGCTGTTTTCAAGTATAACAAATCGAATATTATGGTGGTCACGAAGGTAAGTTATTTGATAAGAATACTGTAATTAAGAAAATTTTAATAAGTTCTTAAAGAAATTTCCGATTGAACTATTTAAGATAGATTTTGGAAAAACAGAAATATTTTCCAAAAAGCTCCGTTTCATTTTTCTCCTTATTTCTCACCTCACTTTTCTCACTTTTTTCACCAAATCTTACTTGTTAAAACTTTTTTATTTTTGTTATAAGATTTTGTGGAATCCTAAAACCTTTAGCTCTTTTTATTAAATAGAGAGGCTCAAATTTCAAGAGCATCAATAATATCTACCCCATAAAAATATCCCCAGACATTTAGGAATTATAAAATGACCAAATTTTCACTAATGATTACAATGATTTGCCTTTTAGCGGCAAGTGCAAATTCTCAAATTCGTAATAGACTTGTGATTGACAATTTTGATTTGGCAAGTGGCGTCAGCGTGAAGCCGACAGCGACTCCTGTTGCTACCCCCGCCCCGCAGCCGAGCAAAAAATTAGTTAAAAAGACCGTCCAAAATACCAGACCCACAATGAGTATGCAGGACGCAGTAAGTTTGAAAGATTCACCTGTTACAAACAACAAACTTACAATGTCAAAAGGTAGCTCAATGGGCGGATTTACTACGGGAGATTCCGTAATTGATTCGTATATTGTTGATTCAAGTAATAGATACGGCATTGATCCGCTTTTGATCTATGCTCAGATGAGTCAGGAATCTTCTTTCAAATTAAACGCCACTTCATACAAAGGAGCGCGTGGTTTAATGCAGTTAATGCCGGCAACGGCTGCCCGGTTTGGTGTCACAAATATTTATGAGCCTCGCCAAAATATTGATGCGGGAGTAAAATATATGCGTTGGCTCTTGGATACCTTTAATGGTGATGTCAATCTGGCATTAGCAGGCTACAACGCAGGCGAAGGCGCAGTGATGAAATATGGCTGGCAAATTCCGCCATATAATGAAACTCAGGAATATGTTCGTCGTATTAGTAATCGTTACAATTCGATTCGTAATCCGAATTATGTGCGGACGGTTAAAAAAGTTACAGCTACCGAAGCCGTCAAATTAGAAAAGAAAGAAGCCGCACCGTTGACAGTTTATGAAGTAAATCCAATCGCAGTTCGTTTGCCGGATGGTAGAATGAGATTAGTTAATAAATAAAGTATCTCATACCTCTCTTCTCCTCTTGGTCGAGCAACCGTGGCGGTCAGATACGTTTCTGACCGCGTTTTTTTTGTGCTAAAAAGACAAATCTTGTATGATGTAGGGAAAAAGTCGAAGGTCAAAAGTCATAAAGTCGGCAACCATTAACTCGCATCTTTTTACTTTTAACTTTTAACTTTTTACTTGATTAATATGTTTTGTCATAAATGCGGTGCAAATAACTCGGACGACGCTAATTTTTGTCAAAAATGCGGTTATCAATTTACAGACGAAGAAATGACGAAAATCGCTTCCACACCGAAAAAAATAGTGGAAAAGAATTCCTTGGATGAAGAAGACGAAAGAAAGGTCTTCTCGATCCGTCCAACATTATTGTTTGTCAAAGCAGGATATGTGGCAGCGGTGGTCGGTGCGTTTTTACTGGTTGTGATTCTTTATTATTTGGGCAAATTAATCGGTGTTGAATCTTCCTGGTGGTTTTCAATATTTTCAATTTTAGCCGGAATTGCTTTGCTTTTAATTCCCGCCTTTTATCATTTGAAGCAAAAAACCGTGCTTTACACCCTAACCGATGCCAAGATCGAAATTGACGAAGGCTTTATCTTTCAAAATTCACGCAATGTTCCGCTTCGTTCGATTCAGGACGTTTCCGTTTCGTCTTCCATCATTCAGCGATTGTTGGGATTTGGTAATGTCGTGATTGATAATGCGAGTGAGGATGGGGGCAAAGTCGTTTTGAAAAATGTCAATACTCCAAAAAAATACGCGGATCTATTGCTCAAAGAAATGCGGCTTTTAGATAAATAAATTTTTACTTTGTTCCATCGCCTGAGTAAGTTCTTCCGACTAAGTGAGAATAAGTCGGATTATTATTGATGGCGTTTCTTAGTTCCTCAAGTCTTGCCGGATTTATTGAGTTAGTTTGACCGAATTCGTTGACGATTTGAATGGCTGCGTGATGGATCGGATCGGAAAAACTGCGATAATTTCCCGAAGCATAATAAAAACATCCTCCGATATAGGCAGCGGCTTCATTATCTACTTGCGGTAAAACGGAACGGGTCATATCAAATGAAGCGTGAATTGATTCGTGAACCACTCCGCCTCTTTCCAAAACGGTTGTTAATCTTGGAATAATAAAAGTGTTGCCAATTTTTAAAGCATTTTCGGAAGTGTATTGTGCAGATGCTCCGACAACTAAATTGTTTGAATTTGTAGTGACATTAAGTCTGTTTGTTTCTAAGGCGCGTGCCACTCTTTCAAAAGAAGATTGGTTAACTCTGACCTCTCCGATTTGTCGGTTCAGTGAAGGAAAAGAAAAATTTATGGACGCAACCAAAGGAGTTCTTAACAAAACGATCATTTCTTCGCGGATTCCCATATTTGCCTCAATTTCTAAAAAAATATTTGCCTTCAAAACCAGGCTTATTTCTTTACGCGATAACTTTTAGCTAAAAATGGCAAATTCATCGAAAAAAAAATCACATTCCGATAAAGTCTTTGATGTGCTGAATTTGTTGATCTTGTAATTCTTTATTGGTTTTGTGATTGGATGGAATTTCGATTCCTGTAGCATTGGCTAAATGAAGATAGTTTTCGTAAAAATCACTATTTTCAAGCGAAGTGTGAACCTGACCGAAATTGACAATTTCTTTGAAAGAATGTTCGCGGCGGTCTTTTTGGAAAAAATTATGGTCGGAATAGAACATTTTTTGCTGAACTGCATCGAAAATCATCTCTTTATCGCGCATTGTCATCATAAAATAACTGAAAAAAATCAGTAATATTCCAATGATAAAAGCAACCGCTAACATAATTATTTTTGAAAGAAAATCGTTGTAACCAAATAATTTAGCTAAATCCATCAAAAAACTGGCAACAATTATTAGCAAACCCAAAAGAAGGACGAAAATTCCGCCGATTCTGATTCCGAAATTATTTTCTTTCAAAATTAATAAATCTTTCTTCATAAATCTTTACGCGAGAATATTTTGAGAAAATTCGGAAGCAAAGTAAAATAATTTCGTGCATAACTTCCCAAACACAAATCTAACTCAACTTTTAACCAAATGGAACGAAGGCGATGAAGTCGCGCTGGAACAGTTGACTCCGATTGTTTACGAGGAATTGCGCCGCATTGCTCACAATTATATGCGGAAAGAAAATCCCGGACACGATTTGCAGACGACAGCGTTGGTCAACGAGGCATATTTGCGTTTGGTTGACCAACGACAGACGGATTGGCAAAATCGTTCGCATTTTTTTGCGATTGCTTCGACGATGATGCGGCGGATTTTGGTTGATTATGCCCGCAGCAATCTTTATCAAAAACGCGGCGGCGGCGCGATTCACGTTTCGCTCAGTCACGCCAAATTCATTTCGCAGGAAGAACATATTGATTTGGTTGCGCTTGATGAAGCTCTGAAAAGTTTAGCCAAAATTGACGAACGGCGCAGTCGGGTGGTTGAACTTCGTTTTTTCGGTGGGTTGAGTGTGCAGGAAACTGCTGATATTTTAAAGGTTTCGGTTGATACGGTGATGCGCGATTGGAATTTAGCAAAGGCGTGGCTCAAACGGGAACTCACTAATTTATGACAGAATCCGACAGATGGAAAAAGATCAGCGGAATTTTTAAGGTTGCGTTAGAACTTGAGCCATTGGAACGTCCAAATTTCCTCAAAAATGCCTGCGGTGAAGATGAAGAACTATTTGACGAAGTAAAATCCTTGCTTGTATCTTTCAGCCAAGCCGATTCGTTAGAAAAAAACGCCTTTGAAATCATTGCCGAAAATGAAAAAGAAATTCTGGTCGGGCGAAAGATCGGCAATTATGAAATTGTTCGTCTGATTGGAATCGGTGGAATGGGCGAAGTTTATTTGGCGCGTGACGTTCGATTAGAGCGGAATGTAGCGATCAAATTATTGGCTTCGCATTACGTTTCGCAGATCGGGCAAGTCGAGCGTTTTCAACAGGAAGCACGGGCAACTTCCGGCTTGAATCATCCGAATATTTTGACCGTCCACGATTTTGGGGAACACAAAAATCGTCCTTTTATTGTCTCGGAATTTATCGTCGGCGAAACTTTAAGAACTCATTTGGTCAAAAACGATTTGCCGTTGGAGAAAAAACTTGATGTGGTAATCCAGGTTGCTCGCGGGCTTGCCGCCGCGCACGAAGCAGGAATCGTCCATCGTGACATCAAACCCGAAAATCTGATGATTCGCTCAGACGGTTATGTCAAGATTCTGGATTTCGGTCTGGCAAAATTAACGCAAAACGTATCGCTTGACAAATTTACTACCACCGCCGGATTGATTCTCGGAACGGTAAATTATATGTCGCCCGAACAGGCTTCGGGATTGGAATTTGACCATCGCACCGACCTTTGGAGTTTGGGTGCTGTCCTTTTTGAAATGCTGACCGGAAAAACGCCTTTTGATGCGGAAACTCCGATGAGCATTTTGGCGGCAATTCTCAAATCAAAAACGCCAAATGTTGAACTGCAAGGATTTAATCAAATTATCCAAAAGGCTCTGGAAAAGAGCAAAGACCATCGTTATCAATCCGCCAAAGACTTTTTGAATGATTTACTCTCGCTTCAATCAAAAGGTTTGCAGTCAGAAGAAACCAGCCGGATTGATACTTCAAATTTACCGACCGTTGCCACCACTTCGCTGCATTTTGCTCCAAATAATTTGACTGCTTTGCCAACTGTTTTTGTCGGACGCAGCAAGGAGATTTTGTCAGTTAAAGAATTGCTAACTGATGAAAATGTGAGACTTGTAACTTTGACCGGAGCGGGCGGAACAGGAAAAACGAGACTTGCTTTGCAGGTAGCAAGCGAACTTTTGGACAAATTCACGGACGGTGTTTATTTTGTTCGTTTAGCCACGATTACCAATCCTGAACACGTTGCTTCGGCGGTTGCACAAACTTTGAACGTCAAAGAAGCCGGAAATCTGAGTTTGACTGAACGCCTGAAAGAAAATTTGCGCGACAAAAAAATGCTTTTGATTTTAGATAATTTTGAGCAGATTTTATCAGCGAGCTCTTTAGTTTCAGAACTTTTAGGCGCATCAACCGATCTCAAGATTTTAGTAACTAGCCGAGCCGTTCTGCGTTTGCGCGGCGAACACGAATTTTTTGTTCCGACGCTGGATTTGCCCGACAAAGTAAACGAAAAAAACAGCGAATTTTCTGCCGTCAAACTTTTCTTACAATCGGCGCGGGCGGTCAAATCGGATTTCAAATTAACGCCCGAAAATACCGAAGCAGTTATAGAAGTTTGTCAAAGACTCGACGGTTTGCCGTTGGCTTTGGAACTCGCGGCGGCTCGAATTAAATTATTCACTCCACAGCTTTTAGCTAAAAAACTTTCGCTCAAAATTTTGACGGGCGGCGCAAAAGATTTGCCCGAAAAACAGCAAACGATGCGCGATGCGATTGCGTGGAGTTACGAGCTTTTGGACGAGGCGGAAAAGAAACTTTTTCGATCCCTTTCGGTTTTCGTCGGCGGTTTTACTTTTGAATCTGCCGAAGCCGTTTGTGATTCCGAAGATGTTTTTGAAGGAATTTCTTCGTTAGTTGATAAAAGTTTAGTGCAAAAACGCGAGCAGACTAACGGCGAACCGCGTTTTTATATGCTGATGACGATCAAGGAATTCGGTTTGGAACGGCTTGCAGCTGAATCCGAAGAAAAATTTATTCGCTCACGGCATTTGCTTTATTTTCTTAGTTTAGCCGAGGAACATTGCGTTAATTTACGCGGGACGAAGGCGGCAATCAGCGTTGATATTTTAGAAGATGAACATAATAATTTGCGGCTTGCCTTGGATTTTGCTTTGGAAAATGATTTTGAAAAAGCGATGTCGCTTGCTAAATCGCTCAGCCAGTTTTGGATCTTGCGAAATTACTACGCCGAAGGTTTGAATTATTTGGAGCAAACTCTGGCTTTATCAGAAAATGATCCGAACAAAAACCGGGCGGAACTTTTGAAAAATTGCGGAACGATTCTGCGAATGCAGGGAAAATTTTTGGAGTCACGCCAATTCTTTAATGAGGCTTGGGAAATTGGTAAAAGTTTGCAGAATTACGAAATTATTTCGTTTGCGCTCGATGGACTGGCAATCGCGGAAATTTACGATAAAAATTACGCACAGGCGCAAACTCTTCTCGAAGAATCTCTTCAAATGGCGGTTCTGACCGAAGACGAACAAAAAACGGCTAACCCATTGAATTTATTGGGCGAAGTTTATCGGATTCAAAACGATAACCAATCCGCTTTGAAATTTTATCGCCGTTCATACGAGGTTTTGCAGAAAACAGAAATCAATCCGGCAACAGCGGTTGTTTTGAATAATCTGGGCTACGTTAATGATGAGCTTGGAAATTTTGACGATGCTTTCAAATTTCAAAAAGAATGTATCAAAGTTTGTTTGCAGTTAAAAAATCGGCGTGTGGCGGTTACTTCGCTCGATGGTTTAGCCAGTATTTCAGCCAAATTAAATGAGTTTGAACGCGCCGCCAAAATCCTCGGAGCAAGCACCGAACTCAGAAAAACGCTTGGTTTTGCCAAAACTCCGACTGATATGCCTTCGCTCCAAAGAGCAATCGAATCAACCAAAAAAGCCCTTGGCGAAGAACGCTATCAAGCATTTTTCGCCGAAGGGCAAATGCTTAGTTTTGACGAAGCGATTGAATTTGCGCTCCGGGAAAACTAATTTTACGCACAAACGCAGTCACAAACTGCGACCCCTAAGCCTCCGCCATCATCGGTGCAAGTTCCGGCGTAATTATTCATATTTGAACAACATCTTGAATCAAACGAACCGCAAACAGAAGGACAAAAACCGCTTGCACAAGCCCCGCCGAATCCAACGGTATTCATAGTAGTTGCAGCAAAACAACTTTGGGCTGAAATAGCAGTCGGTGCAGCAATCCCAATAATAATTGGTAAAGCAACCGCCGCTGAAGCAAAGCGCATCATCATTTTTCGGCGCGACACTCTATCGCTTGCCAAACCTGTTTCAATTTTTTCCTGCAATAAATTATTTCTTTGGAGCTCATCAATAGATAACAAAACCAAATCTAATGGGATATTTGTTGTTTGTGCTATTTCCTCAATAGTTCGCTGACCATCAAGACATTCCCAGACTTTGGCTGCCGTTTCATTTAGGCTTAAAGCCTTGTTGATTTTAAGGTCATAAATCAAAACTTCATCACCAATATTTTGGACAATAATGTCATTTGTTCTCGAATTTGCTTTCATATTTAGATTCCCATTGATTTACGCGAGAAAATTTTCGAGAAACTGGCAAGTGGGTAAAATTTTTTTTTGATTATTACAGACTTCGATTTTTGGGACTTTGTAAACTAATTCCGCATCTTGCTATCATTAAAAGTTATTGCTAACTTTAGGGTTAGAAAATTAAGTTCACTTTAGCAACTATGAAAAAAATATTTGTCACAGGCGGAGCAGGATTTATCGGCTCTGCATTTATCAGGCTCGTTTTGGATGAAACTTCGGACGTTGAAATTATTGATTTTGATGCACTTACTTACGCCGGAAATTTGGATAATTTAGTTGGTTTGGATGAAAATCGTCACAAATTTATTCACGGAGACATCCGCAATCGTGAAGCCGTTTTGAACGCTTTGCCGGATGATTGCGATGCGATTTTTAATTTTGCGGCGGAATCACACGTTGACCGTTCGATTCATTCGGCAGACGAATTTTTGACGACAAATATCATCGGAACGCAAGTCCTTTTGGACGCGGCGAGAGCAAAAAATATTCGCCGTTTTGTGCAGGTTTCGACTGATGAAGTGATGGGAACTTTGCCCGAAGACGACACCGCATTTTTTAATGAAGATTCGCCGATTCAACCCAATTCGCCTTATGCCGCCTCAAAAGCATCAGCCGAATTGGTTGTTCGTGCCGCCCGCGAAACTTTTGGAATTGATGCCGTAATTACCCGTTGCGGCAACAATTACGGACCGCGCCAATTCCCCGAAAAACTGATTCCGCTGATGATTGCCAATGCAATGAACGATGAGCCTTTGCCCGTTTACGGCGACGGCAAAAATGTCCGCGATTGGATCTATGTCGAAGATCACGCACGCGCAATCTGGATGGTCTATGAAAAAGGAAAATCCGGTGAAGCCTACAACATCGGTGCAAGAAATGAGCGGCAAAATCTGGAAGTCGTGACTTCGATCCTTGATTCTTTGGGCAAACCGCACAGCCTTATTAAATATGTGACCGACCGCCTCGGACACGACAGACGCTACGCGATTGACGCGACCAAAGTTGAAAACGAAATCGGCTGGAAAACCCAAACAACTTGGGAAGAAGGCTTAGCCAAAACAATTCGCTGGTATCAGGAAAATCAGGATTGGGTTGAGCGAATCCGCAACGGCGCGTATCGTGACTACTACAAAAAACATTACGGAATGGAGGTAGGAACAGTTTAGGAAGTTTAGAAAGTGAAGGAAGTTGAGGAAGCAAGTTATTTCTTCCAAGCTTCCCAAACTTCCTAAACCTCCCAAACTTCCCAAACTATGAAAGTCCTAATCACAGGTGCAAACGGAATGGTGGCGAAAGCCGCGATTGCTTATTGTCAATCAATCGGGGATGAGGTTGTCACCAAAACTCGTCAGGAACTTGATATTTCTGATAGGGAAGACGTTTTTAGTCTTTTTGAACAGGAAAAGTTTGATGCAGTTTTGAATTGCGCGGCTTACACAAATGTTGACGGGGCGGAAACAAATCAAATAGTTTGCGCTATGACAAATGATGCAGGCGTAGGAAATTTGGCTAAGGCTTCAAAAAAGATAAATTCCGCTTTTGTCACGATCTCAACCGATTATGTTTTTGACGGCACAAAAGGCGATTTTTACACTCAACGGGATCAACCGAAACCGCAAGGAGTTTACGCACACACAAAACTTTTAGGTGAAAACCAAGCCCGACTCAATTATGCCCGCTCAATCATTGTTCGTTCCGGCTGGATTTTCGGCGAAGGCGGCACAAACTTTTTGAGCGTGATGCACAAATTTTTAGCCGAAGGAAAATCAATCAAAGCGATTTCCGATTCATTCGGCACGCCGACTTTTGCGAAAGATTTGGCGAAACGTCTGCGAGAATTAGCCGAGCTTGATCTGCCTGCAATTTATCACGTCACTAATGATGGTGAAGGAACAACTTTTGCCGGATTTGCCGAAAAGGTCTGTGAATTAAAAGGATTGGATAAAAAATTGGTTGAAGGCGTTGCGATGGATTCGCTTTCGCGCCCTGCACCGCGCCCGCGAGATTCGCGCCTGAGATGTCTTTTCAGCGAAAAATTCGGGCTTTCTCCCTTGCAGTCCTGGGAAAAAGCCCTTGAAGAATTTTTACAGTAAATTGGCAATATGCCTTTTTATTTATTATTTTCTACATCTTCCATTCTCGGAGTTGACTCTTCTTCGTCATAGTCATAGCCGTAACCATAGTTGTAGCCATAACCATAACCGTAGTAGCCATATTCGAGCGAATCAGGTCTGATACCATTCAGAACTACACCGTAAATTCTGGTTCCAATAGAGTTAAGCCGTTGTTTGAAACGCTTGATAAGTTGAATGGAACTCTTACCGGACATTGCTACTAGAATCACGCCGTCAACCACAGTTGAAAGGATAGCCGCGTCTGCAAACGAAATTGCCGGCGGCGAGTCAACTACGATGTGATTAAACTTGCCTTTCAAATCCCGCAATAATTCTTTCATTTCTGCCGAACTCAAAAGTTCTGCCGGATTTGGCGGAATCGGACCGCTGGTAATTACTCTCAATTTTGGAAATGTCGGATATGGTCTCATTAAATTTTCAACGTTTTTATCCCCTGAAAGATAATTAGTTAAACCCGAGGTATTTTCCATTCCAAAGTGACTGTGCAGTCGCGGACGACGCAAGTCGCAGTCAATAATAACGACATCTGCACCGGCTTGAGCCAGCGTAATGGCTGTATTAATTGCTGTTGTGGTTTTACCTTCGGATGGTTGCGAAGATGTTACCAAAACAGTTTGAGGCGGTTTTCCGGCAGACGAGAACAGCAAAGAGGTTCGCAAGTGCCGATAAGCCTCAGCCATCGCTGAACGACTGTCTTCAAGCGTAATTAATGCAGTTGAAGATGGATTTTGAATTGCATTCGGAAGAGCTTTTTTCTTTTTCTTTTCCAAAATACTTTGATGCGGAATTAATGCCAGGGTTGGTAATCCCAAATGTTTACCGATGTCATCAGATGTTTTAACCGAGTCATCCAGATAATCAAGCAGGAAAGCTAAACCAATTCCAATTCCGAAAGTCAGCAAAAACGCAATAAAAATATTACGGTTCCGTTGCGGTCCGATTAACATAGGAGGGGAGGCAGTGCTTGAAACAGAAATATTATCAGGACGGCTGCTGCTGATAGTTAATTCCATCTCTTTTTGTTTTTGAACGTATGTATTGAGCAAAGTTCTTTCGGTTTCAATAGCATTGGTCAAAGTTGTAAGTTTAACTGCATCGCGACCTTGATTCTGTGAGATACCAATTTGTGAAAAGTAAGCAGATTTCAATTCGCCTTCTGCACGTTTAGCTGCCGCTAATCTGGAAGATAAATTTGTCAAACGCTCGTCTTTAGCTTCTTTAACAACTTTTTTCTCTTCTGCGTCAATTTTCTTGTTGTCCTCAGTTTCAGCAGCTTTTCTATCCTTTTTGAGTTTTTCGATTACTGCTTTAGTTGCAATTACATCTTTATATTCTTCCGTGTATCTAACTTTAAGATCTTCTAATTTGCTTTCAGCTTCGCTGATTTTTTTGTCAATTCCGTCTAATTTGTTAGCTAAGTCACTTTTCATTTTAAGGACATTTCCGCGCGCGATTGTTGTGTATTCAGTTTTATCACTGGAGCCGGTAAAAGCCTGTCCTTTATTGATTGCATTAACCGTAGCTTCGTATTCAGCCTGAAGTTGTCTCCGCTTGTCTTCTGCCTCCAGATATTGTCCGCTTAGCTTTTGTAATCTTTCAGCATTGAAGTCAGCCGCTTTATCTCCGGTAACAGGAAGATTATTACGCGCCATTTCGTCCAACCGCTGTTGTTCTTTTTGAGCAATACTTGTTTTCAGTTCATCTATTGATTTACTTATGTCTTTAAATGTATTTACAGCACCTTTAGTTGCATTTTCACCGTCTTTTTCAATGTGAACCTGAGCTAAAGCATTAGCAACTTTTGGAATTAAGTCAGGATTTTGGCTGGAAAGTCTAATATTAACCAAATCAGTATTTTGCACCTGTTCAATGTTTAAGCCGCTAAGCAGAATGGAAGTATATAACTCTACGCGGGCTTTTTCTTCAGGAGTTAAAGTATTAATATCTGCAACATTAGTGTTATCTGTATTTTCAGCCAGAACAGGTAAGGAAGCCTCTTTATTTTCATTTGATTTATTTCGGCTAAAGATCGAACGAAGCGAATCAATGAATCCTTTATTGCTTTTCCCGAACAGATTCGGGTCTTTATACAAACCTAATTTGAGCACAACATCTCTCATCAATTCAGGAGTTTTGAGCAATCTGAGCTGAGTGTTGACATAGTTATTGTCATATCCGAGATTGATATAAACTTCGCGTTCTGATCCCAGTTTAGGTTTCGGGAGAGTAATAACCATTGTTGCACTTGATTCATACATCGAAGGCAACTGATACATATAAAATGCTACTGCTGCGGTAACTAAAATGGTCATTGCCAAAATGATCGGCAATCGCTTGTAAATAACTAAAAAGTATTCCCGTAATGAACGACCTTCGTGAAAAACGTCATCTTCGTAAATTGGTGAGTAGTTAGCCGGAACATCCTGCGGAGTTGCGATCTGCATTTTTTTCGCGGCAGTTGGTAAAGCCAGTAGCCGTTCTTCTTTTTCAATACTGCTCATAAGACCTCAATAGACAAATTTTTAAAATCAATCCTTTTTTATAACACAAATAGCTGTTTAACTAAATAGTTAGAATCAATAAAAAACAAACTTTGTTCATTATTCTAATAAATAATTAAGTATTTATAAAGTTTTCGCCTTTGTTTTAGTCCAAATCAGAATGTTATATTTTTCTTTTGCACTTTTATTAAAATTTTAAACATAGTTAATATGACAAAAACTATTCAGATAGAAAACAACGATTCCAATTTCGATTTCAAACTCGGTATAGACGGTTTTAATTACTCCGACCTATACAATCCTTTCAAACTGAAAGATCTTGCCGAAACTTTTTATAACCAAGTTAAAACGCAAAATCCCGAATTGCACGATACTTTAATTCAATATATCGAAGCCAAAGGAAACGGCTACGAACAAAAAGTTGCCTCAAAGATTTTGACGGACTCCGCGCCGTATTTGTCGAACTTTATTGCCAAACTTTTTAACATTGAACGCGAACGGCGCGATTTACTTGCAGAAATTGTCGAACAAGACCCAATCTGGAAATATAAATTTTTTGTCCAACGCCGCGCGATCAAGAAATTTAATGCCGAAGCGGTTAATGATTTGAATTACAACGAGCTTGATTGGGCGTTGAAAGAATTGCGAAATACAGGATTTGACGATACTTTGCGGTTTGATGATGAATTAGCGATTTCTAAAATTACTGCAAATTTGGTTGAGTTGGAAGAATTATTGACCAAAAACCAAGAATTGACTTCTTCGGCTAAGAATACACTGAAATTAATCCAAAAAGTTTTTGACCGTCATAAAGATTCAACCTTCGGCAACCTTTTTTCCAAATACGCAATGGAAATCGAGGGGACGGGTGAACTTTTGCAGGTGCAGGCGACTTTGAAAATCCTCGAAGCGTGGTCAGCCGTTTCATTTTTCAAAAAGACCAAAGACTGGATTAGTTTTCACGTTCCGCGTTCGTTGGATTATCAACATCTGGTTCACGTTAATCATCCGACTGAATTATTGCCCGAAGCGATGAATTTTACCGAAAGTCATTTGCGCCGCCGTGACGGTTTCAAATTAACTGATCAGGGAACGAATTTACGCGGTTCATTGGCGGAAATTGACTACTGTATGATCTGCCACGAACGTAGCAAAGACAGTTGTTCGACGGGAATGCACGAAAAAGACGGTTCGGTCAAAAGAAATCCGCTTGGAATCAAACTCGCCGGATGTCCTTTGGACGAAAAAATTTCGGAAATGCACTTGCTCAAAAAACAAGGCGATTCAATTGGTGCGTTAGCGATTGTGACGATTGATAATCCGATGTGCGCGGGAACTGGACATCGAATTTGCAACGATTGTATGAAGGCTTGTATCTTCCAAAAACAAGAGCCGGTCAACATTCCGCAAGCCGAAACTTCCGCTCTGAAAGACGTTTTGGCGATGCCTTACGGCTTTGAAATTTACTCGCTTTTGACGCGTTGGAATCCGCTTAACGCTAAGCGTCCGTATGCTTTACCGTTCAACGGAAAAACAGTTTTGGTGGTTGGATTAGGTCCGGCAGGTTACACACTTTCGCAATATCTTTTGAACGAAGGTTTCGGTGTCGTCGGTATTGACGGTTTGAAAATTGAACCGCTTTCAAACGAAATTACAGGCAAAAACGGCAAATTCACGCCAAAACCGATCAAAAATATTGACCAAATTAAATCGGACTTGGACGAAAGAATTTTATCCGGCTTCGGCGGCGTTTCGGAATACGGAATTACCGTTCGGTGGGACAAAAACTTTTTGACAATGCTCCAGCTTTTACTGTCTCGCCGCAAGCGTTTTCGCGCCTACGGAGGCGTGCGTTTCGGCGGAACTTTGACGATTGAAGATGCCTGGAATTTCGGTTTTGACCATATTGCGATTGCAACAGGGGCAGGTCGCCCAACGGTTGTTAAGATGAAAAACAACCTCATTCGCGGCATTCGTAAAGCCTCGGATTTTCTGATGGCATTACAGTTAACCGGTGCATTCAAAAAAGATACGCTTTCTAATTTACAAGTCCGCCTTCCAGCCCTCGTCATCGGCGGCGGCTTAACAGGGATTGATACTGCCACTGAAATTTTTGCGTATTACCCGATTCAAGTCGAAAAAATGCTGGCGAATTACGAAACGCTGGTTGCTGAATTTGGCGAAGAAGCGGTTTGGAATCGTTTTGACGAAGAAGAACACCGCGTTTTACAGGAGTTTTTGGAACACGGGAAAGAAATTCGTGAAGAACGCGAACGCGCCAAAGCCGCCGGAGAAGAACCGGATTTTGTGCCGCTGGTCAGAAGCTGGGGTGGTGTAAGTCTTGTGTATAGAAAGCGTTTGCAAGATTCTCCGGCATATCGTTTAAACCACGAAGAAGTTGAAAAAGCACTCGAAGAAGGCATCAACTTTATTGAATTGATGAATCCGATTGAAGCGGTTGCGGACGAACACGGCGCAGTCAAAGAATTGATTTTTGAACGCCAAAACTACGATGCCGAAACCGGTAAATTCTCAAATTCGGGCGAAACAATTCGATTAGGCGCAAAAACGGTTTGCGTTGCGGCGGGAACTGCACCCAATGTCATTTACGAAAAAGAAAATCCGGGAACTTTCAAATTAGACAAATGGAATCAGTTTTTTGAACCGTTCAAAGTTGCCAAAAACGGTGACGGAAAGCTTCATATTTCGGCTGTCGAAACAGGCGAAACAGGCTTTTTCACTTCTTACGAACACGACGGAAAATTCATTTCATATTACGGCGACAACCACCCGCAATATGCCGGAAACGTCGTCAAAGCAATGGCTTCCGCTAAACACGGTTACTCAAAAGTAGCCGAACTTTTTGCTGATGAGGTTGCCGAAAAAGGCTTGCTTTCGCAGGAAGAAAAGGACGCGATTTACGACAAACTGGAAGCTGCTTTGGACGAACAGTTACGGGCAACCGTCGTTAAAATTGACCGCTTAACTCCAACAATTGTTGATGTTATTGTCAAAGCTCCGTTGCAAGCCCGAAAATTTGAGCCGGGACAATTCTATCGTCTGCAAAACTTTGAAACGACTGCTCCCGTGGTCGGTGGTAAAAAGTTGATGATGGAAGGGTTAGCTCTGACAGGCGCGTGGACGGACAAGGAAAAAGGTTTGCTTTCGATGATCGTTCTGGAAATGGGAACGTCTTCGCGGCTTTGTTCAATGCTCAAAGAAGGCGAAGAAGTTTTGGTCATGGGACCAACCGGAACGCCAACCGAAATTCCCGAAAATGAAACCGTTTTGTTGGCTGGTGGTGGACTTGGAAATGCAGTTCTATTCTCCATCGCCAAAGCCATGCGCGATAACGGCAACAAAGTCATTTATTTCGCGGGTTACAAAAACGGGGCGGATCTTTACAAACGTGAAGAAATTGAAAACGCCGTTGATCAAGTAATCTGGGCAACCGATTTTGGAGATGAAATTGTTCCACAGCGTCCGCAAGATGCTCATTTCAGAGGAAATATCGTTCAAGCGATGATTGCTTACGCCGAAGGAAGGCTTGGCGAACAAACTGTCAAACTTTCTGATGTTGACCGCATTATTGCCATTGGTTCAGACCGGATGATGAACGGTGTCAAGGAGGCTCGCTACATGACTTTGAAACCATATCTCAAAGAAAATCATATCGCCATTGGCTCAATCAACAGCCCGATGCAATGTATGATGAAAGAGGTTTGCGCTCAATGTCTGCAACGCCACGTCAACCCGCACACCGGCGAAGAAGTCTTTATTTTCTCATGCTTTAATCAAGACCAAAATCTTGATTTCGTTGACTTTAAGAATTTGAACGACAGATTGCGGATGAACAGCGTGCAGGAAAAAATCTCAAATCTGCTGCTGGATAAATTATTAAAAGAAAAATAATCGAAAATAAGTAGTCAGACATATTTGTTGAAAAGTAAAATGAACGAAATATCAGTATAGCGAGCGGTAGTGAGCATTGTTAATTATTGGGTTGAGTGAGTTTAACGAAGTTCGCTACCGCTCACTATTATGATTTAATACGCCAGTTTAGAATGTATTAAATGTGTCTTATTACTTATTTTAGATGACACAAGGGTATTACAAAAATACCCTTTTTTTATCGAATCCGAACAAAAATCAGCGACTTGAAATTTATTTTGTGAAATAATCGCTACTAACATTTCTACTAAAATTTTCATAAAATATAAGGTGCTTAAATGTTTTCGGAAAAGATGAACAGACGTGAGTTTCTCAAAATTTCGGGTTTTGCCGCTCTTGGGACAGTCCTTTCGGCTAAAGGTGTTTTTGCTCAACGCAAGAAAAAACACTGTGTCATTATAGGAGCAGGCTTTTCGGGATTGGCGGGGGCTTTTAAGCTAAAAAATGCAGGTTGGGATGTGACAGTTTTAGAGGCTCGTTCAAGATTTGGCGGACGAGTTTTTTCACATAGAATTCCCGAAAATTCGAATTTGATCTGTGAACTCGGGGCAGAATGGGTTGGTGAGCATCACGAGCGAATTATTGCCCTTTGCAAAGATTTTAGTCTGCCATTGCAGGAACATCGTTTTGCCGATTCTCTAATGCAAAACGGAAAAGTTTCACGTCCGAAAACCTGGGGTTTATCCGAAACTTCCAAAAATAAATTAGATAAATTTCTCAAGAGTTTAGATAATTATTCTGATGCAAAATTGCGTTTAATGGATAAACAGGATTGGTGGACGGTTTTGAAAAATCTCGGTTTGTCGGATGAAGAATTGCGTTTACGTGATTTGGCTGACAGCACTGATTTTGGCGAAGACATCCGTTTTGTTTCAGGTTACGCCGCAGCCGGCGAATACGCAGTTTCGGGAGAATTCAACGAAATGGATTTCAAGATAACTGGCGGAAATTCGCGTTTGGCTGAAGAATTTGTTAAAAGAATCGGTGCAGAAAATATAAAATTAAATACTTTGGTTGAAACGGTTATTCAATCAAAGGGACTGGTTACGGTTAAAACTAATAATGGTAAATTCAATGCTGATGCGTGCATTTGCACTGTTCCGACAGCAAGTTTGCAAAAGATAAAATTTATGCCTGAACTTCCTGCCGTTCAGCAAAAAGCGGCTGAAAGTTTGATTTACGCTCGTATCATCAAAAATTCTGTTTTGTATGATGAACGATTTTGGGAGGCTGATAATTTTTCGATGGTGACAGATGCTACATCGCATTATTATTTTCACAGCACCCAAAAACAAACCGGTAAACAGGGGATTTTGACCGCTTATGCGATTGGTGATAAGGCGGATGTTTTGGCTTCGCAGGACGACAAACGACGAATGGAAATTATCACCCGAGACTTGATTCCGTTTAATCAAAATGCGCCTGCTTTGGCTCGTGGAATTGCTTCGTATGCCTGGCAGCGTGACGAATTTACCAAAGGTGCATACGCACTTTATCGTCCGGGACAATGGTTTGGAGTTCGTCCGTATTTGCTCAAACCGCACGGTAAAGTTTTATTTGCCGGTGAACACCTTTCAGATGATTGGCAAGGATTTATGGAAGGTGCAATTGAAACTGGCGAAGCTGCGGCTGACAGGTTAATAAAAACATAAAATGCAGGAACAGTCTAACATCAAATTTACGATGCGTGCTTTTGAAAAGGCGCAAGACAGAGATCTAGGCTTTGGCGAAAAGGTTGCGCGTGAGAGTCGTGAGCGTCTGCTGAATCGTGACGGCTCTTTTAATGTTGAGCGAACCGGATTAAAACTTTTTGCACTTCTTAATCCATATCATTTTTTGCTGACGATGAGCTGGACTCGTTTCATCACGGCAACTCTTTTAATTTATTTTCTGAGCAATCTGGTTTTTGGTTTTTTTTACGGAATTCTCGGCGAGGGAACTTTGATCGATACATCTTCAACTCCAACTGAAAATCTTTTCTTACGCGGGTTTTTCTTTAGTGTGCAGACATTTGCGACAATTGGCTATGGAACGATCCATCCGGTCGGAATCATAACGAATTTGCTTGTCACGATTGAATCATATTATTCAATGATTATGACGGCACTGGTTACCGGAATCGTTTTTGCCCGTTTCGCACGCCCGACTGCCAAAATCTTATTCAGCGATCATGCTCTCATCGCTCCTTACCAAGACAAAACTGCTTTTATGATGCGCCTCGTCAATTCGCGCAACAATCAGATGATCGAGGTCGAAGCCAAAATAATGTTTTCCCGCTTAGTTGATGAAAACGGCAAGAAAAACCGGCGTTTTGATATGTTGGAACTTGAACGTGATCAGGTAGTTTTTCTGCCTCTTTCGTGGACGCTGGTTCATCCGATTGACGAAAACAGTCCGATGTTTGGAATGACTGAGGAAGATTTTCACAATTCCGATGCCGAATTTGCGATTTTACTTTCGGGAATGGATGAAACTTACGCGCAGGTTGTTCACACAAGAACTTCATATAAACCAAATGAAATTAAACACGGCTATAAGTTCACCAGTATTTATAACGAAGTCGAAAGCGGTGAAAAAATCTCAATTGATGTTAGAAAATTATCAAAAATCGAAAAAGCGTAGCAAATTTTCATACCCAAATCTGAATCGGTCGTATTAACCTGCAAAGGGGGAAATAAAACTGAGCAAACTCTCTGTTTCAAAATTTTACATGGATTGCATTGATGAAAATGGCAATATTTTCATCGGCTATATCGGAATCGTGAAATGGCGAAAATTCAGTTTTAATTACTCAAACTTTCTTTTTTACGATGCCTTAAAAGATGAATTCAAAGCGGATTATTCTATCAAAAAAAGTCCGTTTCCTGAATGGACTTATCCACAGCTCAAATGGACGCATCAATCGCTGAAAATTGATGGAGAATGGAATTCGCTGCAATCTTCGGTCGAAGAAAAACTCCTTCAAGAAGATGAAAGATTCATAAATTGGTCGTGTTTTCAGCCTTTGACCAAAACAAAAGTGCAGTTAGGCGAAAGATTGATTGAAGGTTTAGGCTATGCCGAAAAGCTGGATTTGGAAATTGATCCGCAAAATCTGCCTTTTGAAACTCTTCGTTGGGGACGTTTTACGGCAGATGAAACATCAATCGTTTGGATCGAATGGCAAGGCGAAATTCCTCTCAAAGTGGTTTATCTGAACGGCGTAAAATATGAAAATGTTGATATTTCCGAAGAATCAATTCAGATTTATGATGCCAATTTGGAATTAAAACTAACTGAAAGTCTGGAACTGAGAAAAGGCAGTTTATTAGATACCGTTTTTAAAAATCTGCATTGGCTCATCAAAAGATTTCCGCTTAAAATGCTTTCAACCTTTGAATGCAAGTGGCGAAGCAAAGGCGTGTTGGTAGATAAAAACGCAGAAAATTCAATCAAAAGCGGTTGGGCAATGCACGAAATAGTTATTTGGGAATGAAAAAATCTAACGTCCTCGGCAAAATTCTTTATGGCAGTTTGTTTGTCCTTTTAGTTCCTGTTGCGTTGTGGCAATGGGCAATAAACACTGAAGAATTTATCAAATTGCCCGCCGTGCATCATTTTTTCGGCGGATTGATTATTTCGGTTGGCGGATTGGCTTTGATCGTGTGGGGAATGTTGGATTTGTGGATTTACGGCAAAGGTTTACCGATGAATGCCTATCCGCCGAAAATCTTTGTTACACAAGGGATTTACCGATTTTTATCGCATCCGATTTATATCGGCGCGGGAATTGTGAGCATCGGTTTGTCAATTTATTCAGGCTCGGCAAGCGGTCTGTGGCTTGTCTCACCGTCATTCATTTTGGGGATGACCGCTTTGGTTTTGGGTTACGAAAAAGAGGCAATTGAAACGATTTTTAAGCCTGAAAACTATCGTCCGTTAATCTCAATTCCGCCTGATATTGACAAGCAATCAACCTGTTGGGAGCAATGGTCGTTTGCTTTGTTGGTGCTGTTGCCGTGGCTGATTTTATACGAATTGATAACCTTTAACGGAATTCCAACGAAAGCCATCGAAACTTATTTTTCATTTGAAGATAAAATTCCCGTTTTGGCGTTTACCGAAATTATTTATCTTTTAGCTTACCCGTTTGTAATATTTCTTCCGTTTTTCATCCAAAATACTAAAATTCTCCGAAAAGCAACAATTGCCGGATTTTTAATGAATTCAGTCGGATTACTGCTCCAATTTTTTCTGCCGTTGATAGCATCTTATAAACCCTTTAATTCTGACGATTATTTCGGACAATTATTGACTCTGGAAAGAGAATGGACTTCGCCTGCCGGGGCATTTCCTTCTTTTCACGTTGCGTGGGCATTTTTCGCGGCTTACTTTTATGCAAAAACTTTTCCGAAGCAGGAAAAACTATTTTATTTTTTCGCTGTCATTATTTCCGCAAGCTGTATTACAACCGGAATGCACTCGTTGTCGGATGTTTTCGCGGGATGGGTTTTATTTTATTTTTCAGTTAATTACGAACTGGTTTGGAATTGGTTGAGAACAAAAAGCGAATGGCTGGCAAATTCTTATCAGGAATTTTATCTAGGCAAAATGCGAATTATCAATCACGCAATTTTTCCGGGAATCGCGGGATTTGCGGGAGTTTTTATTACTTCTTTTTTAACCAATCAGCCAATTGGAGTTTTTCTGATTTGTATCTGTTCGATAATCGTGGCGGGACTTTGGGCGCAAATCATCGAAGGTTCCGCCAAACTATCAAGACCATTCGGCTTTTTTGGCGGTTTCATCGGCGGTTTCTTGGGAATTTTATTGGTCTCAAAGTTTTTCAACGTAGACTTATGGCTTTTGTTTGGAGCATTTACCGTTGCCGCGCCGTGGGTGCAAGGTTCGGGACGTTTCAGATGTTGGGTGCAAGGCTGCTGTCATGGCAAAGAAACATCTTCCGAAATCGGAATTTGCTATTATCATCCGCGTTCAAGAGTTTTGGTTATTTCAAATATGGGCGATTTGCCGCTGCATAATACTCAATTATATTCGGTTTTGTCGTGTTTTATCATCGGTTTTATTTTAAGTGCGCTCTGGTATCGGGGCGTTTCAATGCCGATGATTGTTGGCTTATATTTAATTTTGACCGGATTAAGCCGCTTTGTCGAAGAACATTACCGGGGCGAGCCGCAAACACCGATTTATTATGGATTACGACTTTATCAATGGTTGGCAATCGCTTTTGTTGCGAGTGGAATAATCTTCACCACGATAAAATACGAAGCCGTAAAACCTGCATTTGATAGCTTTTACTTAACTTTTCTATTCGCGTTAGCTTTCGGATTTATTGCTGCGTTTTTAATGGGAATGGATTTTCCGTTTTCAAATCGGCGGTTTTCCAGACTTGCTTCGGCGGACTAAAAGATAAACAATGAATCAATGTTCACACTCAAATTCGATTCAGGCACACTAACTCTGGAAGGAGCAACCGAAAACGATTCCGTTCCGAATGCTTTTGTTTGGGACAATCGGACGCGGCAATTTCGTGCGCCTGCGTTTTGCTATCGTCATATTATTAAAGATTTTATCCGCAACAAAACGCCTTACACAGACGAAGCAAACGAATACGCAAAATTTGATTTTAAGCAGAAATATCATCTCGAACCGCGACTTTATCAAACTGAATCCATTGAAAACTGGCGCAAATATGAACGTTGCGGCGTGATTGTTCTCCCGACCGGCGCGGGCAAAACGCACGTTGCAACGATGGCGATTGAAATGTGCGGGAGGCAAACGCTGGTAATTGTTCCAACTATTGACTTAATGAATCAATGGTATGATCTTTTGCTCTCAACTTTTAACGCCGAAATCGGTTTGATCGGTGGCGGATTTTACGAAATCGGAGCGATTACCGTCACGACTTACGCTTCGGCTTTTCGGCATCAGGAGAGACTAGGAAATCAATTTGGTTTAGTAATTTTCGATGAAGCACATCACCTACCGAGTGAAGGCTACAAATACGCTGCCGAATTCGCTATCGCCCCTTTTCGCTTAGGTTTAACCGCGACACCCGAACGCACGGACGGAGGCGAAAGCGAACTCGAAAGACTTGTTGGCAAAACCGTTTATCGGCTCGAAGCGCAGCAAATTGCCGGTGAATATTTGGCAGATTACACTCTGGAACGTGTTGAAGTTGATTTGACCGAAGAAGAACGCCAACAATATCAAGCGGAACGCGAAATCTACACCAATTTCCGCCGCAAAATGAACCTGCCTTATGGACAAGAAGGCTGGCGTTTATTCTTGATTCAAAGTGCGAGAAGCGAAGACGGCAGACGGGCGATGAAAGCCTATCGCAATTACAAAAAAATCGCGCTCGGCACGGAAGCTAAACTCCACGTTTTGCAAGATTTATTGATTCGCCATCGCCACGACAAAGTTCTGATTTTTACCGCCGAAAACGAAATGGTTTACCGCATTTCCAACGACTATCTCGTTCCTGCAATCACGCACGAAACCAACGTCAAAGAACGCAAATTCTGGCTTGATGCGTTCAACAATGGTGATGTTTTGGCTTTGGCAACTTCAAAAGTTTTGAATGAAGGCGTTAATATTCCCGATGCTTCCGTTGCTATAATTTTGTCGGGAAGCGGTTCTTCCCGCGAACATATTCAGCGTCTTGGGCGGATTTTGCGGAAAAAAGATGATAAACAAGCCGTGTTATATGAAGTAGTTACGCGCAATACTACCGAAGAATATATCTCACAAAAACGCACTGATGCGAGACAGTTTCAGGAGAAAGGAAAAGAGCGAGGTTTGTTTGAGTAAAAGTTTTGACATCGCATCATATTTGCATTAAATTTGATGCAGAGGTGGTCAAATGATAAATCTAAAAGAAGAAATTAACTCGCTTTCAAATTTTAAACGCAATACTAGCGAATTTATTGAACAGTTAAAGGAAACAGGCAAGCCAATCATTCTAACAATTAACGGTAAAGCGGAATTGGTCGTGCAGGATGCGGAAAGTTATCAAAAGCTTTTGGAGATTTCCGAAAAACTCGAAACAATCGAAGCCTTAAAACCTGCTATTGCCGAAATGAAAGCCGGAAAAGGTGAACCTGCCGAGAAAGTTTTTGCCGGACTTTTGCAAAATGTCAGCGAGGTTTCGTAGTGCAGTATCAAGTCATTATTACGCCATCAGCCAAAGCCGACATTTTTGAGACTAACACTTGGTTTTTGGAAAATTATCCAAACGTTGCAGAAAAATGGCTGTGGGGAATTAGTCAGGCTGTCACATCACTTTCAAAGTTTCCCGAAAGGTGTGCCACCAGCCCCGAAAGTGAAGCATTTGATGTAATTGTGCGTCAGTTGATTTATGGCAAAAAGCCTCACACTTATCGAATTTTATTTTCGGTCCAAGGGGAAAAAGTTTATATTTTGCGGGTTCGCTCAACCAAACAAAGAAACATTTCGGATGAATAAAATGCACCGATGCGAAGTAATTTCAAGAGAAAGGAAAAGAGCGAGGTTTGTTTGAGTAAAATCTTATTTTGCAGATTTTAAAAATCATTACCAAAAAACTCACTCCAAGTTGGAAGTTTTATTTTGAAATCATTCTCGCCATACAATGTATAGACCAGACCGTCTTTTGAATATACTCCAGCCGTTTGTTTTTGAGCTTCTATTTTGGTTTCTCTGGTTATATTTCTAACTTCATCATTTGTAAAGACTTGGAATTTTGGTGTTAATTGCATTGCTGCCCCGTTTGCTTTTTCCGGCGGATCGGAAGTTCCCGGCAACCATTGATATAAACTCCAATAATCCTCGTCTTCTATAGACATTCCGCAAACTGAAATAATATCTGTCGGATTAATATCTTTCAGCCACGCTGACAGATCTCCCTTAGTTTTATCTGAGTTAAGTCCGTTAGCTGGATAATGAAATGCGCCTCGACGTTTTGTCCCTTCATTATAACCCGCAATAAAGGTGCAGGAATGCAAAGTTGAAGTTGTAACCTTCAAATCACCAATAGCGGCTATCCCTTGTCCCATCTCAATAAAAAAATATGCCATAAAATTTACCTGATTTAACTAATCTGTAAATGTAAACGAGAAACTATTGAGAAAAGGGGCATTGAAATTTATTAACTAAAAAAAAACTTATGTTTACTGATTTTCCAGCCATTTACGCAATTCAGGTGTGCGGTTGATGCTGGAAACAAGTTTGACTTTCAAATTCCGCAAACTGACTACTAATCTGTCTTGAAAATCGGGTTTGAGATTTTCGATAAAATTCAGATTGACGATTTCGCTCCGATTGAGGCGGAAAAATTGTTTTGAATCAAGCAGTTTTTCAAGCATGGTCAACGAATCGTTCAAGGGAAATTTGTTGCCCGTTGCGTCAAAGGCGAAAGGAATTTCGTTCTGCATTTGGATAAACGCAATTTGTTTGGTTTCAAGCAGTTGGATGCCTTTCGGAGTTTTGATGACAAAGCGTTCTTTGTATTTCGGCTGATAAAAGTTTGTCTGAATTTCGTGCCAAAAGTCGTTATTTGCCGGAGCAAAATTATTTCTGAGCGTTTCAAATTTTTGCATGGCAACGGTAAATTTTTGAAAATCAAAAGGTTTCAGCAAATAGGCAATTCCGTTTTGTTCAAAGGCTTGGAGCAAAAATTGGTCGTAAGCCGTGGTAAAAATTATCGGACAAGTTATTTTGCAATCTTCAAAAACCCGAAAAACATTTCCATCCAACAATTCAATATCCGCAAAAATAAGGTCAGGCAGCGGACTTTTATCAAGAAAATCAATTGTATCTCTGACGCTTTCGATTTGAGCCGTAATCTCAATTTTTCTATCATAACGCCCAATAAATTTGGCGAGCTTTTCGCGTGCGGGAGGTTCGTCTTCGATGATTACAACTTTCATATAATTGATGGCGGAAACGCGACTGTTAGGGAGCGTGTTTTCAAAAATGTGGACACACTTGCTTACGCGCGTGTTTCTGCCTGTGTCTGGATTAGAGGCAGTTTAACTGTAAATGATTCGGAATTCTGCACGATTTCAATTTGCGTATCAGTCAAAAAAGCATAGCGTTTTTTCAGATTTTGCAAACCTGTTTGACTGGTGATGCGGGTCTGTAATTTTTCGCGTAAATCATTTTCAACCGTCACAAAATTTTCGTCTAATTTGATTGAAATCTGCAGCGGTTCTTTGGCATTTCCGGCGTTGTGTTTGACCGCATTTTCAATCAAAGTTTGTAATGCGACAGGCACGATCTTTTGCCCGTTCAATTTATTTTCCGGCACTTCCCAGGAAAAATTATAAGCATCTCCGAAACGCTCCTGCAACAAATAAACGTAATTTTCGGCAAAGGTCAATTCGTCTTTGATCGGCACAACTTCCATTGTTTGAGTCTGCAAAATATAACGGTAAAGCTCGGATAATTTACTCAAAAAATCGTTTGCTTTGGCAGGATTTGATTCGATCAGCGAGGATAAAACATTCAAATTATTAAACAAAAAATGCGGCTCAATGTTTTGCTGCAAAGTCTTTAGTTCCATCGCAGTTTTTGCTTCCTGTGCTTGCTGCAATCTTTCTTTTGTTTGATTTACAAGGTTCAAGTAAAAATAGCCGATGCAGGTCATTACCACAAAAGTTTGTGAAATGAATTCGCTTAGAAAACCCATTACCCAATCCCATTCGACAGGTCTTTCTCCGCCTGAATTTGTTATTCCCAAAACCAGAATTGTGAATGCTGTAATGAGCAGTGAATTTATAGGAATTAAACAAAGTAAAATGACAAAATCCCGAAAAATATTTTTGGATTTTTCCGTTAAGAGTTCAAATGCCCATTTTGTAAAAATAGTCAGACACGCTCCGACCAAACAGAATCCGAAACTCCAAATTGGAGCGTCATAACTCCAAGGAAAATCATAAATTGAGCGACCTTTCGGAATTTTTGAGTAGAGAACAAAAAGATAAGAAAATCCAAGCCAACTCAAACAGCCTAAGCCAAAGAAAGCTACATGTTTCAGGAATTGAGTTGACCGGATTTTTTCTGCCCAATTCTGATTATTTTTTTGCATCTTCGGGAAGACTATAAATCACTTTGCCGTTTTCGTCTAAGAAATTTAATTTAGGATTACCGTTCGGGGCGACTGACATTTCAATCCGAGTTCTTCCTTTGATGTCAGACATTCTCAGCACACTCGCATCATCATCCCGTGTTTTACCAATAAATAATCGGGTAGTTGTTAGTTCTCCGTTATCCAACATCTTTTGAATTGCGGATTTTCTTTCCTCTTTATCGGTTATTTTGTTCAGTGCATCAAATTTAGGGTTAAGTTCTGAAGCGCGAATGTTAGGCTGCTGCCAAATTGCTAAACCGCTTTCGTAATGTCCATCATTGCCTTCTAAATGGCGAAAACCGATGGTTTGATCACCCTGCACTTTGTCAAATGTAAAAGAACCGAAGTGACCTTTTCCGCCATTATTACCAATTACCAGCCCACCCATTTCATCGCCTAAATCATTAAAGAAAATAATTCCGGGAGTTGGTCTGCCATTTTTTCGCTCAATTGGTTTTCCATCGCTGATGCCGTAATGTTGGCGGTCTTTATTGGAAATTACCATTCGTAATTTTCCGTCATCGTCTTTGACATTGATCCGCTTAACATCAATCTCATCAAAACTTGCATTTTTACTAAATGTGAAAGCGGTTAACAAAAGGACAAAAACTAAAAGTGTCGTAACCCCTGCATATATTTTCAAAAAACGAACTTCTTTTTCAATTTTGGATTGATTCATAAAATTTCTCCTGAGTTGTGGTAAGTATCAGAGATTGAATGATTTATTGTAAATAGAAAAATGGTGAACGAGGGAAAGTTTTGTGTGAATAAAGGAAAAGTTGTGGTGAATGATTTTCAAAAGTCCTGATACAAACCCTTTGGATCTTTATTTCTTTTCGTTAAAATACTTTTGATTATTTCTGAAATTTATCGGAACTTCTTTACAAAATTCTTGTCTAAAATTTTATGAAAAAACTTCTATTTATATTTCTATTAGCTGATTTGTATTGCTTTTCTCTCTCTGCACAAGAGTTAAACAAGAATTTAGACAAAATTCCTTTGGTTGATTATTGCGAGATTATAAAGAATCCAAGTCCTTACAAAGACAAAATAGTTAGAATTTCCGGTGAATATATTTCAGGATTTGAGGCTTCACACTTAGGAAGTCAATCTTGCTCAGAAAACTACGGACAAATTTGGGTTGAATTTGAAAAATATGAATCTTGTGGGGACAAAAAAACAAAAACAATTTTAGTAAATCGTGAAAAAAGTATTGAGTATAATATGCTTGAAGGAATCTTTGTCGGAAAGTTCTTGACTGATAATGGTTTTGGGCATATGAACTCAAGACCATTTCAACTTAATGTTTCTTGCATTGAATCTGTAACTCTTTTGCCAAAAACAAATGCAGGTTGCCAAAGAGTAGATGAAACCAGTCCTTTTCATTATTTGGAATTTGTGAAAACCGAAGAAGATTTTGCTCCAAATTACGAAAATAAAAAAAGTAAGAAAAAAGAAAAATTAGTTTGGTTTCGATTAGTTAATAATTCGACCTGTCCGATTTTTGTTCCAACAATAGAAAGCCCAGAAAAACTGGAAAATGAGGCAAAAGTTTTAGTGGTTTTCAAACTTGATTCAACTGTAAGGACAAGTTATATGTCAATGGGATTTAATCCCGCAACAAAAAATATCACAGAAAAAGTTCCGAAAACCTCAATTTTATCGGGCGGGAACTCAATTTATTTTGCCGTTCCGTTAAAATATTTTAATGAATCTTATGCGGTTTTTAATGGAAGGAAAAATTATTGGAATATCAGCGTTCCCTTCAAATACGTTGACCGCGAATCGGAAAAAAATTACGAGCCTTTCTATTTTTCGAGAAACGATTTACCAAAGGAAATTTTTAAGTAAATTCGGTTTAATCTGCCCACAAAAACTGCAAAAGAAATTTACATAAAAATCTTTGCGTCTTCGCGTCTTTGCGACTTTGCGTTAAAATAATCGCAGATGAATCAAAAAGTTACCGAAATTCCACCTCCTGATTTAATTAAAAGTTTGCGAAGCTACAATCTTTTGCCCGCAATATTGTTTTTGCCCACGCGCCGCCGTTGTGACGAAGCCGCGACGGAAGTTGCTCTGGCAACCAAAAAAGGTGTCATGGATGACCGGCGCGAAAAACGTCAAAGTCTTTATGATGAATATGTTAAAGACAATCCCGAAATCTCCAAACACAAACACAAAAATCTACTGATTCGCGGCGGAGTTGCTTCGCATCACGCCGGACATATTCCAGCCTGGAAATTGTTGGTCGAAAAAATGATGGCAAAAGGCTTGCTGGATGCAATCTTTGCGACTTCGACCGTGGCGGCAGGCGTTGATTTTCCGGCTCGAACCGTGGTCTTGACCTTTGCCGACACACGCGGAAATGACGGCTGGCGACCTTTGCAAACTTCGGAATTACAGCAAATGACCGGACGCGCAGGCAGACGGGGCAAGGATAATGTCGGTTTTGTGGTGCTTGCGCCTTCAAATTTTCAAAATCCGAAACGGATCGCCGCACTCTTAAAATCTCCACCTGATGCGCTAAGCTCACAATTTCGAGCAACTTACACCAGTCTTTTAAATTTGCTGGATGCTTTCAAAAGTTTTTCGCAAGTCCGCGATATTGCCGAAAAAAGTTTTGCTTTTCGGGAAACTGCACGGCAAATTGCCAAATTGGAAGCCGATTGCGAAAAACGAAAAATTCAGCTTGCCGCAAATTTGCCAAATAATGTAACTGTTGAAGATGCACGCGGGTTTGAGCGTTTGACGAGTGCCAAAAATCGCCTTAATGAAAAAGTTCCGATGCTGCGGGTGGAAATTCGGTCTAATTGGTTACGCGAAAATGTCACCCAAGGCAGAATCGTTTCGCAAGGTCGAAGTGGCAAAAGATTCTTTTTGGTTTTGGATGTTTACGGCGAAAAAGTAACCGCGATGAAAGAGGACGGTGGAGGAACTTCATTTGCTTTGAACCGTGTAAGTCGTGTCTATGCAAAGACATATCCGCTTAATGAGGCATCCGTCGAAAAGGCTTTTTATGAAATCCACGAAGGCAAAAATCTGCCGCTTGACGAGCCGAAATACATTCATAAATCTGGCGATAACGAAGACGCAACTGCTATTATTGATTCGATGCTGATGTTGGTTGCGCCAAATAACGAAATCGAATCTCAGCTGTGGGAAACGTGGAACGAAGTTGAATTTTTGGAGCGCACCGAACGTGATATTGAGTTTTTACGCAGCGGAGTTTGGCTGCCGTTTGAACGCCGCGCCAAAATTTTGCATCACTTCGGCTATCTGGATTTTCCAACCCAAAAAGTCACCGAAGCAGGGAAATGGCTGGCGGATGTTCGGGTTGACAGACCGCTGTTGGTTGGCGAAGCATTGCGCCACGGCTTTTTTCATAATGCCGAACCTCCTCAAATTGCGGGTTTAATGGCTGGATTAGCCTCTGATCCTGACCGCAGTTACGGTGAACTTTATTTATCGGATAAAATCTTGGAAATCCTTGATAAATTTGAGCAAATTGCTTTTGATGTAGCAACAGTTGAATGGAAAAACGGAGTTGAACCCGCACCCGAAATGAATTATTCCGCCATTGCAACAGCGGAAGCCTGGGTCAAAGGAATGGATTGGGACGAGCTTGTTTCGCGCACCAAAGCGGAAGAGGGCGATCTCGTGCGCTTGCTCTCGCGGACAGGCGAGGCTTTAATGCAAATTGCCGCTTTGAAAAAAACTCAACCGGAAGCTGCCGAATTAGCCGAAAAAACTGCAGAAATAGTTTTGCGCGAACCGATTCGATAAATAAATTTTTAAGCAATAAAAAATAAGAGAAATTACTACCCATTTGGGTAGTGACAAATAAAAAAAATAGGCTAAAATCCTTTTTGAATATAGAGTTCTAATTAGAAAAATCAAATCCTAGGAGATATTAAATGTTTACAATAAACAGAGTTATTTTATTTTTTGCATTATTTGCACTTTCAATTGGTTTAATGGCTTGCGGCGGTGGAGCAACTACCGATAATAAACCTGCAAATAACACAACCACCAACAAACCTGCTGAAAATAAACCGGCAGAAAATAAACCTGCTGAAAACAAACCAGCAGAAAACAAACCGGCTGACAATAAAACTTCTGAAGCCAACAAACCGGCAGATGGTAAAGAAACTGCCGGCGGTGATAAAATCGGCGTTCCTGAATGCGACACCTATATTGCAAAATATGAAGCCTGCATCATGGATAAAATGCCTGAAGCACAACGCGGTGCAGTTAAATCAGCTTTAGATCAATCAAGAAAGGCTTGGAAAGATGCCGCAGCTAACCCAACCACCAAAGCTGGTTTGTCAGCCGCTTGCAAAACAGCACTTGATGCAGCTAAAGCTTCAACGACCGCATTTGGTTGCAAATGGGATTAATTTCCTGAGCTAAATAAATCATTTCATTTTTTCTGTCTATCTCAATAAAAGGTGAAGCCGAAAGAAATTTTGGTTTCACTTTTTTGCTTTAAATCCCAAAACTTTATAAAAAAATATAGTTTTGAACTTCGCATCTGAGTTATTCGTTTGTTAAAATGTGGATGGCTCAGAAAGGAGCAGTAAAAACTATGCAAGTTTTATTAGCTGACGAATTTGGTTTTTGTTTTGGAGTTGAACGGGCGGTTGATATGGTCGAAGAGGCTTTAGGCGAAGGCGACACCGTTCGCACGCTCGGACCGCTGATTCATAACGATCAGGAAATGCAGCGGTTAGGAACACACGGTGTTACTGTTATTTCCGAACCGGTGCAAATCAAACGAGGCGAAACGGCAGTCATTCGCGCTCACGGAGTCACGCCGGAGGTTCAACGCGAACTAGAGGAAAAAGCCTCGAAAGTAGTTGACGCAACCTGTCCGTTTGTGACCCGTGTCCAAAAACTTGCCGCCCGTGCCGCTGCCGAAAATCGTCACGTGATCGTTGTTGGAAACCCTGAACACCCTGAAATGATTGGAGTTAAGGGCTATGCGCCGGATCACGCTTTTGTAATTAACGATGAAAGCGAAGTGGCAAATTTGCCTCAACTGAATAATCCTTTAGTTGTTTCACAAACTACAATTAAATTGAAAACTTTTCTTGATACAGCCGAAGCGGTCAAAGGAAAAACTGATGATGAAGTGCAGGTTGTCAACACGATTTGTTCGGCAACCCGTGATCGTCAGGATGCGGCTCGCGCTTTAGCCGGTGAAGTTGAGGCGTTTTATGTCATTGGCGGAACGCATTCGTCGAACAGCCGAAAATTACTGGCAGTTTGCAAAGAACAATGCGAAAAAAGCTTTCTGATCGAAACGCCTCTCGAAATAAATCCGGCTGATTTGAAAGGAGTCGAAAAAGTTGGGGTAACGGCTGGCGCATCTACTCCGAAATGGCTGATTGATGAAGTGGTTGAAAGACTTAAAGAACTCGGTAAAAAGTAGTAGTCAGTAGTTGGTAGTTAATGGTCAAGTTTGAATTTTGAATTCAAACTTGACCATTTTATTTTTTAAAGGAGTAAATTCTTATTTTTTTCAAGTTATGTTAATCTTTCGCTAAAACTATGGATTTCAATTATTCAGACAAAACTAAAGAATTACTAAAACGGTTGCAAACGTTTATGGATGCAAATATTTACCCGAATGAAAAAGCCTTTCAGGAGGAAGTCAATTCGGGTGACAGATGGCAGCCTTTGCAATTAATCGAAGATTTGAAAGCTAAAGCGAAAGCCGAAGGTTTATGGAATCTTTTTTTGCCGGAAGTTTCGGGGTTAACCAATCTTGAATACGCGCCGCTTGCCGAAATAATGGGGAGAGTTACCTGGGCGAGCGAAGTTTTTAATTGTTCTGCACCCGATACGGGAAATATGGAAGTTTTGGAGCGTTACGGCACAGCGGAACAAAAAGAAACGTGGCTGAAACCGTTGCTCAATGGTGAAATTCGTTCGTGTTTTTCTATGACCGAACCCGAAGTTGCTTCGTCCGATGCCACTAATATTCAAGGCTCAATCAAGCGGGATGGGGATTTTTATGTTCTGAACGGACGCAAATGGTGGTCAACCGGAGCGGGAGATGCACGTTGCAAACTGGCAATTTTTATGGGTAAAACCGATGAAACTGCCGAAATCCATAAACAGCAATCAATGATTCTCGTTCCGATGGATGCCGAAGGCGTAAAAGTAGAGCGAAATTTGCAGGTTTTCGGCTTTGATGATGCTCCGAATGGTCACTCCGAAGTAACTTTTACTAATGTTCGCGTTCCTGTTTCAAACTTGCTTTTGGGCGAAGGTCGCGGATTTGAGATTGCGCAAGGTCGGCTTGGTCCCGGTCGTGTTCATCATTGTATGCGCTTGATTGGCGTAGCGGAACGTGCACTCGAACTGATGATAAAACGGGCAAATTCCCGCGTTGCTTTTGGAAAACCGATCATTAATCAGGGCGTTGTCCGCAACTGGATTGCCGAATCAAGATTGGAGATTGACCAAGCGCGGCTTTTGGTGCTGAAAACTGCGTGGATGATGGACGAATTTGACAATAAAACCGCTCGTAACGAAATTGCAATGATTAAAGCTGTTGCACCGCAAATGGCTCTCAAAGTGATTGATCGCGCTATCCAAACACACGGCGGCGGCGGTGTTTGCGAAGATTTTCCGCTCTCGACTTTTTGGATTTATGCACGCACTTTGCGGCTTGCCGATGGTCCTGATGAGGTGCATCTTGAGAGCGTTGCAAAAAATGAGGTGAGGAAATATAAGTAGGACTTTAAGGACTCGGTTTCACCACAAACTTTTTCGCTTGTTCTTTAGGAGTTTTATTGGTTTTTCCGTTAGCATCGCTGACTTCAATCAAATAACTGTATTCACCGCTAGTTGCGGTATTTGGAATAGTGACGCTTTGTTTAATTAATTCCAGATCGGAGTCGCCCTCAATCGGGCTAATTACATCCGGCTCAAAATCAATTTTATACTTATACGGCGTTTTTCCATTGGTGACCGCAAATTGGATTTCAAGGTTTTCACCTGCTGTTATTTCAGGTTTGGGCAAATTTAATAATGTAATTTGAGGAATTTGTTTAGCATCACTTTTGGAATCAACATTGGTGAAAAGCGTTTCAGAAATCTGCTTGAGCTTTCGCATCGCATTTTCGGAAAACAGTCCAACCAGTGAACTTAAAGCGGCAAAAGAAAATAAATTCAGCGAAAGCTCTCCGTTATTGACCGGATTATAAAATCCTCCGCGAATTACGAAATAAAAGACAATGCTTAAGGCTCCGCCGCTGATGGGTGAAAGCAGATAAAAAGCCAACCAGCTAAAGGCAAAATCCTGTTGCCCCAAATGTGTGAAGAATGAGTAAATACTACGGATGATTGCTCCCAAACATCCGGTAAATAAAACAACTAAAAACAAATAGCTTTCACCGGTTATTTCTCTTTCAATAAACCAGAGATTAATTTTAACCGTTGAAGCAATCGTCATTCCTATTGCGCTTTTAGATTTGAGAGCCTCTTTAGTGTTGGCGTTAGACATATTGGTATTGCTAACTCCGCTGATATTAGTATTTGTATTTGTGGCAGAACCAGTGTCAGTTTGTTGAGTTTTGCTGACAATTGCATTTTCCCCAACGGTTGCAGTCATTAAAGCTGAAACCGTCCACAGGCAAATCAGTAACAAAATTACCAAATAGCTGCCAATAAGTAATTTTTTGATAGTATCGGTCATCTTTACTCCATTTTTTATCGTTAGATAAAATAAGTTTGATATTTCGACAAAGGCAGAAACGCGACTGTGAAGGAGCGTGTTTAACGCCGATCATTGAAATTGCGGACTTGAGACACACTTCCTGACGGGTATGTTTCTGCCTGTTTTAACTTTGGTTTTATTTTGTTTATAAGAGACAATATCCGCACCTTTTCGCAAGGTCTTAAAGCATTACTCCGTAGGATTCATTGAAGAAAGCATCTTTGATATATTGTTCCGTGGCAAAACCAAATCCATTTTTACCCCAATTGGTTCCCCAACTATTTCGGATAATGAAACGACCGTTAGTTTGGTAGCCGACAACTACAACAGCGTGTCCGCCGCGAACCGTATTTGGTTGAAAAACATCTAAATTACCGCTTGTTTGTGCTGCATTGTCCCAAGTGCTGTCAACATTTAGTCCAACTAATAAAGGACCTTTGGTAGCTAACCAGTTTTTCCAGTCATTAGTGTTTTTGAATAGATTAAAATAACTGGCTATCTTTAGTAGCGAGGCAGTTGCATAAAAAGTGTTGGCACTTCCTTGATAAAGACTGCCGGAATTAAATGGCAATACAGAGTCCTTGATAACTCCAAATTTTCTTGCAATATCTAAAGCATCTTTCAAACTTGTTCCTTCACTTTCGATAAAAGTTGTGGGACGAGTATTAAAGATGTCAACTTCCTTCGATGCCATCCAAATATATCTGGGAGACAAACTTTGACTGTTGGCGATTCGATTTGCTTTTGCAAAATGCCAGCGCAAAACGCCCTCTGCACAAGCCCATCCGACGCAAGCCCCGGTATTTCCTTGATCACCCACTGTCCACCAGTTTTCTCTTAAATCAACTGATGGAGGTAAAGCCGCAACCGGTCCTGCGTTGAGCATTTCCGCTTCAACCGCATTATTAAAAGTCCAGTCTTTCTCTATTTCTTTTGAAGGAATCAAGTTGGTTATTCTTTTAGATTCAGAATTCTTTTTTTTAGGCATATGTTTTCTCCATTTATCTACCGGGATTTGGTTGGGAATTAGTTGATTCCGCGAGAGTGTAATCTCCTATAGTTTGGGATTTAGCCTTTGGTTCGGCTCTGCTATAAAAGTTACGTTCCCTTGAGGAAGAGTTTTATCTTCCAACCATCTGGTAGAAACTCATTAAAAAGTATAGTTTTTCAACTTATTTCAACTTTTTGCTCAGTAATGGGAAAAATTGTCGAAAAATTACAAACCCTGCATCAATTTACCTATAATTGATTGGCTGCTCCTCTTGAATCAATTGGCAAAATGGAATTAAAATACTCAGAATGAATATTCGTCCTGTAACTTTAGAAGATGCTCCGCAGATTGCCGAAATCTATAATTATTACATTATCAATACACATCATACTTTTGAGACTGAACCGCTAAGTGTTGAAGAGACTGAGGAAAGGATTAAAAAAGTAACTGCTAATTACCCTTATTTAGTGGCTGAAGAAGAGGGCGAAATTTTAGGTTATGCTCATGCCGGACGGTTCAAATTACGCCAAGCCTACGAACATTCCTGCGAAGTCATAATTTATGTCAAAAACGAAGCAAAGAAGCGCGGAGTCGGTTCAAGTTTATATATGGATTTGTTCGATTTGCTGGAGCAAACAGACATCCACGTGATGATTGCAGGCATTGCGCTGCCGAATGATTCAAGTGTTAAATTTCACGAAAGATTAGGTTTTGTCAAAGCCGCCCATTTTAAGGAAATAGGTTATAAATTAGGGCGTTGGTTTGATGTCGGTTATTGGCAGTTGATAAACAGAGTTTAGTTATTAGAAGATTGAAACATTGATTTATTGAAAGATTTGAATGAGTCAAGGTGTAAATGAATCAATGAGCCAATTTAACCGAATCCATTTCGCTCACGCTAACGGCTTTCCTGCCCGCACTTACACAAAACTTTTTTCCTTCCTCGAAAAAGATTTTTCAATTGATTTTCTTGAGCGTCACGGACATAATCCTAAATTTCCAGTTACAGATAATTGGGATTTTTTACGAGATGAATTACGAGAAGCAATCGAAAACAATTATTCTGCACCGATTATTGGAATCGGACATAGTTTAGGCGGAATTTTGCATTTTCTGGTGGCGTGTCAAAAGCCGGAGCTCTATCAGCAGATTATCTTGCTTGATTCGCCTATCATCAGCCGTTTGAGCAGCCGTGGATTGCAGATCTTAAAACTAGCTAAATTAATAGATCGCTATTCGCCCTCACAAATGACACGATTTCGGCGCAATCTCTGGCACAGCAAAACTGAAGCTTTTGAACATTTTAAGCAAAAACCGAAGTTTGATGCCTTTGACGAAGATGTTTTGCACGATTATATCGAATACGGCACGACTGAAACCGAAAAGGGAATTAAGTTGTTTTTTGAGCCTCGTATCGAAGCTGAAATTTACCGCACCATTCCGCATCATCTGCCAAAATTTTTGGGAAAAACGTCATTACCAATCACTTATATCGGCGGCACAAATTCACGCGAAGGAAAGCTCGCCCGACTTGGCTTTATGAAAAAGCACTTTTTGACCGATTTTCTGCAAATCGAAGGCTCTCATTTATTTCCTCTGGAAAGTCCTCAAACTACCGCTGAAATAATTAAACAAGTAATCAAAAATCAGTCAAAATAACTGACCAAATCATTCATCTTGACTGATTTCTGCTCAGATTGGAAAAAATATTGCCAATTTGTGTTAAACATTGTAAATTATTGTTGACAGATTTTGGTAGGTGTTGTAACTTTAATTTGATGGCGACAGTATTGTCGTTAAATCCTATCGTCACCTTAAAGACTCGAAGATTTCGCTAATGCGCCCCACGGATTCAAAGGGTGCGCTCATAACAAAATTAAACGAACGGTGTTTTGATTCAACTTTCAGTTTGACCATTCCAAAAAATGACCTGTCAAAAAAGAGCAAATTAACTAGGTGACAAGCCAATCTTCAAAATCAAAACTCGATTCGTTAGCGAATTTCTCAGATAAATATTTATGCAACTTTGCAAAGACTTAAGTGAAAGCAAAAAGGAGTGTGGAAGATAATGCTATTCGGTAAAAAGAAAAGCGTTGCGGGGCTTGATGTCGGTTCCAGTTCGATCAAAGCAGTTGAATTGGAAGGCAAAATAAATAGTTTGAATTTGGTTAGTGTCGGTTTTGAGAACCTACCCGGCGACACAGTAGTTGATGGACAGATTATGGAGTTAAATACTGTCGCTGAAGCCATTCAAAGTATCTGCCAAAACTATCAAATTAAAGCAACTCAAGTAGTTACAGGTGTGAGCGGACATTCGGTCATCATCAAAAATATCGTTCTTCCGCCAATGAGCCGTGATGAACTTGAAGAATCAATTGATTGGCACGCCGAAGAGCATATTCCGTATGATCTGGCAGATGTCAGCTTGGATTATCATGTTACAGAAGAAACTCCTGATGCGACTCACGTTTTAATTGCTGCTTGTAAACGCGAAAGAATTGACAACATCAAACAAGCGATTCAGCTTTCAGGTAAACAGCCTGTGGTCATTGATGTTGATACTTTTGCTCTGCAAAATTGCTACGAGATCAATTATCAACCTTCTCCGACTGATGTGGTGACTTTGCTTAATATTGGTGCTTCAACTATGAACATCAACATTGTGCAAGGCGGACGTTCACTTTTTACCCGCGATATTACAGTTGGCGGCAGTCAATTTACGGACGTTTTACAAAGAAGTTTAGGCGTTTCATTCCAACACGCCGAAGCAATTAAGCGCGGTGTTGCCGAAGCGGTTGAAAATGTCGAAGAAAAATCCATTGAGCCGTTGATGAACAATGTAATGGAAACCGTCGCTATGGAAATCCAAAAAACTTTCGATTTCTATCGGGCAACTGATGAGAACGGCGGAGTTCAAGTGCAAAAGATTTTAATTTCAGGCGGCGGCTCAAAACTCGAAGGACTTGCCCAGCAGCTGTCGGCACGGCTCGAATTACCGGTTGAAATATTAGACCCATTCCGTCAAATCAAAGTAGATACACGCAAATTTGATCCTGACTACTTGAGTGAAATTATGCCCGAGATGGCAGTTGCTGTTGGTTTGGCACTAAGAGGGGTGGAAGCAAAATGATTAAGATAAACCTTTTAGATTCAGTTACAGACAGACAAACGGGAGCCGTTACTGCGGTGGACAAGAAAGTCTCCAACCCGATGTCAAAACTCATTTTGATGGCAATTGCCGTTTTTGCTTTAACTGTGGCTTTGATAGGCTGGGATATTATCAGCACCTCTATGGCAAAAGCTGAAGCCGAAAAGGAATTGGCTAATCAACAAGAGATTGCCAAACAGCTTGAAGCCGTAATGAAAGAGCAAAAAGAGCTTGAGCAAAAAATTGCCAATATTGATGCGCGCATTGGAGCTATCAAAAAATTAAGAGCATCACAAGCCGGTCCGAGTGCAGTTTTAGAAGCATTGCGGGAACGGATTGGAATGACACCGGGAATCTATCTGGAAAGTGTTGACCAAAAAGGTGATCAACTTACTATTAGAGGCAGTTCCCCCGATGAATCAGCCGTCACCAGATTTGGTAGCAGTCTTGAGTTTTCAGGAGGTCTTTTCTCTAATTTAGGTATTGAAACTCAAAGAAAAGATATGCCTGGCGCAACTCCGGTGGCAAATGATCCGAACGCTCAACTGCCGCAAATCGTTAACTTTACGATTAAATGTGCCTATACTCCTTCTAAATCCGGCGGAGCTAATAATCAAACTACGGCAGGTAATAATCCGCCAAATGGTCAGCCTGCTCCAAATGGTGCACCACAACCTGCAGCAGCCAATCAACCGCCTGCAGCCAATCAACCTGCGCCTCAAGTCGCTAAGAATTAAAGATAATTACTTGCAAAGAAAGAATTTATCGTATTGATCAAAAGAGGATACTAAAATGATGGACAAGCTAAAAGCACTCGCTTGGTATTGGCAATTAACAGTCTTAGTTTGTATTGCCGCCCTGATTTATGCCGGAGTATGGTATTTCGTAACCAGCCCGACACGAGTTGAAATTCAGGGATTAAATGACCAGATCGGTCAATTGCAAGCTAAAAACCAGGCTGCTCAGGTCGCAACTCAAAGAATTAACGAATTTCGGTCACTTTATGCCAGCAAATCAGCGGAATATGACGAGTTAAAAGTTCTGTTGCCTGAAGACCGCGAAATTACTAATGTTTTGCAAGGATTACAAGACACCGCTAAAGGCAGCCGTTTGATTTTGAGCCGATTTACTCCGCGAGAGGATACCCAACAAGATTCCATTATGGCAAAACCGGTCGAAATTGAGGTTGACAGTAATTTTGCTAATCTGCGCGATTTCTTTGACAAAATGGCAAAATTGCAGCGGATTGTTTCAATTACCGATTTCAGTCTCAAACAACTCGACAAACAAGCAGGTGATAGAACTCTTCACGCACAATTTCTCCTGACGGCTTATTATGCCGCTTCGGAAAGTATCGCTGCACAACAAAAACCGGGCGCACCTGCTCCAAACGGTCAACCTGCTCCGAATGGTCAACCTGCTCCAGCCGGACAAACTCCACCTGCGGGACAAACTCCGCCAGCCGGACAGACACCGCCGGCTCCGGCAGCCAAATAATTGGAGGTTAATAAAGAAAAGCCATGATTAAAAGTTCTAAACAGATTAAATTCTTCAGTTTAATTTTATTTGCCCTAGGTTTTATCTTAATGAGCGGAAACTTAGATAAAGTTTTTGCCCAAACCCGAGATCCGTTTGAGAAACCAGCCTGGCAAAATCCAAATAGGAATCAAGGGACTAAACCAACAACTACAACAGTTGGAGCGGACGGCAAACCTGTTAAAGTTAAAGCTGAGCCTCCTCCGGTAACTCCGGTTGCCGTTCCGGGGATTCAGGATCGAATCAATTACTATAAAGAACTTCGGAGAATTGCAGCTGAAAAAGGCGATCCGCTTCCGAAAGTAACCAGCGTTTTGACCTTGAGCGAAATGAGTGTGATGGGAATTTTCCGCACCGCACGCGGTTTTGCCGCAATGGTGCAGGCTACTCCGATCAACCTCTCATACACTATTTATCCGGGTGAGAAATTCTTTGATGGTCAATTAGTGGCAATTGAGGAAAACCGGCTTGTTTTTCGGAAAGTGACCAAACTGAGTAATAACAAATTTGTCTCTTCTGAAGAAAATAAGTCGTTACGTCAATACAGCGATCAGGAAGAGATTCAAGGAACTGCACCGGCGGGTGAATCAGGTAAAACGGAAACTGCAAAGGCAACTCAGCCGCCGCCTCAAACTCCTGACGGTAAACCCGTAGCTCCGGTAGTTGTAGTTTCACCACTTGATGAAATGAACAAACAACCTGCCGAAAAAACCGATTCAGCCAAAGATAAAAAAGACAAAAAAGGCAAAACTGATTCTTCCAAAACAAAGAAGCCGGTCAAGGTTGCAGCTAACAAAGAGCAATAATTAAAAAATTCTGTGAACGGCTAAAAACGTTCAATTCTATTTCAAAATAATTCCAAAGACTTACTCTGATGACAAAACAGTGTAAGTCTGTAAGGGAGGAAACAATGACTTTTCTTCAGTTAAGCGAATACGGCAAAAAAGCCATTATCGCTTGTATTATCATCAGTTGCCTTGGTCTGTCGGTATTTGCCCAAAAAACCGGCAACCAAGAACAAGGCAGACGCTATGGTCAACCCGGATTTGTCGGAGAAGCAATCAATTTGAATGTGGTCAATGCCGACATTCGGGACATTCTCAATTATGTTACCGAACAATACGGAGTGAACTTTGTAATTGATAAATCAGTTCCAAAAGTTTCAGTTACGGTCAATATCAGTGATGTTCCCTGGAATATTGCTTTAGATTCGATTTTACGTTCGCAAGAATTAGCTATTCAGGTTAACGGACCGATTCTGCGGGTTGCCGATGCAAAAACAGTTGCTGCTGAATCTGAAACACAACAGAAAATCAAAGACAGCCAGCTTGATAATTCACCGCTTTATACGGAGTTTATTCGTTTGAATTATTCCAAAGCAATGGGTGGTGCCAGCGGACCGGCATTTTCAGCCGGAACTGCCGCAGGTTCGAGCAGTAGTGCTGATACAGGCGACGGAATTCTTCCGATCATTAAACGCCGTTTATCCAGACGGGGTGCGATTGAAACCGATTCACGAACCAATTCATTGATCATTACCGATGTCCGCGAAAATATTGACGCAATTCGTCAATTGGTCGCAATTTTGGATCAGCCTGAACTCCAAGTCGAGGTTGAAGCGAGAGTAGTAGTTGTCTCGCGCGATTTCAGTCGTGATATTGGTTTTCAACTTTCCGGTCTGACATTGGGTAATGGAGTTGGCACAGGAGCAGGAATCCAAGGTAACACCGGAGCACCGATTGGTTCAGGGACTAATCAAGGTGTTTTAGGCAGTCAAGCAAACTCCAGCTTAAGTTCGCAAATTGCCAACTCGGTCATTGGATTGACAACAGGTGTTTTTGGAACAGCCCGAATCAATGCCGTTTTGACTGCCGGTGAAAAGAAAGGACAAGCTAAAACCATTGCGACACCACGGGTAACAACTTTGAATAATCAACAGGCAACTATTGAGAGCGGACAACAAATACCCGTTGTTACTTCTCAAACCGGAGCTAACGGCGGTGGCGTAGTGTTTACTACAACTTATGTTTCGGTTCCGTTGAAATTAGATGTCACTCCGCAAATCAATGATAAAGGATCCGTTATTTTGGATGTGGTAGTTGAAAACAGTTCAATCAGTTCGACTGTTGCCGCCGGCGGAACACCAGCCATCAATATCCAAAGAACCAAAACGAAAGTAGAAGTTCCAGATGGCGGCACAACCGTTGTCGGCGGTGCTTTAATTGATTCGGAAGGCGAAAATAAATTTACTGTTCCGGGAATCTCAAAAATTCCGGTAGTTGGTAATCTCTTTAAGCGTAAAGCTGTGGCTCGTTCAACCAGCGAAGTAATGTTCTTTATTACGCCGCGGATTTCCCGACCGGATAATGAGGTCAGCCCGACAGCGGAAAAACAGACACAAACAAATCGTTCAACCACTATCTTGCAGCCTGTTCCACTTGGCAACCCGCCATCGAATTCTTTACCGGCGGAAAAACAAGAACCTGTCACCCAACCTGTGCCAACTGCTACACAACCTGCAACAAGTTCGGCTCCTGCCAGTGGCACAATTAAACCAAAAGAGCGATAATTGAAAAATGTTTGGAGAAATTCTGCAGAATATAGTTGATCGAACCGAAGGTTGTCTTGGAGCACTGATAATGGGCACGGATGGAATTGCTGTCGAAAAAGTTTGGCAGCCCGAAGCTACCGAAGCTAATTTAGATGTTGCTATTGCTGAATATGCCTCCTTATTGCGGAACGCAAAACGAACGAATAAGGAGATGGGATTCGGCAAAATCCAAGAATTTACTTTGACCAGTGAGAGCGGTGTTTTTATTCTCCGTTTTGTTGGTGATGATTACTTCGTTGCAGTTGTTTTAAGCGATCGAGGTAATTTTGGACGGGCTCGATATGAACTGCGTCGGGCAGAATTTCTTTTGGAAAAAGAACTGGTTATTTGAAGAACCATTGTTTCCTAAAATCTTACCCCTTTGTAGAATCATTTTTTACAGAGGGGATTTTCAACTTTAAATAGTATTTAATAAATTATTCCTTAACGAAGCAGAGAAAGATAAAGCCGAATTTTTATTTAACACTACATACTTTGTTTTTACGGTTTTAAAAATGTTTGACCTTTTGAGAAGTTAAATGATAAACTAAAATAGATTTAAGAAGCCGCTGTTTGCTTCCTAAATATCTGCTTCTAAAGAAGTTTGATTAAATTCAGAAATACTTAGTGCCCCCCGCAGAAAAAAATCTAACCAAAAAATAGATTAATCATTTTCGTTTTTGACCTTTTCGGCTGTGATAAAAACCTGAAAGAGGAATTTATTATTTTTTTTAGCTGTAGTCTTTGAGTTTCAAGTTATCTATATCTTGTAACCTTCGGTGTAGGATATAGTTCTCTCCTGCTTTTACAATAACTTTAACTCTCATTATTTCTAATTGATTAAACATATTTTTTCTGGAAAAACAATGTTATTCACATTTATAAGTAATGAGTGAATTTGATTTAGTGAAATCTTTTTGAAATTTAGTATGTTATCAATGAAAAAAGGAAAACAAAAAGGTTTTAGTATGGCAGAACTGCTGATTGTAGTGTTAGTTATTGCCATAATTGTTGTTCTTGCTTTACCACAGATTATGTCATCACGACGGCTCTTTCGCTTTGCCGGCGTTCAGCGGCAAGTTGTCAGCGCGTTTCGTGAGGGCAGACAGCAGGCAATCTCGCAGAGAAAACCAATTACCGTTAGATACGATAATACCGGCAAAAGACTTTTGCTTTCAGGTGGAACCTTTGGTTCGCCGGGAGACGGAAATAACCAAATATTTGAACTTGCCGGAGATGGAGTAACAACTAATGAATTAGTTTATGGTCGTCCTGACGGAGTTTCAACTGCGGCGTTAGGGGACGGAACAAATCTTACTTCGCTTTCAGGCAGCAATGTAGATATTACATTTCAAACGGATGGCTCAGTAGTAGATGCAAGCAATAATCCGCAAAATAAGGCTTTGTTTTTCTATGATACTAAGACTCCGGCTGATACGGCTTTTGCGGTTTCGATCTTAGGTGCGGGAGGTAGAACCAAACTTTGGCGATACAGCTCTAACGGAAACGTCTATGTTGAATAGTTCTAAAATCCACTCAACAAAAAAACGTCCTTCTAATAATAACGAGCAAGGCTTTTCTTTATTGGAGGTAATAGTTGCGATTCTGATTCTAACGATTGCCTTGATGGGAACAGCGGCAGCTCTCAGTTATGCCTTGGAATACGGAACCACTAGTCGAAATGTCGGAACAGCAAAATTACTAATAACCTCAACGATGGAAGAAATCGAGTCTTTAAGAAATACCCGAAGACTTGAATTCAAACAAATTGCCAATATCGGTGAGGTTGATAACACCGACTGCAAAAATACTTTTAAAGGTTTCAGTGTTGGATTTAACCCGGTTGGGTTGGATCCGGGAATTGATGGAGTTAATGGAACGGATGACGACATTAAAGAAGCCGGTCCGGACGGGATTTTAGGAACGGCAGATGACGTTGATAATACGGCTCTGTCCAGAAGCGGATATTTGCGGAAAATTACAATTACGCCGTTTTTGACCGATCCAACCATTAAAAAAGTCGAAATAAATATCAAATTCTTTTCCTCAGGAGGTATTGTTAGTGAGATAAGCGGGGTTGGTTATCTCAATAATGAATCCAGAACTACAGGGTAATTCCAAAAAGAAAGTTGGTTAAGAGGTTGGTTAAAATGTTAGAGAATGTAGTAAAGAAAAACAGAGAAAAAGGAGCAGCTTTAGCAATTGTTATAATCATCGTGGCAATTTTGTCAGTGATTGCTTTAACTGCTTTAGCTTTTTCATCCAGCGAAACAAGAATCGCCGGAAGCGATTTGCAGCGGATGCAGACTTTTTATGCGACTGCGGCTTCCATTGAAAAGCTGACCAATAATTTCAGCAACTTGTTTCGCAAGAAAATGCGTCCGACTACTGCTGATCTTAATTCGATTGCTGCTATTCAACCGTCGGAACTTGTCTCAGAAGGATTTTCTTTTACCCAAAGTTTAGCGGAAGATACTGCAAAATTGCAGGAATTACAATCTATGCAAGGTCTTCCGGGCAATGTCTATCCGCGCGTAAACATTCCGGAAGGACCTTTTGCCGGACTTTACGCGACGATCGTTCCTTACAAAATCAGCTCAACCGGAACTTACCGGACCGGAACTCAGGTTAAATTGGAACGGGATTTTAACAATTATCTCGTGCCTATTTTTCAATTTGGGATTTTTAGCAACGAGGATGTTGATTTTTCGCCAGGTGTGCAAATGACCTTTAATGGTCGAGTCCATAGTAATCAGAATATTTTTGCTCTGAGCAATGTTAAGTTTCTCAGTCGTTTAACGATGGGCGGAGAATTAGTTAGAGAAGCAAATCCGACCGGATTGCCTAATACTTTCAGTGGCAATACCAATGTTTTTATGGAAGTCAATGGACATAACGTCTATATTGATAAAGGTAGTGTTCAGGGAGGAGGATCAACGGTTGGGGGACCAAATTTTGTCGGGAGTGTTGCCGGAAACCGAGGATTTTTCCCCGGAAGACCAAACGGAATTCCTTACACCCTATGGGATACTAAATCAATTAAGTCTGCTAATGGAACAGACGGACGTTTCGGCGGTCAGATTTTAACCAATTCGACAGGTGCAACTCAGTTAAAATTACCATTGCAATTAGGTGGAAATTCTCCGGTTGAGCTAATTAAACGGGCTTTGCCTTCTGATAACGAGGTTGTTTCGACCTCACGTTATCACAATAAAGCTCAGGTGCGGATTTTGATAGATGATGAAACTGCCGGAAGCGGGACGGCTAATGCTGCCGGAATTCCTGCCGGTCAAGGTGTTTTACTTTCGACCTTTGCTCCGTCTTCACTGAGCGGAGGAAAAGCCTTGTGGCGAATAGATAATTCAGGCGTTTTTATTGATACAACCTTTGCAACTCAAACTTTGCCGTTGCCTTGCGGCAGCGGAACTGTTAATGCAACTGTGGTTCGCCGTGCCAAAGCTACGATAGATACTACGCCGGACTGCACCAATTTTGCCCCTACCGGTGCAGGACTGCAAGGACGTATTTTAATTGAAATAGTTAAGCCTGACGGGACAAAGTTGGATGTTACTCAGACAATTCTTAGCATGGGAATTACTGAAGGAGAGCCAAACGCAATTGTTCAACTTCAGCGACCGTTGGATTTTGCCTTTATTCAGGGAAGCCGTGACCGCAATGGAAACAACTATGATTTGGTTTCTCTTTATAAAGGCATCAGGAATCTTTCAGATGGTGAAACCAATACAATTAATATTGGCGATATTGATCCTACCTTAGGTTTTATCAGTCGGTTGCCTTCAGTTGAAATTGATGCTGATCGAGCAGCCTCTCCGAATCGTCCTGAGCAGCAAATCGTTCCGATAAATCTTTACAACGTTCGGGAAGGCTGGGTTAAAAATTCAATGGATGAAACCAATATCTACGAGCGCGGGATGACTAGCATTGTTGAAATTAATGTGCGGAATTTATCACGTTGGCTGGATGGGATTTATGACTCGAATCTGTTAGCCGGAACAAACGCTGTCAGCACGAATATCAAGGATGAACAAGAAGGTTTTGTCGTTTATGTTTCTGATCGTCGCGGCGATAAGGTTAAAGCTGAATATAAAGAAGATGGAACTTCATATTTGAGCACCAACGGAACAGTTGATAACGAAGATATTTATGGTCCGAACGGCACCCTGGACGAAGGTGAAGACGTAATTGATTACGGCTGGAATGCTGATGGAACTTCAAAGAAAGGCACTTTGCAAAAAGATACGACCGAACTTCCTGACACGGGAACTGTCTGGTCAGTCATTACTAACAGACAAGACCGTGCCAATACAGTTTTAAGCTGGAACAATCCAAATAACTATTTTCGCCGAGCGGTGCGGCTTTTTGATGCAGAAACCCTAAGTTTTTCTGCTACTCCGGGCAAACTCTCAACTACTAAAGGAATTACGATTGCTTCGGAAAATATGGTTTACACCTGGGGGAATGTAAATACGACAGGAATCAGTTCTGCGCCCTCAGGCGGATCTACGATGAATAACGGAACAGGATATACAGGGGCGCAAATCCCGATGTCAATTGTCTGTGATGCCTTTTTTCCGCTTTCTAAAACCTGGTATGACGGTTTAAGTGCAATGTATCCCGAAGGAACCAGTCTTGCCAGAAGTTATGCCGGAACAGCTTATCGGCAGGCGGATGCTAATTTGACCGATATTACACAAAGCACCTCTGTTCGGGCTGCCATAATTACCGGAAATACCATTACTGCAATGAGTGCCAATCCGGGCAGAGACTCAACCGGTCTGAGAAAGAATGGGGGGATCAATAATTTTCCGAGATTTTTAGAAACGTGGAATATGGGCGGAGAAATCAGATATTTTAACTATACAGGTTCGGTAATCCCGCTTTTCCACTCTACTCAGGCAGTTTCACAGTGGGAAAATGATACTTCCGTAATTTACGCGCCGCCCAGACGTAACTGGAGTTTTGATGAGACTTTTCTGAACCCGAACAGATTACCGCCGGGAACGCCTTTCTTTCAATATTTACAGTCAACAAGTTTCCGCCAAAGTATTAATTAAAAGGAGCATATCAGTTGAAGAATAATTTGAAAAAAAATAATCAATTTGGTTTCTCATTAATAGAAATGCTAATAGTGATGGTCGTTACCTCAATGGTAATGATAGCTGCCTTTTCACTAATGAAGGGAGCTATTATAACGGCAACCGCAAATTATCAGTTAACTGATGCCAATCAAAATCTCAGAAACGGACAGGAATACATCATCAGAGATCTATTAGTTACCGGAAGCGGGGTAAAGGGAACTGCTAACATCTGGCTGCCAACTTCGTTTGTCACAAAATATTTAACGGTGCGATCTGCTTCGGATATTGATTCGGGAAATACAGGATATGTCAATTTAGGTGCAGTTCTTTCAGATGACAATATTCCTGCCAATACGCAGGTTGCTGATGCCGCAACAACAACCTCTATCAAGCCCAGAACGGATCGAATTACCGTTTTAGCTGTTGATAAAAGTTTTACGCCGATTTCGCTTCCATCCTGGTGGACTGATTATACGACCGGACGGATTTGGATTCCGGGCGATATTGATCAATTTAGTGTGGGAGAGATTTATTATCTTTCAGATGGTGGAAGCGGAACGTTTGGCACTGTAACCGGTATTGATAAATCGGATTGGTGCATAAAATGGGAAGATGGAGATGTTTACAATCTGAACCGAATTGGGTGGACGGGAAATATCGCATCTGCAACCGGTTATAGCGATAATGCTTCGACTCTGATGCGCGTTCAGATCATTCAATATTTCGTTGATCAGGACGGCAAACTTATTCGCCGAGTTTTTGGAGTAAAAGGCGGAGGCTTTCAAGATACCGTAATTGCCGAGCATTTGGTTGATTTGCAATTTCGCTATGTTTTACAGCCTGATACCTTTGGAACAAACATTTACGATCAACCTATTTCTCAGGTTAGTCTTGAGCAAAAAAATTCGGTTAGATTGATTGAGCCTTCGATATCGGTTGAAACCGCCCAGGTTTTACAAGATGGGGAAAAACATCAGGTCGAAGGAAGCACTCAGGTTGGAATCCGTAATCTGCAATTTTTAGAAGCCGCTGTTCCAAAAGATGCAGCCGGAAATACTGATTTGCCGAATCCGGGACCTACTCCGTTTATTACGCCGACACCAACGCCGACACCGGTTCCAACGCCGACTCCGATTCCGACAGCAACGCCAACTCCTTCACCAACTGGAACGCCGCCGATTGGAACACCGACGCCGGCAACACCAACACCGACGGCGACGCCGGCAACGCCGACACCAACGCCGACACCAACGCCGACACCAACCCCAACCCCGACACCAACGCCGGGAAGTAAGGACGGTTAGAAAAATTAAGGGGCATCAAGCCCCTTTTTTAATATGCTAATTTGATCGAATTCATCCCGCGCAAGATGACTTTTTGGCGGCGGGCTAATCGCTTAGGATTTTTTTGCGGATTAAAAACATTGAGCGGACTGGGAATCATTGCCGAAAGGTATGCGGCTTCCTGCGGAGTTAGACTGGAAGCGGATTTTTTGAAATAAGTTCGCGCCGCCGCTTCTGCGCCGTAAATTCCGTCGCCCCATTCGATAACATTTAAATAAATTTCCAGAATCCGTTTTTTACTCAGATTTCTTTCAATAAAATAGGTGTAAACAGCTTCGCGTCCTTTGCGTAAAAAATTACGGTCTTCGGACAAATAAAGATTTTTGGCAAGTTGTTGGGTAACGGTTGAAGCTCCGCGTTTAAAACTCGGCAAAGTCGGGATCCAATCATTTTCGTCATTATCGCCTTCGGATTTGGCTTCTTTTTCGGCTTCGCGTTGAGCTTCGTCCCAAGCCTTTTGGATGGCATCCCAATCAAATCCGTGATGCTCGAAAAAACGCGCGTCTTCACCCGCCAAAACTGCGCGTTGCAGATTGGGGGAAATCGCATCTATCGAAACCCAAATCTGGTAGCGTTTCGGCTCTTTGCTGTCCTCGCGTGCTTCTCTGGCGCGATTTTCGATCATCGAAGTAGTGGTTGGATTTTCAGTTTTGAGGGCAGAAATATTTGGAAAGGTAGCAAGTTCATACAAAAACCAAACGGCAATCGCGCCGCAAAAAATTAAAAATAAAACTTTAGTCCAATACCACATAAGATTTTAGATTTTGGATTAAAAGGTCAGAACCGTCTGTCACTTCGAGCGGGTTGAACTTAGTTTGCTCCAAACTTCTTATTCATAATACAACAAATTTTGCAGAAAGTTCCCAAATTTGCAGTATGCTAAATGTTAACGTCTTCTTTGCCAAAACAAACCATTGAAAAAAGCACTAAAAGATAAAAAATTACGGTCAGGATTTTCTTCATATTTAGCCTCAAGGAAATTCATTTGATAATACACCAAAATCCACTTGGAAAAAATCATTTTAATCGCTAGAATGAGGTGTTTCCCCTTAAATAAAATCCAATTTCTTGAATATTGCTACTGATGAGAAAAAATAAAATTTACATATTTGCACTTTTGCTAGTTGCTTGCACGGCGAGCATCTTTGCCCAAACGAAAACTTTAACGGCGGACGATTACGCGCGAGCCGAAAAAATGCTGGCTTACGGCACTGCGCCGTTGGTTGATCGTGCCGGAGTTCGTCCGACCTGGCTGCCTGACGGCAAATTCTGGTATATGGTTTTGACTCCGACCGGCAGAGAATTTGTTTTGATAAATCCCGCTGATGGTTCACGCAAAGTCGGTGCCACTATGGCGGAATTAGGGATTACCGGAAATGCTCCGGCACAGGGATTTGGCGGACGCGGCGGCGGTGGACTCGAAGTTGCATCACCTGATGGAAAACGTGCCGCCTACATCAAAGACTGGAATTTGTGGGTGCGTGACAATGAAACCAAAAAAGAAACGCAGTTGACCACTGACGGAATTAAAGATTTTGGTTACGCTACCGATAACGCAGGTTGGAAACACAGTGACCGCGCAATTTTGGTTTGGTCGCCGGATTCCAAAAAAATTGCTACTTTTCAACAAGATCAGCGCAACGTCAGCGATATGTATCTGGTTTCAACCAATGTCGGTGCGCCAAAACTCGAAGCCTGGAAGAATCCGATCCCAACCGACAAGGAAATCGTCAAAATCAGCCGTGTCATCATTGATGTTGACAATGCGAAAGTTATCCGTTTGCAAATGGCTCCGGACGATCACCGTTCAACTCTGTGCGATGATATTTCGTGCGGCGGCGGCTGGGATGATGTAGTGTGGAGCGCAGACAGCAAAACTTTAGCTTTCGTTTCAACTCCGCGCGATCACAAAAAAGCAACTTTACAGGTAGCTGACGAAACCGGAAAGGTTCGCAAAGTTTATGAAGAAACCGTTGCAACCCAATACGAATCAGGTCAAGGCTCGGTCAACTGGCGATACTTCCCGGAAACAAATGAATTTATCTGGTATTCGGAAAAAGACGATTGGGGGCATCTCTATTTATTTGATTTGACAACCGGACAGTTAAAGAATCAAATCACCAAAGGCAATTTTGTAGTTACCCAAATTGTCAAAATTGACCAAAAGAGCCGCGTTATTTATTTCAATGCCAATGGTCGTGAAGCCGGACGCGATCCGTATTTTTCACATTTTTACCGGGTTGATTTTGACGGCAAAAATTTGACTTTGCTGACTCCTGAAGACGGAAATCATCAGGTTTCGCTTTCGCCGGACGGCAAATATTTAGTAGATAATTTTTCCAAACCTGATGTTCCGCCAACCGCTGTTTTGCGCGATATGACCGGAAAATTGGTAGCAAATCTGGAAAAAGCCGATGTTTCGCGTCTGGCTGCGACAGGTTGGAAACCGGTTACGCCGATCACGGTTAAAGACCGCAATAACAAATGGGATCTATATGGATTGATGTTCACGCCGACCAATCTGGATAAAACCAAAAAATATCCGGTTGTTAATTACATTTATCCGGGACCGCAGGGCGGCGGCGTTGGCGGACGTTCATTTTCGGCATCGCGCGGCGATCATCAGGCATTAGCCGAATTAGGTTTTATCGTGGTTATCATTGACGGAACCTGCAATCCTGACCGTTCAAAATCTTTCCACGATGCCTGTTACGGAAATATGGCTGATAACACTTTGGAAGACCAAATCTCAGGTTTGAAACAATTAGCCGCCAAATATTCGTTTATGGATCTGACCAGAGTCGGAATTTGGGGACACTCGGGCGGCGGATTTGCGACCGCTTCGGCAATGTTCAAATATCCTGATTTTTACAAAGTTGGAATTTCGGAATCGGGCAACCACGATAACCGCAATTACGAAGATGATTGGGGCGAAAGATACATCGGGTTGTTGGTTGGCGACAATTACGAAAAACAAGCCAATCAAACCTACGCTAAAAATCTGAAAGGTAAATTGATGCTCGCCACCGGCGGAATGGATAACAATGTGCCGCCGTATAACACTTATTTGGTAGTTGATGCGTTGGTCAAAGCCAATAAAGATTTTGATCTGGTGATTTTCCCGAATGCACGTCACGGTTACGGTGCCGACAGCAATTATATGATGCGCCGCCGTTGGGATTATTTCGTTAAAAATCTGATGGGCGCAGAACCGCCGAAGGAATATCAACTTAGTCCGAAAACCGATCCGCGAATGGCAAGATAATTATAATAAAATAGCCCCAAAAAGGCACAAAATTCACAAAAGTTAGAAACAACCTTTTTTGTGTTTTTTGTGCCTTTTGTGGTTAATTTCAAGATCCCAATTCTTTTGTATCGTCTTCGTAAATCAACGGAACTGGACTTTCATTTTCGAGTAGAGAAGGATTGGATTTGTTGCCGTCAAGCATTGCTAAAGCTCTTTCTGCCAGGTCGCGGTCGGCGCGGAGAATTTTCAGTGTTATCTTTCCGTCTTTGTTCGGAACTTCGCTGAGAGTGGCAAAATTATTGAGGCGGATTTCGATTTTTGAGCCGAAGATTTTTTCGATCTTTGTATTAAATGCGCCGCTTTTCAGTTTAACATCAATGATTTCAGCCGTCGGAATCCGCACTTCTTTGACTCCGGTTTTCATCAATCCGAGAATTTTTGCCTCAAATTCCAGCACAATTCCCGCCGCCGAGAATTTTGCCATTCCTTCAACGGGCGCAAGTCCGTAATTCGCATCTGAAATTTTAAATGGAACGCTGATAAATCCTTGCATAAAATTTGATTAGCCACGAAACTGCACGAAAAAACACAAAAGTAAAAAGGAAATTTTCGTGTGATTTTGTGTTTGTTTGTGGCTAAATATTAAAATCTATTCGGATTCAGAATCGCTAATTTTTTCTGACAACGGTCAATTCCTTCTTTGTATTTATCCAGTTTTCCGCTGTCGAGTGTGACGATTGCGGCTTTTTGGTAACTGTCAATCGCCTGTTGCAGATTGCCCATCATTTCATACATTATCGCGTATTCATTGGCGATAGTGTCTTTGGCAATGCCCGATATTTGCGACATTCTGTCCAGATGATTTTTCAACTCATCATAGCGGTTTTGGTTTGAAAGAAAATAGCAATAATTTAACCAAGGCGCAGTGTAATGCGGTGCAAATTGCATTGCTGCTTTGTAATATTCCTCGGCGCGCGCCATATTTTTGTATTTTGTTTCATAAACCCAGCCTAAGTGATTGTAAGCCTTGCCGAAACGCGGATTTCGTTTGAGAATGGTCGAAAGTTTTTCGACTGCTTCCATGATCACGCCGTCATTCAAAAGTTTGTCGGCTTGGGCGAAAAGCTCTTCGCATTCCATTTCCGTTCTGTCAGGCAACAAATTATCAAATCCGGTTGGCTGGTTGCCTCCATTAAAGTCCATAAATATTACCTCCAACTAATTTTAACTAATTCTGCAATTCTTGACGTATTTTCATCTGATTTTTGCATGGTGTATTTTAGAATTTATCAAAAAAGCATTTACAAATTATTCTAGCAGAAGCAGAATAACTTTGAGAGCATAAAATCTGCAAGTTTTGTTTGTAATAATATTTTGTCACCTGCCGTCGAGCCAAACCTGAACTTGAAAAATAATTATGAAAAAAAATACCTTGATTTTAATGTTTTTATTGATGTTTTTCACGTTTTCCTCAAATGCTCAAACGGCTTTGAACGGAAAATGGAAACTTTTGTCAATTACCAATTCAAAAAACGAAAGCGTAAAACTTCCAAATTGGGAAATACTTTTAACTTTTGAGGGTGGAAAAGTTTCCGGTCTTATTTGCAATAATTTTTCGGGCAGCTACACAGTTGATAAAGATAAGCTGAATTTTACAGAAATGCTTTCGACACTTATGCTTTGCAATGATTTGATGAAGGTTGAATCACTGGTTACTGGGGTTTTGCAGGGTAACACTTTATTTTCGGTTTCAGAAAACAGTTTGACCTTGAGCGATTTGAGTCAGACTACTACTGCAAAATTTGAAAAAGCCAATTTTGCAGAAATTCTCCAGGGCAAATGGAAATTGGTTTCGATGAGAGTGGGCGAAAAAGAAAGTTGGGTCGAAAAAGATACTTTGAATATTGAAAAAGACCAGATCAGCGGCGGGTGTAACAATTATGGCGGAAGTTTTTCGCTAACCAACGACGAGATCAAATTTTCCAACATTATTTCAACAAAAAAATGGTGCAGAAAGAGTTCGCTAATCGAAAATCAATATTTTCAACTATTAGAATCCTCAACGTTGTTTAGATTATATAGAGGCGATTTGCTTTTGTGGGATGCTAAACAAAAAAATAGGCTGACTTTTTCAAGAGACTTAAAAAAGAAGTAAAAGTTAGAGCAAAGTAGAGATTGGGGTATGGCACAGGCGGAAACGCGACTGTGAAGGAGCGTGTCAATTAGCGTTCAGAACACGGTTCTTTACGGTCATACATTCATACAAAAATCAAACCTCAGTGGCTTCAAAATCCATCGTTTCCATATCTTCATCGGATTCTTCGGGTTGTCCCAGTAATTTGAGCCATAAAAATCCGGCAATTCCTGCCGATGCGGAAGCCAGTAGAATGGAAATCTTTGACGAATCAATCATATTTGCATTTCCGCTAAAGGCAAGATTAGTGATAAAAATTGACATTGTAAAACCGATTCCGCCTAAAATCCCCGCGCCTAAAACGTGCTTCCAATTCAAATCAAGCGGTATTTTGCAAAACCCGATTGCGGTTGAACTGTAACAGGCTAGAGTAATTCCAATCGGTTTACCGACAAAAAGACCGAGCATAATTCCCAGACTATTTGCCGAAGCTAAATTTTGCGCCCAATCCGAACCGATGATGATTCCCGTATTTGCCAGAGCAAAAATCGGTAAAATCCCAAATGACACGGGTAAATGCAGGAAATTTTCGAGTTTATACGAAAGTGATTCTTCGTCATCATCTTTGGCAGAAAATGGAATTGCAAAGGCTAAAAGCACTCCGGCAATCGTGGCGTGAACTCCTGATTTCAACATCAAAAACCACATCAAAATTCCGCCCAGCAAATATAAAATCAGAAAATGAAGCCGCAAAAATCGGTTGCAAATGTAGAGAATAACCCAAATCGCTAACGCTCCGAGCAAATACCAAACCGAAAGTTGAGCGGTGTAAAATACTGCTATCACAATAATTGCACACAAATCATCAATTACCGCCAACGCCACGACCAAAACTTTTAGCGAAGCCGGAACTCTGTCGCCCAAAAGCGCCAATACGCCTAATGCAAAAGCGATGTCGGTCGCCATCGGAATTCCGATTCCGGCTTGGGTTGGAGTTCCTGAATTAAGTGAAAAATGAATCAAAGCCGGAACTGCAACTCCGCCAAGGGCAGCTACCATCGGGAGCAAAGCTGTTTTGAAATTTGAAAGCTCGCCAACTAAAAGTTCGCGTTTTAATTCCAATCCGATCAGCAAAAAGAAAATCGCCATCAATCCGTCATTGATCCAATGCTCAATGCTCAATCCGCCAACATAATTTTTCCAGAATTCAATGTAATTTATTCCAAGAGAAGAGTTTGCAACTAAAAGAGAGACAATGGTGCAGATAATCAAAATAATTCCGCTGGCTTTTTCCGAATCAAAAAAAGCCTTGAAAGATTTGGACAATCTTTTGCTGACGGTATTCATAAATCAATAAAATTATAGCAAAAGACCGTTGAAGTTCTGAAATTCTTATCTTTTTAATTTGCTGCAGCTAATCATTTCCAACTTGTTGATAAAGGTCAGAGCAAAACGATAGCCTAAATAAACGCTTGTCATATTTATTCGTTCAAGCTTGTCGTTTTTGGAATGCAAATAATCCTGCCACTTGTTATCCAAACCGCTGAAAGTGATGGCAGGAATTCGATTTATTTTGAAGGACGATGAGTCAGCATCTGCGCCGGCAAATGTGAGATTTGCATATTTTACATTTAACTGAGTTGCTGCATTGTTGGCTATTTCTACCATTTCAGGACTACTGGTTTGAGCCAGAGAAAAAGGCGTGGAAATGCCGAAACTATCAAGATTTACCATCGCACAATATTGCCGCCATGATTCTCGCGGAATGGCTTTGACCATCGCCGCCGAACCGAGCAAGCCTTTTTCTTCCTGATCAAAAGCCACAAAAATATAGGATTTTTCATTTGTCATCTGACGGAAAGTTTTGTAAAGATGTGCAACTATCGAAACCCCCGTCCAATTATCAATCGCTCCGCATCCGGCATCGGTTTTGTCGTAATGTGCGCCGACAATGACCGTTTCATCGGTCAATCCTTTTAATTTGACCACGACATTTTTGATCTTGTCTTTATCAAATGATTCAACTGTAATTTCTTCTTCTTTTGCGCCCATTTGAGCAAAAAGTTTTTTGACTGCCTCAAGCCTTTGTTTTGAGTCGCAAGGCGCAAGTTTGACAGTTTCCTCTAATTCTTCCTGAGTTGAGTTTATTTTATTAGTTGGCTGCCCAAAGGCGTTAAAAGCAAAAAGTAAGATGAGCAAAGCGAGTATTTTCATAATGTTGGGCAGTTTATCAGAAATTGCGAGAAAGCAAAAGATAGAAAAATTAAAGCCTTCCTGCAAAATAAAAGAGTAAGAAGAGAATGCTAAAAATTGGAAGTATGACGTGAAGTGTGGTGAATACAAAATCCTCCCAAATGACTACTCTTTTATTTTTAGACTTATTAAAGGGATAATGCCCAATGTCTTGAATTCGGGACATTGGATGAGGATCAAATCGTTTCCATTTGAGAAAAATAATGTGTAAAATTCGAAAATAGAGTAAGTAAATTGTTGTCAGTGACATTAAAACTAAAGCTATTCCAACAGGCATATCAAATATATTAGTTTTTTCAAATAAAATTCCGATAATCGTTGAAATAACTGCGATGACGGCACTTTTGTTAAAGAATGACGGTTCAATTAATTTTTCTGACCGAAGGAAAGAAAAAAAACAAAATAAGATTGAAGCACCGAAAAAAATGTATTTGAGGGATTCAATATCCATTTCTCACAAAAATTAACTCAAATCCTCTGCTAATGCAATTTTGGGCACGTCTTAAGTTTTGGCGTTCATCAATGCGAACCTTTTACCGTAATCAAAACAAACGCAGCAATCAGAATAAAAATATTTAGTGCAAGCCATAAAATTATCTGTGAAAGGATAAATTGTAAAATTCCCCAATACCATTTGGTTGGTTTGAAAAATTTCCAATACATCACAAACCAATACGGATATTTGATTAAAAATTCAACCAGAGCGAGGAATAATTTATGTTCGTTATTAAAACTTGCGGCGGAAATCAGTAGTAAAATTATATCCGCAATAACCAGTTGTCCGGTTAAATAAGCATTCAATACTAAATTTTCAGCAAAGTTAAAACCCGATTTTAGATACGCAAAATAGGTGGAAATTGTCATTGGAATAATCATCAAAATGATAATTATTTTGTAGTAGTGCTCGGAAATGTATTCAAATGCTTGATTAAGGTCTTTAAGTTCAATTTGCTTAGTGGTTTCAGTCGGATTTTCAAGATAATGACTGATGACAACATAAACTCCGCACCAGACCAAAACATATAAAAAAGGGCTGAAAAGAAGTTTTCGTTTGCCTGCTAAATACTCACGAACTGCGTTTCCGTGGCGTAAAAACAAGGTTTTAATGGTTAAGAAAAAACCACTGTCAACGTGCAAAATACTATGCGGAATTTCGTGCAGCCATTCGTGCATCGTAAAACGATGAGTTGAGGATTTTTGACCGCAATTATTACAAAAATTACCTTCAAAATTATTTTCGCAATTCAAACAAGTTGTCATATTTAGTCAACATTGTATTCGTCAATTTCTAAAAAGACAAATCTTCGGCTAACGCAATTTTTTGAGTATCATTCAATTCGGTTTCGTTTTTGTAAGCCTCGTGTTCGCAACCAATTGCAATAGGTTTTTTGCTGCCGCAATTAAACTTTAAAAACTGCACCGAACTGATTTTTTCGTCTTCGTTTTGCCGCGCATCAACCTGAGCAAAAGCCTTGGATTCATCGGCAAATTTAAGATAAATTTTTTCCGGCAAACCAACCCATTTGGCAAGTTTTTCGGCGCGTTCGGTTGCATCGGCAATTTCAACTAAAAGTGTGCAGCAAATTTCACCATTTTCACCGATCAACTCATTGTAAGTTTTGATTTCGTGCTGAATATCGGCTTCTTTGACCATCTTTTCAGCGCGAACCATTTCGAGAATTTGATAGCGAACCGTTACTATATTTTCAAATAAAAAGGTGAGATTTTCGCCGAGATGAATGCGCCGTAAATCTTTTGCTTTCATCGCATTAGATCGAATTTCCGCCCTTTGCTCTTCGTATGTAACGTAATCTAAAATTTCGCTTCTTTCTACCTTTTTCATTTTTGTTTACCGATCAACTAATAACTTTTCTTCCAATAACTTAACTAACAAATGAGCATTTGGTGTTGCCGCATATGAGCCTTTAACAAGTGATTTACCTCTTTTATCAACGACTTCGATTGTTCCTTCTTTAACTCTCAAGGCAGAAAGCTCTGCCCACGGAATTCCGCTTAGTCCATTTTTATCAACAAAAAGCGAATCAAATAAAACCTGTTCGCCCTTGTTAATTTTTTCTTTGGCTTGCGGATATAAAATACCGAGAGTTTTGACTTTGATAGTTTGCCCGATTTGGTCAATGTCGGAAACCATATTGCTCAATTCAAAAGTTTCGCCGTTTTTCTTTTCAATCGTGTAGAGATAGCGGTCGTAAATGTAACTGCCTTTCATATACATCTTTTCGATACTTTCTTTAACCACCGCAATTTCTTCCCACAAAGCAACGTGTTTTTTGCCGCCTTTGTTGGCAATTAAACCGTTTTCGTAAATTTCCACGCTTCCGCCGCGATTTTTTAGGAAAGACTGAACGCAGCCGATTCCGCCAATCAGACTGAAAATACCGCATAAACCGAAAAGGATTTTGTTAAATGAAAGGGATTTTTCTTGTAAAAAGAGGACAGTCATCGGAATAGTCAAGCCGAAACAGATAAAACCAATAAGCAAGGTTGAGCCGGTTGCTTTGGCATTTTCTTTATGTTCGCTGAGCAATTGTCCCAATTCAGTCATTTTTTATTTAAAATCATCCCCGCGATAGGCTTTTGCTAAAATTGTCATCGGGTGCATCGGTTTAACTCCGGCGTGCTGCTCAAATTGAATCGCTGCTAAAGGGCAATCGGTTGCCCAAACTTCGGCGGATTTTTCCTGCTTCATTCCGTCAAAGGCTTTTTTACCAATCCGCTGTGATGGCTCGAAACCTTCAACCGTCATTGCGTAAGTGCCGTCGTGTCCGCAACATTCCATGGTGGTTGCAGGTATCACTCCCAAAATTTTGCGAATCAGATCGCGACCTTTGAAACCGACAGCTTGCGCCCGCAGGTGACACGGCGCGTGATACGAAATTTTTTCACCGGGTTTAGATTTGACTTCGGTGTTAAAGCGTTCTTCATTGCGAATTGACCACAAAAATTCGCTCGGATCCATCGTGGCAGCAGCTAATTTCTCAGCATTTGCACGATCTTTTAATTCAACTAAACTCGGATATTCGCGGCGCAGCATCATCGCGCAAGTTGGGTTTATTGCCAAAACTTTTGCACCTTTTTCGACAAACGGAATCAATTTTTCGATATTATTTTTCGCCCGTTTTTGCAGAGTTTCGATGTCGCCGTGTTCCCAGGCGGGCATTCCGCAGCATTCCAAACCTTTGGAACAAGCAACTTTGACCTGATTTTTTTCTAAAACTTCGACCGTATCTTTTCCGATTTCAGGCTCATTGTTTTGGACGTAACAGGTTTGGAAAAGAACAACTTCGCCTTCGCTGGAAATCTTTCCGTTTTTCTCCGCCCATTTTTCAAAAGTTTCGCCCGCAAAATCAGGAAGCAATTTGTCACGATGCACGCCGACAACTTTTTCAAAGAAATATCGGTGAATTTTGTTGCGGTTCGCCGTGTTTGCCAAAATGACGGGCAAGGCTCGCGCCATTTTTCCGGCTTTGTCGGGATCGCCCAAAACTTTGTCGCGCAAGCTTGCGCCTTTTTCTTTGTGACGAATGGCTTTGTAGCGATGAACAAGCTTGGGAAAATCGAGTTTGAACTCGTGATTATCGCGTTCGGTGTATGGACATTGCACTTCGCAGAGCTTGCATTGGAAACATTCGTCCATCACCTGCTCGGTTTCTTTGGCAGTAATTTTGCGGACATCGCCATCGTGATTTTCGTCAATAAATTTGAACAATGACGGAAAACTGTCGCAGTATTTAAAACACATCCGGCAACCGTGACAAATCTCAAAAGTCCTTTCAATCTCTTTATTTAGACCTTCTTTATTCCAATATTTTTCTTCGGTTGGATCGTAGGAAAGTCCGTCTGTTGGTGCGTAAGAAATGTTTTTATCCATATTTTTCAGTAGCAGCGGCAGAAGCAGTGGCAGTAAATGAGTTTGATATTCAGAAACAGTAGCAGTTAAACAGTTGTCAATCTCTAAGAGAAAACTGCCTCTGCTACTGCTTCTGCTACTTTTAACTAATGCTGTCCAAAAGCGATTGGAAACGTCCGGCGTGTGATTTTTCGGCTTTTGCCAAAGTTTCAAACCAGTCCGCAATTTCGTTAAATCCTTCTTCACGAGCGGTTTTCGCCATTCCCGGATACATATCGGTATATTCGTGCGTTTCGCCGTGAACTGCCGATTGCAGATTTGAAATCGTATCGCCAAACGGCAGATCGGTTGCCGGATCGCCGCAGGATTTCAAATAATCCATATGTCCGTGTGCGTGTCCGGTTTCGCCTTCTGCGGTATCGCGGAAGTTTCCGGCAACTTCGGGATAGCCTTCGACATCAGCGATTTTGGCAAAATACAAATAACGACGATTCGCCTGTGATTCACCTGCAAACGCAGCTTTTAAGTTTTCTTGGGTTTTAGAACCTTTAAGTTCAGCCATAATTTCCTCCAGATTTTTATTTGAATTAGATTTAGAATAATTCTAACTGTAAATTGGAAAATATCCTAAGTCAAGAGAAATAAAGAAATTTTTCGCCAAAAATATTACAATAAATAAAAAATTAGAAAACCATAAAATGATAATCTACGAAATAACTGCCGAAGTTGAACCGAATTTAGTTGCAAATTACGAAAAATATATGCGGGAAACGCATATTCCTGACCTTTTAGAAACGAGATGTTTCAGTGGTGCGTTTTTAACGCGTGCCAGCCAAAATCGGTATCGGATTCAATATCACGCGCACGACCAAAAGGCTTTGGACGAATATTTACAAAATCACGCGCCGCGATTGCGCGAAGATTTTCTTTCACATTTTCCAAAGGGAATAACGCTCTCGCGGGAAAATTGGGATATTTTGCAAAGTTGGAGAAATTGAAGAAGAAGCTGTTTTGACTTTTAGCATTACATTCGGCAAAACTTGAAATTTATGGTAAATAAACTTTCTCCGTTAATAAATCCCGATGAATTAACAGAAATTCATTCTCAAAACGATTTAATTTTGATTGATGTCAGAATCGGTGCAGATGCCAAAGAGCGTTACAATGCCGAGCATTTGGCGGGTGCGTTTTTTGTTGATTTGAATAATGATCTTGCCGATATAAAACCTGATGCGGCAAACGGCGGACGGCATCCGCTCCCGACAGTGGATCAATTTTCTAAACTATTGCAAAAGTTAGGGATTACGCCAAATAGTCATGTTGTTGCTTATGATGACAAAAACGGCGCGAATGCCGCATCGCGGTTTTGGTGGATGTTAAAAGCTGTCGGACATCAAAAAGTTCAAGTGCTGAACGGCGGTTATGATTTGGCTGTCAAAGCGGGTTTTCCAGTCAGTTCCGGCGAAAAAACTGCGCCAAAAGTTGACGAATATAAAATTGAGAATTGGCAATTACCGACTGCCAATATTGAACAAGTTGAAAAAGCCCGCCAGGACGAAAAATTTTTAGTGATTGATGTTCGGGAAAAAGATCGGTTTGAGGGACTGCGGGAACCGCTTGATTTGATTGCCGGACATATTCCGGGAGCGGTCAATATTCCGTTTGCGGAAAACCTTGATGAAAAAGGCTTTTATCTGTCGCCTGAACAATTGAAGGAAAAATATTCAACGATTTTGAACGGTAAAGAAACTCAAAATGTGATCGTTCATTGCGGTTCGGGTGTTACGGCTTGTCATACTCTTTTGGCTTTTGATTACGCCGGAATGGAAATTCCGCAGCTTTATGTGGGTTCGTGGAGCGAATGGTCGCGCAATGAACGTCCGATGGCATTGAAGGAAGAAAATAATTAAAAAAAATCAGTCTCGAATGAACAAATATCAACTTGCCCAAATAAATATTGCCCGAATGAAAGGCGTTAATATCAACGATCCGGTTATGCAGGAATTTGTTGATAATTTAGAGAAAGTAAATGATTTAGCGGAAAACAGCGAAGGGTTTATCTGGCGGTTAAAAGACGATAATAATAATGCAACCGCTTTTAATCCGTATGATGACGAGCAAATTCTGATCAATATTTCCGTGTGGAAAAATATGGAGTCGCTGGAAAATTACGTTTTTAAAACCTTTCACACCGACTTTTTGAGGCGGCGGAAAGAATGGTTTCATCTTTTCGGCAAAGCTTCAACCGCGATGTGGTGGATTCCTTTGGGACAATTTCCAACGGTTGAGGAAGCAGTAGAAAAACTCGACCATTTGCAAAAAAACGGAGCATCAGAATTGGCGTTTGATTTCAAAAATAGATTTCCATCTCCATTAGAATAAATATCTAAATACTATTATTCTCAATTACTTGCAAAAAGTTTTTCAAAACCGAACTTTTATCATTTGTTCGCCAAATCGCGTAAAGGCTTGAAGTTGGAGGGATTTTAATGAACCGAACTTCTTCCGGCAAATAATGCGAATAGGAAAAAGGCATTACCGAAATCCCCAAACCTTTGGCGACCAAACCAAGCAAAGTTGCACCGAAATCCGATTCAAAGCGCACTTTGGGCAAAAAATCGGCTTCGGCAAAAATCGCCCTCAGTTGAGCGGCGTGTTCGCTTTTGCCCGCGAGCGACGGCAGCACGAACCATTCATCTTTTAATTCGCTCAAATTTACTTTTTTCGCCTGATTTATCGGATGATTTGCCGGAACGACCAGTGCAAAATTTTCCGTCATCAACAGTTTTGAATTAAGTTCTTTGGCTTTTGGCAATTCGCGGTTAAACGCCAGATCAATGCGGTGCGTCAACAGCGAAGTATCAATATCAACCGAATCAACTTCAAACATTTGGGCAATGATATTCGGATGTTTTTGCGCTAATTCGGACAAAATTTTCGGCAAAACGGAAAACGTGATCGAAGCGGGATGACCGATGCGGATTGTGCCGATTTCGCCTTCGGCAATTTGTTTGGCGTGGCGCGTCACGCTTTCAAAATCGGTCAAAATTTTGGTAAATTCCGTTCGCAAAAATTCTCCTGCGCCAGTTAGTTGGACATTGCGTTTATCACGCTTAAATAGTTGAAAACCAAGTTCTTGTTCCAAACTTTTGATTTGTCGGCTCAAAGCAGATTGCGTGATAAAAACCTTTTCCGAAGTTTTCCAAAAATGCAGCTCATCGGCTAAAGCCAAAAAATATTGGATTTGTTGTAAGTTCATCTTTGTAAAGACTTTTGATCTTTGAGCTTTGATTTTCGATCTTTGATGAATTTTTAATTGAGTTGAACAATTCAAATTTATCAAAGATCAAAGGTCAAAGATCATAGCAATGTTTAATTCATAAATTGCATCAATCAATGCAAACTTAGCATTTTTCTGCATTAAAAAATAGTGTAAATTATCTGCTTGGGTTGGAGAAATGGAGATTAGAAAAGTAAAAATTTCAGACGCGGAGCAAATCGCCGAGATCTATAATTATTACGTTTTGCATTCGCACGCTACTTTCGAGATTGAGGCGGTCAGTCTTTCGGAAATTGAAAAACGGATTACAGAAATTTCTCAAAATTATCCGTATTTTGTTCTAACGGAAGCAGATACGGTTCTCGGCTATGCGTATGTCGCGCAATACAAAACTCGCGCTGCTTATAAACCTTCCGTCGAAATTTCGGTTTATGTCCGAAACGGAATTCATCAAAAAGGCATCGGCACAAAACTTTATACGCGGTTATTTGAAGAACTCGCCAAATCCGAATTTCACGCCATCATTGCGGGAATTTCTTTGCCGAACGAGGCAAGTGTTAAACTGCACGAAAAATTCGGAATGAAAAAAGTCGCTCATTTTGAGGAGGTCGGCTTCAAACTCGGTCGGTGGATAGATGTTGGTTATTGGGAATTGATAAATAAACGGTAGTTGATGGGATTTTTATGGAAGAGAAATTGAAAATCAGGCAGGCGAAAATCGAAGAATTGGAAACGCTTTTGGAATTTGAACAGGGCATTGTTACGGCTGAGCGTCCTATCAATCCGACTTTGAAAGACGGCGAAATTCATTACTACGATTTGGCGGAATTGGTCAGATCGGATTTGTCTGCGGTCTTTGTAGCAGAGCTTAATAATGAACTGATTGCGTCTGGCTATGTGTTGGAAAAAGAAGCCAAAGATTATGAAAAACACGATAAATATGCGTATCTCGGCTTTATGTATGTGAAGCCGGAACATCGCGGAAAAGGTATCAATCAAAGAATCCTGGAGTCGTTGATAAATTGGGCAAAAGAACGCGGATTAAACGAAATCCGGCTCAAAGTTTACAGCGAAAATTTTTCCGCCGTCAAAGCTTACGAAAAGGCAGGATTTAAGCCGTTATTACTGGAAATGCGAATGGAAGAGGTTGAATAAAATGTTGAAAGATCACAAATATCTCAATTTTTTAGGTTGGTTCGGCGGAATTGTTTGTTTGATCGGTTACGGTCTGAACACGCAGCAAATTCTGAGTAGTAATTCGCTGATTTTTCTGACGATGAACATTTTCGGCTGCGTTTGTCTGATCTATTATACTTTTCAAAAAGGCGCGTTTGCGAACACGGCTCTCAATTCGATTTATTTGATAATTACTCTGTTAGCGGTTAGTAAATCTTTGCTAAATTAACGAAACACAATGATTACGATTAAAAGAACAAATTCGGACAATGCGGACTTTCAAAATTTAGTGCGGGAATTGGATAAAGAATTAGCCATTCGTGACGGCGCGGAACATTCTTTTTACGCCCAGTTCAACAAAATTGACGCGATCAAATATGTCGTGGTGGCTTACGAAGAAAACGAGCCGGTCGGATGCGGTGCGATAAAATCGTTTGATGAAAGCTCAATGGAAGTAAAACGAATGTTCGTGCCGTTGGAAAAACGCAGTAAAGGCATTGCTTCGTTGGTTTTACAGGAATTGGAAAATTGGGCAAATGAACTTGGATTTACAAAATGCGTTCTCGAAACAGGTTTGAAACAGCCTGAAGCAATTCGACTTTATGAAAAAAACAGCTACAAACTGATTCCGAATTACGGTCAGTATATCGGTATGGATAACAGCGTTTGTTTTGAAAAAGAGATTTAGAAATGAAGCAAGAAATAACAATTAGAAGAGCAGAATTAAAGGATGCGGAGTTAATAACCGAGCTTGGCAGAGAGACTTTTCACGATGCTTTTGTTAATCACCCGCTGATGCCGGCGGAAGATTTAAAAGTTTATTTAGATGAAACTTTTACTATTTCACGAGTTTCTGCTGAATTAGCTGAGCCAAATGCCATTTTTTTGTTAGCTGAAATTGATGATGAAGCAGTCGGTTATGCCAAACTCGAAAGAAATAATGAAACAACAATGGTAACTGCCCAAAATCCGATAAAACTCAAACGCCTTTATGCAAAACAAAAGTTTATCGGATTTGGAATTGGCGCACGTTTAATGGAGAGTTGCTTAGCCGAAGCCGAAAAATTAGACCACGATAAAATCTGGCTGACGGTTTGGGAAAATAATTTACACGCTCAAAATTTCTATCAAAAATGGAAGTTTGAAATTTGCGGCACGATTAATTTTCAGCTTGGAAAATCATTGCTAACTGATTTTTTGATGCAGCGAGAGATTTTGGTAAGCAGGTCTTTTAGTGCCGTTTAGTGAAAAATGCGTTAATAATTATCCAATGATAAAAGCAAGTTCAATCGAAAATATTTCAATCAGAACCGAACTAAAATCGGGTGATTTGGGCTATGTAATTTATCGTCACGGCAAACTTTATAATGACGAAAATAGCTACGGATTATCGTTTGAGGCTTATGTTGCCAAAGGTTTAGCGGAATTTTATCATTCCTACGATTCCGAAAAAGATTGCGTTTGGGTTTGCGAAGACGTAGATAAAATTGTCGGTTTTTTGCTCTTAATGCACCGAAATAATGATTCGGCACAGCTTCGCTATTTTTATCTCGAACCGGAATATCGAGGAATTGGTTTGGGAAATAAATTGATGCAATTATTTATGGATTTTCTCAAAGAAAAAGGCTACAAATCTGCTTATCTTTGGACTACTAATGAGCAGACTACTGCAACGAAACTTTACGAAAGATACGGATTTAAACTCACCGAAGAAAAAGAGTCTGATGATTTTGGAAAGCCGCTGATCGAGCAACGATTCGATTTATTTGTAAATTAACAACTTTTAGAGAAGCTCTGTCGTATAGCAAAGAAAATTCGGAGGTGGGGAATGGGTTTTCTTAATATTTCGTGGTGGATTTGGGGCTGTGCGGCATTAGTAGTTGCTCTTGTTTACGCATTTTATATACCTAAATCAGAACTGGTTTATGCTACCAAGGGACTGCAATTCTTTATAGTTCGTTGGTTTCATAGTTTAGTATGGATTTTATTGGCAATTTCATTTTTGGCGCGAACTTTTGAAGACCAAAGACTTTCACCAATTGCAAATCTGATAGCTATACTAAGCGGAGTTTTATACGTTATTTTTTTAGTTGCACTCATTCGTTTGAAATAGTCAAAAAATATGAAAGTAAATCTAGCTGAAAAATTCGCACTGATAAATGAACATTGGCGACCTAAAGTTGTCGGTGAACTGAACGGTCAAGAAATAAAACTCGTCAAATTCCAAGGTGAATTCCCGTGGCATCAACACGAAAATGAAGACGAAATGTTTTTGGCTATGAAGGGCAATTTTCGTATTGAATTTCGGGATAAAACGGTTGAATTAAAGGAAGGCGAATTCATTATCGTTCCAAAAGGTGTGGAACATCGCCCTATTGCCGAAAATGAGGTTGAAGTTTTGCTTTTCGAGCCGAAAAACGTTTTGAATACGGGAAACATTGAGGACGAAAAATATACTGCGCCGATTGGCGATAAAGTTTGATCTTGACAGAGTTAATTTCGTATAGGTAGAACTACCTATTTTGGGGTAAGGTATTCCTAAATTTCAAATTTTCTACTATCCTTAGAGTAAGTTTTATCCGAATTTCTTTTGCTAGTAGAAATTTTAATGACTTTAGCCCCTGATTCTACATTTGGTCATTTCAAAATTATTTCTCAACTTGGCGCAGGCGGAATGGGCGAAGTTTATTTGGCTCAAGATTCCCGCCTCGGCAGAAAAGTCGCGCTTAAAATTCTGCCTGAAAAGATTTCTGCGGATTCCAACGCTTTAGACCGTTTCAAACAAGAGGCTCAAGCGGCTTCCGCGCTCAATCATCCGAATATCATCACCATTCACGACATCGGTGCGTTTGAAAGCAAACATTTCATTGCGATTGAATTTATCGAAGGTGAAACCCTGCGCGAAAGGATGAAAAGCCGTCTCACATTCGACGAAACTCTTTCGATTTCCATTCAAACCGCCGAAGCACTTTCCGCCGCTCATCAAGCCGGAATCATTCATCGTGACATCAAACCCGAAAATGTGATGATTCGTCCCGATGGTTATGTTAAAGTTCTGGATTTCGGACTCGCTAAACTTTCTGAACCGAAAGCAAAGAATTCCGCCGAAGCCGAAGATTCAACCAAAAAATTAGTCAAAACAAATCCCGGCGTAGTAATGGGAACGGCATCGTATATGTCACCCGAACAGGCTCGCGGAAAAGCGGTTGATGCACGAAGTGATATTTTCAGTTTCGGGGTGATGATGTATGAAATTTTAGCGGGACAGGTTCCGTTCAAAGGCGAAACGATGATGGATGTTATTTCGGGGATTATGAACTCGGAGCCGCCGCCCTTACAGAGTTTTGCGCCGCATCTGCCGAAAGAACTCATCAGAATCGTCCATAAAACGCTCAAGAAAAAACGCAATGAGCGGTATCAAACGACCAGAGATTTATTGACCGATCTCAAGGATTTTCGGGATGAGATTCTGCTCGAAGCAAAATTGGAACAAACAGCCGTTCCGAATAAAAAAGAAACTCAATCGGCAACGCCTTCGACCGGAAAACTTTCGACGAGTTCGGGCGGGAGGTTGAAAGATTCCCTGCTTCTGATTGATTTTGAAAATATGACCGGCGATCCGATCTTCGATCATACTTTGAAAACTGCTTTGACCTTTTCACTCGGACAATCTCCGTTTCTCGACATTGTGCCGAATATGAAAGTGGCTCAAGCCTTGCGGCAGATGAGACGTGAGCCGAATTCTCAAATTACCAGAGAAATGGCTGAAGAAATTTGTCTGCGGCTCAGTTTGAAAGCATATTTGGTCGGCAGTATTTCCAACCTTGGCTCGGTTTATTTTCTCACTTTGGAAGCAGTTTCCCGCAATGGAGAAAGTTTAGGACGAGAATATGAACAGGCAAACTCTAAAGAGGAAGTTCTTTCTGCTTTGAGTCGGGCAGCAACGGGAATGCGGGAAAAACTTGGTGAAAGTCTCAGTTCAATCCAGAAGTTTGATATTCCGCTTGAGCTAACCACCCATTCATTTGAAGCAATAAAGTTTTACAGTTTCGGACAGGAAGAATCATTAAAGGGCAGACCTTTGGGAGCGATTCCATTTTATCAAAAAGCATTGGAAATTGATTCCGGTTTTGCTTCGGCGTATTCAGGTTTATCAACAGCCTATGCCAACAGTCATCAATGGACATTAGCAAAGGAAATGGCAACTAGAGCCTTTGAATTGAAAGATTCGGTCGGCGAATTTGAGAAACTGCGGATCAGCTATTTTTATTACTCTTATGCAACAGGCGAGATAAATCATACTATTTCGACCATGGAACTCTGGCGCAAAACTCAATCCAACAGTGTATCACCTTTTATAGGGCTTGCAGATTGTTATATGCGACTGGGACAATTTGAAAAAGCAGTGACTATTTGCCGTGAGGCGTTCAATTTGGGGGTATTTATCAGTGCCGCCTTAAGTGCTAATCTGGCGGAGTCGCTTTTACCGCTTGGTAAGTTGGATGAAGTTAAGACAATCTGCCGGGAAGCCATCGCTAAAAACATGGATTGCGAATTTTTCCGTGTTCCTCTTTATCTGGTTGGATTTATCGAAAATGATCAGGCGGCGATGGCTGAACATCTGAAATGGTTTGCGGGAACAACAGATGAATACCTCGCGCTGAATCTGCAAACCGGAACAGCGGCTTTTCAAGGCAAATGGCGAACTGCACAGGATTTTTCCCGAAAATCAATTGATCTTGCTATCCGCAATGATGCCAAAGAAGTTGCCGCTAAATTTGCCGCCGATCAAGCCCTCAGAATAGTTTTTTGGAGTAATGGAACAGATTTGCCGAAAGGCAATGAAAATCAACTAAAAACCGTTCTCAAGACTCAAACCAACAAAGCCATCAATTTAGAACGTGGAAAAGACGTAATAACCCGGGCAGCATTGGCAATGGCAGTCGCCGGACAACGCGAAGAATCCGAAAGTTTAATGGAAGAACTGCACACCGAACGCCCGAAAGATACTTTGCTCAATGAACTGTGGCTGCCGATGATCCGCGCCGCGCGCGACCTGCAAAACGGCAAAGTCAAAGAAGCCATCGAAGAATTGGAAATCACCGAAAGATTTGAAAAAGCCGCCGAATTTTATCCGCAATATCTGCGAGGATTAGCTTATTTGCAGTTGAAAAAGTCAAAAGATGCAGTTCGTGAATTCGACAAAATCCTGAACCATCGCGGAGAAGCACCGCTCTCATCAATTTATCCACTGGCACAATTAGCCAAAGCCAGAGCAACGAAAGACAAAGTGGAATACGAAAAGTTTTTTGAACTCTGGAAAGAAGCCGACAAAGATATGCCCGCTTTAGTTGAAGCCCAAAAAGAGTATAATAGTTTGAAAGGATAGAAGATGAAGATTAGTCAAAAATCTAAAATCCAAAATTGAACTATGTCAGAATTAAACGATCTATATCAGGAAGTAATTTTAGAACATAATAAAAATCCGCGAAATTTCCGCGAGATTGCGGATGCCAATCATCAGGCGGACGGGCATAATCCGCTGTGCGGCGATGCGCTGAGAGTTTATATTGATTTGGAAGATGGCAAAGTAAAAGATGTTGCTTTCAAGGGTTCGGGCTGTGCAATTTCCAAAGCGTCTGCTTCGATGATGACGCAAGCCGTCAAAGGAAAATCAAAAGAAGAAGCCGAAGTTTTGTTTGAAGAATTTCAAAAAATGGTGACAGGCAATCTCGATATTGAAACCGACGAAAATCATTTGGGAAAACTGAAGATCTTTGCCGGAGTTTTGGAATTTCCCGCCCGCGTCAAATGTGCGAGTTTGAGTTGGCACACGCTTCACGCCGCGCTTAACGAGGAAGAAACGGTTTCAACTGAATAAATTTATCCACGAAGATAAAAGAATTATCCACAGATAAACACAGATAGACACAGATGTTTTTTGATAGCTCAATTAAGTTGATGGTAGTTTTCAATCCATTGCTTTATCTGTGTGAATCTGTGTCCATCTGTGGACAATAAAAAAATGCTCAATTTTTTTCGTGTCTCTTCGTGGATTATCTGATAAACTTTGGTTATTATTTTGTTGAAATTATAATGAAAACCGAAGTTAAACAGACCATCTTTCCAACCATTGACAACATTTTCCAAGCCGCCGAGCGTTTGCGAAAAGTTGCTATTCACACTCCTTTACAGCAAAATCTGAATCTTTCCGACCGTTATGAGGCAAATATTTTCCTCAAACGCGAAGATTTGCAAATCGTCCGTTCTTACAAAATTCGCGGAGCTTACAACAAAATGGCACAGCTTCCTTCCGATTCGATTGTCGTTTGCGCTTCTGCCGGAAATCACGCCCAAGGCGTGGCGTATGCGTGTCGCGTGATGGGTATCAAAGGCACGATTTTTATGCCAACGACAACTCCGAATCAAAAGGTCAAACAGGTCAAAATGTTCGGCAAAGAAATGGTTGAGGTTGAGCTGGTTGGAGACACTTTTGATGATGCGTTTGCCGCTTCTTTGAAATATTGCGAGGAGCAAAACGCAACCTTTGTTCACCCATTTGATGATGTCAAAGTGATGGAAGGACAGGGAACGGTCGGGCTAGAAATTTTCAAGGATGCCGATTTCAAGATTGATTATTTGTTGTTGGCAATTGGCGGCGGCGGATTGGTTTCGGGCGTTTCGACGGTTTTCAAACAGCTTAGTCCGCAGACCAAAATCATCGGAATTGAACCGCTTGGCGCACCGGCGATGAAAACTTCTCTGGAAAAAGGCGAACTTGTCACTTTGAAAGAAGTTGATAAATTTGTGGACGGCGCGGCGGTCAAACGAGTCGGCGATCTAACTTTTGAAATCTGCAAAGCTAATTTGGATAATGTTTTATTAGTTCCCGAAGGCAAGGTTTGCTCGACGATCTTACAGCTTTATAACGAAGAAGCGATTGTTGCCGAACCCGCCGGAGCGTTGACGATTGCCGCATTAGATTTTATTAAAGACGAAATAAAAGGAAAAAATGTCGTCTGCCTCGTCAGCGGCGGCAATAATGATATTACCCGCACTGAGGAGATCAAAGAACGCTCACTTTTATATGAAGGATTAAAACATTATTTCATCATCCGCTTTCCGCAGCGTGCCGGAGCTTTACGCGAATTTTTGAATGTTTTAGGTCCCGATGACGACATCACGCTTTTTGAATATGTCAAGAAAACTGCGCGTGAAAATGGTCCTGCTTTGGTTGGTATTGAACTCAAAGATAAAAACGAATTTGAGCCGTTATTGGAACGAATGGATAAAGCCAAAATCATTTACGAATACATCAATGACAGACAGGATTTGTTTGGGTTTTTAGTTTAACGGAACGCCACGCTTCTAACTGGCATTGAGCGCGAGAGCGCGAACACTCAAGTTTAATTAAGAGTTATCTTTAATTAGGCTTGAACCACATCGTTGCACGATGTTTGCCGGCAGGATGCCGGCGTTCCTTTTACCGCTTAACGATTTTTCGTGCCGTTTGTCGAAAAGTTAAATAAATTCACAAAATTCAAACGTATAATTCCGCATCATCTTAAATAAAGGAGTGCGGAATTTTTTATGAAAAAATATCTTGTTTTATTTGTGTTAATGGCAATCGGCAGTTCGATTTACGGTTACAAAATTATGGCAGACGAAAGAGAAAAGGAGTTGGTCAGAATCCCTTTGGAAAATTATCTGAAAGGACACGAAACAGGTAATCCCGAATTTATGAAAAAGGCTTTTTATACCGAAGGAAAGTTGATCTTTATGCGCGAAGGGAAATACATGACACGGACTTTTGAAGAATATATCGCCGGAATGAAAGACGGAAAACCCGCCGCAGACGAAGCACAGCGCAAACGTTGGATCGAAAGTATTGACATTTCGGGCAATGCGGCAACGGGCAAAATAATTCTTGACTATCCAAACGTTAAATTTACGGATTATATGACCTTGCTCAAAATTGACGGTGAATGGAAAATCGTTAACAAGAGTTTTTACGCTGAACCAAAAGAGAAAAAACAGGGAGAATAAATGCAGAAAAAGTTTGGATTCGTTATCTTTCTTTTACTAAGTTTTTCAATAATTTCCGTTCAGGCTCAAAAGAAATCTGTTTCAAATCAAAACAAGGTCGAAGAAGAATTGATGCAGCTTGAACGCGACATTGGTCAGGCAAACATCAATCGCGACAAGGTTTTTTTTGAGCGAATTGAGGCAGATGAGTTTATTTATACCGATTCGGGCGGCGGAATTACGACCAAAACCGAAGATGTTGCCAGTCTTGCTAAACCGCCGGGTGAATTCAAACTTGTGGCGTATGACGTTGATGAGATGAAAGTTAAAGTTTATGGCAACACGGCGGTAGTTTGGGGACGAGTGACTACAACTTTGAAAGGAAAAGACAGAGAAGTTATCAGCAAAAGCCGTTTTACCGATACTTTTGTCAAACGCGACGGACGCTGGCAATTAGTTGCCGGACATTCTTCGCGCATCCGTGAACCGCAAAAATAATTTAGGTTAATGTTAATGAAAGGATAGAAAAGAACTTCGCGCCCTTTGCGGCTCTGCGTGAAAATAAAAATGAGCGTATTCTTTTACACGCAAAGGCGCAAAGCCCGCAGAAAAAGTGATGAATTAATACAATTTTCTGCACTCGAGTTTCGGATAGTTTATATTGAAAAGTGTGCTGGAAAAATTAAAAAAATCGTTCTGGTTTCTGCAAATCAGCGGCTGGCTGATTTATATGGTGGTCATTTACATCACCTTTTTAACGGTCGCCGCTAATCCGCTCGGACTTTTTTACATCAAATCTTTCCGCGCCGTTGCCGGTTTTTTTCTCACTATCATTCTCTGGCGGATTTACCGGCGGATGGTTAATCGGTTTTCACTTAACACGATTGTTTTCATGGTTTTAGCTTTATCAGTCATTTTCGGATGCCTTTGGGCTGGAATCGAAGAGCTTTATTTTTCGCTGGTTTCGAGCAATTTCAATTTTTCCAAAGATTTACCGAATTTGCCAAAAGTTGCGCTTGATTATGCAATGACGATCACAGGCTGGAGCGCGGTTTATTTCGGCATCAAATACTGGCAAAAATGGCAAACCGAGCAGGAAAATGCACTTCAATCCGCTTTTTTAGCTGACAAAGCGCAGCTCGAAGTTTTACGTTATCAACTCAATCCGCATTTTCTTTTTAACGCGCTCAATTCGATTCGCGCCTCGGTTGATGAGGACAAAAATCGTGCTAAACAAATGATTACCCAGCTTTCCGAATTTTTGCGTCATTCGCTTTTAAGTGTGGAAAAAAAAGAAATTCCCTTGCACGAGGAAATCGAAGCCGTTAAAAATTATCTGGCGATTGAGAAAATCCGGTTTGAGGAAAAACTTGAGGTTAATTTTGAAATAGATGAAGAAGCAGAAGATTTTAAAGTGCCGTGTTTTTTGCTCAATCCATTGGTCGAAAACGCTATCAAACACGGTTTGCAAACCAGCCCGAAACCGCTCAAGATAAATATTTCTGCCAAATCCGAAGACGAAAAGTTAATTCTGGAAGTCGCCAATAGCGGAAAGCTGGAAAATCTGCACAATTCCAACGGAACAAAAATCGGATTAAAAAATGTCCGTGAGAGGTTGGAAAAACTATTTGGCGGAAAAAGCAGTTTTGAACTCAAGCAAAACGGTGATTTTGTAGTTGCCAAAATTGAGATTTCAAAGGCAGGAGCGCGACCTTCAGGAAGCGTGTCTCAAGGTTGAACATCCGAAATTTTACGTTGAAACACGCTCCTTTACAGTCGCGTTTCTGCCATTAGTCGTATGATGCTAAACGCCATAATTATTGATGACGAAAGACTTGCGCGGCGCGAACTGCGCTCGCTTTTGGCGGATTTTGCCGAAATTTCAATTATTGGAGAAGCTGAAAATTTAACCGAAGCGATCAATTTAATTCAAACGAACAAGCCTGATGTTGTTTTTCTCGATATTCAGTTACAGAACGAAAACGGGTTTGATTTAATGGAAAAAGTCGAAAAAGACTTCAAATTGATTTTCGTGACGGCGTTTGATGCGTTTGCGATTCGCGCTTTTGAGATCAATGCTTTGGATTATCTTCTGAAACCCGTTAATCCCGAGCGTCTTGCCAAAACGTTGGAAAGATTATTGGAGCCGGAAGAAAAAACGGAAATTTCCTTACGAAAACTCGAATACGAAGACCGTTTGTTTCTGGATTTCGGAGAACGCTCGCGTTTTTTGAAGATCAGCACTATCAAATGTATTTGCGCCGACGGTGACTACACACAGGTTTTTACCGATGATGGCAAAAAACATTTGGTCACCAAATCGCTCAAAGAATGGGAAGACCGTTTGCCCGAAAAATATTTTGTCCGCATTCATCGTTCAACCATTGTAAATTTGGAATTCATCGAAAAGGTCGAAACCTGGTTTAGCCGTTCATATCAAATTCATTTGCGTGAAATGAAAGAACCTCTGACCGTCAGCCGCCGATATGCCTCGCAAATAAAACTTAAATTCAGCTAAATTTGTTTTAATGAAAAAAAACTTAATTCTGATGATAGTTTTTGTAAAAAATCTTCGCATTAGTAATTGAGTGGCAATTAAGTTGCCAAAATTTAGTGATTTGAGGGAGTAAAAATATGGAACAAGCTCTAAATGCTATAGCAGCAACATCGGTGGTAGGAGTTCTTTTGGGACACGGAGTTTCAAATATGAGCGGATTTACTTTTGAGGGATATAGTTTCTCTCCAAGCGTCCTATCTTTAATGGCTTACGAAATCAGGGACGGCAGAATGGGGGTAACCTATAGTTCAAAAATAGGAACCAAAGCTATTTACAATTCTACCGAAAATAATCTTTATCTCGGTTTTTTGAATGCTTCCTCCGAATCCAGAAGAGCTTTAGTTGTTCACGAAGTAACTCATGCTGTTTGCGATTTTCAAGCTAAAAAAATGGATGTCGCTCAATCGGAATCAATCGCTTACATTGCCCAATGTCTTTACGCCAGAGCCAACAGCACCAGCAATGATCCCGATGCTCGTTTATATAGTGATGATGAAGCCAAAGACAAAGTTTTTGAAATCGGATGGCGCATTGCGGGCAAAATAATTGACGGCGGAGCCGTGGATTCAGGCGATTGTGTTGATATGCGGGCGGCAGTTAAAGGGCATCCGTATTATGCTTCAAATGCGTCTTCAAGCGCAGGTTATGACGGATATTGATTCTCAAAATTAGACTCAAAAGCATAAAGGTCAAGGATTTACAGTCTTTGACCTTTTATCTTTCAGCTTAAATGAGATGGGTGAAAGCATTGTCTTAATAAAATTTATAATTTTCTCAAAATGAATTTGCAGTTTTTTGCGCCTTACTTTATGTTATAAACACCCTAAAAAATGAAACGCACTTTAACGCCAAAAATTTTCCTTAAAGGCTTTTGGCAAATTATAAGTATCCTAAAAATTTTTGCTTTGCAGGTTTTAAGTCTTTTTCTCGTAACTTATTCGGGAGGCTTGCTGGCAGAGGCTTACGGTGTGCGCGGATGTCAGTCGCGTCCCGAATTTATGGGAGTATTTTTTTATTCGATGATAGGTATTTCCCTCATTTCATTTATCGTTGCGCTTCATCCGATAATTTTCCCGCATATTTGGCTCGAAGAGATCAGTAAGGAATTTACTAAATCTCAAGTAGGTTTTCGCTATCCATTTTTCAGCACGCACCCAAGTTATATTCTGCTTGATGCATTGCTTTTCATTCCGGCTTTAATTATTTATTGGGATGGTCAGTCGGAATCATTATGCGAATTTAATGCAAATTGGGGGCAGGGAGTGGCAGCCTTGATAGTTGCTCTTACCTTTCCGGCTCTGAGATTGATTTTTTGGTATGTCCTTGGCAAGCAGATTTATGCAATGCAGGCGCGAAATGTGTGGCTTGGAATAATTTGGTGGTATATTTTTGCTTTGCCGGTAATTGCTGTCTTTTCTGTTCTTTACGTGCAAAAAAATATTTTGCCCAGACAGGAAATTCCAATTGTAGATGCGGAAACTTTTAAAAATGGTCTGGACTCGCATCCCGAATTTTTAGATAAAATTGTGAGATTGCGCGGAAATATCAAACAGGGAATTGCCAAATGCGGTTTGTGGGGTAAAAAAGATCGCACTGATTATCCGTATGGAACAGTGGTTTTGGATATGGGTGATGGCAACGGCGAAATAATCGTGCAAGCCAAAAAGCCAAATCAGGTTGTTAATCTGGAAGTCGAAGCTGAAAGTAAAAAAGGAGAAATCTTTGAGACTTTCGGACGTTTGAGCAAGCTGCCGAATCCCGAAAAGAAAATGCTCTGCGCTATCAGCAAATTACCTGATGATCCGCCTTCCGGCGGACGCGCATTGCTTGAGATTGAAATGCCAAAATAAATCTTGTTTCCCGAAATCAAATAGACTAAAATTAGTGAACCCAACAACGCTGGCAAACGTAAGAAAAAACGCGAATCAGAATGTTTGCCGAAGAAATTTTATATTACAAACTGCTTAGAAAACTCGGTTCTGGAGGGATGGGTGAGGTCTATCTGGCTGAAGATACCCGTCTGAATCGAAAAGTCGCGTTGAAAATTCTGTCCGCAGACCTTTCCTCTGACCGTAAACATCTGAGTCGTTTTTTGCAGGAAGCACGTCTCGCCGCCAACCTTAATCATCCGAATATTTGTGTTATTTACCAAGTAAATGACAGCGAAGAAACGCCTTTTATTGCGATGGAATATATCGAAGGCGAAACCCTTGCTCACAAAATTCAAAGTGACTCTTTGGATTTAGCCCAAACAATTGAAATTGCAACTCAAATTGCCGACGCACTTGATGAAGCTCATCATCAGGGAATCATTCATCGTGATATAAAATCAGCCAATATAATTCTCAATCGGCGCAGTTTCGTGAAGATTTTAGATTTCGGTTTGGCAAAATCTATTGTCGAAGAAGTTTCGGAAGAAGCCGTCACCCAAGCTAAAACCGAAGCCGGAGTTTTGGTCGGAACAGTTCAATATATGTCGCCCGAACACGCGATGGGAAAATCTTTGGACGGCAGAACCGACCTTTGGAGCGTTGGCGTTTTGCTCTACGAAATGGTAACGGGAGAAACTCCTTTTAAGGGACAAACGCAGGTCGGAATATTTGACGAAATTCTTCATAAAAATCCGGCTGCACCTTCTCAAATCAACGAAAAAGTTCCATCTGAGTTTGAAAAGATAATTCTCAAACTTTTAGAAAAAGACCGCGAATTCCGCTATCAAACTGCTTCGGATTTACGCGCTGACCTCCGTCGGTTGCTCAGATATTCCGATGAAAAGATAAGGTTTGAAAGCCGGGAAATAAATTCTTCGGATGAAATGTCAACCCCGCCGACAGTTGTAGTCGAAACCATAACCGGGGAAAATTCTGTCCAAAATACCAAAGCTACACAATTTTCTAAAGCGAAGAAGTCTAAGTTGAACTATAGTCTAAAGGGATTAGCGTTAATCGGGGTTTTGGTTTTGATCGGCTACGGAATGTTTTTAGGAAGAGGGATCTTCAGTCAATATTTAGAGAGCTTTAATCCGCCAAAACAGACTAATTCCCAATTTATAGAATCAAAACGCGTAACTAATCAAGGAAACATTGAAGATGCAACGATTTCGCCTGACGGAAAATATCTGGTTTACGTGCAGGACGAAGGCAGTTCAAAAAGTTTATGGGTTAAGCAACTGGCAACAGGAAGTATTTTTCAGGTAATTCAATCCGCAAATGTAGTTTTTCAAGGCGTTGCGATCTCGCCGGACAGCAGTTGGATCTATTATAACGTGTGGGATAAAAAGAGTGTCGGCGAAATATTTCGGGTGCCTGTTTTAGGCGGAATTCCTCAGTTAGTTATTCACGATGTCATGCCCGGCGTTGAAATTTCACCTGATAGCAGCAAAGTTGCTTTTGTTCGCTCATACGATAAAGAAAAAGAAAATCGTTTGATTGTGGCGGATGTTGATGGAGCAAACGAAAATATCATTACTAAACGTGGACGTAATGAAGGTTTTATCGGACTTTTTTGCTGGTCGCCGGATGGAAAAAGTCTAGCGATTTTAGCTTCTGACCGACAGCCTGACGGAACTCAAACCCCGGTTTTAAAAGAAGTTTCGCTTGAAGAAAAAAAGGAAATTACGATTTGGACGGTGCCGGATAAACTCCGAAACTTTAGCGGCGGTTTAATTTGGCAGCCGGATAAAAAGGAGTTTTTGATGACCATTGCCGAACGTCAAAGTCCTTTTTTCCAAATCTGGCAAATCTCTTATCCTGATGGTAAAGCGCAGCAAATAACCAAAGATTTAAACACTTATCAAAAACTTCGGATGACGGCTGACGGTAAAACCCTGATGACCATTCAGCAGGATAATTTTGCCAATATTTGGATGGTTTCGGCTAATAATCCGGCAGAATCCGAAAAAATTACAACCGGAAAAGTAGAAGGAGTCGGGGTTCGGTGGACTCCTGACGGTAAAATCATCTATCAGTCAGCAATTAGCGGAAACCTTGATATTTGGATGTCTGATGCAAATGGTTCAAATAAAAAACAACTTACTTCGGACGCTAATTATGACTTTGGTTCGTGCGTTACTTTTGATGGGAAAAAAATCGCTTTTGTTTCTAACCGCAGTGAAAATAATTGGAATCTTTGGACGATGAATTTAGACGGAAGCAATCAGAAACAACTCTTAAAAACCGGTGCACAATGGGATATAAATTGTTCAAAGACAGAAAACTCAATTTACTTTTTTGGTGCTACCGAAGAACAACAAGGAGTTTGGAAAATCTCTCTGGATAGCGGTGAACTAAAATTTATCACCGGAAATCAAACTTTCAAAGTAGGTTTTTCGCCGGAT
>JAIBCC010000067.1 GCA_019694395.1 Pyrinomonadaceae bacterium | reverse complement strand
GTGATTAGCTCAAAGTGGATAAAATCACGCCGAAAAGCTGATAAATCGGATGACTATACGCCGACAACGCCTCAACCGGCGATGACAAGTGATAATAAGAACTTTCAGCGGAACCGGAGAGTTAATGATCCGGTTGGTGCAATTGATCCGAACAGCCAAACCATTGATGGAAGGAGTGCCGCACTTGAGAAGATCACTCAAGAGTCACGTAAAGGAAAGCCGACAGACTCAGAGGGCTTTACTTATCAGGCAAAGTTCAAAAATATGGGCAGCAGCACGATAGAAATATTGTTTTGGGAGTATGAATTCAGGGAACGGGCGAATCAAAACAATATTACATCGCACCAATTCCTCTGCGGGGTGAATATAAAACCCAACAAAGACAAAGAATTGATTGTATTCAGCACCTCCAGCCCCGGTAATTTCATTACAGCAAATGAAGCCGATAAACAAACCGAAAGTCCTTTTGAAGAAAGAATTATCATCAATCGCGTGGAGTATTCGGACGGAACAATTTGGCAGAGAAAGGAATGGAACTACAGTAAGATGAAACAATCCATTAATCACGCGCTTGAAACACCGTGGGGAATGGAAATGTGCCGACCATTGAACTGAGAAAAGGGGAAAACTGAGAGTGGAAGGTGGAAAGAGGTGAGTTTAAATCCAGATCAATTTAGTTCGAAGTTAAATAATTAGGACAAAAATAAGATCAAAGCTCGGAATTTTACGTTCAGATTTCTAAATTAAATAAATCAACTAAAAAAAAACACTAAGGTTCTGAGTCCCGTCTTCAGGTGGTCTAACCTTAACAAATAGCCTGCTGAAGCAGAGACTCAAAACTATTTAAAAATTTAGATTTACCTACCTACTTTTTTATTTCAATCATTCTCAATTTTTTTAAAGTCATAAAAATCAAACATCAATCGAATAAAAACCGGAAACTGTTGGTAAAAATCATTATAAAGTTAATAAAAAACAAGATAGAGATGAGCAAAAACAAGATAGAAATGTGCAAAAACATTGTAGAGATGAACAAAAACAAAATATACCCGCACAAAAACAGATTAGAGATTAACAAAAACAAGCTAAGTTACAGAAAAAACACAAATTAACTGGACAAAAACAAATTAACAGGGTATAAAATCATCATAAAAATTGCCCCCTCAATAAATTAGTTGACCTTTCAGTGGTAAAGGTCTTGGAAAAAGGGAACAGAGACTCGCAAATTCACGATTAGAATCTCAAAATTCTCAATTCGCCCCCTGAATTGCGGCTTCAATTATTAAAAAACTAATCTGCCCCAAAATCACTTCCAGAGGAGATTCACAATTTATGACTAATTATCAACAACGAAAACTTAACACTTTTCAAGCGGAGCTGGCTTTTATGAATGATAACGTTGCAGATTTTCCTACGGGTTCGGTAGGCGAAAAAACAATGACTGCATTGGTTCAAATATTAACTCAAATCTTTGCTTTATTAGGTGAACAGCTTTCAAATTCGACTCGTCAGCATTCCAGCATCAAAGCAGACAAGATCCAACAGCTGACAGAATATCTGCAAATGATGAATCGTGCCGCCAGAGCAATGGCAGATGAGGTTGACGGAATAGAAAACTTGTTTCGGATGCCGCGCAGACGTTCAAATGACATCATAGTTACTACCGCCCTGACTTTTTACAATGATTCTGCCCCTTACGAAGCAAAATTTAAAGAGTATGATCTGCCTGATACCTTTCGAGCCGATATAATGACGTTAATAACCGAATTCGGAACGGTTTCAACCGCTCAGGATAGTGCAGGTTCTCAGAAAGCGGGGGCAACAGGCGCGTTAATTGAATTGTTCAAAGAGGCGGGGAAGCTTTCAAATAAACTGGATGCCATTGTCCGTAATAAATACCGCAATAATGCTCAAAAATTAGCGGCTTGGGCAGTTGCTTCACACGTTGAAGCCGCGCCGAAATCGAATTTCACCGAAGAAACAAATAATGAATTGCCAAAATAAATAGTAGAGGTAGGTCTAGCACCTGCCCAATCAGCCGAAAAGTTAAATACAAATTCACAAAATAATTGTAGGGGCAGGTCTTGTGCCTGCCCAATCAGCCGTAAGGCTGAAAATAATGTTGTAATTAAGGTTGTTAGCAATAAAAAAATAAAATTAATTGAAGTCAATCAGGTAAATATTGTTGATTACATTAAGCGCGACGTTCGCTGCGCTCATTGGGCAGGCGCAAGACCTGCCCCTACTTTTGTCTGAAAATGTTTTGGCGTTGATTAAATTAAACGGGACGTTCGCTGCGCTCATTGGGCAGGCACAAGACCTGCCCCTACTTTTGTCTGATTACGTTTTGGAGGTAAATTACTGATTTCTAACCGTAACTGCATCTGTGATACTCTTATAATTTTAGGTTTATTTGTATGAAAACATTTTATATCACCACTCCGATTTATTACGCCAATAGTTTGCCGCATCTGGGTCATTTCTACACGACTACCATCGCGGATATTGTTGCTAAATACAAAAAACAACGCGGTTTTGATACTTATTTTCTGACCGGAACCGATGAACACGGGATTAATATTCAGCGCGTAGCGCAGGAAAAGGGAAAAACGCCGCAGCAATACGTTGATTTTATTTCCTCCGAGATGAAAAAGATGTTCGCTCAGTTCGGATTGACCGATTACGACATCTTTATGCGGACAACCAATAAATTTCACTATGAAGCCGTGCAAAATCTGTGGCGGACGATTGCAAAGGGATTAACGCCGAAGGAAAAGCCGAATATTTACAAAGGATTTTATGAAGCCTGGTTCTGCCCCAATTGCGCCGAGTTCAAAACCGAGAGTGAATACGAAAAACGTGAGGGAGAGGACGTTCCGCGCTGTTTAATTCACGAAAAACCGCTTGATAAGGTTGCCGAAGAGAGTTATTTCTTTCGTTTATCGGATTACGGCGAGGTTTTATTGAATGTGATCGAGGCAAATCCCGATCTGGTTCGTCCTGAAGCCCGTCGAAACGAAGTCCTTTCGTTTATCAAAGGAGGTTTACAAGACCTTTCCATTTCCCGCCAGAAAAATTCGGTAAGTTGGGGGATTCCGGTGCCTGATGACGATAATCATGTGATGTATGTCTGGCTTGATGCGCTCTCCAACTACATCACGGCAATCGGATACGGTAACGATGAACGCGCAGCCGTTGGATTCGAGAAATATTGGTCTAATGTTACACATTTGGTCGGTAAAGATATTCTGCGTTTTCATACAGTTTATTGGTTTTCGTTTCTCATCGCGGCGGGGATTCCTTTACCTAAGCAAGTTTATGCTCACGGTATGTGGTTGGACGCTGAGGGGCGCAAAATGGGTAAATCGTTGGGTAATGTCATTCATCTGGACACCCTGCACAAACATTTTCAGACGGATGCTATTCGTTATTTCATCCTACGCGAGATGGTTTTCGGTCAGGACGGAAAATTCGGATACGAAGGCTTTATAGATCGGGTAAATGCGGATCTAGCCAATGGTTTAGGCAATTTAGCCAGCCGCACGTTCTCCATGATCAATAAATATCGTTATGGAAAAGCCCCCAACGGAACTATTCACGATGCAAATTTCCTTAATGCCAAACGCGCAGGGATCTCACCCGATGCACAGGAGATTGCAAAGACTCTGGAACACGCCAGAGACGAGTTTTTACAGAGATTTGACAGGTTTGAGTTCAGTCAGGCTTTGGAAGGACTATGGGCAGTTATTACCAAAATAGATGGAATGATTTCCGAATCGAAACCATGGGAGCTAATTAAAGATGAAAATCAAGCCGAAACGCTGAATGCCGTTCTTTACCGGGCAACAGAAACCCTGCGCTGGCTTTGCGTGCTGCTTTACCCGGTAATGCCGGAAGCCACCAAAAATATTTATGCCCAGATCGGATTAACCGAAGATATTTCAACGATAGATCCGGCAACATTAAAATATGGAGAACTAAAAGAAGGAACAACTATTGCGGAGGTCAAAGGAGTCTTTCCGCGTATCGAAAAAATCAGAGTTATGAGTGAAATAGAAGCAGAAACAAAGGCTAAAAACGAAGAAACGAAAGTTGAACCCAATGTCGAACCGATGAAAGATGTGGTTATTCCGCAAGCAGACGGAACCACAGAAGAAATTGATAACTATATTACGATTGACGATTTTATCAAGGTCGATTTAAGAGTCGGTGAGATCATTGTTGCCGAGCGGATTCCGAAAGCAGATAAACTATTACGTTTTGAGATCAATCTCGGTGAAGAAAAACCGCGCCAAATCCTGGCAGGTTTAGCCGAATACTATGAACCCGAAACTTTGGTCGGTCGCAAGGTTGTCGTGGTCGCTAATCTTAAGCCACGGATGATGAGAGGTTTGGAATCACAGGGAATGATCTGTGCCGCATCGTTAGAAGACGGTTCAGGACCGAAACCGGCTTTAGCTGCGTTCATTGAAGACGTGGAAATCGGGGCAAGATTGAAGTAAAACCTCGTTACCCTGTTTATTTACTGAATTCAGTTGATCCAAAAATTGGTCTAACCATTAGATAATTTTATCAGTTAGGCAAAAAACATAAAAATAATCGTCTAATATTGGGAGGAAGGGTTATGAGAAACCTTTTAATTTTAATATTTACGATTATTTTTTTTAGTTTGGGCACTAATTGTTTTGCCCAGAAAATTTCAAATAAAAAAAGCAATAATACCAAGAATATAAATACCGTTAATTTAGTTAAAAACACCAATCAATGGAACGAATTTGTTTCAACAGAAGGTAAATTCAACGTTTTATTTCCGGAAAATTCGGTTACGAAAATTACAGATCAAGGTGAAGGCGAATCAAGACTGAGAACAGTTTCGCAAAGAGTGATTTCACCCGAGGTAAGTTTTGTAGTTTCCTTTACCGACAGCTTTTCAAACGCCAAAATCAGCGATGCAGATTCACTTGAAACGCTCAGAGATTTGATCGCAACCAATGGAAAACTAATTAAACAAACTAAAATCAATCAAAATGGGATTGAAGGTTGGGAAATTATCTATGAAAAAGGTGTAAATAACATTTTTATTCATCGTGTGTTTGTTGTAGGCAACCGTTGGTATGAAGCAATCGCGGTCTATGAGGCTTTTTACAACGAATCTTTCAATTTAAGTTTTACCCGCAACAGTTTGAGCATTAATAAATTCTTTGACTCCTTACAAATTCAAAGATAATCCGGAAAAACAATTTGCTTAGGTCAATTTGGCATTGTTAAAATCGAAAGTTCTATGAACTTAATTGATTCACATTGCCATATTGACGGTGAGCAGTTCGATGCAGACCGTTCCGAAGTGATTTCACGCGCTCAAAATGCCGGTGTTAAAGCGATGCTGGTGGTTGGAACCGGAGATGCAGCCGAGTTTGACAACTTTGCGCGGGTTGTCCGGCTTGCCGATTCACACCAGAACATTTTTTGTTCTATTGGCGTTCACCCGCACGATGCAAAAACCTTCGGGAAAGTTGAAGAAGGTAAATTAGTCGAGCTGGCTAAATCCAGTCCGAATGTAATCGGTTGGGGTGAGATCGGACTTGATTATTATTACGATCATTCGCCTCGTGACGTGCAAAGGGAAGTTTTTATTCGACAAATTCGGATCGCAAGAGATTTGAACTTGCCAATTATCATCCACAGCCGCGACGCAGACGATGAAACCGTAGAAATTTTGACCGAAGAATGTAATTATCCGGATTTTCGCGGAGGAATAATGCATTGTTTCGGAGGAACTCCGGCAATGGCTGAATCATTAATGAAAATTGGGTTTATGATCAGCTTTGCAGGGAACGTAACCTTTAAGAAAGCGGAAAATTTGCGTGATGCGGCGAGAATTGTGCCATTAGAAAAGCTCCTGATCGAAACCGATTGCCCCTATTTAACCCCAATTCCTTTTCGCGGAAAACGCAATGAGCCGATGTATGTGAGAGAAACGGCAAAATTTTTAGCAGAGTTTTACGGAATCGAATTAGAAACGCTGGCAAATCAAACAACAAAGAACTTTTCGGAGTTTTTTAGGATTAATATGGATTGCTGGTAGCCATAAAAAAGACCATAAAGCCAATCATCAAAGCCGACACGATAAAAAACGAGTAATAAAGGAAGTTACCAATTAATCTTTCGTTACAATTGGGACAAAAAGCGTCCAAAATAAACACATCAGCCTGGCAGCAGGTGCAAATTCTGGAAAATTTGGAGTTCTTTTTGATAATCCGGATTCTACGAATAGTTTGAGGCATATTATTATCTATCTGAATGGCACTGACAGAATATCTTGGCTCTTTTTCCAGGATAATTTCAGGCGCAGAGTGGCTACTAATTACTGTTCCTTTTTCTAAATACCCGGTCGTATAAGGGTTAGAAAATTGGGAAAGCCCTGAATCCCTTTTTATGTTGAAATGCAAATAATCATTTCCATCTAATAAATTGTCCTTCTTTAAATCCTGAACTAATTCCTCAAGCAAATTCATAAATTATTAGTGTTTACAAAAGTATTTGTAAAAATAATCTTCTTAATTTCAACTTCAAAATTACAAAAGTTAACTTAAAGCAATATTATACAAGGGTTTTATTGAGGGTAGTTCATCTTTTAATGAAACTATTTAGGAATTCTGAATTACAACGCGAATTTTGCTATAATTCAAATATTAATTATTTAACATTTGCAAAAATAAATCAATCATTAACTATATGGCAAAAGAAAATTCATTTGATATTGTTTCAAAAACCGATTACGCAGAGGTAACCAACGCGATAAATCAGACCACTAAAGAGGTTTCTCAACGCTTTGATTTTAAGGGGAGCAAGGCAACCGTTGAATTAAACGGAAAGGATTTGATAATGTCGGCTGAAGACGAGACAAAACTTCGTAATATGAATGATATTTTTCAAGGAAAATGTATCAAACGCGGTATTTCTCTAAAAGCATTGGATTATCAAAAGATCGAACCTGCCGCCGGCGGAACCGTTCGTCAATCAGTCAAGATCCAACAGGGAATTCCCACCGAAAAGGCAAAGGAAGTCGTTAAATTTATCAAAGACAGTAAATTAAAAGTTCAACCATCTATTCAGGGCGAGACTGTCAGGGTCACAGGAAAAGATCGGGATACATTGCAGGAAGTTATCGCCATGCTCAAAGCCAAAGATTTTGGAATAGATATGCAGTTTGATAATTACAGATAAAAATAATGCAAACATTTTCACCAAAATTATCAAAAATCAATCCGGCGACAACAGCTCGAAAGATCTTTAGTTTAATCTCAAATGAATTAGCTTTAGTTGAAGAAGAGTTTAAATCGCAAGCCTCAAGCAACATTCAGGTTATAAATTATTTAGGGGACTATTTGCGGGCTTC
>JAIBCC010000066.1 GCA_019694395.1 Pyrinomonadaceae bacterium | reverse complement strand
AATTATGAAATCAATGACCGGATTTGGACGCGGCGCAGTGACAGAAAGCGAATTCGCCGTAACCGTTGAATTAAAGACAGTTAATAATCGTTTCCTTGATGTTGCGCTGAGGCTTTCAAGCGAATTGCAGCCGCTTGAATCAACTATTAAACGGATTATCAGCAATCGGCTTTCGCGCGGTCGGGTGGATGTAAATCTGACCTACGAACGTGTTTCCGAAATCGTTTACGAACTCAATCGTCCGATGATCGCAGGTTATTTGTCGGCGATGAAAAAAATGCAGAGTGAGTTTAATTTGGCGGGCGAGCCTGATTTGAATGTCATTGCACGATTACCGAATGTTTTATTGCCGAAAAAAGAAGACCTGAGCAACGAATTTATCGTCGGAGTCGAAATAGCAGTGAATTCCGCCTTGGATGATTTGGAAAAAATGCGCGAAAACGAAGGTTTGATGCTCAAAAATGAACTTCTTTTCCGCTTGCAGGAAATCGAAAAGCGACTGCCAACTATTGAAAATGAAGCAAATAACGTCACGGAAGAATATCGTCAACGATTGACTAAACGGATTGGCGAACTGTTAAGCAAGAGTGATTCGCAAATTGAAATTGATCAGGGACGATTGGCGCAGGAGGTTGCTTTTATTGCTGACCGCTGCGACATTTCCGAAGAAATTCAACGTTTAAGAAGTCACATCGAACAATTTCGTCAAATTCTGGAAGAAGAAAAAGAGGTTGGTAAACGACTCGATTTTTTAACGCAGGAATTTAACCGCGAAGCAAACACAATTGCATCTAAAACCAATAATTTAACCATCAAAGAAAATGCTTTGGTAATCAAAAGCGAAATTGAAAAAATTCGCGAGCAAGTGCAGAATGTGGAATAAAATCTTTATCCACTAAGAGACACAAAGAAAACACGAAGGGACAAAACAAAAACTCTTTCTTCGTGAAAACTTCGTGAAACTTCGTGGATAATCTTTTGAAAAGAAATGAAACTTTCCCGTGAAACTCATAATCAACTCCAAAATTTCTTCCGCGAATATTTTAAAGATTATGACTTGCAACTGCCCGAAATTGAGATTTTATCCGATGGCGGCGCAGGAATTATTACCAAACTTTTGAGCGTTCACGGCATGACTGTCGGGCGATATATTTTTATCAAACCAAGCATTCTAAAACTTGATGAAAACGAAAAATTCCGTATCAATAAAAATCTGCTTGCCCACGAAGTCGCACACGTTATTCAATTTCAACAGCTTGGATTAATCGGATTTTTGGCAAAATACTTAAAGGACTATTTCGTCATTTTAGGACAAAAAAGAAGTTTACACTCAACCGCCCGCACCGAAGCATATTTGGAAATACCGCACGAAATCGAAGCCCGTGATGCCGCCAAAGAATTTGAAAAATGGCTTCAAAAAGTAAAAAGTAAAAAGTAAAAAGTAAAAATCTATTTCTTGGTTTTGGTAACGATCTTCCCCAAGATTTTTGAAATTTCAAGAGATTCTGTTTCGAGTTCTTTAATTCCGTCAGATACTCTCTGCTCAAAATTATTTGTTGCAAGAATTAATCTAAGCCAGTAATTTGTTTCTCTTGCTTATTTTAGGGAAATTGAGTTTTTATGAACAAAATCAGCACGGCTTTGTTCAGCAGTAGCTTCTTCAAGATTTGCACCAATAGAAGTTCCCGCATCAATTAATTGTCCAATTAAATTTCTACTAATATTTGAGTTTTTCTCCAGAAATTGACAAAGTTTGATAATTCTAACGGCAAAGTGAAAAGCACGCTGACGAATATCAAAAATCTTTTTTTCGTCTATTTCCCCCTTCAATACTTCAGAATCATTTTCAACATCCATACTTTTTACTTTTTACTTTTTACTTTTTACTTTTTACTTCAACTATTTTCCCGAAACTCGCCAATATCCAAACCAAATTGTTCCTTGACGTATTCTGCTTGAGCTTTGTTCAAATCTTCCAGAGTTTTCAAACGGCGTTCTAATCTCATCAGTTGGACTTTTGCCTGATTAGACATTTGTTTGAACATATCTCTGCCTTCGAGATAATGAGCCTGTGCCTTTGCGCGTAATTTGAAAGTTTCGGAATTTTCGGCTTTTTCCTTTTCGATAATAATTTCAGTTAAACGTTTTTTGATTTGATAAATTTGGCGAATTGCCCGAACCAGTTTATCCCCGACTGTGTCTCCGCTGATCAAATCCGGCGAATCACGAAAAGCCTCCGCTAATTTGTTAAGTCTGGACTGATCGCCTGCCGAATAAGCCTGATTTAACTGCGCCATCAGAACGTGCCGCCGTTCTTTTTCCTCATTATCCAATGCCAGATCAGGATGAATGATCCGTGCCAGATCGTGATAAGCCTTTTTTGCTTCGGCGGTCGGCTTAAAATCGAAGTCGCCTTTGGAATCGGTTTTTGCTTCTGCCGCAGATTCTTCTGCACGGCGGCGTAATTCCTCTACCTTTTTCTTAATTTCTTCGTCGTCCGGCACGAGCTTTAACTCCTCTTCGGCAATTTTTGCTTCAAGCTCATCCACATCGGCATAATACCGTGCAACTTCGATTTTATATCTGCCGCCGAACAATTCTAGTTCGGCGTGAAGGTCTGCCAGTTCTTCTTCGCGGTCTGCTAACCGTTCTTTCAAACGGTCTAAAACCTTACGTTTTTTGTTTAGTTCAATTTCTTCGGGGGATAAATTTGCTTTGACGTTTAGAATTGCCGATTGTGGATTGCTCATTATTTAAAATTAAAAAAGCGTTTTAGCATTAGTTTAGATTTCGGATTAGAAGTTTACCAAAATACTAATCCAAAATCTAAAAGCCAAATCTAAAACCGCTTTATGCCTCAAAAGGAATTTCGGCGTTTTGCAATAATGAAAGTTCGTTGCGGGTGACTTTTTCCAACAGATCAGGTTCGTCAAACATTTTCAGCAAACCCCGAACAGTTGCATAACGAGGTTCGTCCGAAACTAACACCGGAAGATTCACGATGTCGCGCAAGTATTGATCAAGTCCGTTAAAAAGCGCACCGCCGCCGGTCAGAATAATACCGCGATCAAAAATATCAGCTGCAACTTCCGGTCTGAGTTCAGTCAAAGCATCACTGACCAAATTAGCAATACGGCGAACAATGCCTTCAACCACCGGATAAATTTCTCCGGCAGTAATTTCAACGGCGCCGGGACTTCCCGTTTGCACATCACGTCCGCGAATTGTAACTGATTTGCCTAAATCTTCTGGAACGGTGGCTTGAGCAAATGTAATTTTAAGATTTTCGGTTGTTTCATCGCCGATCTGTAATCCGCGATGTCGACGGACATGCGTCGCCAAAGCCGCATTAATATCGTTGATTCCTATTCTTTCCGAACGCGAGGAAATAATATTTCCTTTTGCAACGATAGCAATGTTAGTTGTGCTGGCACCTATGTCAATAACAGCAGAAGCTCTTTTATCACGGGGACTGACACCTGCGCCAAAAGCAGCAGCGATTCCCTCTTCCAACATATTGACCTTGCCGATATGTGCTTCTTCGGCGGCGTGCAGCAAAGCTCGCTGCTCAACGTGCGTCACATCCGAGAGCATACTCATAACCGCCTGAAGAGAAACTTGTGAACCGCCTGATTTTGCCTTTTTGACAAAATGAGCAAGCATTTTTTTGGTGCGCTCAAAATCTGCAACGACACCACCACTCAAAGGCGCAACAATCACCACATCACGGGCTTCACGCCCAAGCATATCGAAGGCTTCCTGTCCATAGGCAACAACTTCGTCTGTCAGTTCATTGACCGCAACCAGAGTCGGCTCATCCAAAACTACATCGCGCCCTTTGACCGCAATAATAGTATTGGCAGTTCCCATATCTATTGCCATCGAATCGGTTACTAAATTTCTAAGCGATGAAATTCCCATCATAGAGGCTATACTTCCTAAGATAGACATAATAATACGAATTTTCTATTTTTAGGAGAAATATTTCGACTTACCACGCCACATTTTAACCTAAAACCATTTTACCTCAAATAGCGATACGGGTTGCAAGCGATTTTTTACCGTCAGAGGTTCTTTTACTTCCAACGGAAAAATATTGGGGCAAATTTTTGCAGTCGCCTCACTAATTAAAATTTGCCCTGGCAAAGCATTTGATTCGAGTCGGGCAGCTAAATTTACCGTGTCTCCAATCGCTGTGTATTCAGAGCGTTGTTCTGAGCCAATATAACCGATAGTCGCAATGCCTGTGTGCAATCCGATCCCAATTTGAATTGGCGGAAAACCTTCTTCTTTCAAATCTTTGTTCAAAAGTAAAAGCCTTTTTTGCATTGCCACCGCAGTTTTCAAGGCATTTTGGGCATCATTGGGAGTCGCTGTAGGAGCACCAAATAAAGCCATTAAACCATCACCGATATATTTATCAAGTGTTCCCCCGAATTCAAAAATTATTTCGGACATTGCTGAAAAATACTGATTCAGCAGCCTGACGACCTTTTCGGGATTTTCGTGTTCCGAAAGCGATGTAAAACCACGAATATCGGCGAAAAGAACGGTAATAGTTTGATTTATTCCGCCAAGTCTAAACGAATCCGGCTTTTCAAGCAACTGTTTAACGACATATTCGGGCATAAAACGGCTATAATTTGCCCGTGCGATTTCTTCGCGTGCCAATCTTTTATGTGCTTTGATAGTTTCAACCGTAACTGCCGCCTGGGCTGCTACTGCTGAGATCAATTCCAAATCTTCCTGACTGAAAGTCGCAAACGGATCAAGTCTGTCCGCATAAATAACGCCGTGAACATTCGATTCAGTTATCAAAGGAGCACAGATTGTCGAACGAACTCCGTGCAAAACAATGGATTCGGCTCCCGAAAATTGAGCATCGCTGGTTGCATCCTGTGAAAGCAGTGCAACTTTTTCTCTCATTACTTTTTGCGTAATGGTGCGCGAGATTGTCAATTTTTCGGTCAAAGAACCGAGATGTTCGTCCCGTGCCTGAACTGCAATCGGTTGCAGACTGAAATCAAGAATCTTTCCGTCAATCGTCTCGTCCGCTAACAAAGCAACTACTCTTTCAGCCGGTGTTCCGCGAAAGATCAAATTAGTTGCTTTTTCAAAAATTTCTTTTAAGTCAAACACTGTGCCAAGAATCTTACTCATTTCGTAAAGTAGTTCTAAAATCTGTGCTTTACGACGCAATTCCCGGACTTCTTCGGGTGTAGCAAAGTTCGATTCCATTGAAATATTTGAATGTTTTCCAATAATTTCACTGGCTGAAATGAGCATTTGCGTTTGACCGAGCGGTTGATCCACAAAACTGATATGCTCCGGCGTGGTTGGCGTGATTTCGGTAACTGAATCAAGTTTTTGGCTCAGTTCAACCTCGAGTTTACTGCCGCCGATTGTAATATGATCGCCGTTTTCCAATAATTTTTCTAAAAATGGCGCACCATTGACAAAGACCTTATTAACGCTTCTTTTTAGTTCCGCACCGAGATAATAACCGTCAATCAGGGTAAAACCCGAGACATCCTGACGAATGTGGGCGTGGTGCCGCGAAACCCGCTGGTCATTGAGGACAATATCGTTATCTTTAGCTCTGCCAATAGTATAGACAGGTTTAGAACTGAGATTTATTTCCCAATTCTTACCGGCTGCCTCTGTGATTTTTAGATTTACATCCACGATTCTTTTTGATTGAAACTGTGCTATTCTACTAAAAAAAGAACGAAATGTGAAAAAATAAAATGTGAAAGAGTGAAAATGTAAAAATGTGGAAAAGCTTTGGTTTCCAGTTTCAGAATAACTTTTATTTTCTCCTAAAACCAGTCCTAAATTGAAACTTTTTCGCTATTGATTTTCCGCTCTGTTAAAATTCTACTCACTTTTTCACTCTTTCACTTTGTTGCTTTTGCACTTTCAATATGATCTATTTCGACAATAACGCAACTACCCAAATTGCTCCCGAAGTTTTCGAGGCGATGACACCTTTTCTGACCGATTTTTACGGAAACCCTTCGTCCGCCTACAACTTTGGACGCGACATCAGACAAATAGTTGAAAAATCTCGGGCAGAGGTTGCCAATTTAATTGGTGCAAATGATACAAAAGAAATAATTTTCACCTCGTGCGGCACGGAAAGCGATAATTGGGCGATTCTTGGCACACTCGAAGCCAATCCTAACAGAAAACATATCATCACGACTCAAGTCGAACACGAAGCGGTCCGAAAAGTTTGCGAAAAATTAGAAACCAAAGGTTTTGAAATTACCTGGCTCGAAGTTGACGAGAACGGACAATTAAATTTGGAAGAATTACGCAATTCTTTGCGAGACGAAACGGCGATTGTTTCCGTAATGCTGGCGAATAATGAAACCGGTATTTTGTTTCCAGTCAAAGAAATAGCAGAAATCATCAAAGCCAATTCCAATGCGCTTTTCCACGTTGACGGAGTAAATGCTGTCGGAAAAATTCCAATTAATTTAAAAGAAACCGCAATAGATTTATTTTCGCTTTCAGGGCATAAATTTCACGCGCCGAAAGGCATTGGCGCGTTATATATGCGTGAAGGTATAAATTTGCCGTCATTTTTTATCGGCGGCGGTCAGGAATCAGGCAGACGCGCCGGAACCGAAGCCGTTCATCAAATTGCCGGATTGGGAACAGCCGCAAAATTAGTGACTCAATCCACGTCAAATGTCAGAGTTTTACGCGATAAATTAGAAGATTTTATTTTGCAAAATATTCAAGACGCAAAACTTAACGGCACAACTGACCGCGACAAGCGATTGCCGAATACGGCGAGCATTGCTTTTTCCAATCTCAACGGCGAAGTAATTTTAGCTAAACTAAACGATATTGGAGTTTGTGTTTCGACCGGTTCGGCTTGCAACTCGGACAATCACGTTTCATCAGCCGTTTTGCGGGCAATGAATGTGCCTTACACCGACGCAATGGGAACGATCAGATTTTCGTTGGGACGATTTAATACTGAGCAAGAAGTTGATTTTGTAATTGAAAATTTGCCGAGAATTATTGAAGATTTGCGAGGGATGGGGTTGTAAGTTGTTAGAATGGCGGAGTAACCCCTATTGGAATTAGCCAAACTTCTGTTAGATTTTCTCTGTTTTTTTCTAAAACTATCCGAATTCTATCATTTGAGATTTTATACTTTTCAGTTAGGTATTTTATTATTCTTGCAGATTTGAGTTTGAAAGTCTGTTGATAATTTTTTGTATTTAAGAAAATTCTAAAAACCAATGTTGAGCTATAATTATTTCTAAGTATTTTCACAACTTCATCCAATTTTATTTTTTCACTACTCCAAGAGATTTTGTTATATTCTTCAATTGGAATTGGCGTTCCAACAATTATTTTTTGTTTTATTTCTCCTGAACCATAAAACTCCTTTGAACAGTTTTGAGGCAACCCGATAATTTCAAGTATTGCAGTAATAGTCATTCCAGCCATATCGTTTGCTGTAGAAACTGTTATCGTCTGGGTTCCTTGTCCGCTTGTAATTGCACCATTTGAAATATCCCATTTATATTTCAGATTTTCCAAACTGATTCCTTCAACCTTTGCGGTAAAGGTCATTGAACCGCCAATTTCAATTTGCTGGCTTGGACCAATAACAGAAACAGTTGGGCAAGAAGTTTGAGCAATAACTGAGATAGAAAAG
>JAIBCC010000016.1 GCA_019694395.1 Pyrinomonadaceae bacterium | reverse complement strand
GGAAATTCTATAACGAAAAACGCCCACATTCGAGTTTGGGATATTTGACTCCAAGTGAGTTCAAACTAAAGATGGAAAACAACAAATCTCTCGCCATTCAATTGGGATAATAAATGGGGGCTGGACACAATCAAAGAGAGTTTTGGTTTTGTTTGGGTTGCTGAAATTTGCATTTAGTCCTTCGGCTCGAAAGCAGTAAGTAGCAATTGAAACGAATCAAAAAAGCTGCGAATTACGCTACTTTTTTCGGTTGATTAGCTTTTTGAATTGACTTAACTTTGCGCTGATCGGTTTCGCGGTGGACTTTGCGAATAACAAATTTCAATTGTGATGGAGCTTCATTTTGAAACTGTTTGCTTTGGAGAATTTCCTTAACGGAAAACATCTTTTCGACTTCCGGCATAATGACCTCACTTTTTGCGCCGAAAAATAAAAAAATCGGCGTGATTTGTAGCCGAAATGTCCGTTTTTGTGATATATTTTTGCTATCACGTCGGGCAAATCGGCGTTGTGTCCGAATCACTTCGGACGGAATGGGCGATGCTGCTAACATCGCTTTTTTCTTTTGCGTGGCTTGTTGTGTTCTGTTCGCCAAAACTTTCACACGACAAGCCTTTTCAATTGCTACTTAAAGTCTTAGTCTCTTTTTAACAAGACTAAAATAGCTACTACTGCAACAACCCCAATTAAGGTTGTTTGATTATTGAGCCAACTTGAATTATTTTGCTGACCTGCACTTTTGGGCGTTATGTCTGTTTTATTTGAATTGCTCGCAGTCAACGATTGATTTAAATTGTTCGAGAGTGCTACACCAGCTCCGCCCGGAATTAACAAGCGTTGCCCAATATAGATTGGATCAGTTTCTGCCATATTATTAGTTAAGGCTAAAACTATGGTAGTGGTGTCAAACTTCTCAGCAATTGAAAACAAAGTATCTCCTTTTTTCACTACATAAACCTCTGATGAAATTGCTCCTAGTTGATCGTCATTCTGATTAATGAAAACTCTGTAAACACTCATAAAACCTCTATAATCACGGTCTGCAAAAAAAACAAAATATTTGAAAGCCCTTACTTTTCCGTAGCTTTTGACATAGCTTATTTCATAGGTTTAATCATAGAAAAAGCATAGATTCTCGTGTAGATTTCACCATAGGAAAATCCCCACGACTTCCCACAGAAAAAACACACGAATATATACACAAAAAACACACGAATATATACAGGCTTTTCACTCGTTTTTTATGATAATCTTCAAATGAATTTATGATTATTCGCATCTTTTTATTTGATTTTTAGCAAGAATTAACTACAAAAATTTGAAAGTAGTTTCAAATCAAATCAAAACTACTTTCAAAAACTTTATTTTTAATCCTCTTCGTCATCTTCGGTATCATTGTCAACGGTTTCAATGCCTAAATACTCATTGACATCATCTGTTAAATTTTCGCCATAAGCATTTCCGAGTGTTTCCCGGACTGAATCCACAGTTTCTTGTAACGCCACACGGTTACTGTCTGTTTGGTCAATCTCCGCTACAACCTCTACAATTGCTTCCTCAAGTTCTGAAACTCTTTCTCTTAATCCATCATTGATTGAATTTGCCATAATTAAAAACCTCCTTTTCTTCTATTAGTCATTTTCCTCAGAGTTTTCTTCTCTGTATTCTTCGGCATCTTCATCAAGTGAATCGCCGTAGGCTTCACGCAAAATTGACTGAGCAGAATCAATTGCCTCCTGCAATCCGATTCGTGAGCCATCCGCTTTGTCTAACTCAACAAATGATTCAACTATTGCGCTTTCTAACTCAGCAGTTCTCATCCTATAATTTACTTGTGCCATTATTGTTTTCTCCAAATAAAACTCACGGACAATTTCCGTTGTGATTTGATTAAAGCAAAAATGAATCGAACAAAAAAAGACCTAAAATTTTTATGTTCGATTTTTTATTTGATTTAACTTTCCTGGAGATATTTTGTAATCTCTTCGTAGTTTTCCTATTCGATTCCTTTCTTTTATAAAATCTGATGGATCTAACTGCTTGCCCTTGTTTATCTTACGGGCAATTGCTGTGTCGGAATAATTTTCTTTGGCAAGTTCTAATATTTCCTTAGTTTCTTCTTCAGGCTCAGATGGTCTTCCAGCATTATATAAAGGCAAATTACTCGAATCTAAAAAGCCTGATTCTTCATAAAGGAAACCAAGAAAATTATTGAAAGCTTGCGTTTCAGTATCTTTATCTAGCTCGAAATTAAGCGCAGTTTTACAGGCTTTCAAGAAAATTCTTCTAGCTTTTGTGTAGGAAAGTTCAATATGTTTTGTGTAGGAATAATTTAGAGAAAATTCAAAAAATGCTTGAATAATTGGATTCTTATAAATTTGACAAGTAGTTGCACTACCGTAACTAATAAAATTAGTAGTATTTTCACTGTCCAATGCCTTTTTTATTATCCCATTTTCAAATCCTCCTAAAGGCTTATAATCAATTCTAGTAGTTCTAGCATATGATTTTAGACTGAGCCTTAAATTCCTTTTAGTTTTTCGTAAAAAAGATAGTTTGTATTTACCTTCTTCAAAATCTCCTTTGAATATTAAGAATTGAAACATCTGTTGCCAATCTTCTAAGGAGTCTTGAAATTCTTGAAATTCTTGAAATTCAGTAAAAGAAGAACTGAATATATCTGTTTTATTTTTAGCAAGTCCTTTACAACCTTCTCGAAAACGTCTCGCCATTTGAAACATAGTTTGCAGTTTGCCCACTTCTCTTTTAAATCGTTCATCAACGTTGCGTAATTCTTGGATAATATTCATAAAGAATTTGCCCCCTCAATATTCTCAATTTTAGGCAAGGTAGCTTCTTCGATTTCTCTATTTAGGTTCTTTCTCGTTATACCGTATCTTCTTAGAGTTATGAGCGAAAGGTTCATTTTGAAAGCTACCCAAGTCAATGGATTGTCTAACGCTAATAATTTGGCTTCTAATAATCTTACTTTTGCAATTCTTGGTCTGCCTTTTGGTTTAGCTTTTCCTCTGCGTTTTATGGCTTCTAAACGCTTTTCCTCAGCTCGTTTAATCCTTAGTTCTTTAAGTTCGTGTTGTTTTTTCAGAATCTGTCTTTCAAGTTTTGTCATAGCTTTTCCGGTAAAGTAGCAATTGAAACTCTGTTCATTATTGCCTTTCCTCCTAATTCCATTGACTTTACACGATTTTTAGCTGAAATGTTACCTTGAAAAGCTATGACATCCTACGACAATCTACGACATATAAAATTCAAAAATCACGGGAAATCACACCGAAAAGCCCAAATTCTTTATTAAATTGAAATAGAATCTTCTTGAAAAAAACTTTACTTTTTTCCAAATTAGATTGCTTATTTGGGGATTTGGTAATGAAGAATGATTGAAACAAACTGAATGTTTTGGCTGTCCGCAAGTTTTACAACCTTTTCTTTTTCTACCCGGTCTTGTTATTACTTCGCCAAATTCATTTGTTCTGTATGGCATTGCATCAAAGATTCTGCCATTCTCATCAAGCCATAAACGAATTTTTAGACCATTTGCAGAAGTTCCAACAGTCTTAGAGTTTTTAACTTCTCGCGTCTCGTAGGCTTCGGAAATAGCTTCGATTACTTTTTCTTTTGTCCAATCACTTGGGAAAAATAATGATTTGTTTCTTTGGTTTCTGCGTTTGATTCCATAAACAAAGCCATTTGCAGAATACACGCCATTATTATCTTTGTGACCTCTCGCATAGATCGGACAGTTTACAGAATTTAGATTTTCCAAACGATAACCTATTGGCTGTTTTTCTCCGTTTTCATTGGTCAAAATCGCACCATTAAAAATGTTCTCTAATCCATTATCAGTAAAAATATTGGTTTCATTTTGCATAGATTTTCTTTCCTCATTTAGATAAATTCGCTTGTCTCAAAACAAAAAGTGACAGTCCGGGCTTTTCATTCGCTCAGTCTGTCACTGCTCAGTTTTAAACAATGCTCGTGGCAACTTTGTGACTTGTTGCTTTACTTTGGGATGCGTAAAGCCACATCCTAACTCACTTGGCAACGGCATTTTGCTTAATTGTTTTGTTACATTTGCCTCTTTACGCATCTAGGCAAAATAATAAGATATTACGAAAGTCTTACAATTCAACCTGCAAAAGCCTGTTAGAATTCAAATTAACACAAAACCCTTTGTGTAAAATTTCATAATTCATCTGAGGTATAAATTGGAAAAAATATCAACAGCGACAGAACGCAAGAGCGGAAAAATAAATTGGGAAACATCAGTTCCTATCGCCATTTTTCATATATTAGCAGTTTGGGCATTATTTACATTTAGCTGGGCTAATCTGATCGTCTTTTTTATTGTCTGGTGGTTAGTCGGCAGTGTCGGCATCGGTTTAGGATTTCATCGTCAATTGACGCATCGCGGTTTTCAAACTCCGGATTGGTTAAAAGACATTCTAGCTGTTTTCGGTTCAATGGCTTTGCAAGGAAGTCCGATTGATTGGGTGACAACTCATCGGTTGCATCATCAATTTTGCGAAACCGACCAAGATCCGCATAGTCCGCGTTACGGATTTTTCTTTTCGCATATCGGCTGGGTTTTGCGAGGGACTTCGCAGGACAACAGCGCAGAAGTCGAAAAACGTTATGTTCCCGACCTTTTGAAAGACAAATCGTTAGTTATTATTTCAAAATATTGGTATGTTCCGACGATTCTTTCGGGAATTATTTTAGGATTTATCGGCGGTTGGTCAATGGTTTTGTGGGGCGTATTCCTGCCTGTCACACTGAACTGGCATTTTACCTGGTTTGTAAATTCGGTCACACACGTTTGGGGTTCGCGCCGTTTTGAAGTTTCTGATGATTCGACCAATAACTGGTGGGTTGCCCTGCTTAGTTGGGGCGAAGGCTGGCACAATAATCATCACGCACATCCGACCTCGGTTCGTCACGGTTTGACCTGGCGCGAGATTGATATTAACTGGATTCAGATCAAAACTCTGGAAAAACTTGGTTTAGCCTGGAATCTGAAAGAGTTTAATTTGAAGGAATATGAATCCAAACAGCAAAAAGGAAAGCTCGAAATAGACGAAACGCCTGAATTTTGGCAGCAACCGGCATAAACCATTGCGGATTGCAGATTCTAGAATGCGGAGGGAGTTTTCCAGCCTTCCGCATTTTGTGTTTTTGCCTACAGAGTTTTCTCTTTTAAGGTTTCCAATTACAATCAAATAATGCGAAATAGTCGTCGCGGCGTAACAATTTTCTTCCTGATTTTCGGCAGTTGCCTAATTGGATTGGCGATTGCTCTGCAAGTCGGTTGGATTTTGTTCAGTTTAGAAAGAGTTGCCGTCCTCATTATCGGCATCATTTTTTTTGCGGCGATCATTACGGGATTGGTTTTGAACACAATTTTTTTGATTCGTGAAATCCGCCGTAATGAACAACAGGACGCTTTTTTGAATGCTGTTACGCACGAACTGAAAACGCCGATCGCTTCGATCAAACTTTACCTTGAAACCTTGAAAACACGAGATTTGAGCGAAGAAAAACGTCGTGAATTTTACGATATAATGCTGAAAGATAACAATCGTTTACTGAATACGGTTGAGCAGGTTTTGCAGGCTTCGCGCACCCGTGAAAGCCGGGAAGGTCTGCGAAACATCACAAAAATTGAAATCAATTCATTGCTCGAAGAAGCTGTTTCAGTTATCAAAAATCGTTATCATTTACAGGATGAAGAAATGATCTTTGCCAAAAATGAATCGGTTTTTGAAATTTCGGGCGATAGAAATGAATTGCTTTCGGTCTTTACAAATCTTTTGGATAATGCCGTAAAATATTCAAAAGACAAAATTAAAGTCTCCGTCAGAGCCAGAAATCTAGACCGCAAAAATATTATTGTTCGGATCAGGGACGAAGGGATCGGAATTCCTACCGAAGAACAAAAAAGGGTTTTTAAAAGATTTTATCGGGTGGCAAATTCGATGACGCAAAAGAAAAAAGGAACAGGTTTAGGGCTTTTCATTGTTCAATCTGTCATCAAAAATCACGGCGGAAAAGTTTTTGCCGAAAGCGACGGCGAAGGAAAAGGAAGCGTTTTTACCATTCAACTGCCGAAAGCGTAATATATGAAAATCTTAATTGTTGAAGACGAACAGCATCTGGCGGAGGGTTTAAAGTTCAATCTTGAACTCGAAGATTATGAGACGGAAATCGCTCAAGACGGTAAAATTGCGTTGGAAATACTTGCCAATAAAGAGTTTGATGCAATTATTTTAGATGTTATGCTGCCGGAAATTGACGGTTTTGAAGTTGCCCGCACTTTACGCTCACAAGAAAATTTTACGCCGATTTTGATGCTCACCGCGCTTGGAAAACCCGAAGATGTTTTACTGGGATTTGAAGCCGGTGCAGATGATTATTTGCCGAAACCATTCGATTTAGCAATTTTTATTGCCAGATTGAACGGGTTGCTGCGCCGCCGGGAATGGTTCCAGAAAGAAACGAAAAAATCGGAAGATATTTTCACTATCAATAGCAAAACTATTGATTTTCAGAATCTCGAATTAAAAACCGAAACCGAAACCGTTAAACTTACCTTGATGGAAGCTAAACTTCTGCGGCATCTGATTGAGAATGAAGGAAAAGCAGTCTCGCGTAAAGAAATTTTGCAGGATGTTTGGGGCTTAAATCAGGAAACAGACACACGGGCGATTGATAATTTTATTGTTCGACTACGGCGGCTTTTGGAAAATGAGCCGAATAGTCCGAAAATTTTGCAAACAGTGCGCGGAATCGGCTATAAATTCGTAAAAAATTAGCTTATCTTTCTTCTTTCAACGACTTTAACTCTCTCGCGCCAATTTTCGTTCAAATCGAACCGATAAATTTCAATTTTATCCGAAACCGTTTCCGCTAAAAGCTGAAAATCTTTGTGAAAAGCAGAATGCGGGGCGACCAAATAAACCAAACTTGGCACATCGGCAATCGGCAACTTTCCGAATAAACCCTTTAAATTTCCTGCAACTCTTTGTTTTTCAATCTCTTGCCAATAATCAACGGCTTGAAAAAGATGTTCCCGATTCGGCGAAACTTTAAGCTCAATAATCACCAAACGCCCGTCTTTTCTGAGCGCAAGCAAATCAATTTGTTCCGCAGCGGCACGAAATTGATAATGCAGTGGTGACAAAATTAGATTGCTGTCCAACACCGAAATATCATTTCGCAAAAGCGATTCCAGCCACGATTCGGGCAAAAGTTTATAAAAAGCGTGAGATTTGTTAGGTGAATTATTATGACGGTAAAGTGCTAGAGTTTCAATAAGTTGCAGTAGCTCATTCCAATTTAATTCGGTCAAAAGGTGCTGATTTTCCATCCCAAACCAAACCGTCCCCCCTTTGAATCTGACAAAAGGTAAACCGTAAAATGTAAATTGATTGCCTTGAATCTGGATTTTATCCGGTGCCAGCGAGATAATTTTTTCCACAGCTGTGGAAAACTTTGGCGGTTTTGTGAGTTTTATCTTTTTTACTGCTTCAAATTCGTCGAACTTTTCAACCAATTCCAGATCGAAAATGCTTATTTTTTGTTGCCACTCTTCACGCAAAAGAGCGCAAAGTTTGGCTAATTTTTCGACTTTAGTTGAAACGATCCAGAGTTTTTCCGCGCTTTTGGTTTTGAGTTTGTTAAGTTCGTAAAACCATAAAATTGCAAATGTAAGCAGATTTTCAGCCGTTTCGTTTTGCAATTCTCCAACAACCGCAATCCGTTTATTCTGAAAATTTTGCAGTAAAATTTTGGCAAAATGCGGATTATATTTATCGCTTAACTGAATACTGAGAATTTTTCCGCCAAGAATTTTTTGCCGCGCAAGATTGGCGATTTGCTGAGATTTTTCGTGCATTTAGGATTGATGGGGGATTTTGAAATTAACTATTCAGAATTTCCTAAAGCATATCCAACTACTATTAAAACTGCAATAGCAATTCCAACTCCAATAGCAATTTTCACACCTTTATTCAAATTATTACCTTTAACTTGTTTAGCATTTGGATAAGGAATTTCTGTTATAACACTTGTTTTCTCATCCGTCACGGAAAAACTTTCTTCGCCAATATTGCTGATATAGCCTTTTAATTTTGTGCCATCCTTTAATTTAACTTGAATCTTTGCTTCAGTTCCAGTGCCAAGTTTGGCAATTTCGGTTTTTACTTTCTCAGCAAAATTAGCTTCCTTTTCAGCTTTAGTTTCGGCAAATGCGGCTGAACACAATGACAAATTGAAGACAAACACTATCAAGATTGAGGTTAAATATTTTTTGAACATAATAGACTAAGCGTTTTGTGTTAGTAGAGCTAGAAGCACTATAACACCTATTGTAATTCCAACACCAATAGCAATTTTTACCCCAGTTGAAAGATTATTACCTTTAACCTGTTTTGCTTGTGGATAAGGCACTTCCGTTGAAGTCCCTGTTTTTTCATCAGTCACTACAAAACTATCTTCATTGATTTGGCTGACGTAACCTTTTAGTTTTGTCCCATCTTTTAATTTAACTTGAATCTTTGCTTCAGTTCCAGTGCCAAGTTTGGCAATTTCAGTTTTTACTTTTTGGGCAAACTTGGCTTCTTTCTCTTCTTTAGTTTCAGCAAAAGCTGCTGAACTAAAAGAAAGATTGATAATCAAAACGGTTAAAATCAGTGTTAAATATTTTTTGAACATAGATTTTTTCAATACTTTCAATGTAGTTAAAAAATGTCGGAAGTATTATTTTCCTCGTTAAATCTAACCACCATAACCTCCAATTAAAGCTAAAACAACGATAGCAATAACAACTCCTATTGCGATTTTAACTCCAGTTGAAAGATTATTCCCTTTAACTTGTTTAGTTTGCGGATATGGAACTTCGGTTTGATTTCCTGTTTTCTCGTCAACTACAACAAAACTGTTTTCGTTAATTTGGCTGATATAGCCTTTTAATTTGGTTCCATCCTTTAATTTAACTTGAATCTTTGCCTCAGTTCCTGTGCCGAACTTGGCAATTTCGGTTTTTACTTTCTCAGCAAATTTTGCTTCTTTGTCTGCTTTAGTTTCGGCAAAAGCTACTGAACTAAAAGACAAATTAAGAACCAAACCGGTTAAAATTAGGGTTAAATATTTTTTGAACATAGTCTTCTTTGCTTTTGTTTTAAATTGGGGCATTTTCCAATTACAAACTATTTGACATTTTTCTTGACTACTGTTGCAACTTCTTTGGCTAATCCGCGAGTTGCACCGTTAGAATCTCCGCCGAAAAGTCCGATAATTACTTTGCCATCCACTGATTTTTCTAAGATGGTTTTTCCGGTTGCTTTATCCGTAATTGTTATCAAGGCGACTACTTTAGTTTTGCCTGCACCGAAGCCAATCAAGTAGCGGGCGGCGCGGTTGCCCGGTTCGTATTTGGTAATTGTTCCGGTTAAAACAAGGTTCGGCTCAGTTTTGGCAACCGGTTCAGTAGTTGGTGCAGGTTTAGTCTCAACCTCGGCTTTGTCGGTTTTGGCGGGTTCGGCTGGCGCGTCCATCAAGACTTGTCCGAAAATGTTTGTCTTTTTCAATTCATCCACGATTTCAGCCATCATTACATCAACCGCAGTTGCCGGAAATTCGACTCCTTGTTTTATCTCAAACTTTTTCACTTCAATAGTTTGTTTGGTCTGGGCGGCAGTATTGCCGTTTTTGTCATTTTGGGCGAAAGCTGTGAATGCCAGCAAAAGTCCAATAATTAGGGACGGAACAAATTTCGTTTTTAAGTCTTTCATTTTTTTGATATTCCTTATTTTTTCTCTTACCTGCTGATTTTCCAAAGTTTAACCGTGCCGTCATTCCCGCCTGTCAGCAATAAATTCCCATCGGGCGAAAATTCAATGTCGCTCAATTCGTAAGGCAGTTCGCTGTCTTGGAAAAATCTATTCTTGGTGTGTTGTCCTTCGGCAAGCAGTTGTCCCGTTTGGAAAGAAAAAAGTCCAAGCTTTTTGTAACCGCCAATCGCCACCGTTGAATTATCGGGGGCGATGTCAACAGTAAATGCCCCACGCCATTTGTCGGGAACTTCAAATAACGATTTCTCATAATAACGATCTCATAATAACGATTTAGTCATCTTTCCTCAATTATCTGGCTGAAAAAATCCACAAATAAATCGCAGTTACAACCAAAATAAATAAACCTAATTCGCCTCCGCTGAATCCTTCATCCCGATTTTTCATAAAAAACTACATCTCCAAAGTATTGATGTTCTTTAGACTAGCTTTTTATAAAAACGAAAAATTTTAGATTGTGACACTTTTTTAAACTGTCACAGTGGATTAAAAAGGCAAAAGGTAAAATTAAATAATTCTTTAAGAATCTGTTTGAAAATCGGAGAACCTGTAACGCCGTCCGTCTCGGCGGCTGTCCGTGAGGCGCGTCTCGCCCTCACGACTACTTGGACAACACTCAACATCAGTAGTAGTTTAGACTCTTAGCCGGAACTATTGAGTCATTCTCAAATTTTTGAGTGACCTGAGCAACGCCACCGAGACGGATGGCGAGACAGCCAGCGTGACGCTGGCGTTACGTTCGTTTCACAAGCTTTCAAACTCAAAACGTATTGATTTACATAATTTAAATTTCATCCGACTTTTTACTTTTACCTTGCTGTATAGCATTCTGCAACTTTTTGGAAAGAATTGAGTTGTTCGATTTTCCAAGTTTCGTCTTTGCCTAATTCTTTTGCCATAATTTCGGCAATTTGTGGAGCAATTTCGAGTGCGGCTTTGGCATTTAAGAATAGAATTCGGGTGCGGCGGGCTAAAACATCTTCAACCGAAAGAGCCATTTCTTCACGGATGGCGCATAAAATATCTTCAATGGTGTAATCAAAATCTGGGTGAAGTTTTTCGCCTTCATTTATCGGGCTTTGATAGATTTTCAGAGTTTTTGTAACACATTCTTTTTCGGGCAATCCGACCAGATTTGCGGTTTGATTGATGCAATCTTCCGCCATATTTCGATAGGTCGTCCATTTTCCGCCGGTAATTGTTACCAATCCTGATTTATCAATTTCAATCGTATGGTCGCGCGAAAGGCTCGAAGTGCTTTTGGCATCGCCCGCTTTCACTAACGGACGAATCCCGACAAAAACGCTGAGAATATCGTCCCGCGTGGGCGGTTTGTGCAAATATTCTTTGGCGGTTGCCAGAATAAATTCGATTTCTTCATCCAATGCTTTCGGTTCAAGTTCTACCTTTTCAACCGGCGTATCGGTTGTGCCGACAATTGTGTGATTATGCCAGGGAATGGCAAAAAGGACTCGTCCATCTGAAGTATGCGGAATCATAATCGCCGTGTCAGTCGGCAAAAATGAACGGTCAAAAGTTAAATGAATTCCCTGACTTGGCGCGATGATTTTTTCCGCTTGCTTTTCGGAAAATTGCCGCACTTTGTCGCAAAATGCCCCAGTTGCGTTGATAACGGCTTTGGCTTTGATTTGATGTAATTGCCCTGTTTGCTCATCTACAAAATTTACACCGCTAATCAATCCGTCCTCATCTTTGGTTAATTGAAAAACTCTGGCGTAGTTCAAAAGCGTTGCGCCTTGCTGATGAGCGGTTTGTGCCAAATTAATGAGCAAACGAGTATCGTCAAATTGCCCGTCAAAATAAATCACGCCGCCGCGCAAACCTTCTTTTTTAATGGTTGGAAGCCGTTTGAGAGTTTCGGATTTGGAAAGAATTTGTGATTTTCCAAATCCATATTTACCCGACAAAAGATTGTAGATTTTGAGTCCAACACCGTAAAAAGGCATTTCCCACCATTCGTAGTTGGGAACGATAAAGGCAAGTTCTTCAACTAAATGCGGTGCATTTTGACGTAAAATTCCGCGTTCTTTTAAGGCTTCCATTACTAATGAAATGTTGCCCTGTTCGAGATAGCGCACACCTCCGTGAACGAGTTTAGTTGAACGTGAGGAAGTTCCTTTGCCAAAATCGTGTTGTTCCAAAAGTAAAACTTCGTAACCGCGTGAAGCTGCGTCCACTGCACAACCGATTCCAGTTGCGCCGCCGCCAATGATGATAATATCCCAATCAGTTTGGCGATTGAGGATTTGCGAGAACATTTGAGAGCGTTTCATTTAATTTTTTACTTTTTACCTTTTACCTGATAATAATTGCGGTCTGCCGTCATCCAACTGGCGTTTTCAAAAAGTTTGCTGTCCAACGGCACATCAACTTGAATATCGGTATAGTCTTCGGTCGTTGTAGTTTTACCGTCAACCATAAAAATAACTTCAGCCGAAACCCAGCCGCCGCCTTTTACCTTTTGATATTTATTAAATTGTGTTTCGCGCACGCTTTTACCATCCTTTCCGCCAAGCTGAATCAAACGAACAAAGTAAAGATTTTTCTTATCAATCCAGAACTGCGGCGTTTGCAGATCCCCTTTTTTCGCACCAACTACATAAACAGGTTTTCCTTGCCAGGTGTCTTCGTGAATGACAGATAAATCCAGCTTTAACTCTTTCAGTTGACTAACTGTTTTTTCGACCGGCTGACCGTAAACATCAAATCCAAGCACCAATAATGAATGAATTAGCGGTTGGCTTCGCGTAAGTTTTGTATCACGAAAAGAGTGCATCATCCCGTCAACGAACAAAATCCCGTCGCCTTTTTCGAGCGGTGTAAAATCAATCCGTAATTTACCGGGAACGCTCATTGCTTCGTGCCAGATTTGCACTTCGCTCGTTCCATCAGGTTTAAAGTTTGTCGTCTTTTGCACAAAAGTCAGAGTTTTATACCATTTTCCGGCATATTTTTTCTGCATTTGGGCAATTAATTCTTCACCATTCTTTGGCGCACCGGCAAAAATCGGCGCGACCAATAAAAGTAATAAAAACAATAGTTTAATATATTTCATTTGATTTTGAAGTCTCCTTAGTTCTTTGGAAGCGACAATGCAGTCAAAGCCATTCAAAATTCGATAGCAAAATTATTTCAAATATTTTTTATTTAAGGGAAAGTTCGCTTTAGATTTATTCTATTGTGATTTTCAGATTAAAACAATTTCAGGAAAGATTCTTACAAAATTTATTTTCAATTTAACTAATGTCCAAACCTTTGGAGGAAAGCTCCGCTTTTATGAGAAGAAATCGCATATTTCAGGATTATGCCTGTCGCTCAACTCCATAATATCTCTCGACAAGTAGAATCGCTGTTCCATCACATTCGGGGTAGGTATGACCTTTTTCTATATTTTTGATCGCCCAATCTTCGCGGACACGTTCTGCATACTCTTGATATTCGGCTTCCATCTCTTCAGTAAAACGGTCGCGCTCAATCGCCAAAAACTGCTCTAGTTTGTCTTTCCTAAACAATGATTCTTCCCAAATCTCAGGTTCGCCTTCTACGCAAATCCATCCGCTATTCCAATCATCGTCAAGCATTGGAAACCAAACGAGTTTACGGACAATTTCGCCGCCTTTTGAATGTTCGTAAACAAAACCGTCAACCGAAGTATCACCAAACACGAAAACAACTTCGCCAAGTATCTCTGATTTGGCTTGGGTTAGTGATTCCTCGCCAAATAACACTTCGTCCTCAGGAGGCTCGTCATCTTTTGTAAAACGGCACCGCATCCATTCCGAACCATCTACAATCTCTGCGCTACCAAAGACTTGCTGAGCCTGTTCAAGATTACTACCTTTTATCAAATAGACAGAGTATGATCTCATCTGAGATTCTCCTTTTTTCTCTCACCGCAAAACTTCAATATTTCAACTCTTGTTTTATTTATTTCACTCCAAGCACTTTGGCAACAGTTTCTTTTTTCAAACCGCCGCCGTTTCTTTTATTGTATTCCTCGGGTGAGATTTGTTTATCGCGCCAAGCGTCCAGATGTCCGACCTGGTGAACGCATTGAATGGTGCAAGTATCCGCACACCATTTTTCGGTGATGTATTCGCGCTCCATGTCTTTGCGGGTGTATTCGAGCAGGGGAATTCCGGGAGTTCCGCGTTGCTGCGAACACCAATGAACTAAACCGTCTTCGCACACATACAGGTAGCGTGCGCCTGCCCGACAACGCCATTCGTAGGTTTTGCCTTCAACCAATTCATCCTGAAACCAATTCCAACGGGCATAACTGCGTGCGCCTTTGTTTTTGATCTCGTAATAAACCTCTTTGTCGCGTTCGGTTAAACCTTTAAAAAGTCCGTCACCATCGTGAATCACGCCGACTGTTGAAGAAAATCCGAGTTCCCGCGCCCGATTGGCAATGATTAAGGCTTCGTCAGGATTGGAAACACCGCCGCCAACTACCGAATTGATATTTACTTTGAATTTGGCGTGTTCTTGCAGATTTTTGAGTTTGCCGTCCAAAACCTTCAAACTCTTTTTGGACACTTCATCAGGGTTGACGTTATCAATCGAAATTTGCAGATAATCCAACCCTGCTTCGTTTAGTTTTTTGATCTTTTCAGGCTGAAAATAATAGCCGTTAGAAATTAATCCGGCAATCATCCCGTGATGGCGAATGCGGGCAATAATTTCGTAAATTTCGGGGTGCATCATCGGCTCGCCGCCGGAAATGGTAACAACCGAGGTGCCGAATTCGGCAAGTTTATCAATCCGCTGGAGCATTACATCAATCGCTACCGGATCGCTCGTTTTGTCGTATTCGTTGCAGTAGGTGCAAGCCAGATTACACCGACGCATCGGAACGATGTGAACTAAAACCGGATGTTTGGTCGAAGCAAAAGCCTTGATGGTATGCTTAACGCCACGGGTAAAACGACTGAAACTGCTTGCTTTGGGCATAGAATTAAAACTTTATCAATTAGTAAATATTCAATTATAATTTGGACAATAAATCTTTTCAAACTCAAACAAAAAGCTCTGCCTTTAATACAGAGCTTTTTAAGCTAAGTTTGTTAATAATAATTTATCCTTTGACCATCGTGACACCTTTTGGTAAAGAAATCTGAATTTCGCTTTTGACGTTGATGTTCTCGTTTTTCTTCAAACCTGAGAGCAAAACTGTAGTGGTGTCGCTATTATTTGAGGTTATTTTCATTTGGAGAACCATTCCGTTTCCATCAACCCAAATATCTGCCGATTTATAGCTTTTCGCGCTTTTCGGAGTCAATTCCAAATGCCAGGTTTCGATTCCGCCTTTTACTTCTTCTTTACCTTGATATACTACTTTGTAGTTTTCTTTTAATTCATCCTTGGACATCTTGAGAAAGTCAAAAATGCTTGAACTTTCGGTTCCCTTTTTCTGTGCATCATCAACATTTCCATAAATTGCCTGATTCAAACGCGGACGATAAATGACGTATTGTTTTTTGACCACCGATAAAGACTCTTGTTGCGGCTTTGACCAATCAAGTCGGACATACATTTCATTTGCAGTGCTTTTGACATACTTGGTGCTGCCTTCCCAAGGCTCGTGTTCATCAAGCTGAGCATTGTATTTATCCATTGCCACATTTGCTTTGAGTGAAGTAAGAGCCTTTTGATGCTCATTCATCCGATTCAAAATTTCATTGGTCGGATTTTGAGCTTTTGTTTCCGAAACTGCAAAAATATTAAATAAAAATGCAATTGCAAATGCTGTAATAATTAATCTGAAATAATTTTTCATAAAAATAACTCCAAAATTTAGGGCTAAAAAAAATCAACAACCGTTATTTTTAACATAGTTGTTGCTTTCATAAAAATTTAAAATAAAAAATTCCTTATACCTTTTAACGATAATCTATTTCGTAAATGACATTTCCTTCGTCATCTCTTTTTTCCCGCCATTCTATAATTTCGGCGTTTTGATTTCCACTCAATTCTTTTACTTTCTTTTCTAAAATGGCTTTCTCAGCGGCAAAATCGTCTTTTTTGACGATAACTCGTCCCGTTCGGGTTGCCAATTTTTCTTTACTCTCAAACCAAACTTTTGGGGTTAGGAAAATAAACATCATAATTAAAATACACAACACATCCCATTGCCAGGATGCACGTTCGTAACTCCAATTAATGATATTTTTTATAGTTTGCATAGGTTTCGACCTTGGATTTTCGATTTTTGATCTTTGATTACTTTTTACTGACGATTATAACTTTTTGCTGTTTTTATTAATCAAAGAAAAATTATTCTCTCTAAAACTATGAAGAATCAAAGTTCAAAGGTCAAAGGTCTAAAATCACTCATTGACAATTTTACCATCTTTCATCCGAATAATTCGGTCGCAATGTTCGGTTGCATCAGGATTATGCGTAATCATAATAATTGTTTGGTTAAACCGTTCATTTAGTTCTTTGAACATATCCAAAACAATCTGCGAATTCTCCGTATCCAGATTTCCGGTCGGTTCGTCAGCCAAAATGATCGCCGGACTATTGATAATGGCTCGCGCCAACGCAACCCGCTGTTGTTCCCCGCCCGAAAGCTCAAGCGGACGATTATTGATCTTATTTTCCAATTTCAAAAGGTGCAAAACTTCGCGCCGTCTTTCGGCATTACCGCCGTTTCCAGTGTGAATTCGCTCCGCCAGACGCAAATTTCCATCTGCCGTCAAAGTCGGAAAAAGATTGAATCGTTGGAAAACAAAGCCAATCTTACGACGACGAATTTCGGTTCTTTTAGCATCACTGACCGCCGCTAAATCCTCACCATCAATCAGAATTTTGCCGCTGGTTGGTGACAATAATCCGCCGAGCAAATGCAGGAGGGTTGATTTTCCGCAACCCGAAGGTCCCATTATGGCAATAAACTCTCCTTCCTCCACACTAAAAGAAACACCCTTTAACACAGGTGTTTCCATCTTTCCAACTTTATAGTTTTTAATTAAATTTTCGGTTTGTAAAATCGTTTTTGCCATTATTGATTAGTTATTGCTGAGTTTTGCTTTAATACTTCTTGTAATTTCTTGTCCAAATCTACTTCGTCTAAGCCCCATGTATTTTTTAATTCAAAGACATCAGGCTTATAGTTATTTCCAATTTTAACCGACTCTGGTGATTGATAGGTTAAACTGATTGAATATTTCTCTTTTGGACGAGTCACCATTATTCTCAAAGGTAAATTCTTATATTCTCCGTTTGCCAAATTTCCCTCTTGACCATAAACGATGTCCGACTCAATCTCTCCTTTGTTATCAAATAATTGCTGCCTTGCCAATCTTATACTCACAACGCGATCAAACCAAAATCTTCTACTAATCTTTAAATCTCCATTTGAATCTTTAGAATATTCATCCAATAGATAATATCCTCGCATTACTTTCTTTTTTTGCACTTCGTCTTCTTCGATTTGGTAAATAGTGCTTTGGAGATAAGTATTTTGTGAATCTGTCGGACGTATTAAAATTGCATCTGTAAAATGTTGAGGACGAAGTCTGGAAAATGAACTTACACTCTGTGCATCATCGCTTGTATCTTTCTTTAGACCGCTTTCTAACTTTGCATAGTCCGCATTATTTGAACCTAAAACAAATTTCTTAAATTTCCCTCCACTATTATCTTTCAATACAGCTACCCGAAATTTATCGCCGTTAGAGGTCATTTGAGCAATATCAACTGAAAAAAATTCCACCTTCAAATAAATATTTGCCGGTCGTTGAACAACTGAAGTTAAAGTTGCCGTAACGTAAGATTTCTTTTTTCCTTGATTCGCAAAAGAAGTATCCTCAAATTTCAGATCCATTTTGGCACTCATTGAGTTTACTTTTGCAAACCGATTGATTTCGTTTATTAATTGATCTTTTGAAGCATTTTCAACTGCTAACAGAATTGGAGTAGCTTTATCTGTGCCTGGTTTACAACTACTTAAGAATAAAATAGCAAGAATTATAAAATAGAAAAACTTCTTTATCATTAGTCGGTTGTGATGAATAAACCTAATTGTCTGTTGTCTATAAAACTTAATCACAATTTTTATTATAACTCCAAAATGAAGATGATAACATTTTGCTTAAAATAAGCCAAAAACGCGGACTGGAATGAACTTAACTCTATTCCAACCCGCGTCCCGAATTTTTATGCTTAAAAGTTACTTGGTAAAAATACCTGCCCCGCGAGTCAGGTAATCTTGCATCGTAAAGGCAAACATAATCGCCAAAAAGACAAAGCTGCCAACTACCGTCAGCCATATCAATTTTCCGTTCCAATAAACGTGCATAAAGAATAAAACGACGCAACTCATTTTGGTAAAAGCAATTAGCAACGCCAACAAGGTATTTGCACCGGGAAAAATCACATCTAAATTCCATTGCGCTGTAACGTATGTCAAAATTGTTCCAACCACCAATACCAAAAATATTCCGATATATTTCGGGATATTCATATGTTCGTGTTGTTCGTGTTCGTCGTGATTATCGTGATTATCAGCCATAAAATTCTTGCGTCCCCCTTAGTGTAAAAAATGTCTGCCAAGCAAATAGAGCAACGGGAAAAGGAAAATCCAAACAATATCAACAAAGTGCCAATAAAGTCCTGAAATTTCAACCGGAGTATAATATTCTGCCGAGTAAGTATTGCGCCACGCCATAATTAATAGCCAAAGCATCATTCCCAATCCGACGATCATATGCAGCCCGTGCAAGCCGGTCATTGCAAAGTAAATCCAATAGAAAATGCGGACTCTACCCGTGAATTTTTCTTTATCAAATTCTCCGTTACTGAAATAGCCGATTTTTTCTGCATCAGTTAAGAAATTACCTTGCTGTGCTTCTTTGATCAGTTCATCGGTTTTTTCCCAATCGTTCCACTGAAACTCACCGGTAGTGTTGACATAATGATGTTCGGCTTCTGCACCTCCGGCTTTCTTTTCACCGCCTTCTGAGGCAAAGAAATGTTTTACTTCTTTCGGCTCTTCAGTTTTAGCGTGCTCCGCTTCACCTTTGGTTTTTTTATTCCAGGTCGCAAAAGGCACTAACCCGTGATTGTATTTATCAGTATATTCAACTGCCTTGACCACCAAAAATACTGAACCGAAAATCATTGTCAAAATAATCATTATGACCTGCAAATTTCGGTTGCCTTTTTGGGCATAATAAACAGTTAAAGCCATTGTCAAACTACTGACAATCAGAACCAAGGTATTCAGACCGCCTAAAAACGCATCCAAATGGTTACTACCCGCAGCAAAAGCCATCGGATAACGAGAACGGAAAATCAAATAAGCCGTGAATAATCCGCCGAAGAACATAATTTCCTGCGCCAGGAACATCCACATCCCAATTGTGTTGGATTCTTCCTGTTGCTTCATATCCTCGAACTGATGCTGTAGTCCGGGCGGATGATAATCGTGTGCGTGTGTATCTGACATATTTTCTTTTGTCGAATGTCGCGTGTCAAAAAAGGCTTTAGCCCTTGACCCTTGACCTTTCTAAACTGTTTCTTTTGCTACCTCTTTTTTAGGTTCAAGTCCGTTATCTTCGCTAAAATCATAGGCTTCCCAGGTTACCACCGGCGGTTCATAAAAGTTTTCAGTTGGCGGAGGCGAAGAAGTTCTCCATTCCAATCCCGGTAAATGCCACGGATTATCCCCTGCATCTTTGCCGTTGATCAACGACATTGTTAAATAAATAACAGGCATAATCATTCCGACAGCTAATACTCCCGCTCCGGCGGTTGAAAAAATATTCAACACTTGGAGTTCTTCTGCGTATGAAGCATAGCGGCGCGGCATTCCCAAATAACCCAAAATAAATTGAGGGAAGAAGGTTAAATTAAATCCGACAAAAACCAACATTGCCGAAATCTTGCCCCAGAATTCGGAATATTGTTTACCGGTCATTTTTGACCACCAATAATGCAAACCGCCCAGATAACCAATAACCGTGCTTCCGACCATTACATAGTGGAAGTGAGCAATAATGAAATAGGTATCGCTCAAGTGAATGTCCATTCCTGCCGTGCCTAAGAACAATCCGGTTAATCCGCCAATTAAGAATAACCCCAGAAAACTAAAGGCATACAGCATTGGCGTATCGTAGGAAATTGAACCTTTGTAAAGGGTTGCCGTCCAGTTAAAAGTTTTAACCGCCGATGGAATCGCTACCACCAAAGTCAGAATTGAAAAGACTAATGCGGCGTAAACCGATTGTCCGCTGACAAACAAGTGGTGTCCCCAAACCAAAAAGCCGATTACCGCAATTGCAATACTTGAAAAAGCAACAAATTCGTATCCGAAAATTCTCTTGCGTGAAAAATTAGCAATCAATTCGCTGATAATTCCCATTGACGGTAGAACCATAATGTAAACTGCCGGATGCGAATAGAACCAGAATAAGTGTTGGAATAAGATCGGATCACCGCCAATTGCCGGATCAAAAATTCCGATTTTGGCAACCCTTTCCAAAGCCAACAATAAAATAGTAATTGCAACCACGGGAGTTCCGAGAATCATGATCAAGCTTGTTGCATAATGTGACCAGATGAAAAGCGGTAATCTAAACCAAGTCATTCCGGGCGCACGCATTGTGTGGATGGTCACAATAAAGTTTAACCCCGTCAGAATTGAAGAAAACCCGATAACAAAAGCTCCAAGCCCTGTCACTAGAACCCAACCATTAGAAAATGTTGTTGAATACGGCACATAGAAAGTCCAACCCGTATCAACCCCGCCGTTCATCAGAGCATATGCAGCGATCAATCCTCCCGCCATATACAGATACCAACTCAGCAGGTTAATACGCGGAAAAGCCAGGTCTTTGGCACCTATCATCAATGGAACAAAGAAATTTCCGAGAGTTGCAGGAATTGCCGGAATCAAAAACAGGAAAACCATTATGACTCCGTGAGCCGTAAAGACACGATTATAAGTTCCGGCTTCTAATAAATCGCTATTTGGGGTCATCAATTCAAGCCGAATTAGTGCCGCAAATATTCCACCGAGCATAAAGAAGAACGAAACGCTCATTAAGTAAAGCATTGCGATCCGCTTATGGTCTTTAGTTAAAAGCCAAGAAGCAACGCTATAACCATTGTTCAAATAATGTAGCTCTGGTTTTTTACTTGTATCTCTAGTTACTGCTACTGTTTCCATCATACTTACTTATTACCTCTTGCATTGCTCGCCGTGTTTGCTGCCGGTTTAACTGTTGTATTCGTATTTGTATTAGTTGTCGCTGGCGGCTTCGTTGCCGTATTTGCAGCCGGAGCATTAGGTTTCGCCGTTGAATTGCTACCGGTTGAATTTGCAGCACTTGGATTTAAGGATTTGATATATGCTACGAGCTGGTTAATTTGATCTTCTGTAACCTGACCTTTGAAAGTCGGCATAATTGGTTGGAATCCTTCTGCAATCTGCGCCTGCGGATTCAGAATTGATTCGTGAATGTAGCTTTCATCAACCTTTATAGTTTGTCCATTACTTAATTTTTGATCTTTTCCGAAAAGTCCCTTCAAACTTGGTCCGCGACCTGATCCCGTATCCTGGTGACAAGAGGCACAACCCAATTTGTTTTGGAACAAATCTTGTCCCGCTTCAACCGGAGTTTGATTTGAAACGTTACCCGCTAACCAATTGTCATAATCGCGCTGTTCCATGACATAAACCCAGCCGCCCATTCCTGAATGGTTCAATCCGCAATATTCTGCACAATATAAATGATATTTACCCGGTTTTGTTGCTTCAAACCATAAATAGGTGTATCTGCCCGGAACAACGTCTGCTTTTGTGCGGAACGCAGGGATAAATACATCGTGAATAACATCTTCGGTGGTCATAACGAGTTTAATTTTCGTATTGACCGGAATATGCAATTCATTGATCTCACGCTGTCCTGTTTCGTGCTGAAATTTCCACATCCATTGTTTTCCAACCACATAAACTTCAGTAGCATCCGCCGGCATCCGATACAGAGTAAAGAAAACATAGGTCCCGAAAACGAAAATCGTCATCGCAATTATAAAAGGAATTGCCGTCCAGGTAATTTCCAGGACATTTGAACCGTGAATTTCTTCGGGCGAAGCATATTTTTCGGTCTCACGGTATTTCATCGCAAACCAGAAAACCGCGATTACTACTCCGATTCCGAAAAATAAACAAACTGCAATAATGTAAAAATACAAAGCATCAACCTGCCACGCAAAGCTGGAAGCCTGATCTGGAAATAATGGTATCCAAGAGTTGTTCTGCATAACTTTTAAGCGACTATTTCGTCAGTAAAATCATTATTTTTGTTCTTGTTACGCCGCCAGAAAACAAAGAACATGGTTCCTAATCCGAGTAGTGTTAAAATTCCGCCAAGTCGGATTACATTCAAAATCTGTAAGCCGTATTTCCCTGTCGCCGGATTGTAGTGATAGCAATACAACAATAATTGATCAACAGGAGTTCCGATCTTATTTTCCGATGATTCAATTAATGCCAATTTCACATCTTTCGGTGCGTAATCAATTCCGTAAAGATATTTTGACATTCTGCCATCAGGAGTCAGAACCATAATTGCTCCGGCATGAGCAAATTGCTGGGTTTGTTCATCCCATTTATAACCAAATCCAACTGCATTGGTTATTTTGTCAATTGAATCCTGAGTAGCGGTCAAAAAGTGCCACCCGTTTTCTGAACCTTCACGCCCGTATCGCTGTAAATAATTAACTTTTTTATTTTTAGCCAATTCGGGCTTATCGTTTTCTCTTGCGTCAAAACTTAATGCAATTACATCAAATTCTTTTCCGGCACTGAAGTTCAATCCCTTTAGGGTTCCGGTTAATCCGTTCAAAACCTCACTGCACAACATTGGGCATTCGTAATAAACCAGAGCTAAAATTACCGGGCGTTTGCCAAAATATTCACCGATTTTGACCGTTTTGCCATTTTCATCTTTGACTTCGGTATCAAGCGGTATTTGCTCATTTAATTTTTGCTTAATCCCAACTTCGTCAAGTGTTTTCGGCAATCCGTTGCTGGTTCCCGCTTGATTCGGATCATAAACTTTTGGCGAATAAAGCGGTGAATTATAATGCTCAATTCTTTGTCCAAAACCAATGACTGATATTAAAAAAATACAAAGAACTGTGTTAATGGTAATTCTCAACACCGAAAATATACTGCTTTTTCGTGACATTATTATAAAACTCCTTCAACCATTAACGTTTCGCTACGCAAATTACCGACGGCTTTCAGAAGCCATCCTGCCTGCACTCGCGCCTGAATAAAAACCTATTGCCTCATCTATTGCTTTGTTGTCGGCAGCGGCTTTTACTCCCTGTGATAATAATTGTTTCTTGGCTTCGGCAATTGGTAAAGTGATTATTGTTTCTTTACCATCCTTAGCAACTTTTTGTCCTTCTGCGGATTCTTTAGCCCAAATTTTTTGCAACTCCCGCCATTCTGCTTGCGGCGGTTTAAGTTCGAGATTGATTCTGCCATTCGGACTATCTACTCCAAATCCCGGAGCAGCCTGCAAACGCGGTTCAGGCGGAAGTTTATCCTTTGCGCTTCGTTCCATCGGATGTGCTGTTTGTTTGTCCGACTCAGTCCAAGCGGCTTCCATATAATTTTGCAAAACATACATCAAGTAAAACGCAACCACACAGGTTAAAAATAAGGCAATCGTTGTTACCACAATCCCGCGAAGTTGGATTTCATTCTTTTCGTAGCCTTTGCTTGTATCAATTTCGACTTTTTTTCCGTGACTTCCCATATTTTTATTTTTGATCTTTGATTTTCAATTTTTGAATTGTCTGATTTCTCAACAATTTTATTTAATCCTTATATTGACCAAACAATCCAAAATCCAAAACCGGCAATCTAAAATTCCTAATGTCCTTGTCCATGCTTGATAGCGTTTTCAACAAACGGATCCTGATGCGGTATTAGCGGACGTTTTTTTAATTCATTAAAGAAATACCACAACCAAAGACCGCCAACGGCAATCGGAGCCGCCAAATCCATCCAGCTTGGATTAAACCCGGTCTGTGCCTGACCAACAAAAGGCTGAGGTCCGATGTGATAATACATATCAATCAATCTCATTACTAAAATGAAAATTGCAATCGTTGACAACCATTTTGCATTGCGCTTAATATCACGCGAAAGCAGCAGCAGATACGGAACGGCAAAGTGAAATACTATCAGCAAAAGTCCGACATACTGCCAACCATTTCTCATCCGATTCAAATACCAGGGTGTTTCTTCCGGCAAGTTTCCTGAGTAAATAATAAGGAATTGAGAAAGGTTGAAATATGTCCAAACCATTACCAATGCCAACATTAACTTACCAATGTCGTGGAAATGCTTTTTGCCGATGATGCGGTTCAAAGGCGCTTTATCCATCAAATTTGCTAACAAGGCAATGATGAAGGAGAAAGTGCTTAATGCCCAACCGATTAAATAAAGTAAGCCCCAAATGGTTGAATACCAGTTTTTATCCAAGGTCATTACCCAATCAATCGAAGCAAAAGTAACAACTAATGCAAAGATAACCATTGTCGGACCGCTAAAGGCAGTAGCTTTTCCTAAAAAGCCGGCAGCCTCTTCCGGATTGGTGCTTTCATCTTGTTGAGCTGACCATTTGTTGAGCAAATAAGCCATTACAAACCAAATTGCAAAATAGATGACTGCTCTAACCCCAAATGACATCGGATTAAGATAAATAAAACGGTGTCCAAGTTCTGCTTTTGATGCACTTGCCCAAGGATAAATCTTAACGATCCCGGCAATAATCGGTAAAAACAGTAATGCAACAAACCAGATTGTTCGTGAGCCTGCTTCGACAATGCGGCGAATAACTACACCCCAAGCACCGCCCGTCAAATATTGGAGAATTAAGATTCCCAATGAGCCGATACTGATTCCGCCCCAATAAGTAAAGCCTAAAAGCCATGAGCGCAAACCCTGTTCAGGATTAAAATACCCACCTATTAAGCAAGCAATAGTAAAGACTGCTCCGATTCCTAAAGCAAGCGATTGCCAACGGCTGACCTCGGCAGGAGCGTAAAGACTATCCTTAGTCATTATTTATTTCCTCCTGTTTTTGTTGGTTTAGCCGCTGTATTTGTTACATTTGTAGTTTTCACGTTTGAATTTGTATTACTCGGTTTAGGAGCAACATTTGTATTTGTGTTTGCCGGAGCCGGTGTCGGCGTAGCTACAGGTTTTTCTTCTGTTTTACCGGTCGTTGGAGCGGTTGTCGCTGTTTTATTCGGATTTTGACTGATCTGTAAAGCTCTGATGTAAGCCACAATCGCCCATCTGTCAGCAACTGAAACTTGCGAAGCATAGCCTTGCATTTTGCCCCAGCCATTTGTTGCAACATCAAAGAAATGTCCAACCGGAGCATTTCTTAAACGGTCATCGTTATAACTCGGCGGTTTTGGAAATCCGCGTCGAACGATCATTCCGTCACCATTTCCGAAAGCACCATGGCAGAGTGAACAATAAACCTTGAATTTTTGCTCCCCTTTATCTAAAACTTCTTGGGTAACAGGCATCGGAAATTCACTCACAACATCAGGAAAAGTAATTTGCTGACCTTGCTCGTTTGTTTGAGCAGTAGCGGTTACACCTTCAATCTTACCGGTGTAAAGAGCTTTATTATCCCGCAAAAATCCGCGTGGAACAGTGCCTTCAGGTAATTCACGGGAAGCGCGTCCATCCTGAAACCAATCGCTTGATTTATAAACTTTGTAGCGCGGCTGATCTTGCATATCATATCGGCAGCCAGCCGTTATTAACAAGCTAAATGTAAGTATCCACAGTAACTTACTCTTCAACATCGTGAACCTCCTGCGGATTGAGACTTTCCATAAATTTTTTGGTTTCCTCGTAATCAAATTTCTCGTCTGCCGATTCGATCAACAGGAAGAACTTTTCGCGCATTGCCAAATTGAACCGTGGCACATTAAAAACAGGATGATACGGTTGCGGTAAGCCGTTTAAGAGCAACATTCCAAAAACAGCTGTAAAGGCAGAGAACAAAATGGTCAATTCGTAGATTGGCGGAATAAATGCCGGAAAACTAAAATGCGGACGACCTGCTACCATAATCGGATATTCGATGGTATGTGTCCAAAAAACCAGAGCAAGTCCTGTCAGCAATCCGGTGATACCGCCGCCAAAAATCAAAAATGACAAAATGCTGCGCTTAATGCCTAAGGCTTCATCCATTTCGTGAATCGGAAACGGCGAAAAAGCATCGGTTTTTTTATACCCGGCATCGCGCACCTGCTCTGCCGCTTTCACGACTTCCGTAGTCGTGTCAAATTCTGCCATCAAACCGTAAAGTTTTTTATCCATAATTTTGTTAATTGTTAATTGTTAATTGTTAATTGCTCCCTTTCCTGAAAATTCAATCAACCATTTACGCTTAACCATTTACGATTAACTTTTTGTTTGTTGTCTGCAATCAGTATTTTGCTGGCAATTTGCGCGGTATGGGTGAGTTACCCTTATGCTTTCTCGCGGACAAAATTTAACTGATTGCAAACAACTTCTTTCAAAAGGCTTACGCCCCTTAATTCTATTCAAAACTGCTTATGCAGTAGCTTCATCTCCTACGTGTTCATGTGCGTGCCCGTGATCTTCGACATGTGCATCAGGCAACAGAGTTCTAACCTCAAAAATTGAAATGATAGGCAAGAATCTGACGAACAAATAAATCAAAGTAAAGAAGAATCCGATTGTGCCAAGGAACATTGACCAATCAAACATCGTCGGTGAATACATCGCCCAGTTAGCAGGTAAAAAGTCGCGGTGTAAACTTGTTACAATAATTACGAAACGTTCCAACCACATACCGACACTAACGATGACCGAAATCACAAAGAGCCAAAATTCGCTTTCACGGAAACGCTTGAACCACAAAAATTGAATTGAAATTCCGTTACAGAAAATCAAAAGCCAATACATAAACCAATATGGACCTGTCCAAATCCGGTTTTGAATCATATAAGATTCGTATTGATTTTCGCTATACCAGCCGAAAAAGGCTTCCATAAAATAACCGTAGACTACGATCAATCCGGTTGCCAGCATCACTTTACCCATATAGATCAAGTGGGTTTTGGTTATAAAATCCTGCATTTTATACCAGTGACGAAGCGGAATACAAAGAATCAAAACCATCGCAAATCCCGCAAAAATTGCCCCTGCAACGAAATATGGCGGGAAGATGGTAGCGTGCCAACCGGGAAGCTGTGAAACCGAGAAGTCGAAAGATACGATTGAGTGAACCGAAAGCACGAGCGGAGTTGAAAGACCTGCCAAAATCAAATAGGCAATTTCATATCGATGCCAGTGCCGCGCCGAACCTCGCCAACCCATACTCAAAAGTCCGTAAACAAATTTGAAAAACGGATTTTTTGCGCGATCACGCAAAGTAGCAAGGTCGGGAATCAGACCAACATACCAGAACAAAGCCGAAACCGTTGCATAGGTTGATACCGCAAAAACGTCCCACATCAACGGGCTTCGGAAGTTTTGCCACATTCCCATCACGTTCGGATACGGCAGCATCCAGTAAGCCAACCACGGACGACCTGTATGTAACAGCGGAAACATACCCGCGCAAGCAACCGCGAAAAGCGTCATTGCCTCTGCAAAACGGTTGATTGAAGTGCGCCACTTTTGGTTAAGAAGCAACAAAATCGCAGAAATCAAAGTTCCGGCGTGACCAATACCGATCCACCAAACAAAGTTGATAATATCGAATGCCCAACCAATCGGCTGATTGTTTCCCCAAATTCCAATCCCCTTAGCAAGCAAGTAAGTAATCGTCATTAAAAGGGCTTGGGCAATTAAAAACGCGATTCCGAAACCGATAAACCAATGAAACGGCGTTTTCTTTTTCAGGGTAATATCACCAATTTCGTCCGAGACGGTAGCAAATGTATGCTTACCTTCAACCATTGGCGGATAAATTTTCTTTTGAACTTCTTTTAAGTCGTGCATATCTTTTAGCAATAATTAGTGGCTCGCGCCTTCCGATTTTTTGGTTTCGCCTTCGTTAGCTGCACCTTCTTTAGCTTTCTCCGCAGCTTTTTTCACCCATTCTTGTGCTTTGTAATCAGGCATTTCTTTGTTTTGATTACGCAAGCCTGCCAAATAGGTGGTGCGCGGCTGTGTGTTCAAACTGTTCAAGACATTGTAGTTACGATGATCTTTACTAAGTTTGGCAACCCGGCTATTCGGATCATTCAAATTACCGAAAACAATCGCATCGGTCGGACAAACCGCTTCGCAAGCTGTGACAATTTCACCGTCACGCACTTCGCGTCCGGCTTTTTCAGCTTCGATCCGGGCGGCAGAAATTCTTTGGGTGCAATAGGTGCATTTTTCCATGACCCCGCGTGAACGAATTGAAACTTCAGGGTTTCGCATTAATTTGTATTGCGGTGTATTCCAATCCTGGAAGAGCAAGAAGTTAAATCTGCGAACTTTATACGGACAGTTATTTGAACAATATCGGGTTCCGATACAACGGTTGTAAACCATATCGTTCAAGCCTTCGGCTGAGTGAACGGTTGCGTGAACCGGACAAACCAATTCGCACGGTGCTTGTTCGCACTGTTGGCACAGCATCGGTTGGAAATTCAAAGCCTTCGGATTGTTGACATCTTCACCTTCAAAGTAAGCGTCAACCCGCATCCAGTGCATTTCACGGCTTCTTTCAACTTGTTCTTTACCGACTACCGGAATATTATTTTCCGATTGGCAAGCCAAAACGCAAGCATTACAACCAACGCAGGAATTCAAGTCAATGTTCATTCCCCATTTGCGTTCTTTATATTCATGCGGCTCAAACATCGAAAGTTCATATTCGTTGTGTTGATGCGTCGTTTGAGCATCTTTTTCCCAACTATCATAATCAAAGACGCGCAAAATTTCGTTTTCACGTCCTTCCATATTGAAATGGGTTTGGGACGAAGCAATGGTTGTAGTTTCGCCTGTTTTGCTGATACTTCCTTTACCGAACCACATCGCATCAGATTTGCGAACTTCGTAAGCGTTATAACCTAATCCTGTTCCAACTTTTCCGGCTCTGGTGCGTCCGTAACCTAAAAAGATGGTAACGACATCATCAGGCTGACCGGGAGAAACCCAAATTGGCACTTTTTGGCTGACTTTTCCGTCTTGATAAGTAAGTGTCACTAAATCTGAGAAAAGGTTTCCGCCTTTGGTGTTATAGAAAGTTGTTCCTTCACCGGCACCGGCTTGTTGATTTGCATCACGACCTTGGTTAACTCCAAGTTTTTCCGCAGTTTTCGGTGAAACCAAAGCAACATTTTCCCAAGTAACCTTATTCAAAGGATTCGGCAGCTCTTGTAACCAACCGTTGTTGGTGTAGCGTCCGTCATAAATGCTCGGATCAGGCAGAATCGCAATTTCCAAATCTCCGCTTCCGGTTGGAGCAGGTGTCGATTGGCTCAAAAATCCGGTATTGGCAGTAACCGTTTTGGCAGGTAATGCCGAATTCGGAATCGAACCGTCATGAACGGCTTTGCGCCAAGCCTTGTCGTCAGCTAAACCATTGGTTTTCCAATAATCTTTGACAATATCAATTTCTTTTTTCTCAAAATTTTCTTTAGCGAAAAGCTGAACGATTTCGTGGGCGGATTTGCCGTCGTAAAGCGGCTGAACCAATGGTTGAACGATAGTTGCGGTGCCGTCATACGCACGGGTATCGCTCCACATTTCAAGAAAATGTTTAGCATTAACGTGCCAATGACAAAGCTCGCTCGTTTCATCCATTGATTGAGAAAGATGCAGACGGAACGGCAATTTAGCATCGTCCATCATTCTTTCTTTGCTCAATTTAGCATCTGCCGGGGTGTTATAAACCGGATTTCCGCCAAGAATAACCAGCATTTTTACCGCACCGGCATCAATGTCTTTGATAAGTTCTTTCAACCCATCAGTTTGTGCTACATCAGCTTTTTCCGAAAGCGGATCGGTATAAGTAACTGTTTGTCCGACATTATTAAGTGCGGCATTCATCGCGTGCGCGAGAGCGTGAACGACCGGCGGCTGATTATCACCTGCGACAACCAAAGATTTTCCTTTGGCTTCGAGTAAATCTTTTGCCATGACATCAACCCATTTATTTGAATAGGCTGAACTTGCACCGCTGACACCCAAGGCTTTAGCAATAGCTTTGGCAACCTCGGTCATTTCGCTCGGCTTGACCGCTAAACGGTGATCTGATTTTGCTCCGGTCAAACTCAAAGTTGTTTCAACCGTATAAAGCCGATTCATTTTTGATTCTTCGCCGTGTCCGACTTTTCTGCCTTTGGAAAAATCCTTCATATAACGGACATTAGTTCCGCCAAAAATGTCGGCATCAAGACTTAAAATGCGCTCTGCTTTATCGAATTTATAAACCGTATTGACGGGCGAACCAAAAGCTAATTTTGCGCCCTGATGTGCATTGTCTTTATTGACCGGCTCGTATTGATACCACTTTGCTCCTGGCAATTCGGTCAAAATTTGTTTGAACTGAGCAATTAAGGTCGGAGAAGTTACGGTTTCGGTCAAAAAGCGAATTCCCGCTCCGCCGTTTTGACGATTTTCTTCAACTTTACCGCGAAATTCCGCCACAAATGACTGCCAGGTTTTCTGCTCATTGCGGTAAAAGACTTGTTGGGTGCGATCCGGGTCGTAGAGCGATAAAAGTTCTGCTTGGGCAAAAACATTGGTTGCCCCAAGACTACCAACATGATCGGGATTGCCTTCGATCTTAGTTGGACGACCTTCGTTTGAACGAGCTAAAAGTCCGGTTGCAACTCCGCCAAGCGTTGCTGCCGTAGCAAAGAACAACGGTTTCCCCGGAATGATTTCTTCAGGTTGTTTGACGTATGGAACAATCTTTTCGGCAGGCTGAATGATACAACCGCTTAAACCGGCAAGTGCCAGCGACGCGCCCATAATTTTAATAAAATTACGGCGGCTGAATCCATCGCTCCATTCTTCCGCGTGTTGCGGATATTCGCGCGAAACAAATTCCGCAAACTCAGGAGCGTCTACAAATTCTTCAACGCTGCGCCAATAATTCTTTCCGTTTTGTGAAAGAATTTTGTTTCTTAATAAGGCAAAGTTGGTTTTACTGTCTTTGCTAGGCATTTTTTCCTCAATAAAATATTTCAAAGTAAAAATGTGAAAAAGTGAAAAAGTTGGATTTTCTACTTTACTTTCTCAAATTTAATTTTCAAAAACTAAAGTGATCAGGGGAAATTCAGATAAACTTTTTCACCCTTTCACTCTTGAACTTTTTCACTTTAACGGTGACACATTGAACAACTGGTCAACATTTCACGACTACGAATCTTGTAATCTTCCTTCAATTTCTTTTGCTCATCTTCGCTCAAAGTTGACGGATCGAACGCGGTGTTAAAGATTTCCGATTTCGGTCTTAAATTCGATTGCGGATCTTTGTGACAGGCAATACACCATTCCATTTGTAAAGTGTTTTCCTGATAAACACTCGCCATATTAGCTACGTCACCGTGACAACTTGAACAACCGATACCTTTGTTGACGTGAATCGAGTGATTGAAATAAACAAATTCCGGTAGATCGTGAACGCGCTCCCATTTGATAGGTTTGTTTTCCCGGTAGCTGGCGCGGACAGGTTCGAGATACGGGCTGTCATTCCAAATCTGCGAGTGGCAGTTCATACAGGTTTGAGTCGGCGGCATTCCGGCTGAAGCCGTGGTCTCAACAGTTGTATGACAATAACGACAATCAATCCCATCATCGCCAACGTGGTGACGATGCGAAAATTGAACAGGTTGTTGGCGTTCAATATAACGTCCCGTTAAATACGAAGAACGTGCAATCACCGTGTAAGCAAACCCTGCCACGCCGGCTAACACAATAGCTCCGACAATGCTCGCTTTTGCAATATTGTTCGCACTTTTATGAAATAACTGAGCCATATTTTTATGTCTTTAGATTTCTCAAAATAAAATTGCAGTCCGCCTTAGACAAAAACCCGCAAGATATTTGAAATCTTGACTTTTTTGTTAAGTTAAATTCGTAAAATTTATATTTAAGAACTGCAAGTTTATCTTAAAATAATTTGGGCAATTAGCCAAATTCAAATAGAGAAATATACTACATTTTTAATTTTGTGCAAGTTTTCACAAAATAAGTTCAATTAATTTTTTTGATTAATTTCTATTTACTAAGTAAGGCGACTCCAATTGCGACGGCTTTATCTCCTAACTCTCCCGCTACAATCTGAGTAGATTCATAACTTTCGGAAAAAGCAAATTCTCTGGCACTCTCATTAATTCCTTTGAGAACCGTCTCGCTGGCTTCCATAATCTCACCGCCAACGACAATTTTTTCGATGTTGAGCAAATTAATAACGCTTCCGATGGCTTTTCCGAGAAACATTCCGGTTCTTTCCAACATCATCTGAGCAAAGTCGTCGCCGTTCAAGGCTTCCCGCACAATGTCGGAAACAGTAATTCTTTCTTCGCCTAAACTATAAAGGGAGGAAGTTCGATCCTGATGAAAACGATTTAAGGTGCGCGCTATAATGCCTTGATTAGAGGCAACTTCTTCAATTCTCTTTCCTTCCGAATTAATTGCCAAATGTCCGAATTCTCCGGCAAAACCGGCATTCCCGCGCCATAATTTGCCGTCAAAAATTATCGCTCCGCCAACTCCGTCACCAAGCAAAACGTAGAACATATCACGGTTTCCGCGCCCTGCACCCTGCACATATTCGCCATATCCGCCGGAGTTAGCGTCATTTTCCAAAAAGACGGTGACATCGGTAGCCGATTTTATTTCATTGGCTAGATCAATATCGGTCGGAACCTGAGTAGAAAGCACCACCCGATTTTTTCGCCGATCAACCAAACCGGAAACAGCCACGCCGGCTTTTTTAAAGCTGCCGAATTTATCCTTTAATTCTTCAATGAATTGAATTATTTGTGAGACTATTCCCACTTCCTGATTTAAAGGATTTTCGTGTAAATCAATCACTTCGCTCGCAGAATTCAGACAAACGGCGCGTAAATATTTACTTGAAACCTCAACTCCAACAAATTTTTCCGTATTTTCAGACATTTAACTGCTAGAATTGTAAGCAGGGCTTAAGAAACTGTCAAACTGTTTGACGTAATAAGAAAAATATATGTTTATTTTAATAACCATTGCAATTTCTATTACATTTGTCAGCCGTCTTTTGTTTGACGAACCGCGTTTGGAAAGTTAATCTTTTCTAGTTGTCTTAAACATTCACAATGGAACAACATTATTTTTACCAAATAATTGAACAATACGGCATTTATGCAGTTTTTGCCCTCTGCACCGTTGAGGGAGATATTACTTTGCTCATCTCCGGTGTGATGGCGCACAGCCGTTTTTTTGGTGAATACAGTTTTTTCAAAGTGTTTTTGGCAGGAATGACCGGCGGCGTGGCAGGCGATAGTTTTGGCTATTGGGTTGGTAGGGTATTTGCCAAAACAATCAGCAAATACCGATTTTATCAACGCTCTCAACCCAGAATAGAAAGATTGGTAGATAAGTTCGGCGGAGCAGCGATCATTATTTCCAAATATATTTATGGAATTAGAGTCGCAATTTGCATTTCAAGTGGTGTCGGGAAAATGCCTTTTCTGCGGTTCCTGTTCAATGATTTTATCAGCTGCTCAATTTGGGCATTGCTTTTAGCCGGATCAGGTTATTTCTTTAGCGGCGCAATTACAAATATCATCGGAGATTTTCCGAAAATCGGAATTGCCCTGCTCATAATTGTAGTTCTGGGAGTGGTTGGATTATACTTGCTGGAAAGATTTTGGCTTTCTAAAAAAATCGAAGAAGCTAATCCCGAAACTATTCTCAAGATTGAGGAAAAAATCCACGACATTGAAGATCGTTTGCATATTCCGCACCGCCACGACGAGAAAATCGAGCGGGAAACAAACAGAAAGGATGAAGTTTAGGAAGTTTTGACAGTTTAGGAAGTTTGGAAAGTTTTGACAGTTTGGGAAGAGTAGTTTTAGTTAAATCATAATTATTAAAAACTATTACTTCCTAAAATTACCTAACTTCCTAAACTTCCTAAACTTAACAAAACTTCTCTAACTTACCCAACTTTTAACTTATGATAATTGAAACATCTGCCCCAACCAGAGTTGATCTGGCTGGTGGAACGATTGACATTCCGCCTTTATTTTTATTCCACGAAGGCGCAGCCACTGTAAATTTCGCGGTTTCACTTTTAGCACATTGCCGTTTGGAAACGCGCAATGACGATAAAATCTTTATTGAATCGGTTGATCGCGGAGAAAAATTTGAAACTTCGTTAAGTAATATCGGCAGCCTAAAAAATGAACCGCGTCTCGAATTACTTTCAAAATTAGTTTATTTTTTCAAACCCGAAGTCGGTTTCAATATGATTACCAATGCCGAAGCTCCTGCCGGAGCGGGATTGGCGGGCAGTTCAACCCTCGACATTGCTTGTGTCGGAGCGTTGAACCGTTTGGTCGGTAATCGTTATCATCCCGATAAATTCATTCAAATCGCCAACAGTATTGAAACAACCGTGATTCGAGTCATTGCAGGCTGGCAAGATTATTATTCGGCGCAATACGGCTCAGTGGCTTCGATTCATTTTCGTCCTGAGGGAATTGAACGTGAAGCGCTAGACGTTGACATCAACGTTTTAAATGAACGAATCGTTGTGCTTTACACGGGCGAACCGCGTAATTCCGGCATTAACAACTGGGAAATCACCAAAGCACATATTGACGGCGACAAAAACATTTTCGATATTTTTGAAGGAATTCGTGACGGCGCAATTAAACTTCGGGCTGCTCTTTTGGCTTCGGATTGGAATTTGGTCGGCGATATTTTAAAAGCCGCTCATCCGCAACGTAAAAAACTTTCGCCAAATATTACGACTCCGCGAATGGACGAATTGATTGACATTGCATTAGCAAATGGTGCAATTGCTCCGAAAGTCTGCGGTGCGGGCGGCGGCGGCTGTATTGCTTTTTATTGCGAGGAAGGCAAAAAAGAAGCTGTCGAAAATGCTTTGCGAAAAGAATCCGATGCAGAAGTGTTGGATTGGAAAGTTTCAACTGACGGATTAGTGATTAAAGAACTGTAAAATAATCGTTTGTGGTATTTTTTTTCAGCAAACGCACTTTTTTATTTCGTCTTCTAAACGAAAGTTTTTGTCTCTCCCCTAATTCAAAAGGAGACATTTATGAAAAAATCAATAATTTTAAGTTTAATTACCCTTTTATTTGTAGCAATCACCGCCAATGCGCAATTCGGACGAAACGATTTGCGCGATAAGGCTTCCCGATTGGTTTCAACTTCGTCGGATTTAGCTTCCAGATTAAGCGATGATTTGCGGCGCGGCTATTCAAACAGCCGAAGTGATATTGAAGCGGCGTTTATAGCTTCACAAATCGAATCATCTGCCCGGCTTTTTGAACAAATGGTTCAGAATAATCGCAGGGATTCCGAGCTGCGGGACGCGTCTTCGTTCATTTCCGATTTAATTCGCCGTGCGCCAAGCTACGGATCCAACAGTTACTATTGGAACGATGTTAAACGTGCCTATGATGATATTCAACGCTCAGTTGGCGGCTACGGCGGCGGAAATAATGACAACAACGGTGGTTGGGGCAATAATGATAACCGCGACGATGACTATTCACGCAGAATCGGCAGCGTTACCTGGAAAGGAAAAGTTGACAAGGAAGTCCATTTGAGAATCCGCAATAACACTTTGGAATACAGTCTTTTTGATGGAATAGATTACGGAGCCGGAACTTATAATTTTGTTTCGTCAATGCCGACAAATAATAAAATAAATCTTTATGTCAAAAAGAAAAAAGGTCGTGGCAGTGTAACAATTATTCAACAACCAGACCGCTTCAATAATTACACCGCAGTCATTAAAATTTTAGACGATGACGGCGGCGCAAAAGATTACGAAGTCGAAGTTTATTGGACTCGATAACAAAGTAAAAAGGTAAAAGGCAAAAGTTAGGAAATATTTCTTGATTTTTGCCTTTTCTTTTATTAAATTTGTGAAATTGTTTTTGTTAAAGAACGAAAAATATCGCGCCCGTCATTTGAACCAAGCAATTCTTCGCAAGCGCGTTCGGGATGTGGCATCATTCCCAGAACATTTCGATTTAAATTACAGATTCCGGCGATATTCGAACGCGCGCCGTTGGGATTTGCTTTGTCCGTAATTTCCCCGTTTTCGTCACAATATCGAAAAACAATCTGATTATTTTCTTCCAGACTTTGGAAAGTCGCGTCATCACAAACGTAATTTCCTTCGGCGTGTGCAATCGGAATTGAAAGAACTTTGCCTTTTTCAACCTCGCTGGTAAAAGGCGTATTTTGATTTTCGACCTTGAGATTTACAAAGTCGCAAATAAAATGCAGATCTCGATTGCGAATCAAAGCTCCGGGCAATAATCCCGCTTCGCAAAGAATTTGAAAGCCGTTGCAGATGCCGAAAACAAATTTGCCTTGGGCGGCAAATTCTTTGACCGATTGCATCACGGGCGAAAATTTTGCCAATGCACCGCAACGCAAATAATCCCCGTAGGAAAAGCCGCCGGGGACAATAATTGCGTCATAACTGCTCAAATCGGTCTGTTTATGCCAGACAAATTCGACAGGCTGCCCGACGTGCTTGGAAATAACGTGATAAGCATCGTGATCACAGTTTGAACCGGGAAAAACTAAAACTCCAAATTTCATAATCTTTATAAATGATCTTTGATCTTGGAACTTTGATCTTTGATTGGTTTCAATATTCAAAGGTCAAAAATCAAAGGTCAAAGGTCATTTTTCAATTTCAACTCTAAAATCTTCAATAACAGGATTTGCCAGAACATCTTTGGCAATATTCGTGGCAACCTCATTGGCTTCGGTTTCAGACAAATTATCAGCTAACTGAATTTCAAAATATTTGCCCTGACGAATGTCTAAAATTGTATCAAAACCAAGCAATTCAGCCGAATGATGAATTGCTTTTCCCTGTGGGTCAAGGACGCTCGGTTTGAGCGTGACATAAACTTTTGCTTTCATATAATTTAATTTCTCCAAAAAAAGTAAAATTATTACGCAAAATCTTGTTAATTGCCACGTTCTATATTATTATTTCGGCAAGTAAGTCAGTAATAATTAATTTTTCCCGTAAAAAAAGGAGATTCAAAACACTATGAATGGTAAAACCGCGCTCGGATTGGATGCAAATGTTGGAGCATTATTATGCTATCTTCCGATTTGTGCCATCAGCTTAATTTTCAGTATTATCGTCATTGTCGCTGACAAAGAAAATAAGGCTGTTCGTTTTCATGCTTTTCAGTCATTACTTTTGACTGTTATTTATGTAGTATTGCTGATTGGGGTTCTAGCCATCGGCGGAGTTCTGGTTGGTGTCACCGGCTCATCAGCTTTGGGCGGATTAGTTTCTTTGTTGTATTTTGCTGTTATTCTCGGCTTTTTGATTTTGATGATTGTCGGCTGTGTTAAAGGATTCACCGGCGGTTCATACAAACTCCCTGTGATTGGCGATATGGCAGAAAAATGGTCATAAATTAATATTCAAATAAATTGGAGATTTTATGGAAAATTCGCCTAGCGGAAAATCAGCATTAGGATTAGATGGAAATATTACTGCATTGCTTGGCTATATTTTTGGCATCGTTGCTTTGATTCTAATCTTTATTGAAAAAAATAACAGGTTTGTCAGATATCACGCCATACAGTGCTTGTTATGGATAGTTCTCTACATTGTTGGACTATTCGCAATCATTATTGTAGGAGTAATAATTTCAGTAATTGGCGGTGCCGCGTCTCAAACACTTGGGGGAATTTTAGCTGCATTAACAGGCTTGCTTTATTTCGTCTGGATTTTAATTTTCCTTGCAGGGATTATTTATTCTGCGATAAAAGCATACGGCAACAATATGCACAAATTACCTATTGTTGGCAGTTTCGCCGAAAAATGGGCATAAATCTTTAATTTGATTTCAAAGAAAAACAAGAGAGTTTTCAATTTTCATTGATAATTCTCTTGTTTTATTTTTTTCTAAAGCTATGAACAATAATCCAAACAAAACATCAATCGGAATGGAAGGTAACTTAGCCGCTTTGTTAAGTTATATTATCGGTATCGTTGGTCTTATCGTTTTAATTACCGAAAAAGAAAACAAATTTGTCAAATTCCACGCGCTTCAGGCATTTCTTTTTCACATCGCATTTATTCCCATCTTCATTTTGGCTTTTATTTTGTTTTTTGTCTTTAACATCATAGGCGGGGTAATTGCTGCCGCTTTAGGAAGTGCCGGATCAATTGTGGGAGTGATATTCAGCATTCTCGGAATAATTATCTGGATTGCAGCACTTATCATTGGACCTTTGACCATTCTTGGCGGAAGCATTTACGGCGGTATTCAGGCTTATAATGGAAGATGGTTCAAATTTCCCATCTTTGGCAATTTAGCATTGAAACTTTTGAAAATCACGATTCCGCAATAGAACCGAAAACCCGCTCAAATACTTTTCCGACATTCCGCAAATAATGTTTGAAATCAAAAACGCGGGTAATTTCTTCTTCTGTCAAGTGCGAGGTAATATCTAAATCCTTCATTACTAAGTCTTTATATTCGCCGCCCTGATCCCAAACCGTCATTGCATTACGCTGCACCCACAAATACGCATCTTCGCGCGAAACACCTTTTTGGGTGAGTGCCAGCATTAACTGACCGCTGAACACAATTCCGTGAGTTGCATTCAGATTTTTCAGCATATTTTCGGGATAAACGACCAATCCGTCCAAAAGACTCGCCGTTTTTGTCAAAATGTAATCAAGCGCAGCCGACGAATCAGGTAAAACAATTCGTTCCGCCGATGAATGTGAAATATCGCGTTCGTGCCAGAGCGCAACATCTTCTAAACCGACAATGGCATTTGCCCGAATTGTGCGAGCCATTCCGCAAATTCTTTCCGACAAAATCGGATTGCGTTTGTGCGGCATCGCACTTGAACCTTTTTGCCCGACCTTAAATTTTTCCTGTGCTTCACGAACCTCGGTGCGCTGCCAATGCCGAACTTGGAGCGCAATTTTTTCTAAACTCGAAGCAATTATTGCCAAAGTGCAAAGATATTCGGCATAGCGGTCGCGCTGAATAACTTGAGTTGAAACGGCGGCAGGTTTGATTCCTAATCTTTCGCAAACTCTTTCTTCGACATCCGGCGCAAGATGAGCAAATGCGCCAACTGCACCGGAAATTTTACCGACTGAAACCATTTCCTTAGCTTTTAAAAGCCTTTCCCGATTCCGCTGAAACTCGGAATACCACAATGCCCAACACAATCCAAATGAAGTTGGTTCGGCGTGAATTCCGTGGGTGCGTCCGATTTGCGGAGTGTCTTTGAATTCAAATGCACGGCGTTTGAGAACTTCGAGCAGCGCATCAACTTTTTGTAAAAGAATATCGCACGAATCTTTGAGCAAAAGCGCATTTGCCGTATCAACTACATCCGAAGAAGTTAAACCGTAATGCACAAAACGCGCTGATTCACCGATGTTTTCCGCTAAATTCGTCGTAAAAGCGATAACATCGTGATCGGTTGTTTTCTCGATTTCATTGACTCGCTCAACCGTAAAACTTGCTTTAGCTTTGATTTCCTCAACCGCTTCGGCGGGAATCGTTCCGTCTTCGGCGTGAACTTCGCAAACGGCAATTTCGACATCCAGCCATTTTTGGAATTTATTGTGAAGCGACCAAAGAGCCGCCATTTCGGGTAATGTGTAGCGTTCAATCATAACTTAGAAAGCGAGACTATACCGCAAAAAACTTTGGTTATCAAATGTGTTGTTTTTGCTTTGATAAAGTTAGGTTGTAGTTTTCGGAATAAAAAATTTTATAATCCGAAAGCAAAATTTTCTTGTCTTTCGGCATCTGAAAGTTTAGTCTTTTAGAGTGAGGCGTTTATCCCAAATGAGAGTTTTTTCGGTTTTAGCAATTTTATTATTAAGTTTTGTTTTTGCATCGGCGCAAAATGAGCAAGCTCCTTTGCAGGAAAAAGAGTTTGAATACAAAAATTGGAAATATAAGGGTGTCCTTGACAGCAAAGAGATAAATTTGCGCGAATTTGCCAAAGATAAAAAACTTACTCTGGTCGTCTATTTTGCACCGTGGTGTCATAACTGGAAACACCAAGCCCCTTTTGTCCAAAAGATGTATGAAAAATATAAATCGGCAGGATTGGATGTGATTGGAGTCGGTGAATACGGAACTTTGGAAGAAATGAAAAACAATCTGGATTTTTTCAAAATAACTTTTCCGGTAGTTTATGAATCGCTTTCGTCCGACGACCGCGAAAAAACCAAACATTACGATTATCGAAAAGAATTAGGAGACACCCGCAAATGGGGCTCGCCGTTTAATATTTTTATTGAACCCGCCAATTTGCAAAAAAACGGAGATACCGTGGTCAAAAAAGCCTTTATCGGCAGCGGCGAATTGATCGAAGCAGATGCCGAAAAGTTTATTCGTCAAAAACTCGGATTGCCTGCCGAAGAAATTAAAGCCTCAAATACTAAAAAAGAAATCGAAGCTTGCGAAGGCGATAAAAAAACAGTTGAGTTTAAGAAACCGTAAAATCAGTCGGCAGTTGGCAGAAACAGTCGGCAGTTGGGGATTTTCCAACTGCTTTTTATTTTTAGACAGCAACCGGCGCGGAAATTTTTCCGTGTGATTGATAGCCGATAAGATTTAGGTTTTCGTATTTGAAATTTAACAAACCGTCCAAACCTTTCAAATTTTCAGCATTGACAAATTCAAGTTTCGGCAGTGGCAACGGTTCGCGTTTTAAAAGCTCTTCGACTTGTTCCAAATGATTCGAATAAATATGCAAATCGCCGAAAGTATGGATAAATTCACCGACTTGCAAACCGCAAACGTGTGCGACCATCTGAGTTAGTAAGGCATAACTGGAAATATTGAACGGCACGCCGAGAAAAGCATCCGCCGAGCGTTGATAAAGCTGGCAATGCAGGACTTTTTCGTTTTCGACTTTGAAATGAAACAAAGTGTGACACGGCGGAAGATCAACCTGAACGGCTTGCGGCGGATTCCATCCCGAAACAATCAAACGGCGCGAGTTCGGATTATTCTCGATTTGTTGAATTAAATCAGAAATTTGGTCAAAACCGTTTTTTTCCGGGTAGTCTCCGCCAAAACTTCGCCAAAGATAACCGTAAACCGGACCTAAATCGCCTTCCTCGCGTCCGAATCGGCTCGTGTGTGCTTCGTCCGCCCATTCCGCCCAAATGTCCACGCCTCGCGCTTGGAGATTTTTTTCATTGGTATCACCGCTCAAGAACCAGAATGATTCTTCGGCTACCCAGCGAAACGGAACTCGTTTGGTCGTCACGATCGGAAAACCTTCCCGCAAATCAAAGCGGGTTTGATAACCGAAAGTCGAAATCGTGCCGACTCCGGTTCTGTCTTCGTGCCGTGTTCCTTTTTCTAAAATATGTTTAAGAAGTTCTTGATACTGCTTCATTTTCTATGGTTGTAAATCGTCAATTATTAAGCCTATTGGTGAAGCTTCAGTTTCTTTTATTGCATTGATTACTTTGATGAGATCGCCAAATTTGATTGAACTCGAAGGTTTTACGACCAACGATGTTTCAACTTCATTTGTTCTTTCTCGCAACACTCCATTATCAATTCTATATTTAAAAACCTCCTTAAGCCGTTTTGTAAGTAGGGTTGTATTTTCTACTGAACCCATGCTTTCCGTATTGAGAGTTATTTTTCCGTTTTGAGAAATAAAAACAATAAGGGTTAATGGGTTAGGTTTTATGTCCGCTGAATTATTTTCTCTTGGTTCCGGTAAATAATAAACATATGGATTGATCGAATTTGTTGATGCTTCAATGTTGACACAATCATTGGTGATACGGCGGACAGCATAAAGAACTTTGGCAACCGAACCGAAATCCATTGATGGATCGGGTTTAATCGTAACTTCGGGTTTGCCCTTGATACTGGATAAAATCATTTCCAATGAATCCGAAGAACTTTCATCTGTTTTGAAAGTCAGAGTTCCATTAGAAGCTTTGCTAATTTGCACAGTCTGCTTAGAATCTCTCTGTGTAGGAACGCACCCCATCTCAAGCGATTGAATCATCATGGACATTACAGAAGGAGGAGAAGAAGATTTTCTGGGCTTTTTCCCTTTCTTTTGAGCATCAGCACCAACTACAAGTAACGGGAAAATGATTATTGCTAAAGCAAAATTTCTCAATATCCTCATATCACCAAAATTGACTAACTCAACAAAAAGGTTTGTTTCTTTTCTCACTCTTTAATTCTCCTTAAGCAAACTTCTGAGTTTGTAGAATTTTCATCTTAAAGTTACCATAATTTTGTATGTCAGAGAAATTTGAAGTCAGTTTTAATTCTCCGCAATGCGGATGGATGTCTGTTGGTTTTAAGAATAACGAAAATGAGTTTCATTCAACCACGGCATCTACTCCTTTTTCCAATGCTTTACAGGAAATACTTAGTGTTCTTTCGTCTCTCATGGACACTACTCAAAGGAGTAAATTTAAGGTGGAATGGAGCAGAAATCCCGAAGCCTTTGACTTATTTTTTACCCTGCATAATGGCATTATTTTCTTTCAAATTGTCCAATATCCAACCGTCGAGGATAAAAACGAAGAAGGCGAGATCGTTTTTTCTCACAATGGTCCGGTTAAAGATTTTTGCCAAGCCTTTTATGGAACTTTTAACCAGCTCTACGAAGCCCGCGAAACCGATGAATTTGAATCAAACTGGCATCAACCTTTTCCGTTTGCCGATTTTGAAAAACTTGAATCCAAAATAAACACTGCACGAACATAAGTTTCGTGATGAAAAAATTTATCTTTCGTGCGTTTTTAATCATTGTTTCAATCGGCGTTTTGCTCGGGATTTGGATTGCGTTTGACCTTTATCGTCCACACAAAATTGATATTCGTGAATTTGATGCAGACGAAATTGCGCGGTTGGATACGGAAATGTGGCGTAGTTACTATGCCAAAGAACGCCTGAAAATGTTCTCGCAACTGACCGAAGTTTTAGAAAAGCAATACAAATTACCATTCTGGCGCAGACAATTGATGGCTTTTTATGCAGCTAAAGCCGCTTTCGTTTTCAAAGACGGAAAGGAACGCACCGATTATGAAAAAGCCTTGCCCGACTTGCGAAAATTTTACGGTGAAATTCATGACATCAGCACGACGAATTTTGATGTGGAAAAGGCGGCAAAACTTGAACTGGAATGGTGGATAGTTCATCGTGAGCGCAAAAAATATCAGGAAGGCGATCTTGCCAAAGCCTTAGCTGAAAATGCTGCTGCAATTTATAATATTCCTTCGGAAAAATTTCTCGAATACGGAAAATATCGCGCCGATGCGATGAAAATTCGTGATGATAATGCCGAGACAGGCGGAGTAACCGAAGAAGATTGGCAAAAAATTGACGAATTGCTGCATAAATCGTGGAACTCATTGCACAAAACTATCAATAACGAATAAAATAATCCACGAAGTCTCACGAAGCAGACACGAAGAAAATAAATTCCCAACAAAATTTCAAAGTAAAATTAAATAAACTTCGTGAAAACTTTGTGTTCCTTCGTGGATTACGAATAATGAAAGAAAAACTTTTAGACCTTTTGGCTTGTCCGGCTTGCGGTGGCGATATTTTAATGCCCTACGTCGGAAAATATGAGGACAAGGAAATTATTGAAGCGGTTTTGTCCTGCAAAAAATGTTCGCGCGAATACAAAGTCGAACGCGGCGTTCCTCGTTTCGCTAATCTTGATAAAATCGAACAGGATAAAGCCGAAACGGCTGAAAATTTCGGCTGGCAGTGGAATCATTTTACTCAGGAAGACGAAAAATATAACGACCAGTTTTTAGGCTGGCTGCAGCCCGTTAAGTCCGATTTTTTTGAAGGAAAATTAGTGCTGGAAGGCGGGTGCGGCAAAGGTCGTCATACGGCTCTCGCAGCGCATTGGGGCGCAAAAGAAGTCGTCGGAATTGATTTAAGCTCTGCGGTTGAATCGGCTTTTCCCGCTACACGTCATTTGTCGAATGCTCATATTGTCCAAGCTGATATTTTCAAATTACCCTTCAAACGCAAATTTGATTACGCTTTTTCGGTCGGCGTTCTGCATCACACACCCGATCCGAAAGGCGCATTTATTTCGCTGGCTTCAAAAGTCAAAAAAGGCGGACATATTTCGGCTTGGATCTACGGCGCGGAAAATAACGAATGGATCACCCGTTTTGTTGATCCGATCCGCACAGGTTTTACTTCTAAAATCAGTCAACCAACGCTTTTGCAGCTTTCAAAACTTCCGACTCTTGGCGTTTATCTTTCCACCAAACTGGTCTATCGCCCGTTAAATTCGATGGCAAAACCGGTTGCCAAACATCTTTTTTACAACGAATATCTCAATCATCTCGGCACTTTTGGCTGGCGAGAACAACACAATATCGTTTTTGACCATTTAGTTGCACCGACTGCTTTTTATATTTCCAAACCCGATTTTGAAACCTGGTGGAAAGAAATTGAGGCTGAAAATGTTGAAATAACGTGGCATAATCAAAATAGTTGGTGCGGATTTGGAAAGATAAAATAAACCGCAGAGACGCGGAGACGCAGAGAAATTAAGGGTAAGAGTTAATTGTTCAAAGAAACTTTAGAACAGCAAAGGGTTAACCAAATAACTGAAAAGATTATTGGTTGTGCTATTTCGGTTCATCGTGTTTTAGGTCCCGGACTTTTAGAATCGGCTTATGAAGAATGTTTATGTTATGAGCTTTCGCAAGCGAATTTGAAATTTGAACGCCAAGTTGCTTTGCCTGTTATTTACAAAGGTGTCAAACTTGATTGCGGTTATCGAATGGATATTGTAGTTGAAAGTTCGATAGTAGTTGAAATCAAAGCAATTGAAAGAATTTTACCTGTGCACGAGGCACAACTTTTGTCTTATTTGAAACTTTATAACAAACGACTTGGTCTTTTGTTAAATTTTCACGTTTCTGTTTTGAAAAATGGAATGAAACGAATTGCTAATAATTTTTAAAACTCTGCGTCTCCGCGTCTCTGCGGTGAAAATTTGTAAAATATGAAATTTGATAAAGGCATCGCCAAAAAATATCGCAAATCAATCGAAGATGCTTTCCAGACAATTTTGGATAAAGGCAATGATTCGCATAAGCGCGTAATGAAACTGATAATTGATTCAAAAATGACGATTTGTTGTTTTCCGGTCAGCAAAGTTAATGCTTCGGGCATTACAGGCGTGACGAATCCGCATCGAACGAATGAGCGGATTATGTCGGAAAGATTGAGCTTGTTAGAAGCGGCAGGAGAAGTCTTTATCACCATTGCACAGGAAACGATTGATACCGGCGGTCAACAGGGCTGCGAAGGAACTTTTGTTCACGAAGGTCGTCACGCATTTGATTTTGCTCAGGCGATTTCGAGTTTTTCCGATACAGATATTAATCCTTTGAGCATTTTCAATCCGACCCGCTACGAATTGGAATGGGAAGCGCACATAACTTCAGGCGATTACTTGCTCCGAATCGGGACCGATTCTTACATCAAAGAAGGTTTGGATCTGATGATCCTGGGTGAGAAAAACGGAAATTTTTTCGTCAGTGAAGATGGAATTAAACGCCGTCTTTTGCAAAGCTACAATATGAGCGAGGATGGCAATCGCGGCGAGCCGGTCAACGAAATGTTCGGATTAAAGATAAAATAAGTTTTATGGAAACAACAGCATTATCCAAAGAAATGGAGCAGCATACTTACGGCATTATGAACGATGTCGAAGACAAACATTGGTGGTTTGTCGGTCGCCGCGCCATTTTAGAAAGTTTTTTACAGGACATCATCGAAAAATCGAAAATAAAAGATCAAAAATCAAAAATCCTCGACGTTGGCTGCGGAACCGGCGCGAACCTCGAAATGCTCAAACAATTCGGCGAATGCGAAGGTGTTGATGTGTCTGACGATGCGCTCGAATTTTGCCGTAAAAAAGGCTTAAAAGTTCACAAAGGTTTAGCTGAAGAATTACCTTTTGAGGACGAAACTTTTGATTTGGTAACGGCTTTGGATGTAGTTGAACATTTGGATAATGATGTTGCCGGATTAAAAGAAATGCGCCGCGTTTTGAAAAAAGACGGTAAAACCCTGATTTTTGTTCCGGCGTTTATGTGGCTCTGGGGTGTGCAGGACGATATTTCAAATCATAGAATCCGTTACACTCGCCAACAAATCGTTGAAAGAATGGAAAAAGCCGGCTTTGAGATCGAACGCGCAACTTATGCCAATATTACTTTTTTTGCTCCGATCTTAGCCGGTCGCGCCTTAATGAAAATCACCGGAATCAAACCCGAATCTGAAAATAACGTCAATGTTTCCGCGCTCAACGGATTTTTCGGCAAGATTTTCAGCTCAGAAAAATATTGGCTCAAAAAAGCTAATTTCCCTTTCGGCGTTTCGATTGTGATTGTGGCGAAGAAGAAACAGAAGTAGATTTTATTCCATCTTGAAAAGCATCAAATGAGTTAAGTAGAACAAAATAAAATTCTATAACATAATCCTTCTGCTCCCTTGATAGAATTTTAATTTTATCTTTTGGAATTTTACTAACCTTTGTCAAAAACTTCCTAAATCTTTCAGAACGATTCTTTATAAAACCCGTTTTATCATTCTGAGGCGCACTGATTACAATTACAATTACAGAATCCTCATCTGGTTGAAACTGATAAGCAACATTTTGAAGGCGCGGCTTTTCATCTCGCCAACTACTTTTATAAATTTCATCCATTTTAAATGGTTTTCCGACACAAGCAGGTAGTTCTTTTTCTATTGCTCCAAAAAAAGAAGCAATGTTCTGACAATCTTGAGGCAATCCCATTATTTCGACCGTCGCCCTAATAGTCATTCCAGCCATTTCAGGAGTCGTAGCAATCGTTATTTTTGCTGTCTGACCACTTACAATCGTTCCATTTGAGGTAGTCCACAAAAACTTAAGTTTCTGATTGTCAATTCCCTCAACACTTACGGAAAATGTTATTGAATCACCGATTTTGATCAAACTATCTGAAGCAGTCATTGTAATTTTTGGACATTGCGATTGTGAAAATGCTGAAAAAACAAGGAGTAAAATAAAGAGTATAGTCAAAGTAAGGTGTTTCATAACAGAGTTATTATTAATCTTTTATGCGTTTTGGTAAAGATTTTTTCTTTGAGATTGGAAACAGTTTTGAAAATCTTTACCTTTGATTTGCCAATAAATCAGTAGAGCGAAGCAAATTCGTCGGATTACTCAGTTATAAAAAAATCAAGGATTAAGAAAAGAACAACTCAATTAATCCGGCAAAAATAGAAAATCACCCAAACCGGTCTGCAAAATCAGGAAAGAAACTAAAATGAGAAAAAGACTGCCCAAATTTTTACTTTTTGGACAGCCTCTTCTTTCTAGAATGAAAAAAAGTCGAAAACTTATTTTGCTCCGCTTGCCAATTTTCCGATCAAAGTAAATAGCGGTAAATACATTGAAATTACGATACCGCCGATAGTGACCCCTAAAAAAGCAATTAACACAGGTTCGATCATTGCCAACAAGTCTGCAATTGCCGAATCAACTTCTTCTTCGTAAAAGTCAGCGATTTTTCCGAGCATTGCGTCAAGCGCACCTGTTTGCTCTCCGACTCCAACCATCTGTCCGACCATATGCGGGAAAACATCGGTTGCTTTTAACGGCTCGACAAAACTTTCCCCGCGCTCAACTCCGGCACGCACCTTTAAAATCGCATCTTCAATGATGACATTACCTGCCGTTTTAGCTGTAATTTCCAGAGATTGAAGAATAGGAACACCGGATGAAAGCAAGGTTGACAAAATTCTTGAAAAACGGGCAACCGCAATTTTACGCAAAATACTTCCGAAAATCGGGAGTTTGAGCATTAAGGCATCAATTTGCCAACGACCTTTCGGCGTTTTGTAATAAGTTCTCACACCAAATACGCTTCCGATTATTATTGCCAAAGATGCAATACCACCCCAACCAGCCAGAAAATTACTGATTCCCATCACGATTCTGGTTGGAAGAGGTAAGGCTTCGCCAGGTCCGAGTAATCCGATAAAGATCGTTTCAAATTGCGGAATAACCACAACCATAATCGTGGCAACGGCTGCAATGGCGACACAAACAACGGCTGCCGGATAAATTGAAGCCGAAACAATGTTCCGTTTTAATTTAACGACTTTTTCGATCAAGGTTGCCAAACGCTGTAAGATCAAATCCAGAACACCGCCCGTTTCGCCGGCTTCTACCATGTGAGTGTAGAGATTATCGAAAACTTTCGGGTGTTTTGCTAAAGAAGAAGCCAGGGTTCCGCCTTCTTCTACATTCTGTCTGACCTGATTCAAAACGTCTTTGAAAAAGGCATTTTGCTGTTGTTGTGCCAAAATATCTAAACACGAAACGAGCGGTAAACCGGCATCGATCATTACTGAAAACTGACGGGTAAAGACCGCCAGTTCATTGGCTTTAACTTTTTTCCCCCGCCCAAGTTTTGGGATACTGATTTCCCGACCTTTTTCAGAGGCTTGTGTCATTACAATTTGCTCACGGCGCAATAACGCGCGGAGTTCATCCTGACTGGCGGCTTCTTTCTCGCCTGACACTATTTCATTTAAACGATTGCGACCTTTATAGGCAAATGTTGGCATTTTTATTAGCTCCTCTTTAGTTCAAATTGTTCAATATAATTTGAGTATTCTTTATCTGACGGGGGGACGTTGCCCAATGGAACGACCTTGCATATACGGACTTGGGTGATTGTTTGGATTGACATTCGGTTTGCCTTGTCCGGTGTAGGATTGATTAACACCTGAACCGCGATCAATCAAATCTTTAAGTTCATCGGCATTGGAACTGCGCTGCATTGCAGTTTCAAGTGTGATTTGTTTTTTCAAATAGAGCGATGCAAGGGCTTGGTTAAATGTCTGCATCCCGAATTTATCTTGTCCGGTTTGCATCATTGAATAAATCTGGTGAATTTTATCTTCCCGAATCAAGTTCCGAATAGCAGAATTCGGAATCAAAATCTCAAGTGCCATAGCGCGTCCCTGACCATTTGATTTCGGTAAAAGCGATTGACAGAGGATTCCTTCTAAAACCAGTGATAACTGAGTTCGGATCTGTGATTGCTGTCCGGCAGGAAACACGTCAATAATACGGTTAATGGTTGAAGATGCTGAGTTTGTGTGCAGCGTAGCGAAAGTTAAGTGACCTGTTTCAGCAATACGGAGAGCCATTTCAATCGTTTCAAGGTCACGCATTTCACCGACCAGCACAACGTCAGGGTCTTGACGAAGTGCCGTGCGAAGCGCATCCGCAAAACTATGAGTATCAGCCGCTACTTCACGTTGGTTGACCACACAATTTTTATGGTTGTGCAAAAATTCTATCGGGTCTTCGATGGTTAAAATATGGTCGTGGCGATCAATATTGATCTTATCAATCATCGAAGCCAAAGTTGTAGATTTACCCGATCCCGTTGGTCCCGTAACCAAAACCAATCCGCGCGGTTTTTTACACAAATCCGATACGACCGGCGGTAAACCTAACGCTTCAAATGATTTAATTTCATAAGGAATAGCCCGGAAAACACATCCGACTGCGCCCTTTTGATTAAATAAGTTTGCCCGGAAACGGGATAAGCCTTTTAAACCGAAAGAAAAGTCGAGTTCGAGATTTTCTTCAAAACGATGTTTTTGAGCATCGGTTAAAACTGAGTAAGCAAGCTGTTTGGTTTGAGCCGGAGTAAATGGCGGAAAGCCATCAAGCGGATGGAGATGCCCATGAACACGCACTTGCGGCGGACTGTTTGTAGTCAAATGAAGGTCGGAACCTCCCATTTCAGTCATTTTTTTGAGAAGGTCAGGTAGTGTGACGCTGTTTTCGTTTACTTGTTGCTCGAAATTCATAGTTTTTATTAAGTATCAAGTCTCAGGTCTCAAGCTTCAGGTCTCAAGCCAGTGGATTTGGACTTGAGACTTTGGACTTGAGACTTTAGACCTACTCTTGTTTTAATCCCGCTTGAACCGGACGATTTCCGCGTTGAAGTGATTGAATCACTTTTTCCGATTCCTGCGCGATACGTTCCTGCGCTTCGGTTGGAGAATTAGTTGAAAGCGTATAAATCTTTCCTTCAACTTCGGTAAAATAGAATAGACGTGATTGAACAGCACCTTTGACCGAAGATTGGGCAACTACGACATAAACTTTTTTACCGTTAATGTCTTTGGTGTAATCATTGACCACCCAGCCATCTTCACGCATCATTTTGTCAATTACGCCTCTTCGCAAAGAACCTGTCGGAACACCACCTACCATTTTGTTGCGACCGCTATCTGCATCTTCGCCCATTGCCGGACCAAAAACAGAAAGCGAGGCAGTTCCTAAACGGCTTCCGCTATCGTCACTAACCTGGAATTGAAGCTCACTGTTAGTTGCCTGACTTTGTTTAAAACTGCTTGGAGCTTTTTTACCCGATGGCAAAACGGCTTCTTTTGTTTCGTCCTTAGCTACTCGGTCACGAACTTCACCTGTATTGACTTTAGCTTTCGGTGCACTGTTTTTCTCAGCCCGCTGACGCGCCAGCAAGATTTGCCGCGCCCGCAACGCGCGTTTACGAGCCAGAAGAGCGCGTTTTTTACGTTGCTGTTTGTGATACCAACGCCACCACGCTTTGGAATATTTTTTCAGCTTTTTCTTTTTCGGTTTGCGGTGTTTTGGACCCGCTTCAGCAGAATCGGTCATAAACGGGATAATGGTTCCGATTCCCAATAATAAAGCTAACGATAATGCAATTGCTCTGATTAGCATAGTTCCTCCAAATTGCTTACAACACAGTTTCCTTCACGACTTCTTCAATGGTCGTAATTCCTTCTCTCAATTTATACAAGCCCGATTCACGTAAGGTAATCATTCCTAAATCAACGGCTTTTTTTCTTAATTCGATGGCACTCGCGCCGATGATAATTAATTCGCGGAGTTCATCCGTAATTTCCATTACTTCATATAGCCCAACCCGACCTTTGTAACCTGTTCCGTTACAAGTATTACAGCCTTTTCCTTTATAAACTTTAAGAGTTTCGGCTTCTTCGGGTGAAAAACCTGTTTCAATCAATGCTTCAACCGGAATACTTGCTTCCTCTTTGCAGTCTTTGCAAATGCGGCGAATAAGTCTTTGCGCCTGAATAATATTGACCGAAGTTGCCACCAAAAACGGTTCAATACCCATATTGACCATCCGCGAAATAGTCGAAGGCGCATCGTTGGTGTGCAAAGTCGAAAGCACTAAGTGACCGGTCAACGCAGCTTTGATGGCGATTTCCGCCGTTTCAAAGTCACGGATTTCGCCGACGAGAACGATATTCGGGTCTTGGCGCAAGAAAGAACGAAGTGCCGCCGCAAAGTTCAGACCGATTTGTTCTTTCATTTGAACCTGATTAATTCCGGGCAGATTGAATTCGACCGGATCTTCGGCGGTCATAATGTTGGTTTCAGGCGTGTTCAAAGTTTGAAGCGCAGAATAAAGCGTATTCGTTTTACCCGAACCCGTCGGACCTGTTACAAGAACCATTCCGTAAGGTTTAGAAATGTTGCGTTGGAAAATTTCCAGTGATTGAGGCTCAAAACCAAGTTTGGTCATATCGAGCATTAATTTTTCTTTATCTAAAAGACGCAACACGATCTTTTCGCCGAAAAGGGTCGGCAAAGTAGAAACACGGAAATCGAGTTCCCGTGAGCGATTGTCGATTTTTACTTTGATTTTGATACGTCCGTCCTGCGGCAGGCGTTTTTCGGAAATATCAAGTTTCGACATAATCTTCAGCCGTGAAAGCAAAGCATCACGCATTTTCATCGGCGGGTGCATCACATCATACAAAACGCCGTCAATGCGGAATCTGATGCGAAAATCTTTTTCGTAAGGTTCAATGTGAATGTCTGATGCGCCGCGACGAAGCGAGTCAACTAACAAAACATTGACCAGACGCACGACCGGCGCATCTTCACTGGCTTTGGCTAATTGGGCGAGGTCGATTTCTTCATTTTCTTCAACTACCTCAAACTCTTCATCAACATCAGCTTTGGCAAACTGGAAACGATCAAGAGAAACGTTAAGGTCTGAGTGTTCAAGTCTGGCTTCAGATCTTGCCGTGGTTCCATTACGGCTGCCATTCTTTGCTCCGATCCTTTCCAAACTATCCATTCCGATTCCAACAACTTCGATAGATTTGGAAGTGCTGTAATATTTTCCGATTGAGGCTTGAATGGATGCTTCCGAAGCAATAACAGGTTCAACATTAAGTCCGGTCATAAACTTAATGTCGTCCATCGCAAAAACATTGGTCGGATCCGCCATTGCCATTGTCAGTGTCGGACCGACTTTGGAAATGGGTAAAACGATGTATTTAAGCGCAACTTCTTGGGAAATTAGGTTAATTGTTTCGGGTTCAATTTGGAAAAGCTCCAGATTAATCGAGGGAACACCATACTGTCGGGAGAGAACCGAAGTTATTACGTCGTCAGAAATAAATCCAAGTTTAACCAAATTAGAACCGAGACGACCACCATTGGAACGCTGATATTCCAGAGCCTCTCGCAATTGGTTTGGACTTAGAAGGTTCTCACGAACGAGGATTTCACCGAGTTTTGCTGACATTGTTTATCTGTATAAGTTCCTTAAAATGTAAAAGTTACAAGGAGTTACTGTTTCTGCTCTTGCAGATTCAGGGTATGTGAAGGGGTAGCAAAGTGAACGATGCCAAACATCGTTAAAACTAATAATACACAGTTAAACAGCTAAGTGTCAAGAATTCTTTTGAAAGTTTCAGCAAGATTTTTTAGGTTTTATGCTGAATTTCCGGTCTTTCTGAGATTTGATTAAAACATTGATTTTCAGAGATTTGCCAAGAGGAAAAGAATTGAAAGCTAACAATTGAGGCTTGGTGATTTTAATTCTTAAATTCAATGCCTTGAGCAGTTATGATTCGGTCGAGAATTTTTTCGGATTTTGGGTTTTTACGCGTGATTGTTCCGCTGAAATTTCCATATTCGCTTTTAACCTCAAACCTCGAACAACTAAAACAAATTTCGATTTCAACCGTTTTGTTTTGAAATGCTGCGCGAATGGCGTGATGAGGTTCGTAGCAAGCTGCCGGAGAATCTTCTCTTGCCGCATCATAAAAAAAGGCTTCCAGAATTTCCTTTTTGTCTTTTTCAATGGTGATTTTGGCAGTTCGGTTCGGTTCAAAGGTCATTAATTCACGCTCAGAATTTTCTTTCCCAATCACTTCTTTTAAAACCTCAAACTTTTCTGATTTTTCCAGAATTTCGCGCACGTTTGACGGCAAAGATTCTTCTAAATATTTCTTTTGTCTTTGATTTAGGTCAATTTTTACAACTATCGGTTTTAGAACGGGAATTTCCAAAGCTGTTGGTGAAGTTACAGGCAAAGGTGTTTTTTTGTCAGAAATTAATTCTACTTTGGCGCAGCCTGCCAGAACTACATAGAAAATTATCGTAACTATTCTCTTCATTTAAGTCACTTTTATTTTTCTAACAGACTTTTCACTAAATTTACATAGAGTTTAACTGCTTCTTCCAAGTCTTTTTTCAACACAAATTCGTCTTTGGTATGTGCGACCAGAATTGAACCTGCGCCAAGTAAAAGCGGCTGTCCCCAATTGGTCAAATATGGAATATCGGTGGTAAAACGGACAGGTTTTTGGTTAAAGCCTTCAACGGCAAGCATTTTTATCGGTTCGCTGCACGATAAAACTTCGATTTTTCCGTCCTCGCCGACAATTTCATTGAGTAACTTTTCAACAGGCGCACGCGGTGTAGTCAGACGAATGGCGATTCCGGCTTCGGCTCGCGGTGGAATGACATTAAGTGCGAGTCCACCCTCAATCGTGCCGATATTAACTGTTGTTTCACCGAAAAAATCGTCATTCGGAAATTCGGCAAGTCGAATGTCGTGCAAAATATCAAGTAGTTTTTCGATAGCCGATTCGCCCATTTCAGGATAAGCCGAATGCGCCGCTTTGCCCTCGGCAATAATTTTTAAACGAAAAGTTCCTTTTGAACCGATTGCTAAATCATTATCGGTCGGTTCGCCGTTGATGAGATACTCACATTTTTGAGCCAGCGAATGATTATTAGCAGCTTTCGCTCCGATTGATGAGGTTTCCTCTTCAACTGTATAAAGCAATCCAATATCAGTAATTCCCTGTTTCCGCAATTCTTCCGCCGCTGTAATTTGTGAAGCAATAATTCCTTTCGCATCACACGCGCCGCGTCCGTAAATCTTTTTTTCATCTTCGGTTGGCGGAATAAATGGCGGAACTGTATCCAAATGTGTTGAAAGAAAAACTCTCGGTGTGTCGTTCAAATAAGCAATGACGTTGTTTTGATTTTCCGAAACAGGCTGTAATTCAACCGTCCAACCAAGTTCGGTCAAATGATCGCGTAAAAAAAATCCGACTGCTTCTTCGTTACCCGAAACAGACGGAATTTTCATCAAATTTGTGGTTAATTCAAATAGATTCATTAACTTTTATTTTCAACGCAAAGGCGCAAAGATGCAAAGGAGCAAAGTTTATTAAAGGATTTTTACTTTTTACTTTTGCCTTTTTACTTGCTACCCGGCGGTTCTTCATTCGGTTCTTCATCACATTGCTCATCGTCAAAACCGTCTCCGTCTTCATCATCTTTGAAGCACATATCGCCTTTACCGTCCCAATCGCCAAAGTCCATTTCGTATTTGTCTGATTTTCCGATATTGAGGTCGTTTTGCAAATATTCCTGAACAGTGCCGTCGGCATTGATACGATAAAGTTCGATGTCGTAATCATCTTCATTGCCGTCATCATCGCTGAAAAAGAGTTTGCCATGTTCAAAATCAAAGTCATAAGTTAAAGTCTTTCCGGCTGCTAACTCAATGCCTTCAATATTCGTGATATAACTGGCTTTTGCATCATCTTCAGAATCAAAAGCAAAAAATACTTCGGGAGTTTCGCTATCCGCACTGGCAGTAAAATGAATTTGCTCGCCGTCACGCGAAATTTCAGCCGTTAGAGTTTCGCCCGGGTCAAGTTTGATTCCGTCAAAGCCAACCGTAAAACCCGGGGCGGAAAAGACAAAGTTCAAATTGCTTTCTTTGTTCAAATGTCTGCCGGAAAAAACTATTGTGTAAGGGTCTTCAGATTCTTCATACGGCAAAGTGTAATGCTGCAAATCTTCTTCAAATCCGCCAATCAATAAATTCGGATTTCCGTCAGGAATTTCTTCGTGAAAATGGTCATCACTCGGGTCGTAGCCAAGCCGTTTGCCATTTTCGATAACTAACATATCTCCTTCGCCCGTTAGAAAAAATTCGGCATCTTCTCCGTGCGGATCTTGTGAGTTCTTGGCAAATGAAGCGTTTCTGAAAATCGGTTTATTGAGACTTGCAGTTTCGTTTCCGCAGCCTTCGCCTTTTTCATCCTCATCAGCAAACGACGCACTGAAACATTTGCCTTCGCGCCACGAAGTCGCGGTCATATCCAGCGTTTTGGTAGAAATATCACCGACATAATTCGGTTTGGCATTGGGATTTGCCGTGGCATTATAACTCCATTGCTGAGTTCCCGTTTTGTTAATGTAAAGATACCGGATTTCGCCCGGAAAATTATTATCGTAAACGTGAATCTTGTATTGATTTCCGGTGTCTTCAATGGCAATCGGTGCAATGGCGTGTCCGTCAAAGATTCTGCCGTTTTCGTATTTTTTGATGCCGAGTAAATAAGTATCCTTGCGATTGTTCATCGAATCAATCAGGATTTCGACCATTTTAACCGGACCCAGCTCCGCCATCTTTTTGGTTGGAATCGTGACTTCATCAAAAGTTTGAGTAATCCAATAATACGCCACATAATTTCGGATATTTTGCTGAAGCTTGAGTTGATACGCCGTAGATGCTTCTGACTGAAATTCTTTGGGCAAAATTCTCTTTTTGAAAGCTAATTCGGTTTTAAATCTTAAACTCGCAACGGCAATTCCTTCGCAATGTCCAATATCCATTGCTTCGAGATAATGCTCGATCCATTTGCGGGCGGCGGCTTTCAGGACACAATTTTGGGCGTTCGTTCCGCTTTTGCAAACGGCTTTAATTCCGAACATTCGGATCAAATCCTCTGCACCGATGTCATTTTTCCAATCTTCACCTTCGTTTTGGTAATTTTTGAAAGCAAATCCGTCCTGATGAATATCAAAATCAAGCGAGGCAAGAATGTTTGCTTGAGCCAGTAAATTTGTAGGAAGACAAATGATTACAACAATAAATTTCAACAGCAAATTTTTCATTTCTCACCTTCTTTTAACTTGTTTATGATTCGTTCCTCTTCTTTCGGGTCAGGCACGACAAATGCCGCCCATTGACCGATGTTATTGCTCCCGTATTTGATCCAGCCGAAACCTTTTTCGCCCCAATCTTCGCCGTATGAATTTTTGACCAGCCACGCGCCTTTTTCATCGTCCCAACCGATGATAATTACAAAATGACTTCCGTCTCTGAATCTTTCTTCGTTAAAAACTCCGTTGCTGTAAAGCCAAAAACAGTTATCAAAACTGAGCATCGAAACTACTGAACCGTAAAGAATTATCGCTTTTTTAATTTCTGTCGTGGAGGCAATTTTTTGCGGCGACGAACTGACAAAATCCCAGGTTAGAATTTTAAGATATTCGTCAGGTTCGCATTCCCAGGTTTTATGATCTTCGGGAACATACTTGGTGACACCGCCTAACGGCAAACCTTTTTCCAACATAAAATCAAAAGCCGAACCGTGCCAGTTATTTGAGCAAAATTCTTCCGGCTTTTTGACCATACAACTGACGAGCTGACGGGCACTTGGTCGCAAAGACTGATTGAACTCGCGTTTTTCGCGCGTTGCCGCGAGCTGACGACCGATCTGGATTGCGTCAATCGTAGCAAATGCCCAACAAGTGTTGCAGGCAAAGCCTTTTGTCCCGCCTTGATTTCCGACTGCGCCGGCTTTAATACCGTTTTCCCGCCAATCAAATTTGGATAATTTTACTTTTTGCTCTAAATCGAAAAGATTTTGCTCAAGGTTGGCGCGGATTGCTTTGGAACGCTTTGTTTCACCAAGCGGAGCAGGTCGCCCGTAATTTTCTTTCAGCGTCCGAACATCATCAACGCCATATTTTTCCAACGGAGGTTTCAGAAAAGGAAAAAGTTTTCGATACCATGGTTTTGGTCCCGCCGCGCCTTTTTCAAGCGTTGAACGCGGTGCTTGCCTGAATGAATACGTTCGATTCTGACTGATAGGTTGTTCACGGCAGAGTTTTTCCTGAGTTTCCTGAAGATTATCTAAGATCGTTTGAGTAAAAACGGGCAAAACAGAACAGAAAATAATCAAGAGAATTTTTATAATGCTCAATACTTTCATTCCTTTTGCCCTTTATTCTTTGACTTAATTTCCCTTTCCGATATTGCAGGTTTGACTTTTAGGAATGCAAATATCTCCGCAAGGTTTTTGTGTTGCCAGATCACAACCGCCGCCAACTCCGATTTTCAAATTATTATTAATCTTTTTGACACATTTTACTTTTTTAACGATTTTCTCAATGTCTTTTTTGATTTTTTCGGTAGTTGCCCAACCTTCCAGAAAAACTTCGTGATCCTGAACGTGAACATTAATATGATTCAATTGGCTTTCGTATTTGGCACTAAGTTTTTCTTTAATGGCTTTTACCAAATCTGCATCTGTTTTTGCCGCACAATCATCCGGGTTGGCTGAAACAACCGGAATTCCGGCTATGACCAAAAGCAAAATTACCAAAGTTATTCGCAAAATAGATACTTTTCTCATCATAAAACTCCTCTTACTTAAAATTTGTCAGCATCGAAAGCAAACTGTAACGCGATTGTTTGCCGTAGAAAATCGAATTGTTATCAGGCGACCACGCCATACTTGAAAAATAAAGACGTGAATCGTTATTGGCTGTCAATTTCTTTTCCTCGCCGCCGTTTGCGCCTAACAGCCAAACATCATCTTTATCGTTGCGGTGCGCGACAAAAGCAATCGTTTTTCCATCCGGCGAAAGATTGATGTTGTATAAATAAACTTCTTTCAACATCGCAATCTGTTGGGCTGCACCTGTTTTGACATTCAACCGATGCAAAGTAACTTCGGGCTGTAATCCGACGCTGCTTGCCCCTTCGATGGCGGCAAACAAAATTTCATTGCCGTTTTGCCCCCAACCTAATAAACGTAAAAATTTGCCGGGTTGGGTCAATTGTTTGGGATTTTTAGCCTCAATCTCAATTTGCCAAATGATGACGCGTTTTCCTTCAGCATCAGGAGCTTCATTTTTAGAGGTATAAAAAATCTGTTTGCCGTCAGCCGACCAAAGCGGACAGCTCAGGTTAATTTCTTTGTTCTGATTATTGGTTAATTGAAAATCATTTGAGCCGTCGGCATTAACTAACCAAATATTGGGATGTCCGTCTTTATTCGATAAATATGCGATTTTTTTGCTGTCGGGCGACCAACTGAAATCATTTTTTTGCAGCCGATTATAAGGCAAAAGCGTATAGGAAACAGAATTTACATCATTAGCAATCAATTGTTTTTGCCCGCCGTTGAAACTGCTTACTTCAATCCGGTATTTATTATCAACCCACCGCATAAAAGCTACGTTTTTTCCATCCGGCGACCAAACCGGTAAACCGCCTTCATTTGCAACCTCAACAGGTTGATTTTGGCTATTTAATGTTTGAGTTAAAATCTTGCCGCGAAATAGTTTATTGCCCTGACTGAGATTTTTGATTGATTGATAGGCAAGAGTTTTTCCATCCAGCGAAACATTTGCCCATAATTCCGAATCAATATCGGCGGCAACAGTAAACTCTTTATTTTCTTTGAGGTTAAAGCCCCAAATATCTGATTCTTCTTTGGCAGAACCATACAAAATTTTCGTGCCGTCCGGCGCAACATCTAGAGCAAAACAATCTCTTTCGGCATTGGAAATTTGCCGGGGCGAAAAAGAATTTGCATCACTCACAAAGACCTGCAAAATTCCGTCAACTGCATCGCTAAAAAAGATTCTTCGATTGTCAGGATGCCAGATCAGATTTCGGATTTGAGGCGAAACTTTTGCCAATTCTTTTGAGTTTTGCTCGTTTATTTTTTTCGTCCAGAGAGTTGCCTGTTCTGCTTCAAACGTAACATAGACCAGATTTTGTTCGTCAGGCGAAATGCTCAACAAATTCGCTTCAATGTTTTTTGCGGCAAAATCCGTAATCTGCTTGCTTTGTCCAGAATTAACATCAACTGTAAAAAGTTCGTTTTTGGATTCGTAGTAAATTACGTCTTTTTTTGACCAATAACGCAGAAAGCTGCTTCCATCTTCAACCGTTGCAATAAGTTTCGGCGCACCGCCTAAAACCGGAATTCGCCAAAAACCCGCCTTTTCGCCTTTAGTCGAAAAATAAGCTAATTCTTCTCCATTCGGCGACCAGATCGGATTTTCGTTGCGAAATTCGTCTTTGGTAATTTGAATTGCTTCGCCCGAATTGGTTTGTTTGATCCAAATGTTTTTTGAGCCTGATTTGGTCGAGGCAAAAGCGATCATTTTGCCGTCAGGTGAAAAAGAACCAATGCTGTAAACTTCGCCGGATTTGCTCGCCCAATTAACGATTTCACTGGTTTTCAATTGCTCAAAATTATTATTCGATTTAAGCCAAAACCACCAAATTAATCCCGCAATTCCGCCTGCAATTACGAAAAATAAAAGCAAATGAATTATTGAAAACCTTCTCTGTGTGACAATTCCCGAAGTCGTGTTGACGGTCGTTAGAGCTCTGGATGAACCTGTTTGATGTGTAATGAGTTTAGTATCGTATTCAATAGTTTTTTTAATATCGTTGAGATCAATTAAAAGGTCTTTGATATGTTGATAGCGTTGTTCACGGTCTTTACGAAGTGTTTTTTCGACGACTTTTTCAAGCTCGTGAGGAATTTTCGGCTGATGTTCGGTTAACGGAATCGGCTCGTCCTTAAGAATCGAACCAATAACGTCCATTCTGGTCGCACCGACAAAAGGTTGTTTTCCGGCAATCATTTCGTAGAGCAAAACACCAAAACTAAAAATGTCAGAACGCAGATCAATCCGTGTTCCGCGCGCCTGTTCAGGCGACATATAGGCGGGAGTTCCGATAATCATTCCGGGCAAAGTCGCAGGTTTGGCTCGCGTTTCAGCTTCGTTATCAATCTCCGGTGATTTGACTGAATCCATCAATTTAGCGATACCAAAATCAAGCACTTTGACAATACCGTCATTTCTGACCATTACATTGTCAGGTTTGATGTCGCGGTGAATGATTCCGGCTTCGTGAGCGGCAGAAAGTGCTGAGGCAATTTGAGTTGCGAGTTCCAAAATGGCTTGCAATGTCGGTTTTTCATCAACCAGATATTTGTTCAGCGTTCTGCCTTCGATAAATTCGGTAACAATAAAATGAGTTTTTTCAAACTCACCGATTTCGTGAACGGTCAAAATGTTCGGATGATTTAGTGCCGAAGCGGATTTTGCCTCTTGAAAAAATCGATTGCGGCGCGTTTTATCTTTGGAAAATTCCTCTGAAAGCAGTTTTACGGCGACTTTTCGTTCTAATTTCGTATCTTTCGCCAAATAAACTGCGCCCATTCCGCCTTCGCCGATCTTGCGCTCAATTTTGTATTGATTGATTTTTTTATTAATGATTTTCGCGTCTTTTTTTGAGGAAAAAACTTCTGTGATCAAAGATTTGGGAGCAACATCAATCAGACTGTCAAAGTCGTTTTCATAAAAAAGTAAAGACTCAATTTCCCGGCGCAGTTCTTCGTCATTTTCGCATTTATTTTGCAAAAAAGAATTCCGTTCATTTGGTGAAATCTCCAAAACTGCATGGTAAATTTCCTCAACTTTTTTAAGTCTTTCTGGGGACATTAACTTAAATCATTCAGAAACCAAATTTTATAACTGGGAAGATTTTTAATTGGTCAAAAGATTATAAATCAATTTCAAAGTTTTCGGTTAAATATTTTTGCTAATGACACTATTTTTCTTAAATTCCCGTTTCAATTAATGGAAGGGCGTTTTTGAAATTAAAAACGGAGAAAACACTTATGAAATGGTTGAATTATTTAGCTTTAATTATTTTTTCGGTAAGTTTTGTAATTACTGCAAATGCACAAACTTCCGGCAAATTGTATTCGGAAATGAGCGAAACCGAAAAAATTGAATTTGTCGGTGACAAGCTGGATGAAATTACGGTCAAAATTTCCGGCAATAAATATAAATTCGATTCAAACTTCAAGCTCGGCGTAACAAAATTTCTTGATTCATATCAAAAAAGAACCGGAAATAAAACCAACAAAGGTTCTTTCGGCGATGATCTCAATTTCGTTTTGCAGCGCGGAAGCGAATTCGCACCGTCCATTAACAAAGCCTTTGATAAAATTGGAGTTTCGCGTTTGTCAGGTTTGTATATTGCAATGATCGAATCGGAATTTAACCCAAATATCACCAGCCCAACCGGAAGCAAAGGACTTTTTCAGATTGATCTGCCGCGCGCCTACAAATATGGTTTGGCAATCAAGGCTCGCACCGATGTTGAAAAATCCGCAGATATGGCAGCCCGTTATTTACAGACTAATCAAATGTATTTCGCTGATAATAAAATGAAAGAATTTTTGGCGATTTTGAGCTGGAATCGTGAGCCGAAAAAAATAAAATTCGATATTAACTTTAAGTTTATGTCTGATAGTCCGAATATTGCCTGTGCTATCTGCGGATTAACGGCGAATCCAAACAGATTTGATCAGCAATTTCAAACTGAATCAGTCAAATACGTTCCGAAATTTTTGGCGGCTGCAATTATCGGAGAAAATCCGCAGGTTTTCGGCTTAACAACCAAGCCGCTTTCGAGTTTTTAGTCTCAAGTCTCAAGTCTCAGAGTCCCAAGTTTGGTATTGAACTCTAAAAATAAGATTATCCATTAACCGCAGTTCTCAAGCTAATCTAAAAAGACTTGAGACTTTGAGACCTTTAAACATTCGACAATTCACGCAGCAGCCACGTCCGAGAAAATTTCCAATCGCGTTTGACTGTTTCAGGAGAGATTTTCAGAACTTCGGCAACTTCTTCGTTGGTTAATCCGCCGAAATATTTCAGTTCGACGACCTTCGCTTTCCGCTCGTCCAAGTCTCCCAATCTGGTCAATGCTTCATCCAAACTGAGCATTTCTTCGGAACGTTGAATTGAAATCGCGGCTTGTTCGTCTAAAGTAACTTTTTGCCAACCGCCGCGTTTTTGGCTTTGCTTGGAACGCGCATAATCAACCAGAATATGGCGCATTGCCTGTGCCGCAACGCCAAAAAAGTGCGCCCGATTTTGCCAATTCTGGTCTGATTGTTTGGCAAGTTTAAGATAGGCTTCGTGAATTAATTCCGTAGTTTGAAAGGTATGTCCGGCGGATTGTTGGCGCATATACCGTTTGGCTATCCGATGCAATTCGTCATAGACCATCGGGATCAAATCCTCAAGCGCAGACTGATTACCGCTCCCCCATTCAACCAATAATTGTGTGATTTGGGGAGAATCAAAATTTGACATAAATTTCTTTAATTAGGTTGATTATATGACAGATTATTTCTTTTGAAAAATTATTTTAAGATAATGACCCTTATCAATAAAAATTACCGTTTGGATTATTAGAAGAAATCAAAACCTCATACTGCTTTAACTTGTCGTTGCAAAAGGCTATTTGGTCGAAATGTTCAATCAAATAGCCTTTCCTCCACTCAAAAAATGTTATAATTCACAAAATGCTAACTGCTGATTTATCCATCAATTACCGGCGCGGAGAGAAAGTTTTCCCATATGCGATCAAAACCGATAACACCGATTATTTGCGCGATGCTCAAAATCTAATCGAGATTTTTCAGGATTCGCAAAACAAAACTCGTGGCGAATTGGAACACGAATTGGAAGAATACGTCGGAACAGGAACGGATTACAAAATCTTGCGCGGATTGATCAAATTATTGATGGACAGGTGCGAATTTGCGACTTCGAGCGTTGCCGATCCCAGTGAAATACGTCAAAAAGTTTTTCTCGAAGCACGAAAGTTTCAGCCTGTTTTACCAAATTCGGAAAAAAGAAAAGAAGTTTTAGAAACTGTCGCCAAAGAATTAAATACTACCTTAAATATTGTAAATGATAATCTTTACGCAGATTTACCGGCGCAACAGAGACTTACAAACTTTGAACCGACCACGCCTAATAATCTGCTTGACCGTTATAATCTCGCACAAGCGCAAGCGATTCTTTACAAATGTGTCGAAATGAAAATTCGTGTTTTGCCTTCGCCCGCCGAAAATTATCGTGCCATTTTCGGTTGGATCAAACATTTCGGCTTAATTCATTCAATTGTCGGAAATTCAGTAAACGGTTATGAAGTCACTTTGACGGGCGCGGCTTCGCTATTTCACCGTTCGCAAAAATACGGAATTCAAATGTCAGTTTTTCTGCCTGCCCTTCTTCTTTGCGGAAATTGGCGAATGACGGCTGAAATCGCGCAAAAACAAGGTAAAAATCTTTTTTATGAATTGACGAGTGAGCAAGCGCAGTTAATTTCCAATCGCTATGACGAACCTGAATTTGAAAATCCGTTGTTTGAGAAATTAAAAAAAGATTGGGAAAAATCTTCGTCTTTCTGGAAATTAGTTGAAAATACAGAGGTTATTGACTTAGGCAAAACCGCTTTTATACCCGATTTTGTCTTAATTTCACCAATGGATGAAAGAGTTTATCTGGATGTTTTGGGATTCTGGACACCAAAAAGTTTGAAAAAAAGATTAGATGAATTTGAAACAGTCAATTTCAAAAAATTTATCTTTGCCGCATGGCAAGAACTGCGCGGAAGCCGTGAAGAGCCAACCTGGACTAGCGAAAATGTATTATTTTTCAAATCGTCGCTCAAGCCTTTTGCGCTGGAAGAGTTAGCGGAAACATTGACTGCTTCAAAGCAATCTTAATTTTGAGTTCTGCCAAAATCATCTTCAAGGCGTTCAATATCATCTTCGCCAAGATAGTCGCCCTGCTGAACCTCAATAAATACAAGCGTTTCCGAATCGTGCGGATTTTCTACCCGATGCGCCGCCCCAAGCGGAATATCCACGCTTTCGCCCGTTTTGACGATAATCTCCTCGCCGTTCAAGGTAACTTTGGCAACTCCGCTCACTACAAACCAATGCTCGGCACGACGGGAGTGTTTTTGATAACTCAGGCGTTTGTTGGCTAAAACTTCAATTCTTTTTACTTTGAAACCTTCGTTTTCGTCTAAAACGTGGAAAGTTCCCCAAGGTCGCTGATCAAATTTCGGTGAATTATTTTCTGCTGTCATATTAAATTAAGTGTTATTGATTCGTGCAACAGTTGTCAAATTTAAGCTACAATACGATAAAAAAAATCATTTAATTTTTTCGGATGAAGCGCGAACGAATTGATAAATTATTGGTTGAAATCGGATTAGCCGAATCTCGCACGAAGGCGCAAGCTCTCGTGATGGCAGGAGTAGTTCTTGTCAATGAGCAAAAAATTTTGAAGCCTTCGCAGGAATTTTTACCGACTGAAAATATCCGTTTGAAAGGAAAATCTGAGGAAACAAAATACGTCGGGCGCGGCGGATTGAAGATTGAAAAGGCGTTGAATGAATTTCAAATATGTCCAAGCGAATATGTTTGTTTGGATGTCGGCGCATCAACCGGAGGATTTACCGATTGTCTTTTGCAAAACGGGGCAAAAAAAATGATTACGGTTGATGTCGGCACAAATCAGCTGGTTTGGAAGCTGCGAAATGATGAACGTGTCGAAGTGCGTGAAAATACCAACGCCCGTTATTTGAGACCCGAAGATTTTAACGAAAAATTTAATTTGATTGTGATGGACGTTTCGTTTATTTCCGTTACTAAAATCCTTCCGGCACTCAAAAATTTATTGACTGAAAACGGAAGAATTATTGTTTTAATCAAACCGCAATTTGAAGTTGGCAAAGGTGAAGTCGGAAAAGGCGGAATCGTTAAAGATGAAGCAAAGCATCAGGAAGTTATTGAAAAAATTAATAGTTTTGCCGACAGTATTGATTTGAAAAATTTGGGCTTGATTGATTCACCAATTTTAGGCGCAGACGGAAACAAAGAATTTTTGGCTTTGTATGGAAGAACCTAAACAGGAGAAACAAGATAAATTTGTCGAAGACGTTGATTATTATTTTGAAAACGGCTTGATGGTCTTAACTGCACATTTTTTACTCAAACGCGGATATTGTTGCGGAAATAGCTGCCGTCATTGTCCATATGAGGATCAAAGCAAAAATGTATCCAATTCTTCACGCTCATAGCTCATATTCGCCTGTGCGAATGTATCAGGTTTAGGCGCACGCGAGATTGTGACGGGAACCGAAATTCCACAGCAGGCAATCGAAAGATTTTCATAGTCCTTTTGCATTTCTTCTCTTTCTTTTAAACCATCAAGTGTTTCACGCAAAACTCTTTTCGCAACTTCGTTTTCAGGTTCAACAATTCTATAGTGCATCCATTTTCCGTCGCGTCTGGCTTCGACCAATCCCGCGTTCCGCAAATAAGCCAGATGCCGGGAAATCTTTGGCTGACTTTCACCTAAAACTTCGGTAAAAAAGCAAACACAAACTTCTCCATCACGCATTAGATTTAATAACCTTAATCGTGTTTTATCAGCCAATGCTAAAAAGAAAGTTTCCAGTTCCTGTAAATAAATTTCACTACTCATAAAAAAATTTTAGCAAAAAATGAAATAAATGTCTTGACAATTTTAATTTACTGAAATATATTCGTTTCAACATATATGTTTTAGCATATATGAAATTAAATCAGGAGCAATAATTATGAAAACACATATTTCGATAAATGTCAGTGATGTTAAAAAGAGCATTGAGTTCTATACAAAAATGTTTGGCGTTGTGCCGTTCAAGGTCAAAGAAGATTATGCAAAATTTGATGTAGCTAATCCGCCGTTAAATTTTACGATGAATCAATTACCTTTTGCCAAAGGTGGTTCGCTATCTCATCTCGGGTTACAAGTCGAATCAACTGAAGAGGTTTTGGAAATGGGCAAGCGTTGGCAAGAAGCGGGGTTGATAACTCTGGAAGAAATGAAAACGGATTGCTGCTACGCATTGCAGGATAAAACCTGGGTCAGCGATCCTGACGGCAACCGTTGGGAAGTCTTTGTTGTTTTAGGTAACACAAACGAAAAAGATATTGCCGCTTCTGCCTGTTGTGCACCAACAGCTGAAACGATTGGCATCACTCGTTCAAAATCAGGTTGCTGCTAGATTGATTTCAGCTACTAATCAAATAATTTAAGCTGTGCATTAATAAAATGTTAAATCTTTGTGATGCCGATTACAATATAATTTCAAAATAGTGATACATTATATCTGTCTTAACAAATATGAGCAGCTTAAATTGTAGTCCAACAACCAGACTTTCTTTTTTAGACCGATTCTTAACTCTCTGGATTTTTTTAGCGATGGCTTTGGGAGTGGGGATCGGTTATTTCTTTCCAAGTTCGGAAAGTTTCATCAATCGGTTCCAGATCGGGACAACTAATATTCCGATTGCGATAGGTTTGATCTTAATGATGTATCCGCCTTTAGCCAAGGTTCGTTATGAGGAGCTTGGAGAAGTTTTTCGCAATACAAAAATCCTAAGTCTCTCTCTTGTGCAAAATTGGATAATCGGACCGATTCTGATGTTTATTCTAGCGATAATCTTTCTGCGGGATTATCCCGAGTATATGGTCGGTTTAATAATGATCGGCTTGGCGCGATGCATCGCTATGGTCATTGTTTGGAATGAATTAGCTAAAGGAGACACGGAATATGCTGCGGGTTTAGTGGCTTTTAATTCAATTTTTCAGGTTCTTTTTTATAGTGTTTATGCCTGGATTTTTCTCGCCATTTTGCCGCCGTTTTTCGGTCTGCAAAGCAATTTTGTCCAAATCAGTATGGGACAAATTGCCGAAAGCGTTTTTATTTATCTTGGAATTCCGTTTCTGGCAGGAATGTTGACGCGGTTTTTATTGGTTAAAGCCAAAGGAAAAGATTGGTATCATAACGAATTTATTCCGCGCATTTCTCCACTAACACTGATTGCTCTGCTCTTTACGATTGTCGTTATGTTTAGTCTGAAAGGTAATTTAATAATTCAGCTTCCTTTCGACGTGATCCGAATTGCCATTCCGCTTTTGATCTATTTTGTCGTGATGTTTTTGGTTAGCTTTTTTATGGGGAAAATGGTCGGCGCGGATTATTCAAAAACGGCAACTCTTTCGTTCACAGCCGCCAGCAACAATTTTGAATTGGCAATCGCTGTTGCTGTTGCGGTATTCGGCATCAATTCGGGAGCAGCCTTTGCAGCGGTCATCGGTCCTTTAGTTGAAGTTCCGGCTTTAATCGGTTTAGTCAGCGTCGCGCTCTGGTTCCAGCGAAAATATTTTAATTTGAATTAATATGTCTGAAAGGAAGAAAATCTTAATTCTTTGCACCGGAAATTCTGCCCGTTCGCAGATGGCGGAAGGTTTATTAAAACATATTACGCAAAACAGATATGACGTTTACAGTGCCGGAACAAAGCCTTCAATCGTCCGTCCCGAGGCAATCAAAGTTTTAGCAGAAATCGGGATTGATATTTCCCAAAATCGTTCCAAATCAGTGGATGAGTTTGTGAACGAAGAAATAGATTATGTTTTGACCGTTTGCGACAACGCCAAAGAAACCTGCCCGTATTTTCCAGCCAAAACCAGAGTAATTCATCATTCATTTGACGACCCGCCTGCTGTTGGCGAAGCAGACGAAGAAACTACAATTGAAATCTTTCGGCGGGTGCGGGATGAGATTGAAAAATATTTTAGACAGGCAATAAAAGATAAAGTTTTTGACTAATTCAATTTTTCCTGTAATTTCCGCAAAGCATTGTAAGCATTGGAATAATTCGGCTGTTCTTTGATGGCTAAACCATAATATTTGGCGGCTTCGAGAAATTTCCCGCGTTTTTCATAAACATACGCGAGATTAAAGTGCGGATAGGCTCGCGCTTCGTAACGAATGGCTTTCATTGCCAATTTGAACCACCGCACACAATCATAAAAATTTCCTTTTGCGATCAAATAACTGCCGATGTCATTGTAAGGGTTTCCAAATGAAGAATCCACTGCAATTGCGGCTAAACATTCGGCAATTGCACGGTCATATTCACCCAGAAAACTATATGCCCAGCCTAGAAAAGTATAAGCTTCAGCAGTCGGAAAGATTTCGATGGATCTTTTATAAAGGCGGATTGCCTCATCATAATTTTTATCCAATTGCTCGGCATAAGCCTGATTAAAAAGGTCAACTGCTTCAAGTTTTGTCGGATTGGTGATGAATTCTCGCTCAAACATAAAAACCTTATTATAAAAAGAATATCATAATCGAATATCGCTTTGCCTTATTGATTTTAGACAAATCTTAAAATCGCTTAGTGCAACAGTTTATAAACTCTTTAGCATCAAAGGCATTTGAAATTAATAATTTGCGTGGTATCTTCCTTGATATTCAGGTAAAAATTGCATCAAATAATTTCAATTCTAAAAAAATCAAATATGAAAATTAAGTTTTTAATAGTTTTAACTTTGGCATTATCTGTAAATCTTTTGGCACAATCCCCGGGCAAAATTTTGAGTCAGGCAAACAAGGCTTTAGGCGGAGAAAAAGTTTTGAAATCAATAACTTCGCGGCAACTAAGCGGAACGGTGAAACGGCTTTCTGACAGCACGAGCGGAAAATATTCGGAAATGGCTTCCGGCGGCAGTCTCTACGGAGAAATGTTTGATTTGAACGGGTTTGAAATCGCCACCGGTTACAACGGCAAATCGGGCTGGACTCGGGATTCACGCAACGGCTTACGCACTATTACGGGCGATGCCAGCAAAGATTTTCAAGCCGAAGCCGTTTATCGCAATACCCGTTGGCTCAATACAAAAAATGAAAAAGCAAAGATTTCAGCGGGTGGAACGACCAATGTTGATGGAAAGACGGCAAACTGTGTTCTTATCACAAATGCCAAAGGAGTGCAGATAAAAAGCTGTTTTGATTCCGTTTCAGGCTTGCCTGTTTACGAAGAAATTCCGCAAGGCGAACTTACTAAAACCTTTTATTACAGTGATTATCGCGCCGTAAACGGAATTCAGACAGCTTTTTCAATTAGGTCAAAAGTTGGTGATGAAACTTATGAGATCAAGCTTGATTCAGCCCAATATAATCAGCCGATTGCCAAATCAAACTTCGATTTTCCCAAAATTTCAAATGAACCTTTGCCGGATATTCCAACACTTTTGCAGGAAATTCGGGCAAATGCCGACAAAATTGACCAGATTTTGGAAAATTACAGCTACACCGAATTAAGAATTGACCGTGATTTGGACAAGAACGGAAATTTGATTGAAAAAAGTTCAGAGAAACAACTCTTAACTTTTTATAAAGGGTATCGGATCAGCCGCTTGATCGAAAAAAACGGTAAACCGCTTTCGCAATCAGATCAGGAAAAAGAAGACCGTGATGCTGCCAAAAAAGTCGAGGAAATTGAAAAACGTATTTCTGAAAAAGAACGTAAGCAGATTACGCAGCGTGATAATCCTTCGGGTGCAGGCGGGCAACCAAAAGAAGAAGGTCAGCGAATTACAATTGCAGATGCTTTGAAAGGCTCAGTTTTGATAAATCCGCGACGGGAAAGGTTTAAGGAACGGGAGGTTATCGTTTTTGACTTTGAACCGAATCCCGAATTTAAACCGCAAACCCGAATGGAAAAACTTTTTGCCTTTTGCACCGGCGCAGTTTGGGTGGATGAAAAAACCAAACAAGTTGTTCGATTGGATTCGGTTTTGACCAAAAGTTTTGGAAATTTTATCGGCAAAGCCAAACAAGGTGCTTCGTTCAGTCTTGAAAATGAATTGGTCAATAATGAAATTTGGCTGCCGCAGCAAGCCGACGTAAATCTTTCCATCAAAATTCTATTTGCCGGATTTAATATCAATAATTTGATTAAATACAGCGATTACAAACGGTTTGATACCGAGGTCAAAGATGGCAAAGTTGATGAGATAAAGAAACCTTAGGCAGTTGGCAGTGAGCAGAAATTGCAAATTTACTTTTCTTAAAAATAAATGAAAGAACATTATTTACAACTATTTACCTATGAAAATTGGGCAAATCAGAGAATAATTTCATTGCTCAAAGAAAGTCAGGATGAGGACGCTCTAAAAATTTTCCAACATATTTTGCTGGCTCGTCAGGTTTGGTTTAACCGGGTTACTAATCAAAATCATCCGTTTATTTTCGAAGGTAAAAGTTTGGCAAAATGTGTCGAATCTCATCAAAAAAATCAGACGGATTGGATGGATTTTTTGGAAACCGCCGATTTTGAAACAATTATCAGCTACCAAAGTTTAGAGGGAGGAGCTTTTTCCGACAAGCTTCCGAATATTTTGACGCACGTTGTAAATCATTCAACTTATCATCGCGGACAAATCACAAATGCTTTGAAAGGAAAGATCAAACTTCTCTCGACCGACTTCATTTTTTTTCTGCGGGAAAGCTGAGAATCTTTCAACACCTGCAAAATAATCCGTCCCAACTTTTCTTTTTTTCTGTAAAATAGAACAATAGTTGGAATAAGATTTGAGGTTAAAAGCATCTCTAGTAAAGAGAAAACGCAAGTTTTCGGCAATCTGTGGCGTAAGGAGTAAAGTTTTGCGAAGAAGTCTCGTCCGTTTCAGTTTATTTTTAAGTTTATTTTTTCTAACCGCATTATTTGTTAATGCTCAGAATCCCGTCTCGCTTTCGATGAGCGTTTCGCCGAGCAGTATTCCTGCGGGAGGAAAAGGAACAGCCAAAGTAACAGCCAGTATCGGCGGCGGTTGGCATATGTATTCCATTACTCAAGGTGCAGGCGGTCCTATTCGCACCACGATTTCGATTGACGGCGGACCTTTCAAAATGGGCGGCGTCAGCGGAACTCGTCCGCGGGTTCAAATGGATCCGAACTTTGGAATTAATACTGAAACTTATGAAGGAAGTGCCGCTTTCAATATTCCGTTCACGGTTGCCGCAGATGCCCCGGAAGGTTCACAACCCCTAAATGTTAATGTCCGTTTTCAGGTTTGTAACGATTCGACTTGTTTGCCGCCCAAAACGGTTAAGGTTTCTGCACCTTTAACGATCACCGCGCCAAAAGCTAACGCATCGCCTTCTCCATCGCCAAGTGTTTCGCCGTCAACAACGCCGACCCCAACGCCTTCGCCGTCAGTTACGCCAACTCCGGCAAATGCTAACGTCAATGCGAATCTTAACGTAAATTCCAATGCCAATGTAAACATAAACACTGCAGCAAATACGGAAACAAATTCAAATATAAATTCGGTTTCGTCTGCCAGCGTTACCAAACCCAATAGTTCGTCGCCAACCAATTTTGATAACGGTAATGTTGGTCAGGATACGCCGTTAGGTAGTTTTCTCTGGGCGGCACTGGTCGCGGGATTGGTTTCACTCCTTACGCCGTGTGTTTTTCCGATGATTCCGATCACGGTTTCGTATTTTACCAAGCATGCCGAAGGAAGCCGCGCCAAAGCAATTGGTAACGCTTTTGTTTTCACGCTCGGAATTATCTTTACTTTTACGGTTTTAGGTTTTCTGTTAGCAGTTTTGTTCGGCGCAACCGGAATTCAGCTATTTGCGGCTAATCCGTATGTCAATATTTTTATCGGCGGATTATTTATTGTCTTTGCGCTGAGTCTTTTCGGAGCATATGAATTAGGGATTCCAAGCTCGGTGATGACCAAACTTGATTCATATGCACGCGGTAAGGAATCAAGTCAATATCTCGGCTTATTGTTGATGGGATTGATCTTCTCATTGACTTCATTTACCTGCACCACGCCTTTTGTCGGCGGAATTTTGGTGTTGGCAACCCAAGGAAGTTGGATTTATCCGATTTTGGGAATGCTGGTCTTTTCCGCAGTTTTTGCGTTTCCGTTTTTCCTATTGGCGATTGCTCCGCAATTATTGGCTCAGCTGCCAAAATCAGGAGGCTGGCTTAATTCGGTCAAAGTCGTGATGGGCTTTTTGGAAATTGCGGCAGCAATGAAATTTATCTCCAATGTTGATCTGGTTTGGGGTTGGGGAATTTTCACCCGTGAAGTTGTAATTGCTTCGTGGATTGCCGTTTGTTTATTCATAACCCTTTATTTGCTGGGCTTTTTCCAACTTTCGCACGATACCAAACCTGAACGGCTCGGCGCAGTGCGGGTGATGATCGCGCTGATCTTTTTATCATTTGGATTCTATTTAGTGACGGGACTTTTCGGTAAAACGTTGGTCGGTGTCGAAGCCTTTTTACCGCCCAAAACCGAAAACTCGACGGTTAGCACAAATGGCGGAAATTCAGGTTCTTCAAACGGCGAAAGTGAGTGGATTACGAATAATTACGAAAAAGCAATTGAACAGGCGAAAAAAGAAAACAAAGCGATTTTCATTGATTTTACGGGCTATACCTGCACGAATTGCCGCTGGATGGAAGCCAATATGTTTCCGCAGCCTAAAGTCCGGGAAGAAATGGCAAAATTTGTTCGTGCCAGACTTTACACCGACGGCGAAGGTCAGCCTTATGAAGATTACCAAAAAATGCAGTCGGAAAAATTTGGGACGGTCGCGCTTCCGCTTTATGCAATTATTACGCCGGACGGAAATATTTTGGCAACTTTTCCCGGTTTAACCCGTGATGAGAGTCAGTTTGTTAAATTTTTACAAACCGGAAGCGAAAAATATTTAGCCAAAAATTAAGCTGATCTGCGAACTGGATGAGTTCTTTTTGATTCTTCGGACGGTGCATCCTGATAAACACAAACCCGATTTCTGCCCTCGCGTTTGGCTCGGTAAAGTGCAGAATCCGCCATTTCAACTAACTCAATCGGATCGTGCGAGTCATTAGGAAAAGAGGCAATTCCAATACTGATCGTAATACGGTGTGTTTTGGAATGCCGTCCTTGCTTTAAGATACTGAAATCATTTTCTTCGATAAGTTCGCGGATTCTTTCGGCTGCAACCATGGCTTGACTCAAATCGGCATCAAGTAAAAACGCAGCAAATTCTTCTCCACCAAAACGGGCTGCTACATCCCCGCTCCGCAAGCATTGCATAATACAAAAGCCTAATTCTTCCAATGTTTTGCTGCCGGTCAAATGCCCGTAAGTGTCATTAACTTTTTTGAAATGATCAACGTCCATCATCAAAACGCAAAACGGGCGGTTTTCAACTTTGGCGCGGGCGGCTTCACGGCGTAATTCCGAAAAGAAGGAGCGGCTCGAAAGTAATCCGGTCAAGTCATCGTGCGACAATAAACGGCGGATTTGATGTTGATATTCGCGGTCAATCTCGTCCAAAAGTTCAAACCGCAGAATATGCTCACCGATTGAAATTTTATCGCCGTTCTGCAAAGTTTCCTGTGCAATTTTATGCCCGTTCAAAAGTGTGCCGTTTTTTGATTCCAGATCAGTCAAAACATAAGTCGTTTCTTTTGTTTTTTCATCATAAACGGTTTCAATCTGGGCATGTTGACGCGAAGCCTTAGTATCATTGATCCGGACGTCAGCTTCCAGTGCGCGTCCAAGGATCACCATTTCGCGCTCAAGCGGTATTGAGACGGCGAGTAAATCCCCTCCTAAAAAAACCAATGCAGGGCGTAAATCACGTTTCGGGCGTGTTGGTTTAGACATACAAACATTTGGGAGGTCGGGGGTTATGGCAAATTGCCTAATTTATAGAATAACTCATTCAAAAGTTGTTCGTCTAGCACTTTTTTCTCAAATAATGGATTGCTAAATTGACTTTTGGACAGCGAATTTCTACATTCACTATTTGATTGTAATGAAAATTCTTATCGTCAAATTAAGCAGTATCGGCGACATTATTCATACTTTACCTGTGCTTCCGGTAATCCACTCTAACGTGCCAAATGCTGAAATAACTTGGGTTGTAGAAAAAAAATCTGCCGAGATTTTGCGAAATAATCCGCTGATTTCCAGACTTATCGAGGTTGACACAAAATCTCTGCGAAAGAAAGATTCATTCGGTAAAAACTTTTCATCGGCGACTCAGCAGATCCGCGAATTGCGCGAAACAAAATTTGACGTAGCACTTGATTTTCAAGGGCTTCTAAAATCTGCTGCCATTGCCAAGCTCGCCAAAGCAAAAAAACGATTCGGATTTGCCAAAGAAGCCTTGCGCGAGCCTGCAAGCCGTTTTTTACTGCACAAGACTTTTCCGATTGAACCGAAAACAAATATAGTAGTTAAAAATTTAGCTTTACTGGAACAGGCTTTGCAAATTACTGTGCCGGATAAAGACTTTGAATTTCCGATTTGGACAGGTGAAAATCATAAAAGCGAAGCAGCTGAAATTGTGCAAAAAGCTAACAGTAATTTTGTCATTTTAAATCCGGCTACGAGCTGGGTGACAAAACTTTGGCAAGCTGAAAAATACGGGCAATTAGCCGATAAGTTATGGGAAGAAAAAGGCTTAGTTTCAATTGTCACTACCGCTCCAAATGAAAAAAGTCTGGCTGAGAAAGTGCTGAAATCAAGCAAATCGGGTAAAATTATTTTGTCCACTCCTTCGTTGAAAGGTTTTTACGAATTAGCAAAACACGCCGAAGTTTATGTTGGCGGGGATACGGGACCGATGTTTTTGGCAGTAGCCGCAAAAACTCCGATTGTCGGTATCTTCGGACCGACAGAATGGTGGCGCAACGGCAGTCCGAATCAAGACGACATTGGAGTTGAACGCACTGACATCGGTTGCCGGATAAACTGTCATCGGCGGACTTGTTCAAATTGGATTTGTATGGACATCGAGGTTGAAACGGTTTTTCGGGAAACGCTGAGGCGTTTGGGTCTCAAGTCTCAAGTCTCAAAAGTCTCAAGTCTTTTGCTTGAAAATTAAGACATTGCACTTAGTATTGATTAACTTGAGACCTGAGACTTTTGAGACTTGAGACTCTAAGAAAAAATGGCAAAACACGGCACAATAGTTCAGAGATTTCGCGTTCCGCTGGGATTTATCTTTGCGGCGGCTTTTTTGTTTTTTGCTCATCCAACGCTTTTGTCTTTAGCTATTGGTGCAGTTATCTCAATCATTGGTTTATTGATCCGAGCCTGGGCATCAGGGCATATTCGCAAAAATCAAACATTGGCAATTTCAGGACCTTACGCCTATACGCGAAATCCTCTGTATCTTGGAAGCTTTATAATGGGAATCGGTTTTACAGTTGCGTCGGGTGTTTGGTGGCTGGCAATTCTCTTTGCAATTTTATTTTTAGGCATCTATTTGCCGGTAATGAGAGTCGAAGCAAAGGAATTAATTGCCATTTTCGGCGCAGAGTTTGAAAATTATGCTGAAGCAGTTCCGCTGTTTGTTCCGCGGCTGACGGCTTACAGAGATGTAAATTCAGTGCCGAATAAATTTGAAAAGGAATTATACTTAAAATATCGTGAGTATCGGGCGGCAATCGGAGTCGGATTTGCTTTGTGTGTTCTGGCAGTTAAAGCCTATTTTTTTAGTTAAGATTATGAAAAAGAAGTTAGTAATTTTGTTATTCTTACTGGTTTTCGGGGTTTCTTTTGCACATTCGCAGACAACTTCCAAACTAAATCCTTACATTGACGGCGAGGTAATGAATTACGAAGGAAATCTCAATAAATTGGTATTTCGCGGAATCAGTGTTGCAAATTTAACCTTCACTACCTCAAAAGCCGAAAACGGCAAGGATTATTTAGTAAAAGCCGAAGCTATTTCCAAAGGAACATTACTTAAACTTTTCCGGTTCAGTTTTCTCTATCGTGTTACATCTACAATAGATAGCGAAAGGTTTGTAGCTCTTAAAACAGTTAAACGCGATGAGCAGGGCGACCGTGTGCGCGACAGCGAGGCAAATTTTGATTATACGGAAAAGAAAGTAACCTATGTTGAAACTGATCCGAAAGATTCCGCCCGTCCGCCGCGCCGGATCGCTTCTGCAATTGAAGACGAAACTCACGATTTAATTTCAGGGATTTATATTTTGCGAAGTATGCCTTTAGCTGTCGGAAATTCTTTTGCCTTAAACATCAGCGATTCGGGTTTGGTCTATAAAGTTCCTGTCAATATTACCAAAAAAGAAATGCAAAACACGATTTTTGGTAAGGTAATGTGTTTCCGTATTGAGCCGCAAGTTTTCGGAAAAGGTCGAATGATCGAAAGCGACGGCAGTATGATCATCTGGATTACCGATGATAACCGCCGTTTGCCCGTGCGTGCCAATCTTAATACCAGCATCGGCAAAGTTGATGTCAAACTTAAAAAATATGAAATAAAAAGATAAAAGTTGTATCAAATGAATATTTTACGAGCGACTGCCGAGACTAAAATCCGCAGTCGTTTCTTTATTTCGGGCAGAAAATTCAAGGCTTTTTCTCGTGAAACTTGTCACAAACGAAAAAATCAGGCATAATTATTTTGAATTTAATGCGGGGTTATCATTAAAACTATGAATGGAAGCGATAAAAAAAGTTCAAAAGTGAAAGCAAAAAAATCAGGCAAAAAAGCGGAAGTAGCTGATGAAATTAAAGTTGAAGCAAAAACAACTGAGCCTAAAACTGAGAAAAAGACGGCTAAAAAAACTGTTGCCAATGCAGAAAAAGTTGTAAAAGTTGAAGCTAAAGCCGAGCCAAAGGTAAGAACTAAGACCAAAGTTGAAAAGGTTGAAGTTGCTGAAGCCAAGCCGAAAGTTAAAAAGATTAGCACTAAAATAATCGCAAAAACCGAAGAAGCCGTTGAAGCCAAAGCCGCGCCCAAAGCCAAAAAAGTAACCGCTAAAACTAAAGAAGTAGTCAAAACTAAAGCCGAACCAAAGGCGAAAAAAGCTGTTGCCGAAGTTGAAGCTGACACTGAAAAATTGCCGCTTGCCGCTAAAATTCAAACTCAGGAAAACTTTGATTTGGCTGAAACTGCAACCGAATTAGAAGAACTTTCACCTGTTTTCAAAGAGCTTGCCGAGCCGAAACTTCCGGTTTTACGCGAAGAAAACCGAGCCTTTTTGCAAATGCAGTCGCCAACCCGTGTTTTCTTTTACTGGTCGCTCAAATCGGATTCATACAATACTTTGCGAAAAGCTTTGGGCAATCGCGCGGATGATTATTTTTTAGCTATCAGATTGACCAATTTGGATACTAAAAAGGACGAAATTCATCAGGTCGGCAACAAAGGTTCGTGGTGGTTCAACAACATCGAATCCGATTCCAAATACCGCGCCGAAGTCGGTTTCTACGCAAAAAGCCGTCCGTTCGTTCGTATCGTTTTTTCAAATACTTTAGAAACTCCGCGCTTAAAACCTTCGGAAAATACTGCGTTTCAGCCTTATTTTGCGGTCACTGCCGATCAGTTTGCCGAAGTTCTGGATTTAGCCGGATACTCACAAGACGCTTTTGAGGTTTATTTAGCCGGAGATGAGCCGCAATTTGCCGATGAAGCAACCCAAAAAGCCTTTGTTCAATTAGCCGGAAAAGGTCAGGTTGATTTTTCAAATATCAATATTAACGAGCTGCGCTACGTTCTTTTCGCGTTGGCTTCGGGTGTTTCGCTGTTTGCTCTGCGCGAACAGGTTTCAGGTGATTTATTTGAATTTTTAGCAGGCTTAGTTGATGAAAATCCAAATGCTTTGACCGAAGAAAAAGTGATTTTAGCTTTAGAAGAATTTTTCGGAGTTTCGCCGTTTGACGAAGAAATCGGGGAAGAAATTGAGGAGCCGAAAGTTTTCGGTGCCAGCTTGATCAATTTTCCGAAACAACTGCGAAAGAAAAAATCATCTTTTAATCCGAAAGGAAAACTTAATCCGTTAAGTTCATTTTCATTGAAATAATTTTGTTTAATTTAAGAATGTTTGCCCGCGAATGGACGCGAATGAACACGAATAAATCAATTTTTAGTCTGAATGCTAAAAATTCTCGTGCTAATTCAAGTAATTCGCGGGCAAAACTTTTTATGATATTTCTGACGTTTTAGTTTAGAATGAACTTGTTAGAAGTTTAAAAATCAAAACCGGAAATCAAAAATCCACTATGCCAATTGGTTATTTCAGCCTGATTTTACACGCGCATCTTCCTTTTGTGCGTCATCCCGAATATCCCGAATTTTTAGAGGAAGATTGGTTTTACGAAGCTATTACCGAAGTTTATTTGCCATTGATCGTTGCTTTTCAGAACCACCAAAAAGAAGGAATAAGGTCACGCCTCGCTATGAACGTTTCGCCGCCGTTGTGTGAAATGCTGGCTGACCCTCTTTTGCAAACGCGCTACACTCATCATTTGGAAAATCTGATTGCATTGGCAGAAAAAGAAGTTTTGCGGACGGAAAAAGAAGATCCGAATTTTTATGCCGTAGCCAAAATGTATGAAGATAACCTCAAAGCGGCTCTGGATTTATGGAACAATCGCTACGGGCGAAATTTGATCAGTGCTTTGCGTGAATTACAGGACGCAGGCGTTCTGGAAATCATTACTTGTTGTGCGACGCACGGCTTTTTGCCCTTGATTTCCACGCACGAATCCCGCCGCGCTCAGATTCAACTGGCGGTTCAAAACTACAATAAACATTTCGGACGAAATCCGCGTGGAATTTGGCTGGCTGAATGTGCCTATGAACCAGGCGTTGAAAATCTTTTGAAGGATGCAGGAATCGAATATTTTATCGGTGATTCTCATGCGATCTTGTATGGCGATCCACGTCCGAAATATGGCGTTCACGCTCCCGTCAAATGTCATAACGGAGTCGCAGTTTTTGCCCGTGATGTCGAAACTTCGCAACAGGTTTGGAGTGCGGAAGTTGGTTATCCGGGTAATCCGTATTACCGCGAGTTTTATCGTGATGTCGGTTGGGATTTGGAATTTGAATATCTGAAACCTCATCTGCACAAAGACGGAATGCGTCGGCATTTGGGTTTGAAATATTATCGGATTACCGGAAAAACAGATAAGAAAGAAGCGTATGTTCCCTTATGGGCGAGGGAAACAGCCGCCCGTGATGCAACGGATTTTATCCAAAAGCGAATCAACCAAGCCTACAAATTGCGCGAAACTTTCGGCGATCATCCGCCTTTGGTCGTTTCGCCGTATGATGCCGAGCTTTATGGACATTGGTGGTATGAAGGTCCGCAGTTTTTAGACTTTTTGTTCCGCAAAATGCACTATGACCAATCAGAAGTTCAAGCCGTCACACCGGGAGATTTTCTGGATTCGGGAATTCCGATTCAGGTTCAGCAACCGTCCGCATCAAGTTGGGGCGAAAGAGGTTACTACAAAGTCTGGCTCAATGAAAATACGGATTGGATGTATCCCTACGCACACGATGCCGAAGAAAAAATGACCGAATTAGCTAACCGTTATCATCATCCGACTGAAACCGAATGGCGAATTTTGAATCAAATGGCGCGTGAGCTTCTTTTGGCGCAATCCAGCGATTGGGCATTTCAAATTTACCAAGGCACAACCGTTCAATACGCCACCCGCCGTTTTCAATCGCATATTCATCGTTTTAATTTGCTCTACGAAATGGTGACGACAGGAAATTATGATTTTGAAATGTTAGCCGAAATCGAATCGCGCGACACGATTTTTCAAGAGATTGATTATCGGATTTATCGGAGTTAAAGATGTTAAAGTTTTTGATAACTTTATTTCCAATTTTCTTTTTGTTGTCCTGCCAAAGTAATATTTCGCAAATTAAAAAATCTATTGAGGTAGAAAAACTTAATCAAGACCGTAAACGGCAAATCAAAACTGCTTCAATAGACTTTGGATTATATCCTTTGGAAAATATTTCTCTCCCTGAAAATGATTTGGAGATTCGTTATTACCGTTTCGGAAGCGGTTATATAATGCCTGCTTATAATGATTTAATTGTCCGAAAAAGTGTTTTGATTTTGCGGAGAATTGATTCAAACTGGTCGGTAGAAATAATCCGTGATATAGATGAGAAAAAAGTAAGACGAATTAGTGAGAGACCAAATTTCCAACAATCAGATTTGGAAAATCTTTATCAAAAACTAAACGATGAAAACATTGCAAATCTAACTCATAATCAAGACGGTGAAATTTATCCAGATGCAACTCTTTATGCAATAGAAACCAATATTAACAATGATTATGATTTTACCTATTCTCAAGTGCCGAATGAAGCTGCCGAAGAAGAAGATTCAAAACAAATTGCCAAACTTTTCAATATAGTTGCTAAAGAATTTGAGGCTTCTGATTTTCAAGCACTTGCAAGGCTTTTAGAGTAAATCTATAAAAATTTCTTAGCCACAAAAAAAACAGCCAAACAATTTTGCCTGACTGTTTTTAGCAAATAAATCTTGAAATAGCCTAAGTTGATCGAACTGCTTTAATAATAGCCAGCAAAATCACTGCTCCGGCAAATGCGGTCAAGATTGAACCGATCATTCCGCCACCAACTGCGGTGCTCAAGAACGCTCCGAACAGCCATCCGCCGATGACCGCGCCAATGATTCCGACCACGATGTCGCCAATTAAACCTAATCCGCGACCTTTAACAACTATGCTGGCTAAAAACCCGGCAATTAAACCAATCGCCAAATAAATTATCCAACCCATTACTTGTGCATTCATAATTTAGACTCCTTCTAAAATTTAATATAGAACAGCTTTGGGGACACTTTTTAGGGGCATTTTTTTTGTGTTCTAAATAAATAATGCAAAAAGAGAATTTATGCAAGTTAAATTTTTATGTCCAGTCGGGTCATTCCGACATAATTTGCTCAGAAAAGCCTCCCCATCCCAATGTTCCTTGCTGAATGGAAATAGGCATCCAATTGGAAATAGAAGATGGAAGATACTCCATCGCTCCCTGATCGTCCTGATGATATTGATAAAGATATGCTGCATCTTTCATTAATAAAGAATGGTCAGTATTTTTAATCGCAGACATATTGGATAGTTTTATTTCGGTAGCGGCTGTATCAAAATCTCTAGCTTTTAAGGCGGCGCAGAAATTCGGCATTTTGGTAGGAGAATACCCATAACAAACGCTGGCAACGGCAACTTGGGCAACGGCAGGCAACTTCCAAAAATCAACGTCTTTGAGTGGCGGACGACCCACTTCCGTATTTAATTTACTGGCTAAAAGTTGCACCATTTTGGGTTTAATGATGCTAGCATTTAGCGTCAGTTTACAGACCGCCTTAAATTCCGTAATGATTCCGCCGTTCGGCTGAGTTTTTCTTGAAACTTTAAAAGCCTCTTCCCAATCTGCCTTAAATTGGTCTTCAGTGGCAGGACTGCCGTCAGCATTGGAAAAATGTTTAAACCAATCTTTGATGGTTGAAGCAGAAGGGCTTTTATTTTCTCCCGGCAACAAAAAGCCGATTCCGCACGAGACATCTGGATATTTAGAACCCAACGGAAAATTGTGATACATGTGGGTGACAGTTCCTTCATGAAAAGAGGTAAATTTTATCAAATAATCCCAAGTCGTTTTTGCCATTTGCTTTGGCTTAAATTGAATAAAATTATCTGCCATTCGATTTCTCCTGTTCTTAGAAAAAAGGCTGAGATCAAACAAAATCTTTAGAAAGAATTTGCTAAAAACAGCCTTTTAGTTTGGTTGAATTTATGCGATGGTAACTTCTTCAGCTAAATAAACATCTTGAATTGCGTTAAGAAGTTCTGCGCCTTCCGACATTGGACGCTGGAATGCCTTACGACCTGAGATCAAGCCCATTCCGCCGCCGCGTTTATTGATAACTGCGGTGCGAACGGCATCCGCCATATCGCCTGCACCTTTTGATTCACCACCGGAATTGATCAGTCCGCAACGTCCCATATAACAATTTGCTACCTGGTAACGCACCAAATCAATCGGATTATCCGAACTTAAATCGGTATAAATTTTCGGATTGGTTTTGCCGTAACTGCTTTCAACATTGAGCATATTGTAACCGCCGTTGCGTTCGGGCAATTTTTGTTTGATGATGTCGGCTTGAATGGTTACGCCTAAATGATTGGCTTGTCCGGTCAAATCGGCAGCGGTGTGCATGTCGCCGTCTTTGCCTTTGAATTTCGGATTCCGCAAATAGCACCACAGAATTGTTGCCATTCCAAGCTCGTGTGCATAAGCAAAGGCTTGCGAAACTTCCTGGATTTGTCGGGTTGATTGGTCAGACCCGAAATAAATTGTCGCACCAACGGCAACTGCCCCCATATCTCGGGCTTGATCAATCGTGCCGAACATTACCTGGTCAAATTGATTCGGATAGGTTAAAAGCTCGTTGTGGTTGATTTTGACGATGAACGGAATTTTATGAGCATATTTACGGGCAACTGCACCAAGCACGCCATATGTTGAAGCAACCGCATTACATCCACCTTCAATTGCTAATTTAACAATATTTTCTGGGTCAAAATATGCCGGATTCGGCGCAAATGATGCACCTGCCGAGTGTTCGATCCCCTGATCAACCGGAAGAATCGAAAGATAACCCGTGCCTTTCAAACGTCCGTTATCAAAAAGCGTTTGCAGTGAACGCAAAACATTCGGATTACGGTCTGAGCTAATCCAAACCTTATCAACAAAATCTCCGCTGGGGAGAGAAAGATTTTCTTTAGAAATTTTCGGGGTTGAAAAACCCAAAAGAGATTCGGCATCCGAGCCTAAAAGTTCTTGAATTTTACTGTAATCAACAGCCATTGATCTGTCTCCTGAAAAATAATTATTATGACTTTAATACTGCTTTTTATTCGGGAATTATAACATAACACGTTTTTTCTTGCTTCATCTGAAGTCTTATTGTAAGATTCACTCGAAATTTTGCTTCAACTAACGGTTACATTTGCCCCAATGTAAACCTTATCTTTTAACTCTTTTCCCGCAGTCAGTTCGCGGCTTCTCATAATCAAGGATTTTTATGCTACGTGGTTTATTTTTAATCACATTCGCCCTTCTTTTTTTCATCAATGTTTTGGCTGATAATCCCGAATGGAAACCTGTGACACCTGTTGAATTAGCCATGAAAACGCCTCAGGTTGAACCCGATTCAGATGTCGAAGCAATCTTTTGGGAAGTTCGTCTGGATGACAAAAAAGGCGGAAACCTTTCTTATAATCACTATATTCGGGTGAAAATCTTTACCGAACGCGGACGTGAAAAATACAGTAAATTCGATATTCCTTTCACTAAAGGAAAAAAGATCGAAGATATTGCAGCCCGCGTTATCAAACCTGACGGCTCAATCATTGAATTAAATCCAAATGACATTTTCGAGCGTGAAATTTTTAAATCAAAGAAGTTTAAGATTCAAGCCAAATCATTTGCTATTCCTTCGATCGAAGTCGGAGTCATTGTCGAATATCAATACAAAGAAACTTTTAAGGGCGATTCCTTGAATGACGAAAGACTTCCCCTGCAGCGCGATATTCCGGTGCAAAGACTGACTTATTATGTTCGCCCCTATCAAAACCTGCCGGTCGGTTTTAAGTTCTACAATACTCAGGAATTTACTTTTACCCCTGATACGGATAATTTTTATCGCGGAACGGTCACCAATGTTCCAGCTTTCAAAGAAGAAGACCAAATGCCGCCGGAGGATGAAGCGCGCCCCTGGGTGCTGCTCAAATACAGATCATCCTATTCAGATTTTAGCTGGTCTTTTTTTGGTTTGGGAGCCAGCCAATATTTTACTGAAGCGATCAAACCTTCTAAAGAAATTCAGCAAAAAGCTAATGAATTGACCAATGGAATTTCTTCTAATGAAGAAAAACTCAAACGCATCTATGAATTTACCCAAAAACAGATTCGGAATATCAGTTTTGACCGCTCTTTCACGGATGAACAACGCGAAAATTTTAAGCTAAAAAATCCGACTGATGCACTCAAAAACAAAGTTGGAAATTCACAATACATTGATCTCTTGTTTGCTTCATTGGCAAAAGCCGCCGGATTTAATCCGTATTTGGTTCTCTCTGCCGATCGTAGTCAACATTTCTTTACTCAAGAAAAATATCCGATCTATTCTTTTGTTCATCCTTGCTGCATTGCGGTTGTGGCAGATGGCAATACTTATAAATATTTTAATCCCGGAACGCCTTATCTGCCTTTTGGGAACATAATCTGGTATGAAGAAACCGCCGCTATGTTTGTTTCTGAAACAGGCAATACTACCTGGAGAATAATTCCGCTGACTCCGCCCGAAGTTTCTTTAGCCAAAAGAACGGGCAAATTTAATTTACTCGATGACGGGACTTTAGAAGGCGATGTGAGAACCGAATATTACGGACAGAGAGCGATTTCGCGCCGTCAGGAACATTATCAGGATTCGCCGACCAAACGTGAAGATGAGATCAAAGACGATGTTAAAAAACGCCTTAGTTTAGCCGAAGTAACGAACATTTCGGTTGAAAACTTCGACGATAATTCAAAACCTCTGGTTTACAGTTATAAAGTTCGGATTCCAAATTATGCTCAAAAAACAGGTAAAAGAATATTTCTGCAACCCGGTTTTTTTGAATATGGCGAGAAACCTTTATTTACTGCCAATGACCGCATTCATCCGATGTATTTTGAATATGGCTGGTCTGATCAGGATGAGATAGAAATTTCTTTACCGTCCAATTATCTTTTAGAAGCCTCTGACGCGCCTGCGCCCGTTAGGGATGCAGCTAAAAGAGTCACCGGACAAACCATCAAAATTACCGTTAATGATGATAAAACTTTATTAAAATATGACCGGAATTTTCATTTTGGGGACAATGGAAATGTTCTTTTTATGCCAAAATTCTATCAACCGATAAAGGCACTTTTTGATTCTTTTCATAAAGCTGATTCGCATACAATTACCTTGCGGCAAAAATAATTGTATGGATTTTTTCCGAATAAATGTTTTTTTCTTGCTTACGTCAAAGTCTTGGTATAAGATTCACTCGAATAGTGCTTCAATTTGCAGTTGGAGTTCCCCCCAGTTCTCCAATGTTTCCCGTAACCCCTTTCCCGCAAGCAATTTGCGGCTACATTCTCATTGAGGTATTCAATTATGTTTCGCCTAAAAATTTCCCCCCTTTGTTTAGTTTATTTTCTTTTTACTTTTTTGCTTTTCGTTATTCCAACCTTGGCAGATGACAAGGATTGGAAACCAATCACGCCCAAAGAATTGGAAATGAAAAAACCGCAAGTCGAACCCGATGCGGATGCTGAAGCAATTTTTTGGGAAGTTCGGATTGATGATAGTAGTGAAGCCAATTTAACCAAACAACACTATGTCCGAGTCAAAATTTTTACCGAACGCGGACGTGAAAAATACAGCAAATTTGATATTCCGTTTTATAAAGGTCTGAAAATAAAAGACATTATGGCTCGCGTCATCAAACCTGATGGTTCAATCGTTGAAATTAGCAAAAACGATATTTTTGAACGCGAAATTGTCAAAGCCGACAAGGTTAAAATAAAAGCCAAATCGTTTGCCGTTCCCGGAATTGAAGCAGGCGTAATTGTTGAATATCGCTACAAGGAAATTTTTGAAGATGCCAGTGCGCGTGGTTTATCTCTGGAATTTCAAAAAGATATTCCCTTGCAGCGAATCGCCTATTATTACAAACCCTACAATAACAGAGAACCGATGTATCAAGCCTATAATTTCAAAGATACCGAATTTGAAAAAGGCGAAAAAGCTGATAAAGGCTTTTATTTAGCCGAGAGATTTGATGTTCCGGCATATAAGGAAGAGCCGCAAATGCCGCCCGAAGATACGGTTCGCCCTTGGATTTTGATTCAAGGCGTTAGTGTTAATGCGGTTGACGCAACAGCTTTTGGAATTACCTACACTGTCAAAATACCAGGTATTCCCGAATTATATTGGGGAGGGGTTGCAGGCGAAAGAAACGGCATTACAAAATGGATGACAAAGTCGAATAAAGAAATCAAGCAAAAAGCCGCCGAATTGACCACAGGCGCAGCCAATGATGATGAAAAATTGAGAAAACTTTACGATTTCTGCCAAACTCAAATCAGAAACACCTCTTTTGACACCACTCTGACCGATGAACAAAGAGAAAAATTGCCGCAAAACAGAAGCCCCGGAGACATTTTAAAGAACAAAGTTGCCAGCAGTCGGTTTATTGATTTGCTATTTGGCGCAATGGCATCATCACTTGGATTTGACACTCGAATCTCTTATTCAGGTGATCGAAGCAAAATAATTTTTAATCCCAAAATGACGAACGAAGCATTCATTCATCATTCTGCAATTGCTATCAAAAACGGCGAAAATTGGAAATTTTTTAACCCCGGTGTGCCTTTTCTCCCCTTTGGAAAATTAGTTTGGTATGAAGAAAATGCTTGGTCTATTATCATTGGCGAAAAAGATTTTGTTTGGTATCAAACTCCATTACCTGCTCCCGAATATTCCAATTCAAAACGCACCGGAAAATTTAAATTATCCGAAGATGGGACTTTAGAAGGTGAAGCCAGACTTGAATTTACGGGACAAACCGCTTTAGTCAGTCGCTTGGATATGTATGACGAGTCACCCGCCAAGCAAGAGGAAAGTGTCAAAGAAGAAATAAAAGCCAATATGACGACGGCTGAAGTTTCTGACATCAAAATCGAAAATCTGAATGATATTAGCAAACCTTTGGTTTATAGCTACAAAATTCGTGTCCCCAATTATGCTACCAAAACCGGCAAACGGCTTTTCTTCCAACCCGGCTATTTTGAGTATGGCGAAAAACCGTTGTTTACTTCGGCAACTCGCACGAATGACGTTTATTTCAGGTATCCGTGGTCAGAAAACGACGAAATAGAATTCTCTCTGCCTGCCAATTATGCGTTGGATAATGCAGATGCGCCGCAAGGATTTTCCGAACCACAAAACATTACCAAATTGGATATAAACATCGGTGTTACCAAAGATCAAGCAACGATGATTTATAAACGTCAGTTCTTTTTTGGCAGAGGAATTGTGCTGTTCCCGAAAAATTCTTATAGTTCGGTTAAGAACATTTTCGATATTTTTAACAAAACTGATTCTCATACAATTTCTTTGAAACAAAAATAGTTTTTTAGATTGAGCCTCTTTGAAAATCCATTGAGGCTCAAGCCTTTCGGAGGTTTTATGAAACGATTTTCACTGCTCTTTTTTCTGCTCTTAATTCCCTATTCGATTTTTGCCGATGATGCTCCGGCTTGGTTTCGCCAAGCCGCATCGGTCAGAACCCCGACTTACGAAAAAGATGTTCCCGCTGTTGTTTTGCACGACGAACAATTGGTAACGCTGAACAATGACGGAAAACTTGTCACGACAACCAATTATGCGGTCAAAATTCTCTTGCGCGAGGGCAGAAGTGTTGCGATGGCAAGAGCTTTATATTTGGTCAGTTCGGGAAAAATTAAGGAGATTGACGGTTGGCTTTTGCGACCAAACGGCTCTGTCCGCAATTTTGATAAGAAAAACATTGTGGATATAATCTCCGATCCTGACGATATTTATAATGAATATCGAATGAAGGTCATTGATGCTTCGGACGAAGCTGATGCCGGGTTTGTTTTCGGCTACTCGGTTGTTTCCGAAGAAACGCCGCTTTTTTATCACGATACGTGGAATTTCCAAGACCGACTACCGACCATCGTTTCACGTTATGCTCTGACTTTGCCAACAGGGTGGAAAGCCAGCAACAAAACCTTTAATACGGCTGATGTCGCACCACAGATTAGTGGAAATACTTATACTTGGGAGCTTCACAATTTAGCCCCGATTCCGCCTGAGCCTCTAAGCCCAAGCGTCAGAAATATTGCTCCGCGCATCGCTATCAACTATTTTCCCGATAACAAAACGCAATCCGTAGGAAAGGTTTTTACCGATTGGGCAGATGTTTCAAGATGGGGAACAGAATTGCATAATCCGCAGGTTGTTATTGACGACAATATTGCAGCTAAGGCAAAAGAATTAACCGCTACTGCCCAAACTGAACTTGAAAAAATTCGGGCAATCGGCGCATTTGTGCAAAATCTGCAATATATTTCGATAGACATTGGAGTCGGACACGGTAATGGTTATCGTCCGCGTCCTTCGACCACTGTTTTAAGCCGTGGTTACGGTGATTGCAAAGACAAAGCAAATTTGATGCGGGCATTGCTTAAGGTTTTGAAAATCGAAGCATATCCGATTGCAATTTTTTCCGGCGATCCGACCTTTACCCGCGAAGAATGGGCTTCGCCAGATCAATTTAATCATTGCATTATTGCTATCAAAGTCAGTGATGAAACTAAGGCTCCGACCATAATTAATCATCCGGCATTGGGCAGACTTTTGATTTTTGACGCGACCGATCCATATACGCCCGTTGGAGATTTGCCGGATTATTTGCAAGGAAGTAACGCTCTGATAATGGCAGGTGACAACGGCGGTTTAGCTAAAATGCCGATCACTCCGCCGGAAACTGATCTGTTAGACCGAAAGATCGAAGCTAACCTAACCGAAACCGGTGAAATTAAAGGAGTTATCAACGAACGCGCCAACGGTCAAACTTCTACTATTTTTCGCCGTGAAATTCGGGAGCTTTCAAATGCCGATTATCGTAAAGTAATTGAAAGTTGGCTGACCAGAGGCGCAACCGGAGCAAAACTGCTTAACTTTAAATCCAATGACCGTCAATCCGAAGCCGGATTTGATTTGGATGTAGAGTTTTCCGCGCTTGGATATGGTCAATTGATGCAAGGTCGTTTGTTAGTTTTTAAGCCTGTCATTGTTGGTAGACGTGAAGGTGTTTTTTTAACGGAGGCAAAAAGAAGCCATCCCATTTTGCTTGATTCAGCCTCGGTCAAAGAAACAGTTGTTTTTAACTTACCGAATGGCTTTTCAATTGACGAAATGCCTGATCCGGTTAATATCGAAACTCCCTTTGGAAAATATAACACTAAATACGAAGCCAAAGATGGAAAGCTTTATTTCTCAAGGAATTTAGTCACTAACCGAACTACTATTCCGGTTGAAAAATACAACACTGTCAAAGACTTTTACTCAAAAATTCTGGCAGCTGAACAGGCTCCCGTAGTTTTGATAAAGAAATAGTTCAGGTTTAAACTTAAAAAAAGCTGCGATTCAGATTAATCTGGTCGCAGCTTTTATTTTTATCTATTCAAACTAACTAAGGTTTTTTACCTTTAGCCGGAGTAGTAGGGGTTTTACCTTTTTGCGGAGTAAGTTTTTCTTGTTCTTTCAAGTATTTTACCGCTTCTGCTACGCTTTGTTTTAATTCCATATAAGTTTTGTCAGTTGGTCTGTCAGGAGCTTCGGAAAAACGCTGCATATAGTTCAAACCTTCCTGCATTTGTTCTTTGTTGCTGCTGCCTGCACCTTCGGCAAACAAACACAATCCCAGACTTCCCATAGCATCGGTTTGATTTGGATCTGCTTCCAGAACAGCCCGATAGATTGCAATTGCTTTGGCAGTATTGCCTGACAAACGTAATGCGTCTGCGATTCCGATTTGGTTTTTAACTTTTGCAGCCGGGTCGGTTTCAACCGCTAAATAAGCATCAAGTGCTTTAATTGCTTCGTCCGGTTCCGATTCATCGGCTTTCGTGGCAATTAACAAGCGGCGAACTTCAACCATATTTGAAAAAGCACTAAATTTGGCTTGATTAAATTTTCCTGCTTCGGCAGGATCAGAAATACCGCCGATTAAAGCCAAAGTTCTTTGTGATGCACCAATAGAACCCTGAAAATCACTTTTAGCTTTTTCTAACCAGGAAGCTAAATTCGCTTTGTCGGTGGTTCCCTGTCTGTAATTTTCAAAACCGCGCATTCTCAAAGCCAAAGCCTTATTGTTGTTCAAAACCGTAGCACTTCCGGGAAAATCAGGATCGGCATTGATCCCTTCGTCAAATTTGGCGACTGCCAAATCATAATTCTTGGCTTGAAAAGCCTTTGAACCTTCTTCTAAAGCTGCTTTAATAATATTGTTTGCGTCTTCGATCTTTTTATTCTTTTCACTGACTTCAGCTACTTTCTTATCATATTCCTCTTTAGCTTTCTTTTGCTCTTCGGTTTGCTGGGCGGTTGCTTGTCCGCTATTTTGCTTCGGCGTGGTGGTCGCTGCATTTCTAACCTGATCTTCCGTCAAAACACTTCCGTCCCCCGGATAAACAGTAATCGTTAAATCTTCGCCCCCTGCTTTAACATTGGGAAGAAGATCGGGTTTGATTCCCGCTCCGCTAAGTGCCAAAGTCATATTTGCTCCAAGCGGTAATCCGGCAAAAACGAATTGACCTTTTTTATCAGTTTTTGCTGATGGCAATTTAGCTTTGATGTCTATCCGATAAACCTCAACTAAGACATTCTCCGCAGGTTTGGTAGTGCCATCCGCATTTTTTAATTCGATCTTACCTCTGAGAGGGGCACTTTGGGCAAATATTGCAACACTTCCCGTTAAGACAATTGCAATAGTCAATAAAAATTTAGAATATTTTCGTAACATTGGTATCCTCCAAAAAACTGTGTTTCGACAAAATCAGAACCGATTGCCTAAGATGTCAAAAACTTAAAATTAGTTGTTATAATAATTGTCCATTTTAACTCAACTTAATCTGATTTTTGAAGTATAAAAGTTTATTGTCAAAAAGTCATTCCGCCAACTTATTAAATCAGGTTTATTATTTGGGAAAAAATTATGTTAATCTTGGCTGTCGTTTAATAATGAAATTCACAGTTCTCGGCAGCGGCTCCACGGGCAATGCCGTTTTAATAACAACAGAAAAAACGAAAGTTCTGGTTGATGCGGGTCTAAGCGCAAAAGAAATACTGCGCCGCATTACCGAAGTTGGCGAAACGCACGAAAAACTTGATGGCGTTTTGATCACGCACGAACACGGCGACCACGCAGGCGGATTGCGGGTGCTGATGAAAAATCTGAATTGTCCGGTTTTCATTTCAGGCGAAACCAAACACGCTTATTTTTCCACCAGAAAAGGCAATGACGAAGCACAAAAACGCCGCGATGCTTTGAAAGATAAAACCGTTTCTATCGAATCCAGTCAGGATTTTCAAATTGGCGACATTGATTTTCATCCGTTCACTTTGCCTCATGATGCGGCTGATAATTTCGGGTTTGTGGCAGAAAGCAAAGGCGTGAAAGTTGCGACTTTGTGGGATTTTGGTCACGTAACAACTCTTATCAAAGAAAAATTACGCAATTGTGATGGAATTGTAATTGAATCAAATCACAATAAGGATATGCTCAGAACTTGTCCGCTTTATAGTTGGGATCTAAAACAACGAATCCTTTCTAAAATGGGGCATCTATCCAATGAAGATTTAGCCGATTGGCTAACCAATGATTATGACGGTTCAGCTGAACACATTGTTCTGGCGCATCTTTCGCAACAAACAAACGAGCCGCATCTGGCACGTTTAACCGCAGAAACCGCGCTCAAGCTTCGTCAAAATAAATGTCAAACGAAAATTTCACTGACGCATCACAAAGTTCCGACGGAATGGATTCAATTTTAAGTCGCAAGTCTCAAAAGTCTAAGGTCTCAAGTCAGTTATTTTTCGATTTTAAGCTCAAAAATACAATTCAAAGACTTGAGACTTTTGAGACTTGCGACCTGAGACTTGCAATCTAGCGCGGAACTTCAACTGTTTTGATAATGTCGGAAATTACTGCATCGGTTGTTGCCCCATCCAATTCGGCTTCGGCGCGTAATGCGAGACGGTGACGCAAAACCGGAAGCGCAACGTCGCGCACATCATCAGGAGTGGAAAAATTGCGTCCTCTAATTGCTGCAAGTGCTTTTGAACAAAGCAACAAGGCAACCGAAGCACGCGGACTTGCGCCGTATAAGATCGAAGGATGATTGCGGGTTTTGTGAACAATTTCGACGATGTATTTCTGCACTCCGGCTTCGGTTTTCATCGCTTTGACCTCCGCCCGGCAACGCTGAATTGCGGTTACATCCTCAAGCTGATTGACATCTATTTGTTCCAAATGACGCGAATTAAATCCGGCATCCCATCGCGCTACAATTTCTCTTTCGGCATCGGCAGACGGATAATCAATTAAAATTTTGAGCAGAAAACGGTCGAGCTGGGCTTCGGGCAGCGGATAAGTTCCTTCGTATTCAATCGGATTTTCGGTCGCCAAAACCGTGAACAAAGGTGAAAGCGGATAACGGTCGCCATCAATCGTGGTTTGACGTTCCTCCATTGATTCCAAAAGGGCGGCTTGAGTTTTCGGCGGAGTGCGGTTGATTTCGTCCGCCAACAAAATATCGGTAAAAATCGGACCGTGACGCAATGCAAATTGCGAGGTTTGCATATTAAAAACATTAGTTCCCGTAATATCTGACGGCATAAGATCGGGCGTAAATTGAATTCGTGTAAATTTTGCGCCGATGATCCTGGCTAAAGTTTTAACCGTTAAAGTTTTAGCTGTTCCCGGCACGCCTTCGATCAGCGCGTGTCCTTCGGCTAAAATAGCCACCAAAATTTGTTCGATAACCTCATCCTGACCAACTACGACCTTACGCAGTTCGTTCAAAATATGAGCAATGGTTTGCGGAGTGTAATTCAAAGCCTTCCGTGGTTCGATTTCGGAGGGCGGATTCGGGATAATATTCGTTTCGTCTTGCATTTTATAAAAAGTCGTAAATAGTTTTGATTGCTAAAATTAAGACTGTAGTTAAGAAAATTCGCTTGAGCCACAAATCATTTAGTTTAGTTACGGTTTTTGCGCCAATGTAAGCGCCGATAAACATTGTCACTGCTAAGATTAACCCAAGTTTGTAATCTATCAAACCCTGCCACGCAAAAACCGCACTTGCCACCAGCGATGAAAAGACATTGATAAGTTTGGTCGAGGCAACCGCTTCGGTAAATGTCATTCCGAAAAATGCCACATAAACTGCTGTCAGCATCGTCACATAACCGCCGCTGAACAAACCGCCGTAAATTCCCAATAAAAATGTCAGAACAAAAACCAGAGTTGTAGCTTTGGTCGAAATATTTTCTTTTTTCTCTAATCCGACATTCCGCCGGAAAATGGTGAAAAGTGTCACGCCGATCATCGAAATTGAAACAATGAGTTTCAAATTTTGATTAGTGATTATTCCGACCAAAAGTGCGCCCAGAATTGAGCCGATAACAGTTAAGATCAGTAATGGCGAGAGTGTTTTACTGTCAAAAAAACCCTGTTTGAAAAACGGAATCGAAGCCCCAATACTCATAAAAGTCAGCCCGAACATATTGGTTGCGATGGCGACTTTCGGCTCAACCCCAAACTGGAACATTACCGGAACAGTGACTAATGAATTACTTCCGGTAACCACTCCGATTATGCTCATTAAAAAGAACAAAATTATTAAAATTATTAGGGCTGAAATTGAAAGATTCATTAAATTTTTATTGAAATTGTAAAAGAATAAATGTAGTCCTTTTGAGGAATTATACTTAGTTAATTTATTTTTTTCTCAAAATCTCAACCTGATCTCCATCTTTTACGGCAATTGTATTTTCAAAAATTTCTTTAGCTTCGGCAACAAATTCTGCGGTCGAAAAATAGCGTTGGGAAAAGTGGGTTAAAATCAGATTTTCGGCATTCGATTTTTGGGCAATCTCGGCGGCTTGTTTTGAAGTTAAATGACCATTTTTGGTCGCATCCGCCGTTTCAGCCGAAAGATAAGTTGATTCACAGATCAAATAATCTGCATCTTTTGACAATTCAAACGCATTTCGACAAACCCGTGTATCCATTATAAAAGCTACGCCAACACCTTTTTTGAAAACACTAACCTCCGATAATTCAATTATTTTACCATCAATTTCGATCTTTCCGTCGTTTTTCAATTTACTGATGTTTTTGCCGAGCACGCCAAATTCTTTTAACTTTTCGGGCAACATTGTCACATCATTTTTTTCCTGAAAACGATAGCCGAAAGATTCAACTGTATGGTCTAGTTTGCGTGTTTCAATAGTTAGTGTTTTGTTTTCAAAAATAAAGCCCTCTTTAGCAAATGGCTTTTCAACGATTTTAGCAACATTGTGATAAACCGAACTGTTTCTCAAATTATCAACATATTTTTGACCGTATTCGGGATAATAGATTTCGACCTTGTGTTCTACGCGGTCAAGTGAAAGTCTCTGCAACACACCGGCTAATCCCAAACAATGATCTCCGTGGAAATGGGTGATAAAAATTTTAGTGATCTGTGAAGCGGAAACCCCTGCAAAGATCATTTGCCGCTGAGTCCCTTCGCCGGGATCAAGCAAAAATCCTTCGTCATCCCAACGGATATAATAACCGTTGTGATTGCGGTGTCGGGTTGGAACCTGACTGGCAGTTCCAAGAGCGATGAAAAGTCTGGCAGACATTTTGGATTTCCGATTTTAGATTGGTTTTTGAAGAATATACAGCTTTCCCTTTTACCTTTTACTTTTTCCTTATTTCTTTTCAGTAAGATCAATCATTCTTTGCAGAGCGACGTTAGCAAAATGTTTGGTTTCATCGTCCACAATTATTTCATTAACGATGGTGCCGTCAACTAAGTTTTCCATTGTCCACGCGAGGCTTTGCGGAGAGATCCGATACATTGTTGCACACATACAAAGGTCAGGAGCAAGCAGCCGGATATGTTTATCAGGGAATTTTTTAGCCAGCCGGTTGACCAGATTTATTTCGGTTCCGACCGCCCATTTGGTTCCGCTTTCAGCTTTGCCGATGACATCAATGATATAAGAAGTTGAACCATTCAAATCCGACTTTTGAACGACTTCGATCGGACATTCGGGATGGACGATAACTTTAATTCCCAGAACATCCTGTCGCACTTTATCAACGTGCCACGCTTTAAATCTGCCGTGAACCGAGCAGTGACCTTTCCATAAAATCAGTTTAGCGTTTTGCAAATCTTCTTCGGTATTACCGCCTAATTCCTCAAAAGGATTCCACAAAACCATTTTATCAAGCGGAATTCCAAATTTTGCGCCTGTGTTTCTGCCTAAATGCTGATCGGGAAAGAAGAGCATTTTGTCGTATTCTTTCAAATAATGTTCAAAAAGAGGAACTGCATTGGAAGAGGTGCAAACCACACCTTCATTTCGCCCGCAAAATGCTTTAATTGCAGCAGTTGAGTTCATATAAGTGATCGGAGCAACTTTGCTGTCCAAAACACCGATTTCGCGCAATTGTTCCCAACAATCCTCAACTTGGTCAATCGAAGCCATATCCGCCATTGAGCAGCCCGCGCCCATATCCGGCAAAATAACGTGTTGTGAATCTTTGCCGACAATATCCGCCGATTCCGCCATAAAATGCACGCCGCAAAAAACGATAAATTCGGCATCGGTTTTGCTCGCCATCACAGATAACTGATACGAATCGCCAAACAAATCGCAATGGGCAATGACATCATCACGCTGATAATGATGTCCGAGAAGAACAACTCTTTTTCCAAGCTCTCGCTTTGCAGTTTGGATTCTTTCGGCAATTTCCTCATCGGACATTACCAAATAATCTTCGATTGGTCTGATTGCTTCTGAAACGGCTGACATTACTTCAAAATTCCCTTATAAATCTTTAGTTTAAACTACAACAAAATCATTACACCTTGAAATCGTTTTAGCAAGGTTACGCTGCACAAAATTTGCAATGAATTAATTTAATTGATCTCAAAAAAATGCAGTTTAACACAATTAAATTTGTCCAATCTTTTAGATAGTTTCTAATAATTTATCTATATATCTATTTTTTTGGATTTTGCATATCTATTTTTTTGGATTTTCCTAACAATTAATGGATTCGCCTTAGTTGATAATTATCGGTTAATTATCAACTAATAAAGCGTTTAACTTCTAATACCGATAAGCCTCAAAATATGGAACGAAAGTTGTATAAAAAAAACTGTTCCATAGCTATACTAAAAACATAAAATCAGGAGACAAAATGAAAAAGCTACTAATCGTTATGATTACGATATTGGCTGGCGTAGTTTTTGCTTCGGCACAAACTACCGGGTCAATTGCAGGAACCGTAACAGACTCCAATGGGGCAGTAATGCCAAATGTCACTGTATCTGTCAAAGGGGAAGGCGGTCAGCAATTTACCGCTACCACCAGTGATAATGGCACATTCAAAATTCCGGCTGTTGCATCCGGTTTATATTCAGTTACTGTCACATCGCAAGGATTCAAAAAATCCGTGTTTAATAATGTGAAGGTTGACGTAGGCGTGCCGACAACTGTTGATGCGGTTTTAGAAGTCGGCAGTGTTGAGCAAGTTGTTGAAGTCACAACAGGCGGTGAAGTTTTGCAAACGCAAACAGCAACTGTCGGGTCAACCATTCAGAGCCGTCAGATACTCGGAACTCCGATCGCATCCCGCGATGCACTTGATATTGTCGGCACGTTACCGGGAACAGCAACGGTAGGTCGCCCCCGAACATCAACAATTAATGGACTGCCTAAGGGTTCACTTAGTATTACCATTGACGGTGTGGACGTTCAAGCTAATGATTCCCGTTCAAGTGACGGATATTTTACATACGTCCGTCCGCGTGTAGATGCAATCGAAGAAGTAACAGTTTCAACTGCTAATCCGGGTGCCGAAAGCAGCGGTGACGGCGCGATCCAAATTAAAATGGTTACGAAGCGTGGTGCGAATGACTACCACGTTGGAGGTTTTTGGCAACACCGGAACGATGCTTTAAACGCCAATTATTGGTATTTAAACCGCAATCCCGCTGGTCTTGACAAGAACGGTAAATCGGTTCGCCAAAAAATGAGATTGAACCAATTTGGATTTAATGGTAGCGGTCCGATTCCTTTCCTGAAGTTTGGTGAAGGTGGCGGATTTTTTGATTCGGGAAAAGACAAACGGTTCTTCTTTATCAATTATGAAGAATTTCGTCAGCCGCAATCACTTTCCAGAACAAGAAAGATCATTTCGCCCGAAGCTCAAACCGGAACATATCAATATTTTGCGACTATTCCGAGCAGTGGCTTACCAACAGGCTGTGTAACCACTTCTACAGCTAATCAAATGTTATGTTCGCGTAACGTCTTTACAATTGCCGGTAATGCCGGACAACTGGCTACAATTGATCCTACGGTTAAAGCTGTTTACGATAAAATCAGAACAGCAATTTCAGGACAAACTTTGGTTCCAATCACCGGTAATCCAAATGTTTATGATTGGAATACTTTGGCGACCAATAAAGAGAAACGAACATTTCTTGCACTGCGTTTTGACGCGAACATTACCAAGAAACACTCTCTAGAAGCTGTTATAAATCGGCAAATGTTTGGCGGACAAAAAGATCTTTTGAACAGCCGCGAAGAAACATTCCCCGGATTTCCTTCTTTCAATCAAATATCAAATCGTAATTCCTATTCATTCGCAGTCAGATCCACTTTTGGACAAAACATTGTTAATGAAGCACGTCTGGCGATTCAGGAAGGCGGACCGACTATTTTCGCAGGCGATTCAGACCCATCAGTATTTAATTTTATGGGTGGTAGAAGTCTTGGTATATTTCCAACGCTAACAGGAACTGCTGTAACCGGTCCAACTTTAGTAAACGGCACAACGAGATCGAAAAACCCGGTTTATGATCTAACAGATTCAGTTACCTGGGTCAAAGGAAACCATTCGGTTAACTTCGGCGGCAATTACAAATTGTTAAGACCATATGCCAATAACAACAACCGATATGTTCCGTCAGTCGGTTTTGGGCTTGATTCAACCGATCCGGCATTCAATCTTTTCTTGGCAAACAATTGCACCACTGTTCCGACTCCTTCAACTTGCACAATGCCGGGAGCTAGTTCAGGTCAGCTAACAGATGCCAGAAATCTTTATGCATCATTAGTCGGACGGGTTCTCAGTTACACCACAACTGCTTATTTGAATACAGACACCGGCGTTTACGCAGAAAACGGTTCTTCGATTAGAAAAGCCGAGCAAAAGAGCTATGGATTATATGTTCAAGACAGTTGGAGAATTTCATCGAACTTGACAGTCAATTATGGTGTTCGTTGGCAACCACAAACCGGTTTCACAGCCTTGACTAATGGTAACTACACCCGACTTGAGAATTATGCTCAGGTTTATGGACTTTCAGGTCTTGGAAATATATTCAAACCCGGAACCTTAACCGGAACAGCTCCGCGTGTTGTCAAAGTTGAAGTTGGTGAAAAGGTCTATCCGGACGATTTAAACAACTTTGCACCAACGCTTGGAGTAGTATGGAGTCCAAACTTTGGAGATAAAGGGTTTTTACGCACTTTGTTTGGCGCAGCAGGTAAGAGCGTCTTCCGTGGCGGATATTCGGTTTCCTTTGTTCGTGAAGGAACGAATTTACTCGAAAGTATCAATGGTGCAAATCCGGGCGGCAGTCAGGTTCTTTCGCGCGGATTGACAATCGCGGGTAGTTTTACGGTTGGAACGAATTTACGTGACCCGGGTAACCCCAACCTGACGGCTTTTGAGCCTTTGGGTCCAGGAACAATTATTGGAAAAGGACCGGCATTCCCAATCGCATTAGGTTCTGCCAATTCGACTAATGCCTTCAATCCTAATATTAAAACAGGTCAAGTGACTTCATATAGTTTTGGCTATCAACGAGAACTTGACCGCAATACTGTTATTGAGGTTCGTTATGTTGGAAACAAAGGAACGGGATTACAGCGGCAGTATAATCTTAATGAGTTCAACACAATTGAAAATGGATTTGCGGCTGAATTCAAACTTGCACAGGATAATTTGTATGAAAATATTAAAAATGGCTTTGCGTCAAGCGGTTTTGCTTATCGAGGACCCGGAACAGGAACCTCGCCATTGCCAATCATGATTTCCTACTTTGCTAATTATGGTTCAGCAGCAGCAGCCCAAGCAGCGTCATTAGTAACTGCGAATTACACAGCTGCGAATTTTAACAATTCAACTCTGGTAGCTGCACTTTCGCGGATTGCTCCGAGCATCAGCACTTTCAGCGGCACCAGTTTTGAAAACAACGCAACCAGAAGAGCAAATGCGATTGCCAACGGTCTTCCGTCCAATTTCTTCTATGTCAACCCGACATCGAATACAAGCGGTTCGTGGACTGTGGATAACACAAACGAAACTTGGTATAACTCAGGTGTTTTTGAAGTTCGTCGTCGTTTATCAGCCGGACTTCGGGTTAACGCAAACTACGTTTTCTCAAAATCAATGGCAAATGCCTTTACTGCGGATGCAGGCGGCGGCGGCGGTCAACCGCCAACGAACCGACGACCGATTGGACTTGACTTGGCGAGAAATGTTCAAGTCTCTGATCTTCGTCATCAGTTCAAAGTTGATGCCACCTACGACTTCCCATTTGGTAAAGGCGGTAAATTCTTTGCCGGTGCAAATGGAATCGTCAATGGCTTTATTGGCGGATGGACTTTGGCACCTGCCCTGAGATGGCAAAGCGGTTCGCCAATTCAGATCGGAAACGTGCAGCTCGTAGGAATGACTGTCAAGGACTTACAAAAAGCCATTAAGGTTAGAAAAGAAGCAAGTCTGGTCTTTTTCTTACCGGATGATATTATCCTGAACAGCCAAAAAGCATTCAACGTTGATGTTACCAATACGGCTAATGGCGGATATGGAACTACTTTTGGTAGCGGTGGACCAAGCGGCAGATATTTAGCACCGGCTACCAGCGGAAACTGTGTCGCAACCTTTACAGGACAGTGCGGTTTCTCTAACCTGATCGTTTATGGACCAAGCTTCTTCAAACTTGATGCAAGTTTGTCGAAACAGGTCAAATTAGGTGAACGCTTTAATGTTGAACTTAGAGCAACTGCCTTAGATGTTCTGAATCATCCAAATTTCCGCGTTGGCGGTTTTTCAGCCGACACGGTAGGCTTCGGATGTTGCGGTTCGACCTTTGGTCAACTTGGAAACGGTTCAGCATATCAAGATACTTCGACAACCAACGATCCGGGCGGTCGAGTAATTGACTTGATGATTAGAATTAACTGGTAATCCACTTAATTCATTTGTCCTTGGGGCGTTGCCGATAATCTGCAACGCCCCTTTTTAGTTTGGAGTCATTAATTTTTTTGCGTATTTATGCAGATTGATTTATGTTAATTCGGTAACTCAGAACAATAAAAGGAGAAGCTATCGTGAATTCAATATTTACTTTTAGATTACCAAGAATGTTATTTGTAATAGTTATAACAATCTGTGCTATCTGCTCTCTAAAAGCTCAGATTGCAGGGGGGTTAAGCGAAACGACTTCTTCAAACTGGGGCGGAAATAATTTCATTACAGGATCAGTTGTGTTACCAAACGGTAGTCCGATCAATGCCAAAATTTCAATCAAGTTACAATCAATGACAAAGGGAGAAATTCTGGCAACAACTGATGATAGCGGAAAATTCGTTTTCAGCCGGTTGGCTCCCGGCACTTATATTTTTACAGTCGAAGGAAATGAAGAATTTGAAACTGCAACTCAAGAGACAGAAATTCTTCAACAACGTAATTCAGGACCTCAAACAGTTTCATTAACAATCCGGTTGAGATACAAGGTTAAAAGGGAAGCTAAACCGGGTGTCATAAATGTTGAAAATGCCAAAGTGCCGAAAAAAGCGATGGAAAGCTACAGAAAAGCTGTCAAGTTAGCCGGCTCAAATGAACACCAGGCAGCAATTGAAGAATTAAAATCAGCAGTGGCTGAGTATCCAAATTATATGGATGCTTTCAATGAAATGGGCGTTCAATATATGAAGTTAAATGAACTTGAAAAAGCTGAAGAATCATTGAAATCGGCAATTAAGATCAAACCGGAGGCTTATGAACCATTAGTAAATTACGGTATTGTATTATTCCGCCTGAAGCGTTTTGATGATGCGGAGACTGCGTTTCGCTCTGCCTTGAAAATAAAAAAACAATCTGCTGTCATTCATTTTTATTTAGGCAGATTATTAACAAGTTTAGAACGTTTTGATGATGCCGAAAAGGAACTTGATCTTGCCTGGAGAGAAAGCCAGGAAACAATGAACGAAGTTCATAGAATGTTGGCAAATCTGTATATTGCTAAAAATGATAATAAACGCGCAATAAAGTCATTGGAAAAATATCTCAATTTAGTGCCAAATGCGCCGGATTCAGAAAATCTGCGAAAGGTTATTTCTCAACTTAAGAGCTTATTGTCCCCCCCAAAGTCGCAATAAAACCAACTAAAAACTGACTTTTGAACCAAAACCTTTTTTGCCTAGGATAAAGGCAATCAGCAACTATTTGAATTGAACCTCTTGACTATTGTTCTTTCAGTTTTTTAACCAAACTCCGAAGCTGTTCCGCATCAGCGGCATTGGGCGCAAGCTGAAGGTAGGTTTCCAATTCGGCGAGCTGATGTTTTTTGTCTCCTTTGGAGCTATAAATGACGGCTAAATAACGATGCGCTTCTTTCATAGAATCGCCGCCGTATTTCACTGCATTGAGAAACTCTTTTTCGGCTTCATCAAATCGATTATTGAGAAATTTCTTTTGAACTTCATCAAATTTACTCTGGTTAGCAATCGAATAAGCCAAATAATAATGAGCAACTGCCGATTTTTCCTCTAACTTGATGACCTTTCTAAGCTCAGCCTCGGCTTCTTTGAATTTGTTCTGACAGGTTAAAACTATTCCATAATTAGTAAGCGGCAAAATTGCGTCAGGTTTGATCTTTAGTGCTGCCTGAAAGGCTTGGGCAGATTTTTCGTATTCGTTCAGTAAAAGATATTGATAACCTATTTCGTTATAGCCAAGGATAAAACCGGGAAATTCTTTAATTGCCAATTCCAATTGCCCGATTGCTCCCTGATGATCTCTTTCCTTAGATAATTCAAGTGCCTTATTGTAAAGTTCAACGGCTTTAGGTGGAACGTTAGCCAGTTCCGCATTCACTACGCCGGTCTTTTGCTCCTCATTTTTTGCTAATGTCAGACGAATGCTAACATTATAAACCTGTGCCGGAGAGCCTCTGAATTGCATAACTGTCACCGTTTGAGAAACAGCTTCAAATTCTTTTTCGCCGTCAATGGTAACGGTGTAATCTCCGTTAACTAACCCGCGAAAAGCAAACCTTCCCGCATCATCAGTCATCGAGGTAATATCTCCTCTGGTCATAGTTGACAAACGAACCCGGACGCGGCGGCTTAACCGTTGTCCTGACGGAAGCAAAACCATTCCCTCGATAGCATTACCGCCTCCCAACCCCGAATCCATCGTATCTGTCAGGATAGCTCTGGTTGCCTGAGCCGATGAGATGCCGACTGCAATCATCATCAAAACAAAAAGGACAGTAAGTTTGTAAAAATTTAACCGCAACATAGCTTTGCCTCCATTTAATTATCTAATCGGGTTCAGACTTTGATGAATTATTTTATATTTTTTCCAACTTTTTGACAGTAATTATAAAAGTTAAACCTTAGCAGCTGTTTTAAAACAACGAACTTTTCATTGATTTTTTAGGGTTTCACTCTATGTTCGTCCCCGTTGGGAACAATTCAAACAGTTTCTTAAATCAAGCCTTTTTAGCTAAAAAAGAGGTGTTGCCGGAAAGTTGACAACACCTCAAATAAATCACTTAACTTTAGATTTCAGCTAATAAATTAGAAGCTCATGGTTCCGGTAAAGTGGATGATACGATCGTTACCACTGGTTCCGGTGATCAATCCAAAACTTGCTGAGTCAAAGGATTGTGAACCAAAAGCAAAGTTAGCATGATTTAAGACGTTAATGAAGGTTGTCTTAAGTTCTAATCCAACGCGTTCCTTAACCTTAAACCGTTTGGTTATAGCCATATCCCAGTTGAAATAGGTTGGACCATTGATCGAGTTCAACGGGAAATTACCGAAAGTTCCCGGTGCAGGTGATCCTAAGTTACCGGCTTTCAAAGTTGAACTGACAAATTTACCGGTCGTTGGATTGGTTGTAATATCCAGGATCGCCGGATTGATAAAATACATACCTTCCGGTCTGCGATATAAACCAACATTCGCCTTAAATTGGTCAAAGGTCATTCCTAATAACTGAGCAGGGTTGTTACCAGCATTAAAACTGTTAAAGGTGGCTCTGCTGGCTGCAATGTAAAACGGCGGTCTGCCTTGCCAGGTAACAATGCTGCTGACTGTCCAGTTACCAACCAAATTATTGATCACGCCATTTGAACTGCTCAAATATGATTTGCCTTTACCGAACGGTAAATCGTAGATCACGTTTGAAACAAAACGGTGTGTTTGGTCTTGATTACTACGGCGATAGTCAAGATGTTTGTTACGGAGAGTTCTCCAGCTAACCAAATCGCTTTGGCTTCCGGCAGCATCCGTCGCATCGGTCAAAGATTTACTATAGGTATAGCTCGATTGGAACTGTAAGCCTTGTGAAAATCTGCGGCGGAACTCTAACTGTAAAGCATGGTAGTTCGACATTGAGTCATTACCCAAGATTCTGGCAAATGCCGCATTCGGATTAGCAACAAAGAAATTAGCCGGTAACAAAGTGTTTCGGTTAGTTTTATAAGTGTTTGAAAAAGCTAACGTCGAAGCCATCGAACCAACGTTATTACCAGTCAAGTTAGAAATAAAACCTGAACTGCTATAACCGCTGCTGGCTGCAAGTCCGGTAAAGAGTTTATCCAAAGTAGGAGTTGCTAAACAACCTACACAACCCGGGGCAAAGTTTGCTCCGCCGCGGAGATTCAGATTTGTTTGAGCATTCTTGAACTCTTGCAGAAATCCGTTTTCAAAGATGTTGACTTCGTTGATGTCGTATGCACGCCAAACTTTGATAGCATGGTTTCCAACATAGCGAAATTCAATTGCGGTATTTCTTGCAATTTCTCTTTCAAAACCGATATTCCATTGTTGAACGTATGGAATTCTTAAATTTGGTTCAATCGCCCACAAACCGTTGCCGGGATTAATGTCAAAGTTTTGTCTGTCAGTAATCGGAATAGTAAAGGTTGGAGTGGTTAAAGGAACACCAGCAGTTGTTAAAACACCTGTCGGAGTTGTGTTAGCGGCAGTCTGGATCAAGCCCGGATTGGTTGTTCCGGTTCCCATCGCATTACTGATAACGGTGAACCCGTCGTGTAAATAACTGATGGAATATCCTGCTCTGATCGAGCTTCTGCCTTGTTCCTCACCAAATAAGTATTTAAGAATCATATTCTTTGAACTTGGCGAGTAAGCTATTCCGATAAACGGAGCATAGTTATTCAAATCTTCGTTGTAGAGTTTTTTACCGGTGCTTCCACTAACAAAGTTAAGACTTGCAATACCAGCAGGCTGCCCAATCGGAGCAGTCGGATTGAACAAGTTTCCAACCCCTGAAATACCGTAAACGCTATTAACGCTTGTTTGAATGGCTAATCCGTTTGGAATGGTCGGCACGCCTTCATATTCCCAACGAACCCCTGCGGTAAGATTTAAGTTGTTAAATACTCTCCATTGATCCTGGAAATACAAAGCAAGATCTTTTTGTTGGAAAATACGTTCTCTGGTTGCACCTAAAACAAAACCGGAAGATGGACTGGAAACATTAAAGGTTGCCGAAGCTGATGCCAAATTTCCAACCAGGTCAGCATAAATTGCACGGGCGCGGTTGACGATCGTGGTCGTAGAATTTGGGAAACTTGCAGCTAGGATACCATCCGGGTTTGCCGAGTTTGTTCCTAAACCAATGGTTGGGTTAATACCTGCATCATTAAAGGTGTAGGCATAAACATTTTGCCAGTCGCCGCCAAAGCGGAAGAAATGTTTACCTTTCGGCAAACTGAAATTGTCCGAAATTTCGTTGACATTGGTGTTCCGACCTTGTGACATAAAAGTATTGTCATAAGTCGTTACCGAGCTAAAGGTTACGAAAGGAGCCGTTGGGGCGGACTGACGAATAAATCCGACCGGAGCCCATTGTCTGCCGTATCTGAATACATTACTTGCGTTACCAAAAACTGAAGTAAGCGCGCCGGTGAACAATGATCTGATTGATGACTGACCCGCATCTACTCCGCCCGGGAATGGAGCTTGAATACCATTAAAAGTATCAGGGAAAAGCGAAAATTCTGCGCGGTTATAAACAAATTCAAATTTATGGGAACCTAATCTGCTGTTTTCAACTAACTGATGGTCATAGCGGGCAACATACTTATCACTCGGGTCACTTCCAACAATATTGAATCTGGCTCCGGCAGTATTGAATCCATCACCAATTAATGTATTGTTCGGTGTTGGCATTTTGTTAAGAACTGCTGAGGTTAAAGCATTGATTTGAGTTTGTGTCCCAACGGTCAGCAAATTAACGGTTTTAAGTAATCCATCTGTTCCCGTGTAGCGGAAAGTTCCGGTGCGGGCTTCAGGAGTTAAAACCGTGCGGTTAACAGTTGTTTGGAATTTTTCACGGAATCCTTCATAAGTAAAGAAGAAAAAAGCCTTGTTATGTCCATCCCAAATTGTTTTGCCGCCTTCGCCGAATTTAAGGAAATAAACAGGACCACCAATTGAAAAACCATAATAATGTTGGTGCAAATCCGGTCTTGGAGTTCCGTTTTGGTTGTTGTAAAAGTTATTGGAGTTAAAGGCACTGTTACGGGTCAGGTAAAAGATATTACCGTGAAATTCGTTCGATCCGCCTTTGGTAACCAAGTTAACCTGAGCCACACCGCGACCTGCATCTGAACCGGTTGTTCCAGTCGTGATGCTAAATTCAGAAGTTGAATTCAACGATGGTGCACTAAGTGCAAAGAACGAATCGGTTTTAACGAAGTTATCCATGGCGTTGATACCATCTTGGGTAACGTTCGTTGCCGAACCGCGTAAACCTGATACCGAAGAAGTCCGGGTTCCGGTTCCGGTAACAGCTATACCTGCCTGCAAAGCGGCTAAATCCAATGGATTACGGGCTGATAACGGTAAATCCTGAACTTGTTTGGTGTTGATGACATTTGTCAAAGTCGGGCTTGAGGAATTAATTACTTCTTGTGTATCAGTTACCGTAACCGTTTCATTAGCTCCGCCAACTTGAAGAGTAATAGCTAATTGCGATTCGTTAGCAACCGAAATTGTAACATCATTAGCTACAGTTTTAGTAAAACCTTTGGCTTCAATTGTAACTGTATAAACTCCCGGCGAAATTGATGCAAAAGTAAATTTACCTTCACTATTTGCGGTTATGGTGCGCGATTCACCTGTTTGATTGTTCTTTATTGTAACACTTGCACTTGAGACAACCGCCCCATTAGGGTCAGTTACTGTCCCGGAAAGTAATCCGGTTGTCTGTGCATTGATAGCCGTTGCTGCAAAAAATAGTGCACAACTGACTATTAATAGTCTAACAAATCTGCTCATTTTTCCTCCTAATTGTTCTTTAATTGATAAAGTAGAATTGAATCGTCTCTATGGAATTCGCAAGAAGTGTGCCATTTTAAGAAACCAACTTAAAAAAAGAGAATAAAAAAATAGAAAAGAATATCTATCTATCGGCAACGCATAGCGATTTCGACTTTAACCTTAGTTTTTTCACTTATTTAGAGCAGTAATAGTTAATAATGACTGATAGCTATAACTGCATTTCTAAAAAAATAGATTAAATCCTTAAAATTGACTTTTATATAAAGAATTGCATAATATCCAATTTTTTGGATATTATGCGTCTGCTGTTAACTCAAATGTTCAGGTTACTCAAGCTAACAATTTGCTGTCCTATCCGGTAATTTTTCCCTGAAAAACTTTTCCTGAGAAAAATATACCTCTGCCAAGCAACCTCCTCTTTTTGTTTTGCAACGAATAATTCTGTATATTTTAAGTGACTATGGCGAAGAAAGGTTCTGTTCTCATTGTTGATGATGAAGAAATAATGCGTGATGTGCTGGAAATAATTCTTTCCGGTGCAGGATACAAGGCTGATTTAGCCAAGACGGGCGAAGAAGCTATCGAAGCATATACCAGCAAACAATATGATGTTGTTTTGATGGATGTCTCAATGCCCGGAATTGGAGGACTTTCTACCCTCGAGGAAATTATTAAAATAGATGAAGATGCGGTAGTCCTGATGATTACGGCTTTTGCTACCTTTGAAACTGCCATCTCCGCCTGGGAAAAAGGCGCAATGGGCTGTATCCGTAAACCTTTTCAAAATGAACAGATCTTGGCAATGGTGGCTCGCGGCATCAAAAAACGTCGCAAAGAAGAGGAAAGAGTTTCTCTTCGTCAGGCGATGACCCGTTTAGTTAAAAGAGATGCTATCATCGGACGCTCCGAGTTAATGGAAAATGTCTTTAAGTTAGTTGACCGGGTTGCTCCGGCACGTTCGACAGTTTTAATTACCGGCGAATCGGGAACTGGTAAAGAATTAGTGGCAAAAGCAATTCACGAATCGTCTCCCCGCGCCGACAAAACTTTTGTTCCGGTCAATTGTTCAAATATTCCGTCGGATTTGCTTGAAAGCGAACTTTTCGGACATACCAAAGGAGCGTTTACCGGTGCAGTTGCCGTTAAAAAAGGTCTGTTTGAAGTTGCGGACGGCGGATCTATTTTTTTGGATGAGATAGGTGATCTGCGTCCCGAAATTCAAGTCCGATTATTGCGTGTCATTCAGGAACGCGAATTTACTCCGATCGGCGAAACCAAACCGACCAAGGTTGATGTCCGGATTATTGCGGCAACAAATGTTGATTTGAAGGAAGCAGTCAAAAACGGAACTTTCCGTGAGGATTTATATTATCGTCTGTCGGTTGTTCCGCTTGAGCTTCCGCCCTTGCGTGAACGACGCGAAGACATTCTGCCGTTAGCTCAACATTTTATTCGTAAATATAATGAAGAAAATGGACGAACCGTTTCTGATCATTTTTCTCCTGAAGTTCTTTCTTTGTTAGAAAATTATTATTATCCGGGAAATGTCCGTGAGCTTGAAAACATTATAGAACGGGCAGTTGTCATTGCCCCGACCGATGAAATTACAGTCGAATGTTTACGGGCAGAAGTTCGGGATCCCGAACTTGCACGCGAAATGTTAAGTGAAAGCGAAGGGTTTTCAGCGGATATAGACCTTTCCCGAGGGGTGAACTTTTATGATGAAGTTCGCAAATTTGAAATGGATATTATTCGCCGTGCCCTTGAACAAACCGGCGGTCATCAGTCCCGCGCTGCCAGACTTTTAGGATTAAATGCAACTACTCTAAATTCAAAAATCAAAGGCTATAACATTAATCTACGGATTTAGATATTCATTTTTACTTCCTGTCACAAAATTCTTGACTTTATTTGCCAAAGCCAAAATAATCATAGGCATTCTTGCCCCCTGATATAAAGTTGTCTTTGGCAACATTCAAAATTTTGTAAGTCGAGGAAGTATATGAAAATCAAAGAATCTCTAAAGCTAATCACATTAGTTTTCTTCGTTTCATCGTTTATCTATTCACAAACGCCAACTCCTACTCCGAGTCCGAACGTAGTCGGAGAGGTAAACATTAAAGACACAAAAGCAAACAAAGATCCGCTTTACCAAAAATTCAGGAATCTGTCAGAAGACAAAGGCTCCTTCGGCGGAACTTTTGCAACTGTTAATAACCTTGTTCTAAAACGTGATGCCGGGATCTTTACTCTGAAAAGCGGCGAAATTTATTTTCTGAAAGCTGAAAATGACCGCACCACCGGCGCAGTTTTTTTTGGTGACGGCGAATTTTCGATAACTCCGCCGACTCCGGCTGAAAAGACCATGCTTAATTATTTCGGCGGTTCGCCTGATTTTAAGGAAACTTTTAGCGAACTTGTCATCTTTTTCACCGATCAAACTTTTGACGAAGTAAAAAGCTCACCAAACGGAACAATTTCTTCAAACGGCTCACGGGCAAATCAAGCCAGAGACTCTTTCAGAGATAAAGAAGATTTGTTAAAAATCCAATTTCGTTACAATATGCCTGCACGAATTCTGCTTGACGCATATTCTCCGCCGCGTCCCGGATTTTTTATGGCATTTATTGACGGGAAAAAATACAGCAAATTACTTTATCAAATGGATCCGTTGGGAATTGATAATGTCTCGCCTGAACAGGTTATGCTCCTTGATTACGACCGGGAAAAAGGAGGAATCTGGACAGCGTTTCATTTAGCTGACGAATACAAAAAAGGAACGGCAAAAAGTTCAACTGACCGCCGTTTATTTGATTTGACGGATCACAATATTGATCTGGCAATTCGCGGCGAAAAACTTATTTCTGTCGATAAAGTAACGATGAAACTTCTCTCGCCCGGACAAAGAGTTTTGCCTTTTGATCTGTTTCCCAGCTTACGGGTTAAACGAATTCTGGATGAAGAGAGCAAAGAACTTGATTTTATTCAGGAAGAACCAAATCGTGACAGTCAACTTAGTGTGATTCTGCCGGCAACCAAAGAAGTCGGAAAACCATTTAATTTGACTTTTGAATATGAGGGAACTAATGCACTCCGTGATATAGGCAGCGGAAACTTTATTTTAATCCCGCGTTCGACCTGGTATCCGAACAACGGCGGAACTCAATTTGGCGACCGTGCTACTTTCGACATTAAATTTCACTATCCCAAAAAATTTACGATGATCGGAATCGGCGAATTAGTAGAGCCGCCCCAGATAGAAGGCGATCTGAAAGTTGAAAAATGGTCAACCAAAGGTGTTGAAATGGCAGTTGCCGGATTCAACTACGGAGATTTTAAGAAAAAAGAAGTAACCGATCCCGATACAGGATATTTACTCGAAGTTTATGCCAATGGCGAAATGCCGGGATACTTTAAGGATTTTCTGAACCAGATCAGGGATTTTGAAAGCCGCGGCGGAACTACTTTTACAACCTTGGATGCTGCCAACACAATTTCGGGAATGTCTAATGTTTTGACCGAAGCCCAAAATTCTTCCAAGATTTACAATCTTTATTTTGGTAAATTGCCGCACAAACGAATTGCCATGTCGCAACAGCCGGCGGACAATTTCGGACAAGCCTGGGCAACTTTGATTTTTATGCCTTTTACTGCCTATCTGGATGGGACTTTACGATCTCAAATATATGGAATCAGAGGCGGAACCAGCACTTTTTGGAAAGAAGTTGCGGCACATGAAGTCTCTCACGAATGGTGGGGACACACGGTTGGCTGGTCAAGTTACCACGATCAATGGATGAGCGAAGGTTTTGCTCAATTATCTGCCTCGCTGTATATTCAGGCAGTTAAAAAAGACCCCAAAGAATTTATTGATTTTTGGGAGGAGCAAAGACGACTGATCGTTGATGCCAGTCCTGCCACCCGTGATAAAAAACCTTACACGGTTGGTCCGGTGACTCAAGGCTATCGTTTGAACAGCGGCAGAACCGGCAATGTTGCGAGATATTTAATTTATCCGAAAGGAGCCTATATTCTGCATATGCTGCGGATGATGATGTATGACCGAAAAGCCGGCGGCGATGTCGAATTTATAAAGATGATGAAAGATTTTACGGCAACTCATTATAATAAAGACGTTTCAACCGAAGATTTTAAAGCAATCGTCCAAAAACATATGACTCCAAAGATGGACATTGACCAAAATAAAACGATTGATTGGTTCTTTGATGAATGGGTTTACGGCACAGATGTTCCGGCTTATAAATTTGAATATTCTCTTAATGGAGACACTCTGAGCGGAAAGCTCACCCAATCAGGTGTTTCCGATAATTTTGTGATGTTAGTTCCGCTCTATGCAGACTTTGGCAAAGGATGGATTTATTTAGGAAATGTAACTTTAGCCGGTAATTCCACTCTGGATATAGGAGAGCTTAAATTACCGCAAGCACCTCAAAAAGTTGCGATTTGCGCTTATAACGATGTTCTGGCAACTAAAATTGAAAATGTGAAAAAGTAAGTTCCTGAAAATATCTACTGCCCTATTCAAAAAGATAGTTTTTTCATCCCGAATAATGGATGTTGAAACTATCTTTTTTACATTCAACCATCCATTCTGCTTTTACCTGATCTATTAATTTCAAAATTTATTTGTCAGATAATGTCTGATAATTGCCTCTCAATTATCGTCAAACAAATTACCCAAAGGTAGCTCTATTTATTCATTATATTAGATATAATCCAATGTTTGAGATGTCTCAAGACCCACATTTTCCACTTTTTTGAATATATGCCCATTTTTTTGTAGGAATATCTCCTACAAACATTTTTTAAATCTCAATAAATTAAGGAATTCTGAGTTTGGAACAATTATTGCCATAGAAAATTCGCTAATTTAGTAAATATTCAAAAAATGAAATCAAGGAGTATGGGTATGGTTTTGAATTTTAGCGACGCAATAATCGAAAAAACAAAAAAAATATCATCATTATTGATGATGTCGCTGCTTTTATTAATTTCTCCTCTCATTGCTTGGGGACAAGCTGTTTCCGGGGTGACTGGAGTTGTAACTGATTTAAACGGAGGTTTAGTTCCCGGAGTCGAGGTAAAATTAACAGACACTAAAACCTCAAGGGAAATAACCACCAAATCAAATGATCAAGGTGTTTATACTTTTAATAATATCCAACCGGGCGTCGGTTATAAACTGACTTTTACTGCACAGGGCTTTCAAACCTATGTTTTAAATGACGTTCAGCTCGGTATCGGACAAATTCAGACTCAAAATGTTCAATTGACCACCGGACAAGTTTCTGGAACGGTCGAAGTTTCAACAACTTCCGGCGATGCGACGTTGAACACTTCCGATGCCAGTATCGGAAATGTTATCGGCAGCCGACAATTACGCGAACTGCCAATTCAACTTCGTGATAATCCGGCAGCTTTGATCGGTTTGCAACCAGGCGTTATCGGTAATAACGTCGGCACAGGTGCAACCAACCGGGTCGGTTCAGTCACCGGAGCACGCGCTGACCAGGGAAATATTACAGTTGATGGAATTGATGCCAATGATCAGGCAACCGGACAGGCATTTGTGACAGTCGGGAATTTACCGATTGATTCGGTTCAGGAATTTAGAGCCGTAACAACGAATCCGAATGCGTCGGAAGGACGCAGCAGCGGCGGACAAATTCAATTGTCCACTAAATCCGGTAATAACCAATATCACGGTTCATTACGCGAATACTATCGAACCAATGCAACTTCGGCTAATAGTTTCTTTAACAACAAAAATGGAGTTGCCCGACCAAAATTATTAAGAAATCAATTTGGAGCCAGTATCGGCGGACCGTTGACGCTTCCTAATTTCGGCGAAGGCGGACCGATGTTCAAAAGCGGAAAAGATAAAATTTTCTTTTTCTTTGATTACGAAGGACGGCGCGATGCATCGCAAACCTCGGTCACCCGAACTGTTCCGTTACAGAATTTGCGTGAAGGCAGAATCGGTTTCTTAAATGATGCTCCAGGCTGCTCGGCAATTCCGATTGGACAGGTTCGTCTGGATACCAATCCGCAATGTATTACTTTTTTGACCCAAGCACAGGTTGCTGCGCTTGATCCCAGAGGGGTTGGTGTTAATCAAGCTCTATTAACATTTATCAATAATCGTTATCCGTTAGCGAATGATTTTACCGGAGGAGATGGAATTAATACGGGGCTTTACAGATTCAATGCGCCTGTAACCCTGAGTAATAACACTTACACTCCGCGAATTGACTGGAATATTTCCAAAAATCAAACCTTATTCGGACGGGCGACGATTACAAGAAATGCTCAAACCAACTCAATTGAATTATTTCCGGGTGACGGCGACAGTGCTCAGCTGATCGATAAAAGTTATCAGATCGCTGCCGGACATACCTGGGTTATTAATTCTTCACTTACCAACATCATAACTGCCGGAGTTTCAAAACAAGCCTGGGACTTCCCTGTCCCGACCTCTGCAGCATTTCCGACCAGTTTTACCTTTCCGGTGATCAGCAGTCCGTTTGCCAGCATCAGTTTCCAAAATCGTTATGTTACCACCCCGACATTTCGTGATGATGTCACCTGGACAGTTAGTTCACACACTATTCAGTTCGGCGCACAGTTTAAACCGATTCGTCAAAGATCAACTTTAATTAATGACTTTAATTTTGCAAGTTTAGGACTTGGCGGTTTAACCACCACACTTAACGCTTCCCTGCGTCCGACTTTAGGTTCAACTGCTGCCGGAAATGACGATCCGAACAGACTTCGTCCGGGCAGCTCAACTGCAACGTCGAATTTTGATTCGGCTTTTACTTTCCTTTTGGGAAGATTGGCTTCCTTAAACACAAACTACACATATCAGACGGATGGAACCGTGAATCCTCTTGGAAGCGGAAGAACAACTGATTACGTTTACAACGAATATGAGTTTTATGCTCAGGATAATTGGCGGATACGTAATGATTTAACCTTGAATTTAGGTTTCCGTTACTATCTGTATCCGGCTCCGTATGAAAAAAATGGGCTCCAGTCAGGAAACGATGTCGACTTTGAGGCACTGCTTGCCAAAAGAATTGCCAATGGTCAGGCTGGAATCAGTGGTGTAAATGCTACTCCGCTTTTGTCATACAATTTGATCGGTAAAGCTAATAACGGAAGACCGATGTATGCTACCGATAAAAATAATTTTGCACCGCGATTCGGTTTTTCTTATAATCCGGCATTTGAAAACGGTTTCTTGGGCACGATATTCGGAAATCGAAAAACCGTTATCAGCGGCGGCGCTTCGATGGTTTATGACCGGGTAGGTGGTGCTATTACCTTTATTCAAAATCAACTTGGATATTTGTTTGATAATAACGCTTCAAGAACATTCGGTAATCTGAATCCGGTAACGGCTCTTTTGACAGATCCGAGATTTACCGGCATTAACAGCTTACCTGTTCAGAATGTTGCGCCGACCATTACCAAACCATTTACGCCAGATGCTGAAGGATTGGCAACCGGAAGTTACAACTATGCAGTCGCTCAGAATTTCCAAATTCCATATTCATATCAATGGAATTTGACCTACCAGCGCGAAGTGCCGGGTAATATGATTTTGACGACTTCATATGTTGGAAGAAAAGCCCGTAAACTCTTTGCGCAATCAGACGCTTCGCAGATAGTGGATTTCAAAGATCCGGCTTCCGGTCAATTTATGATAGCTGCGCTTAATGCGGTTCAAGCTCAATTGAATGCCGGAGTTGCTGTTTCTTCGCTGACTCCGCAGCCCTGGTTGGAAAATCAAATAAAATCAGCAGCAAATGCCACATACGGAGCAAACTGTAATCAATTTGGATTAGGCGCAAACTGCACACAGCTGTTAGCTAACTTTATTCCTGATTTAGTTGCTCAAGGCGGAACTGCTGATGTGGTTACCGTTTTATTCCAAAATGGATTACTTAATCCAAATGTCGGATTAGGCTCACAATTTGCGGTAAATGCTTATGTAACGAATCAAGGCTATTCAAACTACAATGCAATGCTTGTCAGTTTACGCAAACGTTTCTCAAAAGGATTTCAGTTTGATGCCAACTATACCTGGTCGCATTCAATTGATAATCAATCAAACATAACGAATGCTGTCTCTGAAGGCTTGGTTTTTGATGCGCTCAATACTACTGCCGGTCGCGGTAACGCCGATTTTGATATTCGTCATCTCTTTAATGCCAATGGTATTTGGGAGCTTCCAATCGGTCGGGGAAGAGCTTTTGGCGGAAATATGCCCAAGTGGGCTAATGCTCTGGTTGGCGGATGGACTCTTTCAGGTATTCTCACAGCACGTTCAGGTTTACCTGTTACTTCATATTCTTTAGCCTGGTCGGTTACGGAATTTACAGGGGCAAATGCAGGAGTTCCGTCAGTTTTGACAGGCAGCAATACTAACTTTGCAACTAATATTCGTGACCAAGGAACCGGTATTCAATACTTTGCCGATGCAGCAGCCGTTATGGCATCTTTACGTTATCCAAGACACGGCGAAGTTGGGAACAGAAATATTTTCCGCACTCAAGGATTCTTTGATATTGATGCAGTTTTATCAAAAAAATTCAAAGCGCCATGGGCAGAAAATCACTTTATAACATTTCGTGCCGAAGCCTATAACTTAACGAACAGTAACTTCTTTGGTGCACCTGATCTTACTCTTAACTCAACCACGTTTGGACGTATTACAGGCTCCCAAAGTTCTCCGCGAGTTATGCAGTTCGCTTTGCGGTATGATTTCTAAAATTGGACATTGATCGTCATTTGAGAGAAGGTTAAATGCCTTCTCTCTTTTTACTCAAATTTTAAATAGATTTGCCGTTTTCTGACCAAAAATAAGTCCCTCGTCATTGTTATTATTCCTCAATACAAACAAAAAATTCGTTTAGAAATTCGGAGAAAATCCGAAAATTCATTTTTCGAAATTTACTCAAAAACACTCTGTTGGATACAATCCAAACCATTGGATATTTACTCTTGAAATTACCGACCTAAAAAAAAATTATTCTCTTTTTGTGCTCCTTGTAAATAATTGAAAACACTGTTCAAAAATCTGGATTCTGTCCTATTTTTTACCATTTTTACGCTTAAACCTTTCTAAAATTGGCATAGTTATTGCACAAATGTAATCCAAGTTACTGAACTTTTTCAGCATTTTTTGTTGTCAAAGCCAAGCGGTAGTTAAGTAAAAAAACTACTGAAAATTTAATCACAAAAGAGAATCAAAATATAAAACCAGGAGACTAAATGAAAAAATTAACTTTCGTTATAATTGCGATTTTGTTAAGTGTCGGATTAGTTTTTTCTCAAACTTCAGGGCGTTTATCAGGAACTGTTTCAAGTCCTGATGGCGGACTCTTACCGGGAGCAACAGTTATTGCTAAAGACACCAGCACCGGTAAAAGCCAAACTGTAAAAACTAATGAGAACGGTGAATTCCTTTTTCCGATTTTGGATTTTGGAACATACACCTTAACAATTTCTGCACAAGGATTTAAAACGTTTGTTGCTACTGATGTAAAGGTGGACGTTGCCCGAACCTCTACTTTGCCGGTCACACTTGAAGTTGGACAAGTCCAAGAAAGTGTTACAGTTACAGCAGGAACAGATGTTGTCAGTTCAAACACGACACAAATCAGTAATACGGTCAGCACCAAGCAAATTTTATCGTTACCGCTTGTGACCCGTGATCCGTTAGGATTAGTCACATTACAAGCCGGAACAGCCAGCAACCCTTCCCAAAATACAAGTATTAACGGAATGAGAACCACCATGACAAATATTACTCGTGATGGTATCAACATTCAGGACGCATTCATTCGGACTAATGCTACAGACTTTGCTCCGGGAAGACCTTCGGTTGACGATACCAGCGAATTTACTTTGATTGCCGGAAATACAGAAGCCGATCAAGGTTATGGTGGTGCCCAGATCAAACTGGTTACTCCGCGTGGAACAAAAGATTTTTCAGGAGCTTTGTTTGCCTACAACCGTAATTCACATTTCGGTGCTAACAGTTTTTTCAACAATCGTGCCGGAAGATATACAGCAACCGATACGGAAGTTTTAGCCGGAAGACAGCAAGTTGGTAATTTAAAGAGTCCGAGAACTTTCCGAAACAGAAATCAATTCGGCGGCAAAATCGGCGGACCAATTCCTTTTATTCCGCATTTTGGAGAAGGCGGTCCGACTTTTGATAAAGATAAAGGCTTTTTCTTCTTCAGCTATGAAGGAATTAAAGATCCGGTATCAACTGCCTCAAACATTACCAGAACGATTTTGACTCCTTCTGCTTTAGGCGGTGCATTCAAATATACCCGTGGAGCACAAGGTGCAGCCATCAATACTACTGTTGGCGGCGCATCCGTAACCTGTCCTGAATGGACCGGCGGAACTGCTCCGACCTGCACCATCTCTAATATTCTGCAATTTGCTAACGGAGTTGGGTTAGCTGGGATTCCGACTACAGTTGATCCCATTATCCAAAACCGTGTTCTTTCAAAATTAGCAACAGCCAGTAACTTTACCGGCGGCGATGGATTGAATACGGCAGGTTATCGTTTAACTAACCGTAAATCTAACCAAGAGCGTAATCAGTATGCTATCCGCGTTGATGTAAATGCTACTGAAAGAGATTCTTTTAAAGGAATCTATAGCTGGAACAGAGAAAGTAACTTGCGCCCTGATGCGGATACAACTACGTTCTCAGAAATTCCTAATGTAATTCAGTATTCAACTAATCAACAATTTACTTTCGGATATGTCAGAACAATTGCTCCGAATATTGTCAATGAATTTGTTGGCGGATTTTTCAACAGTGATGTTCCTTTTGACAAAACGGACGCATCTCCAAGCTACTTGTTGTCAATTCCATTAGTAACATTCCCGGAAAATACTTTCCTTTCACAAGGTAGAAAAACCAGAAACCGCACTTTCAGTGATAACTTGGACTGGGTCAAAGGCAGTCATTCGTTAAGATTTGGCGGAGAAATGCAATACTACCAAGTTGATTCCTATAATGATGCAGGTATTGTTCCTACTTACTCTATTGGAACAGGTTCGGCTACCCCGCAATTTACAACTGCTAATTTTACCAGCTATGGTGGAATCGGAACTACTAATTTGGGAACGGCAAACGGATTAATGTCATTGTTAGGCGGTATTGTTAATGGTGCCAGCCAAACATTTAATATTGCTGATGTTAATTCAGGATTTGCGGCAACCCGCTTATTCCAACCTTTCCGTTATGAAAATCATCAAGCTTATGCAATGGATAGATGGCAACTTCGCAGCAATTTGACTGTTACAGCAGGTCTTCGCTACGAATTATATCCGGCGTTACGAATTGCCAACGGGGTTGCTCTGGAACCGGTTTTAACAGGTAATGATCCTGTTGCTACTATTTTGACCCCAACAGGAAACTACCAACAAGTTGGCGGAAATGCCGGATCAAAGAATTATGCTTATTACAAAACTGATAAGAATAACTTTGCTCCGTCAGTTGGTCTGGCATACAATACCGGCTTTGACTCAGGTATCTGGAAATGGATTATTGGCGGTGAAGGAAAAGCTACTTTCCGTGGCGGATACAGCCAAATCTATGCCAATGACTCGATCGTTACATCAATCAGAAATGCTAATGCAAACAACTCCGGTCTCGGTTCAACAGGGGTCAGTGCGTTGAATACCGCCGGAACAAGCGCAAACTTAAACCTCAGATTATCATCGGGTGCCGCTCCCGTTATTACTGCTCCGACAATTCCGACCTTACCTAAATCTTATTTGAGCAATAACATTGCACCGTATGCTACCGGTTCGCCTGCGACTATTTCAATTATTGATCCAAACATCAAAACCTCGATGGTTGAACAATACAGTTTCGGCTATCAACGTGAAGTTTTGGGCAATACGGCTATTGAAATTCGTTACGTTGGAACTCGCAGCAACAACTTGACTAGAAGTGTTGACTATAACCAAGTTGATATTCGCAGCAATGGATTCTTAACAGATTTTGAACGTGCCAGAGCAAATCTGGCTTTGACCGGAACAACTGCTTTCTGTAATCCCGCAACAGTGGCTGGATGCCAAGCCTTGACCATTTTCCAAAACGGTTCCGCCGCTGGTGCCAACCAAGTCGGTGGCGCAACCCCGGGAGCAGGTCGTTTGACCATTGGAACAGGCGGACTTAGTGCCACCACATTCAATAATGCTTTAGCCGGCGGAACTCCCGCTGATTTGGCTGTTTCATTCATCAATGGAGGATTTAACAATCATCCAACAGCTGCGGCTCCGAACAACGTTCCGTATTTAAAATTGTTACCTAATCCGGGAACGGCAGTAGCTAACTGGTTTGGTAATGATGGTTGGTATAACTACAATTCAGTCCAAATGGAAGTTCGTCGTCGTTTTGACAAAGGATTGTATTTGCAAGCCAACTACACCTTCTCTAAAAACTTGACCAATGCTATCGGAACATCACAAACATTGATTGAGCCTTATCTTGATAATCTCAATAAACAATGGGATGTTTCACGCGCCGACTACGATCAAACTCATACTTTCAACCTGAACGCGATCTATGATTTACCGTTCGGTAAAGGAAGATATTTCCTTAACCAAGGCGGCATCGTTAATCAAATTCTCGGCGGTTGGAGAATGGGCGGATTGCTCCAAATGGGATCAGGTGCACCTATCACCTTTGTTTACACAGGCGGAACTCTGAACCGTAACGGACGTTCAGGCAGACAGACTCCGTTCACTAATCTGACCAATGATCAGATCAAGGATTTAGTCGGATACTTTGAAGCAAATGGAAACATTTACTACATCAATCCGTCTGTTATCAATCCGACCACCGGTCGCGCGTCAGAAGGTTATTCAGTGAATGGTCCGACTTCGTTCTCAGGTGAGGCATTTTTTGCAGTCAACCCGGGACAAACCGGAAATATGTCACGTTCAGTATTCAATGGTCCGAGCACCTTTGTATTAAATATGTCATTGCTCAAAACCTTTAGCATTACTGAAAGAACGAATCTGGAATTAAGAGCGGAAGCATTCAACGTTTTGAATCATCCATACTTTACTCCGGCTTCGCAATTCCCAAGCATTACCAGCACTACTTTTGGACAGCTTACCGGCACCAACACTCCAAGAGTTATGCAATTTGCAGCTCGTTTTAACTTCTAATTCGCTGATTATTTCGGTTTATCCGATTCCTTCAGGTGTTGTCTTTGTTTAGGCAACACCTTTTTTCTTTAATGCTTTCAGCAACCTAATCTTTATGTTAGAATTCCTCAAATGCCTGTCAATACTACACATTCCTCGCTTTCTATCACGCCATTTGGGGCAGGCGATTTGATTGATCGTGCAGTTCGTTTTTACCGCAATAATTTTTGGACATTTGTTTGGATAGCTGCGCCGCCGATTTTGGTTGGAACCCTTATTTCAATTGGCTGGACGATGCTTGGGCGGGAGTTTCTCGGAATCAGTGCCAAGCCAAAGGGTGATGAGGCATTTTTCGCAGTGTTATTTACCGGATTTGGAAATCTCGTTATCTGGTTTTGGGAAAGCGTCGCAGTTTTAATCATAATGGGAGGAGCCTCGCGCAATTTTGTGCGGCATATTTTATTTGCTGAAAAGATCAGCTTTAAAGAAACTTACGCAAACGCCCGCTCCAGATTTTTTGGACTTCTCTTTGCTTCGATTCTTATTGTCTTCATTTTAGGTTTGATTGGCTTTTTTATAATTTATTTCGGCTTAATACTTGTAGTTTTATTAATAATGCTGATTGTTGCTGCGTTTAGCTTTTCACCGTTGGTAGCTACAATTATTTCGGTTATTTTCGGAGTAGCCGGAGCATTTGGAGTTGGTTGGGTTTTCTTTTTAATTGCTTCGCGTTTTGCATATGTTCCGCAGATTATGCTGGTCGAAGGACAAGGTATCGGTTCTGCAATGGGTCGCAGTATGAATCTGGCAAGCGGAAACGTTAAAAGAATTTACGCACTTTTCGGCTTTACGATTTTGGCAACTTATTCGGCATTATTACTCTTTTATGTTCCGCTTGGGTGGTATGCTTATTTGAATGGAATTGAGATCTTTCGATTTGATGCAGATGCTTTACCGGCTTGGTATATGATTGCCCGTCAGGTAATTTCACAGGCAAGTTTAATTTTGATGATGCCGATTTGGATGATCGGTTTATGTTTGCTCTATGTAGATGAACGGGTGCGGCACGAAGGCTATGATATTGAATTGATGGCGGCACGAAATCTAGGCGAGATTCCGGCAGTTCCGCGCCAATACTCCAATCCGCTGCAGCCGGCTTTGGCAAATCAGTCTTTTGTCAATCCGCCGAATAACAATCAATCTTCTTCAAATTCTTCGATTACAACGCTTGGATTAAATGGCTAAAATCACTCATCAATTTCACCGGATTCTCTTTTGCGCTATTGTCTGGTCGCTCTGTTCATTCTCCGTTTTTGCCATTGATTTAAATAAATATCGTCAGAAAATTACTGAAGTAAGAGACACCATCAGAGGTTTAGCTTTTACAGATAGTGAATTATCCGAGACGGCAAATATTCGCTTTGAACGCGAAATTATTAAAGAAATTCAAAAAAAATTAGGGCAAACCGAGAAAATAGAATTACAAGGCGCAAGTTTTGAAGTCAATCACAGTTGGGTTTTTGACAAGTTAAACCAGTTTGACAAAGAGCCTTACAAATCAAAGAACCGAACTTTGATTATAGATGAAACAGTTCAACGGCTTTCGGCTTTGGAAACTAAACTGACCGAACTTGAAAAACAGGAAATATCTAATCGAACTAAAAACGAAAATAAACAAAAACTCGACGAAATTCTCCGCCGACCTGAGTATCAAAAGCCAACCGAGCAAGAAGAAAGTTTTTTGCGTCGGAAATGGCGCGAATTTTGGGAATGGGTCAGGCAAATGTTTCCCAGCCCGGATGTTAAACCGTCTGATGTGTCGGAAGGAGTTCAACCGATTTCGTCCTTTTTGCAAATCGTTCTTTATGTAGTGGTTTTAGGTTTGATCGGATTCGTAATTTATCGTTTTGCCCCGTTTTTCCTGAACAAAATTAAAACCAGAGATAAACTAAAAAAAACGACTCGGGTTATTTTGGGTGAAACAATAGCTGCCGAAGAGACTTCGCACAATATTTTTGCTCAAGCGGAAAATCTCGCTCAGGAAGGAAATTTGCGCGGTGCGATTCGGAAAGGATATATCGCTCTTTTATGTGAATTAAGCGATAGAAAAATAATCGGCTTAGCCCGTTATAAAACCAATCGGGATTATCTGCGCGACGTTCGCAAGCGCAAAGAGATTTTTTCGGAAATGAACACATTAACTACTAGTTTTGAAAAAAATTGGTATGGTCTAAATCCGACTGAGGAAAAGGATTGGGAAGAATTTAAGCAAACTTACAAACAGACGGTTTTAAAAAGTGAAAAAGCTTAAAAAGAGGAAAAGGGGAACAGTTTTAATTAATTGAAAAATAAAGGTTGTTGCCGCGAATCAATTTACTTTTCCACTTTTGCGCCTTTTCACATCGCAGCTTTAGTAATTATGAAACAAAAGTTTCTCATCGTTTTGGCATTGATTTTTCTGGTGGCTTTGCTCATCGGATTAAATGCTGCCTCGTATGTCCAAAAAGACACCGAAGCTGATGAAGAAAGTTCTGCCAATCGCTCAACTTTTAACACGGGCGCAACCGGAACCCGCGCTTTTTACGATTTATTGGCGGAAACGGGAAGCAAAGTTACTCGCTGGCAAGAATCGCCTTTTGAACTTTCCAATGAGAAAAACAAGATAAATACTTTAGTAATTATCGGCAGAACCCGGCTCGAAATTGATGAAACCGAAACCGAACAAATTCTGAGTTGGGTTTCAAACGGCGGAAGACTTGTAATTATTGACCGCGAGCCGCCGAAAGATTTGCTCTCAACCACAGCTAATTGGTCAATTACCAGCGTTCCGAACGAAGATTCCACTTTTGGAGTTGATCCGTCGGAAATAATTCAAATGACTGGCGGCACCGCAGCAATTAAACCTTCTCAGCCAAGCGTATTTACTCGCAATGTGAATGCGGTTCAACCATCGCGTTTTGCGTCATCAATTGATCTTAAATTCTTTGGCGAAGATGCAAAAACCACCTTTGGACTTTCTTCAGGACCAACTCCGAAACCTGTTGTAGTAGCCAGAAACGATGCGCCGCCGCCTGTTGCCAAGCCGACGAATTCTCCGGCAGCTTCGATTACGCCGATCTATAAATTGCCGCCGCCAAAAACAATAACGGAGTCGGCTGTCAAACCTCCGCCAATAGAATCCGAAAATTTTGAAGTCAATGCCCCGTTCGTGCATCTGGCAAACGATAAAAAAACGATTCTGGTGGATTTTGAATACGGGGCGGGACAAATTGTTTTTTTATCCGATCCATATATTGTTTCAAATGCCGGAATCAGTTTGGTTGATAACGCACAATTAGCAATGAATATTGCCACTTCGCGTGAAGGTTTGATAGCTTTTGACGAATATCACCAAGGCTACGGCGCAAATACAAATCAACTGTTGAAGTATTTTGCAGGAACTCCCGTTTTGGCAATCATCGGTCAAATTTTATTGTTAATCGGAGTAGTTTTATTTTCGCAAAGCCGCCGTTTTGCCCGCTTTTTACCTGCTGATGAACCAAACCGTCTTTCAAAACTGGAATATATTTCGGCAATGGCTGAGCTTCAGCAAAGAACCAAAGCGTTTGATTTAGCTCTCGAAAATATTTTTTCCCAATTTCGGCGTTCCGTAACGAGATTTTTCGGAATTGATAATTACGCAAGTTCGCGCAAAGAATTAGCCAAAATAATTGCCGAACGATTAAATCGAAATGAATTGGAAATTTATAATCTGATGCGAAAATGCGAGGAAATTATCCAGGGAAAACCAACAAACAAACGCGAAGTTCTGGAATTAAGCGGTAAACTACGCGAAATCGAAGACAAACTCGGTCTCAAACGAACGCGCAAACAGGCTTTTAGAAGTAAAAAGTAAAAAGTAAAAAGTAAAAAGTAAAAAGTAAAAAGTAAATAAAGATTTATGAAAACTAAACTTTTAGCAATTGCACTTTGCTTATTTTTTCTACCAAATATTATGGCACAACAAACTGATGTAAAACCTGCAAATCCGGCTGATGTTGCTTCGGTTGATGCGATTATGAAAGCCGTTTATGACGTAATTTCGGGCGATGCGGGACAACCACGCGATTGGGACAGGTTTCGCTCGCTTTTTTACAAAGATGCCCGAATGATTCCGACCAGCAAAGATGCCCAAACTCAAATTTTCGGCGCAAATCCTTTGAATACAGAAGGCTACATCAAACGAGTCGAACCGATTTTTGCCAAACAGGGTTTTTATGAAAAGGAAATTGCCCGCAAAACTGATTCTTACGGCAATATTGTCCAAGCCTTTTCAACCTACGAAGCACGACACAGCAAAGACGATGAAAAGCCGTTCCTGCGCGGAATCAACAGTTTTCAATTGCTCTTTGACGGAACTCGGTGGTGGGTGCTGACAATTTTTTGGCAAGCAGAAACGCCCGACAATCCAATTCCGAATAAATACGAACGAAGCCAAGTCGAATATCTTTCGTCGGAAACCCTCAAAGGCTATCCGTTTTCCGAATCGGTGCGGATTGACAATGTAATTTATCTTTCTGGACAGATCGGAACTGATGCAACTGGGAAACTTGTAGCGGGAGGAATTTCACAGGAAACTAAACAGACTCTGGAAAACATCAAACACGCTCTCGAAAGACAAGGTTCTTCGATGGATAACGTGATAAAATGCACGGTGATGATCGCGGATATGAAAGAATGGGCGGAGATGAATAAAGTTTATGTAACTTATTTTACTAAAAACCTGCCAACTCGCAGCTCTTTCGGCGCAAACGGTTTAGCCTTGGGCGCACGAGTGGAAATCGAATGTATCGCGACTGTGAAATAAATGGCTGAAATAAAAGATAGATTAAAAGACAATGTTCGCGGCAAATTCTATGTTGACCGCGAATGTATTGATTGCGATGTTTGCCGTGATACCGCACCGAAAAATTTCACCCGCAATGATGAAAACGGTTATTCTTTTGTCTATCATCAGCCTGAAACCCCTGAAGAATTAGAACTTTGCGAAGAAGCCCGTGATGCTTGCCCGGTTGAAGCAATCGGCGATGACGGGCAATAAATTTCTCGACCAAATTATCTATTTCTACGTCAAAAGGCTATGAGATTGTTTGCCACTATTTTAATCGTCCTAATTTCAATCGGTTTCGCACCCGCGCAAGACACAAAAAATCTTCCCGAAAACATTCAAAATCAACTTGAAAAAGTAAAACAGCACGACACTGAACGCTATCGTTTTGCTTTTGATAAAGGCGCAAAGATTTTGCCGACGGCTGACGGGAAAAGCTTTTATTTGCTGTGGTCTCTGCCAAATTCCAAAGCAGATAAGACGATGATTGTTACGATGCACGGCAGTAACGGCAATGTTTTTAATGAATTTTATCTGTGGTATGATGAGGTGAAAAAGCACGGTCACGGAATTTTGGCGTTGCAGTGGTATTTTGAAGGAAATCCGCCGCCTAACGATTATTATATGCCGAACGAAGCCTATCGGGAATTGGACAAAGCTCTCAAAAAAGAAGGTGTGCAGCCACAAAAATCTCTCTTTCACGGATTCAGTCGCGGCTCGGCTAACAGCTATTACATCACGCTTTTTGACCGCGATTCAAAAAATAATTACTTTCTCGTGACCTTATCGAATTCCGGTGGTGCTTCAGAAAATTATCCGATGTATCGTGAACTAACTTCGGGAAAATTCGGCGAAAAACCTTTTACGGGAACGAATTGGATCACATTTTGCGGGATGAACGACCCGAATCCTGACCGTGACGGATGTCCCGCGATGCGTCGGACAGGCGAATTTATCAAAAAATACGGCGGCACGGTTAAATTAGCGATGGAAGATAAAAACGGCGATCACGGCGGTTTTCATCGCAATAAACAAAACATCAAAACGGCTTTAGATCTGTTTGACGAATTGCTCAAAACTCAGTAATTTTCTTGCATCCGAATTTCAAATCAAAACGAACTTTGCAAGTATGATTACTGAAAAAATTACCCCCGAATTTGCCCGGACGCTTGAAACCACAGACCTCAACGCCTGGGTAAATATGTTTGAAAATGCGCCTGCCGATTATGCCGAAAGATTTGGCTTGGAAATTCAAAAAGTTGATGAGGTAGTCGTTTTTCTCTGCCGAAAAATTCCTTTTCCGCATTTTAACGCCGTCATTAATTTAGGTTTACGCGAAACCGTCACAGAAGAAAAACTGGACAAAATTTTAGCGATTTACCGCGAAGCAAATTCTCCGAAAATCTACGTTCACTACAATCCGTTTTTACAGCCTGAAAATTTGCCCGAAATGCTGTCTGCCAAAGGTTTACAGATCCGCAGCGGTTGGGAAAGAATTTATCGTGACAATTCGCCTTTGAAAATTTCAGCAAACCGCGAAAATATTCAAAAAGTAACGAATGAAAACAGACTTGAATGGGCAAACTTCGTCAGCAATATTTACGGTTTGCCGACAGCTCCGTGGTTAGCTAATTTGAATGAAAGCGACGGTTGGCATCATTACATCGAAACGATTGACGGAAAAATCACGGCGGCGCGAACGATGTTTTTAGGCAAAGACGGTTTGGCGTGGTTTGGAATTGACGCGCCGGTTCCGGGAATTATGATTCCAGACTATAAAACGGATTTTCGTTTGTGTCAGGCAATGGTCGAAGATGCTTTGGAAATGGGCGCAAAGTTAATCGTGATGGACATCGAAAAACCTGCGCCCGAAATGAATACCGAACCGTATCAAAACTTTGCCTCAATCGGATTCAAACACGCTTATTTGCGGCAAAATTATATGTTTTAGAAAGTTTGGGAAGTTTGGGAAGTTGAGGAAGTTGAGGAAGTAAAAATCTTTTCTTTCTTCCTCAACTTCCTCAACTCAAATCAGCCCAAAACTGATTTAATTTTCGCCATCGCACCTTCCAAAAGCGAATCTTCACGCGCAATGCAGATCCGCATATAGGCATCCCAATCGTCCGTGTCGGCAAATGCGCTTCCGGGCGTGGCTCCGACTCCGGCTTTTTCCATCAGCATTTCATTGAATTTCAACGCATCATCAAATTGTTCGGGGATTCGCGCCCACAAATAAAATGACGAGCCGGAATCATAAATTTTGAAACCTAAATCGGTTAAGGCTTCTCCGACAAAATGGCGGTTGCCTTCAAATTTATCGCGCAGTTTGTCGTAATAATCGTCTTCCGCCATCAAAACGCGTGACAAAGCGGCTTGCAAAGGAGTGGCGGGACAAACATAAATAAAATTCACGGCTTTATTGACTGGCGCAATCAATTCCCCTTTGCCGTAAGCGTAGCCCAAACGCCAGCCGGAAATGTTCCACGATTTTGAAAAAGAATTGACCGTAATCGTTCTGTCCCACATTTCGGGCAAAGTCACGATTGGAATATGCGGATTTTCGCCGTAAACGTAATGCTCGTAAACTTCGTCGGAAATGACGAGCAGATCAAGTTCTTTTGCCACATCGGCAATCGCTTCAAGCTCGGTCTGCGTCATCACTTTTCCGCTCGGATTGGCGGGCGTGCAAACAATAATCGCTTTTAACGGAAATTCGGTGCGGTCTTTTAATTCTTTGCAGCGAGCCAACAAAGCATCTTTTTCAAAAGTTAAATTACTGTCCAAAGAAAAAGTCTCGGTTTTTGCTCCAAATCCTTCCAAAATAATTCGATGATAAGGATAATACGGCTCAAAAACGAGGGCGGATTTTCCGGTCAAATAGGCTTGGGCAATGCCGACCAATGCGCCTGAACCACCGCTTGTAATCAATAGCTGAAAAGGCGAAGCCTCCACATCAACCTCAACTCCGTTATACTTTTTGAGCTTTTCGGCAACGGCTTTCCGCAAATCTTTATTGCCTTCCGAACCGCCGTAATGATTTTGGCTGGCGGCAATAATTTCAGCCGCGTATTTGGCTAGATCAGGATTGATCGGAAGCTCCGATTGTCCCTGCACAAGGTTTCCACTCGGCGGAACGAGCCGCGTAATTGCACGAATATCCGGTTTAACTTTGGTCATAATAGGTTTGATAATTTCAGTAGAATAAAAGAAAATTATTCGCTAATAAGTAGAAGTTGGTCAAGGAAACAAATGATGAAAGTATCGGTCACACACACACGGAAAGAAGAGTTGAGCGAAGAATTTACTCAACTTGAAATTTATGATGCGCGTCTGAAATGTTCAGAAACTGTTACAGTTGAAAAACTTACGGAGACAAAGTTTCGTGTTGCCGAAAATGCGGTTTTTATTCCGCGTCTTAAATTAGGAGTTGAGTTTGAAACAAAAGTTAATCAAGATGGACAATATGAAATCCTAAAAATTACCAAAAGGTCGAAATTTAAAACAAAAAGTTTTTTGTTGTCGCGGAAATTTACTGAATCCGAGTATCGCGTTTTAGGAGATGAAATTATAAGACAAGGCGGATTTTGGCAAGTTGATCTTGGCAGCATTGCAACTGTAAATCTTCCAAAGAATTCAACTCTTGACCTGGACGAAATATTTCGCATTTTCGACTCTTAGCCAATTAAAGCGACTAAAGAATAAATTAACGTCAGTTTAGGATTAGAAACAGTTTGATAAGTTGGTGAAGCCGACGACATTTTTGTAGCCCATAACGCCAGTCATTAGTTTCTACACAAATAGAAAAGTTCTTTGATAAGATTGTAAAGTATGAAATAAAAGTTCCAAAACTTGAGCCACGATTGCAAAATCGTTATCGAATCTTAGTGCAACAACATTTAAGTC
>JAIBCC010000065.1 GCA_019694395.1 Pyrinomonadaceae bacterium | reverse complement strand
ATCATTTCTTTCGGCACGACATAACCTTTTGCTTTGGCGCGGGCGAGTGCGTGTGCAACGTGAACCGAAAGATACGGAAAACTTTCGTCATCGTTGCGCCAAAAACTAAATCCGCCATCAGAATGCTGAAGTTTTTGCAAACGCTGAATGTCAGATTTCATTTTTGCTTCGATTGCAGCTTTGTTCGGCATATCTTTGGCATTAAAAGCTGTCAGCACATCGCGCAAAGCCGCCACCGACAAAATGCGCGAAGAAATTTGTTCCGAGCATTCAAACGGATACGATTGCAGATAAATAAAAGCATCGGTTAATTCCTGCAACTGAGTTGAGCTTGAACTAATTTCCAAACCGCCAAAGTCTGAATAAACATCTTTCGGCGTAGAAATCGGCTGCACAATTGCTCCGTTTTGGTCGGTCGTGCCGTAGGTCGCAAAGGCTTCGGTCGTGGCGGGTGTGTAAACCGGAAATTCGATTTCTGCCGCGTCTGCAAAATTTTGGGAGCTGGCACCGATTTGAAAACGGGCAATTCCGGCTTTTTCCGCTGTGACGGGAAAACGAATTTCGGCGCGGGTCTGCGCGGGGACGGTTACTTTTTTGCCGTTGCCGTCGGTCAGAGTCGCGTTGCTGGCACGAATGGCAACATCAATTGTCATCGGCGCATCGGTTTGATTTTGCAAAACAACGGGTAATTCAATCTTATCGCCAAAGTTCATAAATCTCGGCGCACTCGGACGAATTTGCAAAGGTTGTCGTGCCGTTACGTTTGATTCGCCTAAACCGAATTGTTTGGAATTTGTCACCGCCACCGCCGTAATTCGATAACGGGTGAGATTGTCGGGCAGTTTCAAATCAACAATTGCTTTGCCGTTCACATCGGTTTTAACGGACGGCGCAAATATTGCCGTTGCCGCAAAATTTCGACGAAGCTGCATCATTTGGAGTGAATCTGAAGCCTCTTCGCTTGGTTTTTCTTTTCGATTTCCTTGTGTTTCAACTTCTAAAAGTAATTCAGGTTTAGTTACTTGATCCATTTTTGCAGATGGTGGAAGTTTTGGTTTTTCAAATGCATCCCGTGACGGAGTAGCTGAAACATTTGCCGCAGTATTTGCCGCAGGTTTATTAGAAGTGTATGGAGAATCACCAGATAAAAGAACTGGATTAGCTCTTGCTGGAGGAGGTTCATCATCCCCGCTTCCATTTCCTTGTCCGCCGCCCCGCCCAAAACCAATTCCATCTAAATTTAACAAAATATCTTCCCGTGAATGCGTGTCGTTAGTATTGGCATTGAATTGTTGATAAAAAACATCAAGCGGATTACTGATTTTGTAGCCGGTCAAAGCCAAAATGCTTTCGTCAACGGCAACCAGCGCGACTTCAGAATTTGCCACAGCTTTTCCGTAATTGTCTGTCACGGCAATATTTATCTTAGTTTGTCCGGCAGGTTGGAGATTTTTTTCGAGAGGTTCAGCCGTAACATTCAATTTGCGTGAATCAGTCGAAATTTCCAAATTCAATTCGCCTGTTGCGTAAGCCGGAATTTTGGGAAAGTCTTTGTCGCGGTCATCTCCGTAATATTCAAAAGATGATGCACCAACCAAAGTTACCTGAACGTGAATGTTTGGCAAATAGCCTTCTTCAATCGGAATTTTCAGCACGGTAGAAGATTTATCAAGTGTAAAACGCTCGGTTTTGACGATGCCGTTACGCTCCAATGTCATCATTCCCTCGGCAGGGGAAAACGGCACATTGAGCAAAATTTCGGCAGTTTCATTCGGTTCATATTCTTTTTTATCGGGAATCAATTCGACATCTTGTTTTTGCACATCCGTTACGGTTTCCCGTTTTCCGCCTGCTACCCAAACGGTTAATTCGCTTTCGTTCGGACGTTCTTTTTCGTCTAAAACTCGCGCTGTAATTGTGTAAGTTCCTCCTTGTTTCGCCGTAAAATCACACGAAGAAACATCGCTTGCTGATTTTAATTCGCATTTTTGCGTGTCAACTACGACATCTTGCCATTCACCTTTTACTTGCTGCCAATCTTTTAATTCGGCGGTTATGCTAACGGGGGCATCTGCTACAGATTTTCCGTCAATGTCAGTCGTAATTGTTTCAAGTTTGAAAGGTTCGCCTGCCTGAACAAAAGTTTTTGGAGTTCGCAATCCGACATAGAGTTTTGACGGATGCACCAAAAGCGAAGTTGATCCGCTGAATGTTTGACGATTAACGTCCTGGATATTGGCGCGGGCTTCGATTTTGTAAGGTCGTGCCGGATTTGCTTTAACAAAATCAAGCGCAACCCGATGTTTGCCCTCAAAATCGGTTTTACTCTTAAAATCTTCGGAAGTTCTTGATTCCCAATCGCTTCGGTAATGATAGCCCCACCACGGCGTAAATGTTCCAAACGTGAAATCTTCACGATTTGGCGGTGTGTAATCAGTTGGCGAAGCGGAAATATCCCAGTCTGTTTCCGCATTTGCCAGACCGCCGCCCGAAAAATATTTGGCTTCGGTGACAATTGTGGCGGAATCGCCTAAATAAAAAGGCGCAGAAGATTCAACCTCCGTATTAACTTCAAATTCGGGACGGCGAAATTCCTGCACTTGAAAATTATGGAAAGTTTCTTTTTCATCTAAGTTACTGACTGTTTTTAATTCCAGTCGTTGATAGCCTAAATTTATAGTTTCAGGGAGTTTTAACTGCAAATCGAATGCGCCGAAAGCATTTAATTGGGCAGAACCCTTTGCGATTTCGATGTTTTTCGCGTCTTTCAGCACATAATCAACTTTACTTACCGCATCTGCCAACTCGCTGATGTCAGATAATTTACCGCCTGTTATTTTTCGCAAATAGCCTTTGATAGAAACGGTATCACCGGGACGATACATCTTTCGGTCATCGAAAACAAACCAACGCAAAGAGTCTTTGTTATTGCCCAAAAACCAACCGTTTTCCTCTTCGTAATTGTAATATTCACCGTTAGTTAGGATTGCCGAATCATTTCCTTGTTTGGCAATCAAATAATTCGTCGTTTTATTTTTGGAAGGCAAAAGTTTCAGATTTGCCATTCCTTTGTCGTCTGAAACGCCGTTTGAACTGTTTGCAAGAGACATTTGCACATTGCCGAGAGGTTTTCCATCCCGCAAATTGCTGACATAAACATTTAACTGTTCATCATCGGCAAACGCATCAAGCCCGATATTCGTAACTTGAATCCATTTGGCAATAGGTTCAAAATTTTCATCTTTAACAGGCGGTTCAACAATTAAAACTGCATGACCGATTCCGTTTTTTAAGGCAGGTGCGAGGCTAATGTCTGTTACGATTTCTTCGTCCTGAATATTTTTGATTTTAATTGGTTTATCGAAAACTAATTTTCCAAATTTCGGATAAGTTTCATCATCGTTATGCCGGAAATCTAAAAATGCTTGATAGTTTTCGGGAGTAACTGCATAAATTTTAACTTTCAGAGTTGAGTAATTAGTTGAAAATACTGAAAAAATTGGTTTTGAAATCGGCGCAATAGTCAAAAAATCTTTATAGTGTGATGATTCAAGTTTTGGTTCGCGTCCGCCAGTCGTAATTTGAGCTGAAACATCCTGACCAAGAGTTTGACCAAAATCGTCTTTAAGTGAGTTTAAGATTGTGATTTTATAAGCGGTTCGCGGTCTGAAATCTCCTCGAATATCTATTTCATTTCCGTAAATGGAGAAATTAGGCTCTTTAACCGATGGTTCAATTTTGACTTGTGATTTGTCAAAAACTTTTTCATCAATGGAATTGTTAAATTTGATTTCCCAACTATCCGATGGCTCACAGATTGTTTTGTTTTCGTAACCGCAAGTAGATTTTACAAATTTCAATATTCCAAATGTCTTAAAAATAAATACTTGCGGTTCAGTAGAGACAAGATTTCCTTCGGCAGACGGTAAACCTTTATCAAAATTAAGGTAAATCACCGAATCAGGCGGAAGCAGTTCAGCCGCGCGAAAACCGACAATGCGTTTTAACATTTCGGGCTTTTCTTTTTTGATTTCCTCAATTTCTTTGGACATTTCCGCTTCGGTCAAAAGCCGCAAAGGAATCTTTTGTCCGTTTGTATTCGCACTCATTTTTTTCAGAATTTCGGCAGGATTGATGTTCTGATCAAATGAAGCGAATAATTTTTCATCACGCGTGACGGTCGCACTTTTTGCACTAAATGATTCAATTTTCGGCGGATTGGTCGAAAATTCCCACGAAATATCTTTGGTCAAAGTTCCGCCAATCGCAGATTTTGTTCCGGCTGGAATCACAGCAGTAAATTTGGTCGCCATCGGCAAACGATTTTCCGCATCGAAGATCAAAACCCGCGTCCCAAGCCATCGCCATTTTCCTTTAACGGCAGGAGTTAATTTGACGGGAACTGTTTCGCTTGCTTCTGTTTGCGAAGTGACGGCAATCATCGGCTGGGAAAACGTAATACTGATTTCGGGAGTTACGCCGACGTTTCCGTTTGGAGAAAAACGAATGACCTCAAGTTGTTTAGAATCATTAATTTTAGACAGATTTTGGCTTTCGTCAGCAGGGAATTTAGTATTGATAATGGTTCCGTTTTTCGGCGGCGGCAAGCTGTCGGAGCGCAATTTAAAATCTGATTTTTCATCGGCGGGAAGCGGTGTCAGACGTTTCAAAATCGAATCGGTTTCAGATTGACCTAACTTTGAGGCTGAAACAGGAGTTGGACTGGTGCGCGGAACGGCTTCGGGCTTGCCTTCACGCACGCGAAACTGCAAACCTTTCTTTTCCTTTTCCGGTTCATCGGATTTGCTTTTAGCAGATGTAAAAACGGAATTCGTATTTGAATTTTGAGCCGACGAAATTGGAGCAAATAGGCTGTTCCAAATCGAGAAAATAATGAGCAAGGAAATCAGATTTTTCATAGTTTTCAAATAATTTAGGAATAGTGATTGTTCTGGCTTAGCTTAAAGATTATGTAAAAAGCTATTAGCAGATTTAACTGGTAGCCGCAAAAATATCAGCAGTTAGAAACTGTTCCGCTAATGAATAACTGCCCCTGCTTCTGCCAACTGCCACTGCTACTTCTTTTCTTTTATCAATTCGATGCGGTAAATTCTGTAAATTGTTGCTTTTGCCTCAATTTACTTTTTTAGTTTGCAAAATCCGGTAGGCTTCCGGTTTACTCAATCCAAACTCTTTAGCAACTTTTTTAAGCGCAACTTTACGCTCAAATTCTTTTTCCAGTTCGGCAAAGCGTTCAAAAATAGATTTTGTGTTTTCGATTTCTGCGTTTGGATTTTTAATTATTTCACGGTCAAAGATTAAAACAATTTCGCCTTTTAACTGCAATTTTTTTGCCACTAAATCAACTAAGTTTCCGTCAATAATTTCTTCGTGCAGTTTGGTCAATTCACGGACAATGCAGGTTTTTCGATTTTGTAAAACCTCTAAACAATCACTCAAACTGTCAGCCAAACGATGAGGAGTTTCATAAAAACAGAGCGTGGCGGGAATATTCTGAACCTCACTCAAACGCGAAAGACGCTCATTTTTTTTAGAGGGAAGAAATCCGCCAAAAAAGATCGAATCGGTTGGAAACGCAGAAACGATCAAGGCATTGATAAAGGCGACTGCACCCGGAATCGGAACTATTTTGATACCGGATTCTTTAGCTTGGTTAGTAATTCTGAAACTCGGATCGCAAATGGCGGGCGTTCCCGCGTCGGAAACAACTGCAATATTTTTTCCTTCCAGCAAATATTTGGTCAGTTCTTCGGCTCGTTCGGTTTCGTTATGTTCGTGATAGCTGATTAATTTTTTTGAGATTTGATAATGATTCAATAGTTTGCGGGTGTGGCGAGTATCTTCGCAGGCGATCAAATCAACCGTTTTGAGAGTTTCGAGAGCCCGAAAAGTAATATCCGAAAGGTTTCCAATAGGTGTCGCTACCAAAAAAAGAGTTCCTGTCATGCGACAATCTTAAATCAATTTTGAGCAAAACAAAAAGCCTGAGTTTTTTAGGCTCAGGCTTTTTACTCAACACGACAGAATTGGGTTCGGAAGGGCTATTTTATTTTCGTCGTGCCAAAATTCAATTTCTTAGAAAGGGAATTTATTTCTCCAATCTCCCCAACGACCATTTCCACGTCCGCGGTTATTATTATTGTTGTTATTGTAGCGATAAGCACTGGAAATTTGATCTAATTGATTTTGAATGTTATTCCAATAGTTTTGAATGTCATAACTCATCCGCGAGCGTCTTAATTCACGGTCAAGCTGATTAGCAATGCTCAAAACATCTTGTGCTTCGGATTGTGATTTATACAAATCGCGGCTATCGAATCTGCCTTCCAAACGATCAGCAGCACGTTTAAAATCATTGGCTAAATTCTTAAGTTGACTATTGTTATTACCGCGTCCCCAATTTCCCCAACCTCCGTTGTTACGATTTCTATCAAGCTCACGGTCAATAAATTTTGCTAAATCTTTACTGTCATTTTTTAACCTTTTAACGGTGCTTTTTAATTGTTCATTATTGTAATAACCGCCATTGCCATTACCATAACCACCATTACCATAACCGCCATTACGATTATTGCCGCCCCATTGGGCAGAAGCTACTACCGGCAAACTCATTACCAAAAGTGCAAAAGCAAAAACTGTTACAAAACTTTTAATTCTATTCATTTTCTTGTCTCCTAACTTAAACTTTTTAGAACAACTAACAACCTTGGGCATTTTTGCTCGGCAAGTTAAGTTGCCTCTGTTCAGGTTAAGAGCAAAGTCTGTGCCAAAGAGAGTTCGGGAAGTTTAGAAAGTATATAAGTGTAGATAATAGAGTATTTACAGAAACGATGAGATAGAAATGTTCTAAAACAAAAAACGAAATCGTAACCGGAATAACCGAAATGGTTAAATCCTTTACAGAGATGGTTGAATGATAATTTAAAATGAAAAAAGGGAGCGAAAGAATGTCCGGTCCCTTTTAATTTTTGGTTTTGCAGATTTTCTAGACGGAAGAACCGGGATAACCTGAACCGAGTTTATTGTCATCACCTTCGGCTAAAGTATTAACTAATTCATAATGGAAATAGTCAAATTTAGCGGCAACCGGCGGCTGAACACGTTTGTCATACATTTCGCGTGAACGATCAATTGCTTCTTTCAAACGCTCATACAAATCATTTCCGTCACGCCCTTCTTTAACCTTTTGCTCGTTGTAAAGTTTGATTTCCGAAACCAACAGACGGGCAAAGCGACGTGCGTCATTATGTAAACGGCGTTCATCTTCTGTTACCTCAATCGGCAAATCAACATTTCTTTCACTCAAACGGGATTTTGCCGGAGGAGTGGAGATCGGCTGACTGACAGTCTCAGTTTTTGGTTCAAATGATCCGTAAGTTTGTTCTTGTGTCGGGACAAATTCCTCAGTAGCTGTTTCAACCGTTTCTTCTTGAACCGGTTCTGAATAGCTGGTTTCCTCTTGTCCGCTTGAGCTTTCAAACTCGTAGTCAGTAGTAGGTGTTGCCTGGAACGAAAAGTCTTTGGCGTATTCAGTTGGATCAGTCTCTTTTGCAAAATTTTCTGCAAATTCCTGCGCTGAAAAACTTGAAGTAGTATTTGATGTCGAATTCCACGTATTAGATTCAAATTCAGGCTGTTTCTCTTCGACCTGAGTATTATCCTCGAAAGAATAATCAGGTGTATATTCTCTGAGAGTTGTTTGAGAATCGTAAGTCGAAGTAGCAAAATTTTCTTCGTAAGTTGGTGTGGATTCTTCCTCGTAACTCGAAGATAAATTCTGCTCTTCATAAGTTGGAGTTACCACATTTTCTTCGTAAACCGGAGTTTCACTCTCTTCGTAAGCCGGAGCAACATAGCTTTCTTCCGAGTAAGAAGTTTGATAATTGTTTTCCACTACAGGTTCGGTAACAAATGAGGTGGGACTTGAAACAGTTGGAACGGTTTCAACAACTTCTTCTTTTATTTCCGCCTTAGGCGAAATAGTTTCTCCTTCAAAATAGTTTTCGGCTTTTGAATTTGATTTTTTAGTTGCTGCCGGAGCTTTAGCC
>JAIBCC010000064.1 GCA_019694395.1 Pyrinomonadaceae bacterium | reverse complement strand
TCTTTAGCAGTTTTGGCACAAACCGAAACACAAATTTTCCCATTGTTCATTATTTTGCCTCGTGAAGGCGCAAAAACGGTGTAATTACTGCAATTAGTAAAGTTATAACCGCAATCGCCGAAACTAAAGAGATTGAAGTAACTCCGCCGTGTTTAACTGCAATGGCGGTAATTGCCCAGGTAATCGCCAATCCGTAAGCGGCATTTGAGAGTTTTAACCGAAAGAAAACTCCGGCAATTGTCGCAATCGAAATTAAAATACAAGCAGCAAAAATTGAAACTTCAATATTAAATGAAGTTAAACAAACGGCGATATTGGCAATAGTTGCGACCGTGATCCAACCAAAATAAATTCCGAAGGGAACTCGAACAACTGCCGAATCATCTTTGGATAAACTAAAATTTATTGCCCCCAGAACTACTAATAAAACCACAATCGCACCAACACTGGCAACGAGTAATTGGTTGTGCCAAAGAAAAATCCAGGCGCAGTTGGCAACACAGCTCAAAATATAAAGCCCGCGCAGTCTGACAAAATTATCAATTTGAGCAGGCATTGCCTGATAAATAGTAAACAGAATCAAACCAAAGTAAATCAATCCCCAAATTGAAAAAGCATAACCCGCAGGAGTAACAAATGTTGGGTATTTATTTGAAATGACTTCGGGAGTAACTCCGCCGATGTAGCCTTTGGTTGATATAAAATTGATAAAAATAACCGCAATCGTAGCAAAAATTACGGAAATCTGCTTAAATTTTTCCATCTCTTCTATTTTACACAATTTACTCAATTTGCTGTATGATGGGGGAAATTTTTTGTGCGGAAAAAATAATAAATTTAAAGGTTAGCAGATGATTTTTTTTATTTTGATAATTTTGGGCGTTTCAGCTTTTTTAGGAATAATGTTTTGGACTGTAATCCTTCCGTTTAAGCCGGATTCGCTGAAAGTTTTCGGCAAATTTGTTTGTAAAAACGATGAAAAAATTGAAATTGTCACTTCGGTTGCCAGTTACCATCAGCCGGGCGAAAAATCTATCTCAATTTATTGCAATGATTACGGAAAAAAGCGCAGTGTCAAAGGCAAAGTTCTGTTGCTTGGGTTTCTTAGCTCCTTTTTTATTGCTTTGCCATTTGCCATTATTATTGTTTTTTCAGTTTACAAATATTTTTTTAGCTAAAATATGACTTTATCCAAAAAAAGCGTAGCAGTTGTCACGGGGGCAGGTTCGGGAATCGGGCAGGCATTAGCGTTGCGTTTCGCCCAAGAGGGAATTGCCGGAATTGCAATTGCCGATTTGAATGAAAAAGGTTTGGAAGAAACTTTTTCAATGGTCGAAAAAACTGGTGTGCCTGTTTCAAAACACGTTATAGACGTTTCAAAATTGGCGGAAATACAACGTTTTGCCGATGAAGTTATTGCCAAACACGGATACGCCACACATTTGGTAAATAATGCAGGAGTTGGAGTTCTCGGCACATTTCAGCAACTTTCTTTGGAAGATTTTGAATGGCTGATGAATATCAATTTCTGGGGAGTAGTTTACGGCTGCAATGTTTTTTTACCGATTTTGCTGGAACAGGATTCCGCGCATATCGTTAATATTTCCAGCGTTTTCGGAATGATCGCGCCGCCTGAACAAACCGCATATTGTGCCAGCAAATTTGCAGTGCGCGGATTTACCGAATCTCTGCGTCACGAGCTTCAGGAAACAAATGTTCGCGTTTCGAGCGTCCATCCGGGCGGTATCAAAACCAACATCGCCCGTAACTCACGAATCGGAAAAAATACTCCCGAAGAATACAAAAAACAAGGTGTAGAATTTTTTGATAAAGTTGCTCAAACTTCCCCAGAAAAGGCGGCAGATGTTATTGTCAAAGGAATAAAAGCCGAAAATCCGCGAATTTTAATTGGTGCAGACGCAAAAGCGATAAATATTGTTCAGCGTTTATTTCCCAAAAAATATCTTAAAGTTTTTGAATTAATTGCCGGACATAAATTGGATTTAAGAAAGAAATAATTGTGAATAAAATGTTTTTCTTTGCGCTCTTTGCGTCTCTGCGTGAAAAAATCTTGCAAACTTTTAATTTGATTAAAACATCGATTTTTTTCTGCGCTTTATTACCTTGATTTTATTCTTAACAAATTCGCGGAAGCTGTTCCCCAAGCTGCATATCAACCACGCGGGTTGAACCAAAAGCAGTCTTGGCGACAACCATTTTTTGATGTTCGGCAACAACTTCGCCGATTATCACAGCTTTTTCTCCAAACTCATTCTGTTTCATTTTTGCCAAAACTTCTTCGGCTTTTTCTTTCGGCAAAATCGCTAAAAGTTTTCCTTCATTGGCGACGTAATATGGATCAAGACCCAGCATTTCACACGCTCCGCGAACGATATTCGGAACAGGAATTTTCTCATCGTAAATTCTGATGCCGACGTTTGCCGCTTTTGAAATTTCATTCAAAGCCGAAGCAATTCCGCCGCGAGTCGGATCACGAAGAACATGAATTTCCTTCGTTACGGACAAAATATCTTCGACCAAAAAGTTCAAATTCGCACAGTCGGATTCAATCGGCGCGTCAAATTCCAAACCTTCTCGTTCCGACATAATTGCAATTCCGTGCAGACCGATTTCGCCTGACAAAATGATGACATCTCCTTTCCTTGCAAGATTTGGGGCGATATTTACACCCGCAGGAATCACGCCAATTCCGCTCGTGTTGATAAAAAGACCATCGCCTTTTCCTTTGTTGACGACCTTTGTATCGCCCGTCACGATTTTGACATTTGCCTTGCGGGAAACTTCGCCCATTGAATTGACGATTTTGCCTAAAGATTCTACTTCCAAACCTTCCTCAATGATAAATCCTGCTGATAAAAACAAAGGTTTTGCACCGCTCATTGCTACATCATTGACTGTCCCGCAAACCGCAAGATGTCCGATATTTCCGCCGCGAAAGAAAAGCGGTTGCACAACAAAAGAATCGGTTGAATAAGCGAGCCGTCCGCCGTCTCTGAGCAATTCGGCAACGTCTAACTGTGCAGAATCACTGAGTTTATCCAAACTTTCGTTGGAAAAAACAGGCAGAAATAGACTCTCAACCAATTCATTTCCGAGCTTTCCGCCGCCGCCGTGTCCGAGAACAATTTTCGGATAATCACGAAGCGGCAAGGGACAAGTCCACGCATTAAAATCTAAATCATTCATTTTTATTTTGTATCGTCGTAATCAACTAAAATTAACCAATCTGTTTCAGTTTCCTGATGTAAAATTCCAAGCAATCTAAAGTGATGAGAAACTAAACGCACAGCTCTAAAACATTCAATATTTGTCTTTAGTTTTTTGGCAATTTTGCAAACCTCTTCAGTTTCTTTATCCAAATATTGATCAAAGATCTTTCGCATCATCGCATTTGGCGGAGCGAAATTTCGATCAAGCAGAAAAATTCCGTCTGATCCGCCTCGACTTCGGGCTTTAGTTTCATCAAATCCGTATTCGGCATTTTTTATGGCTGTCAAAAAACGGTTTGATTTCCAGACACGACCTCTTTTGGCAATTCGCCGAAGTCTTTCAGTTAGACAAAGATTGAGTTTTTTGCCGTTTCTTTCAAAAGTATGTGCAACCACAAACGGCTCACTTTGCAAAAGCGGTTCAACCTTTTCAAATATTGATTTTGCCTCTTCTATAGTCATTCAAATTCGCCTGATGCTGATTATTTTAACCGGTTCAGCCAATAATTGCGGTTGTTTATTGCCTTCCCAAATCTTTGTTTCTTTTGCCTGAATTTTTCTCACCACATCCATTCCCTTGATGACTTTGCCGAAAGCGGCAAACCCTTTACCGTCAGGATTGCGTTTGCCGCCAAAATCAAGTTCGGGTTGAGCGTTGATGCAAATAAAAAACTCCGAAGTTGCTGAATTCGGTTCGCTCCGAGCCATCGAAATTGTGCCGTCAAGATGCTTTATTTTAGTCTTTGCAGTTGTTTCAAGCTCAATCGGCGGAAACGATTTTTTAGTTTTATCATCATTTGTGCCGCCCTGGATTACTTCGATTTTGACCGGACTATTTGGCTGATTATCAAGCCTCACCGTGCGATAAAAACTCGCTCCATCGTAGATTTTTTCGTCAACATATTTTAGAAAATTCGCCACTGTAATCGGAGCTTTCTTGGCATAAAGTTCGATCTTTATTTCACCCTCAGAAGTTTTGATTAAAATCTTTTGGGCATTGGCGACAATTGTCGCTGAAATGATTAAAACGAATAAAAGTAGCAGTTTACAAAAAGGTTTTATCATTTAAATTCCTAAAACTTGTATTACACCATCGAAGATTGAAAACAAGTTTTTAATTATTCCTTTCCAGCTCGTCGCTGATTAGATTGATAATTAATTTTATCATTAGTTCTTTATCATTGGGATTGCTTTGTGCAACTAATAAAGCCAAAGCCGTCAGAGCATTTTCGCTGATTTTTAGTTCGCCTTTTTGGTTAAAACGGTGTTTATTTTTCTCCAGAAACCAGACGAACAAAAATGAGCCGATTCGTTTATTTCCATCAGTAAAAGGATGATTTTTGATGACGAAATAAAGTAGATGAGCGGCTTGTTCTTCGATAGTCGGATAAAGATATTCACCGCCGAAAGTTTGGACAATGCTTCCCAAGACTCCGGCAAAACTTTGGTCTTTTTGATTGCCGAAAAGTCCTGTAGCCTCTTCTTTTTCAATAAGTTGGCGTTTTAGCTCATTGACTGCGGAAACTGCTTCGTTATACTCAATTTCATAAGTAATGTTTGGATTTAAGCCTTCCGTATTTAATTCTTGGCGGTCAAAACGATTAAGTAAAATAAAACTGTTTGTGTAGTTCGAGATCAGTTCAAGCAAGCCTTTGGCTTCAGAAAGTTTCAACTCCTCGTCTTTGCCAAGTCGTTTGATTACTTTGATAGTTGTTTCCAATTCTGCCAAATTTTCCTGCAAACGTTTTTCGTTGAGTGCGTAACCCTTTATCAAATAATCTTTTAGTCTGTTTGTTGCCCATTGCCGAAACTGTGTTCCGCGTTTTGAGTTAACACGATAACCAACCGATAAAATTGCGTCAAGATTGAAATATTCAATTTCTCTGGTAACTTCGCGTTCGCCTTCAATTTGAACTGTTGCATTTTTTGCAACAGTTGAGTTTTTGACCAATTCGTCCGAATCGAAAACATTTTTCAAGTGTCTGGAAATAACAGACTTATCGCGTTCAAAAAGTTCTGCGATTTGATTCAAAGTAAGCCAAACTGTTTCATTTTCTAGACGGACATCAATTTTGGTCTGCCCGTCTGTTGTTTCGTAAAGGATGAGTTCTGAGTTATTCATAATTTTTATAGTAAGGATTGTAAATCAGAAAATTTCTCAATCAAATAATCCGCTCCGGCTTTTTCGAGTTCATCACGTCCGCGAAAGCCGAAAACACAGCCGCAAGTTTTGACGTTAGCGTTTTTTCCCGTTTCAATATCAACCCAACTATCGCCAATCATCAAACTTTCTTCAGATGTGAAACCTAATTTTTCAATTGCACACAAAAGTGGAACGGGTGAAGGTTTGCGTTCGGGAAAAGTATCGCCGCCGACAACTAAAGAAAAATGTTGAGCAATTCCTAGACCTTCTAAAATTTTCACGCTGAAATCGTGCGGTTTATTGGTCACAACGGCTTTTGGAAATTCGCTCAACTTTTTAAGGGTTTCCGCCACGCCTTCGTAAAGTTTCGTTTTGACCAAACAATTTTCTGCATAAAATTTGCGAAAGATTTCCACGCCGTATTCGGAAAAATCTTTGTCCGATTCCTTTTGCAAACTCGCCGAAATCGAACGATTGACCAGATTAAAAACGCCTTCGCCGATAAAATTGTAAATCGTTTTGGACGGCAAATTTGCCAAATTCAATTCCGAAAGCATCAGATTAACCGAATCAGCCAAATCATCGCGGGAATCAATCAAAGTTCCGTCAAGGTCAAAGAGCAGACATGTAAAAGACATAATTAGATATGAAAAATACAAATGAATTTATCTCGAAAATATTTCAAATGAGTGACTCCACGCAATAATAAAACTCCGTCCTGTTTCGGAAAAACCAAATGCCCTTACATCATAATCTTCGGCAATTTTTAAACAACCATCCGCAAATTTTTCAATTTCCGCAGTTTTAAACGGAGGACATAAAATTATTGTATCTTTTGGAAACTCAAGCGTGAATTTTTCTAAACTCCAATTATCATTTGTGAATCTTGGTAACGCTCCACCATAAAGTCCCGAAAGCCTTATTTTTTTCCGTCTAAAACATTAAAACCATCACCTTCTAATTTAACGGTTTGTTCCCAAGTTTGATCTGTTTCGGAGTCATAATCTCTCGCAATTTTTTCGCCTATCAGACAATCAAATATTCCACGACCTTGATGCGAAACAACAAGCAAAATATCAGAGTTTGGGGCGTAGCCAACTTGAGTTAAACCGCCAATCGCAAAAGAGTTTACTTTTTTCCAAATCGGAACTTCATTTTGCAAAGGAAGTTGGTTAATTCTATTTTTAATTTCGTTTATATTATTGCTCACAAATAGAATACTAATCTATTTTCCTGTAGCCGCAAATCTTCCGTAATTGTAATACGCCGCACACGCTCCTTCGCTGGAAACCATCGTTGCTCCGAGCGGTTTGCGGGGCGTGCATTCTTTGCCAAAAGCTGGGCATTGATGGGGTTTGAGATTGCCTTGCAAAACTTCGCCGCTTTTGCAGAGAGGCGATTCAACCGTTTTAATATCAGTAACTTGGAATTTGTATTCGGCATCGTAATCGCGGTATTTTTCCGACAAACTCCAACCGCTATTCGGAATTGTGCCGATGCCTCGCCAAGCTCTGTCCGAAGTTTCAAAAACGTCCGCCAACATCGCTTGAGCGGCTTTATTTCCTTCTAAATTGACGACTCTTTGATAAGCATTTTCGACTTCGTGCGTGCCATTTTCAAGCTGTGTGATAACCCGCCGAATTCCTTCCAAAACGTCTAACGGCTCAAATCCCGTCACGACAATCGGAATTTTATATTTTTCGACCAGAGGCGGATATTCGCTAAAACCCATCACCGAGCAAACGTGTCCGGCGGCAAGAAATCCCTGCACTCGGTTGGTCGGGGATTCCATAATCGCGGCAATCGCAGGCGGCACGAGAACGTGCGAAACGAGCATCGCAAAATTCTTTAATTGCAGTTGTTTAGCTTGAAAAACCGCCATCGCGTTGGCGGGTGCGGTGGTTTCAAAACCGACTCCGAAAAATACGACTTCCTTTTCAGGATTTTCGACAGCAAGCTTGACCGCATCGAGCGGAGAATAAACTGTGCGAATGTCGCCGCCTTCGCTTTTAATACGAAACAAATCTTTTTCCGAACCCGGCACACGAAGCATATCGCCAAACGAGCAAAAAATCACGTTCGGCTTTTCGGCAATTGCCAGAGCTTTGTCAATAATTTCCAAAGGCGTAACGCATACGGGACAGCCCGGACCGTGAATCAGTTCGATTTTATCAGGAAGGAGTTGGTCAATCCCGTTGCGGATTATCGAATGAGTCTGCCCTCCGCAAACTTCCATAATCGCCCAATTTCGGGTCGTTATAGAAGCAATTTCGTCAAACAATTTCTTAGCCAAAACGGGATCGCGGAATTCTTGTTGGTATTTCATAAAACCTCTGATTTTCCCGCTAAATACGCTAAAAGACGCGAAAATAAATCAAATAATTTCGTGTATTTCGCGTTTTTCGCGGGCAAAAATTTTTCATTTCGCCGTTTCAAACGAATAATTTGTCTGCTCTTCGTTTGCGTTCAATTCTTCTTCCAAAATTCCCATATCACGGAAAACCTGCAAAGTTTCCAACGCCGATTTTTCGTCAATTTTAGAAATGGCAAAACCGACGTGAACAATCGTATAATCGCCGACCTCAATATCGGGCAAATACGCCAGACAAACCTCCTTCGTGATGCCGTCAAAATTGACTTTGCCCATTTTTGTTACGCCGTTGTCGTAAACTGATTCAACTCTACCCGGAACTGCTAAACACATAAAATTTTCTCCGAAAATTCAAGTAAAAAGTAAAAAGTAAAAAGGCAAAAATGCTTGATTCTTACTAATATAATTTTCAACTAAATTTGTTACTTATTAGTCTGTTTTTTAAGTTTCTTGATATTTTGAATTATCTGAATTGACCTCTTCATAATGTCGATTCAGTTTCTTTCTGGCTTTTTCTACTGAAAACTGCCAGTCAATTTTGATTTGCTTTTCAGT
>JAIBCC010000063.1 GCA_019694395.1 Pyrinomonadaceae bacterium | reverse complement strand
TTTACTTTTGATCGTTACCGGTTGAGATTGATTATTTGATGAAATGTTATAAGCCTTTCGCAAAATGATTTTGTTATTTTGCGCCACCAGAACGCTTCCGTTAAACCAATTTTCCGAGGCAAGGGTTGAAAAATATTCATCAATTTTTGCCGCAGTTTTAGTTTGCCCCAAAATCATCGGCGCAATAATTAAAATTAAAAATGTCCAATTTAGAAAGCGAAAAATCATTTATTTTCTATTGCTTTTTTCTCAACGTTTCGCCAAATTCAGAGCAGTTTCTACAAATAAATCTTTTCCTGCCAATAAATCTTTTCGGGTCAGCTTGACCTTAACATCAGGAATTACGCCGGTTCCTTCTAAAATTTTTCCATCAGAGGTTTTAAAATCCGCAATCGCATACTGCAAAGCCCCGCCGTTTGGCAAAGATTCTGTTGTCGAAGGCAAAACCGCTCCTGCCGAAGTTTGACCGATAATTACGGCGCGTTTGTTGGCTTGCAGACCTCCCGCCAAAACTTCCGCCGCACTGCCCGAAAATTCGTCTATCAAAATAAATACCTTTCCTTTGAAAGATTTATCGTTGCCTTCATAATCGTATTGTTCTTTTTTGGTGCGAAACTGCGAAACGCCGAGCGAATTTTTTCCTTTATCGAGGCAAGCCGCAACCGCTGTGGTCAGACTGGCAATTCCGCCCCGATTTCCCCGCAAATCTACGATGAGCGATTTGTCGTTTTGCATTTTGGCGACGGCATCGGCAAATTGCTGCTGCAAATCGCCAACGAAAATATTGAATTTGATATAACCGACATTTTCACTAAGCTGTTTTGATTCAAAATTTGCACCGAGAGCAATCCCGAAATTTTGCCGCTCAATTTCGAGATTTTTTTCCACATCTTTTTCGTCAATGAATGTGACCGAAACTTTTTTATCAATGTTGCCCAAAAGTTTTGCCGTCACCGCTCTCACCGCCGTGATTTCGTCCCGAAGCCGAAAACCGCCTTTTTTCTTTTGTTCGGCAAGTATTTCGGCAATGGTTTGTCCGTCAATTTTTTTGATGAGAAAACCGTTTTTGATTCCGGCTCTCGCGGCGGGAGAATCTTCGCGGACAGAAATCACGACCAGTTCTGAATTTTCCAGCAAACGGGTGGTAATGCCGATGCTCCCTTGTTTTGAGTTATCGGGAAGTGCTTGTTCGGAAAAAACTCTGTCGGGAGGAATTACCGCCAAGTGCGATACTTTGATTTCGCCCAGCATTTTGTTGAGAAGAATGATCAAATCCTGATTGGTTTTGGCATCGTTAAGCTGTGGTTCGTATTTTGTTTTTACAGCATTCCAATCCACGCCGTTAAACGTCGCATCCCAATATTTTTCATTAATGGTTTGCCAAACTTTCTCAAAAGTTTCTTTTTTTACAGCTTCTGTGAAAGGCGTATTTTCTACCGAAGCAATTTTTGCTCCGCGCGGAACATTTATGACTTGCGGTTGATTGCCGCCGCTGCCTTTTTTGAGTTTCATTGCCGCGATTTTGCCATTGACGATCTCCGGCTCGATTCCGTATTCGCCGGATTTTTGTTTTTGCATAAACTCGGCTTGGCTGATTACTTTGCCGTTTTCGTCCTTAAAAACGGTGTCCGAACTGCTTTGAAAGACTTGGGCTGAGACTGACAAAACCGATAAAAAAATAAGTAAAATAAAGATCACAGAAAAATATGATTTCGTTTGGTTTGTTTTATTTACCTTCATTTAGACTCCTGTTAATTTTTGTAAAATCTTTTTCATTTTCTTTTGCAAATCTGCTCCTTTTAGCTCGGAAAGTTTTTGCAGAGACATCTTTTTGCCTAATTCTTCGGCGATTTTGTAGCCGACGTAATAACCGCTTCGCGGCGGAATTTCATTGCTCGTTTTACTTGCGGACAAAAATGGTTTCCAGATTTGGGGCGAGCCGTTATCAAAATTTTCAAGAATTGATTGTGATAATTTTGGCAGTTTCGGGGCGACCTCGGTTTGAACTTTTTGACCGAGAAAAATTTCCTCAATTGAGGCTTTCGGATTTAAACGCTGGCTGATGTAGGTCGCCAAGCCTTCGTTCCAAACCATCAAATATAAAGGGATTTCGCCTTTTTCACGATTTTTGCCATTGAATTCGGAATGAAATTGTCCGTGATAAAGATGAAATAATTCGTGGCTGAAAAGAACTGCCAGATTAGCGTTTTCGCCGTATTGAATAGCAATCGTATCAACTCCGAAAATTTGATAGTGTTTGCCGTTTATCGTTCCGCCGCCGCTGTCGGTTGTTCCGTAATTCGGCATAAAAACGGCTGTTCCACCCCAACTAAATTTGGGAAAAGTCTTTTTGAAATTGGCGACTGCTTCGGGCAATTCTTTATCCAATTTTTGAGTAATTTTTCGCATTCGCGGTATCAGAGGCACAACGTCTTTTACATATCCGGCGAGGTCTTCGTCATCAATATTGACGAAACCTTCATAAATTTCTTTGTGCGGATTGATGACCATTTCCCGAAATAATTTTGTCCGTGTGGGAATATCGGCTTTTTCACCTTTTTCCCAATACTTCCAAAAATCATCCATTATGTTGAGAATTTGGAAAGACTTGGCGGAAAGATTGGTCGTTTTTGGCAGGGTTTGAGCCTGAATGTCAAAAATGAACATTAGCAAACTAATGACCGTTAATATTTTTACTTTACGCATAAGATTATTTCTCAAATTTATCTATTTTCAGTCTGTCCTTAAATTGAGTTTGATATTAATTGCAGCTTCAAATTTTTGAGCATAAACGCAAAGATCCAGTAAGAGGTAAATCAAAATTAGTTTTGCTAAAAGTTTCATAATTCCATTATTTAACTTTTTGACCGCTCATATTCAGATACAATGTGCTGTCAGCTTGATACACGGTGACACCTGTAACTCTTCCGTTTGCGTTTTTAACAAATTTAATTTGAATATCATAAGTTTTAGAAAAGAAATCGGTTTCCGATTCGGCGAACATCTCGTCTTTCGGAAAGCCGGGTTCGAGCAGCATCAGTTTTCCGTTTTCGTTGGTAATCGTGTAGTTTGTTTCAGGATATTGAAATTTATATTCTCCAACGTATGTATCCAAAACCGAAGACGGAACGGTGACAGCTTTTCGCTCTTTCGGAATTTCATATTTTTCGCCGAAGACGATTGCCGACAAAACATCATTGATCTTTCCCGCCGAACCTCGTTCGTTATTACTCAAAACAATGACGGTTACGCGGTCTTCGGGATACTGAGCGATATACGTAATAAAACCCGTCGCATTGCCGCCGTGAGCCAATCGCCGCCGACCGAATTGCTTGCTCGACCAAAGTCCGTAAGCGTAACCTATGTCCGGCTGCATCTCCTTAAATGGCGTGAACATTTCGTCAATGGACTTTTTCGACAGTATTTTGTTGGTAGAAAAGGAGTTGCTCCAAAGCAAAAGGTCTTCAACGGTTGAGTAAATCCCGCCTGCCGCATACATACGGACTATCTCCCGGTATGGCAAATTCGTGATTGGGGTGTCCGGCATTTGCCGATAACCTGTTGCACGATTCTTAATGATGCGAAGCGGATCTTCATAACCTGATCGAGTCATTCCCAAAGGCTTAAAAATATTTTCCTGCATAAACTCACCATAAGATTTTCCCGAAACCTGTTCGATAATCAGACCGAGTGCAGCGTAGCCTGCGTTCAAGTATTTAAATTTTTCGCCCGGAGAATAATCCAAAGGCTTCTTACTCGTTACCTCAAACCATTGCTCCATCGGAATCGGTAAACCTCGAAGCGAACCAATTTCCGAAGCATTGATGTTTGGAATGCCATGAGTCATCGTCAAAAGATGGCGAATCGTGATCGGTTGCCACGTCGCCGGACAATCTTTCAAATATTTGCAGGCAAGGTCGCTTGTGTTCAATTTTCCGCGTTCCTGCAAAATCATTATCGCCGCCGCCGTGAATTGTTTGGAAACCGAGGCAAGCCGAAAAACAGTCTGCGGATTGTTTGGAGCGTCAAATTCAACGTTTGCCATTCCGTAACCCTTACTGACTATCGGTTTTCCATCTCTGGCAATCAGAATTGTTCCCATAAACGGTTCAAATTTGACTGCCGCTTTCATATATTCATCAACTTTTGTCTTGATTTGTTGATCTGACGGTGTTTTTTGCGCCGAAACAGTTTGAAACATCAACAAACACGCAGTAAAAAGCGTGATGAAATTTAAATTAATACGCATCAAAAATTCTCCTTGAACAGCAAAAAGCGAAATTACTTTTTAGTCGCTTCCTTAAACTGTGCTTCGTATTGATTAACTGCCGACATTGTGTTGGCATCGTCTTTATATTTTGCTTTGAGCATTTCAAAAGCCTCTTGCCCGCGCGGATCAGCGAGCAACGTAATCAGCAAAGTATTATTGAAAATTCCTTCAATATCGTTCTCCACCATTGATTTTTTGAAGCGTTCAAAGATCATCGGGAAAACTGTTTCGCTTTTTCCTAAAGACGCAATCAAATCAACTGCAATCGGACGAAAATCCCAACTAGGCGGAAAACTTGGCAAACGCCAGCGATGTAATTTCAAATCAGACAAAGCTTTAAAAGCAATCTCAAAGCCACGCGGATCGCCTAATTCTTTCAATCCGGCTAAAGCACTCAATAAACTTTGGCTTTTCATCGAAGGTTTATTGACGAGCTTTGCCAGCGCGTCAAAGGCTTTTGGACTCTTAGTTTTGCCCAAAGCAACGGCAGCGGCGGCGATTACACGGTCGCTGGGGTCGTTCAGATAATTCAAATAAAGATCGGCAAATTTCGGGTCATTAGTTGTTCCCAAAAATCCGATGGCAGCAGAGCGCGTCCACGATTTGTCTTTTTTGATGACAGTTAAAAGCATTTCAGTCGTTGCGTTGTCAAGCGGATTTTTTCCGATTAAACTTTGCAGTTGTCCCAGGACGCGGCTGCGAAATCGCCAATATGAATCTCCTGTAATTATGTTTCGCAAAACGGTTTGAAGATTCGTTTTTTCTTCCGCTGAAAATTGGTTTGATTTGGCTCGTTTGACGAGTTCAAAGAGCGCGGCACTGCGGGCGAGAACGTCTTTGGAATGTTGCAGTTGCGCCAAAAGTTCGGCGGAATTTTGCTCGTATTTCACTTCTTTCAGCCAGACGCTCTCAAAATCGAAATTGACGAATTTCGGTGGATTCGGGAGGTTAAAAGTGAAATCATTTTCGGTTTGCGGCTTGAGTGAAACCGTTTCGATTTTGCCGTCAATTTCGATGTCAATTTTGCCTTGAAAAAATTCGGTTTGCGGATATTCGTTTGATTTATCGGGGCTTTGAGTTTGAATGACAAAAACGCTTAATTTTCCATTCTCATATTTTTTCGAGACCTCAAAAGCCGGATGTCCCATTTTGTAAATCCATTGATCGAAAAACCAATCCATCGAATCATTTGTCACCGCTTTGACCGAGTTTTGAAAATCTTTGGTCGTGACGGATTTTCCGCCGTTATTTTTGACGTAGTGCCGAATCACTTTCCAAAAATTTTCTTCGCCGAGTTCGTGACGCAAAATGTTCAACACCACCGAACCGCGAAAAGTCGAATAATTATCGTTGGCAAAACCATAAGCGTCATCGTAATTTTTCGTGACAATCGGGCGGCGATAACCACCGTTCCAATCTCCGAAATAGGCGGTTTGGTCAAAATTGTGAACATACATCAGCCATTCATCGCGCCCGTTGCGGTGTTGGTCGTAAAGTCCGTTAAAAAAACGTGCAAACGATTTATCAAGCCAGACTTCGCTCCAATCGGCGGCAAAAATATGATTGCCAAACCATTGACGCGCCAAAGCTTCGGCTTCAGTTAAATCCCACAAATAAAGAAAATCGGCGTGAGTTCCGTAATCGTCAACCATATTTTCGACGATGGTTGACACCGAATGATTAGCCGAAAAATTCCCGATGTCCTGCACGAAAACCTGTGAATAACTCGGATGAGGATATTTCACGCCGGTTTTTTCCGAAAAGAATTTGACCATATCGGGCAAACGCTCGGTCGTTGCCGCTACCCATTCTTTTTCTTTTGGATAACCGAAATTGTTGAGTTCAATTCCTTCAAGACTTTGTTTGACGTTGATGTGTTCGCCGATGATAAACGAGGTCAGATGATTTGGATAAGGCGTATCAGTTTTGTAATGAAAAGTTTTCGTCCCGTCCGAATTATTTTTTGTCTCAATCAGTCTGCCGTTGGAAATTACGGTCAGGTTTTTATCAACTGTTGCCATAAATTCGGTTGTTCGCAAATCATTTGGAGAATCGAAAGACGGAAACCAGTAACGATTTGCATTAGGCTCTCCCGGCGACCAAATTTCTCGCGGCTTGATCGGATCGTTTGAGTTTGGCTGGGAAAACTTCAAACCTTTTCCGGTGCTTCCGCCGCCGGGCATAGTGTTCGGATCAAGCTCATTAACATAATTTGTGCGGTAATCAATTTTGACATTTACGGTTTCATTCGCTTGATAAACTCGATCAAGCGAGATTTTAAGATTGTCGTCCTTTTCACCTCCTTCGTAATCGAATTTTAAAGATTTTCCGTTTGATGAAACTGAGCTAATGGTCATCATTGCTGCATCGAGCGAGATTTTATCGGTTGGATTTAGCGGCGAAAATGTAATGGATGCAGTCCCGAAGGCTTGCTTTTTTTGCCAGTCGAACTGTAAATCAAGCGCGACATTTTTAATATCTATCTTCCTTTCACGCGGTTGATTAAGCGGCGGAAGTTTTTTGATTTCCGTCGGCTGCTGGGCTGAAAGATTAAGAGTTGAAATAATTACAAATAAAGAAAATACTGCGAAAAATGACTTTAGATACATATATTTCCCGAATATATCCGAAGATAACGCCCGGAAAATAGAATAGATTTAACGTGGAAAATTAATGAAAGCGATTAATTTTTTAAAACATAATTCGGCGTTGGGTCTTTCTCCATCGGCGGAATAATATATAAATCCTTGCCGAGAATTGTCTGTCGGATCAATGGGTTAAAGCTAAACAAACTTGAAAAAACTGCGGGTCTTAGTTTCCGAAGATCAATGATTACCCATTTATCCCGCTTTGCCATTTGCAAAAAAGGTTGAAAAACATCTGGTTTGTCTTTTGGGGTATTTAAAGAATCGGTTTCAACTCCGTCCTTTACAAAATATCTGTAGCCAAAAACGAGATGCAGTGACCTATTTCCGTTAAAAGCCGCCAACTCGCTCAGGATGTTTCCAAAATCGGCTATATCAAAGCGGCTAAGCCCTCTTGAAGTATGAAGTCCGCCCATTTTCAAAAGCATCTTGTCTTTCTTGAGGTCAAATTTTAGCTTCGTAAAATTCTCGGCAAGATTCTTTTTCATATATTCGGCACGGCTGTTGTTATTTTGATAGTATTCCCCCAATTCGTTGTAGCGATAAATTTCGGTAGAAATCTTAATCTCGTCAGCAATTTTTTTATTTTTAGGATTTTTCTCCGAAGCCGATTCCAAAAAACGATTTATCTCTTTTGAATCATAAATTTTGACAAATGTTTTGCTATCATCGCTTAAAAAATTATCTTTGATCAGACTTTCGAGTTCACTTATTACTTGTCCCCGTAGGTCTTTCAATTCCTTTTTCTTTTTGTCTGTCAAATTGTTATACATCTGCTCGATATTAGGGATAAAGCCGATATAAAACTCCTGATCAAAACCAATTAAATTCCACTTTCTTTTTGTAGCTTCTGATAAAAATTCTGAGTCTTCTAAATATTTGAAAAAGGGAATTGAGTTATAAACCGTTCCTCTTTTAGACGTGAAATAGTATTTGCTGTTAATATTTTTCAAATTCTCCGCAGTTTTATCCGGGTTTTTGGATAATTCCGTCAAAATCTCCGCAGTAGTCGGACCAATTTCCAATCCGAAAGTCCGACAACCCGCCTCGTGATAGACAGGAATCACAGCTTTAGTAAATTTGGAGATTTGAAACGAAAAATGATATTCACCTATCAAAACATATTGGCTTTGTTTCATTTCGTCAGTCAAAAACTTTGCACCATCGCCAACAAATTTATTATCAACAATATCAAAATAATAAGTGTATTTTTCTAAGTCTTTCTCCGTTAATGATGGTTTTTCCTGGGCTGAAATAAAACCGCCAAAAATCAACAGATAAGTTAAAAAAAATAATTTCTTCATAATTCCTCGATAATTGAATTTCCTTTTGAACAATCTCCCGAAGTCCATTGCCAGCTTTCATTCAAACGAATCTTACCGTTTGGCAGGATTTCGGGCGTTGAAAAACAAATCCCGGTCATAAACTCATTATTGATGCTGATTTGTGAATAACGCATTTCGATATTTCCGGTTTCGTCAACCAATCCGATGAGCAGCCCTTTTTTGATATTTCCGCCTGAATATTCGCACTTCAAAATATTTCCTTCTTGCTGATAATGAAAAATAGTCTCGGCAGAAACTTCGCTGTTGGTCGAAGTATAAACAGGTCTAAATCTTTTATTGTGATAATTGATTTCCATTGGACTTTTTCATTTTGTTAAAAAAGATAAACTTTATCGTCACCAACTGTGTATTCGAGGATATTGCTTAATTTTTCGCCG
>JAIBCC010000003.1 GCA_019694395.1 Pyrinomonadaceae bacterium | reverse complement strand
GCCAAAGGGGTTTTAGATATTTTGGGCGACAAACCAAACTTCAAGGAGGTCAAATGACTTGTGTAGAAACTAATGTCGCCAGTTATGGGACAAAGTAAATAAATGTTTGGAGTTCTTGAAAAGAACGACATAGATCTATGCCGCCATTTTTAATGGCTCAAACGAATTATTACCAATGTCCCCACAGATGCTCTGTGGGCTACAAATATTTTGCCATTTTCAATGGCTTATTCAGAACTGCCTTCAGTTTTATGAAAAAACTATTCTTTTTAATAATTTGTCTGTCACTTTTTTCAACTTTTGCCTCCGCCCAAATCTCCGAAGCAGGAAAATGGACGGCTCAGGTTTACACGGAATACGGTTTTATTGAGCCGAACATCGTTTACGAAAAAGCTGACGGAATGGAGATGAAACTCGATGTTTACCGCCCTAAAGTAAAGAATCCCAAACCGCTTCCGACACTAATTTTTATTCACGGCGGCGGCTGGCGGGCGGGAACAAAGGAAAGTTATTCGTTGCGGGTTTTGCCGTGGCTCGAAAAAGGCTGGAATGTCGTTAATGTTGAATATCGCGTGACGAGTATGGGACGCGCTCCCGCAGCAGTAGAAGATTGCCGCTGCGCTCTGCGTTGGGTAATTGAGAACGCCGAAAAATACAGCTTTGACAAAGAAAAAATCGTCGTCAGCGGACAATCAGCAGGTGGACATCTGGCTTTGATGACGGGAATGGCAACCAAAGAAACAGCGTTCGATACAAACTGCAAAGGCGCAGAAACAAATGTTGCGGCGATTATCAATTGGTTTGGAATTACGGATGTCGGCGACCTTTTGCAAGGCAAAAATAAAACCGAATTTGCTTCAAACTGGATTGGCGCAGAGCGTTTTAGTCAAACGGATTTAATCAAACTCGTTTCGCCTTTAACCTATATCAGAGAAGGACTTCCGCCGATTATCACGATTCACGGTGATTCTGATCCGCTTGTCCCGTATTCGCACGCCGTTCGTCTGCACGAAGGTCTGACACAAGCCAAAGTTCCGAATCAGCTTTTCACTGTCAAAAAAGGCGACCACGGAGATTTTTCGGTCAAAGACAGCATCGAAGCTTACAAAGCGATTTTTAAGTTTTTGAAAAAGTATGGGATTGAATGAGTTTTCAAAACAAAGTTGAGCCTAAAATAATAATGAGAGGAAGACCGATATTTGCAACAGAACTTGCTAAGGGAAATTGAAATTTCGCTAAATATTTTTTATTCGAGAAGATGTAATAACAAAATCCGATTGATAAAATTGGTGCAATGAAAATTAAATAGAGAAAAATTAAAGAGTTTAAGCCAGACATTCCCCAAAATCTGATTGTTAGAATTTGAGAAAACCAAAGCATAAAATTTATTGTGTTTATCAAACCTATCTTAAAAACTGAATCTTCCAAAGATGCAAACTTTTTGAAATAAAAAGCAATCACAATTATTGGAAAGATAAAGCAAATAAATAATTCTAAAATAAATTTCATAAAAACCTTCAAACCAAAATTTTTATCACGCCGTCTTCGATTTGCACCTCATAAGTTTCAAGCGGACAGCTTGGTTCGGTTAGACATTCGCCGGTTTTCAAATCGAATTCCCAACCGTGAACATCACATTCGACTATTTCATCGTAAATTCTTGAATCTGCAATCGGATAACCCCGATGCGGACAAAAATTTTCAATCGCGTAGAATTTGCCGTTGGCATTAAAAAGTGCGAGTTCCGCACCGTCTTTTAATTGGATGGTTGCGCCGCGTCCCGCAGGTAAAGCCTCTGCTTTTCCAACAGTTACGAGCTTTCCGTGACGCACGGGCTTGCGGGTATTTCGGTAAACAATTGCCATTAGAAAATTTTCGCTTGCTTTCTAACGCGAAGTCAAACAAAATAATGTCGTGATGAGTGAAAAAGAGTTTAGTGCCAATGCCCGCAAACGTTGCCGCGAGATTATGACGAGCAAGGTGACAACCGCCACACGCGAAATGACTTTACAAGAAGTTGCTGTTCTGATGCGCGACGGCGATATGGGAAGCTTGCCGATTGTCGAAGGCAAAAAATTGATCGGAATGGTCACTGACCGCGACATCGTAGTTCGTGCAATTGCTGACGGTAAAGATTTTACAACTCAAATCGGCGAAGTAATGACAACCGATATTTTCTCCGTCAAACCTTCTGATTTTGTCTTTGAAGCGATTCGTCTGATGGGCGATAAACAAATCCGCCGTGTTCCCGTCGTCGAAGAATCAGGCGACCTTGCCGGAATTATCTCAATGGCGGACATTGCCCTCGAAATGGAAGACGAACGCGAAATTGCCGAAACTCTGGAAGAAATTTCCAGCGGTAAAGCGTTTTGGAGTAAGTAGCTATGAATAATTTTTTGATTCAACAATTCCCAAAATTAAAAAAAGCCATCAAAGAAAACTCTGTTAGGTTAGAGATTGAACAAGGTATAGTAATTTTTCGCGCCTCAAAAGAAATGCAAACACGAATTGAAGACTTGCTTGAGAAAAATAAATCCGATTCTCTAACTAAAAATGAAGAAATTGAACTTTCAGCTTATGAAGAGATTGACGATTATTTAAGTCACGTCAACCGTTTAATTCGCAACTCAAGCCAAAACTCAGAGGTCAATTTTGCCGCGTAAAATCTCACCTTTTTTACAACTCAAAGTCAGAAAAAGAGCAAAATATTTGTGTGAATATTGTCACGCTGATGAACATTGGCAGTTTGTTGAATTTACTATTGACCATATTTTACCGATTTCTGAAGGTGGAAAAGATTCATTAGAAAACTTGGCTTTAGCTTGTTTTCATTGCAATCGCTACAAATCAAATAAAAGAGCAATTAGCAATATTCAGATTTTTAATCCGCGACAAATGGTTTGGAATGAGCATTTTATCTGGTCTAAAGATGCTTTGCGAATCTTACCAAAAACTGAAATTGGACAAGCAACCATTGAACTTCTTCAATTTAATCGTGAAAGGGTTTTGCAAATCCGCACCGATGACTTGAAAGTCAATCGCCATCCGCCTCAAGATGATGAGATTGAAGATTAAATTTATTTTTTATTTGGAATCGGTAATACTTTAGAAGAAATTTCCAGCGGAAAAGCGTTTTGGAGTAAATAATAAAGTTTTTACAATCTTTATCCAACAAAGTAAACGCTTTTGATTATTTGAACCAATCCCAAAATGAATCAAGCAAGCCTTTATCTTCTTGATTTTGTTTCGATTTGTATTTTTTCGGCGTTGGCAAATTGTCTAAAACATCAATGGTAAATCCGGCTTGCTGCATTGTTTGACTGAATTGTTCGGCAAAAGTATGCAGATTTTTCGGTAAATTTTCGAGATTGGTAATCCATTTGGATGTTTCATAACCTAAATGATTCCCTAAATATTCACCTGTCCGCCAAAAATGCCACTCCCTTTTGGCAGTGTAAGGTTTGTAAATTTCTTCCAAATCGCCTTTTATCAGCCATTCCAAACGCTTTACATTTACTTTATCGGCGTAACATTCATCCACCAAAGCCTGTAAAGATTGATGCCGCATTTGTTCATCAAAAGACGGATGTTTGAGCAAATGTGTCAAGTCAAAAATATCTTTAAATCTTGGGCGGACAAGCGTTTGATGTAATTTCCAGGCAATTTGCAGGGAAAGCGGCGCAGTCACCGGAACAGTAAATGAATCGCCTTGCAGAGGATTATATTCCAATGAAACCGGCTCAACCGAAACGTCCAGATTAAATGAAACATCCATTGAAAATTCCAGAGATTCTTTCCCGATCCAACACAAAATATCCGTATTGACCGTTGGAAAATCATCAGACATAGCGTAATCAATCATTCGCCAGAACGAGTTTTCAGCAAAACTTCTGAATTTTACACCATCCTCTTTTTGCGTTTCCGTGACGGCTTTTGCCCAATCATGAAAAGTATAACTTGCATTCTCGACATCCGTTAATCTCTGCAAATAAAGCCAGTCGAGGTCATTTGGAAGACGATCTTCGGGATTAGCAAAATATTGCCGCGTCACATAACTGCCTTTCAGCATAAAAGGCTCGCCAACTTCCGCCGCCCGACGAATAAACGCTTCTATTGCAATCATTTCATGCTTTTTTTCCATAATTATTCCGGCAGCCAGCCTTTGTCTAAAATTAAATTGTTGTCATAAACACAAAATTCGGACTCCTGTTTAATTATTTTTTCGAGGTCTAAATCGTCCAGTAATTTTGCCAATCTTTTTTGATAAACTTCTTTTGAGCAGGATTCTCTCAGTGTAATAAACCGCAGATTTGGCTCATCTTTCAAAGAGTTTTTCGATAAATGAACTTTGTGTTTCTGACATATTTCAAACAGATTCGGAAAATTCTTGATGTTTATTTTTCCGTGCCATTCAAAATAATTTTCAGGTAGTTTTTCAAAATTGTCCGAGTAAATTTCTTCGGTTTCAACTTTTATTCTCTGAATTGGGAATTCAGAATCACGAAATCTTTGCGCTAAACTTCTCGCCATCCTCAAAACAGCTTCCAAATCTTTTTCAAAAATTGTAGTGGTGAACATCGGCTGTTGCATAAATTCGCCCTGAGCAAGTTCAATCAGCAAAGATTTCCCGCCAATTTCCGAGCAAAGTGCAGTAAAATCATCATTTTTTTTTCCTGAAATTTTGTGAGTCGTCAAATGAAGTTCAAAAGGAGTAATGCCATTCATAAACCGAAAATTATTTTAGCTTTTAGCTTAAAAATAATCCATTTCTTGCTTAAGACTTTTAAATTTTTAGATTGATTTAATTATCTAAAGTAGTTATGGTGTAAAATAACTTTAAGAAAAATCCAAATGAAAAAATCAATAAAAGCCTTCCTGGAATACCCAAATTGGCTGATCGGTATTGAAAGAACAAACGAATCAGCTTACAGTTTGAAAATCACTGTTACAGATGATTAATAATTCATCAACCAGCAAAAGTTACCGAAATAGTATTTCAATTTATTTTTGAAAATGCCATTTCTCTAATTACAACTATTTTCTAAAAAGGACAAAATTTATTAATGAACATTTTAAATAAAACGGCGTTAATAGGTCTTTTAGGCTTATCGTTAATGGCTTGCGGCGGCAATCAGCCAACAGCGAATTCCATTACTGCAAATACAAATTCAAACACTGCAAATACGGCACCTACTAACAATGCCAATGCGGCTAACACAGCGAATGCTGCAAATACAACAAATACTGTAACCGCCGATAAACCTGCGAATGCAACTGTCACCAAACCTACTGAATCGGGACCCAAAAGAGTTTCGTTTGCCGCCGGAAAATCGGAAGGAAATGAAAGCGTTTCGCTCGCCCCCGGAGAGTCAAAACAATTTGTGGTCGGGGCAAAAAATGGGCAAATTTTTATGGTCGATGCGGATTCAAAAGACCTTGAAATTACAATGATCAAAGGAAAAGATACAGCCCAAATGAAAGAACCCGGACATTACGATTCAACCCTTTTGGCTGATGGCGACTTTGTTTTTCAAATCAAAAACACATCGAAGAAAGAAGTTAAATCGTCAATAAAAGTTATTATTAGTCATACAGATATTAGCAAACACTAGGAGAAAAATGTTAAAACAAACTACTTTGATCAGTTTTTTAGGTTTATCTTTAATGGCATGCGGCGGAACTACCACTCCCGTTAATTCAAATGCAGCAAATACCGCCAACACCAATACGGCAAAACCGGCAAACACGGCAAATACGGCAGCACCGACAAACGCACCTGCGAATACGAATACGCCTGCGAATTCAACTGCGGCAAAACCTGCTTCAAATGAACCAAAACGGCTTAATTTTCCCAAAGGAACAACCAACACGATTGAGTATTTTGACCTTGAGCCCGGCGAAGCAAAACAATTCGTAGTTGGCGCGGCGAAAGGGCAGAATTTAGTGGTTGACAATGGGGGAGACGGCTCGCAAATTACACTAATAACAAAAGGAAAAACCGTTGATGTTACAAACGAAGGGGGTCGGCTCGATGCCACCACAACGGCTGGCGGAGATTTTGTCTTTGAAGTAAAAAATACAGGCAAAGCAAAGCTCAAAGCATCAATTAACGTAATGATTGAAAATATCGGCGACGATTAAAAATCAGTTAAAACTAAAATTGAAAATCACTTGAGAAGTAATTCTTGAGTGATTTTTTTTCTAAAACTTTAACTGAATTTCCTCGTGTAAATATAGATTTTCTGTGTCCCGCTTGACTTCAACTTCTTTTACATTGTCAATTACGCCTAGCAAACTGCTAATATTTCCGGTAAAAAAATCGCTATTTTCAAACGCCAGTTTTTTCATTATGCTATCAAAATTTTCCTGCCGATTTGTCAGACGAATAACGGTCAAGTCCGAAAAATCTTTAGATGTAATCTCAGTTTTACTTTTGTTTGCTGATAATTCTTTCAAAAACTCAAAACTATTGGCAATCAATAGTTTATCGCCTTGCACTTGATAGCCGATTTCCCATCCGAGCATTGGAATTTTCAATTTCCGCAAACCGCTTTCAGACTCCCAAACGAATTTTGTATTAGCTACCGTCACACGATTTTTTAAGGCTTCAACGATTGAATTTTCAAATTGATTTGCTTGAAAAGCATTCGGATTTTTTAATGAAATAATCGCCGCTTTGCGAAATTCGACAAAAAGCGGATTTTCCAACATTTTTGGGCTGGTTGCGGTCAAAATTGTGGTTGGATTGGCTGAATTTATAGCAGAAGAAATCTGATTAGTTGCAAATGGTTTAGTTTCAATATTTTCATCATCTTCGGATTCGTTGATTTCTTTTTCAAAATCTGAACTGAGAAATTCATAATCGCTTCCGTAATAATTTTCATCATCATTGTAACTCCAGTTATTTGAATAGTTTCGACTTGATTTTTCAATCGTCTGTTTATCAAAAAAAGTATCGTAAATTGCCTCGCCAAGTTGTTTTTCATCAGCCTTTTGTAAGCGATAAAACGGAACATTTTCGGGAATTTTTGCCATTAAATCTTTAGCTTCAGCGTTGGAAATCTTTTCAATAATTTTCGCCTCTTTCAGCAAAAATTCTCGCTTTTCGGTCAATCCGTTTTCATTCAAATTAAGGTCAAAAATTCCTGCGCGAATGTTTTGTAAATCTTCGACCTCGCTCATCAGCCAATATCGTTTGAAGTAATAATCTTTGTTCAGTTTTTCCTGATTTACCCAAATCGTTGCCAGATTCGGAGAGATCTTTTTATTTAGTGTTTGAAAATTCGGTTCGTCATAAAGTCTTTGTTTTCCATTAATTGCCGCAATTGTTTGGAGAAATAGTTTTTCGCTGGTTGTCAAAATAAAACGACCTTTGAAATTGGTAAAAATCACTTTTTGTTTTTGACGTTGACGGTCAACTTCGGCGGTCAATGAATAAAATTTTGTCCCGTCGTCCAGCTCATTTTCTTCAAAATTGCCGGAGTTTTGGGCAAACATCGTGGCGGAAAAAATCGTTTCGTTCATCGGCGCAACGAAAACTATATCAAGTTTGCCAACATCGTAAATTGCTATTGCCGCGTTGTTTTCAGCTAAACTGCTAAGTGTGTGCGCATCATCAATTTGGAAGCCTAGTGCCTCACTTAAATCCGTAAATCTTTCCGCCAATTTAATGCCCAAATGTGAGTTCTGAAATTGCCGAAAATTCTGACTATCCAAATACTTTTCTTTCAATTTTGACTCGTCCCAAAGTTTGATAACCTGTGGTAAATCATTGACTTGCAAATAAACCAATGCGCCGTTTGGCAAGTCTTTGGCTAACGAAAATTTATCTTTTTCCGCAGTTTTTGCCCAAACAAATACGCCTATAATCAGCGAAAATATTAAGACTAAAAAAATTTTGACTTTCATAATTCCTCAACGACTGGAACGCAAGCGACCTCGCTTGCATTGAGCGCAAAGCGCGAACGACCTTTCAAATAAAATTCAACTTGAACTTAATCAAACAATCTTCAAACGCTACCGTGTTTGTGCAAGCGAGCCGCTTACGTTCCCGGCATCCACAACAAAATTCGTAACCCGTTTATTCTTTTCGGCTTCCGCGATTTTCAATTCTAAAATTTTCGCCTCATCAACTTTTGATTTAGCTTTTTCAAACTCAATCGCTTTGCCGAATTCACCAACCTTTTCGGCTGATTTTGAAAGTAAATCCAACAGCTCATCGTTTTTCACAGATTTATCCATTTCTGACAATTTCAATGCTGCAAAAGGTTTGTCGGAATTCGCGTAGATTTTGATAAGCTGCTGCAAAGATTGAGTTTCGAGTGATTTATCGGCAATCAGCGAATTGAGAAAATAGTTTTCGTCATTTGCTAAAAGTCCATTGTAAAATTGCGAATACGCATCGAAAGTATTATTCGGAATTTCCACATTTTCGTCTGATTCGTGCAGTTTCCAAATCGCTTGCCAACGTAAATTTCGCGGCGTATTTCTATCATTTACAAGACTTTGCCAAATCTGAATCGAATTTTCCTTTGGCAAAAGCAAAGCTAGTTCAAAAATATTTTCAAAATCATTCGGCGCAAATTCCACTTGTTTTTGGCGAAATTCGATGGCTTTTTGCGTTTGCCCGAACTCAGCATAAATCTCAGCGAGAGTTTTGTAATCGCTAAAATTTTCCGTTTCGATCAGTTTTTGCAGAGTTTTCAACGCATTTTCAGTATCGCCGAGTTTGAAATTTGCCCGCGCCAAACCGATGTAATTTGCCGTTTCAAAATTGCCGAGTTCTAGCATTCGGGTGTAAAAATTTAAGGTCAATTTGTTGGCTTCTGCATCACGTTTCAATTTTTGCAATAACGCAACCGCTTCATTCAAACGCTCAATATTTGGTGGCTTAACATCCGTTACATTGTCTGTAACTTCAATACCCACAAGTTTTTGCATATTACCGCCTAACAATTGAAAATGTGCCAAACGCAGCCAAACCGGACGAGGAGATTTGGCTTTCAAATCGTTTTCAAGCTGCAAAATCAACTTTTTAGCCTCCGCATTTTTGCCATATTCCAACAAGAAATCGAGATATTCGTGCTGCCAATCCAGCGATTTATCTTCCCCAATTTTGAAATCTTTTTCGTGGTCGTAGATTTCTTCGGCATCTTCATTGGAAAAAGTTCGCTTGGAAATTCCCTCAAACTCATAATCCCCGCCGTTGTAATCAGTCGCTTTGACTAAAATTTCGTAAAACGGCTGACGAAATTCTTTAGCAATCAAATTTTGCCGCATCGATTTTTCCGCCAATTCTTCGTCATTGGTTTGACGGCAAAGTTTGGCGAAGAAATTAGCTTTTTCAGCCTCCGAATCAAAGGTATCGGCAATCGGCTTGAGCCATTCGGCAAACTTCTCATTGCCTTTTCCCATTGCTACCAATTCCGGCAAAACTTTTTCTCTTGCCTGTCGCTGTAAACCAATATTTTTCAAGGTTTGCAGGTAAAATGGAATATCATTTCTGAAGACATTTTCGAATAATTCTTCGGCTTTTTGCCGCTCGCCAAGCCGCCACAGAACCTCGCCCAATCTTCCCCAAACGTAAACATTATCGGCGTTTAATTCCAATGAAATTTTAAAATGGTCTTTTGCTTTTTCCAACTCGTTTTTTGCCAGATAATAGTCGCCGAGTTTAGTCTGTTCGCCTGCCTCTTTCGGTAAATTTTCGGTCATCGCAGGCAAAAATTTGTCAGCGTAAACTTCTTTTTTCGCATCCAGCCATTCGCCGTATTCGCGCGTCAAGCGGAACCAATCATTGCTGATCAGGTGCTGCGTTTTGTCAGGTCGGTTGTTGATAAATCCGCCGATTGAATCGAATTTGAGCGCATCGCAAAAATAACATTCGCTTTCGTTATCAAACTCTTTCAACGCCAGAGAAGTTTCGGCATTTCGCGCCAATTTCCACGCAGTTTGAAAATTTGAATTTTCAATCGCGGCGTGTGCTAATTCCTTTTCGCCTTTGCCAAGCAGAAAATTGATAAGCTGTAACTGATGCGGCGAATTTTGTTTGGATAATGCTTCAACCTCAGTTTCATCAACAATTTGCAGATAGCGCGAAACCAAATTTTGATTAGTATTTTTGTCCTGGAAAAGCTGCCGCAAGGCATCCAATTCTTTTTCCCGATTGCCCACAAGTTTTGCATTTTCAGCAATTAACGGCAGATTTTTTTCAGTTTCGGCAATTTCCAACACTTTTTGAAACGCACCGCGTTCATTATAAAAATCAATCAAATTCTGCCGATTTCCGCGTTTTATTAAAATCGTTTCAACCAAATCGCCAAATCCGGCGTAAGTAGAAAAGTTCTGCAAAAAGGCTAGATTTTCATCGTTTTTAGCCTCATCAATTTTTTGACTCAAAATATTGTGAAGATTCGTCAATTCTTCGTTTGTGGCAACGGTTTTCGCAATATTTCCAATAGTTTGCGCCATTGCGCCATCAAGAATTTTCAAACGATTTCGCGCCTCGCCTGCGAGTTTTGAATCTGGTCTTTCGGTCTCCGTCTGCAATTTTGCACGCAATAAAAACAGGCGTTCCGTGATGACATCTAAATTTTCTTCTTGGCGTAATGTGGAAATGTAACTCGTTATATTTTCAGCTTTTAAGTCGCTTTCCAGAGGCTTTTCCAAAAGCAATTTGAAAGCCTCACGGAACATTTCGATTGATTTGGCTTTTTCGGCTTCGCTGAACTGATTTTCCGGTTTGATGATCGGCTTAACTTCGGCGGGGAGTTTGGCTTGCTCGGTTTTTGCCTCTTCGCTCCGTCCAAGTAATTGCAAAAGCTGGATTTTTTGTTTCAACAAATCTTTGTTTTCGCCCGAAAGTTCGATGATCTGGTCGAGATTTTTTAAGGCTTCGGCGTAGTTTTTGCGCTTCGTTTCAATTCTGACCAATTCGGCGTAAAGTTCGGTCATTTCGGGCTGACTATCAATCGCTTTGTGATAATTTTTGACTGCATTTTCCGTGTCGCCACTCGCTTCGAAAATCTGTGCCAATACCGCGTTCCAACGATAATTTTTGAAGGCTTCGGCAGCCGTTTTTTGATAATAATTCAGCAACAAATCTCCACCGCCGTAGCGTTTAACGTAGGCAATCGCCGCGTCCACCTTTGCATCTTCGTCGGGTTCGCGGTTAATGATTTCGATATGTTGTTCGACGGCTGAATGATAATCTTTTAACTGCGTAAAAGCCGCAATCATCTGCCCGCGCATTTCGGCGATTTGCCAGTTGATTTCTTTCGGCTCAAGGTCGGTTTGCCCCTTGATCGCCGTGATCGTTTCCTGCAAAGTTTTTCGTAAATTTTCGGCTTTGCCTTCGCGCACATAGACGTTGGTGAGTTCGTGAAAAACATCGGAATCAGTCGGTTTTTCCTGATGCAATCCGGTCAAATATTGTTCGGCTTCGGATAAACGATTGAGCGAGATCAGACGTTTAGCAAGGCGCGAAGCAAACGCGAAACGATAATTCCCTTTGGCTTTGGAAAAACCGTTCTGCAAAACTGCAATCGCTTGCTCGTTTGCGCCTAAACTCCAATAAAAATCGGCACTTTCCGTCAAAACTCCATAGTTGGTCGGAAACTTTTGCCGGAGTCTCGTCAAAATTTGTTTAGCGACATTCGGTTGTTTATTTTCCCGGTAAAAATCCGCCAAACGCAGATTGTAAGAGATTGACTTTCTTGGACTTGAAGCAATTTCTGCGAGACGATTCAGAGCAATTGGTTCAATTTCATCCGAAAAATCCCGGGCAGATTCTAAAAATTCCGTATCTTTGCTCTGTCTGATTTGCTGCTGCAAAAGCCTGTTTGCCTGTTCCTTTTTGTCCAAATCGCGTAAAATCTCGGCATAATAAAATGTTTTCCAATCAGATTTCGGCTGTTTCTGAAAAGTTGCGTTGATCGGCTCAAAAAGGTCTTTTTCTTCTGCTAAAAATTTCAGCCTGTTCTGCGCCTGATTTCCGTCATCTTCCAAAGCATTCAGATATTCTGAAATGGCTGGTGTTTGTTTGTGCTGAGATTCTAAAATCGCACCTGCTTCAAAGGCATAAATCTTTTTATTGTTTACTTTTACGCGATAACCCTGAATCGTTTTCAGTGCCTCATCATATTGAAAATAGTCCCAGTAAACGCTTGCCGTTTCCAGATAAGTGTCGCCCGAACCTTTGCCTGTTGCAATCAACTTTTGCCATTCGTTTTTGGCATTTTGGTAATCTCCAAGCTCAGCATTTATTTCGCCAATTTCCGTTCGATAATCCGCATTTGACGGCTCAAAATCTGCTCGTTTTTTGGCAAAATCGGCGGATTCGGTCAAAATTTGACGGTCTTTTTGCCCGAATGAGCGCGTGAGATTGACTAAGTGATCGGAAAATTCCGCATTATTCGGATAAATTTCGTTTAGTTTTCTAAATTCGCTCAAGGCTTCTTCGTAACGTGAAAGCCGCAAATTTATATTTGCTCTAAATAATTGATAAATAACGCTTTCGCCTTTTGCTTGATCCAAATAATTCGTTAATTCTCCCTTTTTCGCCAATTCATCAAGAAATTCGTTGCGAATTATTTCCGATTCAAAAAAGTATTCCGCCGCCAGATTTCGCCAATTTTCATCAAGTTTTTTAGTTTGATAAAAACTCAGCAACCGATTGACAAAAAAGAGGTTATGCGGAAAACGCTGATGCGCTGTTTCGTAGAGTTTGAGCCGGAATTGTTCCGTCAAAGCATTGTTAGCATTATCGGTAAATTGCGTCAAATAACTTTCGATTTCATCATCATTCAGTTTTGCGATTAGATCGGCAGAAAACGCCTCAAATTCAGCCTTTTTGTCCTGCCGAATAAACCAACGGGCGAGCTTATCGCGCCAGTTATTGGTCGGAAATCTTTCGAGCGCAGTTTTATAAGTTTTGAGTTGTTCGTCAAAAAGATTTGTCTGTTCTAGCCATTCCAAACGCCGTTCGTAGAGCCATTCCTGTTCGGGATATTTAGCAATTTCATTCGAGTAAATTTGCAGAATCTCCGCAACTTTTTTCTCTTTTTCGGCAGGCTCAAAATTTAGATTTTTTTCTTTGGTCAAAGATTCAATATAGCGGGATAGAACATCGGCATAAGTTATTGCATCATTTGAGCTTCCAAACTCATCGCTATATTTTTCATCCCTCGTTTGATAATCGTAATTATCCGAATTTTCTACTTTTTCAACTACTTTTTTGGTCGAAAAAAACTTTCCTTCTTTACCTAGAAGATCCATTACTTTTTGATATATCTGCTGTTCTTTATCCCGCTTTCCCGCAATGACAAAAGCATCCGCCAGATTCATTGCCACACGCGGAAAATCGTTTGTTTTTTCGTAGTTGGCGGCGAATTCGTCCAAAAGTTTTTCGGCTAATTCCGTATCTTTTGCCTTGGTGTAAATGTCAATCAAATCCAAATACATCTGCCCAATCTCAGGCGAATTCGGAAACTCTTTTTTGTAGTTTTGAAAAACGCGGAATGTAGCCGCTCGATTAAAAAATTTCGTAGCAGTTTCCTCATTTGAATTGAGTTCGCAAGCCGGACAAGTATCGGAAAAAATCAGCGACAAAATGCCTGTCGCAATGCCCGGATGCGTGTCAGCGGAAGCGACATCGCGGTAAAAATTCAAATCGCCTTTGGTCAACGAAAGCCTTTCATTTTCGCCATTGCAGAGGATTTTGAAAATCTGGTAAGCAATTTTGCCGCGCATTTCGGGCGTGAATTCGTTGCGGACGTGCAACGTGTAAAGAAATTTTGAAGCTAAATCACCATTTCCCTCTTTCAGCAAAAATCGGGCAATGGTCAAAAGTTCATCTGCCATCCAACTTTTTTTGGCTTTTTCAAGCTGTAAAACTATTGGCGTGATTTCATTATCATTGTAATCGTATTGTTTGTAATGAATTAGTCGAACTGCAATTTGATAATCGGCAGGATTCTTCCGAAATTTCGTTTTCAATTCCGAACCATACGCACGAAGGCGGTCATTATCGCTTAAAAACTGATAAAAGTTCCCGCTTACTTCATCCGACCAGAACGGATTAAACGCTTGATAATAAATGGCTTCAGCTTCTTTCGGAGACAGCAAAGCAACTTCCTTTTCCAGCATTTTGTCGGGGAATTTTGCCTTGTAATTACGAATAATGACGAGTGCTTTTTCGGTTTGATTTTCCTCGACCAGCTTATCAATCAGCTTTTCGATAATTGGCAGAGCATTTTCAGAGTCATCTGCAACTTGTTGAAAATAGTCGGCTTGTAAGTAATTATTGAGATCATGTAGTTGGGCAAAAGTGATTAGCCTTTCAAAAACATCAAGCCGTTTTGTGTTTTTCAGCATTTGTGCGATCATTTCGGCTTCGCGCTCATAATTTGCCCGCCGATGGTAAAAATCGGCAAGTAAATCAAGATTATCCGCTTTAAGCAAAAATTTTTCGGCTTCGTCAAATTTCTCCAGTTTTTCCGCCAATTCGCCAAGTTTGGCAAAAACTTTCGGATCATTTTTATCGGCAAATTTCAAAAGATTTTCGTAAGATGCCGCCGTTGTAATCGGCACAATTGCTTGACTACCGAAAAATTCTTCACGTCGGTAAAGTGCTGAATCTATGTCATTTTCAACCGATTGTGAGGAAACCGATTGAGTATTTTTGCCGATTATTGACGCAAAAATAACAACGCCAACTGCCAAAAAGAAAATAGTAAAAATCAACTTTTTCGTGTTCTTTCGTGTTTTTTCGTGGCTAAATCTTCTCATAAAATTTCCACCTCGATTTCAGTTGTTGAAAGGTTGTGTGCAAAATCTTCCGCCGTGACGGTCAAAACGTATTTTCCTGCTGCTAAATTGTTTGGAATCTTAAATTTGCCGACATTTGCCTTGTCTTGGCTCGACCAAAAAAGCTGCGTCGGTTTTGCCCCGTAAAATTTGGCAATCAGTTTGGAAGTGTCTTTGTCGGACGAAACTTTGAGCAAAATTTCCTCGCCCGTGTGAAAAGTCGTTTTATCAAGCGTAATTTTCGGCTTTGGTGCGTGCGCGTCCACCACAAAACTTTTTTCTTCCTGATAACCGTTTCCGTCTTTGTCCGTCATCAAGATCCGGCAAAAATATGTGCCGTCAGCCATTGTTACGGGCGCGAGAAAACGGACTTCCCAAACGCCTTCGTCAGCTAAAAATTTCATTGGCAAAGTTTCGCCAAACGGCAGAACAGTAAAGACTTGCGTAATTGATGAATCGGTTTTCAGACGAATGACAGGATCGCCCGGCTGAATCAAACGCGGACGCAGCAAAGCACGCGGCACAGCAATAAAGGCGGTGTAAGGCGTAACGAATTTGTATTTTTCTGAAAGCCAAATTATCTCGGAAATATAATCTTCGCGCTCGCCGTCGCGGTTCATCGCTTGCAAAAGCGCGTCCACCCGCGCCCGCGCCCAAACGCGAGGCAAGTAGGAATGTGTATCATCAAATTCGGGCAACCGGACATCTTTTGAAAGCTGCAATTTTTCCGCCCCAAAATCTCCTAAAATACTGATATTGCTTTGCTTAGACTGTTTATAACGCCCGACAAAACCAAAACTTGAACCCGCAAAACTCTGCGTGTCGGTGGCATAAATATTGTAAAAATTGGCTGAATCATTTGAGCTAAAACGCAAATTTCCGATGCTCGGCGCACCGACTTTTTGAAAAAAAAGGTTGAGTTGAATTGAAACATCGTCCGTTTCCCTCGTCTGCACAAATTCACCTTTCGTCTTTTCGCATAAATCTTTTAGCAATAATTCGTTAGCGTCAGTTCCCAGCGCAAAAGCAAAAAGTCTGGCATTTTCATTGTCAAAAAGTTTGGAAATTTCCTTTGTTTTGGTCGTTCCCAAAGTCGGATTTGCATCCGAAATCAAAACGATATTCGGTTCACCGTTGGAAAAAAGTTTGGCTTGGCTGATAGCGGTTTGCAGAGCTTTTTTGAGATTCGTGCCGCCTTCAAGTCCTTCGTTTTTAACAAATTGCAGAGCGTTTTCAACATTTTCGTTTGTCGCAGAAACGGGCTTTTCGCTAAATAAAAGTGTTTCGTCATTGAACAAAATCAAGTTAAATTCGTCCGATTCATTCAAATTGTGCAGAAAAAAATCTACTGCTTCGACTGCGCGAATTAATTTGTCGCCATACATCGAAAGCGAAGTATCGAGTAATACAATAACTCGTTTAGGCTGAGTGGTTTGCAGGTTTTCCTGATTAAAAATCGCGCGGGTTTCAAAATAACCGTCAGGATTCGGTTTTGCCAATTTCGGATCGCGCAAATCATACGCCGAAATCGTTTCGGGCGCACGATACGAAATAAACGAAAGCGAATTTTCCGCCGAATTTATTTTGTAAGCAAACGACAAATCTTCTTTTAATTCAACATTTGCGGCTTTGAAAACGGCTTCGTATTCATTCGGCTCGTTCCGCAAAACCTGCAAATCATAGCCTTTTGTTTCAATCGGTAAAATTGTAAAATCGCTGATAATTCGCAAATGGATGTTCAATTCGCCAACACGTTGAATCTCGCCAAATGAGGCTTTTAGCGGAAAATTAAAGCGTGAAACAAGATTTTCAATCGGCAAGTCTTCGGTGTATTCAAGTTCCAAACGCTTTGTTCCGTAAGGAGTTATCGGAAAAACTTTAGCCGAAAAAGCGGAAGTGTCTTCGTCCTGTTGCAAAATCGCGGGATCAATATTTTTTGGCGCGGTCAGTTGGGCATAAATCGCATTCGCCCGCCGTTTTTCCATCATCACGCCCGGAATCCGCAAATCATTTTCCCACGTTGCGAAATCGAAAATTGAGGAAGTTTGCGGCAAAGCAAAAAGATATTTTCCCTCCAAAGTCTGCGCGGTTTTGTTATCGAAAATCTGCAAAATTTTGACATTAGCGTGTTGGTTATCAATCAAAATATCCACGTCCATTCGCTGCAAAGCAAGAATTTTTTCATCAGGTTTATTGGTTGAGGACGGAATCAACACGCCGGATTGCGCGTTGGCAAAGGCAAAAGTAAAAAGGCAAAAGGCAAAGGTTAAAATTTTCTTTTTCATATTTTCTCCGACTGGAACGCAAGCGACCTCGCTTGCAATGAGCGCAAAGCGCGAACAACCTGTTTGAGTAAAATCTAACTTGAATTTAATCAATCAACTTTCAAACGCTCTCGCGTTTGGGCAAGCGAGTCGCTTGCGTTCCCGGCTTCAAAATAATTTTTATCAACTTTGGCAATTCCGTTAGTTGTTGCAAAATAAAGGTTTCTACCGTCAGAGTTAATTGCAAAAACGCCTTCGGCGGGCAAAATATCTTTTATTTTCGACCATTTATTTGTTTGGAAGTTCAGAACTATAACACCTTCCAAAGTGCCGATATAAAGCCTTTCACCATCGCTGAAAATCGCGTTGGGATTGACGACAAATTTTCCGATTTCGGCAGAAAAATCTTGAAAATCACCTGACGGCAAAAGTTCCAAAACTCCGCCGCCGTAAGTTCCGATAAAAAGGCGTTCATTCGTTAAACAAGTCGCTGTTACCCAATTATTTGTCAGTTTGGAATTTGCATCCGTCCACGTTTTAACTACCTTGTTTTGTTGAATTTCTGCCAACCCGCCAAGTGTTCCGACATAGATTTTTTTGCCTGTTTGCAGAGTTGTGTAAGTGCTGTTGCTCGGCAATCCGTTGACGTTGGTAAAAAGTTTTTCACCGATTTTTAAGCCTTTGTTGGTGGCGGCAACTTCGTTTGTAAAGTGGCTGATCGAATTTTGTGCAACATTTTCCGCCGAAAAATCAGCTTTAAATCGCCACAATCCTTTTGAAGTTGCCGCCATAATCGAATCATTTTGTGACTGCAAATAATTGATTTCACGAATATTATTGTCTTCGATATGTTTTATTTTTTTTCCCTCAACCGTAAAAACATCAATTCCATTGCGAAATGTGCCAGCCCAAAGATTGCCGTTTTTATCAAAACCAAGGGCAGAAACAAAATTATTTGCCAATTCCGCATTATCCATTTTGGAAAAAGGCTTAAAATTATGAAAAATACCGCTGTTAGTAAGTAAAAAAAGTTCTCTATCAAAGGCAATAAGCTTTGCTTTATCAACATTTGCAATCTCCTTTTCTTCTTTTAATTGTTTATCGAAAGTAAAGATTTTTCCGTTTTCGGTGGAAAGGTAAAATTGACTTTCGCGCCTTGTCAAACTCGAAATCATCGGCAGGATTTTGAGAGTGCGGAGCTTATTATTTTCTAAAACCGACAGCCCAAAATCCGTTGCAACTAAAAGGTTTTCTGCGTTTTTCGCCACGCCGACAACCCGATTTGAAGGTAATCCGTCGGCAGTCGTGAAGCGCTTCCAAATATCATTTTCATAGATCCATAAGCCATTGTTAAAAGTTCCAACAAACAGCGCAGAGTTTTCTTTAGCGAGCAAAGTTATTGATTTAATCGTTTGATTTTCAGCTTTTAATTCCCGAAAGACTTTGCCGTCAAATTCAAGCAATCCCATTCCGTTTGTTCCGACTAAAAGCCTGCCACTATCGTTCAAAAACGCAGTGATTTCCTGAGTTTTTTGCTCCGGGAAATTGAATTGCACTAAATTTTCGCCGTCAAAAGTTACAATCCCTTTCGTGCGCGTGCCGATGAAAAGTTTTGCATCAAAAACCGTCAAACAGGTCAAATCGCTTTCGGGTAATCCGTCTAAAACTGCCCAATGTTTGATCAATTCTCCTTTTGGCGAAAGCTGCAAAAGTCCCCCGCTTGTCGTGGCAAAATACGAGTCTTTGTAAATAATTAAATCGCGCGTATCGCTTGTGTTTTGAATAATTTGCAAAAGATTTAAGTGAGGATGAGGCTTGAGGTGAATTTTCTCAGACGTAACAATATTTTGTTCTTTCAGGCGTGACTTGGTTCGGGCGAGTTCATTTTCTGCGTTCCGGTAAACACGGTAAATCTGGAATCCCAGAACGCCTAAAACAAGCGTCAAAATGGCAAGAATCGTAGATTTTCTGAAAAATAATCGCCTCATCGTGAATTGATTATCTTTAGTATTAAGTTAAATTAGAATGTGCGGATTAGCAGTTGTTTGGCGTGTAATTGCGGTCGTGTGAGTGTGGAAAGCCACAGTTTTTTATCCACAAAGTTTCACGAAGAAAGATCAAAAATAGTCTTCGTGTTTCCTTCGTGTAGCTTCGTGGATGAACTATTTTTGAAGCGTAAATATCGTTTTTCCGTCCTCGCTGTTTTCCCAAGAAATTTGGGCTTCGATGAGGTCGGTGCGGGATTTAATGTTGGAAATTCCACGACCTTTGGGCAGATTTTCAAAGTCGGGCGAGAACGGTTTGCCGTCATTTTCAATTATTAGTTTGAAAATCTCTCCATCAGTAATTTTCATTTCAACAAAATTTGCCTGAGCGTGGCGTTTGATGTTGTTGAGGACTTCCTGTGCGATGCGGTAAATCTGCATTTGGACGTTTGAAGGAAAATTGAGCCGTTCTTCTAAACCTTCTGAACAGATAAAGTTGTAATTTTCAATCGTTCGGCTTAACAAAAATTCAAGGGCAGCGGTCAAACCGACATTTTCCAAAACTGACGGGCTTAAATCTTCGCAAATGCGGCGGATTTCGTCGGAAACGGCTTCAATTTCCTGCCGAAATTCTCCTGTTTCGCCCTCGATTTTGTCGGATTTCAACATCAACTGACGCAGATCCGCTAAAGTTTGGTCGTGGAGATCGCGGGCAATGCGGCGGCGTTCGCGCTCGGCTTCGTTGGCAAGGTCAAAACGTGCAGCGGCAATTTCTCTGTTCTTTTTAACAATCTGGCGTTGTTCGATAACTGCCATAACTAAACCAATGACAGCAATTAGAAGCAAAACACCAAGCGCGGTCGAAGTCCACGGAAAAGGAGCTTTGGCAACCGAAAAACTGAATTTGAATGGTTCGGATTTTAGTAAATCCTGATTAAACGCATAAATTTCAGCCGAATAATTGTCAGGTGCAAGATTTTCAAAAGAGATTTGCGAATCTTTGGTCAGTTTTTTCAAAACAACTTCGCCTTTGCCGTTTTTGAGCAAATATCCATATTGAAAATTTTCGGGAAAAGTGCGGCTGCTTAATCCTGTAACTTCCACCGTTAGAGTATTTTGCGGATAATCAAGTTTTATTCCCTCGGCAATTTCTTTGGCAGAATGAACTCTTTCGCTAACGATTCGATTTGGAACAATTTCCGGGTAAATATAGTTTTGCGTATATTTTGAAACACCTTTGCCGGTGCCGATAAAGAGCGAATTTCCAAAAGGTATAATCGAAAAAATTCCCGATGATAAAAGCCCTTGTTCCGCATTCAAATTGGAAAAAATCCAGCCGAACTCATTATCAAATTTTGCTTGAAACAAACCTTTGTTAATCGAACCGGCAAAAACTTTTTCATTCCAAACAAAGATGCTGCGAAATTCCAAATTTTCGATAACCGCTTTAATTTCATTATTTTGCCATAGAAATAAACCTTTCTCCGTTGCAAACCACAAACCTTTTTCCGCTGAGCCTTTGATTTCCCGAATCGCGTTATTTTGCAAAATATTCAACGGTTTAACTTGACCGCCGAAAAGTTCCAAAACCCCGTCTCTGACCGTTCCGAGATAAATTTTTCCACCTTCGGCAAACATCGAAATCAATGAATCGTGTGTGAAGATCAATTTATCATTTTCAAACAGACCTTTGCCGAAAATTGCGGTGTAGGTTTTGCCGTTAAGAACCTGAACCGAGCGGATGTTATCAGTCGGCGTGCCGATAACTAATTGATTTTCAGCAGTTTCGCCAATCGAATAGACAGATTTATTGGCAAAACCTTCGCTTGCCGACCAGTTTGTTCCGTCAAAAACATACAGCCCTTTATTCGTTCCGGCGTAAACTTTTCCGTCTTTTGCCTGATACAAAGTGCGAACGAAATTTTCACCCGAATTCTCGGAAAACAAATGATTAAAAGGACTTGCGCCATCGAAACGGCAAACGCCTTTGTCCGTTCCGAACCAAATCACGCCTTCGCGGTCAACGAAAACATCGAAAATCTGGTTGGAGCGCAAGCCGCCCGATGTATTTTCAAAAGTAAAATGCGAAACTTCGTTGCCGCCGCGAAAAAGATAAACGCCGCTTTCTTTTGTCCCGATCCAAAGATTTTCAGCCGCAAATTTGAGTGAATTTATTACACCGAGATTTTCGCCGAATTTGGCAAAATTTACGTTCGGAAAATAGCCGAACAAGCCGCTGTCCGTTAATTTGACGTGACTGCTGGCAACCCAAACCGAGCCGTCTTTTGAAAAAGCTAAATCGTTGATAAAATAAGGTCTTGACGAAAGTTTTATCTCTTTTGTCTCGCCGTTTTTGAACTCAAAAAGTCCGCGTCCTTCCGTTCCAAAATAGATTTGCTCATCCTTTGCAACAATGCTGTTTATCGGAATATCCGTTTTGCCGATTTGTTTGGCGGAATCGTTTTGGAATTCCAAAAGTTCACCGCTTTGTGTGCCGAAGAACGTTTTTTCATCCGAATCAATCGCGTTAATTTGTTTTCCCTGCGTTTCGGAAATCGGCAAAAATTTATCATTCTGCGAACGAAATGCGCCGTTATTCGTGCCAACAAAAAGCGTTCCATCTTTAGCCGTTGCCAAAGAAAAAATCTGTGTAACTTGTTCCAAAGGAATAGTTTGCACACGCCGCCCGTCAAATTTGGCTAAGCCGTTTTCCGTTCCAAACCAGAAAATTCCGTCAGGCGTTTGTGCGATGGCGTGAACTTGATCGGACGGCAAACCGTGAAAAATTCCGATGTTGCCCCATTGATGCAGATTTTGTGAGTAAATAGGTGAAAAGAAAAGAATTATCCACAGATGAACACAGATAAACACGGATGATTTTGAAGATATTTTGCCCGCGAAAAAACGCAAAATTGCGCGAAAAAGATTTGCTGTTCTTTTACGGTTTTTAATGTTCTTTCGTTGGTATATCATTCTAAAATCTATATTTATCCAAAAAATCCGTGTCTATCTGTGTCTATCTGTGGAAAAATAGATTTCATTTTGGGTTTTCGGAAAATCGTTTGCGGTCTTTGTCGAGCCAGATGGAAAGTTCCTGCTCGGCTTTTTCGAGTTCGTCACTGTTTATCAAGCCGCGTTTGAGAGCTTCGCAAAAAGCTCGCGTGCGGACATTGAACGCTAATTTTTCGTAACTATCGTCAAAATAAAGATTTAGTTTTTCGTAAAGCGTGGCAAGACGGCTCTCGACTCCGCGTTGCGAAAGACTACATTTGCGGGCGATCGCCCAATTTGAAAGTCCAAGCGAAAGATAACGCAACGCTTCCGCTTCAAAATCGGTTAGCAGCGGACGCTTGAAAGAATCCTTAAACGCCGGATCAATCATATCGGCTCCGTCTTCCAGCACCGTTGCAATAAAACGAATTAGGCGATTTTCGGGATTATTTTTGTGGATAAAGCCGTAAGTCGGTGTCGGTTCAACCGTTCTGACAATTTTGCGAATCTCGTTGATATAAATTTCGTGCGGAAACTGCGTCCAAAAAATAATTTTGGTGGCGGGCAATTCACGCCAGATGGTTTTGGCGGCTTTAACGCCCGATAATTGCGGCATTTGAATATCAAAAATGCACAAAACCGGACAATTTTGACGGCATAATTCCAAAGCCTGTTCCCCGTTTTCCGCCTCGATAATCGGTAATTCAAATTGTTTCGCTAAAATTTCGTGTAAATAATGCCGTTGCGCCAGATTGTCTTCGGCAATTAGAATTGACATATTGGTTTTTATAACACTAAAACGATTTATTCGGAAATAGAATTTTAGTTATTCAACTTCAAGAATGTCTAAACTATTCCCATTAACATTTGCCTTACGCCAAATGTGAACTTCAAATTCTTGCCATAAATTTAAAGGAAACCGATTTTTAATTGTTGACACCTAAAATTTACTTTTTAGAGTTTAAGTGTTTTATTTGCAATAAGGTAAGATTTTAGTAATGAATTTGACAAGTCGTCAGAGTTATATATGATGAATGAAACCCCAAATATTGTTATGAAAATATTTGCTAAGAATTATTTGGCTGTTAGTCTGTTACTGATTTTTTTTGTTTGTCAAAACTTGATTGCTCAAGAGTTTGTAAAGCCACCAGAAAACTTGATTGTTGAAAATCCGCTAAAAATTCCTATTGATCTAAAGACAGAAATCGAAAAAGCTATTTATCGAAAAAAGAACACTTTTTCGGGATGGAGTAAAGATGGTTCATTAATAGGTATTACTATTCGTAATCGACCTTTCTTTATGAAAAATATCGGAGAACCAGCAATAGAGAGTAAATTTGTCTTTCCCCTTAGCAGAAATGCTTCACTTCAGCCAAAATTTGAAGAGAATTTTATCTATTTGAAAGATGATGCAGGGAACGATATTGAGCAACTTTACAGATATAATTTAAAAACTGATAGCATCTCCAAAATTACTGATTCTTCTAAATTTGAAAAAATTGGTTCGTTTCGATGGGCAGAGGATGGACAATCAGTTTATTTCTCAAGTGAAAAAAAGAAAGAGGGTGTAACGGAAATTTATGTTAAATCCCTTGATGAAGAAACGTCAAAACTGTTGATTTCAGTTCAAGGTGATTTAAACTATATAATTAAAGTAAATAGTCAATCTTTAATCATCAAAAACTATTCTTCGGGCAAACAAACCTATTCGCTTTTAGACCTTAAAACATTAAAACTTACAACGCTCGTATCCGAAGAAAAGCTCAATAGCCCAAGTTTCAGTAACTCTGGCGCAGGAATTTGGTTTATGAGCAATAAAGAGGGTGAATTTTACGATTTATATTTTTACGATTTTGCAACTAAAACTATCCAAAAAATAAATGACTCAAAACTGAATATTGTAGATTATAGTCTTTCTCCAAACGAAAAATTTTTAGCTTTAAAAATTGAAGAATCTGGCACAAACGAGATTCGTCTTTTTGAATTAAATAAAATGAGGATTTTTAAAGAGTTACCTAAACCTGAATTACCACCAGGAATAATTGGGAGTTTTGATTGGAAAGATAATGAAGAACTTGGTTTTGATTATAATTCGGCAAAAAGTCCGACTTTAATTAAGAGCTACAATATTAAGACATCAAAAATTCAAGATTGGACCAAAAGTGATGTAGATCCCAATTTAACCGATAAACTCAATGACATAAAATTGATAAAATGGAAATCATTTGATACGCGGGAAATTACTGGATATTTATTAGAGCCAAAAAAAATAAATAACCAAAAGTTTCCAGTCATTATCAATATTCACGGCGGTCCTTGGGAGATGGAGCGTCCGAATTTTAATGGATTTTTCTCATATTTAGCAAGTAATCTTTCAGTTGCAATAGTTTCTCCAAATATCAGAGGCTCAGCAGGTTTTGGAGATGAATTTGAAAAACTTGATAATCGGGAGAAAAGAAAAAATGCGGTAAAAGACCTTGAAGCATTGATTGCTTGGATAAAAAAACAACCAGATCTTGATTCAAACAAAATTATTGTCAACGGAGTTAGTTATGGTGGTTTTATGGCATTGGCTTTGGGACTAAAAGAACAAAAGAGAATAAAAGCAGTAATTGCTGAAGTTCCTTTAATTTCAATTGAAAGTTTTCTTAATAATTTTTCTGAAACCACACAAAAAACTTTAGCTCAAGAATATGGAGAATTGAAAAACCCAAAAGATGTCAAAAACAACCAAGATTTATCAATCCTCTATGGAGACAAAGCAAATCGTTGGAACATACCAATTTTAATGACGGCAGGAGCAAATGATACACGAACACCGAGCAGCGATGTGGAAAAATTAATTGAAATTCTCAAAGCGAGAAATGTTCCCTACATTTACCTAAAGTCCAAGAATGCCGGACACAATATTGAAGATTACAATAGTTATATTTACTTAAAATTAACTGAATATTTGTTCTTGAAAAAATATTTGAAATAAAGTTTAAAATGTCTTTTTCATTCAGCCTAAAATATCTCTTTTTGACCATTTTTCTCTTTCTGACCGAACTTGGAATCGCTTTATTTGTAAAAGATACGGTGATTCGTCCGTTTGTCGGAGATGTTTTGGTCGTCGTGTTGATTTATTGTTTTCTGCGAATTTTTCTGCAAGGCGTAGCGTGGAAAATTGCACTCGGAGTATTGATTTTTGCTTGTTTGATCGAAATCGGGCAATATTTTGATTACGTCAAATTGCTTGGTTTAGAAAATAATCGAATCCTTTCGGTCGCAATGGGCAGAACTTTTGAATGGACGGATTTTTTAGCATACTTCACCGGATTTTTATTGATAATTTTGAGCGAAAATTTATTAACTCACAGGGATATAGGAGATAATTTGGGATAATTTTTAGAAAACCCCATTACATCCCCTTAATTCCTGTGAATATTTTTTATGAACGATACAAAGCCAATCAGACAAGGCGAAGAATTAAACGCCGAAAATTTAGCTGAATTTTTGCGTGACAAAATCGGTGACGGCAATATTGAGATTTCACAATTTCCATCCGGCAATTCAAATCTGACTTACTGCATCAAAATTGGAGCAACTGAATACGTTTTGCGCCGTCCGCCGTTCGGTAATCAAGTCAAATCCGCGCACGATATGTCGCGTGAATTCAATGTTTTAGAAAAACTTTCCAAAGTTTACGCGCCTGCTCCAAAGCCTTTGATTTATTGTGAAGATGAAAACGTGATCGGCTCGGAATTTTATCTAATGGAACGGCGCAACGGCTTGATAATTCGTGGAAAATCGCCGGAAATTTTAGAAAATTCGCCCGAATTGCAACGCAAAGTTTGCGAATCTTTTATCGAAAATTTAGCTAAACTTCACTCGCTTGATTACAAAAAAATCGGTCTGGAAAATTTAGGAAAACCCGAAGGTTATGCAGTTCGCCAAGTCGAAGGATGGGCGAAAAGATATTTCAATGCCAAAACCGATGAACATTTAGAATTGGAAAAATCTATTGAATGGTTGAACGCGAATATTCCCGAATCTGACGGCGCAACGCTGGTGCATAACGATTACAAATTCGACAATATAATGCTCAATCCGAACGATTTAACCGAAATTATCGCGGTTTTGGATTGGGAAATGACGACAATTGGCGAGCCTTTGATGGATTTGGGAACGAGTTTGGGTTATTGGATGTCGAAACAAGCGGGTGAACAAATGCTTTCGATGCCGTTCAATCCGCGTGTTTTGATGGAAAATATTTCGCGGCGTGAGTTGGTCGAAATGTATGCCGAAAAATCGGGCAGAGATATTTCCGATATACTTTTTTACTACGTTTTCGGCACTTTCAAAATCGCGGTTATCGCTCAGCAAATCTATTTTCGCTACGCTAAAGGTTTTACAAACGACAAACGCTTTGCGACTTTTAACCATTTCGTCAATGCGCTCGGAAAAATTGCTTTGTTTGCGATTGAAAGTGGAAAAATTTAGGACTCACAGGGATTTAGGGGATTGAAAGGGATATTTTTAAATCTTTTCTGAAAACTATATTTCCAAGATTCAACACAGCTACCAAATTTTATATCAAATCCCTGCTTATTCCCTTTACCCCTGTGAATATTTCTCATAATTGGGAATAAAACTCGCGTGATAAGACTTTTTTTCAGTAATTGGCTACAATAATCATTCATTCCAAAGGCAAATTACAAAAATTATGGCTTTTCCGAAAGAAGCAAAAGAACAAACCGAAGAAGTTCAAGCTGACCAAGAAACTGTTTCCCCCAAAAAATACGACCGTTCAATTGTCGAAGGCTCGCTGGGCAAAGCAGTCTGGAAACTTGCTGCGCCAACAGTAATCGCAAATATTTTCGGCGGATTGCAAGGGTTGGTTGACCACATCGTGGTCGGAAATATCATCGGCTACAAAGGAAACGCGGCACTTGGGGCAAGCTGGCAAATTTTTCTGGTAGTCGTGGTTTTCGTCTCCTCAATTTTTATCGGAATGGGCATTATGGTCGCTCGTTTTGCAGGCGCAGGCGAAACAGATAAAGTTAATCGGACTGTTTACCAAGCCTTTATAACCGCTTTGTTCATAGCAATTGTAGTAATGGCTCCGATTGGATATTTTGCCGCGCCGGGACTTTTAAATCTTGCTAATGTTGACGCTGCCGTTCAATCCGAGGCACTTCCTTATCTGAGAACAATGTTTCTTTTCAGCTCGGGGATGATGATCTTCTTTATGCTGAGCGGAGCGTTGAGATCAGCCGGAGATGCCAAGACTCCAATGATTCTTGGGATGACAATGACGATTCTGAACGTAATTTTCAACATTATTCTCATCAGCGGTTTTGGACCTATTCCTTCGTTTGGAGTTCAGGGCTCGGCAATGGGAACTTGTATTGCTTCGGGAATAATTGCTCTCTATTCGGCGTGGAAATTATGGAATGGCGGTTGGGTAATTTCGATTCGCAATAAAAGCGGCTACGCGCCTGATTTTAGTGTTATCCGCAAATTATTTCAATTCGGATTACCGGCGGGAATTCAAGGAATTGCTATGAATATCGGCGGTTTCTTTATGCTTTCTTTCGTTGGTTCGCTGGCTCAGAGTGCGGCGGCGCAGGCGGCTTACGCCATCGGTTATTCGCAGATTTTTACAATGGTGACGCTGACATCGCTTGGACTGATGGGAGCGACCTCAGCGATTGTCGGACAAAATCTGGGGGCAAAAAATCCCGAAAGGGCAAATGCCGCCGTTCATACAGCCGCGCGTTTCGGAGTTATCGGCTCAATTTTTGTAGGATTTTTCCTTTTCTTTTTTCCGCAGCTTTTACTTTCGGTTTTTGGAACGAAAGATCCCGTGACAGTTGAAATCGGAATTCAACTTTTGCGGGTTTTGAGCGTTTCGGGAATTTTTGTTTCAGTCGCGCTGACCTACACAGGCGGATTGCAAGGCACAGGCGACACTAAAAGTCCGCTTTTTATTTCCATCATTTCACAGGTAATTATTCCGCTCGGAATTTGTTTTGTTATCAAACACACGATTGGGCTTGAACCACTGCATATTTGGCTGGCAATTCTCGCCGGACATTTTACCCGTTGTTTATTGAGCGTTTTACGGTTTAATCAAGGAAAATGGCAGAATATCAAAGTGGATATTGAAACGACAACTGGTTGATTAATTGCTTCTGCAAGATGTCCGCTTTGATGCGTTCAAATTGTATGAAACGAATCGTAATTATTCTTTTTCTATTAATCTCCTTTCTTTCCACAATTTATGGACAATCCTGCGGCGGCGGAAAATCTATTTTTCATGTTTATAACGAAGGCGGATTTATTGAGATCAAAGATTTTTATATTAATCTTCACGTTGTCAGCAATGATCAGGGATGGAGAGTTAAAGACTTTAGCAAATACGGTTGGAAACAGCAGATCTTTGATGAAGAAACAATAAAAAAGTATGAAGATCCAAAAAAATATCGCGAACATTTGGAAAGTGCATTTGAAATTCCACAAAAAGAAGCCACTCGTCTAATTGAAAATTGGATAAAACTTTCCAAAGAAAATCCGAACAGTATTTTTACCAAAGATAAAGATCGTTGCGATAACTGGCTGCAAGAATCATCTGATACCAGAAAACAGCCGCTCAGTTTTTGCACCGTTGAGGGTTGCAGTTGGATGGTTTTGGCTGAAATCCAAGCCAAAGGCTACGAAACCGCTTATTTTGTCAGCGATTTTCTCTGCGGCTGCACCAAACATTATGAGTTCAGATTGCAGAGAAAACGCGATAAATGTTTACCAAAATGCAGCGGATAAATGAATTTAAGAATTTATGGCTTCCTAAAATAATTCGTTTTTTTTACTAAATAAAACAATATTTGAGCCTGTAAAACAGATTGTGTAACTGCCTGTTTTACAAATAAGGAGTTAATTGCTCCTCAAACTCAATGGCGAAGCGATTCATTGCCTGTTTCCAGTTTTGAATTGGCATCGTCCATTTTTCGGCAGCAGCCTGGGTTGCCAAATAAACGACTTTCAAGGCTGATTCATCCGTTGGGAATATTTTCCGCTTTTTCGTGGCTTTTCTAATCACTGAATTTAACGATTCGATGGCATTGGTCGTGTAGATAGCTTTACGGATTTCTTCAGGAAAGTCAAAAATTGTCCGTAAATTTGCCCAGTGATTTTCCCACGATTTTGATATTTTCGGATATTTCTCATCCCACTTTGCACTAAATTTCAATAGTTCTTGGAGAGCTTCGTCTTCGGTGGCTGAACGATAGATGCTTTTCAAATCAGAGGTGACCGCTTTGTAATCTTTCCACGAGACATATTTGAGTGAATTTCTCACTTGATGAATAATGCACAATTGCACTCGCGCACTTGGATAAACAACTTCAATCGCTTCGGGAAATCCGCTTAAACCGTCAAGACAGGCGATCAGGATTTGTTCCAATCCCCGATTCTTGAGTTCCGTCAGAATTGAAAGCCAAAACTTGGCTCCCTCATTCTCCGAAATCCACATCCCCAACAACTCTTTGTTTCCGTCTAAATTAACACCCAATGCCAGATAAATCGCTTTTTTAATCACTCGTTTATCTTGCCGAATCTTCAGCACGAGGCAATCTAAATAAACCATCGGATAAACTTCATCCAGTGGACGTGCCTGCCATTCTTTGACTTGTTCCAGCACCGCATTGGTCACTTGGGAAACAAGTCCGGCTGAAACTTCCGCTCCATACATTTCCTGAAACGCTTCGACAATCTCGCGGGTTGACAACCCCTTGGCATATAAACAGAGGATTTGTTGATCCATTCCGGTCATTCGGGTCTGACCTTTTTTGACAATTTGCGGCTCAAAAGTTCCGAGCCGATCTCGCGGAGTTTCCAGCACAACTTCCCCGTGACTGCCTTTCAAAATCTTCGAAGTCGTTCCGTTGCGGGAGTTCCCGGAATGATGTCCAATCACCGCGTGGGGCGGATAACCAAGATGATTTTCCAACTCCGCCGAAAGTGCCGCTTCGACGGTTAATTTAACCAACTTCGCCGACAAAGCACTTAAATCTTCACCCGTTTTTAGATCCAAAGCCAATTCACTGGCTAATTGTTTCAATTTCTCTTCTTGTGTTTTGTTCATTTCTTGACCTCTCTTGTTAGGTTAGTTTTTTATGAACAGTTACACAATCTGTTTTACAGGCTCCAATATTTTTCAGCTTTGTTAATTTAGTGCATCAGTTTTAATTTCAAGCCGTTTTAAGATAATAGAATTTTCTCCCTGACACGAATAATTTTTTAAATACACAGCCAATTTTGTAAACATAATATTTTTGCCATACTGACTCAGCGCAATTCGATGTAATCCTTTATCGGAACTTAGCTCAAGGTGTCCGGTTGACTTTAGTTGAGCACGATTAAACGAACCAATCACATTTTTACCGAAAAACTCTTTCATCCCCAACGAACGTCCGCTTTGGTCTAAGAGTTCTATTCCGATAGTCGGTAAATTATAAGTCGTATTGTTAGAGTAAAAGTCTGCCGTAACTTCCAAAACTGCATTACTGCTATTCAGCAAACCTGTTGCGTAAGTGCGTTTGATCCATTTAGTTTCACAACTTGCCAGCGTATTTCCGACGGCACGGGTTTGAATTGCACTTGAACCATTCGGTAGTGAAATTTCTTCAAAATAAAAAGCCGGATTTAGTTCCTTTGGATTATAAGTTTCGCTCCACTTTTTCAAGCTGCCCGGCAGAACCGCGTCAAGAATTAATGAATTGCCTGTTGGAACTTTTGCGGGTATTTCCGAACTTGGTTTGTTTTTCCAAATTACGACCTCAGCATCTGTTTCGAAATATCTTTCTACTTTGCCGAATTTTTGTCCTTTAGTTTTTTTGGCTTGAAAACCTTGCGGAATCGCCAACGGGTTTATTTTATCCTGTAATATTTCAGGATTTCCTTCAAAATTACGGACTATAATTTCACCGTTTCTGCGAAGAGAAATGCCAACTTCAGAACGGAGCCGAATGGAAACAAAATCACCGCCCGTTCGTGTTCCGCCGATAAATTCCATAATCTGAAGAACCAATCCCGGCGATGATTGACTGGCGACTCGTTTAAATAATATTTCAAGCCCTTTTTCTAAAGTTTTATCGGTAACTTTACCAATTCCCGAGTCTAAAGCCTTATTCGTAATCGCATTAATATCCAAACTATTTTCGGCGTAACCGCTTCCCTGACTGGTTTTAAATTTTCCGAAACCCATGGTCAAAGTCCATTCAACATCCGTTTGATTAATAAAGTATCCAATGCTTCCATCAAGGAATTTGACCCAAACTTGAGCTTCTGCCGGAATTATCAGTTCGTCTCCTAATTTCCCATCCGCCTTATTACCTGCTGAGATGCGTTTTCCTTTAAGTCTCGGACAGCCTTCGGAGCTATTAAACCCGCAATTTTGCACTCCAACCGTGAAAAGATTATTAATGCGAAATGGAACTTCTAACTTTTCTATCTGTTCACCGTCTTGCCCTTTTATTTTGACCTTAAAAACTGCGGTAAAGTCTTTCGGCAGCGACAAACTTACCTTTAGTCCAAAATCTACCGACGGAAAATCAAAATTCGCTTCTTTAGAGTTCGCCGGAAGTTGTAAAAAAATTCCTTTCGTATCGGTAAAAATACTGAACATATCGTTGGTATCAATTCCGGTCGAAAAACGACCTTCCCCGGAATGAGTAGCGGGGACAAGCTCAATGCTGGAAAGAGAGTGGTTTTTCCTGAATTCATCTTTAAGTTTGATATTGATCCGCAAGGCAATAGGTTTACTTTCGGTAAAGGAGATTTCGTTACCTAGTTGGTATGAAGACGATAATTTCTCGCGTTCCTCTTGGACAGATTCGGTTGACCAAGTGCCTTTTTGGAATTGCCGCTCGGTAGTTGGAGCATTGTCTATATCCCATTCGCCGGATGCAATTTTGCCTTTAATAGTTCCCTTAAACAGTCCCATCATATAGTTTTTATAGTTAGCACCATTGGCTTTGTCCACTACAACTCCATTGACTACACCTTTTGAATCAACATAGCCGGTGATTTCTCTTTGAACACTACCTCTGATTTTTCCTTCAATGTTGTAATTATTCGTAATAGTGAATTCAAATGTTCCTTCTAAATCACCACTTATACGCCCTTTATAGGTTCCGTTATAATTTTGGGCGTATAAATTCAAACTCAAAGTCAAAACTGCGAATAAAAATAATGATTTGCGTAAAAACATAATTCCTCCTTTTTAATCGGGCAAAACTATTCCTTTAATAATTGTGTGCCCTTTTCCGCCGCTGTTTGGGTTTTGTGCCCAAGTTGACGGCTCAGAATCAATCACCGTATAAGTTCCGGGCATCAAAGTTACTTGCGGATTAACGATCCAATAGACGTTATTGACCACATTAACTTTCCAAGGTCCGAAAAGTTTTCCGTCCTGATTTTTCAAGGTAATTGTTCCGCCTGTTGTTCCGCGTCCGTTATTCCAGTGATAAGTCATGATGTAAGTTACAATTACGGCTTGGCGCAAAGTAAAACTCGGTGAAGTTCCGCCGTTCAAAACACCGTAATCATTGCCGGTTGAAAAGATTTGTTTTTCATCGGAAGGCTGAACCTGCGGAGTGCCTAAAATCATTCCCAACCCTTGCGGAGTAGCAACAAAACTTTGTCCGGCGGAAACATTCGTGGTTTCTCCCGTGTTTTTATTGCGAAATTCGACCACGCCTTCCGAAACTTTGACGATTGACCTTTCGCCGTTTTCTGTCAGTTCAAAACTTGTGCCTTTGACGGTCGCAATCGCCTGTGACATCTCAACTTTCAGATTATTTCCTTTCGGCAAAGAGATTTTGACGTTTCCGCCGAAAAGTTTGAGCTGCGGCGCAGCTTTATTATCATTTGTAATTCCCAGCCAACTATTTCCGCTGAGAATTAAGCTGATAACATCTGCCAGAGTAAAATTTGCCGAAGAATTTGCGCCTGTTTTGATTTGGTCGCCGGTTTTTAAGTTTGCGTTTGTATTCGTTGTGTTCCAGTTTTTTCCATCGTTGGAAATTGTTACTTGCCCATTAGTTGATGAGATTTTGTTTCCTTGAGTGCTGTTGCTGATTGGTTTAATTGACGTTGGTGGATTTGCTGTCGGCTCCAAAGAAACTAATTGAATATTTCCTGTCAGTAATCCTGTGCCGTATTCAGTTCTGCCACCGGAAATTGTTACTTCAATGGTTAAATTCTTTTTATTCGGCAATTTAGCCGGATCAAAAAGATACGAGAATTTTGCATCTCCGCCCGCACATGGAATGGTTGGTGATAAGGCATAAAGAGAAACTCCGTCGCTTTTGATGTTGATTTTTACTTTGTAGTCCGTTTCATTTTTAGTGCAAACCGGTTCTCCATCGAGGCTGACTATATCTCCGGGACCTCCGGCTGAATCCGCTTGAACTGTGCCTTCAATTTTAATGTTATTGCTTGCATTTGCCTGCCCCGTGAACTGCGTTCCATTGGTGACGGCGGATGTTTTCAGACTGGTAATTCCGCTCACCCATGCCGAAATAGAACCCCATTTTGCCTTCCATTCGACAAGTTTGGAAACATTACTTTGTCCTTTGACCGCCAAATTATATTCACCCTCAGCTATCGAATAATCTTTTTTTCCAACCGTAATCAACTGTTCGACTTTTATCGAATAAGTTCCGGCTTTAACAGGTTTAAAGCTGATTGAGTTACCTGTTTTACTTTCAGTTTCAGAAATTTTCCAGACCAATCTCGGCTTTAGTTCAGGATCTAGTTCTACTTCAAAACCGCCCCTGTCCTGCAAATTTGTTTTTAGCTCAACGCTTTCGCCAAGTTGAATTTCTTTGGCGCCCGAAACTTCAAGGACTTTTGTAAAATCAGGTAGGGCATCTGCCAAAATGACCAGATTCCGAAACTCTTCGCCGCAAATGTTACTGAGATAATGTGTTTTTATTGATTGCAGTTTAACCCGAAACCCCGTCATTTCCTCTAAATTAGCATCGTGCAAATTTCCTTTGGCGGCTGAACCTTTTTCTAATTCGTCAAGACTTTTTTCGAGGGTTTTCCACGGCGTTAAATATTGCAATGGATTGTGATCTTTTTTGAGAAGTTCTTCGCTCTTTGCCCATTTAGCCAATGCATTAATGACAAAATCCTGATAATTTGTGTTGCGCTCCGAGCGCGGATTTTCATAGCCTAAAACGGTTTTTGAACTTTCCTTAACTCCGTTCAGCCACTCGATATGATGCGTGACCTCGTGCATCATCGTTTGACGATTTTTGTAGCCTTTCTTCTCAGCACTAGATTCAAACGGTTCAAGATTGGCAGGATCGAAAGGAAAAGCAAAATCTGCTGTCATTCCAATCAATTTGTAAGTATGATGAAAAGATTCCGCATTTGGTGATAATTCTTTCAGCCGTTTTTTTCCTTCTTCGCCAACATAATAGTGATTGACGTTTTTTTCCAGCGCAGAACTAAATTTTGAGATTTCGCCAATACTGATTACTTTTCCAAAACAAGTTCCGTCAAATTGGTTAAGATAAGTTGCGACTTCCTTAACAATCGCTGGTTTAATCGCATCTTGCCTGTTACCCGATTGAGCCAAAACGTAAAAACCCATTGAGTTAAAGAGCAGAGCAAAAATGGTTAAAGCCGATGCCAGGTGAATTTTAAGATTCTTTTTCATAGATCACCTCAATCTTTTTGTAATATTGAAATTGCAGTTAATAAAAATAAAATCTTGGTTAATTTCATCGTCTCAACTCCTGAATTCTGAAGTTGTTGCTACAAAATTAAGTCGCAACTTATGTGCCGTGTAATCGGCACCAAAAGCCGTGTTTTTGGACTGATTATGCGTCTTTTTTAATGGCAACTGGGGATTTTTCAGAAGCCGTGCGGAAAACCACCCAAATCCTTGAAAATAAAGAAATTATTTACTGTAAAACTAGGTAAAAAGCGTATTAAATCTGGCACAATTTTTGCCCGAATTAAATTTGAAAGGAGGTGAGTATGAAAAACCTATTGAGTTCAATTTTAAGTGGATTGATAGTTTTCGTTTTTGGGTTAGCCTGCACGATTTCGCCGTGGCAGCAATCCACAAATCCTACTCCATCTACACCTGTTCCGGTGGCTTCTCAAACGCCTGCATCGAAAGACGAAAATGATAAGCTGAAGGATAAAGTTGAGGAACTGGAAAAGAAAATTGCCGATCAGGAAAAAGAGAAAAACCAAATTTCCAACAGGCAAAAGGTTCCGATCATCAAAAGTTCTGCCGCAACGGCACGAGTTAATTCGCCCAATGACGGCTTTTTAGCTTTGCGGACGGATCCGAGCAGTGATTATGGCGACAGAATTCTGCAAATTCCGCACGGCGCAACAGTAAAGGTTTTAGGCTGTCAGGGTTTTAGAGTAAATATCGGCGGACGCAGTGGAAGATGGTGCAGGGTCAGTTATGACGGTTATACCGGATGGGTCTTTGATGGATGGTTAATTTATTGACATTAAAGATCATAAAATAGTAGAGGCGCAATTATCGCGCCTCTTTAGCCTCAAATTGCAAATGTTTTACCTCTTACCGTCACGGCAAACAATTTGCTCGTTTGCCATAAAAATTACATACGGCACACGGCTTGTATTTGACGGATCGTCTTTCCAAGTGCAGCTTCCAATAGCTTTATTGTATTGTCCGGTATTGCTTGCACCTCCTGTGCCTGCTACGAACTTAATTATTCCGTCCGAAGTAATTTTCACTTTAAGACCTGTTTTCCAACCTGGTTCAAGATGATAGTTCAAAACGTCTTGTGGTCCTTTTGGTTCATAAGGATCCTGCCAGATCAAAACATTATGTTTTGACTGATTTTCGACAATGGCAACAAGCTGCCTTTGCGTCGGCGGTTTCCACAGATAACCTTTTACCGAACTAAATCCGCGATTACCTGATTGGGAATTTTGAGCCCAGGTTGTCGGACTAGAATCAATGACCGTATATTCGCCTGCCGGAATTTTTACGTTCGGATTAGCAGTCCAATAAGCATTCGGCACGCCGCCTTGTCCGGGCGAACCTGCGGTTGACCACGGTCCGTAAAGATTCCCGTTTGAATCTTTTAAGCTGATTGTGCCGGGGTTTGCGCCACGAGCATTATTCCAATGATAATTTACGATTTGAGTAATAACATAAGGCTGGGAAACCGAAAATTTTGTGGCAGTTGTCGGATTGTTATAAACGGTGTAAATATTTCCATTATCAAAAATAACTTTTTCCTGTGCATAACCTGCCGCAATTAAGAATCCCACTAATAAAATGGTTTGAATAGTTATAAAAATTCGATTTTTCATTTTTCTACCTCCTTCTATTCATTTTTTACCTTAGTCCTGTTGTAATAAGCAGCTGATTTCCATCAAAAATGACTTTTGGATAACGATTCGTATCGCCCGAATCACCCGTCCAGATTTTGCTGGTAATCACTACTCCGTTTCGTCCGGCAAAGAATTTGATTCTGCCATCGGAGGTCATCTTGACGCTGACCTCTTTACTGCCACCCGCCGGAATTTTGTTGTGCGGTCCGAAATTATCGCCTTCGGCAAAGATGTGAGCGGCTTCGTTTGAACGATTTTGAATTACGGCAACGACCACTGCGCCTTGATTTGAAACAATTGGAGTTTTGTTTGGAGTTATCGGAGGTTTATTGGTTGTAACTGTTGAGTTTCCACCTGTCGCATAACCTTTAACAATCGCCATTCCCTTACCGCCGCTTTGTGAATTTTGCGACCAGGTTTCTTCGGAAGAAACAACAATTGTATAAGTTCCTGCCGGAATCGTGATATTTGGAAAAACTTCCCAATTTGCGTTTGGAACTCCGCCTTGTCCGGGTGTTCCTCTGGCTTGCCAGGGACCAAATTTTTCGCCTTTATCATTGTAGATTCCGATGAATCCGGCTTTTTGATTACCACTGGCATTATTCCAATGATAAGTAAAAATGTAAGTAATGACGTGAGGTTTAGTGATTGTGAATTTCGTCAGCGCGGTTGGTTTATTCTGCACACCGTAGATATTCATATTATTGAAAATCTCAGCCTCTTTTCCGGCGGGAATATTAGTTGGAGTCGGTTTCGGAGTTGATGTTGGCAAAGGTGTTGGATTTGGTTTGACGGCGACCTGATTACCCTGCATTTTTTCTTTTAATTTTGACAAACGACTTTGAGCGGTTTCACTGTTTGGATCAAGCGCAACCGCTTTTTCGTAATCGCTCAAAGCCCCTTTCAAATCATTAAGTTTTTCTTTGGTGTAACCGCGATTGTTATAGGTCAAACTTATTGTGGAGTCTAATTCGATGGCTTTATTGTAGTCTTTGAGTGCTTCGCTGTAGTTTTCAAGCCGGGTTTTTGCCACCCCTCGATTGATATAAGCCGACGTATTTTTCGGATCAAGCGAAATGACCTTATCAAAGTCTGTGATAGCTCCCTGAAAATCGTTAATATCTATCCGCAAACCTCCGCGATTGCTGTAAGCAGCGGTATAATTCGAGTCAAGTTCAATTGCCCGACTATAATCGCTCAAAGCACCATCGAGGTCAGGTATTTTTTCCCGAACTAAACCGCGTCCGACAAAGGTTTTACTATTGTTCGGATTAAGTTCAAGGGATTTATCAAAATCTTTGAGCGCACCTTTTAAGTCTCCATTGGCGCGTTTTGCCCTTCCGCGAAGGCGATAAGCTTCGGCACTTTTTCCATCGGCTTTAATCGCTTTATCATATTCTTTAATTGCTTCGCCATAGTTTTGAGCATCAGAATATTCATTGCCTTTTTTGATGGCTTGCTCATACTGCATCCCTTTTTCACCACGTCCAAGTCGTTCGGTAAGAGTTGTTTTGTATTCTTGTGCTTTGGCGTTAGTTGGTTGAAGCTGCAAAACTTCCTCAACATTTTTGAGTGCCGTTTGAATCATTGTTTTGTTGAAATTCGGATTATCAACTACTTGTCCGACCAACGGCATCAGTTCGTTAATTCGTTTGAGACGGGTAAATGCTTCGTTTCGCAAATCGCCGTATTTCTTCGGTTCAGGTTGATAAATACTCCAATATTCGTAGTGATTGTTTCCCCACATCACATCGAAATCTTTGATTGCGCCTTCATAATCGTAAGCGTTAAATTTGGCTTCGCCTTGCGCTAAAATTGCCCGTTGACGATTTTTTTCAGCTTCGTGAGTAGTTGCCCAATCTTCATAATTTTTGAGAGTTTGTTCAGTTCCGCTCATTAAACGATATTTGGCGCGAATCTCTTTGGCTAACTCCAGAGCTTTTTTGAAATCTCTTGCTTCATTTGCCAAACGGACTTCTCCAACCGCCAGATTTACGCCCGAATCGTGCTTGCCCCATTTGTCGTTGAGTTCTTTTTCGATTTCGAGAACGGGCGGGTAAAGATTGTGCAGATTTTTAGCAACGATCATTTCATTACTGGCTTCGGGAAACATTTGTTGGTCAATCAAACTGCGAACCTTGGCTAGTTGTGCGGTAATTGTCGTGCGGTCTTTTTTCCACTTTTTGGAAAGCGTCGCGGCTTCGGTATTTTTCGGGCTGGCTTTGAGAACTTCGTCAACCAACGTGATTGCTTCATCAAGCTGACCTTTTTTGATAATTTCCTTCGCCTGATTTAATTTACCAGTTGCGCTGCCCATTGTTTTAGCTTTGTCGAGTTCTATTTGTGAAACCGAAACATTAAATGTCCCGCTGCCGCGTCCGAGTTCGATTCCGTCTTTATCTCGGACGATAACTGTCGCTTCGCAAGTTCCCGTTTGACTCCGTGAAACACGAATTTGCTGGGTAATACTGTTTCCGGCAAAGTGCGAATCAGCATTCAACATCCATTCATATCTTGGATTTTCCGGTAACGGTGAAATTTCGGCACGAAGCCCGACAAATTGATGAATGGCAATTCCGTTTTCAACCGTGACCAATCCAACTCCTTCTTTCCAAACTTGCGGTTTCGGACCTTCCGCGCCTAAAACATTGACTCTGACATCATATTTTTGCGCGGTAATTGTTGCTTCTTTCGTGCCTAAATCTTCGCCCGAAACCGGAACACGGGCATTTACTTTAACGGTTATCGGTTTCAAATCCTGCGGAATAAAAGTAACTTCTTTGGCATCGGGTGATTGCAAAGTTTGACGCGCATTGCTTGGTAATTCCCAACGAAAATCAATATCTTTCAAATCGGCGGGGTTTACTTCAACTTTAGCTTTGACTGCTTTTCCGACTAAAGCCTTTTCCTGATCAAAAGTGATCTTTAATTCCGGTAGACCAATTTCGACTTCGATCTGTTCGGATTTGGCAACTGGTTCAAGTGTTTCGCCTTTCTTTTCAAGCACTTGAACCCAAACTTTTTCGCGTCCCGGCTTGGAGAAAATTGCGTTGGTTTGTTTTTTGGCGGATTCATTGGTATCGAATTTTACTTCAGGCGAAGGCTGGAAACGATAAATGTAATTGCCCGAAATTTCTTCGCCGCCCGAAAGAAGTTTGGCGGAAAATGAAACGGGTGCGCCAACCGTAACTTTTGCAGTAGTCGGCGAAACAAGCGTAATTTCCGCCTTCAAATCAGCGACCTCGAATTCAACCGATGCGCTTCCGACGCTGGGAACATTCAGCGAAAGTGATTGTTTGCCGGGTTTATTGGCAAGGAATTTGACGTTGGCACCGCTTCCCGCATGGTCGCCCGTCCATTTATATTCAAACGGTTTTTCGGCATTTTCTTCGTTTTCAATGACCGCTTGAACATTGATAACATCACCTTTTTTCAATTTTTTAACGTCGGGCGAAACAACTAATTTGAGTTTCGGCATATCCGAACCATCGAGTTTCGGACCTTTGTAAGGAGTTTTGGCGAAAATCCCGCCAATTAAAGTTAAACTATTGACAATCGCTTTTGCTTCGGCTTGTGCAGTTTTTGCCTGACTCATCAGAAATGCCTGATCGGAATTTTCCCAACAGCCTGCGCCGCCGATATTGTAGCCGACTGCAACAACCTGCTTATCTCTAATTACCCAGCCGCGACCCTCTGCACTAACACCATCCGCCCGGAAACCATCGCCCCAACCGCCGGGGTAAAACGCGACGGACGAATCGGCAAATTTTCCTTTGAAATCACCGATGGCAAATTCGCGAACCTGGACGGTCTTGCCCCATGCTTTTGATGATGAAGTAAATTTATCAATTTCTTCCTGAATATCTTTTTCGTTGTAAACAAAAGATGGACCGATTTTTCCGTAAATTGTCGAATGAACCTGTGCAACCCATTTGCATTCGCCTGTGCCGGTCATCTTGGCGTTTTGGCGTTTTAATTCAAATCCCTGCTCATAGTTGCCGCCTTCATAAATATCCGGCATTGTTCCGCCGAATCGAAGTGCCGAACTATTAGTCGAAGCTGTCGGAGTAGGACTTGGAGTAGGTGACGGCGTTGGCGTTGGCGTCGGTTCTTCTTTGTCTATCACTTCAACGAAAAAAGAAGCGGTTTTAACAATGTCTTTGGTCAAATAAGATTTTGCGGCTAAAACATCCTGTGCAATGGTCGAAAGATTGATCTGCAAAACGTATTCGAGCTGAGCTGAATGCTGTCCGACCGAATTAAAGTTCAAAGTTTTATTGGCTAAAGACTGGTTGAACACAGGCTTAATCGGTGAAAAATCTTCTTCATTAAAACTAATTTCTTTGCCGTCTTGTTTCCAGCGGTAACTATGTTTTACCGAGACAGCAACGAGTTTTTGCGCCCCCCCAAGTTGAGAAATTGCATCAATATATTTTTGAATTTGTTTAGATTTATTTACCGCATCTATTTGCAAATTTGCCGTTGCCTGTGCACTTGCCTTATTATTTTGCAAAATAACCTGACTTGGATTTACCACGCCGACAATTTCCGCATCATTTATTTCCTTTTCAATTTGTTGAAGGATTTCCGCTGCTTCACCGATCAATTCCGCACGCCTGTTTCGCCATTTTTCAACTACTTTCGGCGCACATCTTTCGTTGAGTTTTTTCTCGATCTCGGCATCAACTTTCTGTGTTACTTTACCGTCAATTCCGCGACTGGCGGCAAGTCTGGCGTGAAGAGCAACAATCGGAATGATTCGTGATTCTTCGGTAAATTCTTTGGCTAAGCGGTCAATATTCGTTTCGATCTTTTGATTTTCGCTGACCTGTTCGCGCCCCTTAACTTCATAAATTCCAGCGATCAAATCTTCGCAATCCTGAAACCGCGTGACAAAGGAATAACCTGCGTCTTTTGCGTCTTCCAAAATCGAACTGACGATCAAACTTAAAATTCCCGCCGGCAAACTGACCGCAAAACCGGCTTCGGTCAGGAAAGTTTGAAAGACTTTTTCCTGTTCGCCTGCACCCAGATTTTGCGAAATATCCTTGACCTGAACGTAAGCCAGATAAGCCATAAACGCTTTCAGGAGTGCTCCCCAGGGAACTTGTGAACTGACCTTAGAAAAAGTGTTTTTAACTCGTGCCCAACGTCCCGTGCCTTCTTCAAGCATTTCCTTCAAAATCTGAATATCACGAGGATGCGAACTCGTCGCAAATTTCTTGAGCAATTCGGCATCCATTTTCGCTCTGCCAACCAAATTATCGAGAGCTTCGCGGGTGCTTGGATTCATCAATTCTTTTTTCAGTCCTTCCAAATCATCGCCGTAAGCGTCGAACTTTTTGATCAAATCGTCGAGATAATTTGCCTTTTCAACCCGCGCCAGATCACGCCCCTTTTTGAGCGAATCTCTGAGACGATGGAGGTTTTTCCGCACTGTTTTGGGATCATATTTTCTAATAGCGTCATCAATTTTGTCGGCAAATTGCGAAGCTGTGTTGGCAGAGCCTTCGATGGTGTAAATACCGGAAGTTTCGCCAAGCGGCAGCAAATCGGCAAAACCGGAGGCAACTTTGTTTCCTTCTTTCCAGAAAATCCGTCCGCTGGTCTTTTCATAAGTATCGCGGAAAGCCTTAGCACCTTTGCCCCATAACCCCTCAGCTTGTGCGCCGCCGAGATTCGGATTGACTTTCAGATTTTTTAATTTGGTGAGGGCTTCTTCTGCATCGTCAATTCCTTCCAAAACGACTTCGGGCGGGTAGAGATTGATGCTTTGCAAAACCTTTTGAGCATTACCACCGAATTTTGTTTCGACTTGCCGTGTGATTTCATCACGAATCGCATTCCATCTCCCGATAGCTTCGGCTTCGCTAACGTTTTGCATCACCAATCGTAAATCGTGGTCTGAGGTTCCGCCCTTCAGCGGATCAAGGTATTTGCCCCCGCTGATCCATGAGCCGACACCGACGATTTTTGCCCCGCTTTTATTGACTGTGTTGATGACAATTAAGGCGACTTCTCTCCGTGTTCCCTCCATTCCGGCGAGCATATTTTTGGTGGCTGCGTCCAAAATATCCTCTTGAACTGATTCGATTTTTTCCAAAGGATTTTCCGAGAATTTTTTACTAGATTGAATAGGAGTATCTGTTCTTGAGAAAGGTTGGGGAGAATATTTTCCAAGACTTAATTGTGCAATCGAATTAAAAACTAATGCAAAAATCAACAACGAAGCAAAAAAGTATTTACGACACATAAATAAGTAACCCAAATTGTCAAACTTGCTAATATTTACAGGTGTAAAAAATTAGTTGCACTAAATTTTAGACGCAAGAGCTGTGCCGAATGAAAAGTAGAGTAAATTTGGCTAAATCAAGTTAAATTCTGATTTTGAAAGGTAAAATTGAGGAAAAACACCATTATTTTTGTGCGAATTTTCGCAATAGATTAAAGAAGGAAACCAAAATGAATAGGTTAAAGAGGCATAAAGTAAAAAAAATATTAGTCAAAAAACAAGTAATATATTTTACCTTTTTACTTTTTACTCCTCCTCTTCGAGCGTCATTTCAGAGATTTTCCCATCTGTATCAATTGCAAAACGCCAGAGGAAAATGCGTTTCGGGGTTTCCATTTTGTAACGGTAAATGGTTGATTTTTCAGCAGACTCGCTGCCAACAAAAGTTAAAGATTTGATATTTCCAAAAGAGTTGATGCGTTGATTATTGGTTTTGGCGCGTTCGGTTGATAGTGTGCGAATCAGATTTGCAGTCAATAATTCAGCATTAAATTTGTTTTCCAGACGCTCGCGTAATGCGGTAGAAATTTTCTGCGTAATTTGAGAATTTGGTTCGGGTTGCGCTTTCATTTCTTTGAGCGAAATTGCCGGAATATAAATTTTTGCCACGCCTTGAGCAATCAATGTTCCCATTCCGCTTTCGCCTAAATTCGTCAAAGCGATAACCGTTAAATCATCATCTACATAACGCGAAATGCTTGCGCCGAATCCGGCTGTTTGTCCGCTGTGAGCAATCAATTTATGACCGCGAATGTCGGAAATTCGCCAGGCAAACCCGTATGGATAAGTCTTTCCGTTATTGAAAGTTAGCGGCTTCCACATCTCGGCTTTGGTTTCTTTTTTAAGCAAAGTATCGGTTCGCAAAGCTGCATCCCATTTCGCCAAATCCAAAACAGTTGAAACAATCGAGCCAGCACCGAAAAGATCGGTCAATTCCCAATCACGTCCGACCAGATGATTGTCGCGCCATTCGTATCCAGTTGCCCGATTTTTGATGATAAAGTTTGGGTCACGGTCAGCGGTTTTAGTCATTCCAAGCGGGTTAAAAATCCGTTCGCGCATAAAATCCCAATAACTTTTGCCTGAAACGGATTCGATGATAAAAGCCAAAAGATTAAAACCACTGTTGCTGTAGATGTAATTCGTTCCGGTTTCAAAATCAAGCGGATACGGCGACAGAGCTTTGATAAAATCGTCACGTTTCATTCGTTTAGACAGATTAAATCCGTCCAAACTCGAATAACTTTTAATGCCCGAAGTATGCGTCAAAAGATTTCGCACCGTCACTTTTTCCCAAGCGGTTGGGGTGTTCGGCAGATATTTTGAGATTTTCTCGTCCAAATTCAATTTGCCGTCCTGCATCAAAAGCAAAATTCCCGCCGCCGTCAGTTGCTTGGAAACTGAACCGATCTCAAAAACGGATTCGGGCGTAGCAGCAATATCAAATTCGACGCTTGCCAGTCCATAACCTTTGGTTTTGATGATTTTACCGTTTTTAATAACAGCAATTGCCACTCCCGGAATATGTTTTTCGGCAAGCTGTGATTTGACGAAATCATCAACTTTGTCGGCTTTGACAAGTGAAACTGAAAATAAAATTACTAAAACAAAAAGAAGACGAAACGGAATGGTTTTGGAAGTCATAACGATTTTTTACGCTGAAAATTGGGGCAAGTCAAGCAGATCTTTGAGAACAAAAAATAGTTAAGACAAGGTTTCAATCAAGGATTTCATCAAAATTTCAATTTCCTGCAAAGTTTTTTGATCGGTAATTTCACCTTGTGAATTCAATTTGCCTTTAGCGGCTTTGATTATCAATTTGGAAGTTTCACTAACTTTTGCGCCGATTGTTTTCAAGATCAAATCCAGCGATTCAAAAGCCTTTTCGCCCGAAGCAGCAGCAATGATGAAAGCCGTCGGTTTATCGGTAAAAACAACTGTCGAAACCGTCCATTCCAGCGCATTTTTCAGACTTCCCGGCAGACTGAAAACATATTCGGGCGTAGAAATCAAAACTCCGTCCGCTTTTTCGATCAGTTCACGAAACTTTTTGACCGTTGTAGGAGGCTCGCCGATGTCCAAATCGGGATTAAAATGAGGTAATTCAGCTATTTCCGTATAAATCTCAAAATCCAACTTTTTTGCATAAATTTTAGCAATCATTCGCAAAATCAATTCGTTGCTCGAATTGGCTTTGGTGCTGCCGGAAATAGCTAAAATCTTCTTTTTCTGCATTGTTTGTTACTTTACTTTAGCATCTTTTACCCTTTGTGGATGAGTAAAAACAACAATGCCAAAAAGAATTGCCAGACTCGAATAAATAACTGCAGCAACCCAAACAATCAATAAATCGGGTGCAGAAAAAGCAAATTTTAATAAAGCTAAAGCCCCAACCGTAAAATGTATCAGATTCCCCATCGCCAACGGACGGGCATAGATTCCGCCGACCAAAACGGTTTTTGCCATCCAATTCGTCATCGCAAAACCCAAATACATTGCTCCCATCATTTGGACGAACAAAGACAAAAAACCGTTTGGCTCAACATTGAAAAAGCGCAAAACCTCCTGCGGAATGAATTGCAGCAAGATCCCGCAAAGTCCCATTAAAAAGGCACTTATCGTCATCAGTATTTTTGTATTCATTTTTTTAGCTTGTTTTATGAACTTTGCTTTGCGGCATATTTAAAAATTCACCGTATTCGCTTATCTTTGCAACAAATTCTTTCAAATTCTCGCTTTCATTATTTCCAGCAATTGTATGAATGTTTCCCAAGTAATTCATTCCTAAATATTCAGCAATAGCGAGAAATGGATGCCAAAAATTTTCGCCCAAATTACCGCCGCTGGAACTAGTTACTACTGCCATACTCTTGCCGCGAAGTTTTCTGCCAAGGTCTTTTTCAACCTTAAGTAAATCGGTGATGCGGTCAAAAAAGACTTTCATAATCCCGCTCATTGCATACCAATAAACGGGCGTAGCAAATATTAGAACGTCGTAATTCGTAATGATTTTCCGCATTAGCGGCAAAAAATCATCGTCCAGATTTTTATGTTCGTAATCGTAGTAACTGAAGTTGTAATCGTTCAAATCAAGCACATCCCAGCCGGAAAGACTAATTATTTCATCTACCACCTTTTTCGTGTCGCCGTCTTTTCTCGAACTACCGAGAATTATTAGTTTTTTCATAAAATCTCTATCTTTTATTTTCGTTTCAATTCTTCCTAATTTATCTTTTGACGATTGATTTGGGCTATGAGTTTTAAGAAGAATACAATTTTCGCGCGAAAGTTTTCAGATCTAAGTCCTGAATAAACTGGTCAGAAATAGTCAAAATTGAAAACAGATTTCGCTTTAAATCTTCCTCAGAAAGATCGCCATCTTTAAGAGCTGTCTGCAACAAATGAAGAGCCATATCCGCGAGCAGAACCCTTTGTTTTTCAGACCAACCCGAATCGCCAAGTTTTGAGAGATTCTGTTAGTAGGACACTTCAGTCAATGTATGAGCAGTTCGACTCATTGATAAAATTTCTTTTCTAGTCACTTCATTCATTTTACTCACCTTTTTTTATTAATTTGCTTTTCAAATTCTCAATTTCTTTCTCCAATTTCGCAATATGTTCATTCATCGGCGCGACCATTTGCCGGATTTCGTCCATCGTGTAACGCGGCGTGATGTGTTGCGGACAGTTCCAGTCAAAGGCTTCGACGTGCAGAATCATCGCCCGTTCGATTTTCGCTTTGTAATCGGGAACGGTTAACTTTTCAATTAATTCCGGGTCGTCCTTGGCATCTTTGACTTCGACATTTGCCAGAATTTTGAGCCGCCGCTGATTGGCATAATCCATCAAAAACAGAGCGGCTTTGTCATTTTCGCCTAGATTTCCAACGCTGATGTATTGCAAATTTCCACGAAAATCCGCGTAGCCGAGCGTTTTATCATCCAGAACTTTCAAAAAGCCTTTTGGACCACCGCGAAACTGAATATACGGCTGACCTTCATTGTTCACCGTTGCTATATAAAATCCATCACGCTGCTCAATAAATTCCCGTTCGCCATCCATCAAACCGTAAAAATCGGGCTTGCCGCCTTCAAATCTGGCGTAATTTCGCCGCGAACCGTATTTTTCCTGCGCCTGTTTGACGCTTTCCGTAAATGTTAGATCAAAGAATTTATGTGACATATTCAATTTCGGATTGGGGATTTCAGGTTTTGGATTGGTCGTTATTTGTAACGCAATTCAAAATCTGAAATCCCGTTTAATGTTTAATTATGAATTCTTTTTCCGCGTTTTCCGTGTTCTTCTGCGGGCAAAAAAATTATGCGCCTGCTTTACTGACTAAAGGAAATTCAACTGCCGGAAAATCCACAACTGTTTTGGCAGTTTCGTTAAAATAGTTGGTAAACACATTCAAAGCTACATTTGCCACGATTTCGCTGATTTCTTTTTCGTTAAATCCGGCTGCTTTGACGGCTTCAAAATCACTTTCCGAAACCTTTCCGCGACTGATGACGAGTGCTTTGGCAAATTTCAAAGCCGCATCAGTTTTAGCATCGTGCGAGGAAGCACGGCGGGCATCTTCGATGGAATGAGCGTCAAGCCCAACCATTTTGCCGATTGTTGAATGAGCCGAAGCACAATATTGACAACCGTTTATTTCAGCGACGGTCAAAGCGATTTGTTCGCGCAATTTAGCGTTGAGCGAATGACCAAGTGCATTACTCAAATTCAAATAGCCTTCCAAAACTGCGGTTGAGCTCGCCATTGTTGCCATCATATTCGGAACAAATCCGAGTTTGGCGTTCACGCCGTCCAATAATTCTTTAGCTTTGCCAGTTGCTTCTTCGTGTTTGATTGCTGTAATTTTTTGCATTTTATTAATCTCCTAAATTTCAAATTATGACTTGCAACTTTTCGTTACGCTTTCTATTAGTGCATTCGCCGTGCCAAAACAGTAGAGCATCGTAAACTATTGCATTTCAATGTTTTGCAGTTTCACAGCTCGGCAACCAAAACAACGAAATTTCGTTACATCGCAAAATCACGTTGCATAAACAACGATATTCCGTTACTGTAATTGGTATGAATGGCGCAATTCCGTTTAATTCGATAAATGAACTGATTGTCCGAAAAAGTCCGATGCGAGGGACTTTAAAAGCCATTGTTTCGCAGGTTTTGAAGCAAGAAAAATTCGCTTTGGTGAGGATTTGGCTGATTGACAAAGGCGACATTTGCGAAACTTGCGTAATGCGGGCGGAATGTCCGAATCAGGAAAGCTGTTTGCACCTGACCGCGAGCGAAGGAAAAGATTTGTCGGGCGAAAAGGTTTGGGCTGAAATTGAAGGAAAATTCAAACGATTTCCAATTGGCGTGCGAAAAATCGGTGTTGTCGGTGAAAGCGGTAAATCTGTGTATTTAGATAATTTGCAGACGACCAAAGATGCGTGGATTGTCCGTGAAGATTGGATTAAATCTGAAAAAATCGAAGGATTCGCTGCACATCCTTTGAAATTTCAAGATGATATTTTGGGAGTAATTGCCGTTTTTTCCCGTCAAAACATTTCAACTGAAAGTTTTGAATGGCTTCGTGTTTTTGCCGATCAAGCCTCAATAGCGATTGCCAATGCTCGTGCTTTTGAGGAAATCGAAAAGCTCCGGCAAAAACTGGAAGAAGAAAACGACTATCTCAAAGAGGAAATCAAAGAAACTGCACCGCATAAATTTCTCATTGGCAAAAGTCCCGTCTGGACAAAGATTTTACAGCAAATCGAATTAGTCGCTTCGTCCGAGGCGACCGTTTTATTGACGGGAGAAAGCGGCACCGGAAAAGAAATGGTGGCGAGAGCCGTTCACGAAGCCGGTTCGCGGAAAAATGCGCCTCTGGTCAAAGTAAATTGTGCCGCGATTTCCAACGAACTGTTTGAAAGCGAGTTTTTCGGTCATATCAAAGGAGCATTTACAGGTGCGTTCAAAGACCGCATCGGACGTTTTCAGCTTGCCGACAGCGGCACGATTTTTCTTGATGAAGTTGGCGAATTACCTTTGCAAATGCAGGGCAAACTGCTCCGTATTTTGCAGGAAAAACAGTTTGAACGAGTCGGCGAAGACCGCACTCGAACCGTTGATGTTCGGGTTATCGCCGCCACCAATCGTGATTTGTGGGCTGAAGTTGAAAAAGGAAACTTTCGTCAGGATTTGTTTTACCGCCTCAGTGTTTTTCCGATTCATCTTCCGCCATTACGCGAAAGGCTTGAGGACATTGAACCTTTAACTCAACATTTTCTCAAACAATTTGCCGAAAAAATGCGTTGCGAGGTTTTCAAATTAACTGCTGATGATATCAAAACTTTGCAAAATTATTCATATCCCGGCAACGTCCGCGAACTGCAAAACATTGTCGAAAGAGCAATTATTCTGGCGCAATGCAATCGTCTTAATTTTACGATGCCGCAGGTTCTGAATCGGATGATCGTCACAGGAAATGAAGACATTCCAACTAAAAAATCAATCTTAACCTATACGGAATTAAAGGATTTGGAGCGCGAAAACATCATTCAAGCTCTGAAAAAATCTGGCTATAAGATTTACGGTAAAGAAGGCGCAGCAGAAATCCTTGATTCAAAACCAACTACCTTGATTTCTCGGATCAAAGCCTTACAAATTCCGATGCGCCCATAGTTAAATTCCTTACGAATCCTAATTACCAGCTTGAATAAAACAATCAGACATTATTTAATTTTTTGCTTGACGAAAAAATTACGAATGTCTTCGGCAATTTCGTTTGAGTATTCTTCGAGCACGAAATGTCCGCCGTCGAAATAGTTGACCTCAATGTTTTTCAAATCTTTTTTGTAACCTTCTTCAACGCCGTTGACGGTAAAAAACGGGTCGTTTTTTCCCCAAACAACCAAGGTCGGCGGCTGATTTTTACGAAAATATTCGTGCCAGAGCGGATAAGATTTGACGTTTGACGAATAATCCGCAAAAAGCGCGAGCTGAATATCCGCATTGCCTTCGCGGTCAAGCAAAGATTGATCGTAAGTCCAGGTGTCCGGCGAAATCAGATTCGGATTATGTGCGCCGTGTGTATATTGAAACTTGGTGGTTTCGAGCTTCAGAAAACCACGAATCGTTTCGGTCAATTTCGGATCGCGGGTTTCACCGTAAGTTTTCAAAAACTGTGCATTTTCCGATAATCCGATTTCGTAGGCATTACCATTTTGGATGATCAAAGCCTGCACTTTTTCGGGATGTTTAACGGCTAAACGGAGTCCAATCGGAGAGCCGTAATCCTGAACATAAAGACTGTATTTATTTAAGTTAAGTTCCTGAGTAAATTTATCTACAATATTTGCGAGATTCTCAAAACTGTATTCAAATTCTCCGACCTTCGGCATCGAACTTTGCCCAAAACCCGGATAATCCGGCGCAACGACATGAAAATTGTCGGCAAGCTGCGGAATCAGATTCCGAAACATAAATGACGATGTTGGAAACCCGTGTAAAAGTAAAATTGTCGGCTTTGTTCTGTCGCCTGCCTCGCGGTAAAAAATATCCAGTCCGTCAATTTTTACCGTGTTATAAGTAACTGCTTTTTCCGCTCTGATCGGCGAATTAAAAAGCAAAATTCCGATTGCCAAAACTACAATGGTCAATAATTTTTGATAATTCATTTTCTCTTCCTCTCTATAATTCATTTTTTCTTCGTTATTATTTGCCCTTCGCAAAATATAACTAGCTATATATTCTTTTAGTAGTTAGAGTTTATTCCCAAAATTTTCTAACTAATCAAATACACTTTCAGAAGTTATACCACTAAATTATAACTTGTCAAATGTGAAATGAAGGGTTAGAATACAAACATGAAAATTTCTTTTGAACCCGAAAAGTTTTATATTGTCGGAAATAATCTGGCGTTGGATTTTATCAACTCCGAATTGTTTGAATTAACACGGGAAAACCTTTTAAGTTGGGCAATTGCCGTAAATTTAATTGACACGAAAAAAGCCGAAAAACTTTTATCGAATTGGGATGAAAGTCAGTTGGAAGAAATTCTCAGTTTCAGAAAAAATTTGCGGGAAATAGTCGTAGATTTAGCCAACGGGAAAAAGTTAAGTTCGTTTGGAATTAATTTGATCAATAAAAATTTGCAGCAGACAAACGGTTATTCCAAGTTGGTGCAAACAGACGAAGGTTTTGCCAAACGATTTGAAATTGATCTGACCGAACCCAATAAAATTCTGGTTCCGATTGCCGAATCAATGGCGGATCTATTGTGTTACGGCGATTTATCTTTTTTACGAAAATGTGAAAGAGACGATTGCATTTTGCATTTTTACGACACGACTAAGAATCATAAACGCCGCTGGTGCAGTATGGCAATTTGCGGAAACCGAGCCAAAGCCGCGAAGTTTTATCAAAAGAAAAAGGCTCAATTATGAACCTTTTTCCATTCACTTTACTCTTCACCCGGAGGTCTGCCAAACGGTGGAGGTCCGCCGCCCGGAGGTCTGCCGCCGCCCGGTCCGCGTCCACCCGGAGGCGGTCCCATTTTGCGAAAGCTTTGGTCAGGAGTTCCCATCGTGCAGCGCGGGATAAACGGATAAGATTTGGTCAAATAGTAGTGATAAACGCCTTTTGGATATTCGGGAGTGACTCCAAAACGTCCGTTGCACTCATCCAAATCACCTAATCCGGCAACATATTCCCAATCATGCACAAAAGTTCCGTTATATTTTCCATTCGGAGCATTTTCGGGACGATTGCCTTCTTTGATGCGGTAACTGCCTTTTAATTCTTTAACTGCACTATTTGCATCATTCGGATTGGTGTAGCCGAATTGCGAATAAATTGGAAAACCGTCCGAAGCGTAGCCGATCAAAACGACTTTGCCTTCTCCGCCGAGTTTTTTGACCAAGCCAACCGGAATTCCGTGGTAGTGATATGCGCCTGTCGGCTGAACGTGTGCGTTGCTCGAATCAACACCTAAATCAATTCCGCCCGTCAACGCTTCGTAACGCCAATTAAAATCATTGTTCCAAAGCTCTGCCGTTCCCGGATCGAACGGAATTCCGTTCAATGCCACGCCGAAAAGGGGCGCAAAAGTTGACCTTTCATTTTTCTTCGGTTCAAGCGGAACTCGAAAATTATATTTTTGTGCGCTGATCGTGTTCGGATTATGTGCGTTCGGAAATCTTCCCGTGTCGTGATTCGGAATGCCGTTCGATTTGATCAAACGGTAGCCGTCTTTTTCCGTGATTTCGACCTGATTGGTTTCAGGATTTGCATTTACTTGCCATTTAGAAACAAAAGCAAAACCGCCTAAAACCAAAAGGGTCACAAGTAATAGATAAAAAATATTTTTCATAACCTTTTTTCCTTAAAACAAAATTCTTTCAATAAACCAATAAATTCCTGCTAAAGTCACCACAGCCGAACCGATTGGCACAAAACGGCTCTGGTAAAACGTGCCTTTATGCAGCTTCCACAAAATCGGTAAAACCAACAAAACTACGGCAATTTGACCGATTTCGACACCTAAATTGAAAGATAAAAGGGGCAGGGCGACACCAAACCCGGTGCCGACACCAATCTCCTGCAAAGCAGAAGCAAAACCGAACCCGTGAACCAATCCGAAAGCGTAAGTCAACAGCCAACGCCCGTTTTGCTCACGTTTGAAAATATTTTCGAGTCCGACAAAAATTATGGAAAGCGCAATCAAAGGCTCGACCAGGCTTGGCGAAACCTGAATAATGTTGAGCGTTGCCAATGAAAGCGTAATCGAATGGGCAACGGTAAAAGAAGTGACGATTTTAGCGATTTCGCTGAAACTTTTGACCGTCAGCAGCAAAGCAAATAAAAACAAAAGATGATCGTAGCCGAACAGAATATGTTCGACTCCGAGCGGCAAAAATTTTCCGAAAGAAGTATCCGGCTCAAGTTTTTCAAAATCTATCGTGACGGAATCGTTTTCCGCAGTTAAAACCTCTTTGGAAATTAATTTTTCATCTGCTCGCCGAATGTATAAAAATTGATTGTGTCCGGGATTGAGTTTGGAAATCAGTAGAGATTTTATTTCAATCTGACCGGCTTTACTGATTTGAAAAGTCTGCTGAAAATCAAAAGTATGTCCGTCGTTAAATCCATATTTTGACTCAGTAGGATTGATGATTTTGCCATCAACTTTGAGAACGATTGAATGCAAAACCAGATTTTCCAAGGCTTTTTGGTCTTCGAGCGAGACAATTTTTTCGATCTCACGCATTGAATAATCCGAACTGATTTTTAATTTTTGATCGGCAAACTCAATATTTAACGAACTCATTCCCGCATCGTGGGCGAAAATGTTCATTGCCAACAAAATCGTCAGACCAAGCAACAAAAATAACTTTCCGGAAAACCAAACCCTCATAGTTTTTTCCAAGTGAATTAATTTCTGAGTTTTTAGACTGACGGTAATTTAAAAAAGTCGAAGCTATAAGTAAAGATTTGTAAAGATTTAAAACTCCGCATTGTAAATCTCTAAAGTTGAAATCGTGAGACAAGCCTTTGCATCCTCAATTATAACTTTTACTTTATCAGTTTTGACTTTCGGAAAACGAAGAATTCTTTTATATCCAATCGTTGTATTTTGGGAAATCGTTTCAAATTCTTTTCCGTTCCAGATTTGAATAGAAAACTTTTTCACCCGCTGACCGAGAGCAATATTTTCTTGCAAAAGCAATGTATTAAATTCAGTTTCTTTTCCGAAATCTAATGTAATTTCAGCGGATTTTACATTGTCGTCAGTTGCCCAATAAGTGTCGAAATTATTGTCTAAAAGTTTATCGACACTGAAACTTTTGTCATTTCCACGAATATTTGAGGTCGTTATTTTTCCTTTGGCTAAATTGATTTTGAAAGCATTTTCCCGCGCCGCTTTGAATTCATTCAAACGGGCAATATCGTTTTCGTTAATCAATCCCCGCCGGTCTGCGCCGATGTTAAGCAAAAGATTGCAGTTTCGTCCGACCGAACCTAAATAAATGTTCATTAATTGCTGAACGGATTTAACTTTTGCGTCTTCTTCTTTGTGATAAAACCAGCCCGGACGAATCGAGACATCGCATTCTGCGGGAATCCACGAATTTCCGTTTTCTTCTCCGACATTTAAGGCAGGTTCATCGGCAAAGCCCGGAAAAGTTCCTTCGTTATCACGATTTGACCAATTCGTTTCACCCGCAATTCCTTTTTCATTGCCGACCCAACGAATATCAGGTCCGGCATCGCTGAACATAATTGCGTTTGGTTGAATCCCGCGAATCGTGTTCCAAAATCCGTTAAAATCGTAAACCATCCGCCTTTTGCCGTCATTTGCACCATCGAGCCACGCTTCAAAAACTTCGCCGTAATTCGTCAAAAGCTCGCGCCATTGTTCTTTGTAAACCGCATTGTATTTCGGCGTTCCGTAAAGTGGATGATTTCTGTCCCAAGGCGAAATGTAAATTCCGAATTTCAAACCGTATGTTTTGCAAGCTTCTGATAAATCTTTCAAAACATCGCCTTTGCCATCTCGCCATTTGGAATTTTTGACTGAATATTCGGTCGTTTTTGAATTCCACAGACAAAATCCATCGTGATGTTTGGCGGTGATGATGATTCCTTTCATTCCTGCATCTTTGACTGATTTTGCCCACTGTTTGGCATTAAAATCGGTCGGGAAAAAATCGGTTGCAGGCGCACGACCTTCGCCCCATTCGTGGTCGGTGAAAGTGTTCATTCCGAAATGAACAAAGGCGTAGTATTCAAGCTTTTGCCAAGCTAATTGGGAAGCAGTCGGAATCGGTAAAACAGGCTTCGGCGGCGGTGTTTTGGCAAAAATATTTGTGCCGAATAAGAATGCTAAAAGAGTTAGGTTGAAGATTTTATTCATATTCCTACGATTGGAACGCAAGCGACCCGCTTGCACGGACGCACAGCGTTCGCAATATGTTAAATTACAAATCAAGTTGAATTTTGGCTGAGACTGTTAGCGTTTTTCAAACGCTTGCAAGCGAGTCGCTTGCGTTCCAGTCAACTCAATGAACCAATCCGCTGATTCCGCTTAAACCTTGTCCTTTAATTCCCCAACGCAGATTTAAATTGTAATCGCCGCTGCCTTGAAAATATTTGAGTTTGAAACGATGAAAACCTTTACGCAAAGGCACAACTCCGCTTTTAATCTGAGCCGTATGTAATCCGTCGTTATCAACGACAGTTTCGCCGTCAATCTGCAAAACCGCGCCATCGTCGGCATTAAGCTGAAAGTCATAAATTCCGTCATTCGGAACATTAACAAAACCTTCGTAAATAACGCCGAAAGGTTCTTTCAGATCGGTTTTTTTTGAAAATTGCTGAAGTCCGAGCGATCTGGTTTCACCTGTTTCAGTTGGGGTTGCTGAATCCATTTCGCCGACGGATTTGAAGGAGTTTTTATAAAAAGCAAAAGTTACACCGTCTTTTTTCGTTTCCAAATTTACGGCTTCAAGATACGGACGACGCAAAATCGTAGCCGCATAAATCGAACTCTTTCTGCCAGTCGGAACCATAACGATTGTTTTCAATTCTTTCTTTTCATTCTGATTGAGCGGAATCTCAAATGCGCCTTTATATTCAGCAGCTTTTTCCGTCGGGTCGCTGCCGTCTAATGTGTAAAATATTTTGGCAGTTGGAGCTGGCGAAATTAGTTCAATTTTTGCTTTGTCCGAATCAGTCAGCAAAATATTCTGCAAGCCATCGGGAGCGGGAATTCGATAATTGACTTTTTGTGCGTCGAGACGGACAAATTGATTTGGCAAACGGCTCTTGAAATCGGCAAAATTTTTCGCTTCAAGCGGCGACCAATTTACTTCCGATAAAGCCAACATTCTCGGCAACATCATATATTCAACGCTTTCAGGCTTTTTCAAATATTCCGTCCAAATATTTGCCTGAGCACCCAAAACATATTTCGCCTCGTCCGCCGTCAACTCCTTCGGAATCGGATTATACGAATAAACTTTTTCCAGCGGGACAAATCCGCCAATATTGAGCGGCTCAAATTTCGGATCGCCTTGCCCGTAGTCGAAATACATATAATCGGTCGGAGTCATAATGACGTTATGTTTAGCTTTCGCGGCTTCGATTCCGCCTTTTTCGCCCCGCCACGACATCACAACTGCATTTGGAGCGAGTCCGCCTTCTAAGATTTCATCCCAACCGATGATTTGTTTGCCTTTGGAATTGATAAATTTTTCCATTCGACGGATGAAATAACTTTGCACTTCGTGTTCATCTTTCAATCCCTCGCGTTTCATCAAATCCTGCACAAACGCCGATTCTTTCCAATGATCTTTCAAAACTTCGTCGCCGCCAACGTGAATGTAAGGCGAATCGGGAAAAAGAGCGATGGTTTCGGTTAAAACATCTTCGAGAAATTTGAAAGTCGCATCAGTCGGGCAAAAAACTTCCTTGAAAATTCCCCACGTCTGCTGAACTTTGTATTCGTAATTTTCTTTACAGCCCTTGCCGAGTTCGGGATAAGCGGCAAGGGCGGCAGAAGCGTGTCCGGGCAATTCGATTTCGGGAATCACATTAATAAAACGAGCCTTTGCATAAGCGACGACATCTTTGATTTGTTCCTGCGTGTAAAAACCTTCAATCGGAATTCCATCGCCGCGAAAAGTCGTCGTGTAAGGTCCGAGCTGAGATTCTTTTCGTTTTGAACCGATTTCCGTTAATTTCGGATATTTTTTGATCTCGATTCGCCATCCTTGATCGTCCGTCAGATGCCAATGAAACGTATTGAGTTTGTATTGCGACAACAGATCAATATATTTTTTGACAAATTCGACGGGCATAAAATGCCGCCCAACGTCGAGGTGCATCCCGCGATATTTGAAACGCGGCTGGTCGAGAATCTCAACTGCCGGAATTTTCGCTTTGCCTTTTTCGATTTTGGCGGGAAGCAATTGAATCAAAGATTGAAGACCGTAAAACATTCCCGCATCGCCTCTTGCGCCGATTCTCACACCGTCTTTAACAACATAAATTCCGTAGGCTTCGTCCGAAGGAATATTGCCGTTAGCTGAAAGCCGATCAAAAACGATTGCATTTTTTGGAGTTTTCTTTGGACTTTCAACATATTCAAGTTTGAATCCGTGAAATTGCATCAAATAATCGTTCAAATATCCGGCAAGTTTACGAGAGCCTTCATCAAAAGCCACGATTTTCGTTTTGTAATTGAACTCAAAAGGCAAACCTCGAGTTAATTGAACCGATTTTGGTTTCGGAACAATGTTGATTTGGGCGAAAGCGGAAAACACAAAAGCAAAGACGATAATTAAAATCGAAAGAAGTTTGGACATAGTGTTTGATTTTTAACGCACACCATCCGCAAAGTCCGCAAAGATGCAAAGATACAATTAAAGTAAGGCAAAATAGAAGAATTATTTAAAATCTTTGCACCTTTGCCTCTCTGCGTCTTTGCGTTAAATTTGTCCGCTAAAACTCAAAGCAACTCTAAAAAGTTACTTAGCTCTTGCGGTAATGGCGACCTAAAACTCATTTTCTCATTAGTTTGCGGATGTGTAAAACTCAATTTTTCAGCGTGGAGAAAAAAACGGTTGAGATTTTGAATAGCGCGGCGGATTTCTAAGTTGGCAACCGATTTATCACGCCCGTTGTTATAAGTTTCATCACCAACAACAGGATGATTTATGTAAGCCAGATGAACACGAATTTGATGAGTGCGTCCGGTTTTGATTTCGACTTCGACCAGCGTAAATTTTTCAAATCTTTGTTTTACTCTCCACAAACTCAAAGCGTTTCGTCCATGTGCGCGAACTCCCATTTTCGTTCGATTATGTTTTTCGCGGGCAATCGGCGCGTCAATCGTCCCCGTATTTTCGTCAAATTCGCCGTGAACTAATGCGAGATAGCGTTTATAAACTGTTCTGTCCCGAAACTGTTCGCTCAACGCTTCGTGAGTTTCTTCATCTTTTGCCACAATAATTAAACCTGATGTATCTTTGTCTAATCTATGAACGATGCCGATTCGATTTGGAGTTGCCAATTGAGGATTAAAAGTTTCATTTGAATTAAATTCACGATTCGCTTCACTAAATCCGAAATGATACGCGATAGCATTGGCGAGAGTTCCGTTGGAAATTCCCGCACCCGGATGCACGACCATTCCTGCGGCTTTGTTGATAACTGCCAGAAAATCGTCTTCGTAAATTATTTCGAGCGGAATGTTTTCAGGCTCAAAAGTTTCGGCGGAAAGCTCGGTTAATTCGACCTCAATCGTATCGTTTGCCCTAATTTTATAAGAAGATTTAGAAGTTTTTTCATTGACCAAAACGTCGCCGTCATCAATCATTTTTTGAATTCGTGAGCGTGAGCGTTTTTCGATCTTATCGGCAAGAAAAGCATCCAACCGCTGACCTGATTCAATGGAGGTAAGATGAAAAATAAGTGTTGAAATTTCGTCGGACATAAAAGTTAAAACGCAAGTGTATGTTTCCAAACAGTCCAAGTCAACTTGTCAATTTTACGTTTGATACTGATAATTATTAAAGACACTTTGAAAAATGAGGATTAAATAATGCGTTTAAGTTTGTTAATTTTAATTTTGGGGGCGTTGATAGTCGGGTTGGCTTGCACGAATAATGCGATTTCGACAGTTGCCAAAACCCAACCATCAAACAGCACATCAAATACCGTTGCAGATGATGCGGCAAGAATCAGTTTAGAGGATGCCAAAAAAGATTTTGATGCCGGAACTGCCATTTTTATTGATGCCCGTGATGCTGCTTCATACAAATTCACGCACATCAAAGGCGCAATCAATATTCCGCTGCTCGAAGCCGAAAATCGTTTGAAAGAGATTCCGACCGACAAAAAGATCATTGCTTATTGTTCCTGACAGAACGAACATACAAGCGCCGGTCTGGTGCAAATCTTAAATAAAAACGGAATTAAAAATGCTTATGCTTTAGTCGGCGGAACAAATGCTTGGGTCAATGCAGGTTATCCAACAGAAAAGAGCGAAGAAACACCTAAATAATCAAGAATAAATCACACGAGAGTTAAAAAGAGTGTATTAATAAAGATGCACTCTTTTTCTGTTTCTAAATTATTATTGAAATAACCTCTTTCTTTGAGGCAGTTTTATCTGTATTAATATGAATAAAATTCCCCTCCGTTTTTCAATTCTTTTAATAACTTTTGTAATAGGTATTTCTTTCGTCGTTGGGTGGTTTTACTATCAGGATTCCCAAAAATCTCAAATTATTTTGCCTAATTCCCGTTGGGAACAGATTTTTTTTAATGGAACTGAAGACCGCAAATTTGGGACAATCAATCAAACAGCTAATCTTGGCGGATTAATGGAGCTTAGAAAGACAATAGTAAAAAAAGGTAACCTTGAGATTCGGATTTGGCGAGGTTTTGGAAGAGAGCCTTTAGAAGGAGTTGTATTCAAACAAACAGATAACCATTGGTCAGGATTACATCTCATAGAAACCGACATTGATAAAGTTGAAGTGGAAAATTTAAGTCCGCCTAAATCAGGCTGGGAATCTTTCTGGCAACAACTTGTTGATAAAGAAATCCTGACACTTCGGGATTCATCGGAAATCAAATGTGGTGAGGCAGGTATTGATGGAGTAAGTTATGTAGTAGAAATCAACCAGAATAAGATTTATCGAACCTATATGCTTTCTCTTTCTGATTACGACGGTAACTGCCATGAGGTAAAACAAATTGAAGATATAAGCAGTTTAATTGGTGAAGAATTTGATTCCAAAAATCAAGAATGCAAAAGAGATGAATGGTTTGCTTGCACCAAGCTAAATAAATCATTTAGACAAAAGTGATTAGCTTTAAGTAATAAGACACATTTAATTCATTCTAAATTAGTGTATTAAATCAGTATAGTGAGCGGTAGCGAACTTCGTTAAACTCACTCAACCCAATAATTAACAATGCTCGCTACCGCTCGCTATACTGATATTTCTTTCATTTTACTTTTCAATAAATATGTCTGACTACTTATCTCTACCGATGCTTATCTATAAATTCGGACGGATCAAGCCAACCATTCCTCTCGCCCGAATAACCTCCGCCGACCAGATGCCACATTGGACAAGTTTCATCGCGGATTTCCAAATGCAAATGACATAAATATCTCCCATTGGCGTTACCTATTTTGGCAATTTGCTCTCGTTTTTTGACTTCGCCTGATTTTTTCAAAATCTCCAGCAAATGCCCGTAGAGCGATTCGACCTTTTTACCATCAGGCAAAGTATGCTCAATAATAACCACATTTCCCCAACCTTCGCCTGCATCCTGAGCATAAACAATCGTCCCGTTTGCCACCGCATAAACAGGCTCGCCGCAATCCGTATTGCCGCCCGAATTTTTGTTCCAGTCTTCGCCCAGATGGTCATCTTCACCTAAATTTCGGGCGTTATACCACTCGTCTTTTGAGTCTTTGGCTTCAGTGACATACTCATTTTTGCTGACTGGATAGGCAAATTTATCGGCAATTATTTTGGGCGGTTCAGGGGCTACATTTTGCTTGGGTTTTGATGATTCGCAGGACAATAGAGAAAGAAATATTACTATAACTAAAAAAATTCTTATAAATGCCATAAATTTTTGCTATCTCTTTTTGTAACTTTCACGCTGTTAATCATATACTTTCTTTTTAATTATTTGGTAAAAATTTTATGACGATGAAATTAGATTGGATGCGCGGTTGCGCGACTGCGCTGGTGACACCTTTTCACAAAGACGGAAGCATTGATGACGAATGTTTTAAGAAACTTGTTGAACGTCAGATAAAAAACGGTGTCAAACTGCTGGTGCCGTGCGGAACAACCGGCGAAAGTGCCACGATGTCGCACGAAGAAGACATTCACGTTATTAAGCTGGCGATTGAAGTTGCCAAAAAACTTAAAGCAAAAACCATCGCCGGAACCGGAAGTAATTGCACTGCCGATGCGATTGAATATACCCGAAAGGCACGTGAACTCGGTGCGGATTGCGCGTTGGTCGTTGCCCCCTATTACAACAAACCGACTCAGGAAGGAATTTTTGCCCACTTTTCGGAAATCGCCAAATCGGTCAAAAAATTTCCGATCATGCTTTACAACGTTCCCGGCAGAACCGTCACAAATATCACGGCTGAAACTACTTTAAGACTTGCCGAAGCGCACGAAAACATTGTTGCAATCAAAGAAGCATCCGGCAATTTTTCGCAAATTATGGAAATTTTGCGCCGCCGTCCGAAGCATTTCAAAGTATTTTCCGGCGATGATGCGACAACTTTGCCTTTGATTTCGGTTGGTGCGGACGGATTAGTTTCGGTTTGCTCGAACGAAATTCCCGATTTGACCTCAAAAATGGTCGAAAAAGCACTTGACGGAGCGTGGACAGCCGCCCGCAAAATCCATAATCAAATCTTGCCGTTGATGGAAGCCAATTTTATCGAGGCATCGCCCGCACCTTGCAAATTTGTAATGAAAGAAATGGGGTTGCTGGAAGAAAATTTAAGATTGCCGTTAGTGCCTGTGACCGAACCAACACAGAAAAAATTAAAGGCGATTTTGAAAGAGTTAAATAAGTAAAAGAAAAGAATGGCAGAAACGCGACCATGAGGAAGCGTGCCTCAATATTAGGTTGGACATGATCAGTCACACTCGCATTTCTGCAATAAATTCAATAAATCCACTTTTTGAAAAATTCCGACAAATCTTTGCCGCTGGATTTTTCAAACGAGGCTTGAAAATCTTTGGTTGTCACAGATTTCCCCCAATATTTTCTGGTGTAATCTTTCAGGGCTTGCCAAAATTTTTCTTCGCCTAGTTCTTCGCGTAAAAGGTGTGTCACATACGCGCCTTTGTCATAGACCAAAATGCGGTCTTCGCGGGTCGGTTTGTTCCAATCGGGAAAAACCAGCGGCTTATCTTTTCCGGCATCACGAACTTTTTCATAATTTGCTTTCGCGCCGTTGATTTGCCTCAAATATTCTTCGCGTCCGAAACGATGTTCCAAATAAGCGGCGGTCATAAATGTCGCCACACCTTCATTTAACCAAAAATGCGTCCATGCCTGATTGGTCACCGAATTACCCCACCACTGATGCGAAAATTCGTGCGCCCCGAGCCAGATGTCTTTTTCATCCTGCAAAACTTCTTTGCCGTAATTTTCGCTCAAAACCGTAAAACTCGCCATTTCCTGCTCGGCACTTTTCATTGGCAAAACCTGCGTATAAGTTTTTTCTGCATATTTCACGCCCGCTTTGCTTTCGTAAAAATCAAGCATATCTTTTGAATTTTGAAATATCTTCTTAATCTCTGCTTCAGAATAACTTATCGGCGCAAGATAACGAAAATTTACGCCCTTGTAATTTTCGATAACTTCGCGGAAATTCCCAATTGCAAAGCCAAAAAGATACGTCGGATTTTCGTTTTTCTCTTCCCAAACCGAAGAAATTTTATTGTTTGAAAGTTTGGATTGTTTAACTAAATCCCCATTGCCAACAACCTGTAAATCTTTCGGTAAAATAAGTTCCAAACGAAACTTTGCCCGATCAGACGGCGCATCCGCGCAAGGCATCCATTGGCTGGTCGAAAAAACCGTATAAACCTGATTTTGTTCAGGAAAAAAGCGAATTCCGTATTTCGGAACGCCGTGGTATTCAATTTCGATAAAGCGTTTTTCGTTTAATTTTGCGGGTTTTGCTAACGTGATAATGAGAATACTTTCTTTCTTTTGAAAACTTTTTTCGCTGACTTTATCAATTTCCAAAGCTCCGGCATTCAATGAAATTTCCGTCAAATTATCAGTCAAAGATTTAAATTCAACTGCAACTTTTCCTTTAACCGATTTATTGGAAATATCAGGCTCAATTTTGGCACTATATTGCAAAATATCTATGGATTGCGCCTTTGCCAAAGTGAAAGAAAAGAAGAAAATAAGTAGAATAAAAAGACGTTTCATAGCAAACTATCCTAGCAGTCTGGAAAGGATTTAACCAAATGGAGTTTAGGGCAATTACACCAAACGATTACGAAGCAGTTCGACAATTTTTAGCCGAAAATGGTTGGGAAAAGCGCGTTGCCGATGCCGATAAATTCCACCAAATGATGGAAAACGCCAGTCGCACTGTCGTTGCTTTTGAAGACGAAAGAGTCATCGGGTTTGCCCGCGCTTTGTGTGATGGAGTTTCTAATGGCTACATCGGAACAGTGGCGGTTGCCGAAGATTTTCGCAAACAAGGCGTTGGACGCGAATTAGTTGAAAGACTGATGGGCGATGATAAAAACATCACTTGGGTTTTACGCGCGGGACGCGGAAGCGAAGAATTCTGGAAGAAAATGGGATTTAGCGTTTCCGAAGTAGCAATGGAAAGAAATAGAATCCAATAATTATTAATTTTAAAAGCGTGATTCTGTCAGTGTGAGCTATGAGAAAGACCGCCAATTTAGATTTGAGAGACTTTTATGAAAAATAAAAAATCATTATGTATGGTTTGTTTATGTTTTTTATTGCTCGTTATGGGTTGTAACACCTATCGAGATTTTGTGATTGTCAACATGTCTAATGAAATCATTGAAGTTGAATATGACGTTTTGTGGATTAAAGTTGGAGACTCAAGCCCAAATATAATGAGTATTGAAGAATTTAACTCAGAAAAAAGTGAATGGAAAAGTCCGAACCAATCTGAAAATTCCTATATTATTGACGAAAAAAATAACAAGATTAAAGTCAGAATTATGCCAAATCAGGTTTTCAGAATTATGACTGTAGATATTGATAAACTTAAAAGATATGATGACGAAAAATTTAGAATTAAAAGCTTGAAAATTACAGGCAAACAAGGCGAGGTAACGCTTAGCGGCAATCAAGTCTTTAATAACTTCCAACAGGAAGTAAGAAATTGGAGTTTGATTGATGAAAATGCTCCAACTTTTATTTACTATTATAAAGAACAATGACTTTACAAGAAAAAATCGAACAACTATTAACTAAATCAGAATTTACGGCAGAAGATCGCGCAATTTTTGAAGAATTCAAAACCGCTCTACGCACAGGCAAAATCCGTTCAGCCGAAAAAGATGCAGACGGCAACTGGCAAACAAATGCCTGGGTCAAACGTGGAATTCTTTTGGGCTTCAAAATGGGTAACATGGTCGAAATGTCGAAAGAAACCGAGACTTTCAAATTCTTCGACAAAGAAACTTATCCGTTGCGACCAATGACTTTAGCAGACAAAGTTCGCATCGTTCCGGGCGGAAGTTCTATTCGTGACGGCTCATACATTGCGCCAAGCGTGGTTTGTATGCCGCCGTGTTACGTTAATGTCGGAGCATTCGTTGACGAAGGAACAATGATTGATTCGCACGCGCTCGTCGGAAGCTGCGCCCAAATCGGCAAACGGGTTCATATTTCGGCAGCGGCGCAAATCGGCGGAGTTCTCGAACCTGTCAATGCCAATCCCGTCATTATCGAAGACGATTGCTTAATTGGCGGCAACACAGGCGTTTATGAGGGCGTGATTGTCCGCGAAAAAGTCGTTCTGGCTTCGGGCGTGATTTTGACTCGTTCAACGCCTGTTTTCGATTTGGTCAATGGTGAAATCATCAAATCAACCGCCGAGAAATCTTTGGAAATTCCGGCAGGCGCAGTCGTTGTCCAAGGATCACGCCAAATTACCAACGGTTTCGGCAAAGAACAAGGCTTATCGCTTTATGCGCCGATTATCGTCAAATATCGTGACGAAAAAACCGATGCTTCGACCAAATTAGAAGATTATTTGAGGTAAAACCAAAATGATTTTGCTGATTATTGCCATTTTCGGATTACTTGTTCCCAACGGAATTTTTATCTATTGGTTATTGACTGAATTTCATAGTTTTTCGCAATTTTATACTGATAAACTTGCGCTCGGATTTATCCTTGACTGTTTTCTGGCAATGTTTTTGTTAGCTTATTGGTTCGCGGTCAACCCAATCGGCAAAATCAAATGGTATTGGTTTATTGTGCTTTCATTGATCGGCGGATTAGGTTTTAGTCTGCCGTTTTATTATTGGCTTAACAAAAAACAGTCTTAAATTTTAATTTGCGGAAAAAAGCAATCGCCACAAAAGCACAAAATTCACAAAATGTTTTTCTCTGTTTTGTGTTTTCTGTGCTTTTTGTGGCAATAATTTTTCAGCTTTTGGATTACTCTACTGTCACCGATTTTGCCAAATTTCGCGGTTGGTCAACATCACAGCCCCGACGAACGGCAATGTTATAAGCCAATAATTGCAAAGGCACGATTGAAAGAATCGGCGCGAGCAAATCAGAAGTTTTGGGAATTTCGACCACATGATCGGAAACTTTGGAACTCATTCCGTCGCCTTCGGTCAGAATCGAAACGATAATTCCGTCACGCGATTTTACCTCAACGATATTTGAGTGCGTTTTTTCGTAGCGAAGCTCGCTTCCGGCATTTCCTTCTTCACGGGTGTTGATGATAACAACGGGCAATTTTTCGTCGATCAACGCATTCGGACCGTGTTTCATCTCGCCTGCGGGATAGCCTTCGGCGTGAATGTAGGAAATTTCTTTGAGTTTCAATGCACCTTCCAATGCAACCGGAAAATTAATTCCGCGACCTAAATAAAGAAAATCCTGCACCCGGAAAAATTCTTTGGATAAGTCCTCGATCGTATCTGCATCGTTCAAAAGATGTTCGATTTTCAAAGGTAATTCCGCTAACTCCTGAGCGTGAAACTTGGCTTCTTCCTGATCAATTTTTCCGCGCAGTTGCCCAAGATAAAGTGCAAACAAATAAAGCGCGATCATCTGCGAAGTAAAGGCTTTGGTCGAAGCAACTCCGATCTCGGGTCCGGCGTGCGTCAAAATCGTTCCGTCGGCTTCACGGGTAATCATCGAACCAAAGACGTTGCAAACCGCTAAAACCTTGCAACCGTATTGTTTAGCTTCGCGCATTGCGGCAATTGTGTCGGCAGTTTCTCCCGATTGCGAAATAACGATGAGCAGATCATCTTCGCTCAAAACAGGATCGCGGTAACGAAATTCGGAAGCATAATCAACTTCGACCGGAACTCTGGCAAGCTGTTCGATCATATATTTTCCGGCGATTCCGGCGTGCCAGCTTGTTCCGCAAGCCGCAACTTTGATCGAACGAATTGATTTGAATTCTTCTTCGGAAATATTCATCGGATCAAGGAAAACTTTGCCTGTTTCGTGCGAAACCCGACCTTTGACAGTATCGCGGACGGCACGCGGCTGTTCGTAAATTTCCTTGAGCATAAAATGCTTGAATCCGCCTTTTTCCGCCGCAATCGGATCCCAGGTGATACGCTGCTGTTTCGGTTCAACGGCGTTTCCGTCAAAATCCGTCACCCGCACAGAATCTTTGGTTAAAACGGCAATTTCTTTTTCGCCGAGATAAAAAACGTCGCGGGTATGCTGCAAAATCGCGGGAATGTCGGATGCCACAAAAAATTCGCCGTCGCCCAAACCGATAACTACAGGCGGACCTTCGCGGACGGCAATAATCGTGTCAGGTTCGTCGGCGGAAATGATGGAAAGCGCGAAAATCCCGCGCAGTTGCTGGACGGCTTTGCGAACGGCAGGTTCAAAAGCTAAACCGTCCGTGTTGATAATATCTTCGATCAGATGCGCGACGATTTCGGTATCGGTTTCGGTCTTGAACTCGTGCCCTTTTTCGCGGAGCATTTCTTTTAACGGCAAATAATTTTCGATAATTCCGTTATGAACGACAACGATTTTGCCCGAACAATCCCGATGCGGATGGGCATTTTCTTCGGTTGGACGACCGTGCGTTGCCCAGCGTGTATGACCGATTCCGTAAGTTCCATCAAGCGGTTTTAAACGAATCGCCTCTTCTAAATTGCGGAGTTTTCCTTCGGCGCGGCGAATCGCTAAGTCGTGATTTTCATCCACCACCGCAATTCCCGCCGAATCGTATCCGCGATATTCCAATTTCCTCAAGCCCTCAATAATGACAGGCACAACTTGTTTATTTCCAACGTATCCAACAATTCCACACATAAATTTTTAGGGATGAAGGATGAGGGATGAAGGATGAAATTCCTTGATTCCGCATACTTCATTTTTTATTTTTCTAAAAGGTTATACACCATTACTGAGTCGCCAATTCTTGAACCATTAAAAGAATTTTCTGCAAAAACTCTTGTTACACGCATCAAGTCTTTCTTATTTGCTGAAAGAGAAAATTCGATAGTCCCCATCAAAGTCTTTTTCAAAATCTTCTCATCATTAGAAAAAAGTTTGATAACTAATCTATTTTGAAACCAAAACCCTTTATAGAAACCATCATCAGGATTTGAAATTGATCCATCTAGTCCTTTAAGCAGCCTGATTTTTCCATCCGTAACAAATTGATATCGAATTTGGAGTTCTTCTTCAGACGTATCTTTTTTAGGAATTACTCTGTCAGTAATTATAATATTTGACCTTTGCTGAGAAATCTGCATTTGTAATTTCTCAAAAAACCCGTCCTCAAATGATTGTTTACCAAACTCATCTAATTTTGATTTTTCTAGATTAAGTTGCCAAGTTCCACTCAAATTAGGCTTTTGTATTTGAGCAAAAATATTCCCCGCACACAAACAAATGAGCAACAAGAATAAAAATGAGCGTTTTTTCATAAACCTTTTTTTCCTCGATAATTACGGTTTCTTTTGTTTGGCTTGCTCGGTAACTTCTTTGTCAAGCAAATTTACATAGAGTTTGGTGACCAGATTTCTGACGGCGATCAGATTTTTCTCAAGGTCAACTATTTTCAGCGCATTTTCCTTGTCATCAATTTCGTATGAGCCGTTTTCGGATAATTTTTCCGAAATCAATTTGCCCAATTCTTCTTTGCTCATCGAATCGGGATACAAATTCTTTTTCAAGATAATGACTTCTGTCCGAATCAGATTTTCGGCGATTTTCTTCGTTTTTATTCCTTCAGATGGATTTATTTCTTTTTGCAGATCGTCCAGCTTGGCGACCCTAAACATTGGACCTGCTTGTTGAATTCCCAAATTTTCCAACTCAAGCAGTGATTTGAGGGCATCAAACCAAGGGGCATTACTCAAATTCATCGAAAAAATCGGCTTCCCGACTGATTTATCAACCACAAACTCGCAACCGACTTGTTTGGTTATTTCAGCTAAAATTTTTTGCAGTTCTACTTCCTCAAAGTCAAGACTGATTTTTTTACCGGCAAAACCTTCGGTGCCGTATTTGTAGCAATCGGATACTTGTTCCTGGGCGGAAACAGTTCCAAGGCAGCAAATTGCAAATAAAATCAGCCAAATTAACTTGAGACTTTTCATAATTTAGAGAAGTTTCTTAATTTCTTTAGCCAAAGACTTTAGGAATTTTTTATTTGACAGCAAATCATCGAACTCATCTTTTTCTTTTTTAACTTTGATTCTTCCTTTTCCGTTTCGTTCCATCACAGCCCGAAGCTCATTATTGATTTGAGTTTGATAGGGAGCGGCATTAGGTTCGGACGCGCGTTCTTTGAAATAATTCAAAACATCTAAATCAATTTTTATAGTAATTTGCGTTTTCTGATTAGATGCCGGATTCTCTTCATTGCTATTCATTTTTTCCTCATTGGGTAGGATAAATTATTCTTGGTTTAATGTTTTTATTGCACGAGCAGGCGCACCAACCACTAATTTATTTTCTTCAACGTCTTTATTAACCACACTTCCTGCACCTGTTACCGCACCGTCTCCGACTTTGACCGGAGCGATCAGCATCGTGTCGGAACCAATTCTAACATTATTTCCAATGGCAGTAGCGTGTTTATTTTTACCGTCGTAATTACAAGTAATTGTTCCTGCCCCGATATTGGTTTTTTCGCCAATTGTGGCATCTCCCAAATACGTCAAATGGTTGGCTTTGGAACCGCGCCCGAGAATCGTTTTTTTGAGTTCGACAAAATTTCCGACCTTGGCTTTTTCTTCCATTCGGGCGTGTCCGCGTAAGTGCGCCATGGGTCCGACGGTGCAGGTGTCAGAAATTTCGGAATCGGTTATGACGCAATTATCTAAAATTTCTACACTGCGCCCGATGCGCGAATTGGTGATGCGCGTTCCGCTGCGGATCAGACAACCGTCACCAATAACGGTTTCGCCTTCAATCGCCACATTTGGATAAATAATAGTATCGCGTCCGATGTTAGCCCGCTCGCTGACATAAGAATTTTTCGGATCAATAAAAGTTACCCCGTAATCCAGCATCAGCCGCGAAATAGTTCTACGGCAAAGAGTGCGCTCCATATCGGCAAGCTGAACCCGATTATTGATTCCTTCAATTTCGTGCGCGTCGCTGTGGCGATAAATTGCTATATCCTCGCCTTCTTCGCGTAAAAGCGCGGGAACATCCGTCAAATAATATTCGCCCTGTGCATTGTTATTTTTAACCCGGGTTAATGCAGAATAAAGTTTTTTGGTGTTAAAGCAGTAAATCCCCGAATTTATTTCTTTAACGGCTTTTTCTTCGTCAGTTGCATCTTTTTGCTCAACAATTCTATTGAAAAGCCCTTCGGAATCACGCACTATGCGCCCGTAACCTGTTGGATCACTCAGATTAACGGTCAAAATAGTGCAAGCTGCGCCGCGCCCGCGATGAGTGTGATGTTTTTGCACCAGAGCCGCCAGTGTTTCCGCCCGAATCATTGGAACATCACCCGAAAGCACAAGTAAGGTCGAATCTTCATTTTCCAAAAACTCACGGGCAGAATTAACGGCGTGACCGGTGCCGAGCTGTTCTTTTTGCCAGGCAAATTCAGCATTTTCTTCGTTGAGTTCTTCTAAAACTGCACTTTTAACGTCTTCGCCCTGATGTCCGATAACTACATAAATTTTGCGTGGCGCAAGTGCCGTTGCCGTCCGGCAAACGTGATTAATTAACGGACGACCATCGAGTTTATGTAAGACTTTTGCCAAATTAGAACGCATCCGCGTTCCAAGTCCCGCCGCCAAAATTAAAACATCTAGCGGAAGTTGTTCATTTTGTTCCATATTTCAAATTCTAAATTCCGAATTTCAAATTTTGCCTTTTAACTTTTTACTTTTGCCCTTCAACATTAGTTGACGTGTTGTGTTTGCCATTGAATATTGTCGTAGCTCAAACTCTTATTTAAACTTGGTTTATTTGAGCAAAGCAAAACAACCTGAGCAAGTTTTTCGGGATGATGCCGCACCATCTCGCTGTCATCCAGTAAATTTCCGTAAATAATCTCTGCGCCGACAATCGTTTCCGGTGAGATAGAGCCGTGAACCCCAATTTGTTCCGCTCCTTCATGTGCATATTTTTCCGCTTGTTTCTCGCTGATTGGACGGTTATTGACAATCACATAATCAAAAGTAATTTCCGGCGCATATTCTTTAATTGTTTCCAGATGCTGGCGCGAGGTAAATCCGTCTGTTTCTCCCGGCTGTGTCATTAAATTACAAATAAATACTTTGACGGCGCAGGAATTAGCAATGGCTTCCGTTACACCTTTGACTAAAATCGGCGGCAATAAACTGGTAAAAAGCGATCCGGGTCCGATTGTAATGATGTCTGCTTCGTAAATCGCGTCAATAGCCTCGGGTAGAGGATGACATTGTTCAGGTTCAAGCCGCAGATTTCTGATCTTATTCCCCATTTTTCCGATGTTGGTTTCGCCGCAAACCAGCTCGCCGTCCTCTAATTCTGCAACCAGCCGCACATCTTCCATTGTAGCCGGATAAATGTGACCTTTACTGGCTAAAATTTCGGATGAAAGTTTAACTGCCTCGGCAAAATCGCCTGTAATTTCGGTTAAAGCAGCAAGGAATAAATTACCAAAACTATGCCCGCCAAGCTCTCCTTTTCCGCGAAAGCGATGCTTAAAAAGTCTTGAAAGCAACAAAGAATCTTCCGACAGTGCCACCATACAGTTGCGAATATCACCTGGCGGCAGCATTTGTAACTCGTCCCTTAATCTGCCGGAACTTCCTCCGTCATCAGAAACAGCAACGATTGCCGAAAGTTTTTCGATCCAGACCGGCTCTAATTTACTTGCATTAACAAACCGCTTAAGTCCTGAAAGAAGTGTCGAAAGCCCATTTCCGCCACCAATGGTGACAATATTCAGTCCGTGTAGATTTTGTGAAAAGATATGATTTTTCATTGACGTTAGTTATCGAAAAACTTCAGGAAGGCAGAAATCAATGTAAAATTGATTCAGAAGATTTGATTTTGTTGAGCATCTGTCCAAGCGTGACTACCCGAATCCAAGTTTAACATTTTTCCATTTTTTTGAGCAATAGCATTTTTTAATATGCCTTACAGAAATTACTTATGTTTGATCCTTGGCTTTTGGAACTGAGTTTTTGTTTTTCTTTTTTCCCAAATTTGGTCTTATAATTCCACAAAATCGTTAAAAGTTAAAAACCTGTATATCAAAGCCCAATATTTTTGTTAAATGATGACAAACATAAAAAAACACTTGAAGCATCCTACTTTGATATGTTAGATTAAAGATGTGGTTTGGTGCATACCTGCTTCTACAAACTACATTCAGTTTTTCTTAAGTGGTTAATTTTGAAAAACTTTGTCTTACCTCAGTTTTAATCCAAATCCAAGAGAGAAAAATGGTCTCATGGCAGAATCGCCCTTTATAATACAAGAACATCAGTTTCAGAAAATAAAAGCTCTACTGCAAAGACTATGCGTGGAGTCGGCTTCTCGTGTTGTGTTTTTAGTTGACCGTGATGGTCAGCCAATTGCTTTTCACGGAGACATTGGGGATATGGATACGACCAGTTTTTCCAGCCTAGCGGCAGGAAATGTAGCTGCCACCAATAGTATGGCAAAACTGCTGGGCGAAGACATTTTCCCGACCGTCGTTCACGAAGGCGAACGGGAAAGCATATACATCTGTGTTATTGGCAGAAGCCTTTTGGTTTTAGTTTTTGATGACCGCTCGACACTGGGCTTAGTTAAACTGCGAACCAAAAAAGCCAGTCATGAGCTGGCGGCAATTTTAGATGATGTATCGCTTGATACCGATAAACACCGAGAGGCACAAAATTCCTTTTTTGCCGAAATTACCGACGAGGACATTGACAGCTTATTTAGTTAAATTTAGATTTTAGATTTGCGATTTGTGATTAAATAGGAAAAAATAAGATTTTCTTTAGTAATTCAAAATCAAAAATCTGAAATCGCCAATAAATTTATGACATTTATCAATTACGCTTCACGCGAAATTAACTGCAAAATTGTTTATTACGGACCCGGACTTTGCGGAAAAACCACGAATTTGCAATATATTTATGATTCGACCGCCCCGCAAGCTAAAGGAAAGTTAATCAGTTTGGCGACAGAAACCGACCGGACTCTGTTTTTCGACTTTATGCCTTTGGAATTAGGCACCGTGCGCGGTTTCAAAACCCGTTTTCATCTTTATACCGTTCCCGGTCAGGTCTATTACGATGCTTCGCGCAAATTGATTTTGAAAGGCGTTGACGGCGTTGTTTTTGTGGCAGACTCTCAGGAAGAACGAATGGATGCCAATATCGAATCGCTTTATAATCTGGAAGAAAATCTGAAATCGCAAGGTTACGATCTGTTGCAAATTCCTTACGTTTTGCAATTAAACAAACGCGATTTGCCAAATGTGATTTCGGTCGAAGAATTAACCGGCGAATTAAACCGAAAAGGCGAACCTGTTTACGAAGCTATTGCGTCCAAAGGCGACGGCGTTTTTGATACGCTCAAAGCAGTGGCAAAACAAGTTTTGACTGAATTACGAAAAGGCTAAGAAAAGTAAAAAGTAAAAAGTAAAAAGGCAAAAGTAGTGAATTCTACCTTTGCCTTTTTTGATTTTGCAGACGTTCTAATTACCAGGATTATAAGTTTTTTTGGTATGTTCCTTTAACTGCTCAGGATAAAAATAAACTTCGCGCAAATCACCGGTGCTGTAACGCTGTGCCTGGTCATTAAAATGCGGAGAATCTGGATGACCGCTTTCGCCGCCTGCTGTGACGGCTTTTGCTCGAACTTTTTTACCGAATTCGACCACTGCGACAAAACTGTTTCCGCTCGTGCCATACCATTTTTTAGTATTGCGAGTCGGAGCGGCACCGAACGAAGCAAGTGAACCCCAGTTTCCCGATGTAAATCCAACCGGAATGCTTGGCTCAGCATCGTTGAAAGGATGAACAATATCGCCCGTCAAACGTTGAAAACGATTGATTTCACCCCACGGAGTTTGCCATTTGCCAAAATCCGTAGTCAGTCTGTCCGAAGCCTTTGCCAAAGATTCCAAAATTTGAATTGAAGTCGCTTTTGCCAAAACATTTTCGTATATCGGAACTCCGGCGGTTGGCGGAACGGCGCGGAGAATTTCGACTGCCCAAAAAACTGCCAACGAAGTCGCTATCGAATCAGTTGACCAACGCAAATTCCAGCTTCGCAAAGTTTCAATTTGATCTTTTAATTTTGCTTTTGCAGGATCATTCGTAGGCAATTTATCCCAAGCCGAAATCAATGCCGGAATCGTCTTTTCAAACCACGGAAGATAGCTGTCATAAGCCGCTTCGCGTAATTTGTCGAGCGTGAAATCCTTCCGGTTTTCCAAAACCCGAATCGCATGCAAACCGCGTGCAGATTCAACTCCATTGTCCACATATTTCGGAAAATCTTTTTGCTTCAAACTGCTCGAACCGGCGGCAGACCACGGATAATTATTGCTGTTATAAACCCAACCACTTGCCGGATTGAAAAGATTCGGAGATTCATCAAACGATAATAAACCTTTCCAATCGCTTTCGGGGTCACTACCGTCAACGGGTTTTGTCCAATCAAATTTCGGATTGCGGCGTGGAATAAAATTGGCGTGAAAATATGCAATATTGCCGTCCGCATCAGCGTAAAGCGTATTGTTTGAAGAGTTTGAATGCAGTTCAAAGGTTTGGCGATATTCTTTGTAATTTTTCGCTTTGGTTCGCAAATAGGACTGCTGCAAAGCCGTAACGGGATTGTTCATCAGCCCGACCGTGATCCAATTTCCTGCTTCATCCTTACGAATAACCGGACCGTGATGCGTGCGGTAAAGAGTGAAACTTTTTTCCGCCATTCCGCTCGCGGTTTTATACGGAACTTTGATGGTTTCGGTCGTCACAGGTCTTTCTTCTTTGCCGAATTTGTAAAAATATTTATCACCTTTTTTAATAACGGTTTCGCGCCATTCGTCCATCATATCAACCGCGCTCGAAGTGTGCATCCAACCGAGATGCTCATTAAACCCTTGATAAATAAAGATTTGTCCCCAAGTCACAGCACCGTAAGCATTGAGACCTTCGCCGCTGGTGACTTGCAATTCGGAACGGAAAAAGAACGAAGTGTGCGGATTAATGAGCAATAAAGCGTGTCCGTCCGTGGTATTTTTCGGAGAAATCGCAATTCCATTGGAGCCGGTCGGTTCGGCAAGCGGATCAAATTCATTCAAAATTGCGACGGGTTCATTGCCGTAAAAATTCCTTAAACCTCTGATGTCAACCGATTCGATGTCGCCGCCGATGCTGCCTTCGGTAAATGACAACGCCATCCAAGGTTCAAATTTGGTGATAACACGCGGTTTAACTTCTGGATGTTTCGCCAGATAAAAATTCAATCCATCCGCCCAAGCCGTCATCATTTTTTGCAACCACGCCGGACTCTCAGTAAATTTCTTTTTCAAATCATCAGGCTGAATAAAGATTTTCATCCGCAAATCTTTGTAGATCGCTGATTCGCCTTCGGCTTCTGCCAATCTGCCCATTGAATTGAGATAATTTGTTTCTACGCGATTAAAATCATCTTCTGCCTGAGCGTAGATCATTCCAAAGATTGCATCTGCATCCGTTTTTCCGGTAATATGTGCGATTCCCCAGTTATCGCGGACAATCGAAACATTTTTTGCCTGCTGCTCCCAACGTGTTAATTCGCTGTTCGCACCGTAAATCGGGCTTAAACCCAAAAACACAGTTAGAGCCAATAAAATCCGAAACAAATTGTTCTTTTTCATATTTCATATTTTATTCAATAAATTGAGATTAACAAGGCGCAAAAAAGAAAAAAGCCGCCAGAATTATTACTAACTCTAACGACTTTTTGAAAACCTGCAAAAATAAAATTTGTAAACTCTGACGTTTATTCGTTTCCCTTAAATTTTGCCGTGATTTCCGCGACTCGCTTTCCTTGGAATTTAGCCGCCGTCAAAGCGGTTTCGTCCGGGTCAAGCTGACCGTTGTTTGAAGTAAATGAAGTTCCATAAGGATTTCCGGCTGCAAACTGAATTGGATCGGCATATCCCAGTGAAACGATTATCATACTCCAATGATAAAAAACTGTATTAATTGCCAAAATTGTTTGCTCCTGACCGCCGTGAGCAGTTCCGGTCGAAGTAAAAGCCGAGCCGATTTTATTAGCTAATGCACCTTTTGCCCATAATCCGCCCGTTTGGTCAATAAAATTTTTAAGCTGAGTAGACGGTAATCCGTATCTGGTCGGCGTGCCGAAAATAATTGCGTCCGCCCATTCCAAATCGTCGTTGGTTGCCTCTGCGATATGTGCCGTTTCTTCCCGATGTTGTTTCCAATTTTGATTTGCCGCTAAAACTTCTTCCGGTGCAGTTTCTTTAACTTTCAAAAGTCTGGTTTCCGCTCCTGCACTTTTTGCCCCTTCTTCAATTGCTTTTGCCAACTGATGAGTCGTTCCCGTTTGGCTGTAATAAATAATTGCTACTTTTGCCATTTTTTTCTCCTCAAAAAAATCTATATTTTCAACTACTTTTCAATTTCAATAGAATATCGTGAAACAAATAATTTGGAATCACCCTTTGAAATGTTATTTTTCTCACTAATTTGGGTGATTTTTAAATTGAAAAGGTTTGCTGTTATTGAAAAGAGTTATACAAGCAATTTTGCATAAGCTGAATTTGAATAAAAAAGAATCGTGGGCATTCGTAAAAAATGAGTTGCAGTCGGTTGGCATCCGCCGAAAGATTGAGATAAAAAATTGCGAAAGTTTTATGAGAAGTCTATTTGTGAGTTTTTATTGCTTCTAAAATTTGGAATCCAACATAATCCTCTTTTTTGGGAAACTTTCCACGATAATAACAATTCCAATAACTAATAATTCGTTGTTCTGTTTTTTCAAAAAATGAAGGATTTTCTTTGATAAATCTGACGAAATTGCTCAGAAGTTCTTCACTTAAAATTTCTTTAACTACTTCCAATATCTGAATTACATATTCACCCAATAGTTGAAAAACGAATGGGATAATCCAGATTTCATTTGCAGAAAGAATCAATTCTAAAGATTTTTGGCGAATAAATCCGTTGTGATGTCTTGTTAATAAGCAATTCAAAATCAAGTTTTCTGTTTGGGTTAATTCGTGATTGTGTTCTGCCTCAAAATAAATTCGATAAGGAATTTCTAAACTTTTGCCTTGTAAAATCATTAAAATGGTTTCGGAATGGTAGTCATTATTTTGCAAAGAGATTTTGTCAAAAAGCGATAAAATATCCTTTTGTAGTGAATCGGGGAATGCTTTAATGGCTTGTTTAGCGGAAAATTTTGCTTGATTAACCATAAAATGTTGAATGATTTTTTTGAGCATATTACTCCACAAATTATCAGTATCTTTAATGAAAATTTCAAATCAGCCTGTTTTTGAAAAAAATCTGCTCATAATTCGCTGATTTTGAGAGAATAGTTTATTCTTATCAGTCAAAATATTTAGAGGAAATCAATGCAATCAATAGACATAATTTTTACCAACGCTTTCGTCCTGACAATGGACGAAAATATGAATCAATTCGAGCGCGGTGCGGTTGCGGTCAATGGAGACAGCATAGTTGCCGTCGGAGCTGAGGAAGATATTAAAAAAGAATTTTCTGCCAAAGAGATTTTTGATTGTCAGGGAAAAGTTTTAATGCCCGGTTTGATCAACGCTCACACTCATATTCCGATGACTTTACTGCGCGGAATTGCCGATGATTTGCGGCTTGATGTCTGGTTGCAGGGCTATATGTTTCCCGTTGAACGTGAATTTGTTTCGCCGGAATATGTCCGTTTGGGAACATTGATCGGTTGTGCCGAACTAATTCGCAGCGGCTGCACGACCTTCAACGATATGTATTTTTACGAAGATGCGATTGCCGAAGCTACTGCCGAAGTCGGATTAAGAGCCGTTTGCGGCGAATCAATTCTTAAATTTCCAACACCGGATTCCAGTTCGTATGAAGACGCAATGGCGCAAGCCCGTGAATTTATCGCTAAATGGAAAGGACATCCGCTAATCGTTCCGGCGATTGCACCGCACGCGCCTTATACAACCACGCCCGAAATTTTGCGTGAAACGGCTGAATTAGCCATAGAATTTGATGTTCCGCTCCATACGCATTTGGCGGAAACCGCCCTCGAAGTCGAAAATCTGCGAAACGAAGAAGGAATGCCCGTCATTCCTTATGTCAGAAAACACGGATTATTGGAAGCCAAAGTGATTGCCGCACATTGTGTTCATCTCGATATGGGCGAAATTCGCACTTTGCAGCACGCAGGAACGGGAGTTTCGCATAATCCTTCGTCAAATTTAAAGCTCGCCTCGGGTTTTGCGCCAATCGTAAAAATGCTGGATGCGGGAGTAAATGTCGGAATCGGAACAGATGGAACGGCTTCAAATAACGATTTGGATATGTTTGAAGAAATTCGGATTGCCGCCTTGATTGCCAAAGCAGTCAATAACGATCCAACCGCTTTGCCTGCATCACAAGCTTTATTGATGGCAACCAGACTCGGAGCAAACGCACTTCATATCGGAGACATCACCGGCTCATTAACGACGGGTCGCCGCGCCGATTTGATTTTGATTGACATAAATCCGGTTCATAATTCACCATCTTTCAGACGTTCACCCGAAAATGTTTATTCACAGCTCGTCTATGCCGCCAAATCAACCGATGTCACCGATGTTATGGTCAATGGAAAATGGCTGATGCGCGAACGGCAGTTATTAACGGTGAAAGAAAATGAATTGTTAATTGAAGCGAGAGAAGTTGCGAAAAAGATTGACGCATTTTTGATCGAACGCGAGGAATCTGTTTTATCAAAACTGATCGCGCTTGGCGGTTCATCCGAAGAAGAGTCATTTGAAGTGCAGATCAAAGCCAAGATTGACGAGCCGAAATCAATTATTGACGGTTTGATGGAAAATGATATTGACATTCTCTACGAACGCCACTACCGCCAACACGATGCGTATTTCTTTTTTGAAGACGAAAAACAAGGGATTTTGCGTTATCGTGAAGACGATTACATCGAAAATGCCAAAAGCGCACCGACCAAATCTCGCGCACGTTTGACTCTGATCGGACGAAAACGCGAAGGTGAATTTGGCGATGAAAAATTGTTATCGCGCAGTCGTTTTCTGGCTCCGGCGACAAATTCACTACGGTTTTACCGGGAATATTTCAAACCCATATCTGAAGCAACTATCGAAAAAGACCGTCTCCGCTGGCGGATAAAATATAAGGAAACCGATTTTTACTTAAATCTGGATAAAGTAACGATTCCTTCGCTGGGCTATTTTCTGGAAATCAAAAGCCGAACCTGGAGCCGGAAAGACGCAGATAATAAAGCACAACTTTTAGAGGAGCTGCTTGGATTACTTGGAGTAGTTAAAGACGCAGTAGTAACAAAAGATTACATCGAGATCATTGAAAACCAATAAAAACGAAAAAGCCGTCAGAATAAAATCTAACGGCTTTTATAAATTTTAATGGCGGAGTCAACGGGGCTCGAACCCGCGACCTCCAACGTGACAGGCTGGCGTTCTAACCAACTGAACTATGACTCCGCGTTGTGATCTGGAAAATACCAAATCAAATATCGAATTGGTGGGCACAAAGGGACTCGAACCCCTAACTTCCTCCTTGTAAGGGAGGCTGTCTACCAATTGACATATATGCCCAATATTTCTTCAAAAATCTGCGCCTTTTTTCAAAGGGCGAACTGATACATTACGAAAAAATCACCCCTGCTGTCAAGTTGAGACAGCTAAATTTTCAATAAGCAGCTGAATATGTCCGTTTTTGCAGAGCGGGAGTAATTTTCGGCGGATTTGTCTCTTTATAGTTTTTATTGTAGCTCAAAATCGTTCCGCCAAAACCAACTATCCAGCCTGTTTGTCCATTGAAAAATATTCGCTCAAGTTTATGTTTTGCAACAGATTGCATCGGAGTCCAAATATTTCCCGCCGTTGCCGTATATAGCAAAACGCCTTCGTCACCAACCGCCCAGCCTTCGCTGGTATTGACAAAAAAAACATCAAGCAAATCTGTTTTTATTGGTGATTTTTGTTCGTGCCAGAGCTTGCCGCCATTGAGCGACATAAAAATTTTTCCTTCCGCGCCGACTGCCCAACCAGTGTTTTGATTGATGAAATAAACCGCATTGAGTTTGGTGTTTGATTTATTTACAAAATTTGCCGGATTCCAGGTATTTCCGCCATCTTCGGTAAAATACGCAGAACCGCCGCCGCCGACAATCAGACCGTTTTTCTGGCTAAAAAATCTACCATCAAGCAATAAATAACGAATTGATAAATTAATCTTTTTCCAGGTGTTTTTATCTTCCTGCATAGCAAAGAAAGTTCCGGCTTCACCGACTGCATAACCGAAACCGTCTTTACTGAAAAAGATTTTGACCAGACGTTCTTTTCCGTCGCCGTCCAAATTGACTTTATCCCAACTTTCTCCGCCATTTGAGGTTTTTAAAATGTATGAAGGTGAAAGCGTCCCAACGTTGTAAATGTCCCGCTCACACAGAATCCAACCATTTTGTTCATCGGGAAAATAAACATCGCGGATGGTGTCATTTGTAAATTTTTCTTTTTGCCGCCAGGTTGCGCCGCCATCAGTTGTGTAAAGATATGCGCCTTGACTGCCGACGATCCAACCTTTGTTTTGATTAACAAAATAAATCGAATGAAACCAGGCAAAACTATTTACTTTTAATTTTTTCCAATCTGCTTTGATAGGAATAAAGCACAGCGGAATAAGAATTAAAATAAATAGTTGGCGAAAGTAATTCATTTTGTCACCAAAAAAGGTTGCGTTCCCGATTCTTTAATGGCAAATCGCAACCTTAAAATCTAAAACTTCTTAAAACGGACTTCCGAAAAGAATACGAAATGCGCTTGCTCTGGTTAGAATATCGCCAAGTTTTGAAAGACTCCATTTCTTTTCCGGCACAATAATCTGATCTCCCGGAACAAGATATGGAATTTCGGTTTTACCATTTAGCAAAGTTTCAAAATTAATCGCTGTTTGCGACAAACCGCCTTGCGGAGTGTGTCGAATCAATAAAACCCGTTTCTTATCAGCGTTTGGCGCAAAACCACCTGACTCGATAACAGCATCATAAATACTGTAACGCTTTGACATAATTCGCACTCCAGGTGCTACTACTTTTCCTAAAACAGCAAATTGGGCAGAACCAACTTTATCGAGCGTAACCGTAACTTGCGGGTCAATAATGTATTCATCAAGTTTTTTGGCGATTTCCGCTGCAACCTGATCGGTAGTTTTTCCACCGACAAATACTCCGCCCGGAATTAATTGATAAGATATTTTGGCAGTTGGCGGAATAACAATTCCAGCTTTTGAATAATTCGGCTGTCCGAAAACATCAACCGAAATCACATCTTCCGGTCCCAGATGATACTCTTTCAGATAATTGTTAAGATACGGCAGAATCGCAGCTTCTTCTTCGGAAAGAGTTTCTTGCCGTCCATTTTGCTTATCATCGGTTTTGGCTGGAGTTTCAGTTGGAACAGCTTCAGTTTTTGTTGTTTCGGTTGGCTCGGTTTTCACTTCTCCAGGAGTAGATGTTGGCTGTGTCTCAGTTTTAGCTGTTTCGGTTTTGGTCACTCGTTCACGCTTTTGCGAAGGTGAAGCAGACGGATTCGGTGTAGTTTCCTGAGCCAAAACTGTAACCGAAAACACTGCAAAACCTAACACCGCTAAACCTGTTTTTTGCATTAAATTAACTAGCTTCATACCTCTTTCTCCAACTCAGTCGATAACATTTATTTGTCACTAACTAAAAATACTTATTAAAAGGATTTATCCAATTTTTGCCTTTTTACTTTTCACTTTTTACTTGATTTATCTTGCACCTTTGCTGAATAAAACTGTTTTGACCGTTTCAAAAACTATCACGACATCCAACGGCAAACTTTGATTTTTGATGTAATACAAATCATATTGCAGTTTTTGGCGGGCATCTTCAACCGATGCGCCGTAAGGATATTTGATCTGTGCCCAACCGGTTAAACCCGGCGCAACCAGATGCCGATGTTCGTAAAAATGAATTTCCTGAGCAAGCTGTGAAACGAAGTGCGGGCGTTCTGGGCGCGGTCCGACAAACATCATTTCGCCTTTGATAATATTCCAAAATTGAGGAATTTCATCCACCCGGATTTTACGAATGACCTTTCCAACACGGGTTGTGCGGTCATCTTCGGTAGTTGCCCAAATCGGCACGCCGTCTTTTTCCGCGTCAGTCCGCATTGAGCGGAATTTTACAACCTCAAAGATCTTTCCGTTTTTTCCGACTCGTTCCTGCTTATAAAAGATCGGACCTTTTGAATCCAACTTGATCAAAATTGCAGTTACTACCGCAATCGGCAATGACAAAATTAAACCGATAACTGCCAGTAGCCGATGCAGAGTTTCCCGAAAAACCGTTTTTAATCGTGTATCGCGTCCGCGTCCGGCAAAAATCAGCCATGATGGACGGAGCATATCAAGGTGAACCTGCCCCGTAACTCTTTCAAAAAATGAAGTGCATTCCTCAATACTGACATCTCCGGCTAAACTCATCCGCAATAGTGCTTCGGTCGGAAATGCGCCGCGTCTTTCTCTGACGGCAATTACAATCCGGTCAACTCCGCCGCCTTTGACGATTTCTTCAAGTTCGGTAGTTTCACCTAAAATTCTGACCTGTGCCAGTTTATTTCTGACGGTTTCTTCATCGTCCGTCACAAAACCAACAATTCGGTAACCGGCATCGCGTCTTTCCCAAACAGCTTCGGCAGTATCAATTCCCGCTTGTCCCGCCCCGACAATCAAAATCTTTTCGCCGATTTCGGGATGTCCGGTCAAATAATGAATGACAATCCGCCAAAAGAGGAGCAGAACTAAAACTATTGGAATAGAAATGATGGAGATTCCGCGACCGATGAATAGAGGCGGAAAAATATAAAATACAAATGCTAATAAAGCCCAGGCGATTCCGAGGGCTTGCACTAACCTTAACAATAGCTCCCGCCGATTACTCATTACGGTGTAATCGTAAAGGTCATAAAAATAGAGAATAAGTAAACAAACAAAGGTTGCGAAAGTGACTTTTGCCCAACCATCGCGTTCGTTTAACTCAAAATCAGCACCGGAAAATCCAACCCGAATATAGGTAGCAAGGACTATCCCGCCGTAGATGATGCTGGCATCGGCAAGTAATAATCCAATTGTGCGAAGGCTGAATCTGTTTCCGTTCATTTTTACAGTCTCAGGTCTCAAGTCTCAAAAGTCTCAAGTCCGAGGTTTCAAATCATATGACTTGGAACCTGAGACTTGGGACTCAATTTAATCCAATCTTTTCTTGTAATAACCGTAGTTATAGTGTGATTCATCTAAAATATCTTCGCTTTGATTAAGAACTACTCCCATCAGGCGTTCACGCGGGAGAGTTTCCAAAACACGGTCAACATTGGCATAGCGGGTTCTGTTTGCCCGAAGAACTAATAAAGCACCGTCCGAATGATTAATTAAAACTGTTGCGTCAGTAAAAATTCCGAGCGGCGGCGCGTCAATAATCACATAATCAAACATTTCACGGGCTTCGCGTAAAATTTCCTTAAATTTCGGACCTGAAATCAATTCGGCAACATCGGTTCTGGCTTCTCCGCCGGGTAACAAATGCAGCCCCGCCGGTTCAAGTTTAATAATGGTGTCTTTTAAGGTTGCTTCGCCGGTTAAAACCTCCGAAAGTCCTTTTTCGGCTTCAATTCCGATGTAATCCGTCAGACTCGGCATCCGCAAATCGCTATCAATGATCAAAGCTCGAACACCATCGGTTTGAGCTAAAAGCCACGACAAATTAAGTGCAGTTACGCTTTTTCCTTCTGCCGGACCAACACTCGCAATTACAATGGTTTGCAGCTTTTGCCGCTGACTTTTGGTCAAAACGTGAGTGCGTAAGCTGCGATATTCTTCACAATAAGCTGAATTTGGTTGAGTAATCGCTACCAGGCGTGGTTCGACGCGCTCCGGCTGAACTTTCCACGAAGTAAATTCAGGAAGCGTTTTTTCAGCGATGCGCGTCAAACCGGCAGCGTTCAAAGTTGCCCCAGCAGATATTTCCGTTTTCTTATCAGGGAGTGCCATCCCGAAATTAGATACAGACTGCTCATTGAACGCTGAACTTGTTGGAGTCCCGATTTTGAATTCTTTGCCTAAAAAGTCGGGCGGAGTCGTATTTCGTTTCTGCGGACGCTCAAACGATACAACTTTTGATGAAGCCGTTTCTTGCGGCTCTTCAGCTTGTTTTTTTTGTAATGCTTTAAGAATACTCATAAATGCTCCGCATTTTTAGTGGGCAGTTTGGGAAGTTCTGGAAGTTGTGGAAGTTAAAATCCCAATCTTCCTGAACTTTCAAAACCTCCTAAACTTTCTACTCTTTAATAAAATCCGCCGACCTCTTCGATTTCAAGTAAATCGTCATTTACCTCATCAAACGTGTTTTGTTTCAAATTACTGCTGTTTCCGCTTGAAGCCGGAGCATTTGTTTGAAAAGGTTTGACGTTTGAACTTGAGTTAGAATTTGAATTTGAATTGTTTTTTTGTTCCAAACGGTTGCGGTTATTCCAAAGTTCTTCACGGGCTTCGGCGGTCAAAATTCTGGCTGAACCGACATTTTCGACCGGTTGTTCCGCTGCGACCGAATTGGTCATACTCGGCAATAAATCAAGATTATCTGCCACTTCTTCAATAATTTGCCGTCCGATGACCTGTTCACCTGCCGCATAGCCTGCCAACATTGCATTATCACAAAGATTATTGATTTGGCGCGGAATTCCTTCTGAACACTGGAAAAGCAAATCAACTGCACCGGGTGTAAAAATATTCGGCTGATCGGAACCGGCAATCGAAAGACGTTCGGTAATGTAATCTTCAACTTCTTCGACCGTCGGTAAAGCGTGCATTTTGCAGCGAAGCGCAACCCTTTGTTTGAGTTGACGCAAATTAGCCTGATTCAGTTTTTCGCGCAATTCAGGTTGTCCTGCCAAAATAATTTGGAGATGTTTGGCATTGTCCGATTCAAAATTGAGAAGAAGGCGGATTTCTTCCAAAACGTAATCGGAAAGCTCGTGGGCTTCGTCAATAATGAGAACGGTGCGAAGACCTCGGCGGTGACGTTCTTCCAGCACTCTGCCCATAACATTTAAAAGTTCGGCTTTATTATTCCACTCTTTGATTCCAAGCATTTGCGTAACATGATGATAAAATTCATCAATCGAAAGGCGCGGATTAAAAACATAAGCCGCTAAAACGCTCGAATCAAGCCGTTTCAGAATCCAGCGCAAGGCGGTAGTTTTGCCGGTTCCGACTTCTCCCATCAAAACGATCAAGCCTTTAGCGTTTTCCAAACCGTAATACAAACTTGCCAAGACCTCGTTATAACTGGGCGTAAAAACGATAAAACTTGGGTTAGGGGTTAAGGTAAACGGTTCTTCGGTCAAGCCGTAAAATTCTTTATACATAACTTTTCTCCTATCTTTTAAGACACCATCCTTTCAAAGATACGGGTTTTTTCTAACAAAATAATTAACAACGGAACACTACCGACGGCGGCAACAATTCCGGCTAAAACTTTGAGCCAATACGAACGCTTTTGCCAGATTAATTCCTGACGTGTGAGCAACGGTGGAACTGATGCCAAAACCGGAAGTCCGGTGTAATGTTTGGCATCTTCAATAGTTTGAATTTTGAAGAGGCGCGGAACTTCAAAAATTGCTGCCAAGAATAAACCTAAAGCCAAACCAATAGCTGCTCCCATTGCGATAAACATTGGTTTTTTTGAGGCATTAACGGGTGATGCAGGAAGGTTAGCCGGGTCAACTACACTAATAGTTTCGCCCTGAGCTTCGCTATCACGCTTAACCTGAATCTGGGCATCATTTTTCTTTTTCAAGAGGTCATCGTAAGTGGTTTTTGCCGCTCGATATTGATTTTCGATTGATTCCAGCATTACTTTGACACTTGGAATAGTGTTGATTTTAGCTTCTAAAGCAACCATTTGAGACGCATTAGTTTGCATCTCTTGGTCTTTCATAACAATTTGCTGATCGATTTGCTTGATCTGATTTTCAACTTTGGTTTTCTCTAATTCAATTTGCTGAGTTGTGACTAGAGTTCTATTATTACTACGATTCTGTGCGGCTTTAACTCTGGCAGCCGAAGCCTTTTTCAACTCATCAATTTGCTCATTAATTTTATCAATGCGTGTTTGAGCTTCGATTACGTCAGGATGTTTTTCCCGATATTGTTTCAAAAGATTCTCTTTTTTAGCTTTCCAATCAGCTAGTTCTTTAATCATTGCGGCATACGCCGGAGTGTCTTCGATATTGCTGGTTTTAACCTCTTCATCTTCATTACTTTTCCCAATATTCTGAGCAATATTCATTTGACCGTTAAGTAAGCGAATGTTTTCGTTCAATCTTCCTTTTTCAACGATTAAGGTTTCTTTAGTTTTAGAAATTGTTTCTTCCCGATTGCCAAGATTTGTGTATTGAGCGATCAAAGCCTGTGATGATTCGGGCAAAGTCTCTATGTTCTGTGTCATAATACCCATTCGCTGCTTCTCAATCGCATCTAAACTTGCTTTTGCATCATTTAATTGACCATCAATAAAGTCCTGGGTTTTGGTAGCAATTTCAACTGAACGGGTAATTTGTTGATTAACGTATTTTGCTGCTAATTCAGCTGCCACACTTCTTGCATTTTCCGGCGTTTTATCCCGGTAAGAAAGACGAAAGCTGGTAACTTTTCCATCATCACCTTTTTCCGGCTCAACTTTGACGTTCTTATACATTTTTTCAACAATCAGTTCCATCGGCATCCCTTGTGCTTTCTCTGATTCATAGAGTTTGTATTTGTTGATCAATTGCTCCAATATTGTGCGGCTGAGGATTTCCTGACTCATCTGATTCAGGCGTTGCGACAAATCCTCTTCGGACAAAGGCTGCACAACTTTATCCGAAATAGTTGGCGATTTGAGCGTTAACAAAGTTTTTGACTCATACGCGCTCGGAAGATGCGAAACCACATAACCCACAGCCACTGCAATCGCAATAGTCGGCAACATAAGATGCCACTTTCTGCGCTTTAACATCTGCAAAAATTCGCCTGCTGTTCTTTGTCTGAATTCTACTGCCATTTTCTCCTCTCTATCTTAAAACTTCTTTATTTTTAGCCTCGGAATTTGTTTTATTATCGTATTTATTCAACACCCAGCGAATTCCGATGGTTACTGCGATCAAAAAAACCGCAAAAAGTAAAATTGCCAATGTTTCGTCAATTTTGCCGAAGATCAATGCTCCGCTTGAATTTTGTAAAAGTATTTCTAACCACATACGTTTATTACAAAAAATGAGAGATTAAAGATTCCCCAATAACTTTTTCGCTTCCTGAGCCTCTTGTTGACTCATATTTTGTTCCCGCTTGAGTGCGGTTTCCACTTCTTTTTTAGCGTTTGGTTTGTCACCTGCCGAAGCCAGCGCCATCGCCAGCCGAACCCGGTATGCGGGATTTGGAACTGCTCCGGTGTGTGAGCTTTCGGATTCATCCAACGAAATTGCTTTTTTGAAATTTTCAACCGCCGGAGCGTGTAATCCTTTTTTGAAATAAACCAATCCCAACGTGTCGTAAAATCCCGCAACTTTCGGATTTTTGCTGACACAATTTTGAGAAAGCTGCAATGCTTCGTCTAAATTTCCTTTGTCATACGCCGCGATGATCCAGGCTAAATTGTTAGCAGCAATGGGATTTTCCGGCGCAATATCCAAAGCTTTGCGGTATTGTTTTTCAGCCTCATCAATGTTGCTTTTTGCGTCCTGCAAAATTCCGATCAAACTGTAAACGGCGGCTGACGGTTTTTTCTCAACCACTTTGTTGTATTGTTCTATCGCCGCGTCAATTTGATTTTGCGAAACTAAAATCGCCGCCATTGCCGAATAAGCCGGAAGATATTCGCTGTCGTTTTCGATTGATTTATTCAGTTCGGCTTGGGCAGAGTTCAAATCTTTTTGCGCCGTAAAAATATCGGCTTTCAGATAATGCAAAGAGGCGGCAACATCCTTTTGATTAGCATTTTCTGCCAAAACTTTATCCAATCTTTCCTGTGCCTGCGGAAATTGTTTTTGCATTTTGAAAACCGAAACAATTCCAGTCAATGCGTCAAAGTTCTTTTTATCAATCGCAAAGGCTTTTTCGTAAAGTTTTAAGGCTTCATCGTAATTTTTTGCGGCTAATTCAACTCCGGCAAGATTGGTATTTGCACTCGAAGAATTCGGTGAAAGTTTCAAAACATATTGCAGTTCGGTGCGGGCTTCGTTGATCTTTCCAAGTGCCAAAAATGCCTGACCGCGAGCCGAAATCGCACGAACCCGAAGCTCTTCCAACTGCTGCGCGGTAATATCCTGATTTGGATGGCTTTTTTGAATCGCATCCATTAATTCATTGACTTGGAGCAAAGCATTTTGCGGTTCATTGGCGGTAAAACTTGCCTGAATTTTCAATAATTTACTGTAAAGATAGGTCGGGTGATATTTTTCGAGGTCGCTGATAAACGCCCGAGCTTGTTCAACCTGACCAAGTGCCAGACGAGCCTGAGCCATATAATAAAGAGCATTTTTCAATGACGGCTGCTTTTTCAAAATTTCTTCCAAATCTTTGACGGCTTCTTCAGTTTTATTGTCCTGCATTTTGAGCCGTGCGCGAAGCATTAAAGCCTCTGCATCGTTGTCATTGATGACCAAAAGTTTTTCGACCTGTTCGGTAACTTTGGCAAAATCTTTGCGTTCCAGATAAATTTCAGCTAAACGATAGCGTGCGCGAACGTATTCGGGCGAATCTTTCAAAATCGCGCTAAAGGTTGCAATCGCATCATCTTCGCGTCCAACTCGCGGCGAGGCATAAAATTCCGCCAACTGCATTCTGCCTTCGGAGCTGTTTCCCTGTGCCTGAGCCAAATCTTTATAGGCTTGTTCGGCTTTGTCCAATTGATTTTGGGCTAAATAAAATCCGGCAATGGCTTCGCGGGCTTCGATGTTGTCAGGCGCAGCTTCAATTGCTTTTTTAAATTGGGCTTCGGCTTCGTTCGGTTTCGCGGAATAGGTAAAAAATCTGCCGTATTCAAGATAACCGAGCGGTGATTTTTCATTGACCGAAATTGCTTTTTTGATAGTATTTTCAGCCTCATTCGCTTTTTTCGATTTCATATAAAAGCGGGCTAAGCTGAGATAAGATTCAATGCGGTTTTGATCTAAAGAAATTGCGCGATTGAGAACATCCAGAATTTCTTTTTCCGGTTTATCCTGTGCCGAAAGAATACTGGCTTTTAAGATGTGACCTTCAACATAGTTCGGATCAACGGCAAAAATTTCCTCGACCGTTTTTTCGGCTTCGGGAATTTGCGGCGGATCAACTAAAAGAAAGTAGTTGCCAAGTTTGCTTTTCGCTTCGAGATGATTAGGTTTGAGTGAAACAACCTGACGGAGCTCGTTGACGGTTTCGATAATATCGCCTTGACCTTCGCGGGCACGAGCCAATCCCCAATGTGCATCCGCTGAATTTTTGTCAATATCAACCGCCGCCCGAAATTCCATCACGGCTTCCTGAAACTTACGCTGTTTCAGCAGTTCTTCGCCGCGTGCTAAGTTTTTTTGGATATTTCCGCAGGAAGTTAAGACAAGGACTAACCCGAAAGTTAAGACAAGTAGAAAAAAGACAGATTTATTTTGGCACTCTCTCAAAAACATTTTTAAATACACTCATTCCAGCAATTAGACGGTTCATCTCGGGCAATCGGGGCATTGACTGCATTTGATTACTTTTCTCATTTCTCAAATCGGGGGCAAACCGTTTTCAGAAATCATCTAATGGAAAATTTTATTTGTTTTCAATCCGGGGCAGTTTTTCTCGCATTTTGTTTTTTCTCAAAAATCTTGCATTAGAAAACAACTGCTTACAAAAAGTTGCCAACGTTTGTTGACAATGAGAAAAAAACATTAATCCATCCAATATTCCAAAAAATCTTTCGGGGAGAAAATTATTGCAATAATTGGATTTGCCTTGAATCGCTCCAAAGCATAATTTCTACACATCCTTTAAAATTCAAAGGCAATAGCTTTCGGTTTAAGGAATACTCAGGATTATAGCCTAAGTTTATTCGGGGACAAAGTGTGGAAGTGCATCTGCAATTTGGGCAGATAAATCAACGGCATCTTGGAGGGATTCGGCTTCTGAGTTTCCGACGGGAGTCCAAATTCGAACCATTGAACCATCGGAACGTTGCCGCAAAATACTATCAAGAATGGTGTAAACCTTGTCAATATATTCACTTGACACGGCTCGTCCGCGTCCTTGATACCAATAAATCATAACAGATTTTGAACGCCCGTTGTCAACAAAATAACGATTGGCGGTAAATTTATTTCCGTTAGGTGTAATAATTTCAACTAATTCGGGCTGTTTCATTTCCCAACCCGCGCCCGGTAAACAATTTTGCGGGCTGTGATAGGTTACGCCTGTTTTTTGTGAAGCAAAATAACCGACATATAAATTTGAAGTTCTGCCTGATTGATTAGCGTAATCGCGCTGAATGTAGTCGGTGGTGCGTAAAACGGCTTCGGTTTGTTCGCTGAAACGGGTATCGCTTCCGCGTTGCTCCCAATTTCCCAATTTAGACGGCAATTCCCGCAAAGGCGCACGCGAAACTTCGGCTTCACTTCTATTTTCAAACCAATTTATGAAAAATGCTGACAGAACTAGAATTGAAATTATAAGCGGAATGGCTATTGGTCTGTGGTGTGCGGTCTGTGGGGTTTGGGATGCAAAACTTTGACTTTCGACTTTCGACTTTCGACCTGAAACTTTTTTAATCACAAAATTCAATCCCATCAGCAAAACCAATGCGACTAAATAAACCAGCCAACCCGAAAATTTATGCGAAAAACTATCCGCCGACTGTTTGCCATAGTAATAAGTCAAAACTCCGGTCGAAGTCACACGTCCGGCGTTGGTAATAATGGCAATCGGGATTGCCGAAAGCATTAAAATTAAAGCGCGAACCCAATCAAAACGGCTTTTTTCGCGGGTAAAATACCACAAAACCAACGCCAACGTGACCAAAGTCATCAAGCTGCGAATTCCGCTGCACGCTTCAACCACTTCAAGCGCAATGCTTTGCACTGAGCCAATCGGCAAAATTTCGATGACATTTCCTTTTCTGACCGAAGGAACTTCAAAAACTCTAATTCCCCAGATGGCAAGCTGTGATGCCCACATTTGCAGCGGAAAAGCAATTTTATTGAAAATAATTTGCGGAATCGGGATGGCAAAAAGGAGCAATAAAAAAGGAACGACCAAAAACTTTAAGAGCTGTCCGCCCCAAAAATAAATGACAATTCCGCCAAGCATCACGACCAGCGAAATTCTTTGGATAAACAATTCTGCACCCAAAGTTCCTGCCAAAAGCATCAACAACGCCAGCAAAATTGTCCCGCCGCCTAGCCAAAATGAAACATTTTTCGGCGCATTCTTTAAATCTTCCCATTCGATCCAAACGATGTAGCCAATCACGAACGGCACTAATAATCCGTGCGAATAGTTTTCGTCCGACCACCAATCACGTCCAAGTTTGGTCAAAACAAACGCATACAGAAACGCCAATGCCAATGAGACGGCAACAGGTTTCCAAAATTGTTTAGGTGAAAAATTCATTTGAATTTGGACAAGGTAGGAAATAAGTAATTGAAGGTTTGTTCCAAAACCTCAAATATTATATCAAAAGCTAGGACTCAGAAGTTGTAATTTCTTTCGCTTGGCAATTCCATTTTCCTTTTTTCTTTTGGCATTTGTAAAGGACAATTATTTCATGAAAACCTACTCCACTTAGACTCCTCCAAGAATTACCAAATATTATTTTTCCAGTATTTCCCTTGACAACAATTGATTGAAAACAATACGTTTCACTTCCCAAAACAAACTTATCAACTAGCTTGATTTTTGTCTTTCTTTCACTGTTAATTTCATCAATTGAATCTGTTAGAGGAAAGTTTTCTTTTAACAAGTAAACAAATTCTTCATCAACGGAATCGGTTAAAAAATCATCAATGATTGATTTTGCCAATTCTTTCTGTTCCTTTAATTCGTTTTTGGTTTGTGCGAACAATTGAACTTGAATCGTTGAGGTTAAGACGAAAGCAAAGAAAATAATTTTGGACAATTTCATAGCATTCTCCTTATTTTAAGCCTTTCGGTGCAAAATAAAATCAACCAACAATCGCAGAATTTCTGTATCTTTTTCAATTTTATCCAGTTCCTGACAGGCTTCGGCGTGAACTTTTTCGGCTAATTTTTGTGCTTCTTCCAAACCGTAAAGACTCGGATAAGTGGCTTTTTCCGCCACCAGATCTTTGCCGGCGGTTTTTCCTAAAACTTCGGTTGGCTGCGTTATATCGAGCAAATCATCGGTAATTTGAAAGAGCAATCCAAGTTTTACCGAATAATCCGTAATCGCCTGAAAATCGCTGGCGGAAGCATTGGCAATAATTGCTCCGGCTTGAGCCGAAACGGTTATCATCGCTCCGGTTTTTGAATGATGAATTCGCTCAAGTTGTTGTATCGAAATACTTTGTCCTTCGGCTTCGAGATCGAAATATTGTCCTGCCACCATTCCCAACGGCGTTCCTTCGGCACGGGCAATTTCGGAAATAAGTTTAACCCGGACTGAATGCGCCAAACTCTCATCTTCCGCAATTGTTTGAAAAGCAAGGGCTTGCAGACAATCTCCGGCTAAAATCGCGGTAGCTTCGTCAAATTTGACGTGGCAAGTCTGACGACCGCGCCGCAAATCGTCATCATCCATTGCCGGCAGATCATCGTGGATGAGCGAATAAGTATGGATCATTTCGACGGCTGCCGCTGTCCGCCAAAGCTGTTTATCTTCTGCACCGAAAATTCTCCCGACCGCTAAAACCAACATCGGACGAAATCGTTTTCCGCCTGCAAAAATGCTCCATCGAATCGCTTCGTGAAGTTTTTTCGGTTCAGTCTCCGACAGTGGAATCAATTCATCAAGAGCCTTATCCGTCACTTCCCGACATTCTGCAAAAAGTTTTTCCAAACCAACCATAATCAGAAATTTGATACGAGTATAGCGTTTTGAATTAAAAACATCCACAACATATTTGACTATGCAATCGTTTTTCAATATAATTTGAGTTTTTCGACTGACAAACCAAGTCTTGTCATAGCGAAAGGAGATTATAAAAATGAGTAGCGCAATCATCAAAACAGGCGGAAAACAATTTAGCGTTGAAGCCGGACAAACTTTACGGGTTCCTTCAATTGCTGACAAAAAAGAAGGCGACAAAATTGATGTTGAAGCCCTTTTTGTTGCTAATGGCGACAAATTTACCGTTGGCGGAGCAACCGTTAAAGCAACTGTCGTCGGACACGGAAAAGCCGACAAAATTATTGTTTTCAAGAAAAAACGCCGCAAACAATACAAACGTAAACAAGGTCACCGTCAAGGTTTTACCGAAATTAAAATTGAAAAAATTTAGTTGGAGGAAGTGGTCTTTGGTCTTTGGTCTTTGATTTTAGTTTTCTAAATCAAAAATCAAAAATCAAAAATCGAAAATGTCGTTATGGCTCATAAGAAAGGTGTAGGTTCATCCAGAAACGGACGCGATTCAAACGCGCAACGGTTAGGTTTAAAGAAATTCGGTGGCGAAAAAGTTCTCGGCGGCAATATTTTAGCTCGTCAACGCGGAACTAAATGGAAACCGGGTAAAAACGTCGGACGCGGAAAAGACGATACGCTCTTTTCATTGATTGACGGCGTAGTCAAATTTGAAAACAAAGGTCAAAAAGGCAAATTCATCAGTGTATATGCTGAAGGTGCTGCCGAATTAGCTCCGAAAGCCGCTTAGTTCAATAGGCGGTCGGCAGTTGCAGAAAGCAGTTTGTCGGTTGCTCAAAAATTTTAAACAAAAAACGATGCTGATTTTGTGTAAATTACATAATGGCAGCATTATTTTTTCATTTATCCGTCACCAATAAAGGTTTGATTGATATAAGTTGAATAAAGAGGATCGTTTTGCAGTTTGTCCCGCAAATCTCCCATCAAAAGATCGTCAATCTGTCCGTTAACCGTAAAATCGTTGGCAATTAATTTTCCTAAAAAAATAAACTCCTTACGGCTCACATGATCGTCCGGGACACCTACATTATTCGCGTAAAAACCTTGGGCAATGTAAGCCGCAGCTTCATTATCCATCCAGGGAATCACGGCACTTTTCAGATCGTAAATTGCGTGAACCGATTCGTGAACGACTAACGCTTCAAAACTGCGTGAGGCATAATCATTCGGACCAATATACATCGTATTGGCTTTTCGCGGACCATCATCCTTAGCTGTGTAAACAGCATTTCCGCGAGTTGCACCTCCTTCAACGACCGCGATTTTATTTGCTTTAATACTCATTGCTACTAAAAGAAAATCTGGTCCGAGGACAAAAATATCATTTCCATTGATTCCTTTGAACCAAAATGTAATCCGTAATGTATGCGGACTGGTTAAAATTCCGTAAACTCTTTCAGATATGTCCATTGCTTCTGCTCCTCTATTCAAATTATTTACTTTATGTTAAACCAACTATTGTGAAAATCTACTACCGCAGCTCTTTCGGGAGAACCGATGCGGTGGCACATTGTGACAGTATCTAACTTCCAACTGCAAAAGGTTAAAACAGTTAAAACTCCGAGTTGGTAAGAAGCATTGATTGATTTGCCTTTATCGTCAATCATTGTATCTGTAATCATCTTTGCTCCTTTTTCCTTTTCCCGTTCGATATAGTTCTTAAATTCCGTCTGTGCTTTTTCGCTCGAAGGATACGAGGCAATACAATAAACTATGTCTTCTTTTTTACCTTTTACCTCATACATTGCAGAGGCTTCGCCATCAGAATTTTGGAAGTTCTTTTTGTCAGAGCTGGCTGCCGGCAAAGTGCTGACATAAGAAAACTTGCCAACCTGTTTTTTTATCATAAAAACGGCTTCCAATTCTTTGTCGCCAAAGCTGATTCCGGTTTTATTTGGTTTGGTTTCGGTGGGAGTTGGTCTGGAGTTTATCGGATACGGAGTGCGGTTTTTATCAGTATTATCTACTCTAGCGACATTTGTTTTGGAAGTATAAACTAAATAACCAATCGCCAAAGCCCCGATGAATAAAAAACCAACTAAAACTAAAGCGGCAAGTCCTCCGAAGATCAGATACATATTACTTCCTTCCTTTTTCGGAGCAACCGCTGAGTAATTCGTCTGTCCGCCTAAAGTTTCCGCAGTTTTTGACGGTTGGGGTTGATTAACAGATGCATCTAATCTGAAATTGCATCTCATACAGGTCTGTGCGGTTGGCGAATTCCCAAGCCCGCAATTCTTACAAATCAAATAATTCATAGTTTTTCTCCTTTTTATTTCAACACATTTGACGAAATCGAAAACGAATTTCTTTTCTTTGCTGCTCAATTCTTTTCCTATCAATGAATTTAAATGATAGTTTTTGCCCAAAATTTTCGCATTTATAATTGAGGTTAAAGATAATCTCGAAATTATAATTATTTAATTTGAGGAAAGTTATGGCTAAAATTATTAAAATCAAAATTTCGCCGGACAACTGGGCTAGTTCTCGTCCAATTGGTGAGGCAACACAGGAGAATTATATGAATCCTCCACCCGCGCCGATTTTCGAGCTGACAATAAATCGCTCAGATTTTTTTTCGACTACCTACTCATGGTCTTGTCTGCCGGGTTATTTGAGTGCAGTTTCGGGATCCGCTAAGTTTGACGATTGGGGCGGTAATAAATCGATTTTTAGTCTTATTTCCATTAAGGACAAGCCTGCTTCTTGCTATGGATTACTATATGAAATGCCGTCAGACTTTACCGTTGGTTCGAGGGGGGAGGCTACTATTGATTATGGAGGGTGGTGGCTCAAAAAAAGATTGGAAGGGGCGCAAAACGCCATCGAAATGCTTAAAGAAGTTTTCAAAAAAAGTGATATGAGCCTCCACTCAAAGTGGGAGATTATTGAGGCATATTGACATTCAACTTCTCGTAATTGTTAAAAAGACAAGAGTTGAGGTATCCGGAATTGTCAAAGAACAAAAAAATCTAAACTTTCAACTCTTCTTTTTACGTTCTAATTCTCCCATTATTGCTTAATGGTGTTTGGCGAATTTGACGCAACAGGAAACGGATTTCCTTTTTTCGGAACTCGATTTGCCATCGCTTTACCTTCGGCAGTTGTCCACGGCTGACCGTAGAAAAATGAAGTTGATGCACCCGTTAATCGCTCATCCAAAAGACTTCCGCCAGCCGGAATTTCCATATCAACCAAATAAGTGTTGTAGCCAAGATTGACGTTTCCGCGCTGCTCGGGATGTAATTCGGGCATTCCGTCTGCACCAACCTTAAAACGAATCGTGCGCCAAACGACATTTTCTTTACCGATTGTGCATTGCCAATTTCCTTTGTAATCTTCCAAAGCCGGGCGATTTTCCCTCGTTTTTCGCCACGTTATCGGTAGGCTCGTTTTGACCATCTGAAAACGGATTTTTTCCTCATAAGGCAAGCCGGCTTTGTATTTTGGAGTAAGCCTGTCCTGATAAATTTCCTGATGAAATCTTTCGTATTTTGAAACGGCTTGAGTCGCATACGGCAAAGGTCCCGGCATTGGAACAGGTTTTCCATCAACGGTGCAGGCAACTTCGCCGTGCGGCGGCACAACGCCTTGTTCGCTTGGCGAAAGACTGAAATGCAGTTCAATCAGATTTTCGCCGCTTCTATCGGGACGGTCTGCGACATCAAAATATGGAATGTAGCCTGTCGGACGCAGAAAAATAAAGGCAACCGGAGCTTCGTTGTGACGATTGATGATGTAACGCGGAGGCTCTGTGCCGGGTTGTTGTCCACCGGGAACTCGGGCGATGGCACGAACATCAATTTTATAAGTGCGGACAAGTTTTTCTTGTTTGGTATCGCCATTGACAGTGAAAACTTTGACTTCAAATTCGCCAGTTTCTTTAGTTGCCGATTTGCCTTGCCAACATTCGGCGGTTCGCATAAAACTTTCATCAACATCATTTCCTGTCCGGCGATAAATGAATGCGCCGCATTGAGTTGAAAGAACCTGTTTGCCGGCTTTGGATACAACAAAATTCAAACCGCTTCCGTTTGGATAATTGCCAATCACCCGCACCCAATATTTAAGCGTCCACCCCATGGCGACAGGCGCATTATTGACCCCTGTGTTTTCGCTGACGGCAAAGGATTCAAACCAGGTAAAACCGTCATCAACCACATCTTGTCGTGATTGCGAAAAGGTGGTTAGATTCAGGAAAATCAAGGTGCAAATTATCAAAATATTTGTTCTCATAGTTTCAAAAAGATAGTCGAATTGTTCTGATTTGTCCTCAAAATTTTGCTCAAAAAATTCTCAAAAATTTTCTCAGGAACAAAATTTTCAGCTTTTTCTTTTTCGGTGCTGGTGTTTTCGGCGAACGGCGATATTTCCATCCGTCCCGATTGGATTGGAAATATGTTGATTTTTTTTCCGGTAATTCGTTTCCTGCCCCCAAATTGCCGACTTTCTTTTGATGGTTTTGGCTTTTACACCTGATTTTCTTGTTTTTGATTTAATAAGATCAAAATGTCCGGTCGCATCAGACCAAACTTTGCTTTGCGGTTTTCTAGTCTTGGCTTTGACTCTCGAATTTCTACTGACCTCCTGAGAAGTTTGTCCGAAAGAATTTCCTGCCAAAATCAAAATAACTGCTGTAATTAGGCATAAATTTATTCTCTTCATTCTAATTTTTTTCCTTACTTTTCCCTGTTATTTCAAATTATGGTTTATGAACTCTTTTCCCTTTATGTGGTTGTTTTATTGTTACTTTTTCTGCCCCATCTGTATCATCAAAAATCATAGATGACTTTGATTTCCTTGCCTTTATCTTATTAATGCCCACTTCTTTTGGATTGTATTGGGCTGATTTTCGGCGCGAATGTTTGCGACGGTATTGGGTTTCCTGTGTCAAACCGGAAACCTCTGTAAACCCTTTTGATTTGTTGGGCTTGATTTTCGTAGTTTTGACTTTTCCTTTAACCCGGTCAATTTCGGGATGCCATTGCCCAAAGGCGTTAGCAGACACCATCAGCGTAAAAATCACAATAATAATTAAATTTAATTTTCTCATCCTCTTATCTCCTTTAATTTGTTACGGTTTCTTCTTTCTTGGGACTATCCGAATCGGCGGTTTCGGTTTAGTCGCAGCTATTTTTGTGGGCGAACTATTGATAACCGTCCCGCTATTGGTCGTAGTTGGTTGAACGGTCGAATCAGTTGTTACTTTGGCAGGTCTTCGGCGCGGATTTGCACCAACTTTTGGTTGCGGTTGTTCCATTGTTGTAGTTGTCCGACTACTTTCAGTTGCTGAAACAGTTGTGTTGGTTGGCGGATTTACCTGTTTCGGAAAAGTTCTTCTTCCACCGACTTTGGGTTGTTCTTGAGTTGTAACCGTAGTTTGTCCGGCGGTTGAAATATTTACATCAGTCGGCGGCTGAATGCTTTGATTACGCGGAGTCTCACTATTTGTTGTGGTCTCGGTCGGGCGTGTGCCTGTGCTTCCGCCGGCGCTTGAACTACTGTCATTTCCAATTGTCCATTTTTGTCCTGTGCCAAAAACTTTTCCTTCACGGCAAGTCGGATCGCTTGGTTCAAAAATTTTGCTTTCGATTTTTGAAGACCATCTTGCCCCGCGTCCGTTTGGCAAATATTCGTAACCGATTTTTATTTTGGTAATCTCGTCGCCATTAGCATCGGTCAAACTAAGCGCGGTTCGGGCAAGAGCATTTTCTTCCTGGTCAATCGTGCAGGTTTGTCCCGGCGAACATTCGGTTTTAGAAACATTATCGTTTTTCCAATTACCTGATGATTTATTGTAAAAACTAACTTCCCTGAATCTAATCTTTTCATTGCGTCCGTTGGTAATTTTGATGGAAACATTTTTGCAGCTCCCCGAATCACCGGAACTGCTATTCCCGGATTCGCTGGCGGTTACAACCCAATCCGTTCCGCTTCCATAACTTCTTCCGGCATTACATTTGGGGCTGTTTGGATGAAATTCCTGACTTTCATAACTGATTGACCAGGGACCTTGATAACTGTTTGAAGTTCTGAATTCAAAAATAACTTTAGTGATGCTGTCTCCTTCGGAACCTTGTAGGTCTTGTTGCGGCATACTACAATTACTTTGGTTTGGAGAACAATAATTAAACGGAATCGTTTCAGTTTTCCAATCGGTTTCATCCCTGTTATAGAACTTAACTTTGATAATTTGGATAAATTTATTCGTGCCGTTTTTGTAATTAAACCTGACATTTTTGCACGAGTCGCCAAATTCGGTGGTCGGTTCAAGGATACTAGCTTCAACTTTCTGATTAGGAATAAAAAACAATCCAAATCCGAAGGCGATTAAAATTATCGCAATGATAAAAACTGCACGTTTCATTATTGTTTTCTCCGTTTGCTATCCAAATTTATTCTAATTTCCGTAATAGATCTGCAAAAATTTGAGATGTGGGAGTTCTCTTTATTCAAAACTAGGGCTTTTTATTTTTGCGTTTTGTTTTGTTCGTCTGCCGATTAGTAGTCTGAATAGTAGTAGTTGTCATCGTCCCTGTTTTGACTTTTGGAGTTTGGTTAATTCCGTTGTTGCTCATCGTGCCGCTGTTGGCATTGACAGAAGGTGTATTTGAATTCGAGTTGGTTGAGGTCGAAGTCGAGGAATTTGAATTTGAAGTCGCAGTTCCTGAATTGACTGAAGGTGTGGAAGTCCCCGCATTTCCGATAGCCCAACCTTGCCCTGTCCCGTAAATCTTGCCCTCGGTGCATTTCGGGCTTGACGGGTTAAAGACTTTACTTTCTTTATTTTCGCTTTTTTTAGCGACCGTATTGGGAAGATAATAATTGTAGATAAACGAGATTTTAGTAATGTCGTCATCTTTCGCATCAGCAAGATCGTCTTGTCCGCCGACGGTGCAAGTCACGCCTTGGTCGCAACGCACTTCGCTGACGTTTTCGGTTTTCCAGTTTCCGCTGTTGCGGTTAAAATATTTGACCTTGGTGATGTAGATAGCATATTGATTAGTGTTGTTTTTAACCAAAAAAGAGACGTTTTTACACTCATCGCCAAGCCCGTTTGAACTGTTTTGACTACTCGCATCAGAAGTTCCGTTGAGTGTCCAACCTTGTCCGTGTCCATATTCTTTATCTACCCGGCAAACCGGGTCAGTTGGTAAAAATTCCTGGCTTTGGTAACGCGTATTGCTGTTGACATCTTCAAAAATAAAAACTATTTTGGTTAACCTGTCGCCTTCGGCATCAGCTAAATCTTCGCCGTTATAATTAAACGAACTGCCGCCTATCGTGCAGCTTGCACCACGTTCACAACGAGCATTCGCGCCACCAATATCTTCAGTTTTCCATTTACCTTTGCTGGCGTTGTAATACTTGATTTGTTTGACTTCAATCGCTACGTTGCGGTTGTTGGTCACGCGAAAAGTAACATTTTTGCAGGAATCAAACATTTCAAAGTTTACAAATCCTTCGGCTTTAACCAGATGATTATAGCTAACTAAAGCAACGACTAAAATTAGCGTTGTAAAAACGATGATTGATATTTTCTTTTTTACCATTTTCTTTTTCTCCAATTGGTTAATAGGCTTTATTGAATTGAATTATTGCATTCTTTTGCCTGAACTACGCTTGTTTTTATAGTTTTTTAGTATTTCTTTTCAACCGATCTCCCACCTATCCACCGATTCAACTCCGACAATTATTTTTGGACGTTTAACTTTGGTGTTCGCAATTTTGTTGACGTTTATCACTTGTAATAATAATGTTCATTTTGGTCGGGCGGCAATAAGCCGCCCACCTACCAACTTAATTTCATTAATTTTTGTCCCTCTTTCTTTGTTTGTGTCCGACTTCGTGCGTTGCGGTGTCGCCCAAATTGTAGTTTCTGACAGGTTCATATTGTCTTTTTCCGGTTGCCTGTCCGCTGGCAGCATCTCTTGGCGATTTAATGTCTTGGATTTCAAAGTTGCCCAATTTATCCTGTGCTTGAATCGGTTCATGTTGTCTTTTTCCCGTTGCTTGCCCCGTAGCCACATCACGTGGGCTTTTGATTGCTGTTGCTTTGATTTTGCCGTCGCAAACACTACACGCATCATCGGTATAATCCATAAAACCTGCATTCGGTTTTTGTGTTTTTGCATTGCTTTGAGATTTGACTTGTCCACTAGCGACATCACGCGGCGACTTGATACCTGTGGCTTGTCCTGATGCGACATCCCTTGGCGATTTAACTCTGTCAATTTCGGGATGCCATTGTCCGAATGCGCTGTTTGCCATTACTAAACCCAACATTGCGATTATGATTGCGAATAAAGTTTTATTTAACATTTTTGTTTTCTCCTTTTTGTTATAAAATTCAGCATCGGTTAAGTTTTACCTGTGCTGTGTTGGGTTGACTGTGAGGATAAAACGAATTTGCGAAAAGTATTCTCAAAGTTTCGCTCAAAAATTCTCAAAAATTCTCAAAAGCATTTATGAATAATGAAATCAATAGTTTATATAAATTTGCCGAATTCAAGTTCGATTGCAAAAAGAATAAACTTTGGAAAAATGATGAGTTAATTTCGATTTCACCAAAAGCTTTGGAACTTCTCGGACTACTCTTAAAACGAAATGGCGAATTTGTTTCAAAAGAAGAAATTTTTGAAAATATTTGGGCAGGAACTTTTGTTGAGGACGGTGTTTTAACCCAAAATATTTATACACTCCGAAAAGCCTTAGGCAATGATTCAGACGGATTTCCGTTAATTGAAAATAAAACCAGGTTCGGTTATCGGGTAACGGTGCCGATTGTAAAAACAAGTGGGGAGTTAGGAGTTGGGAGTGAGGAGAAAACTGTTGAGGAGTTAGATCTGAAAAGTCAGGAGAGTGCACCCAAATCTCCAACTGCTCTTTACTCCCTACTCCTTACTCCCTACTCCTTACTGATTATCGCCCTAATTTTACTTGCCGCCATTGGCTATCTATACTTTCGTTCGCCAATTCGCAAACCAATTGAGAATGTTAAATTCACACGACTGACCGATGCCGGAAATTTATCAAATGCGGCACTTTCGCCCGATGGAAATTTTGCGGCTTTGGTGAGAGGTAATGATGTTTTTTTGAAAGATGTGGCTTCGGGAAAAGACATCAAGCTCGAAATTCCAAACGTTGACTCATTCGGCACATTGCAGTTTTCGCTTGACGGCAATTTTTTATATTTTCGCGGCAAAAAGATTTTCAATACTTTTGCCAAAATCTTTAAGGTTTCGCGCTTCGGCGGTGAAAAAGAGTTGATTGCCGATAAAACCTGGGCTTCGTTCAGTCTTTCACCCGATGGAAAAAAGCTGGCTTATTTTAAGTTTATGAGCGAGCAACAGGATGGAATGAAACTGATCGTTCTTAATCTCGAAACTAAAGAAGAAAAAGAGTTTACCGCTCTTGAACCGCCGACTGCTTTGTGCGTAAATTGTGCGCCCGCGTGGTCACCCGACGGCAATAAGATCATTTACACCGTCAACAACGCGACATTTGGAGTGAGCGCATCAGTTGGCAATCAGCTTTTAATGCTTAATCTGGCGGACGAAAAAATTACGCCTGTAAAAGTTGATAAACTCAAGCGTTTTGAACAGGCTGCGTGGCTTCCCGATGGCAAAAGTTTCTTTGTTTCCGCCAGCGAAGGAAGTTCTTATATGCACCTTTGGAAGGTTTTTTATCCTGACGGCGAGGTTCAGTCCGCCACCAACGGTTTACTCAATTACGGCAAAATTTCAATTTCGGCGGATGGCAAAAAAGTTTTAGCCGTTCAGATGAATGAAAGTTCCAATCTTTTTGTGGCGAACGCCGAAAATCTCAATGAACAAAAGCAAATAACCTTCGGCAATCAAAATAATTTCGGACAGACGGCTTTGAATTGGATTGATGAACAAAAATTTATCTATTCAGTTCAGAGCGAACAAAATCCGGTCGAAAATTTGACGATTCTTAATCTTGCTGATAATTCAAAAATTCAAGTTCCTAATGAATCAAATGTTTCCCTACGCTTCCCGACTTCGGATGGAAAATTCGTCTATTTCACGGCTGCGGTGAATGGTTTTTCCAATGTTTTTCAGATGACCGCCGATGGTAAAGAAATTAAACCGCTGACCAACGAAACCGGAGCGCATCGACAATCACCGCGCGTCAGCAATGACGGCAGATACGTTTATTACACCTTTACGGGCAAGGATGAAAAAAGTATTCGCCGCTTTGATCTGGCGAACAATAAAGAAGAAATCTTTTTTAATAATCCCGAATATCCCGCCGCGCCTTTTATGGAGCTTTCGCCGGACAACAAGTTCATCTCATTTTTCAGAATGTCTATCAAAAATTTGCAGATGGATAAATACAACGCCCCGATGTTAGTTGTTTCTACCGAAAATCCGAACGACATAAAAATGTTTCCCGTTTCGATAATCCCGCCAATTCGCCGTTTTTCGTCCGACAGCCGAATGCTTGATTATATTCTTGCCGACACGGACGGAACGCAGATAGTCCGCCAAGCTTTCGACGGCAGCGAGCCGAAACCGATCTATACAATTCCCGATGGCAGAATATTTAATTTTGCGTGGTCAAAGGACGGAAAAAAATTAGCGATTTCGCGCGGTCAGCAGTTGCGGGATGCGGTTTTACTGACTGAATTTGATAAATAAAAAAAAGGCGAAGATTGCTCGCCGCCATTTTTATTGTTGAATCAAGTTAGTTTAGATTCAGTTTTTAATGTTTTCTTCTTTTTGATCTGGCATTTTCTTTGCTGCTTCCGTCCATTTTAGGAACGGTTACTGATTTACTTTTTGATTTAACAAGATCAAAATGTCCGGTCGCATCAGACCAATTTTGATTTTGCGTTTTTTGATTTGTCGTTTTTCCAACTACATTGCCAAACGATGTTTCCATTCCCCAAATTCCTATCGGGTTTGGGCGGCGTTGCGTTTGAGCGGATTTTCCTGAATTTGGTTTGACTTTCGCCGCTGGAACTTTTCTTTGCGATTTAACTCCCGCTGTTGTTGGCATAAGTTGTCCGAAAACATTACTTGTAAAAATTCCGCCTAACATTAAAATTGCGATTGCGATCAAGTTTTTCATAGTTTCACCTTCCTACTTTTAGTTTGAAAGGCGATGATTTCTCACCCCCCCTTTGATTACTTAAAAAGAAAGCGGTTTATATTGTCGTTTCTGGGTGCTTCTCTTTTGCGGTTGTTTTCTCGCTTTGGAGGAATTATTGGTTTTAGGGGAACGCCAGTATTCATGCTGGATACTGGTGAAGGCTTTTGGACTCGGTCTTTTTAATCTCGATGAACTGCCGGTATTAGTGCGTTTTACTGTGCCGGCTTTAGCTTTTCGGTTTTTCGGAAGCTTCATTTCTTCTATTTGTCCAAAGGTGTTTCCGACGAATAAAATTCCGATTGCTGCAATTGCGATAAATATTAACTTTTTCATTTTCTTTTTCTCCTTTTATTTTCTTGGCAGCTTATTAAACCGCCCCTGATTCATAAAATTCTCAATGTCCGATTTCGTGCGTGGCGGTGTCGCCCAAATTACTTTTTCGTTGCGGTTTTCTGGCGGAATTCTTGGGTTTGACGACATTCTCAAATTCCTCGTCGTGGGTGATTCGTGTGGACGATTTGGCTTTGCTTTTTCCACGCGGAGTGTTGTTTGAATTTGCTTTGCGGCTTTTAACATCAGTGCCTTGTTCGTATGTATCAAAAAAATCTGAATTTTGTTTTGGAATAATTTGCCCTGCCTTTCGCGTGTTTGTTCTTTGCAATTCTGGCTGATCTCCCTGCGAAGTTTGGGATTTTTGGGCAGTCGGCTTTTTGATGGTAGTCTTAGTTTTTTTGACCATTGGCTTAATTTCCCAGTCAGCGGCTTGCCCCAAAACACTTGAAATTCCTAAGCCTAAAACTAAGATTGCGATTGGGATAAAATTTCTTTTCAACATTTTGCGTTTCTCCTTTTTATTTTTTGTTATAAAATTCAGCATCGGTTTAGTTTTTCCGTGCTGTGTCGGGTTGACTGAGAGGATAAGATGAATTTGCCGGAATTATCCTCAAGGTTTTACTCAATAAATTCTCAAGAAAATTCTCAAGACGGTTATGAGTAATGAAACCAATAGTTTATATGAATTTGCCGAATTTAGGTTCGACGGCAAAAGAGGCAAACTCTGGCGTGAAAACGAGTTGATTTTACTCTCTCCGAAAGAAACTGAATTGTTGAATTTACTTTTGGAAAGTAATGGAGAATTTGTTTCCAAAGAAGAAATTTTTGAGAAAGTCTGGGCAGATACTTTCGTTGAAGACGGCGTTCTAACCCAAAACATTTACAAAATCCGCAAAGCTCTCGGCAATGATGAAAACGGCAAACCGCTGATTGAAAATAAGACAAAACTCGGTTATCGGGTGACTGTGCCGATTGTTAAAACAAGTGAGGAGTTGGAAGTGAGGAGTGAGGAGAAAACTACTGAGCCTCAAGCTACTCCCTACTCCCGACTCCTTACTCCTTACTCCGTAACGGCAATTGCAGTCATCCCCCTAATACTAATCTCCGTAGTCGCCTACCGCTACCTTCGTCCAACGCCGCGACCGCAGATTGAAAGCATTAAATACACTCAGTTGACCAATACTGGAAATCTGACCAATGCCACGCTTTCACCCGACGGCAATTTTCTTGCTCTTGTGCGTGGAAATAAGGTTTTTCTCAAGGATTTAGTTTCAAATCGGGAAATTCCGTTGGAAATTCTGAATGTTGGAAATTTCAGTTCGTTGCAGTTTTCGGCAGACGGCAATTTTCTTTATTTTCGGGATAATAAAACCCGTTATTCTTCGGCTCGAATTCTAAAAACATCCCGTTTCGGCGGAGAAACGACCGTAGTTGCCGAAAATTCTTTTGCCTCGTTCAGTCTTTCGCCTGACAATAAATTTCTGGCGTATTACGAAAACGAGAAATCCGATGTAAATCGGCTAACCATCAAAAATTTAGAAACAAAAGAGGAAAGACAGATTTTTGAACCGCTTTACACGGGAATGTTTAATGTTGAAACAGCTCCGGTCTGGTCGCCGGACAGTAAAAAAATTCTGCATATCAATCAATGGTGGGGCAGTCTTGCTGGGCAGCTTTTTGTGATTGAGGTTGAAACTGGAAAAGCCGAAGAGTTGAAAATGCCTAGACTTCGCCGTTTAGCCCAAGCCGCCTGGTTTCCCGATGGCAAAAGTTTTGTTGTTTCAGCTTCCGAAGACGGACGTTATTATCATCTTTGGAAAGTTTCCTATCCTGATGGCGACGCTCAAGCACTGACGGTTGGTTTAAGTTCCTACAATCAACCGGTCATTTCGGAAGACGGCAAAAAAATTCTGGCTTTGCAATCGGTCGTCAATTCAAATTTGTTCGTTGCTGATGAAGTGAATCTGAACGAGCAAAAACAGATAACCAACGGAAATACAAATCGTTTCGGGCAATTATCGCTCGCTTGGGCAGACGATCAAAAAATAGTTTTCGGTTCACAAACGGAAAATGAATCGGTCGAAAATCTGTGGCTGATTGATTCGGAAGGACATTCACCGAAACAGCTAACCAAAGAAACAAAAGTTTCGCCAAACACACCTGCCTCAGATGGAAAGTTCATTTACTACAATGTCAACCGTAATCGCCTTCCGAATATCAACCGCATTCTGCTCAACGGTGAAAACGTCAACGAAATCACCAACGAATCGGAAGGAAACCGCCGTTCTCCGCAAGTTACGGCAGACGGAAATTGGCTCTATTACAGTTATTTTGACGCAAAAGGCGGAAAAATAATGCGGCGTAATTTGGCTGAAACAAAAGAAGAAGTCTTTCTGGAAAATGAAAATTTGCAGTGCGGAATTTTTTTAGCTCTTTCAAATGACGGAAAATATCTGAGTTGCTTTAATTCCCGACCGAATCAGAATTTTTCAGAAAAATATAACGCAGAAATCGCCATTATTTCTGTTGAAGATAAAAGCGTCAAATATATTTCCGTGGATGGCGACCGCTTTCCGCTTCGGTTTTCTTCCGATAGCAAAGCGGTTGAATTTACATTGAGTTTTGAAGAGGGCACACAAATTATGCGGCAAGGTCTTGACGAAAAAGAGGCAAAACCAATTCTGCAAATGCCGAAAGACCACATTTTCAATTTTGCCTGGTCGCCAAGTAATAAAAAAATCGTTCTTTCACGCGGTCAGCAGTTGCGGGATGCGGTTTTGTTGACAGAATTTGATAAATAAAACGAAACTTACTAATTCTCTTTTCGGAAGATTAGGTTCAGATTAAATGAGTGATGTTACAAAACAGGCTTCAGGTCCGAATTCAGTTTCATAAATCCCTACTAAGAACCAATCTCCTTCTTCGCAAATACACGGGTTCCAATCCATAATGTTGTAATCTCCGCTCTGATACCTTAAATATCGCTCCGGTGAGACACTACCCTGCATTGTGATAAATACTAATTCCATTCCTTGAGCCCCCGGCAGTTGATCAATCCAGTTAATCTCGGATGGGTTAATTGATGAGTGAAGCCAATAACCATTTGCGTTCCGATTTACTAATTCTTTGTTGAACATTCTGTTATATTAAACATTTCACCCGAAAATACTGTCATTTGGAAAACTTTTATTGAAATTTGCCCTCTTTGTAGTTCAGACAAATAAAAAAGAACATCCTTAAAAGATGCTCTAAGTAACTAACTCTAAAGATGGAGTCCATGAGGATCAAACTCATGACCTCCTGACCGCCGCCAGTCGTAATCCCTCACATTTCTCTATATTTCATCCTTCTTTTCATTATTTGTTTTTTGTAAAAATCCCAAAATGCTTTTGTTTGATCTTCAGGAATACTCCTTTTCCGGCATTTCCTTGGCAAAATCCCAAAAAGTTAATGAGCCTTCTGAATCATGCCTTAATAAAATATAGGCTCCGATACTTGAATTAAGAGCAAAAACTTCACTTTGGCTGTGGTTTTCCAAATCAGATTTGAGATTGGAGAAATCCTGTTTATCAACCATTTGAAGATTTTTTCTTTTTTTTGTAAAATTAGTTTGTTATAAATCTATAACAAATGAGGTAATCTTTTATGAGCGAAGCAACTGCTAAACCAGTCCCTTTTCCTGTTTTTCTGAGACATAATGGCATTTGGGAAGGAACTTATACACAAATTGATGCCAAAACCGGCAAAATTCTTGACCACCATCAGAGCAAATTGACCTGCATAACAAATGGCATTGACCAGTATCGTCAACAAAATGTTTATACTTGGGAAGATGGTCGTCAAGAGGTCAAAGAATTTCCGGGCGAGCTCAAAGATGGTTGGTTAAAATTTGATAATGAAAGGCTTAAAGGCGAGTCTTGCGAAGTTGACGGTGATTGTATTTTTCTCACCTGGATTTATAAAGATCAGCCGAATAACAAATTTGTCGAAATCATTACACTGGAATCTGACACGCATCGTTGCCGCACATGGCAGCATTTTGAGAACGGTGAGTTTGCCAAATTGACCATTATTGATGAACGAAAGGTCGGCTAGTTATAAATTGCTAATAGTTGATTTTTAATTGGGTTTTATTCAACCAATGATTCGTCATTTAAAAATAACAAAAGAATTATGAAACTTCTCTTTTTTCCAATCTTGCTTTTGTCAATTTCTTTTGTTTATGGACAGGAATTTTCTCCGCTTGAAATTGCTAAAAAAACTATCGCGGCTTCGGGCGGAGAAAATTGGCGGCGACCGAAAACTCTGCAATTATCCGGCACGGCGACGCTTTATTTCAACAATCAAGCCTACCAAATGACCGAATATAAAATGTGGCGTGTGTTTCCGTCGGAAAATGATTCGGCACATACTGCCAACGGAAAAATCCGCTTTGACGCACGCGAATCGGATGGAAAAACTTTCCTTCAACTTATTTTTGACGGGAAAAACAGTTCGGAAATTTTCAGTGATGTCGCCAAACAAAACGAGCAATTTCTGCGACTTAGCAACAATTTCGGCTTTTCAATCTTTCGGTTTATCGAAAACCCTGATTTCAAAATCGTTCGTCTGCCGGATGATAAAATTGACGGGCATCCTTGCTATTTTATCAAGCTGACCGACGCGAAAAAGAGCGACACGATTTTTGCGGTTGACCGGAAAACTTTCTTCATTCGCTACGCCGCTTTTCAAACTCCAATGGGCTTGCAGCAACGGTATTATGACGATTTCAAATGGGCGAAAGGCGTGAATTTCATTCAGCCGCGAAGCTTGAGAATTTACAACAACGGCTCAAAAACTACCGAAGTTTTCTGGTCGGAATACAAAGTTAATGAGCCAATTGCAGACGGAGTTTTTGCTATTTCTAAATAATTCCAGCCTCAACTAATTTTTCAATCACAAACGAGCGTTTAGCCTTCATTTGATAAATTTTCCTATTTAAATCTTTGCTTTGAAAAAAGTTAGCAAACTTTTTATTTCCCTTTGCTCGTAAAACTGCCCTTGTTCGTTTTGTTTGCCAACTCTTTTCCTGTAGAAAAAACTAAATTAAAACTTCCCGCAAACGATTAAGAAGATGTTCCTCATTCGGACTGATATGATGATTTATGTCCATCAAAGATTTTCCGCCTGCCGAAGCCGCTACTTGATTACAGCGTTGCAAAATCTTTGTTTTCAGCAAATTCCTTTCTTTGACCGTCATTTTTTCCAACGAATTATTTATCAAAGCAATACAGTCATCGAAAAATATCTGACTCGGCTGATATTTGAGCCATTCGTCAATGATGTCGTTAAATTGATGGCGTTCATCAATAGATTCCTCGCGGGCGGCTTTGTAAATCACTTGTTTTTCTCGCGGGGAAACTCCGCCGCAAACCCAAGCTGTTTGGATTAAAGGGGTTAGAAATAAAAGCGACTTTTCCTGTTCACTTAACTCATCAATACTTTCAACATCCGTAAAAACATTATTTCTTTTTTTCATAAAACCTCTTTTTAATTTTCTAAAGTTTCCATCTTTGCTGCCTTTGGAAAAAAAAGCGAAGCAAAAACCGAAATTGCGATCACGCCCAAAATAAATCCCAGACTATAAGTTATCGGAAATTTTCCGCCGAAAGCGTCATTGAGCCAAACCATTTTCAAACCGACGAAAACCAACACCACCGACAAACCGTATTTGAGCAGATAGAATTTATCCACCGCACCCGCCAACATAAAATACATTGCCCGCAAACCTAAGATGGCAAAGATGTTAGAAGTGAAAACAATCATCGGTTCTTTGGTTAATGCAAAGATTGCCGGAACGCTGTCCACTGCAAAAATTACGTCGGTTAATTCAAGGAACAAAAGTGCGATAAAAAGCGGCGTAGCAAATAATTTTCCGTTATCTCTGATAAAAAACTTCTGCTCGTGAAGTTGTGATGTAACCGGAATAAATCGTTTGAAAAGCCGAATCAGAAAATTCTTTTCCGGTTCGATCTCCTTTTCCGGTGCAAACATCATCTTGATTCCCGTGACTATCAAAAATGCTCCAAAAAGGTAAATAACCCAATGGAACTGCATCAACCACGAGCCAGCCGCGATGAAAATCGCCCTGAATATCAAAGCTCCGATAATTCCGTAAAAAAGAACCCGATGCTGATATTTCGCCGGAATCGCAAAATAGGCGAAAACCATCACGAAGATGAAAATGTTGTCCACCGACAGGGATTTTTCAACAATGTAGCCGGTTAAAAATTCGAGCGAAAGCCGCGTTCCGGTATCCGTGCCGAATTTATCAACTATGTAATAATAGAAAAGACCGTTAAAAGCTAAGGCTAAAGTTATCCAGACAACACTCCAAATCGTTGCTTCTTTAAAGGAAACTTCGTGTGCCTTGCGATGAAAAACTCCTAAATCAAGAGCCAACATCAATAAAACAAAACCTGTAAAACCTAGATAAAACCACCAATATTCTGCGAACGGGAATAAAATAGTGTTTTCCACTTTGTAGATAGCCCTCCTTGTTCTGAATAAGTTTGTAGTTTCAATTTCCAAAGAATTTAGTTTTTACTTTTGAAACTACCAACAAGCTAGAAGTTACGAAGTTGATAGAAAATGGCAATATTCACAGGGATTAAGGGGATAAAAGGGATAATTAAAATTCATATAAAAAACTAGAAAATCTCTGTCCATCCTGTCTATCCCTGTGAATATATTTTTTTCGACCGCGTAACTCATAAAGCTTATAAAATTAATCAAAAATCTTTTTTAATTTGTAAGACAAACCTTTGTGTTTTGTAGGTTTGTAGTATTTATGTTTGTAGTATTTCGGTTTCGGATAAAACCCGAATTTTTTGCCGATAAACTTCATCAACAACTGCTTCAAAATTCTTTTCAACATATTCCTCCTTTTTTGCCCCAAGCAAAGTTTGGTAAATCTGCCCTTTGTTCGATACCTGCCCAAAGTTCGATAAACCTAACTTTGTCGGGGTCTTTTGTGAATTTAGCTCACAGCAGCCAAATTCAACTGGTTAAATGATTGATAATCCATCGCTTCCAGCCGTTTAATTCTCTCGGATGTTTGCGGATGCGTGCTGAAAAGTTTGCCTAATCCACCACCTGAAAACGGGTTGATAATGAAAAGATGTGCCGTCGCAGGCGAACCTGAATGAATCGGAACTTCCTTGCTCCAACCCTCAATTTTTCTTAAAGCTGAAGCTAAAGCCAGAGGATTTCCGCTCAATTTTGCTCCTGTTTCATCGGCAATAAATTCGCGTGACCGAGAAATTGCCATTTGAATCAACATTGCGGCAAAAGGAGCAATCATTACACCAAGCAATCCGCCAATTGGACTTCCGCCTTCTTCGTCATCCGAGCCGCCGAAAAGAGCATTGAAAAAGACCATATCAGCAATAAAACTGATTGCCCCGCCAATTGCACCGGCGACGGTCATTACAAGCGTATCGCGGTTTTTAATATGACCGATTTCGTGTGCCAGAACTCCGAAAAGTTCTTCACGGTTAAGCAATTCCGTAATCCCAACCGTCACGGCAACCGCCGCATTTTTCGGATTTCGTCCTGTCGCAAAAGCGTTCGGAGTTTGTTCGGGAATGATATAAACTTTCGGCATTGGAATTTCTGCCCGCTCCGCCAAAGTTTTGACCATTCCGTAAAGCTCAGGTGCTTCGTTCGATGTAACTTCTTGTGCTTTATACATTTTCAAAACGATTTTGTCCGAAAACCAATACGCACCAAAGTTCATCGCAACTGCTAAAATTACGGCGATTGCCAAACCGAACGAACCGCCGAATAAGTTCCCGATGAAAAGAAACAAACCTGTCAACAGACCTAACAACGCTACAGTTTTGAAACGATTCAACATTTTTCTTACTTCTCCTTGTTTGTTCGCAAAAGAAAAAGACCCTGTGCGAACATATTTCCAATAAAATAGTTCTGCACAAGGTCTTGATATTTTCTTCGTTGAACCGAGCTGGCTACTCCAACTGTATTGACGATTTCAACGAACCTTTTAGGGCTATCTACTCCCCTTGTTCAAATTGTCATTGTTAGACTAACTAATCTTGATTTTTTTGTCAAGATTAAAAACGGAATTTTTTGTAAAAGGAAAAATGTAAAAAGTAGATGCAGTTAGAATCGTTTTTAAATAATCCCTGTTTCAACTAATTTTTCAATCACATTTTTTTGAGTTTCGACAAAATGCGAGCGTTCCGCCTTTTTGTCCAATAACGTGTTGGCGGGATAAAACGAGTTTTTAGCGTAAGATTCGGCAAAAAGTTCAAAGCGTTGACGGGATAAAATATTTGCCATTCCCGCACGTCTCCGATTTCTGCGAAGTGCGGCTAAATCAATCTCGGCAAAGGCGTTAATTGATTCGCCTTGTCCGGTTTCGGCAATTATCAATCCTTTGTAATCAACGATTTTCGAGCCGCCGTCAGTCGAATTTTCGGGAATCGAAATATCCGCCAGTCCACCCGAATTTGCCGAAACGACATAAGCCATATTCTCATACGCACGGGCGAGCTTGGCGACATTTTTGGGCGTGTTTTGCATCCCGAAAACTTCTGAAGACGAATGACAAAAAACCTCCGCCCCACGCATCGCCAAACATCTTGCAATTTCGGGATAAAGTATTTCTTCGGAGGCGATACAGGCAAGATTTCCGATTTCGGTTTTGGCAACCGGAAAAACTCCTTCGAGTCCGTAAATGTCCAGATATTTGTCCCAAACATCGTGCGGAGTCGGAGCAAACATCGAAATTAACCGCCGGTAACGTAAAACAACTTCGCCGTTCGGAGCAATGATAAACGAGGTTTGAAAATATAGTTCGGGAAAATTTTTGTCGAGTTCGTAAGCGTTTCCTGATAGAAAAATTTTGCGATTTTGGGCAACTTCACCGAGCTTTTCGTAAATCTCGCCGTCAATTTCCAGACAAGCCTTTTCGCGCCATTCCTCAATTGATTCGCCCATCGGAAATCCGGTCAAAAAATATTCAGGCAACACGACGAGCTTTGTATCAAAGCCGATAAACGCAATACTGCCAAAGATTTGCTTATCAATACGAACGATAGTTTGTTTGATAATTTCGTTAGCTTCGGCTCGCGTTCGGCAGCGGTTGACGGCAAAAGTTTTGACTTGCAGGGCGATGGCTCGATAACTTTCCATTATTTTTGTGAATTAACCCAGTCTTTGACTTCTTTGAACCATTCGTTTGGTGCGGCGGTCAATCCTTTATTTAAAAATTCGGTTGATTTTTCAGTTGATAAAACAGGAAATGAAATTGAATGCGAAACTTTTCGATAGGTTTTCCCAACTAGCTGAAAAAATTCGACTTCCGCACCTTTGTAGAGCCAAACTTCCGATACTCCCAAGGCAGCATAAATCGGCAGTTTGTCTAACGAAGGACTTGTTACATCAACTTCGATCACCAAATCGGGTGGCGGATCAACAGTTAAGTCAATCTTCAAAAGTCCGCGAATTTTCGGCTCATTTTTGATATAAAAAGCCGTATCAGGTTCACAACCTTTGGTGTTTTTCTGTTGACGAAATGTTGTCGAACCAAAATTTCTGGCATTAACATTCAATTCAATACTAATTATCGTCACCAAATCCGATAAAATCCGGCTTGGCACTTCGTGTTCAGGTAAAGGCACTTCCACCTCCAAAACTCCGTCATCATAAGCAAAATGGAGGGCATTTGAGTCAACATATTCGGCTAAAATTTCTTCGTAAAAATCCCAGCCAACGCCTTGCATAATCAATTTTTGATTGATTGCCATTGACGCAAGTTCTTTTAATGACGGATTGAGAACGCTTTCCATAATTGAAGATTTTAGCACAAAAAAAGTGGAATTGCTTTAAGGAATTTTGCCCTCTCGCTTTTCCACTTTTTTATATATCTGCGTTTAATTCGGATAAATCAAAATGTTCAAATACGCATCAACTTTGCCGTGATGGTCGGGCAAAATAACGGTGGTTGAATCTTTTTGGGTGATGATGGCGGGACCGGCGATTTTATGTCCGGGACGGAGTTTATCGCGGTCATAAATTGGTGTATCCAAATGTTTTCCGTCAAACCAAGCCGTGTGATCTTCGTATTTTGCCGAATCTGCATTTTCGTCGCCTGCTTCGTATTTTGGCAATTCAACCTTGCGGACTTGCCCTGTTCCGATGCAGCGTAGATTAACGATTTCTATCGGAGATTCAATGTTAAAACCGTAATTTTTTTCGTGCGTTTCTTTGAAATCGGCAATAAATTTTTGTTTGCCTTCTTCGGTTGAAAATTGGTCGGGCGAAACTGTGATTGGAAATTCAAAACCTTGCCGGTAATAGCGAACATCAACCTGATAAGTCAGTTTTTGACGGTCAGCAGGAATCTCTTCGGCGTTGAGCCAGTCTTCAGCTTCTTTTTGCAAAACTCCGAATATTTCGCCAAACTCTTTGTTATCAATCTTTTCAAGCTCCCGAATCATCGTTTGAGAAAACTCGTTACGAATGTCGGAATGCAAAAAGCCTAACGCGGACAAAACGCCCGGAGTAGGCGGAGAAATGCACGGATAAGAACCGCAAAGTTTAGACAGATAATTGCCGTGAAGCGGTCCCGCTCCGCCGAAGGCAACAAGCGCAAAATCTCTGGGGTCGAGTCCGCGCTGAACCGAAACGAGCCGCAACGCACCGAACATATTTTCATTGACAATATCCAAAATTCCTTGGGCGGCTTCTTCAATTGAAAGCCCAAGTGCATCGGCAATTTTCTTGACGGCATTTCGTGAAGCCTCAACATCAAGCGACATTTCGCCACCCAAAAGTCTTGGCGGAAGATGTCCAAGCACAACATTTGCATCAGTTACGGTCGGTTCTTCGCCCCCTTTTTTGTAAGCCGCCGGACCCGGATCAGCACCCGCCGATTGCGGTCCCACACGCAAAGCTCCGGTCATCGGAACGTGCGCGATTGAACCGCCTCCCGCGCCGACTGTGCGGACATCAACCGACGACGCTTTGACGGGATAATAACCGACGCGGGTTTCGCGGACTAAATTGGGCTGTCCTCCGATTGTCACGCAAACATCAGTTGAAGTTCCGCCCATATCAAAGCCCAAAACTTTATCGAATCCGGCGAGTTCACCGACATAAGCCGCCGCCACCGCTCCGCCAGAAGGTCCTGATAACAAAGTATTTACGGGAGATTTTTTGGCTGATTCGATGGACATCACACCGCCATCCGAACGGACAATATTGACGGTTGAATCAATTTTTGCGTCTGCTAATTTGTCCTGAATTCCTTTCAAATAATTTGCCATTTTCGGGCGGACATACGAATTCATTACCGTCGTCAGACAACGTTCGTATTCGCGGAATTCCGGCAAAATATCGGTCGAAATCGTCACGGGAAGTTCGGGATACATTTCGGCGGCAATGTCGCGGATTCGGCGTTCGTGTGAGTTATTGGCAAAGGAATTGATGAGCGAAACAGTTAAGGCTTCGATGCCCGCATCGTGCAGTTCTTTGATAAATCGGCGGACTTCATCTTCATCAATCGCCGTCATTTCCGCGCCTTTCGCGCTCATCCGGCACGAAACACCGCGAGTCAGATACAACGGGGCAAGCGGATCGGGCTTTTGCATAATAATCCAACCTGCAAGCGGTCCGGGCGTTTGTGAACGGGCAACGTGCAGAATCTGCTCGAAACCTTTGGTCGTAATCAAACCGACCAGTGCGCCTTTTTCTTCTAAAACTGCGTTGGTGGCAACCGTTGTTCCATGCAGGATCAAATCAATATCGTTGGCTGAAAGATTGTTGCATTCGACGATTTTTTTGATGCCTTCCAGAATCCCGATTGATTGGTCGGCGGGTGTGGAAGGCGTTTTTTCGAGCTTGATTTCGCCTGTTTGATTATTAAAAAGTAAAAGGTCGGTAAAAGTTCCGCCAACGTCAATTCCTAAACGATAACTCATAGTTTGCCTCGAAAATTTGTTTTTAGATTATGTCAAATTATTTTTTTGATGATTTTGCAAATATAACTTGCATTTTCAGTTAAGTCAAGCTAGATTTGTTATAGGTTTATATCAAATTTTCAACATACTTTTTATCCTAAATGCGGAAGTTTAAATTCGGAATCTTCGGAATGATTTTGATGCTATTTTGCTCTTTGAATTCTGCTTTTTCGCAGGACAGGGAAATCAAAACGCTGGGCAGTTGGATGACCGGAAGCTGGGACACTTTTGCACAGGTTGAGGCGGACGAAGAAGCAGACGCAAAATATCGTCACACGCGGGCTTTGCTGCAAGTAACACCCGTTAAAATCCCAGAATTTACCAACGGTTTGACGCTTTATGTTGAAAATCAGGCGGCAGAAACCCACACCAAACCGTATCGTCAGCGAGTGTATTTTTTTAGCCGGATAAACGGTAAAATTACTTTGCAAATCTATCGGATAAATCAGGCGGAAGATTTTATCAATGCACGTAAAAATCCGAATTTATTGAAAAATCTGACCTTTGAAAGATTGACCAAAGAAGTAGGTTGTGATTTAGTTTACGAAAAAACAAAAAATACTTTCAAAGGTAAAATTGTTGACGCAAAATCTTGTAAATCAACACTTAGAGGCGCAACATACACTTATTCGGAAAGCGAAATTTCCAAAGATAGATGGCTCAATCTCGACCAAGGTTTTGACGACGCGGGCAACCACAAATGGGGACCGCCGCCGGGAACAGTGGGACATATTTTTAGGAAACGAAAAATGTAAAACTGAAAATGTAAAATAAACTTGTTTTAATTATTTTCCATTGTTCATTTTCCATTTTCCATTTGGTAATGATTTTTGGCGGTTTAACATCAGCAGGAGACTTGCTCGCACGCAACGCGAGGAATTTCCCCAACGACATCGGATTGATTTTTGGTGAAAAACGTCTGACCTGGAAAGAACTGGACGAAAGGGCAAATGCTTTTGCAAATTCATTGTTTTATTTGGGATTAGAACGCGGCGACCGTGTGGCAATTTACGCCAAAAACTCGAATAAATGGGTGGAAGCCTTGTTCGGATTGGCTCAAGTCGGTTTGGTTTCGGTCACAGTCAATTACCGTTTAACCGCCAACGAAGTCGCCTACATCGTAGAAAATTCCGGTGCAAAAGCAATTATCTGTGATGAATCAACCGAACTAAATTCGTTGCAGGTCAAAGAACAAGCCAAGTGTTTGCAACAGGTTATAAATTCCGAGTTCTTTGAAATTTTGATCAATAGTCAGAAAGAATCCGCCATCCAAACTCCACAATCCGCAATCAATGATGATGAGTCTGCAATGCTGCTTTACACTTCCGGCACGACAGGTTTTCCAAAAGGCGCAATTTATTCGCATTATTCGCTTTTGGTTGGAATGTTGGTTCACGTTCACGCAATTGCGAGCCGCCAAACTCATCGGGTAATGCTGCCCAGTCCGCTTTATTCGGCGGCGGGAATTGCCGGAATTTATTGTGCGGTCTATGTCGGTTCGCAAATTTCGCTGATAAATTATGATGTCGAAACGGCTTGCCAAACGATTGAACGCGACAAAATTACTTTTACCAATCTCGTTCCGACGACGATTCAGATGCTTTTAGCTTCGGAAATTTCTAAGAAATACGATCTAAGTTCTTTGGAAGTCTTACTTTACGGTGGTTCACCAATTCCCGAACCTGTTTTGCGTGAAGCAATGGAACGATTTCCAAAATGCGGTTTCCGGCAAACTTTTGCAACCACCGAAACTGGTTGTGCGGGAACGGTTTTAGAACCGAGCGAGCATCGTTCGGCTTTGGAAATACCTGAGAAGAAACATCTTTTGCAATCGTGCGGCAGACCGCAGACCAATGTTGATGTCCGAATCGTGGACGAAAACTGGAATTTTTTGCCACCCAATGAAGTCGGCGAAATCGCCGTCCGCACTGAAGCAAATATGGTCGGATATTGGAACAACGCGGAAGCCACCGCAAAAACTTTGTGTAACGGCTGGTTGCGAACGGGCGATATGGCTCGGATGGACGAGGACGGGTATTTTTACCTGGTTGACCGCAAAAACGATATGATCGTGTCGGGTGCTTTGAACGTCTATCCCTCCGAAGTCGAGCGGATTTTACAGGAACATCCCGCTGTTTTTGAAGTCGCGGTCATCGGTGTTCCTTCGGAAAAATGGGGTGAAGAGGTCAAAGCAATCGTGGTTTTGAAGGAAGGCGGAGAATCAACCGAAAAAGACATTATCAGTTTTTGTGAGGGTAAATTAGCCGGATTCAAAAAACCAAAAACTGTTGAATTTATTGACAAATTGCCGCGTAATTTGACGGGAAAGATTTTGAAAAAAGATTTACGGGAAAGATTTAGTTAAGGTTTACGGATGCGAAAGAGGATTATCGGTTGTAAAACCTTCAGCGATTGCCGCATCAAGCAATTTATTATCTGAAGCTAAAAAGATTGGTGCAGGAAGTTGTGAGTTTTGCAACATATTTCGGGAATAAATCGCCGAAGCAAGCTGAACGGAATCCCCTGCACGAAGCGGATGTAATTCTAAAAGTCTTTGAGATTCAACCATTATTGAACTTGTTAAATCAACAGATGGTATTCGTTACTTGAAATAGCTGAAAAATCATTCGCAAAATCGTTGTAATCAATTTGGCTGATTGAATTTTCGCGTTTACGGCGATTAAAAGCACTAAAAACTTCGATAATGCTCAGTTTTGAAGTAATTATTGAGTTATTTGAAACAGGCAGAACAAGATTTTGAAACCAACTGCTCCCGATTTCGGAAACGTGCCGTTTAACTAAAACACTACTGTCGGCATAAAAAATTTGATTCATCTTTCGTTGCGGTCTTCGTTGATGTAATCGCTGAGAGGTTTTTCGGCGGAAAAGATTTTAGCTAGTTCGGCTCGGCGTTGATTTGAAATTTGATTTTCCGGTTCATTTGATAATTCACCAATTTTTAATGCTTTACGAACTTTAGAATGAAGAGAGTTTTCGCCGATTTGAATCGTAATTTCAACTTCCGCGTGTTCGGGTAAATCAAGCAGAGTAACAGGGCGAAGCAAGCCGTTTTCGTAAATTGCCGTTGTGGTTTGAATCATAACAATTTTGATATTAACGCAAAAATTTTCACTTGAAAAGAATAAATGACCAGAGCAATAGATATAGTCGTCAATCTTTGGACGAAAGAAATTACCGAATGTTATCCGCCCGAATTAGACCAGTTTTGGGATTTGGTTAATATTCTCGAACTGACCAAAAACGGCATCACGGTTGAAGAAGAACTTACTCAGATGGACACGGCGGGGATTGATAAAGGTTTGCTGGTAGCGACCACCGGCGCGGCGGTTGGCTCGAATATTTTCTTTGAAAAACCGTTTGAAAAAATTGCCGAAGTTTGCCGACAACATCCAGACCGCTTCAAAGGAATTATCGGCGTAAATCCAAGTAAAATAATGACTTGGATTTACAAGTTGGATGTCGCGGTCAAAGAATACGGCTTTGTCGGCGCGCATCTTTATCCGCATTGGTTCGGTGAGCCGCCCGACAGTCGAATTTATTACCCGTTCTATGCGAAATGTGCCGAACTTGGTGTGCCGATTCAGATTCAGGTCGGACATTCGGCTCAATGGTTTTTGCGGACGGTTGCTCAACCGATAACTTTGGACAGAGTGGCGATTGATTTTCCCGAACTGAAAATTATCGGCATCCACATTGGACATCCTTGGACGGAAGAAATGATTTCGATGGCTTGGAAACATCCCAACGTCTTCATCGGAACGGACGCACATCTGCCGAAATATTGGGATAAATCTTTGATCAAATTCATCAATTCCAGAGGTCAGGACAAAGTAATGTTCGGCACGGATTATCCCGTCATCGGTTTTGAAAGAGCAATGCAAGAGCTTGATAAACTTGAACTTAGAGAAATACCGAAACGCAAACTTTTAGTCGAAAATGCGGTGCGGGTTTATGGATTGGAAAATTGGATTTGATTTGCACCACAGAGACACAGAGAACACGGAGTTTTTTAATTGTTTTTCTTAATCTCTGTGAACTCTGTGTCTCTGTGGTGAATAAAAAAAGGTGAAACTATGAGCAAAAAAATACTGAAAAGCAAACCGCCGAGAAGCGAAGATGTCGAAAAATGGCTTGCCGAAGAAGTTGCGGAACAGCGTGAGCGTTATGAAAAAATCGCCCACGAAATGAATGTTGAACTTGCCGCTCAACGTGAAATTTGGATTCAAGAATTTTATGAGCGAATCACCACGACAGGTTTTTATTGGCACGCCGACAACAAGCGAATCATTAAAAAAGAAGAACTCTTTCAGAAACCTGACAGAGAGTTTAAGGTAGTTTTTTAAAAGTGGTCGGTGAACAGTGGTCGGTAGTCTGAAAAACTTCCGACTGACCACTGCCCACTGACCACTGCCCACAGGAGAAAAATGCGAAAACACATTGAACCATTTGTTGACAGAGATGTCTCATTCAAAAGACTGGAATTGAAAGGTATTCCGAACGGTTATAACTACAAAATGCTTTCGATTGATGAAGATACCGGAGCTTGCACAATGAGCGTTCAATGGGACGCTGGCTATAAACAACCACCTTCGGTTTCGTATTCAGATGTCGAAATTTTCATAATGGACGGCGAAATGAAGGTCGGCGATAAACTTTGGCGAAAAGGCGGTTATTTCTTTGTTCCACGCGGCGTTTCCCTTCCGGCATTTTCGACTGAAAAAGGCTGTTTTGCCCTTGTTATGTATAACGATTCCGAACCGCATATTATTGAATCTGCTGAAGATATGGACGGAGCGGAGCGTGCGGGATTGATTCAGATGGGAACATACGCCGAAATGCCTTGGCAAGTGCCGACTTTGTTTCCGCAAACCGCTTCGGGCTGTTTATTAAAACTTTTGCATTTTGACGAGAAAACTCACGCGATGACGTTTCTTTATTCGATGACTCCGGGCTTTCAACAAGACAATATTTCTTATCACGATTGTGCTGAAGAGGCTTATCACGTTTGGGGAACTTCGTGGATGATGCAATTTGGCGATTTGCCGACCGGAGGATATTTTTGGCGACCTGCGTATGTCAATCACGGAGCGTTTTACAGCGAACACGGAATTTTAGGTTTTGGCAGAACTGACGGTGATTTGCATAACCATTTTCACCACAACGCTTATTCAAACCCTGATGAAAACGCCGACCGTGCCGCCGCCCGTTTGATTCGGCAAAAACCCGAACTCAACAAATGGATGTGGACAAAAGATCATAACCACTTTGATTTTGAATATGCTTCGTCGCATTCGGCAACATCCGAAGACGACCGCGTTCACATTCACGATGCAATGCACAAATTGGGCGTTGAGCATAATCACGACCACGACCACGATCACGGTCATCACCATCATCACGATTAGACGATTTTTGAAACGGGAAAAAGGGATTTATCCACGAAGATTCACGAAGAAAACACGAAGTTTAACGAATTTGAAAATCTGGTTTTATCCGAATCCAAGTTACTTCGTGTGAACTTCGTGTCCCTTCGTGGACAGCAATAAATATGAAATTTGATTCGATTATAAAAAACGGAACGGTTGTTTTTCCATTTCACGGTGAAGTGAAATGCGAAATCGGAATTAAAGCCGGAAAAATTGCGGCGATTTGCGATGAGATTGACGCAAACCGAGCTGAAAATGTTTTTGATGCCAAAGGAAAATACGTTTTTCCGGCGGCGGTTGATTCGCATTTTCACGTCGGGATTTATCGTCCGCATTCGGAAGATGCCCAAAGTGAATCAATGTCGGCACTCGTCGGCGGAGTCGGAACGGTCATCAGTTATTGGCGGACAGGTCATCATTATTTGAACAAAACCGGACCTTACAAAGAGATTTTGCCTGAAGTGATGCAGCTTTCCGATGGCAATTTTTACACTGATTATTGCTATCACATCGCGGTAATGACGGCAGATCAGCTTGATGAAGTCGAATGGCTCGTCGAAAATGCGGGTGTCGGTTCGTTCAAATTTTATATGTTTTACAAGGCTCTGACGCTTTCTGCCGATTCGACTAAAGGTTCGGCTTACACGATGGCGGAAAATTACGACCTTGGGCATTTGTTTGAATTAATGACACGGGTTTCGGAAATGGCGGAAAAACATAAGGATAAAGCCCGCATTTCCTTGAGTTTGCATTGCGAAAATCCTGAATTGATTCGCGTTTTTATCGAACGAGCCAACAAACAAGGCTTGACAGGATTAAAGGCTTATTCGGAAGGTCGTCCGCCATTATCGGAAAAACTTTCGGTTCACGAAGCCGCGATTTTAGCCGATGCGACGGGTTGCCCAATCAATCTTTTGCATCTTTCTTCGCGTGATGCGTTGCAGGCAGGAATTGATGTGCGGAGAACTTACCCTAATCACGACATCAAACTCGAAACGACTTTGCATCATTTGGCATTAGACCACGAAGAGTTAGACCGCAACGGAATCGGTTTAAAAGGAAAAGTAAATCCGCCGATCCGCACCAAAGAACACAGCGAATTTTTGTGGGAAGGAATCAAACGCGGTCACGTTGATACGGTTGTTTCCGATCACGCCTGCTGCGGCGAAGAACATAAACAACAAGGCGTTTGGGGCAGTCTGCCCGGATTCGGCGGAACTTCGATTTTATATCCCGTTTTATTGAGCGAAGGCTGTCATAAACGCGGCGTTTCGCTGGCTCGCGTGGCTGAACTCGTTTCGGCAAACCCCGCTCGTAACTTCGGTTTGTTCCCGCGAAAAGGTTGTATTTCCATCGGAGCGGACGCAGATTTTGCGATTGTGGATATGAACTTGGAAAAACCGATCACTGCTTCCGAAGCACTTTCTGCTCAAGACCATACGCCTTTTGAAGGATTTATGACCAAAGGCTGGGTCACGCAAACGATTATTCGCGGCAATTTACAATTTGATAACGGCAAAGTGGTCGGCGAAAAACAAGGCACTTTTATCAAGCGTCCGATTGCTTTGCATTCGTAAAAAATATGTATAACGAGCAGTAGCGAGTAATTTTTGCTTCCTCCAACAAACTGCTCAATACCGTTCGCTATACCGATTTTTTGGAGAATTGATATGAAATTATCGGTTATTTTGTGGGGAATTCCGCAGGCGATGCGGGCGGCTTCAAAATTTTATCCCGAATATGCCACGAGGTTAAAAGAGAAAAATCTCGTCGCACAGTTCAAAGTGCGTGATAACAGCATCGGCAGATGGATAAAATTGGAGGATGGAAAAATTTCAACCGGCAGCGGAATTCATCAGAATCCTGATATTACGATTGATTTCAAAAGCAAAGCCATCGCCGAAAGTTTTCTGACACCTCCAATCAATTTGCTTGAAAGAATTGATGCCGCCAAAAATTACAAAGTTGTTCTCGAAGGACCGGACGACCTTGCTGTTTGGTTTATGCGGGTAACTTCTCAACTGCTGACAATTCATTGGAAATTCGGAACGGATATGGGCAACGGTGTCACCCGTTACACCAGCGGCACGAACGGCGGTCCGATTTTTGTCTATGTCAAAGACGGAAAAATCCTCCGCACTTCACCGATGGATTTTGACGAGAACGATGCCGAATCGTGGTCAATCACAGCTCGCGGACAAACTTTTAAGCCGAGACGCAGAGCAACCGTCGCTGCTCACGCCATGTGTCAAAAATCAATGGTTTACTCCAAGGGCAGAATTCTTTACCCGATGAAGCGGCTTGATTTTGATCCGAACGGCGAACGCAATCAGCAAAATCGCGGCAAATCCGAATTTGAACGAATCAGTTGGGATGAAGCTCTGGAAATTGTCGCCAACGAAATCAAACGTGCTAAAGCGGTCGGTCCCGGAGCGATTGCCGTTGACCATGGCTCGCATCATCAATGGGGCAACCTCGGACATTATCTGAGTGCTTTCAATCGTTTTTGGAATCTGATCGGAGTGACCAAATTGATGCACAGCCCTGACAGTTGGGAAGGCTGGTTCTGGGGAGCAATGCACCATTGGGGCAACAGTTTGCGTTTGGGCTGTCCCGAATTTTACGGCACGGTTGAAGATTGTCTGAAAGAAGCCGAAATGATCGTTTTTTGGTCGAGTGATCCCGATACGACCTACGGTTACGAAGGAGCACAGCGGCGGGAATGGGCAAAGCAGCTCGGCATCAAAATGGTTCACATTGACCCGTTTTTGAATCACACAGCGGCTCATGTCGGAGGAAAATGGATTTCGCCGCGTCCGGGAACTGATCCCGCTCTGGCTCAAGCGATTTGTTATATTTGGATTACGGAAGGTCTTTACGATAAAAAATTTGTTGAAGAGAGAACCAACGGATTTGACGAATGGAAAGCCTATATTTTAGGCGAAAGCGACGGTGTTCCCAAAACTCCCGAATGGCAGGAAAATGAAACCGGCGTTCCTGCCCGCGATGTCCGTGCTTTAGCCCGCGAATGGGGAATGAAAAAGACCTATCTCGGAGCAGGAAGCTGGGGCTGCGGGGTCGGCGGAGCAGGACGCGGACCGACCGGAATGCAGTGGGCGAGAATGATGACGATTCTTGCCGCAATGCAGGGTTGGGGCAGACCGGGCGTTAATTTCGGTAATCTGCAATTCGGTTCTCCGCTCGATTTCAACTTTTATTTTCCCGGCTATGGCGAAGGCAGTATTTCGGGTGACTTGGCGTTTAGCGCAAATTCAGCCAACAACTATCAACGGATGCCGCATATCGTGACAATGAGCACCGTCCGCCAAAGTATTCCGCGAATCTGGTTTCCCGAAGCAATTACCGAAGGCAAAGCATCAGGCTACATTACGGACGTTTCTTCGGTGCAAGGTCAATTCTTCCCGTTTTTCTATCCATCGCCCGGACACGCACGGGTGGAAATGCTTTACAAATACGGCAGTCAACTCCTTGGAACGATGGTTGCCGGAAACCGTTGGACAAAAGCCTACCAGCACGAAAGTTTGAAATTCATCGTCAATCAATCGGTCTGGCACGAAGGCGAAACTCCTTTTGCGGACATTATTTTGCCAGCTTGCACCGTCTTTGAAAAATGGGACATCGGCGAATGGTATAACGTCGGAGCGGGCTATGTTCATCATATGTATTCGATGAACAATCATCGCGTGATTTCGCTCCAACACAAATGTATCGAACCGCTTGGCGAATCAAAATCCGACTATGAGATATTTCTCGCCATTTGCGAAAAATTGAATTTAGGTGCTGTTTATTCCGAAGGCGGCACGACCGAACTCGAATGGTGCAAGCGGGTTTTCGATTCCTCGGATCTGTCGAAATATATTTCGTGGCGGCAATTTCTGAAAAAAGGTTATTATGTCGTTCCTGCCGATCCTGAAGCGGCTCGTGCGACGGTGGCGAATCGCTGGTATTACGAAGGTCGCAAAAAAGACACGCCTGAACCTTATCCGCTTCCTTCGGATTATGTCGGAAGTTATCTCGATGGGCTGCAAACAACTTCGGGCAAATTTGAGTTTATCGCGGAAACGCTGAAAAAGATTGACGATCCAGACCGACCGCCGCTCAACAAATATATGCCGACTTACGAAAAACCGGAGACTCATCCCGAACTTGCGGAATTTCCTCTGAAATTACAGACAGCACACACCCGCTACGCCTATCACGTCATGGGCGATGCGGAAGGCAGCACTCTGAGCGACATTCGGGAACACAGAATTTTGAAAGACGGACGTTATTATTTTGTTGCCCGGATGAATAAACAGGATGCCGAGGCGAGAGGAATTAAGGACGGCGATCTCATCAGACTTTGGAATAATCGGGCTTCGGTGGTTTGTGCGGCACAAATTACGGAAAGGCTTCGTCCCGGAGTCGTCAGTGCTTATTCCGGTTCAGCTCGTTATAAACCAACCGGAAAAATCGGCGAATCAACCGACCTCGGCGGCTGCGTCAATATGCTCAATCCGAAAGAATCCATTACCAAAAAAGGACACGGTATTAAACCCAATGCGGTTCTGATTCAGGTTGAAAAATGGACAGGAACCGACAATTGGAAACCAAAGGAGGCAAAATAATGGCTAAAAAGTGGAATATGATTGTTGATGTTGAAAAGTGCGACAACTGCCGTCTTTGTTTCCTCGCTGTTAAGGATGAATACACGGGCAATGATTTTGCGGGGTATTCTGCCGCCCAGCCTTCGCTCGGACATAGTTGGCTCGACATCAAGCGCAAGGAACGCGGAACTTATCCGATCGTCAGGGCAAATTTTCTGCCCGTGATGTGTAATCATTGTGATAATCCGCCCTGTCTGCAAAATGCCAAAAACGGAGCAATTAAAAAACGTGAAGATGGAATCGTGCTGATTGATCCCGAAAAATCAAAAGGACAAAAACAGTTAGTTGATTCCTGTCCTTACGGGGCAATCTCCTGGAACGAAGAAAAAGAAATTCCGCAAGCGTGGACGTTTGACGCACATTTATTGGACGAAGGCTGGAAAAAAACCAGAGCAGAACAGGCTTGTCCGATGGACGTTTTCCGCACGATAAAAGTTGATGATAAGGAAATGCAGCAAATTCAAGCCAGAGAAGGATTAGAAGTTCTTGAGCCACAGTTGGGAACAAAACCGCGAATTTACTATAAAAATTTGCATTTGATCACAAAATGCTTTGTCGGTGGAACTATCACCCAAAATCTGGGTAGTGTGGAAGAATGCGCCTCCCAGGTAGATGTTATTCTCGAAAAAGAAGGGCAAACAGTTGGAAAAACTAAAACCGATATTTTCGGAGAATTTGTTTTTGACGGACTAGAACCCAACAGCGGAATTTATCATTTGAGGGCAAAATCTACATCTTGGCAACTGACAACTGAATTCAACCTCGGTGAGGAAAGTAAATATCTTGGAGTTTTAGAGCTTCAGACAAAATAGCCTCGAAACACGATTGTTTTTTATTTTTTCAATTTGCCTTTTTTCTCACGCACAAGTTTTACGGAATAACCGTAGAGATCGCTCCGGTAAAGCGTGTGAACAAATTCAACCGGAACATTTTTGTCGGTGTAAACCGTTCTTTCGATTGATAAAAGAGCAGTTCCGACGCGGACACTCAGCAGCTGCGCCACATACGGATCGGCTAATTCCGCTTTGATTTCCTGATCTGCGGTTTCCAGATGATAACCCAATTTTGATTCAATCGTGTGCAGCAAAGCTCCGGTTGAAAGATCGGCAACCGTCAAACGTGAACCGATTTCTTCGGGTAAATAGTTGATGATTAAGCCAAAAGGTTTATTGTCATTAATGCGTAATCGCTTCAAACGATAAATCGGAGTGCCGACTTTGAGCCGTAAAAGCTCAGCTTCGTGCGGATCGGCTTCGACACGATTCATTTCCAAAACCTTGACCGGCGTGTCCATCCCCATGGCAATCAGTTCGTCTAACGAACCAGTTAAGTGTATAACTCCTGTGAATTTACGCTTTTTTGATTTTCGCTCGGCAACATATGTTCCGCGACCTTGGCGTCGTTCAATCAATCCTTCATCAGAAAGAGCTTGGAGAGCTTGTCGAACCGTAATACGACTAACCCCATATTGTTCAATTAATTCAAGTTCAGTAGGTAATCGTTCGCCGCCGGTAAATGAGCCGGAGGTTATTTTCTCGCGCAAGACATTTTCCAGTTGGTAGTAAAGAGGAATCCGTGAACTGACAAACGATGCTTTTTGTTTTGGCATAATGTTATATTTATTGTCCTAATTAAAATACAATTTGTTAATACATTTTAAATAATGTCAGGTGAATTGCAAAAGTTGATTAGATGATTTTCAAAAGCGTGTTTATCGTTAGGTCAGCCACGGAAAAATTTTGCCCGAATAATTGACGTAAACGCCTTTCAATTTGGTGTAATTTTCCAATGCTTCCAGCCCGAAATTTTGTCCCGTTCCGCTTAAATTCCTAATTCCGGCGGGCATGATCGGAGTCATATAAGCGGGCATATTGACGAAAACCAAGCCGCTATCCATCGCATTTGCAACACGATACGAACGGTCGAGGTCTTTTGTCCAAAAATACGCGCCAAGTCCGTATTCGCACTGATTGGCAAGCTCGATGGCTTCGGCTTCGGTTTTAAATGGCGTAATTCCGACCACGGGACCAAAAATTTCCTCGTTCCAAATCCGCATATTCGGATTCATTTCGCCAAAAACCGTCGGTTCAAGATAATAACCTTGGTCGAGATGGTCGGGACGTTTTCCGCCTGTCAGCAGTTTTGCCGATTCGTTTTTACCGATTTCGACATAATTTGAAACCCGTTCAAATTGTTTTTGACTAATGATCGGTCCGCAATTTGTGGTTGTGTCAAACGGATCACCGAGCTTGATTTTACGGGCTTTTTCGACCAACGCTTCGGTAAATTTCGGCAAAATAGATTCTTCGACCAAAATCCGCGAAGCCGCCAGACAAAATTGCCCGTTATTGCCGAGACTCGCCTGCAACGCTCCGTTGACGGCAAAATCAATATCCGCATCGGCGAAAATGATATTGGCAGATTTGCCGCCCATTTCGAGCAAAGCCGGTTTGGTCATTCGCCCCGTTTGTTCGCCCAAGATTTTGCCCACAGCGGACGAACCTGTAAAAGCGATTTTTTTGATTTTCGGATGATGGACGAGGGCTTGTCCGGCAGTATTTCCAAAGCCGTGAACTACATTAAAAACGCCTCTCGGAAAGCCGACCTCGATAAATAATTTTGCCAGCATCGTGACCGTTGCGGGAGTTTGTTCCGCCATTTTCATTACGACAGTATTTCCGCAAGCCAAAGCAGCAGAAAGTTTTAGCGTTGCCATCACGAGCGGAAAATTCCAGGGAGCGATTGCCCCGATCACACCGTAAGGTTCGCGGACGGCGTAGCGATGCGTGCCGTATTCGTTGTTAGGAACAGGCGTGCGAAGCTTGTCCGCCGCACCCGCATAATAACGGAAAAAATCGGCACAGAAAGGCACGTCAATATGCAGATTTGCCTGAAAAGTTTTGCCTGAATCGAGGCTTTCCGCACGAGCAAATTCTTCGCGTTTTTCCAATAATTTATCGGCAAGTTTGTATAAAAGTTTTCCGCGTTCGGCAGGCGGAACTTTTGACCATTCTTTGAACGCTTTGTCGGCGGATTGCACCGCTTTATCAACGTCTTCCGCTTGCCCAGAGGCAACTTCGGCGATAGTTTCGCCCGTGGCAGGATTTTCCGACAAAAAAGTTTCGCCGTTAATCGAAGCAACTTCTTCGCCGTCAATGAAATGTAAGATTTTTTCCATTATTTTTGTAACTCCGCAATTTCCGCCAAATCTTTCGGCGGATTCATCCAAAGTTTTCCATCCGATTCAAGAGCATCCCGCATCGTTTTCGGTAAATCTGAATATTTATCCACACGATTTGAAACTAACTGAAAAACGCTGTCACCTCCGCCGAAAAATGGCGGAAGATTTCCCCGACGATTCCAAGTCAATTGATATTTTGATTGATTATTTTTGGCTTTTGGCGAATAGAAAAAGTCGTAGTTTTCGTAGGCTTTGTAATTCGGAAAATTGAGAAAAAGCGGTGTCGAAAAAATGATGTTGTCGCCGAAATTTCGGACGTAATAATCGCCTGCCGATTCAATTTTCTGAACTCGCGGAGCTTTTCCCTGAATTACTGTTGCAAACAACTTTTCGCCTTTCAATTCGTAGGTAATTTGCTGATAAGGATAAGCAATCGGCTCAACTTTCATTCCGTTTGACTCACGAATTAAATCATTCGTTTTAGCATCACGATAAAAGAAAATTTTGCGGGATAATTGCAAAACTTTGGTCGCGTTTGATTCACTTTTGATGCGTCGGGCGGTGTCAATCCCTTCGACTTTGGCGACCAACTTTCCGCTCGGATATTCGTAAATTTCCCCGATGCAATACCAGTAGATTGGTTCGCCCGTTCCCACCCGCATATCGGTAAATTCTTTGAAAAGTTTGGCGTTAAAGCTCTGTGACAAAACGGTTTGTGAAAACAGAAAGAAGATTAAAAACAACAAAATTTTAGCACTCATTTATCCTTCTCCTCACTATTCAGGCACGACTTTTTGCCATTCCCAAATTTTGTAGTCGTAAATTCCGTTTACACAAAACGGGTCGGCATCGGCTAATTTTCTGGCTTCTGTTTCGTTTTCAGCAGTTAAAATGTAGCAACCTGCTCCGATTTCTTGAGCAGTAGAATCAGCGTGATGGGCAAAAGGTCCAGCCATCAAACATTGACCATTTTTACCCAATTCTTTGAAATAAGCCGTGTGCGAATGCAGAATCGGCAACACCTCTTCGGTTGTCATCGTTTCACGTTTTGCCGTTTTATGAATCGTAAAAAAGTAAAATTTCATAGAATCCTCCATCAAGCCGTCAAAGTTTTCTTGACTGATAATCCTGACCAAATTCCGACTACCAAACCAATTAATAATCCGATAATTATGGTCGGAAGAACTAAGTTAAAAATATTTCCGCCAAAAACTACGCGGGCAACTTCGTTAAAAACAGGACCGCCGATTACGCCCACCAAAGCCCCGATTATCGGTGTAAAAATTATCGGCAGCAGCCAAAATGGACGGCGAATTTGATTCAAAAACAAATTGAGCAGAATCACCAAAACAAAGGCGATTCCAACCACAATCGTTACTCCGTAAAAGGCTTGCGTGTAATCTCCGCCATTGGCATCGGCAATTTTGCCCGTCAAAAAAGTTCCTAACGCACCACCCACAGTTTCAACTACCGTAACCGCTCCCAAAATCTTTCCGTATTCCTTGGTGCCAAAATAATCCGCCACCAAAAGTTGAAGCAAAACAAAAGTTCCGCCGTAGTTCATTCCGAATAAAATGGCGAAAATATAAACTGTGGTGGAGTTGAAATAAAGGAAAAACAGAGTTGCCAGAAACATTGTGCTGGCGGAAATCAGCATCACCCGATTACCCGCAAAACGGTCTGACAACCAACCAAACAGGAATTTTCCGACTACGCTGAGAGCAAAAAGCAATGACTGAACATTGCTGGCTTGTTGCGGCGTGAAACCGATTTTCGGGGTTTGCAAATATAAATTTAGCTGTTGGCTGACCACAAAAATTGCGTAAAAAATAAAAGCCGCACAAAAGGAAAAGACCCAAAACATCGGAGTTGCAATCGCTTCGGCTAAACTCATTCCGCTATTTGCTGCTACCTTTGCTTCATTTTCCGTAGTTTCAATCGGTTCTTCCCCATCAGGCAAAAGCCCAATTTCTGAAGGGCGATTTTTAACCAAAAACACGACTGCCGGAAGTAAAATCAGCCAAATTATCAAACTAATCAGAATCATAGCCGTCCGCCAACCATAGGCTTGAATCAAAGGCGTGGCAATTTGCGGAATCAAAACACCGCCAAAACTCGTTCCCGTCAAAACAATTCCCAGAGCTTGTCCTCTTTTTTTAACAAACCAATTTGAAACTAAAACAGTGCTGACCAAAACCCCGACAAATCCTAACGAAGTTCCTAAAAGTGCGTGGGCTAAATAAACCAAAATCGGTGTGGTTGATTGAGAATAAATTATTAAACCTGCTCCCAAAATCACACATCCGATCAGCATCATTGTCCGAGCGTTAAATTTCTGCAACAAAAATCCTGCCACAGGTGATAAAAATCCTGCCAAAAGGAAAGTCAAGGCTGGAGCAAGTCCATAAACCGATTGGATTTTGTCCTGCGGAACTGAACCCGAATTGACCAGATCGCCCTGCACGAATTTGTAAAAAACAGGGATTCCGCCGATTGATAAACCGTTACTGACTATCAATGCCAAAACGCAAATGGCAACAATAATCCAACCATAAAAAAATAAACTGTTTTTAGTGTTTCCCGCATCCATAATTTTTGCTAATTTGATTCAACGAACAGGTTCAGGACGAACCTGACAGCATTGAACGCCAACATTTTTCCCCTCAAAAAGCCTTGAAAGTGCGGCGGGCATTGATTCAAAACCTTGAACAATATCCTGCACCGGAGTAATTTTTCCCGCCCGAATCCAATCTGCCATTTTGTTAGTAAATTCTTCCCAACGATGAACGTGATTGTAAACAAAAAAGCCGCCCATTTTTCCTTCGACTGCCCGCAAACGAGTGTAATTCGTTAAACCGAAAGGAGTTTCGCGGGTGTATTCGGAAATCGAACCGCATAAAACGATGCGGGCATTCATTGCTAGATTTTCCAAACAAGCCGTTAAAATCTCGCCGCCCACATTGTCAAAATAAAAATCAATTCCATTCGGACATAATTCTTTGAGTCTTTCCGGCACGGATTCGGATTTATAATCAATCGTCTCGTCACAACCCAAAACTTTGAGAAATTCGCATTTTTCCGCACCGCCCGCAATGCCTATAACTCTTTTTGATTCAGTAATTCGAGCCATTTGCACGATCAAAGAACCGACTCCGCCCGCTGCTCCCGAAATTACCGTCACATCGTCTTTTCGCGGTTCGCCGCAAATAAAAAAGCCCGCATAAGCCGAAAGTCCGTTCATTCCCAAAACGCCCGAAGCCAAAGAATACGGCAAATCGTGCGTCGTCACTTTGAAAAATTTTTCCTGCGATGTCATCGAACTGACGCAGTAAGTTTGCCAACCGATTGAGCCTTGCACGATGTCGCCGACTTTCCAATCGGGATGTTTTGATTCGATGATTTTCGCCACGCCGCGACCTCGAATAACATCGCCGATTTGCTGATGTTTGTCGCCTGTGCGGTCAGTCCCCATCATATACATCCGCATCACGGGAGCGAGTCCGAGATACATTGTTTCGAGCAAAACTTCGCCATCTTTGGGAGTCGGAATCGGTTCTTCCGTCCAGGCAAAATCTTCGGGCTGAACATTTCCAACCGGACGCTGAGCGATTCGCCATCGGCAATTAACGCCGTCTTTCGCTTGATAATTTTTGGTAAATGATTCCCAATTCAAAGTTTTTTTTATCTTTTTAACTATTGACCGCCGCACTTTTCGCTTTTGCTTCAATTTGTTTGGCAAATTCAGCACAGGCTTTCAATTTTTCCAAATCAATGCCCGTTTCAATTCCCATTTTTTGCAGCATCCAAACCACTTTTTCAGTCGCAATATTTCCGCTTGCACCGGGCGAAAAAGGACAACCGCCAAGTCCGCCCGCCGAGCTGTCAAAAATGTTCCATCCCGCTGTCAAAGCCGCGTAAATATTCGCTAAAGCCGTGAAGTTTGTATCGTGAAAATGTCCTGCAAACTGTTGCTGTGGAAAAAATTGTTTGGCTTGATTGCACAATTCAAAAACATCGTTCGGCGTAGCTTTTCCAACCGTATCATTGAAAGCGATTTCGTCTGCTCCTGCTTCGACTAACTCTTTGGTAATCTCCAAAATTCTTTCTTTCGGCACTTCGCCTTCATACGGACAAATCCAGGTTACGGCGATAGATGCACGAACCTTGATGCCGCTTGCGTGTGCGTCCGCAATGCAGTTTTTGGTCATTGCTAATCCGTCGGCAATAGTTGTGTTGGCGTTTTTCAAAGACATTGTTTCAGTCGCCGCCATCACATAACAAATCCAATCAACTTTCGCTTCAATAGCTCTTTGATAGCCTTTTTGGTTGAGAGCAAGTGCAACTTCGTCAATCTTCGGATCATCGCCAATCGCTTGTAAAATTTCGCCCGCATCAGCCATTTGCGGAACGTGCTTGGGCGAAACAAAAGAAACTGCTTCGATGCGTTTGAAACCCGCCGATTTTGCCAATTCGATGAGCTTGATTTTATCCGCCGTCGGCACGAAATTTGGGAGCATCTGCAAACCGTCCCGTGGGCTAACTTCAACTATTTCAACTTGTCTGGGTAAATTCATAAGAAAAATTCACCACAGAGACACAGAGAACATAGAGTAAAAAATAAAAAATAATGAAGAATCTCAGTGAACTCTGTGTCTCTGTGGTGCAAATCCTAAATTATCTCATTCGCAATCAAATCTTCGTATTCAGCCTGCGTCATTTCCAAAAATCCTCGATAGATTTCCTCGTTATGTTCGCCTAATTTGGGACCGATCCAATCCGTTCCGCCCGGAGTTGCAGCTAGTTTCGGCAAAACAGCGGGAATTTTTACCGTGTCGCCGGGTTCAATTTCGACTTCTTCAAACAGTTCGCGGGCGATGTATTGCTCATCTTTGGCAATATCGGCAATCGAATAAACGGGACCTGTGGGAACTTGGGCTTCGAGCATTGCCTGATACGCTTCGTCGTATGTCTGCGTCGAAGTCCAATCCGTAATTGCCTGATAAATCTCATCTTCGTGCTTAACTCTGCCGATATTGTTTTGCATTTCGGGATGTTCGGCAAGGTCAGGTCGTCCGATTTTGGTCATCAAACGTCGGTAAATCGAATCACCGTTGCCGCCGATGATGATAAATTTTCCGTCTTTGGTTGGATGAGTAGAAGTCGGAACGATTCCGTCAAGATTTGCACCCATCCGTTCCCGAATCACGCCGAGCTTGTCGTATTCAGCCAAAGTTGATTCCATCATATTGAAAATGGATTCGTAAATTGCTACGTCCACAACTTGCCCTTCGCCGCCGTTGACATCCCTATGATAAACCGCCGCCAATGCTCCGAAAGCCGCGTGCAGTCCTGACAAAGTATCGCCGATCGAAAGTCCTGTGCGAACCGGCGGACGGTCAGCGTAACCCGAAATATAGCGGATTCCGCCAAATCCTTCGGCAACATTGGCATAACCCGGACGTGATGAATAAGGTCCTGTTTGTCCATAGCCTGAAACGCGAACCATAATGATTCCTTGATTTACGGCTTTCAAATCATCGTAGCCCATTCCCCATTTTTCCATTGTGCCGGGTTTAAAATTTTCCAGCAGAATATCAACTTTGGCAGCCAGTCTTTTGGCAATTTCCTGACCTTTCGGATTGGTCATATCGAGCGTCACGGATTTTTTATTTCTCCCCATCGAAAGCCACCAGAGCGAGCTGCCTTTGTGCAGTTTTCGCCAGACACGCAGCGGATCGCCTGTCTTGGTTTTCTCGATTTTGATCACGTCTGCACCAAATCCTGCCAGCATCGAACCGCAAAACGGTCCCGCCAGAAGCTGCCCCATTTCCAATACCTTTAAGCCATTAAGTGGTCTGTTCATCATAGAATGATAGAATAAATTAGTTTTATTAAATCGAAAAGGCTTTTCCAATTTTGCAAAATTTGTATTAAGATTATAACAAATTTTTGAGGATAATCCAATGTCAAATAATAATCAATCCGAAAGTTTAATCAGTCCGGTCAAAACGGTTGTGATGACCGTCCAAAACCTAAATGAAACCCGTCTTTTTTTTGAAAAAGGAATCGGGTTAAAGTGCATCGCCGAAAAAGAAACTAATGTTGAAGAAATCGGGAGAATTTGGGGCGTGGAAAAAGGAAATTTTCGCGTTGCACGGTTTGTCAGAACTGACGAAAAGGATTTCGGCTGTGTTGATTTAGTCGAAAATAACCAAGCCGAAAAAAGCATTCGGAATGGAAACCGTCCGTTTGATTACGGAATTTTTACCCTGAATTTTCGAACAAACAATTTGGAAAAGGCGATCACGATTTTGACGGAACTTGGAGCAAAAACCGTATCAAAACCAATGACTTACAATGTCGGCAAACCATTGCACGAAGTAATGTTCGAGCTGCCAAGCGGCGAACGCTTGACGATTTTACAGCTTGGCGAAGCTAATGAAGATTTGCCTGTTTTTAGCGAACCTGTCGCCACTTTCGGCTTAATTTCGCCTTCGATGAAGAATTCTTTGCGATTTTATCAGGACGCTTTTGGGATGAATTTAGCCATGACTTTTCAACACACCGGCTCGCCTTTCAATGAACTTTTGGGGATTTCGGACGAAATGTCAATGGGTTTTGCCGCACTAAACAGCGGTAATAACTGGATGGGAAAAGTTGAATTGCTTGAATTGAAGATAACGAATCAAACGCCCGAAAACACTTCGGAAAAAGCGGATTTTTTTCACAGGGGATACAGCTTTTTAACTTTTTTGACCAAAGATATTGAGCAAGTAAAAGAGTCTTGTTTAGAAAATGGTGCAGAAATAATTGTTGAACCAATTGAGTTTAATCGTCCGTTTCACGAAAACAAACGAGCAATGGTCGTTCGTTCACCAGGCGGCGAATATCTCGAAATCATTGAGGGAATTTTTTCAAATAATTGATTGTTTCCGCCAAACTGACCACATCCGCATATTTGGTATTCAAATCGTTCAAATTTGCCTCATGTGCAGACGCGGAACGGTCACCGACGCACTCACGGACAACATTTGTCAATAAACCGTGCTGACACGAATCAACTGCCGAAGCCCGCACGCAACCCGAAGTCGTGCAGCCCGTAACTATCAACGTATCAACCTTTTGTGCGGACAAAGCCGAAGCCAACGCTGTTCCGAAAAACGCCGAAGCATATTGTTTTGTCCAGACAACTTCTCCCGAAATTGGAGTTAAACGGTCGTCAATTTCAATCCAATTTGAACCGAATTTCAGATGTGCCAGACTCGGAACTTTTTTGACAAAAACGCCCGCCGAAACCATCGCCTCATCATAAGCCGTAGTCGTAAAATGAACCGGCAATTTCTTTTCGCGGAATAATTCCAAAAGCTGTTTGGTCGCCAAAACTTCTGCGTCCAAATTTGAGCCTAACGGGCAATCTGTGTCTGTAAATCCTTTAATAAAATCAATTATCAACAATGCGGGCTTTTGTCCAAAACCAACTTTGTTGCCGAATCCACGGCTGGCATACATTTCTTTATCGCTCATATTTTGGTAATTATGAAAAACTTATTAGAATCTTTCAATGATAAAAAGCCCTTTACGTTATCCTGGCGGAAAGAGCCGAATTGCCAAATATTTGGTCGAAAACTTTCCCGATTTTGCTGAATACCGCGAACCCTTTTTGGGTGGCGGCTCGGTTTTTATTGAGGCAAAACGGCGATTTTTCGACAAAAAATTTTGGGTAAATGATGCGTATTTTGACCTTTTCAAATTTTGGGAGCAGGTGCAAATTGATGTTGACGGGATTATTGAAAATGTCCAAAACCTCAAAGCAAAATTTGCAGACGGAAAAGAGCTTTATAAGCACTTAAAAACAAACGACTTAGATTTAGGTGCAAAGTTTTTTGTTTTCAATCGAATCACCTTTTCCGGCACAACTTTGAGCGGCGGTTACAGCAACGCGGCTTTTCGCGGAAGATTTACAACGAGCAGTATAGAACGGCTCAAACCTCTGCCAAAATTGCTTGAAAAGGTTAAAATTACCAATTTTGATTACGCCGATTTAATTTCTGCCAAAGGCGAAAATGTTTTTCTTTACCTCGATCCGCCGTATTTTTCAGCGCAAAAATCAATGCTCTACGGAAACCGCGGAAATTTGCATAAAGATTTCGACTATGAAAAATTTGCGGTAAATCTAAAATCTTGCAAACATAAGTGGCTCTTAACTTTAGATGATTGCGAATACATCCGCGAACTTTTCAAATTTGCGGAAATTCAGCCTCTCCAATTTTCCTACGGAATGCGAAATGTCAAAGGAAATTCCAATCAAACAGGCAAAGAATTGCTCATTAAAAACTATTAAAAAATATCCACGAAGCGACACAAAGTTTACACGAAGAAAAAACAAAAAACTTCGTGTGGTCTTCGTGAAACTTCGTGGGTGAATGTTTTACGCCGATGTTGCTTCGGTTTTGCCGTTGCCGTTTTTGTTCCATTCAGCGACCACGCCGATTGCTTCGGGAACATCGCCGATTGAGAATAACGGAAATTCACCGCGTTGTTCACGCAAACTCGCCCGCAAAGTTTCGGTGGCAGAGTCATCAACCGACAAATCCGCATTCAAAACCACACCGTAATCCGATTTGGCTTTTTCGGCGGAAACTAAACCGTTTTTAACATCCTTCGCAACTTTTTCGCTCGGACGGTCAAACGGGTCTTTCCAACCGCCGCCGCCGGCTGTGCGATAAACCAAAATATCGCCTTTTTTGACGGGAACGCGCGAAATTTTCGATTGCAGATTTTCACGGCTTCCGTCTGTCCGAATCAATTCTTTGGTGGACATTGCACCCGGCAAACCGCCCATAATTCCCCAAGGTTTTGAACGCTCACGGTCATCGTGAATCGCAATTTCGCCGTCGGCTTCGTAACGATAAACTTTGTGAACCGCGTTTCCGCCGCGATGGAATCCTGCGCCGCCCGTGTCCATCAAACTTCCGTATTCCAAAACGGTGATCGGATAATAGCTTTCGAGATATTCGGTCGGAATATTTTCAAAAAGTGGCCACCAACTGTGTGCATCCATTCCATCGCCCATCGGTCTGCCCGGAATTCCGCCGTAAGTGATTTCCATCAAGTGGAAAAAGTCGCCGTTTTCATCGTGTCCGTTGTAGAGCATATAAGGTGAAGTTCCGTATCCGGCGGCGGTTGAAAGTTCCGGCGCACCTTTGCCGAGCGCACCGCCAAGCACGTCAAACAAACGAGTTAGAGCGTGCGTCCGGCAGCCGAGCGCGGCAGGAAATTCGGGATTGAGCAAAGATTTTTCGGGAATTGTAACGTGCAGTAATGGATAAAATCCGTCGTTGAACAGGATTTGCGGGTCAAAGACCATAATCAGATAAACGCCGATGAACATTTTGAACATCTCTTCGTTGAGATAAAAGTTGATCGGTCCCGGTGCTTGCGGGTCAGTTCCCGTCCAATCGAAATAGGCTTCGTGACCTTTGCGGTAGATGGTCAGCTTCATTTTGTAAGGTCCGTTTCCGCGCCCATCGTCGTCAATATAATCTTCAAATTCGAGCGGAGTTTCGGGCAAACACATCACGATCAGCTGCTTCATCGCTTCGTGTGTTCTGTCCAATAACATCTCTAAACCTTTGATATACTCATCTTTACCGAATCTTTCGCACATTTCTTTGACTCGTTTATCGGCAGTCCGGCAAGCCGCGACAATCGCCATCAAATCAAAATAATTCATAGTCGGAACGCGCGAATTTGCCAAAATCGTGTCGAGCAAATCTTCGTTTAGTTGCCCGCCCGCAAACAATTTGACGGGAGGAATCCGCGTTCCTTCGCCAAAAATCGTATCGGCATCAGTTGGCAAACTGCCCGAAACCGGACCGCCCATATCAACCGTGTGACCGAATTGCGAACCCCAGCCGACCAATTCGCCTTCAAAGAAAATCGGCATCAAAACCATCCAGTCGTTAATGTGCGAAATTGCCCCGCCGCAACTGTATGGATCGCTGACGAGAAAAATGTCGCCTTCATTGACTCCGCGTTTCCAATTTGCCAAAAAACCGTTGATATACGAGCCGAATTGTCCGACCACCATCCGTCCGTCAGGATGGCAAATCATCGGAAAACCGTCGTGCTGTTCCCGAATCACGGGCGACATCGCCGAGCGAAACAGCACCGTATCCATTTCCTCGCGGGCGTTGCGAAGGGCGTTTTCTAAAATGTCCAACGTAATTTTATCCATAGGTTGACCTCGAATTTTGATGTAGTTGTCCTAAGTTTATAACAAATTTTCTCGGTTAAATCAATCTTTCTTTAACCAATCACCAATTCCGTATGGATTTTCGGCGGGTTGGGAAAAATGTTCGTGAATAACACGCCAATTTCCGTCCGTTTCTTTTTGGAAAACAAATGTGCCGCGAAAGCGAATTGTTTTCAGAGTTCCGTTTATCTCTACTTTCATTTCCACGATTCCCGCCACAAACCCTGAATCCGTAAACACTTTGGATTCAAGGTTTTCAATCCATTCGCAAGATTGAACGGAAATTGCCGAATCGCAAAAATCACGCCAGCCTTTGGCTACTCTTTCAAACGAAACCGTTGCCCAGCGAGGACCTTCGACAAAGACCAGTAAATCCGGCGAATCGGCATAAAAACCGAGTATTTGCTCAATCTTTTTTTCGGCAACAGCGGCAAAATGTTTTTTGGAAAGTTCGATTAAATCCGTCATATTTTTGTAATTTCGGCAACGACTCTTTCGGCTGATTCGAGCGTGCCTTCCATTCCGGGGGCTTTTTCGGCGGTATGTTCTCCCGCAAAATGAATTGCTCCGATTTGGGTTTTCAGATACGGCTGTAATTCGGTTAATTGGTTGAGGGTAAAATGTGCGTAGCTTCCGCCCGCAAACTCGTCATTGCCCCAAGATTTGGTGGCGGTTTTATCAAATTTCATCTTGGGCAGAATTTTTTTCAATTCGTTTTTTGCCCAATCAATCCGCTTCTTGTCGCTCAAACTGTCGGGATATTTGGCTCCTTCGCCTTCCGTCCAAACCTTCACGATGCCGCGTAAATCGCCTTCTTTTCCTGCGGCATTAAAAACTCTTTCGCAAGGCGTGTCTGTCCAGATCATTGAGCCGAGCTTGAGTTTATCCCATTCTTCGCGTTTGCCTTGCAGGAAAACTTTGGTGATTTGTGTATAAGCTAATTCGTTGACGGCTTTGGCTTTAGCTTCAGGCAATGACGGCGAAAAACTAATCTTCCGCAACGCTGTGAACGGCAAAGTGCAAATCAGTTTTTCACCTTCGACCATCTGATTTTTTCCGCTTTTGTCAGTAAAACTAATTTTCACCGAATTTACAGAATGATTAATTTGCGTAATTTTGGCGTTTTTGATTATTTTCACACCATTTTGCAGCGATTTTTCCGCCAGCATTTTCGGCAGAGCATCGTTTCCTGAATCAATTTTAACCGCTTTTGTTCCGATATTTGCCCGACGGCGGCTTTCCCACAAAATTCCGCCCGCCGAAACCGTTTCAATCGAATTGTAGTTAAGCGAAATATTCATCAGCTTGACCATCTGATTAGAAACGCCTTTTTGACGCAAAGCATCAGCGAGTGAAATTTTATCGTAATCGGCTAATTTGGCAGGATTTTGTCTGACTTCCGCTGCCATTTCGAGCAATTTTTTGACCAGATAATTTGGCGGAAGATTTTTGGCTTCTTCGCCGGAAAGGTTGTATGGATTGGGAAAATCAGAGCCGGCAGGATAAAGTTTTCCCCGCATAAAAACGCTCGTTCCGATGCCTTTTTGTAAACTCGAAACGCTTCCACCCGTTTGAGTTTCGTTGGGAATTTCAGAATATTTGATACTAAATTTATCTGCATAACTCAAAAATCTTTTGTATCCGTCGCCCAGAATCTCGCCGCCCGTTTCGATATATTGACCATCGGTAAAAGGCTCACGCAACGTGAAAATCCGTCCGCCAATGCGGTCTCTCGCTTCCAAAATCGTTACTTCGTAGCCTCGAAGGGAAAGCTCGTATGCTGCTGATAAACCTGAAAGTCCTGCTCCGGCAATTATTACACGCGGTTTTGTTTGACTGAAATTAGGTCGGGCAAAAACTGCCAAACTCGAAATTGCTAAAAACTGACGGCGATTAAGTTTCATATTTTCATTTTTTTAAGCTAAATCCCGCTTGCACCCAACGCAGGTTTATTCCTAATTTTTCGGCTTCGGGATTTGTCCAAGAATACGCCACGGCTTTTCCCGTTGAATTTTCCAAAACTTTTAAGGTCAAAACCCACGTTCCGTTTTTGTATTGCAACTGGGCTAATTGGACGCTGTATTTATCGTTTAATTTGACCGTTCCGCCTTGGTCGTGGAGCAAAATCTTTGTTTTTCCGTCGTATTCATCAGCCTTAAAATCCTGATTGGACATTAAGGTTTCGCCTGTTTTCAAAATCGCCGTCCAGCCTTCAAACCAGCGGACTTTTTTTAACTTATCGTGAACGCCGGATTTATTGCCAAAAATGTAATTTCCTTGCTCGTCTTTGGCTTGGTCGTTGATCCAGATTTCGTCTTTGGTCAGGAATAAATCGTCGGTAATGATGATGTTTTTTCCGCTGCGTTTGGAAACGACTTTGCACGCATCTTTTTTCATAATTCCGCTGAATTTATCGCGTTCCTTATTTAATTTCCAATAGACTTCGCAACCTGTGGTCGTGGTCAGATTCGCCACTGTCAAACCGTTCAACTTTGACGAATCAAGATGCGAATCACGATATTTTTTCTCGTCATCGAAATTGTAAATAGTCAATTTTATTGCTTTTTCGGCTTTATCGAGAGTGAAATTATAAAGTCTTTGACGATAAATTTTAGCTTCGTCACCGTCGGAATATTGCTGAACATAAAAGACGGTTTTACCAATCTGCGGCAAATCAACTTTTTTGAAAATCGAATGAATATTTTGGTGCGGAAATTCGGTTTTATTTTCTTTATCGTTGTAAAATTGGGCAAAATTATCAAAACGACCTTCAAACCAGGAGGTAAAAATTTTCAAATCATCTTCCAATCCTTTGGCAAAAATGCTGCTGACTGACAACAAAATTATTGAAGTTACTAAAATGATCTTTTTCATAAAAATAAAAAAAGCGTCAAGTTTACTAACCTGACGCTTATTCGGATGCTTTAATTTATCGTTTCAGCAAATTAAAGGCTTCAATCGCAAATCCAAAGACAAAACTTCTGCCCGGAGCAGGAGCGTTTTGGAAATGCTCAAAGAAAAGTTTGTCCGCGATGTTGTCAATTCCGGCATTGATCGAGAATTTATATTTATCATTTTTCCAGTTATAACCGCCTTTGATCGAATGTTTGTCAAAAGCGTTTGTGCTGGCAAATGAACCGTAGTTGATCAAAGCCGTTCCGACAAATTGCCCCGGATCAGCGCGTTTGACACGATTCTGATGACGAACATTGTATTCAACAAAGATTCTGCCTTTATTGTCCAAATATTGTGCGCCGTAGAGGATTCTGAAAGGAGTAATATTTCCTAACGGAAAATCGCCGACAGAACCTTCTAATGGAATCGGATTCGTGCTTTTGTTATAAACGGCATTAAGCTGTGCAATTTGAAGATCAGTCGGCGAACCGTTTGTTCCGTGCAGCGAGCCTAATGAATAGAAAGGATTTAAGCTGCCAAAACTGCCCAACGGAATACTGCCTTCTCCGGTTGATTCCCAACCTTTGATAGTTGCCGAGGCAAAGTTAATACGGGCATTGACTTGAACGCCGAGATTGTTTGGAGCCTGTGTTCCGCAGCCGCCTGCAAAACCGCCCGGGGCGCCCGGAACAGGTGCAACGCAGTAGGTTTGAGCAGGTGCAAACGCTAACAGATCAGTAATTTTATTGTGGAAATAACCCAAAGTAAAATTAAACCGTTGTTGCGAAATTTTAATTCCTGCGTCATAATTTTGCCCTTTTTCGGGTTTAAGATTGGGATTACCAACAACTAAACTAGCCAATCCCGGCACGCCCGGCGTAAAGTTGCGAATCAAATATCTTTCCGTAATTCCGGGTTCACGATAACTGTTTGCCCACCGGAAATAGGGATTAACTCCCCAAGGCAATCTTCCTACAATACCAAAATTATAAGTAGTCGAATTTCGGTTACTGCTTGATTTACCCGTTCCGCCTGCCAGAGCAACCAAGCCCGGCAGAGCAGAAACCAAAGAAGTCAAAGCCCCCGGATTAGCCTGTAATCCCGGGATTGCCGCGTTCAGAGTTGCAAATTCGGTGCTGAGCGGAAATCCGTTTCCGGGTAACCCTTCAGTTTTCCAATTATCAAAACGCATCCCACCCGAAAAACGGACATACTTGATTTTGTCGAATTCGGCTTGAGCATAAAAGTTGTTGTCAACATAGTTTGAAACAGGCGAACTTGCTCCAATTGTTGCTGTTCCGGTAAAGGTGCGAGCCGGACCAAATCCGGTAAAATTAGAAACAAAGAAATAATCTCTTGACTTATCCTTGGTTCGACCTCCGCCAACGGTTACTACCAGTCCTGTGAGGGGCAATACCGATGCTTGCAGATCAACTCCTTCTGTGTCAATACTATTGCGGTTATCGGTATAACTTCCGGCAGTAAAGGTCGAGGGATTCCCGGTAAAAGAAGTTAAATTCGGATTAGCATTGGTATTAAAACTTCCGCCTGCCGCATTGTTAAAGGTGTATTGATTTTGTGGAAATGACAGTTTCTGATAAAAATAGTTGACCGAAACTCGCGGAATGTATTTGTTCAAATCCAAACCTTCATAACGAATTCCCCATTTTCTAAAACTGCGATACGAACCGTATCTTTCCTGAGTTTCATACGGCGGACCCGAAAAAGCATTTCCATTATTGCCGTCATCACGATTTAAATATCTTCCCCGGAAGCTGTGTTTTTGAACCGGGAAAAACCATAAATCTATTTGTTCACCGACTCCGTGTCCTTGTCCATTAAGAATCTCGGCATTTTTCGGCAAGGCAAAAATCGGATAGCTGGCGGCTGATTGAAAACAAATAGCATTTGCACAAGTTGAGCTTGCGCCTACAGTGGTTGGGAATTGACGGAAAAAATTACCAAACCGGAGATTTTCGGCGATGGTTAATTCCCCGTTTCCCATATTGTAATTTCGCAAACGATACATATTGCTGCTTGCCCGCAAGGCGACATTGCTTCCACTTAGATTCAAAGTTGCATTACCACGGCGAACTGCCCCATTACTGTTATATGAACCGTCAAGGCGTAATCCTAAAATCAATCCATCCGGCGATAAAGTCGGTCGTTTGGTGACTAAATTGATAGTTCCGCCGATTGAATCGGAACCATAGAGACTTGAACCTGAACCGGCAACCACCTCGACCGATTCAAGCTGTGACGGGTCAATAACCGCAATCGGCGCACCGCTTGCCCCCGGATCGCTACGTGCATTATTCAATTTTTCACCATCAACCACTACTAACAAACGGGTTGAAGAAAGTCCGCGTAAGCGGGGACGCTCACGGGCAGGATTTGTTTCGATTGCCCCCAAATTCGGGGCGCGTTCCATTGCTTCAAAAGTTGAGCGAGGAACTCTTTGCTCGATTTGTTCGGAACTGGTGACCGTGACAGTTTGCGGAATTTCGGATGCCACACGATCACTTCCTTTACCGGCAGTCACCGTCACTACATCTTTAATACCGCCCGGAGCTATCGAAAAATCTTGTGAAACCGAGCCTCCATCTTCTAAAACAATGGTTTCAGCACTTTCATTAAAACCGTTTGAAGTTGCAATTACGCGGTAGGTTCCCCCGCGCAATCCGGTAAATTGATAATTTCCGCTCCCATCAGTTGTGACAGTTTTTCTCTGACTGCTGGCAATATTCAAAGCAGTAACGGTTGCCCCCGTCACGACTGCCCCGTTTGAGTCCTTGACAGTCCCTTTGATTTTCCCCCCGCCTTGTCCCAACGCACTAAAACCCGCCACAATCAAAATTGCAATGGCGAGAAAAAAATTTTTGCTCAACATAACTCTTCTCCTATTGTTTTAGAAAACAGACAAATTTTTTTCTTAATATCTTGACGAAATATCAGATGTTTGGCAATGTATTTGTTATAGATTGCGAACAAATTTAAACTATCGCAACTTTTTACGATTTGTCAACAGATTTGTCTTAACTTTATGACCTTTATCCGAAAAACTTCAATCTCTAAGGTTGAAGCGGAAAAAATCACACTTCGCGGAACTCCGATTGAGAATTTGATCGGTAATTGCAGCTACGGCGAAGTTCTTTATTTGCTTTTACTTGGAAAATTGCCAACGCTGAACCAAGCCAAAATGCTCGAAGCGATTCTAGTTTCGGTGATTGACCACGGAGTTAAACCACCTTCGACCATTGCGGCGGTGACGGTTGCCAACACGGGCGCGAGCCTAAATTCTTCGGTGGCGGCGGGTATTTTAGCGATTAACAAATTTCACGGCGGCGCGATTGAAGATGCAATGGCGGCAATCGGTGAAGCGGTTAAATTACAAACAACAGAAGGTTTAGACGCAGGAGAAGCCGCCGTCAAAACCGTTGCAAATTATAAAGAGCAAGGCGCAAGAATTTCAGGATTCGGACATCGTTTTCACGCGGCTGATCCACGAACGATCCGGCTTTTTGAGCTTGCCAAAGAATTGGGAATCGCCGGCAAATTTATTGAACAAGCCGAAGTTCTGGAAAAAGTTTTAACTGAAAAATCCGGCAAACATTTACCGATAAATGCTGATGGAGCGATTGCCGCTTGCCTTTTGGAAATGAATTTTCCGCCGAAAATAGCTAACGGAATTTTTATGATCGCGCGAACCGCCGGGCTGGTCGCCCACGCAGTCGAAGAACAAGCCAACCACCCGCCGATGCGAACGGTTGAAGTTGAAAATTACGAGTTTGAGTGAAATTATGGATGCTACAAAAACCGAAAAAATGAAAGAAAAAATTTTAGAGATCCTACCCGAAATCAACTTAATCAAGGACGAAACTTTGCGTGAAAAAACCGCGCAGGTTTGGGAAGATGCCATTATTGACGGCGGCTGGACGATTGAGGCAATTATGAAAATGCCGTTCAGCGTTCACGTTGAAAATTGCAACATAACTTTTATTGAACACGTCCGCACCGTCTGTAAAATGTGTATCGCTGTCTCTGATGTCTTAAAAGACGCTTACGCCGACAGAACGAATATCAATTACGACACTTTGATTGCGGGAGCATTGCTCGCAGACGTTGGAAAACTGATCGAATACGAAGAAAAAGATGGCAAAATAACCAAAGCAGGACGCGGGCAACATTTACGGCATCCGTTTACAGGCGTGGCGATGTCGCACGCACGGGGAGTTCCGCCCGAAGTTCAGCACGTTATCGCTACGCATTCCAAAGAAGGCGAAATGATGATTCGCTCAAATGAATCCGTCATTTTCCACCACGCAGATTTTATTGACTTTGATTTAGTAAGCAAAAAAAGACCTTTTTAATCAGTAGTCAGTGAGCAGTGAGCAGACAAAACCACTGACCACCGACCACTGACCACCGACCACTTTATGAAAACCATTTCTCAACAATGGGCGGAATACACCGTCAATTTAACTTTTGAAGATTTATCGCCTGAATCAATTGCGGCGGCAAAAATGTTTTTGTATGACAGTTTCGGCTGTGCGCTGGGCGGCTCAAAAACAGAAGATTTTTACATTCTTGAAAAAATTTTTCGTGAAATCGGCGGTAAAGGCGAATGTTCAGTTATTGGCTCAAACTTCAAAACTGATGTCCGCAGTGCAAGCCTTATCAATGGTTTAGCGATTCGAGCTTTGGATTATAACGACGTTTACTGGAAACAAGACCCTTCGCATCCGTCAGACCTTTTGCCAGCCGCTTTTTGCGTTGGCGAACGGGAAAAACGCAGTGGTAAAGATTTGTTGGTAGCTACGGTTTTGGCTTACGAACTCGAAATGCGTTTGATGGAAGTAGCTTTCCCTGGAATTCGTGAATTAGGTTTGCATCACGCTACTTTGACCGCTTTTGCCTCGCCTTTTGTCGCCGGTAAAATGTTGAATCTACATGCCGAACAGATGATCAATGCGGTTGGAATTTCGGGTTCTCACAATGTAACTTTGGGAGCGGTAACGGCAGGAACTTTGACGATGATGAAAAATACGGTTGACCCGATGGCAACCGAAGCGGGAGTTTTCGCGGCACTCATCGCCCAAAAAGGCTACAAAGGCACAACGCCGATTTTTGAAGGACGCGAAGGGCTTTTTGAAGTAATCGGGGAAGATTGGAAACCTGAAGTCTTAACTGATTGTTTGGGTAGCAGAAAATATAAAATTGTTGATTGTTCAATAAAACCTTTCCCGTCCGAAGCCTTATCTCACTCCCCGATTTCGGCACTTTTGGATTTGATAATTGAACACGATTTACAGCCGGAACAGATTGAAAAAATTGAAATTTATACCCTTAAAAGAGCGGCGGAAATTTTGGCTGACGAGAAAAAATACGTCATTGATTCACGGGAAACCGCCGATCATTCATTGCCGTATTGCATTGCGGCGGCGGTGGTTCGCAGACATTTAACCCCACGGGAGTTTTCGCCTGAAAGTTTAAAAAATGAACAAATCTTGTCGGTTATTCCAAAGGTTAAAGCCGTTCTCAAGCCATCTTTTGAAGAACGTTTTCCCGCCGAACAGCCCTGCAAAGTTGTCATAACTTGCGCGAACGGAGCTATTTACGAGCGTGAACGAGCCTATCCGAAAGGCGATCCGAGAGATCAACTTTCAATGGCTGAACTCAAACAAAAATTCGAGGTTTTAGCTGAAGGAATTTTGGACAAAGGACAATGCGAAGCAGTTTATGAGGCTGTTTATGGTCTTGAAAACATTGAAGATATTGGCGATTTGATGAAACTTTTGACGAAACAATGATCTATCTGGTTATTCAAGGCAAAATCAAAGCGGGTGCAGAGGAAATTTACACGAAATATCTACAAGACGTTGCGCCTTTGATGAAAGAATATGGTGTCGAAGTCGAATTGGTCGGAACAGGTTTTGAATGCGGATTTACCAATCAAATTCATCAAAATAATGCCGTTTTAAGAGTCAAAGACCGCGAAACACTCGAAAAATTTCTCGGTGACGAACGATATTTGGAGATCAAGAAAAAATATCGTGATAAAGCTTACGAATATCTGAATTTAAGCGTTTTTGAAAACCGTCCGCCGCGTCGTTTCGATTAAATTTATTTGTAAGATTTTTCAAAGCCGGATAGACATATTTAAAACATTTGTTATACATTTAAGACAAATATTGTGGCACAATTGCACGAATACAAAGCAAAACAGATTTTAGCCGAACAAGGAATTGAAATTCCTCGCGGCGAAGCAGCTTTTGATTCACAAAAGGCGAAAGAAATTGCCGAAAGAATAGGTGGCGAAGTTGTGGTTAAAGCCCAGATTCATTCTACTTCGCGGGCAGCGGCAGGCGGAATCAAATTTGCAAAATCACCGGACGAAGCAGAAAAAACTACGTCGGAAATGCTCGGCAAAGAGATTGCCAATAATCTCTGCGAAGCCGTTTTGATTGACGAAAAAGCCGAAATCGAACGCGAATTTTATCTTGGTTTCATTGTTGATACAACTTTAAAACGTCCGACACTGCTATTTTCGGATTCGGGCGGAAGCGGAATTGAAGAACGTGCTGATTCAATGAAAAAATTGGTTTGTTCGATTCGGAATGAGCCGACAATCGAAGAAATTAAAGCCATTTGCGGTGATGAACGAATCGCTGAAATCCTCCAAAAACTTTACCGTGTAGCAAAGAAAACCGATGCCAGAACTGCCGAAATAAATCCTTTGGCTTTGTTAAAAGATGGTCGCCTTGTCGCACTTGATTGCCGAATTTCGGTTGACGATTATGCCGATTTTCGCCAAAAAGATTTGGGAATCGAGATTGCCCGTGAGCTTGGACACACGCCGACCAAGCTAGAAAAAATCGCCTGGGAAATCGAAAAAGACGATTTTCGCGGCACATTTTTCTTTGTTGAGATTTTAGAAGATAAATCAAAAATCGAAAATCAAAAATCAAAAATCGGATTCCACGGTGCAGGCGGCGGCGGCTCAATGGCGAGTCTGGATGCAGCACAGCGAAACGGTTTATCGCCTGCCTGTTATGTTGACACAAGCGGAAATCCGCCAGCTTCAAAAGTTTATCGGGCGGCTCGGATTATTTTGTCAATTCCAAATATTCGCGGCTATTTTTTAAGCGGCTCGGGCGTAGCAAGTCAGGAGCAATTCGGCTTGGCTCGTGCGGTTTTGAAAGCATTTTTGGAAGTTAAACCTAACATTCCAGCGGTTTTACGGCTCGGCGGAAACGGTGAAGACATCGCCAAAGAATTGGTCGAACGCTACGCAAAATTTTTGCCTGCTCCGATTGAAGCCTACCGCAAAAAAGACACTGCTGATTTTTGTGCTTCAAGACTTTTTGAATTGATTTCTAACGCAAAGACGCAAAGAGGCAAAGACGCAAAGGGAGAAATCCAATCGGAAACAGAAATTAAAGATCAAAAATCAAAGGTCAAAAATCATTGCCAATTTAAAACTAAAACTGGAACAATCTCTTTTGATTATTCGCAATTAGATTCAGATTCAGCCGAAAAAATCGTTACTTCGTGTCCACAGAAAATTTTGAAACTGGATGAAAATAACAAACCAATTTTAGCGATTGAACAAGCAGAAGCGGAACGCGGAAAGTGTTCCGAATGTTTGGCTTGCGAGTTTGCCAGTCTTGATTTGGGGTTGAATGCAGTGAAGATTGATTTTCCGATTGAAGGACTAAATCCAAAATCCAAAATCTAAAATCCAAAATCGAATGTCCATTCTAATTGACCAACACAAAAAAGTTATCGTCCAAGGCATCACCGGGCGCGAAGGTTCGGCGCGGGCAAAATTGATGCTTGATTACGGAACGAATGTGGTCGGCGGCTGCACTCCCGGACGCGGCGGGCAGGAAGTTCACGGTTTGCCTGTTTTCAATACTGTCAAAGAAACCGTTGAACATTTTGGGAAGATTGATGTTAGCGTAATTTTCGTGCCTGCTCCGCGAGTCAAAGTAGCCGCAATTGAAGCCATCGAAGCCGGAATTCCGTTAATTGCTTTGATTGCTGACCGAGTTCCGTTGTTTGACGTTTTGGAAATTTGCGAAGTCGCTGACGAACACGGCGCAAAATTTGTCGGTCCAAATACGGTTGGAGTGATGTCGCCAGATAAAGCCGTTTTGGGCATGATGGGTGGACGGGCGGAAACTGCCAAAGAGTGGTTTCACAAAGGCTCGGTTGGAATTATGTCCCGAAGCGGCGGACTTTCGGCTTCGACAGGCTATTACATCTGCCAAACAGGTCTTGGGATTTCCACGATTTGTCACGTCGGAGGCGATTCCGTTATCGGTTTGACCTTTCCCGAAGTCGCAAACATGTTTGAAAATGACGCGGAAACTGAACTAATTGTGATGATTGGCGAAATCGGCGGTTCGCAAGAGGAACAAGTCGCAGATTTGGTTGCATCGGGGAAAATTACCAAACCAATTGTTGCCTACATCGGCGGAAAAGCCGCCCAATCAGGCACACGCTACTCACACGCAGGAGCGATAATTGAAGGCGGAAAAGGGACCTGGCAAGGAAAAGTTGAAAGATTGCGGGAAGTTGGTGTGACGATAGTCGAACAATTCGGCGATATTCCCGAAAAAGTTAAAGAAAAATTGTCCACAGATGGACACAGATAAACACAGATAAATTTAAGAGATTTTATTTGAAAGGAGGAAACCGCAGAGAAATAAAGAGGACATTAAAAAAAAATCTGTGTCCATCTGTGTTTATCTGTGGATAAAAATAAATGAAAAAGCTAATCTTTTTAGTAACAATAATTTCTTTATTTGCAACTTATGGTTTTTCGCAAAAAAAGACCAAACGCACCGTTCAACAGCTAAATGTTGAAGCCAATTTTGCCAGACCTGACGGCAAAGATATGGTTTTTTATATCAAAGGTTCGGCGTATTCCTTCATTCCTGGCGAGCGTCCGCAGAAAATTTTTGGCGTGGACGGCTATAACATTCGTAAGCGTGTCGAAACGCCCGAAAAAGACGGTTTTTTCCTTTCCACCCGCGAAATCGTTTTTTACACCGACCCGAAAACCGACGAGATTATTGATGAATGGACAAATCCTTGGACGAAAGAAAAATGTGAGGTTTTTCATATCCAAAATGATCCTGTCAATGGTCGTTTCCGGGTGCGCGACGGCAAATATATTTCGGTTTCGATGGACGGCAAAAATGAACGCGGTGAGCCCGGTGCGCCGCAGGAAATCAATAATCATTTGGTTTGGACTTCGGACGTATTTCCTTTTTATCCCTTGCCGGGATTCGACAAAAACTACACCGCCAGCGAAATGTTCGATTTTTACGTCGAAAAAGACGAATTGAACAAAACCACTCCGCCGAAAAATGTCATGATCAGTTGGACCCGCGTCGGTCCGTGGCTGCCCTGGATGAAAATGCCGAATAACGGCGGCGTTATCATCGTTCACGCCCGCAGCTGGCGAATGGAAAAATGGGATTTATTGCCGGAACGCATTAAAAATTTGGTCAAAACCAAATATCCGACTTATATGACTGCCCCTGACAAAGTTGATCCGGCGAAACCGAATGAAACTTCGTGGACTTTTTACAATCGCGTTATGGCTGAACGGCAGAAGAAATAATGAAACGAAAAATGGAAAATGGAAAATGGAAGATACTTGTTGCGTTAATTTTGAATTTTGCGTTTGGCATTTTTCATTCTGAAAAGATTATGGCACAGGATTCAACAATCGGTGGAGTTTATGAGGTCGGGATCGGCACGCGCGATGCCGATTCTCTCATAAAATATTGGGAACGCTTTGGTTATCGTGTCGGACAGACAGGCGAAATTGACGAAAAACAAGCCGAAAAACTCTACGGAGTAAAATCGAAACTTAAATCAATCCGCTTGTTTCACCAAGACGCTGACCACGGTTTAATTCGGATTATGCAATGGGAAAAGCCCGTCAACGAAGGCTTATCAATGGAACGAATGAACGTATTAGGCAATCGTTGGGGAGCGATGATGACCGAAGATATTTACAACATCCAAAACCACGCCGAAGAAGCCATCGCCCAAAAACGCCCGATTTTTATGGTCGAACCGCAGCGAGCCGAGATTTATAAACTCGAAAAACGTCCCGCGCCATTTTTGGAAAATTACGCCACCGTCCGCGAAATGTGTTTGATTCAGCCCGAAACCCGCCAAATTATTTTCCAAAGATTCGGTTACAGTTTAAAAAATTACGGCAAAATCAACGACCAATCCTTTTTCAAATCCAGCCAGATCACGCATGTCGGAATGGTCATTTACCGCAATCAGGAAAATATTGATTTTTACGGCAATGTGCTTGGTTTGCTAAAAGTTAAGGAAAACGAAAATTTCGATTCGGACTACTCAAATCCTTCATCCAAAGCGATTTTTAGTTTAACGCCGAACCAAAAATACGGCGCAACCGATTTTGACAATCCGAAAAGTTCCAAAAATCCCGCCGAAGCACTTTCGGGACGTTTGAAAATCATCTGGTTTTCGCCGGATTCAAGGCTCGACAACAAATTTGAATACTCCAAACCCGGCAGTCTCGGCTATTCACTTTACACCTACCGCGTCAAAGGGATAGAGGAATATCATAAAAAAGTTAAAGCCAGTAAAGCCACAGGGTTAACGGAAATCTCGACCAACGAATTCGGCGAAAAAAGTTTTTCTTTTGTTGCGCCTGACGGGTATTTTTGGACAATTTTAGGAGATTAAAAAATGTTTCTTTTTTGGCTGCTTTGGATTGTGGTGGTGATCGGCGGTTTTTATATGGGAATCGGCTACGCTTTGCAGATGTATCTCGGCGGATTTGAAATTTCTTTGCTCCTAAACACTTTGATTTATTTGGGTTGTGCCTTTTTCGGGCTGCCCAAATTTCTAAAACTTATTTTCAAACGATAATGGAAATTTACGGCGTTGACTTGTTTGATATTACTTTTCGCGGGCTTCATGCGTTGATGGCGGCGGCGTGGCTTTTGTTTGATTTCATCGTTTTTTGGCTGCATTTCAAGATCAAAGACCCAAATTATCCGCTTGATTCACGCATTGAACGAGCCAAAGTAATGCACGGAATTGATACGGTGGTCGCCTATATTTTTCTACTGATGCTGCCAAGCGGAATTATTCTGTGTTACATCACCGGCACAGCAATTTTTACCACTAACTGGCTGAGCTGGAAGCATTTACTCTACGCCATCATTGTTGCCGATGCGCTTTATTTATTGCCGATTTCGGGAACTGCCTTGAGAAATCTGAAAGCTATCAAAGACGGTGCAGAAAATATTGACGAACTCAATCACGAGATAAAATCCAGAATGAATCAGGCTATGCCGGCAGTTTGGCTGATCTGGATTCTGGTTTTTGCAGCAAGTTTGATTTCTGTCTTAAATTTGAAAGTCCCAAAAGGACAAGACTATATTTTCCGAAAAACTACGGCACAGGTTGAATCAATTAATCATCAAAACCACATTTCAGCCAATGTGGTTTCTGATACTATTCCTCACAGGAATTTTGTTTATGAATCAAATGTTCATAAAATTATTTAAACCACTTTTGATAGTTTTATAATGAAAAAAGATTGCATTCGAGTTTAGGTTATTTGACTCCAAAAGAGCCCAAAGAAAGGATGGAAAACTAGAAATTACTCGCCATTCAATTAGGTAACATTTGGGGGCTGGACACTACCATTCGTTCTAAGATTTTCCACTTCTTTACCATTTAAAACCGAAAAACGACATAAAACGGCAAATAGAAACAAGCTAAAAATAAGAAGAAAGCCTTAAAACATCAGTGTTTATTGGCTTTCTAACAAATACTAAATTTTTAAGTTAATGGAGTCGAGGGGGATCGAACCCCTGACCTCATGACTGCCAGTCATGCGCTCTCCCAGCTGAGCTACGACCCCGATTTTCAATTGCTGACCTCAAAATTGAAATCGGCAAACATTGAATTTAGCGAAATTAGAGCCAATCGTCAAGCCATTTGGTTATTTTCCCGTAAAAACAGGCTTACGTTTTTCTAAAAAGGCAGCTACACCTTCTTCTTTATCCTGACTGGAGAAACAGATAGCAAACAAATCAACTTCACGGCGCAAGCCTTCGTCCAGATTCGATTTTGCGGCAAGTTTGACTGCTTCTTTAGCCATCTGTAAGGCAATTGGAGATTTTTCCGCGATTTTGTTGGCAAGCTCCATCGTTTTGGCTTCTAACTCGTCAACTGGATAAACGTGATTGACCAAACCTAAATTAAAAGCCGTATGTGCATCAATCATATCACCCGTCAGAATCATTTCCATTGATTTACCTTCGCCAATGAGTCTAGTTAAACGTTGAGTCCCTCCACCCCCCGGGATGATTCCCAGATTTATTTCGGGTTGTCCTAATTTGGCTTTTTCACTGGCGATCCGAATATCACAAGCCAGAGCAACTTCGCAGCCTCCACCTAAACAAAAGCCGTTTATCATTGCAATAATTGGTTTTGGGAAAGCATCTATCGAATTAAAAAGCGTTTTTTCCTGAAAAATATTTCGTTGCGTGACCGGAGTTTTTCCGGTGAATTCACTAATGTCGGCTCCGGCAATAAACGATTTTTCGCCTGCCCCGGTAATAACTACTACGCGAACCTCTGAATCTTTTCTTAGCTCTTCTAAGGCGGCTACGCCTTCTTGATGGACTTTATAGCCTAAAGCATTAAGTTTATCCGGGCGATTAATGGTTAAAACAGCCACGCTTCCGCGTTTTTCAACTAAAATTGTTTCGTAATTTGACATATTTTTTTGAAGTAAATTGTGCAAAATCAGAAAAGTGAAAAAGTTTTATTCACAAGTTAAACTTTTTCACTCTTTCACTTTTTACCTTTTAATTTTTTTAATCTTCTTCTGTGACCTGATCGTCAGCTACCCAGGCAACAAAGAATCTCAGCCAGTTTTCTGCCGGTTCAATAATCGAAACACCGATCCGATTTGTTCCGTAAACCGCCGGCGCAACCCGCGCAACCTTAGCTTTGACCTCAACCGGCATTCCATCAGGACGATGCGAACGAATATACAAAATCTCTCCGACACCGATTTTTTGATTTAAATGAAAAAGTGCACCGCTGGTCGAAATATCATCAGTTTCGGTTGGCTCACTCCACGCTGCGCCGTCGTCGGTGCGTCCCGAAACTACAATCGGGAGACGCAATGCCATTCTTAATGCGAAGCGTTTTTCCTCAAATTGAGGCTGCATAGTGGTTGTCATTTCCAGGTTATAAATTTAAAAGATTCAATAAATCGAATGTTTAGTTTAACACAAAATAAAGTTTTGAAAACCCTATTTTATTAACAATTGCGAATAAACTTTTATTTCAACGGAATATAAAGCGGGGGTAATTCGACTAAGTTAATGATAGATAGTTATACTGTATTTTTGAAAAAATTTGAAATTGGGAGTTACGAATAAATTTTTATGTCTAACACAGAGATTCATCGCAAAGTCGTCATTTTAGGCTCAGGTCCGGCTGGATTGACCGCCGCTATCTATGCTTCGCGGGCACAGCTTGAACCGTTGGTAATTGACGGACCGCAGCCTGGCGGACAATTAACCATCACTACCGATGTCGAAAATTATCCCGGTTTTGCCAGCGGAATTATGGGACCTGTTTTAATGGATGAATTTCGCTCGCAGGCTCTCAGATTCGGCACGGAAATCATCAACGTCTGGATTGATAAAGTTGATTTGAGCCAACGTCCCTTTACTCTTTACGGAAAAGAAAGTCAGGACAGCGAAGAGATTACGACTATTATCAAAGCCGAATCTCTGATCATCTCAACCGGTGCCTCAGCCAAATGGCTCGGTGTCCCCGGAGAAGAACCGGTTCCGGTCGGTTTGGGAGGCAATGGCGTTTCTGCCTGTGCGACCTGCGACGGATTCTTTTTTAGAGGAAAACCGATTGTTGTGGTTGGCGGTGGCGACACAGCAGTCGAAGAAGCTACATTTTTAACTAAATTTGCTTCAAAAGTGACGCTTATTCATCGGCGTGATGAACTTCGGGCTTCAAAAATTATGCAGGAACGCGCTCTTTCCAACGAAAAGATCGAGTTTTTGTGGAATACCGAAATCAAAGAAATTCTCGGAACGAAAGAAGAAGGCGTCACCGGAATCAAAATTTTCAACAACCAAACTAACGAAGAATCAATTTTCCCAACTCAAGGCGTTTTTGTAGCTATCGGACATCAGCCGAACACACAGCTTTTCCAGGGAGTTCTGGATATGGATGAAGTCGGCTACCTGAAAACCGAAGGCAGAACGATGAAAACCAATATTGCAGGAGTTTTTGCCTGCGGAGATGCCCAGGATAGTTATTATCGTCAGGCAATCACTGCGGCAGGAACAGGCTGTATGGCGGCAATTGATGCCGAAAGATTCTTGGCAGAACACGGCGAAGGTTCAGCAGCAGTTGGCAGCAGCAGTTAGCAGGAGCAGGTCAGGATTTTAAACAAATCCTAAATCACAAATCGAAAATGAGTTATGGGATAATGCCTTATCGGGTTAGTTTGAGCAGATTAAACACACGATTTGGCATCACAGTTACAGCAAAAAGAACAAAAGTTCGTAAGGCTTGTTATATTTTGGGCAGAAATGTTGACCAAATGGACTCAAGTTCCGATGCACCCGTTTTTAATGACATTGTGACCGAGTTGCTGGACGGCAAGGCGACTCATTCAAAATACGGCTACAAATATTGGTATGCGATCAAAGGTTTTATTGAATCGCTTGGACAATTTTTGAACAATAGTGAGTGGTATCCCGCCGATGCCGATGTTTTTTGGAAAACTAAAGCCTTCAAACTCTATGATATAGATGCTCCAATGAAAATTCCCACTCCTGATGATTTTCCAACGGTTTTTGTGCTTCGGTCGGAAAATATGACGGATGAATTGCTTAAAGAATTAGAAAAAGAACTTGGCAATGGTGAGCAATATTGGCAAGTTAGCGGTTGGATTCGGGAAGCAAAACGCTACAAACAGGACTTAGTGCTTTTTTATCATTGAAATTGATAAAGATTACCGAACAAATCAACAAATTTTCCGACGATGGAGAAATGATCTACGATTTCGGCGATGAATTTTTGGTCGTTTGCCCGAAATGTTCGGGAATGGCAAAAGTTACTCCGGTTCCCGTCGATTCAGAGAAGATGAACACAAAACTCTTTGCTCCCCGTAACTTAGTTTGTTTTCATTGTGTCCATCGTCAGCATTGGCAAGGCAGTGAAATCGGAATCGGCGCGAGTGTGGACTGGTATTTTCGGCTTCCGCTATGGCTGCAAATTTCTTGCTGCGGAGAAACGCTGTGGGCTTATAGCGAAAAACATTTGGATTTTTTGGAAGATTATGTCGGAGCGAAATTGCGCGAAAGAACCCCGAACACCAATAAATCCTTAGCCAGCAGATTGCCCCAATGGATAAAATCCCGTAAAAATCGTGACGAAGTCCTAAAATGCCTCAAAAGATTGCGAACAAAACTCCATTAAAATCCGTTTTATTTGGCAATGAAAATTAACAACGCCGAAAATATTTCTACTGAAAAAATTGAGCAAATCACACAAAGTTTGCCTCAGTCTGAAAATCTTTGGCAGTTGATGGCTTGGCTTAATACCCAAACTAAAGTTTTGCCGGAAGTAGTTGTCCAGGATGAATTTACGCACGATGTTATCATTCCTTTTCAAGACGTTTATTTAGTTTTTGACACAACCTGACTCGGTGCAATCGCGGCAGTTGCCGTCTGGAAAAATCAGCCCGATGCGGACAAAATTTTGGAGTTTCGCTTGAAAAACGGTTGGAAGCCAACACCGTCGTTATTAAAAAATGGAGAAAAAATTTTAGGTCACGCAAGTTGTATGATAAAGTCTTGAATTAGTTAAAAAAGGCTGATTTTAAGATGAAAACTTCTGCAATAAAATTTGTTTTTTTTGTCGCGTTTATTTTATGGAGCTTTTTGCTTACCGTTTTTTCTCAATCGCCCGATTACACCTTTACGCACAAAAACAAAATTGAATTACTTTTCTTTTCACCTGCCGGAACTTTGCTTGCCGCTGAAGATAGTTCTGATTTTAATATCTATGAAATGAAAACCGGAAACTTGCGCGGGACGCTGGAACGCAAAGGATTTGCCAACTCTGCAATCTTTTCCAATGACGGAAAATTTTTAATTACCGGCAATAATTACGGAGAAGTCAATATTTATGACACATCCGACCTTTCCTTGACCAAAACTTTTCCCGTTACACGCTGGAGCATTTATTCTTTGGCAATTTCGCCCGACAATCTCAATTTAGCGGTTGATATGGGCGACGGAACGATTGAAATCTGGAATCTTAAAGACGGAGAAAAAATAAATACGCTCGGCGAAAAAGGATTGCGAATGAAGTTTATGACCTATTCACCTGGCGGAAAATTGTTGGCTTCAACCAATCTTGAATCAAGGATTTCCATTTGGAATTTAGGCAAACCGGAAAAATCATTTTCGCTCTCTACTTATTCACAAGCAGCCCCGACATTTTGCCAAGGCGGTGCAGAATTAGCGGTTGCCAACCTTTTGGAAGTCAAATTTATTAATACGAATGACGGTCAAATCCTGCGGACATTACCGATTCCAAAAGAATATATTCCTTATACTCCACAGAATCTCGGCGGAAATTTCCACGGAAAAGTTTCCGTTGCAAATGGATGTAAAACTGTAATTATCAATAACTACAAAACTAAAACGATAACGCTTCTAGATGTTGCAACAAAAAAAATTAAACAAATTACCGATGATTCTGCATCTGAAGGAAGTTCGTTCATTACAGATTTTTTGCCCCTGACCAATACAAATTTAATTACCAACGGTTCGACCAAAGGAGAAATCAAAGTTTGGCGAATTAAATAAATTACTATGGAAAATATTGATAAAATTGAAGTCAAGCGGCAACAAAATCTTTTCGGATTATCGAAACAAGAGCGTAAACAAATTGAGATCGAAGAAAGTCTGGATACACTTTCGCATTATTTGGACGGACTTTTTAGAGTTCCGGGAGTCGGTTGGAGATTTGGGATTGATGCTCTGATCGGCTTGATTCCGAATGTTGGTGACATTGCAACCTCATTTATTTCATTTTATATTCTGATTGCCGGAGTTCGTTACGGAGTGCCGAAAATTACGCTAATCCGAATGGCTTTTAATATCGGTTTGGATTATGTGGTTGGAGCAATTCCTTTTATCGGTGATGCTTTTGATTTTTTCTGGAAATCCAACAAGCAAAATATGGATTTGATTCGTGAACGGGGAGCCGGACGCGGAAAAGGAACTACCGGCGATTGGATTTTCGTGATCGCAATCATCTTTATTCTGATTGGAATCTTAGTTAGCTCCATTTTAATAAGTATTTTCCTTTTAGGATCAGCGTTTTATCAAATTTGGGAATTTATTTCTAAACTATTCGGATAAAAAAATATGTTTGGTTTAATGCGTGCAAAGAGCTGTGGAATGTCCGCAGAGGAAAAGCGTTTTCGCCGTCTGCATTATTGCGGAACTTGTAAAACAATCGGCAGTCTTTACGGACAAAAATCAAGGCTTTTACTCAATCACGATACGGTTTTTCTGGCTGAGATTTTGACGAGTTTGAGCGAAGAAAAGGTTGAAGGTTGGCAGGCATCGTATCAGTCCTATAACTGCCTCAGTTTGCCGAAAAATGAGATGCCGTTGTTGCTTCAATTTGCCGCCACGACCAATGTTATTTTAACCGAATTCAAAATTGCCGATCACGTTGCCGACACTCGCCAAAAGCGTTTCAAACTGGCGCATCGAATCTTTTCTAAAGAATTTATCGAAGCCGAAAAACTATTGAAAAAGTGGAACTTTCCGCTTGAAAAAGTGCGTGAGTTATTGGAAACACAGGAAAAACGTGAAAGTGAAAGTCTGAATCTGGACGAATTAGCCCTGCCGACTGCCAATGCTACTGCCACTTTCTTCCAAGAGGGCGCGAAGTTAGTCAAAAGAACTGAAATCGAAACTCTCGCCCGCAAAATCGGTTTTGCGTTCGGCAAGTTAATCTATCTTTTGGATGCGTTTGAAGATTTTGAAAAGGATGAAAAGCATAACCAATTTAATGCTTTGCGTTCGGTATTCGGCGAAAAAGGAAAAGCTAAAAGCGTTTCGATTTTGCTTGAGTTAGAAAGCGAAATTATCTCGAATATTTACGAATTACCGATTTCTGAAACCAGAAAGCAACTTTTTGCCTCACGTTTAAGAAGCAATTTGCAGAAAAAAATCGAAACAAAACTCCCTGCTCTGGTCTGCAAAACTAAAAAACGTCTGACTTTATCCGAAAGATTTGAGCGTGCCAAAGTTCGTGCCGAAGAATTGACGGCAAATCATTCGTGGGCGGCTGCTTTGCCTATCTTTATCTTTGTTTTAGCCTTTGCGTTTATCTCTCCGGTTCACGCGAAGGAAGCAAAATCTGCCCGTGAATGTGCTGAACTGAGTTTTAATCTGATGTTTATCGGCTCTATTGTCGGTGCGGTTTTGGCTTTTCCCAGAAATATAATGCAGATGGACGGCGAAGGAACGGGCGGCGGCTATACTCCTCCTCCACTTCCCCCCGAAAGCGGCGGACAACCTCAGGGAAAAAGAAAACGCGGATTGAAAGGCGGCGGAAGCGACGGCGGCAATAGTAACGGATGTTTTCTTTGCTGTTGTGACTGCGATGATTGCGAGTGCTGTTGCGATTGCGGTGAATGCGGCTGTGATAATTGCGATTGCTGCAGTGGCTGCTGTGACAGTTGTGATTGCGGTGGTTGTTGTGATTGTTAATAACTGTAACCCTTGTCTTTTGTTGGCAAAATCAGTTATTAGCAAGTTCTATTAAGTTTTGACTTTTTGATAAAAACAGGTTAAAAGTTAAGGGTTTTTCGAATTTAAAAGACTTGGAGATTTCTAAATGAAACAAAATTCGTCACGAATTTTCTTTATTGCGGTGGTTTTCATTCTGGCAGCTTGTGCAACAAGTGCATTCGGGCAAAATGTGCCCAGTGTAGGTGGATATAGATCCGCAAATGTTGAAGATAAAGATGTAAAATTTGCGGCGGATTTCGCTGTTACTACCAAAGCTAAGGAATTAAAGCAAAAACTTGAACTGCAAAGTATTGCCAAAGCCGAACGGCAAGTTGTTCAAGGAACTAATTATCGCCTTTGTATCGAAGTATATGCACCACCAATAAAAGAAGGCGAAGACGGAGTTACAGTTTGGGCAACAGTTATTGTTTGGAGAGCCCCTTATGGTGAAATGAAACTCACAAAATGGGAAGAATCTGACTGCAACGAACAATAAAACCATCTGATCTGTCTCCAATACAGAAAAAACGTGTCTTTTCTTCATTACAACTCTAACTATTAAAATCAAAACTCTACCCTTTATAACATTTTGAAAAGGTGTAGAGTTTTTGATCTTAAGACTTAAATCATTATAATTCTCCGAACATAAATTCAAATTCAAGCAGCCTACCAAAAGCATTTTCAAAACTCAAAACTTGTCACTTATCCATCATCACTTTACACTTAAAATATGTTGGTTTTAGGAATCGAAAGCAGTTGCGATGAAACGGCGGCGGCAGTTGTCCGCGATGGACGCGAAATTCTCTCGTCAGTCATTTCTTCGCAGATCGAGCTGCATCGTCCGTGGGGCGGAGTCGTGCCGGAACTTGCTTCGCGGGAACATTTGGCAAAGATTGACCCGATTGTGACCGAGGCTCTGGAAACAGCCAAGGTTGATTTGAAAGAAATTGATGCGATTGCTGTTACACAAGGTCCCGGTTTGATCGGTTCGCTCCTCGTTGGTGTTTCTTATGCCAAAGCGTTGGCTTTTGGGTTAGAAATTCCTTTTGTCGGAGTCAATCATATCGAAGGTCACGTTTATTCGGTCAATTTTGAAAATCCTCCGGTTCAGTATCCGGCTTTTGCGCTGATCGTTTCTGGCGGACACACTAATTTATTTTATCTGCCCGAAGAAGGAAAATATAAAGTAATTGCCCGAACCCGTGATGATGCGGCAGGCGAGGCTTTTGATAAAGTCTCAAAAATGCTCAATCTCGGTTATCCGGGAGGTCCGGTCATTGAAAAGTTAGCCCGTGAAGGTGATGCCAAAAAGATCAGGTTCCCGATTGCCAAAATTTCGGACGGACGACCTGATTACAGCTTTAGCGGACTAAAAACGGCGGTCGCCAGATACATCAGAGAAAACAATATTGAACCTGTTCAAGACGGCGGAGGAATCAGTCAGGAAATAAAAGATCTATGCGCCTCTTTTCAGGACACGGTGGTGCGTTCGCTCTTAAAATCGGTAGAGAAATTAGCCGATGAGCTATTTCCAAAAACCTTGATCGTAGCCGGCGGAGTCGCCTGTAATGGGTATTTGCGGAATGCCTCGGAAAAACTTGGTGAAAAGCTGAATTTGCCGGTCTATTTCCCCTCCAAACATCTTTCGACGGATAATGCAGCGATGATCGCCGCTGCCGGATATTTTCATTTGAAGAACGGCGAATGCGCCGAGCTTACCATGAATGCCGATGTAACGATGCGTTTGCAGAATATCGAAGTCGAAGATAACGAACTGAAGAAGAAAAAGGTCAGATACAAATTGTAGTGGAAAGTGGAAAGTGGAAAATGGAAAGTTTAAGTGTTTCTTAAAAGTTCCGAGTTCCTGCTTTAGCAGGCTAAACCTTAATGAAAAGCCGCCTGAAGGTGGAAATCAAAACTTTTTCAAATCTTTTGTAATAATTTCTTAAATTTTATCTTGAAATCTCTTCTTTTTTTCACACAACTTAGTATAGTTGCATGAATAGAAGAAACAAAACTTCCCTCCTTGCTAAGGAGGGATACCCAAAGGGGAGGGTGGTTGATTCAACCTATGAGAGTAAAATAGCTGCTTTTAAGAAAACCACCCCGTCCCGTAGCGGGACCCCCCTCCTTAAAAAGTAGGGGAATTTTGTATCTATCTTTTTCACACAACTTAGCATAAATATAAATGGAAAGCGGTAAATTAAAGATACTCTTCCGCTTTCCACTTTCCATTTTCCACTTTCCACTGATACCTATGCGCTTTTATTAGTTTTAAGAACCCCTTTTTTCGATGTTTTTCTTAGAGCAAACCAAAACAACAGAGCGGCAATCACCAACATAGATAGTAACCAGAAAGAATAGTTTTTGATTAAATCCGGCTGACCTGAAAATGAAGTGGATTCATCAGGATCAGCAGATTTTGATTCGGAGATATATCTTGCCGTTTGTAATAAAGTTTCAAGTTTATCTACTGCCTGAGTTTCTACAGTTTTGCGGGCTAATTTCCCGAGAGTTCCGCCCAGAGCATCGGAACGTGAATAGTTTGAATAGAGAAGATAAGATTTAGGATTATCCTTATTATCCTGAGCCTTGATAACGGCGGCTAATCCTAAAGAAGACTCAAAGTAATGATTGGCATAGATTTGCTTGGTCACGGAAAAGATTTGAGGTGAAACATCGGTATTTTCTATTCGGTAATTGATCGTTTGAGTAACGATGATAACGGGTTTTAAACCGAATTTAACTTTTGCCCAGGTAATTGATTGAGTAATATTTGGCAGTTCGGAATGTGGAAAGTCCTTAATGTATTTGGCAAAATCAGGAGCAAAGTCATTTACCAAAATTGATTCATTAAGGAGTGAGCTATTTTCATCAGCTAAATTAACGGTATCTTTTTTATCATCATATTTAATCAAAGCAGCATCGCCCCGCAACAAATAATCCCGAACATAATCCAAAATCATCTGCCGGTATAGTTTTGTAGCTTGTTTGGCATAATCAGGAGCATTCCAATCTATTTCCTTCTGAAACCGTTCTATCATTTCGGCAGATAATTTCACATTGCAATTACCGATTTCACATTTTTTGAGGTCTTCAATATCCCTATCTTCTAAAGTCAGGTTCTGCACATCTTCGGGGGTTGGCGGATTACTAAAGCTGCCGAAATCATTGCTTGATTTACTGCTTTGCCGAATAAGACTTTCCTGAAATGCCTGAAACGCAAGATCAGGCTGAGTGTTAATTGGAATTACACCAAAAACCGCGACTTCTTTTTTATTATCAACAGCTAGTAATTTGGAAACCATTTTGCCGTTTTCCAATTGGGAAAGATCGTTGTTCTCAAGATTAGTTTTATTGATCAAATAATTTTTGATTTCTTCAAAAGAGTTAATAGCAAAACAGTTATTTGCATTGAGTAAAATCAGTAGAAAAGTTGATATGGCGAGAGAAATAAGCAGGTTAAACCTTACCGCTAGAGTTATTTTAGTTAAAACAGTCTTTTTTTTAACTTGAATCATTATCTTTTCCCTCTGTTCGCTATGATTTTAATCTTTGGGAATTAAATCAAGTTTAAATATATAAGTTTCAAATCATAAAATTTGTCTGCTAACTGACATTAATTAATATTATAATCGTCTAAACGTTTCCTTTTCCATAGTTAAAGTATTCATTTATATCAATTCGGTAGTATTTTAGATAGCTTTTCCGGTATTTTAGATAGCTTTGCCTATATTTTAGATAGCTTCGGTTATATTTTAGATAGCTTCGGCTATGTTTTAGATAGCGTTTCCTATATTTTAGGTTCAAACAGCTATCTTTTATATTCGACTTCCTGTCTTTTATACTCAAACGGCTATTTTTTTGTTAGCCTTTCGATACTTAAAGATAGCTTCACCTATTTTTAAGACAGTCTGCAAGATTTTAGAAGTCAAACATTCTTTAATTAACGGAGCTTTTCCGCACGGAGTTAAAACAATGAACTTATTAACCATAATCTTTTCATTATTCACAATATTTACGAGCTTCTCTGCAACCAACACAAATATTCCGGCAACCGAATCGGTATCTTTTGCCAAATGCGCGATGCCGACTTTTGAATCCGAGTATAAAAATTCAAAGGTCATTTTTGTCGGAACGATCCTCAGCGAAAGAAAAGAGGGAGACGATAAGGTTTTTACCTTTCAGGTTGAAAAGTATTGGAAAGGAAAAGCAAGTAAAACTGTCGAAGTCAGCTATTACGAAAATATGCACTATCAGGCTTGGTTCAAAGTGGGCAATAAATATCTGGTCTATGCTAAAGGAAATAATGACGGAGCCTTGTCAGATAACAAATGTTCGTGGACAAAAGATTATTCGGCAGCTAAAGATGATCTGAAAAGGCTTGGAAAAGGAAAGAATCTTCGCTGATTTAAGACTCCGGTTTCAATAATCTCAGATCTAAAGTCTTTTCCTTTTCTTGATCGAACTTTTCAAATTCTTTAACTTACTTTTGGCTTAGGCGAAGTGATTTGGATTTTAGACCTGAGACTTTGAGACTTACGACCTGAGACTTAAACTGCCCTTGCTGCAGTCAAAACATAAACCGTTTCGGCTCCCGCTTTTTTCAAAGCCTTTGCACAATTGGAAACAGTTGCACCGCTGGTAAAAACATCATCAATTAAAAGAACCTTTTTACCTTCGATCAATCGCGGACTAACAACTTCAAAAGCATTTTTGACGCTCTCCATCCGTGATTTTCTGTCCATTCCGCGCCGGCTTTTTTCGGTATGGATTCGACGTTTAAGACTGGTTTTATCAACGGTCAAATTGATCTGTCGGGCTAGATTATCGGCTAAAAGTTCCGCCTGATTAAATCCGCGTTCGGCAAATCTTTTGAGCGAAAGCGGCACGGGAATTATTAGATCTGAATTTTGAAAGTCCGAATCAAGAAAAGTTTGGAGCAATAAATCGCCCAATGTCTTCGGCACAAAAGGTTTATGTTTAAGATTAAGAATTGAAGTTAAAAGCGCATCTTCGTAAGTTCCGGCGGCTTTGGCAGAATCATAAAAATCATCATCACATCTTCGGCAAAAAGTTTCAAAATGCGATGGTTTATCAAGCAAAAACGCTCCGCATTTGTGACAGAGCGTTTCGTTTCCATTAAAGATTGGTGTTTCTTCCCAACAATCCGCGCAAACAAATCCATCTGCTTGCCGTTCCACACTTTTTTGGCAGATTTGGCAAGCCTGCGGATAAATTAGAGTTAGGAGTGAATCATAAAAAACAGACATTTAAACGTGAAAAAGTGGAAAAGTGAAAGAGTGAAAAAGTGAAATTTGGCATTAATCAACCAATCTTCTCACTTTTAAAACCATCTCACCTTTTCACTTTACGATTATTCTTCGTCTTCGATCAGACCTTTTTCGACCAATTCCTGACAGCTCAGACAATAACGTGCCCACGGAACTGCCTGCAAACGCTTCGGCATAATCTCTTTACCGCAATTTTGACAAGTGCCGTATTCTTCGTCTTCGATGCGCTGCAAGGCTTCGTCAATCATTTGAAGCTGGCGGCTGTCATTTTCGGAAACTGCCAAAAGGACGTTCTTGGAATAATTTTGGACGGCTAGATCCACCGGATCGGGAGTTTCGGTGTCGTCAACCGAAAGGTCGTTGCCATTTAATTTGGCAAACAAAGTGTCTCGCTCAGCGAGAAGGTTTTCTTTAATGCTATCAATATTTATTTCAGTCATTTCTGATATGGAAACCCCTTGATTATGGTATATGCACGGTATAATTGCTCAATTAAAATAACTCGCGCCATTTCGTGCGTCAAAGTCAGGCGTGATAAAGATAAACTATAATCGGCTCTTTCGACAACCTCAGAAGAGGCTCCGTCCTGTCCGCAAATGACAAAAACGATTTCTTTCTGACCCCGATTCTGCCAATTTTCAATTTTCCCAGCCAATTGATGCGAGTTTATCTCAGACCCTTTCACATCCAACAGACATACGAAGCTACTTTGATTCAGGTTTCCTAAGATTCGGTTGCCTTCCACGTCTTTAGTTTCGTGTGCTGCACTTTCCTTGATTTCTGTTATCTCAAATTTGACGAAATGTGACAAGCGTTGCAGGTATTCTTCCTGCAAACTGCGCCAATTTTTCTCTTTAGTTTTGCCAATCCACAGAAAACGAAACCTCATAGCGAAAAAACAATATTCTCACAACCGGTAAGTTTGATAAAGTAGGCTATAATTCTTTTACGTTTCTGCTGTTTAGATTTATGAATTTACGAACTGTCAAAGTCATTCGCTACGTTACGCCTTTGCGCGAAGGCGGCTCACTGCCGGCAATTATCGAAGATGAAGATAAAAAGCTGTCTGTCCTCAAATTTCGGGGTGCGGGTCAAGGTGTCAAAGCTCTAATTGCCGAACTGATTGTGGGAGAGATCGCTCGCGTTTTAGGCTTTCGGATTCCCGAAATCGTGTTCGCCGAGTTAGATGCGGCTCTGGCTAAAACTGAGCCTGACCCGGAAATTCAGGATTTGATTAAATTCAGCGGCGGTTTGAATTTGGCGATGGAGTATTTATCCGGCTCAATTACCTACGATCCGATGATTATAAAACCTGATAGTCAACTTGCTTCGGAAATAGTTTGGTTTGATGCGTTGACCGCCAATGTTGACCGCACGCCTCGAAATGCCAATATTCTCTTTTGGGAAAACAATTTGTGGCTGATAGACCACGGCGCGTCCTTTTATTTTCATCACAATTGGGAAAGATTTTTGGAAAACAGTGCCAATCCTTTTTCGCTGATAAAACAACATATTTTGCTGCCATTTGCCGATAAAATAGAAAGAGCCGATGAAGTTTTAAGTCAAAAACTAACACCCGAAATCTTAGAAAACATTGTCGGATTGATTCCCGATGAATGGCTGGAAAATCCGTCGGAACAGCGAAAAGTTTATCTGGAGTTTTTAATCAATCGTTTGGAATCAAGAGAAAATTTTGTCAAGGAGGCGATTGATGCACGAAAATTGCACGTTTGATTATGCCGTCATTCGCCTCGTTCCCCGCGTCGAGCGCGAAGAGTTTTTTAATGTCGGTATCATCCTTTCCTGTCCTGCACAAAAATTTTTAGAAACACGAATTTATCTTGATGAACAAAAATTAAAGGCTTTTGCACCGAAAGCGGATGCGGAGAAAGTCAAAAACTACCTCGAAATCATTCCAAAAATCTGCAAAGGAGCAAAGGAAGCAGGTGTTATTGGAAAATTACCCCCCCGTGAAAGATTTTATTGGCTGACCGCAGTTCGCAGCACCATTATTCAAGCTTCACCGATTCACACGGGATTTTGCTCTAATGCCAGGGAAATGCTGGAACATTTATTTGAAACAATGGTGTTATAACTATTTCTTCCAAAAAAGAAACGCAGAGAAATTCAAAATAAACTCTGCGTCCTGATGCGATTTGTAATTTAAAATTAAAAGCGGAAACGATAACCAACTCTAAAACTTCTGCCTGCGCCATCAATTCCCCAGCTTGGATTGCGGTATTGATTATCGAAAATATTTTCAAATGCCCAAGTTATGTTGGATTTTTCGCCAACTCTGATGCCGCCGCGCAGATTTACCGTGACATAACCCGGCAAATAAGTGAAAAGCGGAGCAGAAGTTGCGCTTCCCAAAAGACGATTTTGGACTTGAGCGATAGTTTCATTGGTTGCCAAAAGCGTAGTTTCATCGCCTGTTCCGCAAATGCCGTCGGGATTATTGGTTAGCCCTCGCACACACGCACCGCGCCGGAAAAAGTTTTGAATTTGTGTTCTGGTGCGGGTTGCACCTGTTCGTCTGTCGCCTAAGTCAAGCGTTGAAAGACGATCCTGACGATCCGCTAAAGTTGAGTAAAGTTCAACCCAGAAAGGTTTGCCGATCGGTTCATATTTGAAACTGACAAACCCTGTCGGCGGCGGAGTTCCGCCTTCGATATTCGGCGGCAATCCGGTTGCCTTATCTTCGGCATGAATGTAGGTGTAATTTCCGGTAAATTTAATTTCTTTGGTTAGTTTTGCCTCGGCTTCGTATTCAAATCCGTAAATTTTGGCTGCCGTATAATTGGCTCTGATTAAAACCGGTGCAGTTGAAAGCGAAACGAAAACTGCACCATTGGCATTTTGACTCGTAATTACCTGATCGCCCAACATTTTTCCGGTAGCTCCGACAGGTAAGATCAAAGCCTGTTTAGTAATGGAGTCGCGGAAATCAATCAGAAAGATCGTTGCTTCTGTCTCAAAACGCTTGTTGCCGTAACGAAAACTAAAATCGTAACTATCGGTAAGTTCCGAGCGTTGTTTGGTAACGGGTAAACCTGTTGTAACAGCAGCAGCATCAGCTGTCGTCCCGATAGTTCCGCCTAAAATGTTTGCCGAAAAATAATCCGCTTCAAATCCGTCGCCGGTTAAGCCCAGAGTTCCCAAATCGGTAATGCTCGGAGCGCGAAAACCACGGCTGTAATTGAAAGCAAATCTTGCGCCTTCGGCAATTCGGACAACTGCGCCGATTCTTCCCGAAAAATCGCCAACCGTCAGCGAATCATCATTCCAGAGGCGAAGTCCGTTGACAACCGGACTATCGGAGGCATTAACTTTATATTTTGCTGCATTGTAGCGCAATGCACCCGAAATTCTTAATCTGTCAGGAACTGCCTGCCACGCATCCTGCACAAAAATTCCGCCCAAAGTATAACGTGCTTCGTCCGGCACACGCGGACGCGAAAGTGTGAAGGCATTTGTTCTCGGATTCAGAGTGTAAGCCGGTGCATTTATTCTCTCACGGTAAAGGTCGCCGCCGATCAAGAAAGAATTATTTGAAAAATCTTTGTCCAGAAAAGCACTGAATCCGGTGGCATTGGTGCGTTCGTATTGATGTGTGATCGAACCGAACGGATCACCCTGTCCACCCTGATTAACCCGTTCTTCGCGCTGGCTGTTAAATGAAACTGTAAATGATGCCGAATCAAACCATCCGAAATTTTGTTTGGCAAAACGGATGTAGCCAAAATCAAGCATCAAATTTCTGAGGTCGGCAATCAAATTTCCGTCACCGCCAAGTAATTGGTCATAGCGTTTGCCGTTATCCTGTTGATTGCGTGAATAATTAAAAACGACTTGGCTATCATCAGTTGGAGAATAATTCAGGCGAAAACTGCCGCCGTATTGTTGAAAAGCCGTATCTGGCAATCTGTCACCCAAAATATTTGACCGCAACCCTAAAAATCTGGTCAAAGCCGAGTGTGAATCAAGCCCGTTGGCAACCCGTAAATCACCAACTCTGCGTCCGGTTAAATTGATATAACCGCCTAATTTATTTGTTCCGTAGCTGAATAGCGTTGAGCCGCCGAAAGATCGGTCAGCATAATTAAAATTTGTATTTATTTCACCGTGAAATTCGGATTTATCATCGCCTAAAGTTGGCAGTTTGCTAAGAATGCTAATCGTTCCGCCAAGTGCGTCCGAACTGTATTGAGCCGAATTTGCCCCACGCAAAACTTCGATTGATTGGATATTGCTTGCATCATTTAAGTTAAAAAAGGTGCTAACCCCGCCGCGTTGTGCCGAAGTTGTATAGCGGACTCCGTCCACATAAACATTAACTTTTGTGCCGACCAAACCACGAATAAAAATCCCCCCCATCGTCGGGCTGGTGCGCTGAACATTAATTCCGGCTTCTTCCTGCGCGGCTTGAGCCAAAATCGGATTGACACGTTCCGAAATTTGTTTTTCCCCAATTAAATTAATGGCTTGCGGAATATTTTCGCGTTCGACATTATTCCCGACTTCGGCAGTTACGGTAACGGTTGGAGAACCGATTTCAAGACGGATCTCTAAAGCTCTGGCTTGTCCGTCAACAGCAATTTTTTCTGATTGCTCAGCAAAACCATTCGCTGAAATCTTTAATTCGTAATCGCCGGACGATATATTTGCGAACGAAAAATTACCGTTTGAATCAGTCACTACTGAACGCGAAATCACACCACGCAAAATGACCTGTGCCCCAACAACAACTGCTCCGTTTTGATCTTTGACCGTGCCGGAAACCGTCTGCAAAGATTGAGCTGAAATGTTGTAAATAAACAAAAAGACTGCCACTAAAAGCGTAAGAACAAATTTAGGTTGCATTTTTTACCTCAAATATTGGGGATGTTTTGAATACTACGCAGCTTTTATTGGGAAAGCTACCGACTTTTTTTAATTTTATTGACTTAACAATACACTCGTGTTTGTTTTATTGCAAAATCGTGATTGTTTATTACTTCAAGGATTTTTGCCGCAATTTTGCGTCCGCCTTTGCTCGAAGGTTCTATTTCATTGGCATAATCGTCTTTTTCATTACAAATTAAACGCAAATCCAATAAAGGAATGCCAAAAGAGATTGCCTGTTTGATAATGACATCATTGAATGAACTGAGAGCCGTTGTTGAAAGTTTTTGAAAATTAGGTTCGGGAAAGTTCGGATAATAAATGGTGCAAACAGTAGTCGGTAAATTTCGACTCAAAACAGTTTTCAGCATTTCCCGGTAATGAAATTCAAAAGTGCTGATTCTATCTGAAAGATTATTAAAAACTTCTGCCGCAGAACTTACTTTTAATCCCAACACATCGGCGTTCATAATGGCGTTGTTTCCGCCGACACTAATCACAAAATGAGTTGCATCGGGCGGACTTTTGAGTAATTGTCCGCTAACGTTTTCAACCAAACTTCCGTCAACTGCATTTAAGGCGGCTTGCCAATTTGAAGGAATTATTCCTTGGAGATGCGAAATAACATCAGGTTCATTCCCAATGTAAGCTTTGTTGTCAAAAATCGAATCTCCAAGTAAAACAATGTGAGCCATAAACTATAAATTCTCAGGTAAATCTACTTTCTTCGCATCGCGCCACAATCTTTCCAAATCGTAAAACTCACGCGCTTTTTGCTCGAAAATATGCACGATAAAATCGCCGTAGTCCATCAAAACCCATTCGGCGGTAGTGTAGCCTTCGATGCGAACCGGACGAGTTGAAAGTTGTTTCTTGAGCTTTTCCTCGATTTCATCGGCAATCGCCTGCACTTGACGCTGGTTTGTTCCGCTGGTGATGATAAAAAATTCGGTAAAACTCGCAATTTCGCGCAAATCAAGCGCATTTGTATTAACCGCTTTTTTCTCTGAGGCACAGTGCAGAGCCAATTTGACAGACTCATCCAATTCCGCAAAAGGTGTTTTGACTGCGGTAACTACTAATGTTTCTTTCTTTTCAGGATGTAATACTTTTTCTTTTAATGCTTCCATCTGTTTATTTAGCTTATATCAAGGAACGCCAGCATCTTGCTGGCAATGAACGCTCCGGCGTTCAAACTTTCTTCATTTAATTTCAACTTGAAAGAAAATTAAAGTTGATTAGATTGCTGATGCAATCTTTGCCGTCAAGATGACGGCGTTCCGTTCAATTTTTTCAATAAATTCCGTATTTCTCAATATATTTCGCAGCTTCCTCCGGCACATTTGCTTGCCAATCGCTGCTGTTTTCTCTAATACTATTTCTAATTTCCGTGGCTGAAATTTCTATTTCAACCGCATTTGTAATATAAATTCTATCTTCTTCCTCAAGTTCAAAATCAATTTTATCACGCAAATCAACAATTCGTCTTTGAATTTCGGGCGTAATGTGCGAAAAACCGATTTCAACCGGCGGTCGAGTGACGACAATTACATTCACAATCGTCAAAACTTTTTCCCATTCGCGCCAGGTCGTAATGTCCTGCCACGAATCCGCACCCATCACAAAAAAGATCTTTGCGTCAGGCAATTCAGTCTTTAATTTGCTCAAAGTCTCAATCGAATAAGGCTTTTCGGGCAAATCCAACTCCATTTTTGAAACTTTGATTTTCGGCGCATCATTAGTTGCCAGACAAAGCATTGCGTAACGATGAAAGGCAGATGTTGGCTTTTTATCCTTTTTATGCGGCGCGTGAAAAGCGGGAATAAAAACAAATTCATCCAACGCAAAAACTTCGGTCAATTTGTTCGCAATCTGCAAATGTCCATTGTGAAGCGGGTCAAAACTGCCGCCGTAAAATGCAATTTTTTTCATTTAACCAGAAAATTTTCAAAATGTTCCATAACTTCGCACAAAATCTCATCGGAGCAATTCGGATTTTCCACAAAAAACCAATACTCACCCATTTGATTATTGATCGAAAACTTATGTCCGCGATAATCAAAATCAAGCCAGACTTCTGTCATCCAATCTGTGATGAATCCGGTTTCTTGTGCGCCTTCAAACTTATTGGCAATTTCACGCAATTCGTCAAAAAATACTGCTTCAGGCAAATCGGCAAAATTGCGCGAACCATCTTTCATTCTAAAATCAAAGATTTTACTGGTTTCTATTGGCATCTATCCGGGCTTGCATTTCTCTTTCATAAGCCAATTGCTGTTGTTGTTCAACTTCATCGCGTCTCATATCGTCTAAAATTTGTGCAACCTTAGCGACTAATTCGCGTGTTCCCTGATTAGTTACTGATGAAATTTCAAAGAATGGCTTTTTATCTTTTTTCGCCCGTTTCCGCAAACTTTCTAATCTTTCGGGGTCGTCCAAAGCGTCAAGTTTTGTCGCCACCACGATTTGCGGACGTTGTGCCAATTCGGGATTAAACGAGGCAATTTCGCGGTTGATGATTTCGTAATCTTCAATCGGATCTCTGCCAGAAAGCGAAGAAACGTCAACCAGATGCAGTAAAAGTTTGGTGCGTTCAACATGGCGCAAAAATCTGTCGCCAAGTCCTGCACCTTCGTGTGCCCCTTCGATCAGTCCGGGAATATCCGCCACGACAAAGGTGCGAAAATCGCCGATGTCAACCACACCCAAATTCGGTTCAAGCGTAGTAAAAGGATAATCGGCAATCTTTGGTTTAGCTGCGGAAATTACCGAAATCAGCGTTGATTTTCCGGCGTTGGGAAATCCCAAAAGCCCAACGTCTGCAATAAGTTTCAGTTCCAACTGAAATTCTTTTTCTTCGCCCGGTCTGCCGTTGTAATGGTATTTCGGAGCGCGTTTGGTCGGTGTCGCAAAATGCGAGTTTCCCCATCCACCTTTGCCGCCTTTGGCCGCACAAAAACGCTGGTGCGGCTCGGTAAAATCAAAAACCAGATCGTTGGTTTCAGGATCAAAAACCTGTGTGCCGACCGGAACTTTGACAGTTACATCTTCGCCGTCTTTGCCGTGACGGTTAGAGCCTTCGCCGTGCCGTCCGCGTTCCGCTTTGTGCTCGGGATTATAACGTAAATGAAGCAGAGTATTTAAGCCTTCTTCCGATTCGAGCCAAACGCTTCCGCCGACTCCGCCGTCGCCACCACTCGGACCTCCGCGAGGAACAAATTTTTCGCGCCGAAAAGCTGTCACGCCGTTTCCGCCGTCACCTGCTTTGACTTTGATTTTTACGCGGTCAATAAACATAAAGATTGATTGTAAGGTTTCAAGTCTGAAGTCACAAGTCCAATGCAAAAAATCAAAAGGTCTTCAGTCACAGACCGAAGACCTAAAACCAAAAATCGCTTTATCTACTTGTTAAGAAAATCCTCCCGAATCGGCGAAAAAATATCAATTAAAATGACTTCTTCGTCCAACATAGTTGCGCCATGCCAGGTATCAGGCGGAAAATGAAGAAAATCGCCTGCACTAACTATTTTTTCTTCATCTCCGACAATAAATCTGGCTTTGCCTTTTTCAACAATCGTCATTTGTTCGTGCGGATGGTCGTGCGGAGTTGTAATAGTATGCGGCGGAAATTTTAAGCGGCAAACCATAATATTTTTGCCGACGATCATCTGCCGTTCAATGTTGTCAGGAAGATTCTCAACCGGAACTTTTGTCCAATCGGTAACTAATGCTTCTAACTGTTTTATTTCAGGTGTCATAATGATTTAAAAATTAATTTTTCTTGAGTCAAGATCTTTTCAAATTTGGATATAAATAGAGTTCAGATAAATTTTAATGGAACTTAAATGAACTCTATTTTGTTTACCTTTTTACTAGAAGGTCAAACGCACTCCGAACTGCAAAATACGCATCGCTCCACCATCGCTAATAGTGCCGAAAGTTGTCGAAGTCGTCGCCGGAACTGACGCATTTGGTTGTCCTAAGTTGACAAGGTTCAGCACATTTGTTCCTTCACCTCGAAGATTAAGTTTGTATCTTTCTCCGAAACGGAAAGTCCGTGTCAATGCAAGATCAAGCACCCGGTAACCAGGACCGTGCAGGTAGTTGCGCGGCGAAGTTCCGTCAACGGCTTGCCCCGTCACAACCGGATTTTGAGCAAAGCACGCCGTGTTGAACCACATTGCCGCTGTAGGATTATCAAGATGCGGATCACAAAGAAGCCGTGCTCTATCAGTGCCTCCTGCTCCGTCAAGGTTGGCATCAACGTTTCCGTTTGTAACAGTAAAGGGTCTTCCGCTTCGGGCTTTAATAATCGGTGAAAGACTCCAGCCATTGAAGATTCCTTTCAAAACCTTACTTTCGCCTTTGTAGAAATCCGGTTGAAAATTCATGCTCAAACTGAAAATATGACGCTGATCTGTATCCGCATATCCTTTTTCGGCATCTAAATCACGATAGTTCTGCGCTAACCCTTGTGTTGTATTGTTATGAAGCTCAACTGAACTTGTAGTTTTACTTAAAGTATAGAACCCATTAAAACTAAAAATTTTGTTAAGCCGCATTTGTCCGGTGATCTGCAAACCTTCGTAATCCGCACTTTGATCCGAATCCAGAACGTTGACGGCTCCGAAAGCCGGATTTGGTCGTCTGGAAAGAACGTTGGCTCCTGCCGTGGTTGCGGTTGCATTTGGAATCGGCGCATTAACATCACGTCCAAACGGTAATTTGCGGGCAACAGAATTGACATAAGCCACGCCAACCGTCAGGTCTTTAGTAATTTGACGCTGAACCGAAAAGTTCATTTGAAGAGTGCGCGGAAATTCAAAATCCGGGGAAACTGCAAAAAAGCCGCCGCCGTTGGTGAATGTTCCGGTATAAGGGAATGGAGCGCCGCCAACGTAATTGTTATAAGGACTTCTGAGCAATGCTCCGGTTCCGTTACGATTGATATTGGTGAAAGTCAGACGGGTAGAGAAAGGTTGAAAATTCGTCATTGTATTCCACTCGTTACCCGAAATACTTCCGTAAAACAATCCCATCGCGCCGCGAATAGATGTTTTTCCATCGCCAAAAGGATCGTAGGCAAATCCTAAACGAGGTGAAAAATGTTTATAGCTGACCGGAATCCCGCCTCTTTCAACGCCCGGATCACCATAAAATAAGGCACCGACCGGAGCCAGCGGATTGACGGTTGATTTCTGTCCGGGAACATAATTGACAAAACGATTAAGCGGATCGGTCGGCGGAGTTTGAACTTCCCAACGAAGTCCTAAATTCAAAGTCAAATTTGAAGTCGCGCGAAGGTCGTCTTGCATAAACAATGCGGTATACCAGGTATTTGTATAACCTTTGACCGGCGCATCCTGCGTTACTGCACTTGGAATACCCAACAGAAAATCTGCGAAGGCATTTCCGGTTGCTGTGTTATTAAAGGTAAATACGCCATAGTTATTGAGCAAAGTTTCCTGAATGTCTTTGTTAAGCGAAAGTTCCCCGCCTAATTTGATCGAATGTTTACCGGTATTCCAACTGAGAACATTGCGAATCGCATAAAGGTTGGTTCCCGCTGTCGGTCCGCCGATAGCGTTTGAAAGCGTGAAATAACCGCTGACAGTAATTTGCGGCAAGGATGGAGCACCTTGCGGTAAGAAAGATGAACCCAAATCTTTCAACGAAGTAGCCGGCTGATTCAAACGACCGCCGAAGTTACGAGTATAGGTCAGCCAGAGCTGATTAACTTTGTCAGGCGAGATAACCCAAACATCGCTCAAATTAACGTTATGCTGCCGCCAGGTAAAATTCTGAGTTGCCCAAGGCACATTGCCACTTCCCGGGAAAACTGTGGTGCTTCCGGCGGTATTAAAATAGGTAAAAGATAAACGATGTGCCTCAGTAAGTTGATGATCAAGTTTTACTAAATACTCATTTGTATTGTAGGGTGTCGGAACATTTCCCTGCCAACCCGGTGTGCCGTTTGGGTTAGTAGAATTAGCAACCGGAATAAAATCGTTGAGAATTTTCAAAGCAATCGGATCAAGACGATTGGCACAGATAACCCCAGTGACACCGTTGCAGGCAAAGGTCGTCGCATTAGTAAGAGTCGTTCCGGTTGAAGGGTCTTTGGGCTTAGTTGCAGATTGGCTAAAATCTCCGGCACGTTCCAAGGCTGTCGGCATTCTCGCACCCGACAAAAATTTGTTGGTTATTTGTCGCAAGCCTGAATAAGTAAAGAAGAAAAATGTTCGGTCACTTTTAATCGGTCCGCCGATCGAGCCACCGAATTGATTGCGATGATAAGGCGCTCTGGACAGAACTGAACCATAATCATTGGCGTTAAAAGCAGTATTTCGGACAAATTCATAAAGAGAACCTTTGAATTTGTTAGTGCCTGACTTGGTGATCAGATTGATAACGCCGCTGGCGAAACGACCATATTCGGCATTGTAGCTGTTAGTCGTAACCTTAAATTCCTGAATTGCTTCGGGATTTGGCGCGACATTTCCTGTATTACGCAGGTTGGTCATATTGGTTCCGCCGTCGAGATAGTAATTTACCGAACCTGTTCCGCCGTCTGTTCCACCATTAATTAATGTTCGCTGTTCAGGAAATCCTAAACTGAGATTACTGGTTGTGACTGAAGCTGTGGAGACACCTGTATTGTTTGATTGCACGCCGGGCGTTAAATCCAGCAAAGCATAAACATTACGTTCTACTAAAGGAAGAGTAGCAATTTCCTGAGACTGAACAGTTCGTCCTAATTCTGCGGTGCTGGTGTTAATTTGCGGAGTTTCATCCGTAATTGTCACAGTTTCATTGACTTCACCCAATTCCAGAGCCATATCAACTTTGACCGTATCATTAACCTGAAGGACTATACCCCCGCGAAAGGCTTTTTTGAACCCCGTCGAGGCAGCAACCTCAATTGAATAGTTACCAACCGGTAGAAATTCAATTCGATAATTGCCGTCTTCACCTGTCTGCACTGTTCTGGTCAGCCCTGTATCAGTATTTCGGGCTGTCACTTTAACATTTGGCAATTGCCCGCCGCTGGGGTCTGAAATTGTTCCTACCAACGTTGCAGTAGTTACCTGTGCATTAACTCCAAATGACAGAATTAGCAACATTAAAATCCCAATAAATAATGCCGGATTTGGTTTTCGGCAAATTATTTTTGAAAAATTCAAACTTCTTATCTCATTCATTTATTTTATTTCTCCTATTTACTCGAATCTGTTTCTACCTACCTATTGCCCGTTTTTTACTTTATCTCTAATTTCAAAGCCATTTTTGCTTTTGTAACTTTTGCTTTGGTTGAAATTGACAACTTCACACCGCGTTCTTCGCGCTCGCCTTTGTCAACGCTTCCGGGTTTTCCCGGTGCAGTCAAAATATTCTTTTCGATCTTTGCGTCAAAATCTTTCGGCTCGACTATTTCAGCGAAAAGACTAGTTCCATTCGGCTCAAAGACAAATTTGTTTGACGAAAGCTGATTGATCACATTATCGGAATGTAAAAATGAAGTGATTATTTGCGGCGAATTTGTCTCAACATAGTCAGTTACTAAAAACTTATTCGGCGCAGTAAATTCAAAACTGCGAATAAATTTCCTGACACCGACTTCCGGTTCATAAGCCGAAGTTACATCAGCCGTGATCAAAACTTTTTTGCCGTCGGCTTTGACGTTCAAAATACGAATTTTATTGAGTCTTTCGTAAGGAATTCCCACCCACACGTCGTGTCCGCTGCCTTCTTTATTTTGTCCTTTTCCGTCAAAAACTAACGTGTTGTGATGCTCGGTCATCGGAACTCCGGCGTAGCCCGAATCACCGGTTAAATATTTACCGTTCGACCAGATAATGAACGAACCGGCATCAGGATGCGCGTGTCCGCTCGACAAACGCCATTCGGGAAAATCCTCGGTCTTTTTAGTTGCGCCGTGCCCCTCGGATGGTCCGCATTTGAAGGCAAAAGCCGTCGCGTTATCATTCCAGTTTGAACGCCAGTAAACCACATCGTGGTCCGGGAAATAATGCCAAAACGGTTGTTTTTCGATGGGAACGGATTTCAGATTTTTGTTATACCAAATGAAAGTCCATAATTCTTCGGCATTAACCTGACCTTTGGATTTGAGCCAATCGGCAACACCTTGCGCTTCACCGTTTTTGTATTGATTGGCTAAGTTATAAAGAATATTGTAGTTTGTGCGAAAATGTCCGTTAATTCGTTCCCGCTCGTAATCATCGCCTTTGCGTGAACGGGTAATGTTTCCCTGATAAATATCGCCGAAATCAAAATTGAATTCGCCGCCCGGAAGGGTCGCGTGAGCAACGTATGTGTGCGCGAGATTTAATCCCGGTGTGGTCAGATAAAGATTTTCGCCCGTCGCGTGCAGATGTGCGTCCAGATAATGCGCGAGCCACGGAGTTGAGAAAATCCAGTATTCCATTCCTTCGTAGTAATAACCGTCTTCGGAATAGGTTGCTAAAACACGATCAAAAATTGCGCGGGAAAGTGCCGCCCAATCTTTTGCTTCCGGTGTTTCCCCCATCAAAGCATAAGCCGTTATTGCTAATCCCGAAATTGGAATAAACGTATGATTTTGCGAATAAGCGTAAGTTTTTCCTTTTGAACTCGGTTTAAAGTAATCAAACATCAACTTGGCTTGACGGATGAGTTTTGCCTTGTATTTATCGCGCTCAGTTTGACTTAGATCATTGTAAAGCAAATCGTAGCCCCAACCCAAACCGTAAAGCAGATGTCCGGCAGCGAGATCAACATCAGGTTTATTGTAGGAATAGCCCCAAATATTGTAAGAAACTGCCGCATCCATATATTTTTTGGCGGCATCAAGATATTTTTTATCGCCTGTAATTTTATAGACCAAAGCGGCTTCGGGAATTCCTAATCCGACTTCATTTTGTGCACGGCGTTCTTCGGCGGGCGGCGGCGGCGGTTCAAAGGTCAACGCCCGAACTCTCGACAAAGCCGTTTGCCATAATTCTTTTTCAGATTTGGTTTTAGCTTTGAGAGCATCAATTTCATTTTGTGTCAGAAAAACTCGCGGATGAACACCTTCTAGTTCTTTTTTGATCGTTGAAGTTTTCGTTTTCATCAAATTGACAAGCGGATGCTCACCTTTTATTTTTTGGCTGGCTTTTTTTTCTGCTTCAAGTTCCTGCTTATCCTGTGCGAAAACAAAGTTGGATAGAAACGCGAAAATTAAAATGATTGCAGTAATGTTTTTTGACATAAGATTATTTCAAATATTTCAATAAAAAGCCGACCATATCATCATTGACTTTCTGACCGTCGTCTTTATGGCGGAGCTTACATTCGACTCCTACTTTATCCATTTCTTCTTTCAAAATTTTGCCGAAACCCGGATGATGAATCGCCTCGCTGGTCGTAGATTCAGCAGTCAAAGGTTTGTCGGGAATGCTGTAAATCGCCCAAACCGGCGGATCGTCTTTGGTTAAATAGGTCAGCGGCGAAATTGCTTTATAAAGCTCCGAGGCTTTTGGCGAAGTCATTTCTTCCTTTTTCAAACCGAACATTTTTCCGTTGTTATAACTGGCATATTGAGTCGCTAAAACTCCCACATATTTTTCAACTAATTCAGGAACTAGCGTAGTTTGAGCCGCTGAAATTGCCATAACTTTCAAGCGGGTTGATTCGCGTAAAACCGGATCGGCGTTATTCGGATCAGCCAGATCATCGTGAAACCCAAGCCAAAGCGAGGTCATTCCGCCTGCCGAACCGCCCGTTGCACCAACAAGTTTCGGATTGATATTAAAATCTTTGGCATGATAACGAGCGTATTGGATTGCTCTCGCACAATCCATATAATGCTGCGGAAAAACGGCTTCACCTGTTAAACGATAATTGATCGCCATCACCGTTAAGCCTGATTTGAGCATTTGAGCCAGTTGGTTTGCGGATAAACTTGATTTATCGCCGGAAGCTAGACCTCCGCCGTGAATATAAACAACTAAAGGCGTCGGCTTATCTGATTTTGCTTTCCACAAATCAAATGTATTAGCGGCAAATTCACCATATTTTCCGTTGGCAATATCAGGAGTCGGTAATTCAGCTTTCGGCTGTGTTTCGTTTTTATCCTGTGCCAATGCAGAAAAAGCGGAAAGTATTACCAACAAAAGGATTACATTGATTCTCTGTGACATAAATTTCATCATTTAAAAACCTAATCCATCATCATTCCGCCGTTAATTTCAATCGTCTCGCCGCATAGATAACTCGCCGCATCCGAAGCCAAAAAGGCAATAACCGAAGCAACTTCCGCAGATTTGCCGACACGTCCCATCGGAATCATATTGGTAAAATTTTTCATTGCTTCAGGCGTTGAAAAAGTCTCGTGATATGGCGTATCAATCACACCGGGCGAAACGGAATTAACTCTGATTCCTTGCGAAGCAAATTCTTTCGCTAAGCCCTTTGTCATTACCAGCATCGCAGCTTTTGCAGATGAATAATGGATCGAACCCAATGCGCCGCCGTTGCGTCCGGCAATTGAAGTAACGTTGATTATTACACCTGATTTTTTCACAACCATCGTTGGAACAGCGGCTTGAACAGCAAAAAATGCGCTTTTGACATTTAAGTTAAAAACCTCGTCCCAACGTTCTTCGGTCAATTCCGCTGTCTTCAATCTTTCGACCAAAGAACCTGCGTTATTGACTAAAATATCAACTGCCCCCAGTTCGTTCTTAACTTTTTCAACTGTCGCCTGAACATTTGCAATCTTGGTAAAATCGGCTTGAACGGCGATTGCCTTGCCGCCTTTGGCAACAATATTGGCAACAGCTTCGTTTGCGCCTTTTTCGTTATGAAGATAAGTTATCGCCACACTTGCACCGCATTCACCGAATAATTCGGCGGTTGCGCGTCCGATTCCGCTCGATGCACCGGTTACCAGCGCGACTTTTCCCGTAAAATCAAAAAAATTAGCCATAAATTAAAAATTCCCAATTAAACTTCTGAAACTTTGTTTATTTTTCCTGCCAAGATAAATAAAACGACCGTTCCGATTGGTCCGAGCAAACCTGCCGCTACCAAAATTGGCGCGTAGGAAAAACTGTCCACCACCCAACCAGTCGTAAATGTAAAAATCATCGATCCGATTCCCGCACCCATTCCGCCTAAACCTGCGACCGAACCGACCGCAGATTTCGGAAAAAAATCTGATGGCAGAGTTTGCACATTATTGATCCAAACCTGAAAACCGAATAGAACAACACTAATCATTGCCAAAGCGAACATCGCATCCGAAGTGTAAGCTGCAACAATTCCGGCTGGCATCAACAAACACGAAACACCGATAATCACTTTGCGGGCTTTATCAACCGACCATCCACGACCAATTAAAAACCCTGCCAACCAGCCGCCGAAAACACTTCCGCAGCCTGCCGCCACAAACGGAACCCAGGCAAATGCCCCGATTTGTTTGAGATCAAAGCCCCGTGCATCGTAGAGATATTTCGGCAGCCACGTAATATAAAGCCACCAAACCGGATCAACTAAAAAACGAGCCATTACCACAGACCATGTTTGCCTATAACTCAAGAGCTTGGCATAACTTGGGGCAGTTTCAGCGACGGTTTTCGGAGTTTCTCCTTCCTCAATAATTTGTTTTTCTGCTTCGGTTAAAAATTTATGCTTATCACGTGAATCATAGAAAAACCACCACAAAACCAGCCAGATAAACCCTAAAACTCCGGTCACCACAAAAGTCGTTTTCCAACCAAAATTGAGCTGCAGCCAAATGATCGCGGGCGGCGCAACGATGGAACCGAGAGCGACACCGGAATTGAAAATTCCTTGCGCCAGTGCGCGTTGACGCTGCGGAAACCATTCTGCCGAAACCTTTGCCGCGCCAGGGAAATTTCCGGCTTCGCCAAAGCCCAAAATGAAACGAAAGACGCTCAAGCTCGCAATTCCGTTGGCAAAAGCGTGCAGACAAGCCGCAACCGACCAGACAACGACCGAAAAAGTAAATCCGAGTTTATTACCGAGCTTGTCATATAGTTTTCCGCTGACGGCTTGTGAAATCGTATAAGCAAGCAAAAACCAGGTCGTGATCGAACCGAATTCAGTATTGGAAAGCCCCAGATCTTTTGTAATAACCGGGGCAAGGACTGAAACGGTTTGACGATCAATGTAGTTAATTACCGTAATGATAAAAATCAGACCGATAATCCACCATCGCAACCCGCTCAATTTGAATTCGTTTGCTTCTTTCATAAATTCTCAGCTACTTTCTTAATAAATATGTTTCGCCTTTATGTTAGCGATAACATATTTTCCAAAGACAATTCAATTAGGTTGATTCAAAAAAATTTTAGTTATTTCTTAGTGATGACCAAAACTATCTTTTAAGTTGTGCAGTTGAATCACGAACGATCAACTCACACTCTAAAACTTTTTCTTCGAGTTCGACCGGGGCTTTCGACTCCACTCTTCGCAACAGAAATTCAGCGGCGAGAGTTCCTTGACGACGAGTTGGCTGACGCACTGTAGTTAAAGCAGGATAAGTGTGCATCGCCATCGGAATATCATCAAAGCCGACGATTGAAATATCCGAAGGGATTTTCAGACCGCTTTCTTTAATCGCATTAATCGCCCCGATAGCCGTAAAATCATTTCTCGCAAAAACGGCAGTCGGACGATTCGGTAAAGCCAGAAGCCTTTTCATTGCTTCATATCCAAGCTTTTCGGTTGAATACCCAGGTGCATCGTCATTAGCTTCCGTATTCCCGGTCATTAATCGCTCATCAATCTTCAAATTATTTGCTTTCAAGGCTTGAAGGTAGCCTTGAAAACGTTTGAGATTTTGACCGCTGGATAATGTTGCGCCGATAAAGGCAATTTTTTTATGACCCAGATCAATCAAATGCTGCGTTGCCTGAAAGCCACCGTTCAAAGCATCTGCGGTAACTGTGTCTGCATTTTCATCGTGAAAATCACGCCCGACACAGACCACAGGAACGCCTCTCTCAATCATTTCGTGCAAATATTCATCGCCCATTCGATTGGAGCGAGTGGCAACAATTATGCCGTCAACCTGATGATCGGTCAGCGATTCAAATGCGGCTACATCCTCTTTCCCACTATGTTCGCTAATGCAAATAAAGAGATTATAGCCGCGTTCAGTAGTAACGTCCCGAATTGAGCGGGCTAGCTCTGCCGAATAAGGATTGGCAATATCACCCAAAACCAGCCCGACCGTATCGGTTCTTTGTCTTTTTAATCCCCGCGCTAAACCATTCCGCCGATAATTCAATTCTTTAACTACTCGTAAAACTTTTTCCCGCGTCTCTTCACTGACATAACCGTTTTGATTAACTACCCGTGAAACCGTCATCGAAGTAACACCGGCAGTTTTGGCTACGTCACTGAGCGTAATCGATTTTTTCAGACTTGTTCGCATTTCGGTGAAACGTATGTGAACGATAACAGAAGATTAAATAAACTGTCAAGCAAAAAAATAAATGGCTATGATTTATTTGACTAATAATTAAATCGGGGATTGCAAATAAACAAATCAGGTATTAATTTGAGTTGTTTAACACCTAATTTGTTTACCTGTCTAAATTATTTAATTCTTTAAACTTTTTATTTGAAAACTCAATACTAATTGCTGAGTTATCACTAAATGTTAGTGAAATCTACGGTCGGTTACAATTATCTCAAATCTTTTGGGCTTTCCGAACAACTCACTTATTTCGCCTGCCCCGACCTCAAATTTTTCTTTCTCGCCGCGTTTGAGATCACTGATATATGTTTCGCTTATTCCGACAATATTTGAATTTGCATCATAAAAAATCACTACAATTTCGGCTGAAATCGTTTCGTAATTCGTGTTTTCGACGACTCCGGTTACGTTATACCAATTTTCTGTATAGTTATAATCATTAAAAGAAGAGGTTTCTTTTGTAATATCCATTTTTGTATCCGAAATGGTTATTTGAGGGAAAATTTGTGCCTCACTTTTGTTAACAGTCTTGGCAATTGGTTGAGTTTCAACTTTGGCATCAGTAAACTTAACATTTCCATAACCCAAATCAGCCCACACCGGAATTGTTTGTCCCGGTTTCAAATACTTAAGCTTTGATTCGCCTCTTGTCCCACCGACTTTGACATCGCCTTGATAGAGTGTAACGGGGATATCAGGAGTGGCAACAATTTTCTCTGATGGATTTGTCACCATAAATTTAAGAAATTGCTGCCCAAAACTTCCTTTTACCTTTCCGGCTGGTTCAATTTTCAGCTGCACCTTTTCTTCCGGCGTTGGGGTGTTATATGGAGTTTGATAAGGAGTTATATTACTTCTCGGAGTCGGAGTCGGAAATTCTTTGATTTTACTTTTTAAATACACACCGCCAACAGCTAAACCGGCGGCTATCATTAAAAATACGCCTAAAATTCCGCCAACTATAGCCAATGGTTGCGGTCCCTGTTTTGGTAGTTGAGCATAATTTGTATATTGGGGTTGAAAGTATTGTTGATTCCCGTCAAGTGTCACCCGGCTTCTATCTTGGATGGTAGGTGTTTCCGCAAAAGAAAGAGTTTGTTCTCCATCAAAATCATTTTGGTTAACTAATGTATTACCATCATCTAGACAAAAAAAAGTGTTATCGGGGTATTCTGAATGGCAAATCGTGCAAATTTTCATAATCTTGAACTTCCTTATAAAAAGAACGTCAAAATTATGCTTTTTTGCATTTAAGGATCTCGGATTTTTTATTTAAAATCGACTTAGTTTTTTCAATTAAGGCGGAAACGTGACTGTGAAGGAGCGTGTTTAACTTTGCTTATGGAAACAGCTAACTTGAAACACACTTGCTGACGCGCGCGTTTCTGCCTTTTTCGTGAACTTTAGTTTTACTTTGATCACTTAAGACAAAAAAAATCAGGTGTTATTCTGATTGCTCAAAATAACACCCGATTTTTTTATTTCCTTAATTTCTCTGATACCGAAGTATTTTTGATTTTAAGGTTGGCAACTTTCAGATGCGCACCCTACTTGTTGCCTGATTTTTGTATCCCGAAGCTGCTTGCGGTGAGCATTTCTCCGGTCAGCATCCAAATTGACGAATCATTTTGTTTTGTTCCTCTCAGAACTTGATGCCGTTAGGTTTTTGTTGTGGTGGCTTTTCCTCCACCGGCGGTTACGTTCCCGCCAACGAGGTTCATTTTGCAATGAACGACTTTTGCTTACCTTCTGGTGGTTCCTTGCCAAAAAGTGTTTTTCGTTTTTATCCGAAAAACTTGAAATGTCTTGCGACTTTTCTCAAGCTAAGCCTTTCGGCTTCGATCCAAGGCGTAAATAGTAACTTTTTCCCGTCAAATGTTACTCTCAAATCGGTGTGTCACCACTCCGCTTGCCTCTCCTTGTATCGGTCAAAATCCCGTAGGTGTTTTTGACTGTAGATGGATAATACACCCGTTTTTTCTAATGTCAAGAAGAAAATACTTTAAGTTTTAGCCCGTAAATTAACCTACTTTTTTCCACCAAAACTGTGATTATTTTGAGGCGTCCTGTGGAAAAAACTGTGGAAAACTTTGCAAGCAATTTAAGCCGTGAGTTTATGAAAATCAGCTTATTTGGGAATATTGATTTGAGCCTGTGGAAAACTGAAAAAAAATAATTGCGAAAAAAAAATAAAAAGTCGAAAAAAAATATTTTTACTTTCCAAGTATTGGGCTGAAACATAAAATAATAATTAGCCGTAATACATAATGTCATATTTGCAACAATATTGAGGTAGTATTTGATGTCTTTTCTCGAATCATTAAAACTAGCTTCTGCTTCGATTCTCGCCCACAAATTACGCTCATTTCTAACGCTTCTTGGTGTAATTTTCGGTGTTGCAACGGTAATCGTAGTCGTTTCACTGATCGAAGGTTTTAATGCTTACGTTGATGAAAAGATCGCCAATATCGGAACGAATGCTTTTAGCGTGCAGAGATTTTCAGTCGAAGATTTTTCCAGCGTCGAAATTTTGAATGCTGCGCGCCGACGCAATAAGGATGTGACTTTAGATGATTTGCAGGCATTAAAAACACACGGCGGTTTTATCAAAGAGGCAGGCGGAAAAGCAGGCTCAATGGCAGACATCAAATTCGGCGAACAAAAACTTTTGAATGTGCAGGTCAAAGCAAGCTCTCCAAATATTGCCGAAATTGAAAAAATCGAAGCCGCCGAAGGTCGTTATTTTATCAATACCGAAGATGAAAACAGAAAATTTGTTTGCTTCATCGGCTCGGAAACTGCCGAAAAACTTTTTCCAAACACCAACCCGTTAGGACAAACCATCAAAATTGACGGTCGTTCATTTCAGGTTATCGGAATTGCCAAAGAACTAGGCTCAGCTTTCGGGCAATCGCGCGATATGTATGTAGAAATGCCGCTTTCTACGTTTCTTTCAATCTACGGCACTCGTCGCTCAATTTCGATCTCAGTCGCTTCGACCAGTCCGTCAACTTACCTCGACGCGGTTGAGGAAGCGCGGACATTAATGAGAACCAGACGCAAACTTTCACCTTCGGAAAAAGATAATTTCGGAATCGTAACGCCGAGTGCAATCAATGAATTACGCGATAAAATTTTCGGGACAGTGCAAATCGCGGCTATTGGCGTTACTTCAATTTCGTTGGTCATCGGCGGAATTGTAATTATGAATATTATGCTCGTTTCGGTAACGGAAAGAACGAAGGAGATCGGAATCCGCAAAAGCATCGGAGCAAAGCGGGGCGACATTTTGAAACAATTTTTGGCGGAATCAACTTCTTTAGCCTTATTGGGCGGAGCTATCGGAGTTTTGATAGCTTATTCTATCGCCAAGCTCGTGGCGGTTGGTTTCGGTATTCCGACAACTTTGCCATTGGTTTGGGTGACGATTGCCTTAGTCGTTTCAAGCGGGATTGGCTTGATCTCAGGCGTTTATCCCGCGTGGCGAGCCGCAAAACTTGATCCGATTGTGGCATTGAGAGCAGATTAATTATCAACCAATTATGATTCGTTCAAACTTTTACGAAAATCTGTTAATGGCTTTAGACACTTTGCGTCAGCACAAACTGCGTTCGTTTCTGACGATTCTTGGTGTAGTTATCGGCACAGTCACAGTTATTGTCATTTCTGCCTTCGTTTCGGGAATTGATGCCCGCGTCGCCAAAGAAATCGAATCATTCGGGACAAATTCGATTTACGCTTTTAAGTTTGAACCCGGTTTTAATTTCAACCCCACAATGGAAGAAAGAACCCGCAAACCTTTGACCGAAGAACACGCGGATGCGATCCGCCGCGATTGTCAAAATTGCGAATATGTTGCACCTTTTATGTCCCCGGTTGATTTTGTCAGCGGACCTTTTGCCGAACGTGTTAACGTCCGCAATAAAGAAATTGAGATGACCAATGCCACGGTTCAGGGAACGGCATCAGATTATTTTCAGATGGGTGTTACTAATCTCGCCGAAGGACGTTTTTTCACCGCCGAGGAAGAAGCCAGACGCGCCAAAGTTGCCATTATCGGCGTTGATGTTGCCAATACTCTTTTCCCTTTCAGCAACGCACTCGATCAGGAAATTCAGATCGAAGGACGAAATTACAAAATTATCGGTGTTTTAAGAGAACGGGAAATTTTTTTGGTCGGAGCGGAAGACCCAAATAATGAAAATAAAGCCGTTTATTTGCCATTCAAAACTATCAAACAGCTTTATCCGCAAAACGAAGATTGCTTTATTGTCACTACCGCAAAACCCGGAAAAATGAATGAAGCACTTGATGAAATCAAAAATATTTTACGTCGTGAAAGAAATGTTCCATTCGATAAACCAGATAATTTCGGTGTGCAGACTTCCGACCAGATCATCAAACAATTCGGAGCGATCACAAGCGGAATTTTTATTTTAATGGTGGCAATTTCTTCGGTTGGCTTGTTGATTGGCGGAATTGGCGTGATGAATATTATGCTGGTTTCGGTAACGGAAAGAACCAAAGAAATCGGCGTTCGTAAGGCAATCGGTGCCAGAAGCATTGACATTGTCACACAATTTTTGATCGAAGCAGCTACGCTGACGGGATTGGGCGGACTTTTGGGAATAGTTATCGGCGTTTTGCTGGCGTTTTTAATTCAGATGATCATCCCTACTTACATTCCTTTGTGGGCTCCGATCATCGGATTTGTTGTCTCGGTCGGACTCGGATTAATTTTCGGACTACTTCCGGCGTGGAAAGCAGCCAGACTAAATCCGATTGAAGCTTTGAGATACGAGTAAATCAGAATCCGGTTAAAAGAACTGCATCTTGCGAGACTTTTCCACGTGAAATCGCCAATTTGCTTCCGTCTTTTGACCACGAAAAATTAAAAATTTGCTCTTGCGGATAGGAAATCAGTTCTTTTATTTCACCTGTTTGAAGATCTTGCCGAACCAGTTTATTTTGTGAAGCATAATCCAACCCTGTTCCGTCAGGCGAAAATTTTATCGAATTGCGGTATTTGGAAATTTTATAAAATTTGACCTCATTCGGATTTTCGATTGAAATTACCGTCGCCTGAAATCCTCTTTCTTCATCATCGCTTTCGATAGCGTTCTTTAAATTGAGAAAAACCAAATATTTTCCGTCATTTGAAATAGAAAGAAAACCGGCGGGCGTGACATCTTCGCGTGAGAAAAACATCTCTTCTTTTTGCTCGGTTAAATTAAATCGTTTAATAGACGAATTTTCGCGGGTTCGATGCAGATAATAAACAAATTTTCCATCAGGCGCGGGTGCAGGGAATAGTCGCAAACCGTCTCTGCCGTCGGTGATTTGCTTGATATTTTCGCCCGTGTTGTCCATTCGCCAAATATTTATAAGTCGTCCGCGATTGGCTAGAAAATAAATTGTTCCGTCAGCGGAAGTTTTGGCGTAATCGGATTGAAAATCGGTGTTTGAAGTCAAAATCTGACGCGTTTTATCGGAAATATTTATCGTTGAAAGATTTGCCGAAGGATTTTTTTCATCAGACGAAGCGTAAATAATTTTTCCGTTTCCGATCCAATCAAGCGAAACTTCACCGAAGTTTCCCGAATTACTCGCCGTCAAAGGCTGTTGTTCGGCAATATTTTTACTGTCTGCCACAAAAATATTTGAGTTTCTAACACTCTGCATCGCCAAAATCTTTTTGCCGTCGGCAGCAACGGAAACTTTTTCAAATGAGTTCAGACCGTTGCTGATTCTTTGCACCTCACCGCCCGGATAAAACATTTTCCAGACCTGCGATTCCCTGCCAAGCTCTTTGGCTAAAACAATTAGAGTTTCTCCATCAGGTAGCCAAACGGCTGAATCGAATTGTCTTAAACGATTGGACTTTATTTCTTCAACTGCTCCTGTTTCAGCTTTCAAAACAAAAAGTTTGGTTGATCGTTCCTCGGCAGCTTGGGCAATAAAAGCAATTTTTTTGCCGTCCGGCGACCACGAAGGCGTGGCAAGATAATAAAAATTTTCGGGATAAAATCGGGTGTGCAGCTCGCGTTCTTCCGAATTTTCCAGATTTTTCAGATATAAAGTTTGATGTTCGGAAAAGTTTCGGATAAAGGCAATATTTTTCCCATCTGGTGAAACTGCAAAATTTGCCCAGGCTTTTTCGGCAATCAACTTAGTTTCTCCGCCAAATCTGGAAACTTGCAGAATATTGGCGACGCGGCGCGGAATTTCGGCATTTCTGAAAAATATCGAATCTCCGTTTGGCGAAAATTGAACCGAAGAAAATTTTTCGACGTTTGGAATTTCGAGTCTTATTTCTTTATTAGAAGCAATATCTTTCAAAAAAAGCTGCTGCTGGCGCACATAAACGCACATATTTCCGTCAGGCGAAAGGCTTGGATAATCAATATTTCCCGTGTCGGTAACTTTCAAAAACTGCACATTTTCGACTGACGGCTGAAAATATGTCCGTATTTTTTGACGAAACATTCGATAACCGACAAAGCTCGCCAGTAAAATAAAAACCAAACCGCTGCAAAAAAAGACGGTTGATTTGCGGCGGTAAAAAGGCTTTTCTCCGCTCAGTAATTTGGACGAATCGGTTTCAATAAATTCTTCGATAATTTCGGTGCGGGTTTGTGTGGCGAAAATGATTTCCTGATTTCTCGGCTGAAAATTTTCGTTTAATTTGACAGGAATTGTGATTCTGTAACCACGCCTTTTTAAGTTTTCGATCAGAGGTTTTCCGTTTTCGTCTGTGCCGAGAGTTTGGCGGAGAGTGTAGATATTTTGCGTCAGCACGCCTTCTTCGACAAAAGTTTCCGCCCAGACTTTGGAGAAAATTTCGTCTTTTGAAACGACCTCGCCTTGCTTTTCAACGATCAAACGGAGCAGTTCGGCAGCCTTTGCAGAGAGCTGAACTAACTCATTTTCACGCCAAAGAGTGTTTGTTTCTGGATTGAGCCGAAAACTGCCAAACTCATATAAGTTATTGAAATCATTACTCATAAGCTCACTTTGAGAATCATTTGAGGATTATTTGAGCCGCTTTTTGAGGATTTCCGAAGAAAAAATCTTTATCTTGTGCGTCATAACCCACAACAAGCCCGACGCAATTTTGGACTTGATTCTACAACAAAAACAGTAAGGAGCAAACAGAAATGTTAAAAAGAAATTTAGTTGTTGTTGGAATAGTAAGTTTAGTGTTGTTTTTTACGACCGCAGCATTTGGGCAAAGCAATCAGCGTAAACGAACTATAACAAAGCCAAAAACTACAAAAATTGCTCAACGAAAATCTCGGGCGGCGGCAGATCATCCGCTTATGGACGATTGGGCGCGGAAAAAAACAACCCGCAAATCGAAAGGTAAAAATCGCGTTTCCGAATGGACGGACATTTTAGCTCGAAAGAATAAGGCAAAAGCTAACCAGCGAAAACCGAACCGACGGAAAGTAAATTAGCTAAGTGAGAAATTACCGAGGAAAAAAAGAAATGTTGAAAAAATTTTACATCATTATTGCCATCTTAACTATAGCTTTTGCTTTAACAAGCAATGTTTTCGGACAAAGTAGTAAAGGAAAAACTGCTAAAAATACTAGAATCACCAAAAGACCGTCTCAAGCAACGGGCGGAACAATTCCTGTATACAAAAACGGTAAAACTTCAGTCAAGAATTCAGACGAAACTCCTGAGCTTAACCAAAGAAATGCCAAACCGAAGGATTTGGTAAATAAGAATCCCGAGGCTAAACCCGCGTTGCTTGAGTTTCAGATTCCCGAAAAAATCGTTTCAGATAATAAACACCCGGAGGGACAGTATTCCCGAAAAGCGACTGACTCTCGGAAATCAAATCCACAACCGAAACGGACAACTGTTAAAAAGCCAAAGGGAATAATTATCCTAGACCAGGATACACAAACTGTGGTTGCTCCCAGAAAAAGGAAACGAAACAAATGAAAAAAATAATCTGGATAATTGCAATTTTGCTGTTTGCTTTTTCGCTCAACGTATTTGGACAGAGCAATAAACGAAAAGGCGGCGTAACGCACGAAGACACTTGGACAAGCAAGCGAAAAAATAAATCTACTGCCCGCACCACCAAAAAGCCAATCGGCAGACCAAACGGTATCTGCACCGGCTGCTGCGATCCGTGTTACAACGATGATGTCGCAAAGATTAGAAATCAGCGAAGAAAACACCCAACCAAAGGAGTTAAAGCTGTGCGAAAACGGACTAAACATTAGGGGTGAAACGAAATGAAAAAAACTGCATTCATTTTAGCTGTCATTATTTTGATTTTTAGTGCGAATGCCTTTGGACAGGATCAGCGTAAGAAGAAGCATTACTACAATTTACCTGAAGTAAATGATGAGGTTTTGGTTGCATTTCGTCAGAAAAAACCGAAACGAAAAATTTCAAAGCGGCATAAATCAACTAGGCGAAGTAAATCAATTTTGCAGTTCGACGAAGCCGACGCAATTTTCGGAAAACGAAGTAAAAGTAAAAAAACAAGGAGAAAAAACAAATGAAAAAATTAAATAGTATTTTTATGTTAGCAATTAGTTTTGCTTTGACCGTTAATATTTTAGCGATTTCGCTTGACCAGCCTTTTATGGAATCAGCCAAAGTCAATCTGAATCAAGCCAAAAACAACTTGAATAAAGCGACAGCCGACAAAGGCGGACACCGCAACAAGGCTCGTGATTTGGTCAATCAGGCACTCCGCGAGGTCAACGAAGGAATCCGCTACGACCGCCGCAACGGAAACGAAAATTTTGCTGTTGATGAAGTATTTACGGGTTTTGAAACCTCGTCCGCCGACCAGCCTTATATGGAAAAAGCTAAAAAAGATTTGGAACAAGCATTGGATAACCTGAAAAAAGCGACTGCCGATAAAGGCGGACATCGCAATAAAGCGATTGATTTGGTCAAAGAAGCCATTGACGAAGTGGAAAAAGGCATCAAATATGACCGTCGAAATTAAAAGAAAATAGGGAGAAAAAATAAATGAAAAAATTATTTGTAATTGCAATTGCAGGGTTATTTTTGATGTTCGCAACCAGCACTTTTGGTCAAAGCAAAAGCAATCAACGGAAAACCAAGCAAAATAATATTCATAAACCATCAACTACAAATAGCATTCATAAACCGGGAACGATTTCCAACACCACAATTAAAAATTCAATTTCAAGTTCCCGAAGAGGTAAACCCAAAGTTAAACATATTGGAGGAGTTACCGATACGGATAGTTGGTCAAATCAAGCTTTAATGAAGCAAAAACGCAAAAGAGGTAAACGAAATTAAAATCAGGAGAAAAATAGATGAAAAAATTACTTTTAACTTTAATGATTGCAATTTTTGTTATCTTTGCGGCTAACACTTTCGGACAGACAACGCATCACGCAGACAAACGCGAGCATAATCAAAAGAGACGGGTTAAACGCGGCGTGAACTCTGGTGAAATTACCAAAAAAGAAGGTAAAAGCATTAAACACAGTGAGAAAAATGTCATTAGCTACGAAAAGAAAGCTAAATCCGACGGCACTGTTACCAAAAAAGAAAAAGCCCGGCTTCAACATAAACAAAACAAAGCCAGCCGAAAAATTTTCCGAACCAAACACAATGGTCGGGATAGAAATTAAAAAATGAAAGCAAAGATCCGCCGCAGAATAATCTCGGAAACCAAACACATTGCAGTAGTTACCAATTCAACTGCGCTAAATGTTTTTCCGTGTGAAATCTGCGGCGAATCTTCAAACATGGTAACGCCTTTGATCGCTGCCAGATTTGCCTATGTCAGCACCCGCGAAATTTATCGCTCAATCGAAAGCGGCAAAACACATTTTGTCGAATTTTCTGACAGACAGCTTTTTGTTTGTTTGAAAACCCTAAAGGAGGAGCAGAAATGAAAAAAGTAAATGCAATAATCATCGTAACTATCTTGGCAACATTTGTAATTTCGATGTTTGCTTTTCAGCCGACTACAACTGAAACCAGCAATAAAGTTTTACCTTCGGCTACGCCAAGTCCGCGAAAAATTCGGAAGACAAAAAATGTAATCACATTTCCTGAAAGTCACGCCGACGATCTTAGAAGAAGAACAAAGAAGCATAAACAGGTAAGCGGCGACGGAACTACTAACCACTTTAGAAGCAAGGCAAAAAGAATACACAAACCAAATACCGGTGACGGAACTACTAACCACTTTAGAAGCAAGGCAAAAAGAATACACAAACCAAATACCGGTGACGGAACTACTAATCACTTTAGAACCAATAAAAAACGATCTCACAAACCAACCCGGTAAATAAAAATCATTGCCCTTTTTTTAGATTGAAAACCATTTTAGACGTAACTTGCAAATGCTTTTTGCACAATATTTTACAAAATATTTTTCTTTCAAAAAAAGTAAAAATTATTTCGACTTTTTGAAAATTAGCCGCGTCTGAATGACTGTGTGCGTGAACAGCGCAAATATTTTGAAAGGAGAAATCAAGCAATGTTAAAAAGAAATTTATTCGCAATCATATTCGCCGGTTTAGTTTTGGTTTTTACCAATAACGCCTTTGGACAATGGCATCCTGAAATTGACAGAATCAAATCGCCGCGTGATGTCGCCACCGGACAAATTGTTTCGCCCAGAGACGCAGCCAGCGGATTACCAACCGGAATTAAATCGCCAAGAGATATTTCGACCGGAAAATCAGCTCAAAAATCCAATATTTATGCAAACAATATCGGCGGCGGGTTGTTAGGAGTTAAGGGAAACAATAACAGTTGTAAATGGGAACTTTCAGAATTTGATTCCACAAAAAATTTATCTACCAAGCCAAAAGGTTACAATTTAGGTGATACGGCTACACACGAGCGCAAAAAACATAGAAATTAATGTGAAATCATAAACGGGCGATGTGTTATCATCGCCCCAAATTAGATATTTTTTGAATTTATTGTTCTGCCGCCAAATCTTACTTGCCGATTTTAACCTTTTCCCGATATTGATTTATTGCCACATAAATAACTTCGGCTTCGGTGACTTTGACGCTCTGTCCGTGCGAACCGAATCTTTCGGCTTCTACCGTTACTTTGATGGTAATTGAAGTATTCCCGATCTTTATCGTTTCGGCATAAAAACTTACCAGATCACCGATAAAAACCGGCTCGTGAAAGATAACTTCTTTCATTGCAACGGTAACAAATCTGTCGTGTTTGGTATGACGGGCGGCTTCGACTCCGCCGGCTACGTCAATATAGCTCAAAATAATTCCGCCAAAAACCGTTCCGTGTGCATTCGTATCACGCGGCATCATTGTCAAACGAATTGCGGCATCGCGCTTCATTTCCGATTCCATATTTTCCATAAATCTATTTTTGTAAACACATTAGAGTTGCTAACATCGTAGCAACGTGTTTTTGCTGATTTTCCGAAACTGCAAAAACATTGCCCTGCACAATGGTTAAAGTTTTTCCGGCACGTAAAACACGACCTTCAGCTAAAAACTTTTCCCCTATTGCAGGCGACAGAAGATTGACTTTAAATTCAACACTCAAAACTTCTGCATTTTTCGGCATCAATGAAAACGCGGCATAACCGCAAGCAGTGTCGGCAATTGCGGTAATAATTCCGGCGTGGACAAAGCCGTTTTGCTGAGTCAAATCTTTTCGATAAGGCAATTCTATATCAACCGCACCTGCTTCAATTCTTGTAATTTCCGCACCGATCAACTTCATCACCGATTGCGCCGAAAAACTTGTCCGCACTTTTTCAACAAAATTTTCATCTTTGGGCGTAAATTTCATTATAAATGCTCTATCGTCCAATTTTTAATTGTGTCCCGCAATTCGTTCAAATGCTTATCAAAAAAATGTCCGCAGTTTTCAAAAACGATCATTTCTTTATCCTCGGTTTTGGTTAAACTATTGAAAAGTTTTCGTAAATTTTCGACCTTGCCAAATTCATCATTATCGCCGTGAACAAATAAAATCGGCTTTTCGCATTCCTGCAAAAACTCAAACTCATATTTATCAACCGGGGTTCCGATGCTGATGAGGCGCACAATTCTTTCATCGTGCAATGCCACTTCCGAACCAAATCGCGTTCCAAACGAAAATCCCGCAAAAGTGATCGGCTCATTCGGATAATGTTCACTCAAAAAATCAAGCGCAGTGCGAATGTCATCCTGCTCACCCCGTCCTTCATCGTGCATTCCGGTCGAAAGTCCGACTCCGCGAAAATTAAAGCGGAGCGCAACCAATCCGGCATCCAAAAGCCCTGCCGAAGCCCGAAAAACGACTTTATTGTGCATCGTCCCACCACCTAACGGATGCGGATGCGCGACCAAAGCCACTCCGCAAAATTTTTCATCGGGTTCTTTCAGAATTGCTTCGAGCCTGCCGTGCGGCGCAGGAATAAATAAATTGCCCTGTGGATACATAAAATCAAGTAAAAAGTAAAAAGTAAAAAGGTAAAAGTTAGGAACTTATTTGAAATAAATATAACTGCTGATTACAACCTTAAAACTTTTTCACTTTTTTACCCTTTCACTTTTTCACTTTAAAGCCGTGATTGGCGATTGGCAAATGCGTTTTTGTGAAAATCGTGATATTTTTGTGAGTTTGAAGTTATTTTTATGGACGAGATTTTAGAGGAAAAAGTAGAGCAGGTTTCAACGGAAACTTCAGCCCCGACCTACGACAAAACAAAGCAAAGCTGGAAAGAATGGCTTGGAACGGAAGATGCCGTTCAATGGGTGTATTTGATTTTCGGTTTGTGCGCCATTGTTTTATTAATGACACTGCTACAGTTTTCGACTGATGCGGTCTGTTGCGGTGATTGGGACGGTTATTATCACATTCGTTGGAGTGCGCTGTTGTGGGACAATTTCAAACAAGGACATTGGCTGCCGGCATTTAACTGGCTACCGCTAACGGTTTTAGGTCCTGACACTTACGCCGATCATCATTTTCTTTTCCATCTGCTGCAAATTCCGTTCTTGTGGTTCTTTGAGCCGGTCAAAGCGGCAAAAATCGCGGCTGTTTTTTATTCAAGTCTGGCGATTTTCTCAGTTTACTGGCTTTTCTTTTATTATCGTGTCCAAGGTCATCTTTTGTTATGGCTTGGTGCAATTCTGACTTGTGCAAATCCGTTTTTCTACCGGATGAATATGGCAAAAGCTCCGCCGCTGACGATCATTTACAGCGTCATCGGAATTTATCTGCTTTTTGAACGCAAATATGTTTGGCTTTTGCCGCTAATGTTCTTCTTTGTCTGGACTTACAGTTTGTTTCCACTGCTGTTCATTGCAGCAATGATTTGGGTAGTGATAATTGCCTGGAATGAACGCAAATTTGAATGGCAGCCTCTCGCTTACACAGGCGGCGGAATGATTCTGGGAAATATCATTAATCCGTATTTTCCGCAAAATTTAGGATTATTCTTTGAACATTTCTGGACAAAATTTAAGATTGACGACTTTGCCGTTCCGGTTGGGGGCGAATGGTATCCGTATTCGGGGGTAGAGTTGCTTACGCATTTTCCGATTGCGATGATGGCAATGCTTTTTGCATACATTTTATTTATGCCGAAGGGTAAAAAATTGCCGGAAAAAGCAACGTTTTTCTTAATGTTCGTGACAGTTCTGCTGGTTTCTCAGTTTCGGTCTAAAAGATTCGCCGAATATTTTCCGCCATTTGCAATCCTCTTTGCCGGATTTGTCTGGCAAGCCTTTCAAACTCCAAACACAATTCAGCTTCCCGAAGAATTCAAACGCGATATTGAACCTTTGCTTGACTCGGATAAAATGTCGCAAAGTCAACAATATGTCACAGTTTTCAAGCAAGCTGTCGGTTGGTCGCTTGGCATTTTCTTTTTCCTGATGATGCTTTATAACTTTCGCGGAATTGAATGGGGACCTTTCAAACAGGAAGGAATGATCACGAGTATCAGCAGTAACGAGTCTAATACAAAATATCAGGATGCGATGAAATGGCTGACCGACAATGTTCCCGAAGGTGAGCGGATTTTTAACTGCAACTGGGACGATTTCCCCAAAATGTTCTTTTACGACACAAAACACGCTTATACTTACGGACTTGATCCAAACTATCTCTATTCAAAAAATCCTGACCTTTATAAACGTCTGACCGAAATCACCGGCGGCAAAGTTGATGATGCTGCACCCGAAATCCGTGATAAGTTCGGCTCAAAATATGTTTTTACCGATGCTAAAGAAAATACGGATATGGTTGCCAAGCTACTCGAAAGCGGTTGGTGCGACAAGGTTTTTGAAGATGATGAAGCTATTATTTTGAAAATCCGTGATAAAAAAGGCGAACCGCCTGCCGAATCAAAAGATGATGATGCAGAATCTCAATTGACCGATGAAGAGAAGAAAAAACTTGATGAAGAAATGAAAAAGGAAGAGAAAAAGATGAACAAAGAAGCGAATGTCGAAGAAGAAGTTGAACCTTAGTTCAGGAGCAACGGCAGGAGCAGCGGCACTTTGTAATTTTATGAAAACTCAGCATCTTATTCCATTTTTTATACTTTTGCTAGTTGCGCTTGGTTGTCAGCCTTCGCAAAGAGTTTTGGAAGACCGTCAGCCGACTGCAACTCCTTTTGTCGAAGAAACTCCTGAAGTTCCGCGAGATGATTTCGATGAACGTTTGAAATCGGTTCAAACTGGCGACTTTTACTACATTTATGCTTTTCGGCGTAAAGACGGCGAGCCTTTTACCAGCGACGACACCAAATATTTCAAAGAAAATATTCCGCCCGACACCAACCAAATACAACGAACTGCTGATAAAAAAGTCATTATTGTCGGCACAAATTATCTTTTCGATCTGCAAAGTCTTGACGCACTGAAAAAACGGTTTAAAATTGAGGATTATTCGCCCAAAAAAGAGCCGAAGCAAGAACAAAATTCAAATATAAATCGTTAAAATCAGTATGTCCGAAAAGAAAATCCGAGAACTGAAACAAACTGCGCGGAGAGTTTTTCTTGATCCGTCAACCCCATCAACCCAATCAATTTTGCGGGTTGTTTTAGTTGTTTTTTTAGGTATTTTGTTGGTCGGATTATTTGGGACAATGCTTTATTGGCTCAGAAGTTTGATCTTTTTACTTATTCTCTCTATCTTCTTTGCTTATTTACTCAATCCGTTGGTCAGTTTAATTAGAAGACCTTTTAAATCAAGGAATCTTGATAGATTTATGCCGCGCAGTTTGGCAATTGTGTTGGCGTATTTGATTGTTTTTACGGTTTTGGGATTGTCAATTTCCTATCTTGCACCGCGCATTGCCGAACAAGCACGTCAACTTGGTGCTAATATTCCGACTTACACCGTTTCTATTCAAACCTGGTTCAAGGATATTGGAAATCGTTATGAAAGGTATCGGGTTCCCGAACAAATTCAAGAAGAAGTCAATAAAAAAATAGCTGAATATCTGGGCGAAATCGGCAAAACTTTGCCTGAAATGGTGGGGGAATTGCTGCTAACGATTCTTGGTTATTTGCCGTGGATTGTTTTAATTCCCATTCTTTCGTTTTTCTTTCTCAAAGACGTAAATCTTTTTAGAATTTCCTTGCTGCGGCTCTTTCCGACCGGAAATTGGCGATTGAGGGCAGAATCATTTCTGGAGGATGTCAATAAAACCTTGGCAGGTTATACTCGCGCTCAATTAATTTCGTGTTTTTTGATCGGTTCGGTTTGCTTTCTCGGTTTTTACATTCTTAATCTGAATTATGCCCTTTTGCTCGGAATTATGGCGGGTATTCTGGAGTTTATTCCGTTAGTCGGTCCATTGATCGTTGCCTTGACAGCAATAACCATTGGAGCGTTTTATTCACCATGGCAGGCTCTTTATGTCGCAGTTTTCCTATTTGTTTTGCGAATGCTGCAGGATTATGTTTTTTATCCGCGCATTGTCCGCGAAGGAATTCATTTACATCCGTTAGCAATTATTTTGTCAGTTCTGGCAGGTGAGCAAATCGGCGGAATTACGGGCGTGTTTCTTTCAATTCCCGTGGTGGCTTTGGTAACGGTTTTACTCAAACATATTCGTGAACATCGTGGAAGCAAAGGACTGGTCGCAGATCTACTGGTAGAAGAAAAGGAAAAAGATTTAGGTGAAAAACTGGCAACATAATTAATCAATAGTCGAAAAATCAAAGGTCAAAAGTCATAGAAATATCTGCCTCCATTTAATCTCCCCAAAAACAGTTTTTTAATAGTTGCATCATTCTGTCTAATAAGCGAAACTATAAGTGTAGACAAATAAATTAATTAACTGCTTTTATGAATTTGTTAAAAGAAGGCGATTTAGCCCCCGAATTTGTCGCTAATGACCAAAACGGCAACGAAATCAAACTTTCGGACTTTCGCGGTTCAAAAATAGTTCTTTATTTTTACCCGAAAGACGACACGCCCGGATGCACCAAAGAAGCGTGTTCGTTCCGTGATGCCAATGATGTTTATAAAGAAAAAGGGATAAAAGTTTTTGGAGTGTCAACCGACAGCGAAAAATCGCATCAAAAGTTCATTTCCAAATATAATTTGCCTTTTACCTTATTGGCTGATACGGACAAGAAAATTGTTGAAGATTACGGCGTTTATGGCGAAAAGAGTTTGTATGGCAGAAAATACATGGGCGTAAATCGGGTTACATATTTAATTGACGAAAGCGGCAAAATTGTTAAGGTCTTTAAAAAAGTAAACGTCTCCGAACACGCACAGGAAGTTTTAGCAGCATTTGGAGAATAAGTGAACGAAGTTTCACAAAAGCGAGTAAGTTGGGCAGAAATGCTCGACGTTTTGACCGATACGGATCGGCGCAGAAATACCATTCTGGAAAAACCTTCGGAAATCGAAAGAATGGCTTTGTTTTTATTGCGCCGTGAGGGATTCTCTGCTCAGCTAGCTGCCCAAACCCAAAAAAATTACGATCTTGAACTTTACAAACCCGGTGAAAGAGTTGCTGTTCAGGTTCGAAATCACCGCGCCAAAGTTCACCTCGGACAAATCGAAAAATTCATTGATTTTCTCACGCATGATGATTCCCAACATTTTACCGGCGGAATATTTATTTCGACCAGCGGCTTTACGCCTTCAGTTTATTCGTATTTGCGTGAAGATAAGACCTCTAATGTGCGGTTGGCAATCTTGCGCGAAGGACGTTTAATTTGGAATGCCGAAGAGTTTGATTCGACCATTGAACGCGAAAAAGTTACTTATTTCGGAGTTTTTACCTGTAAAGGCGGAGTTGGAAAAACTACAATTTCAGCACATCTGGCGGGTGCATTTGCCTTAAACGGCTATGATGTGGCACTGCTCGACCTCGACCGTCAGCAGAACTTACGGAAACTGCTCGGTGAAGGCGTTTATTTACAAAACACAAAAGGAAAAATCGGCTCAGTAATTTCGGTTTTGAATCACGATGAATGGGATGAACCGGCTTATCGGGACACGAAGATTGTTGTTTGCGACTGCAATCCCGAATTTGATTCAAACCCGACCGATTTTATCCGTCAGTTCGATTATTGTCTGATCCCAACTACACTCAATCCGCTTGGAATCAATAAAAATGCCGATGTTATTAAACGAACTTTTTACCAGATTCGCCGGGTAAATGAAAAAGCGCACCTGTTTACGCTAATTAACAATTTTCACTCGGAAGAAGCACATCGAAATAATTTGCTGAATCAGGCATTGAAAGCGCAATTTAAACAATTAAAGGAACTTGATCCTAAATGCCATTATATTGATCCTGAAGAAGTCTCGATTCGTTTCAGCAAGCAGCTGCTTTATTGGGGCTATCATCTTTTTGAGAACACACGTCCGCAATTAGCCTTTCGCTCAGTCGGCGGCTACTCTTATCCCCGAATGGATTTTCTAAAATTGGTTGATTACCTTGAATTGGAAACTGAAATCCAAAAAATCAGACAAATCGGTTAATTTACTGCATTTGAGATGATGTGACTTTCATCAAGCTCAACGATAAAACCTTCATCAATAATTTGGGCTTCAATGGTTGGCACCATAACTTCTTTTGGTGGAGGCGGAGGTGCTTGTCGCTGCTGCTGTTGCTGCTGGTGTTGTTGCTGCTGTTGAGCTTTTTTCTGCTTATGAGCCGCTTTAACCGAATACATTTGCTGGTCAGCCGCGATAATAATTTGGTCAATCGTTTCACCGTTGCGCGGATAACAAGCCGAACCGATACTTGCGCCAACGCGGGCAAATCTGCCGTCACCGATCGGTAATTTAAATTGTGTAATGGCTTTTTCCATCCGGTGACAAAGTTCTTGAATTCCTTCAGGGGAAGTTTCGGGAATAATTGCTACAAATTCATCGCCGGCATATCGGGCAAGGAAATCATATTCACGCAATTGTCCGCGCATTACTTTGGCAATTTCTCTGAGCAGCATATCGCCTGTTTTATGTCCGAAGGTGTCGTTGACCGCTTTGAAACCGTCAAGGTCAAGCATAATCAAATGAAATTCGCTGTTTGTCCGTTTTGCGCGCGAAGATTCGTTTTCAAATTGGATTTGCAGATTGCGGGCATTCGGCAAATTGGTCATCGGGTCGGTTAAAGCGTGCGTTTCCGTTTCGGCGTGATAGAGCGATTTTGAAATTGCATCCGAAGCTATCCGCGAAACTGTTTCGAGCAAACGCATATGTTCATCCTGATAACTTTCCAATTCGCAGGAATAAAGCGAAATTGCACCGATAAGCTGTTCATTCGCAATCAACGGCAAAGATGCCATTGCCGTATAATCCTGAATCGAATCAAGCTGATAGAACGAAAAATCCAATGCCGGGTTGATGTTGTAAACAGCTTGGCGTTTCTTTAAAACATATCCGGTCGCACCTTGTCCGGGTTTGACTTTTCGTCCTTTCAGAGCCTCTGCATTGACTCCTTCCGAATAACTCAAAACCGCAAATTCCTGCGATTTATCCAATAAATAAACGGCACAGGTATCAAAAGGCATCAATTCACTAACTTTTTTGACAAACAATGAAAGCGTGTCTTGCAAATTAAGCGAAGCACTGAAAACTCTGGCTAATTCATAAAGGGCAAAAACTTCCCGGTTGGCACGTTTGATCTGCTCAACATAACCTTGATTAGCCTCATTCGCCCCTTCTTCGCCCATAAACAAATCGGAAACTTGTCCATCATATTCGTATGAAAGACCTGCTGCTTCGATTTCTATCTCAAACTGCCGCAAATTTCTCAAAAACAAATCCACGATTTTTGGATCGAACTGACTTCCGGAACCATTCAATAAACAACGTCTGGCTTCATCGCGCATCACTGCTGCCCGATACGGACGCGCACCCCGCAAAGTATCGTAGGCATCTGCTACCGCTAAAATTCTGGCGGTTAATGGAATCTGGTCTTTTTTCAATCCTTCGGGATAACCTGTTCCATCCCACATTTCGTGATGATATTTAACCGTCGGAACAACCGGATACGGGAATTTAACTTTTTCGAGGATTGATGCACCAACCGTGGAGTGAATCTTCATTTTCTCCATTTCAGCGGGAGTCAACCTGCCGGGTTTGTTCAAAATGTGGTCAGGCACGCCGAGTTTTCCGATGTCGTGCAAAAGCGCGCCGGTGCGTAAAGCATCTATCTCATCGCTCCCTAAACCAAGTAATTCGCCAATTCCAATAGCGTAAATTTGGGTGCGGCGGACGTGACCGATTCCCACCTGATCGCGTGCGTCAATGGCAGTTGCCAGAGCTTCAACGGTTGCCAGATGGATACGGCTTGATTCGGTAATTTCTTTGGTTTTCTGAGCCAAACTTTGTAAATGGATCCGATATGAGATGTGGGCAACAATAACACCGACTAAAACTACTAATCCGAATCCAAGTCCGAAATTCAAAAGCGCAAAATGTAAGCCTGAGATTCCAACCGTTCCGAAAATATATCCGATTACGGTGGCAAGTATGTTTTCCTTAACGGCATTAAAAAACGGAAACTCGCTTTCTAAAACCAGGAAAACCGAGTAAAGCAAGAGATAAACTGTGTAATGTGCGGCTGCCATTAACAAAATTCCGGCAAATAACCAAACAATCCCTAAATCGTTTCCTGCCACAAATTTTGCTTCAAAACCTGCAACATTGTTCAGAAAAAGATACAAAACAACAGCAGAAACAAATGTTGCAATTATATTACTGAAAACCGAAGCCAACCAACGGCTTTTGTTTTTGTTTGCGTTCCAATAACCCGCAATTTCAGCGGTCAAACTCAGCAGAACACCGCCCATTACGCCCAACCATAAGATACCGAAAAAGACAACTAAACCTTTGGCTGTAAACTGAAGTCTGGAATTGGGAAGTTTAGGCTGGTGCTGTCCAAGCATCGAGGCAGTAATGATTCCGACCAGCAACATTACTACTTGCGGCAAAGAAATATCCAGTCCGCCGTAAACAGAAAAACCAACAGCAGAAATGCTTAAAAGCAACAGCAAAAACCAGTAAATTTTTGTTTGCAGATTATAACCCGAGAGGTTAAATTGGTTCACTTTTGTTTTCTCCAGCATTTAATTTGATTTTTTAAGAGATGAGGGCTGAATTGTTGTTAAAATTTTGAGAATACCCCAAACTAATCCAATAATTAATCAATTTCCGTGCCAAAACTTTATTTTTGACAAATTCGTATAAACAAATGAAATTTTCGTTTTATTGGAAATAGATGACAGAAAATCAGTCAAGTTGACAGGTCAAATTGATAGAAATCGGTCAAATTGAATTTAAGAAAAAAAGTTGAAATTCTTTTGAAACAAAACTAAAATTCTCTTTAAGGTTATTAGGTTGAGTTGAGAATCGGTTGGTTTAACAACCTACTAACTTTTTAATTCTAAACTAGATAAATCATAAAATGCAATAGATTTATTTTCAGGATTTTTCTAAGGATAAGCAGTAAATGAAAGAAATCGGTAAAAAGTCATTGAAGTTGCGATTGGCTTGCTTTTTACCGGTTTTTTTCATTTTTCTGATCTTTAATGTTCAGGCGCAGGAAGACGTCATCAAAGTCGAAACTGATTTAATATCTTTTGAGGCAACAATTACCGATGCTAATGGAAAACCTGTGCGGGGACTGGAAGCGAAAGATTTCAAAATTTTCGAGAATGGAATTGAACGAAAAATTGATTTCTTTGAACCGATCCGAAAATCAAGCGAGGAAAGCCGCCCGCTTTCAATAGTTTTTGCTTTGGACGTTTCGGGAAGTGTTACCAATGAAGAATTGATCAAACTTCGCAACGCTCTGCAAGATTTTATTAACCATTTGGCTGACTATAATTCGTATTTCGCGATTATGTCGTTTGGGATGGAAGTCAAAACCTTGCAAGGATTTACCAATAAACCTGACAAACTGGAAAAGACTTTTTCCAAACTTTTGAAAGAACAGGAAGGTCTTTCAACCCACGCCTATGATGCCACCGATGACGCAATCCGGCTTTTGCAAAGAAAAGCTCCACGCACCGGTAAAAATAAATTAATGAAACGCGCCGTGATTTTGATTACCGATGGTTTTCCGGTCGGTGATACAGTCACGCCCAGGACTGTCATTGATCGGGCAAATGATTCCGAAACAAGCATTTATACTATTATCCTGCCTTCATTTTCACGGCTTCAAGGCAATCAAAAACCTCTGCCAACACCTTTGGAAGTCAGCGGTTTAGTAGAACGAACCGGCGGACGCTCACTTTATGCCAACGACAGAAACTTTGAACCGATCTTTAAGTCTTTAGAAGAAGAGTTAACGGCTTCGTATGCTCTGGCATTTTATCCAAGTGATGAAGCACGTCAAAGCGGCAAGTTTTATGAAGTCAAAATAGAGGTTGCAAACGGTCTGAAAGTGAAACAAAACCGAGCCGGGTATCAAGTCAATAAGTAAAAATTAAGTAAAAAGTAAAAAGTAAAAAGGCAAAATAAAAATTCATTTATTGCCCTCAGGAGTTTACTACTCAGTTTAGTTAAAAACCGAATTTTTACTTTTTACTTTTACCTTTTTACTTCTTAATAACGATCATCATCGTAATCATACGAATCGTAGTCAACATCTTCCTTATAATCATCCTTTTCCTCGTAAAGATCGAGTTCAAACGGATCAAGTCCGACTACTTCTAAATCAACACCGCATTCATCACACGATACGATGTCTCCTTGTTCTGATTCCGCATCAACATAAACGTCCTCACTGCATTCAGGACAAACTACTGTTGGCACTTTTTTTTCCTCCAAATAAAATTTTTATGATTTATTAATTGCGTTTTGCCAAATGAGTGGCGAAAAAATATCTACGAAAGAAAATCTAACCTTTCTCAAGATATTTTGGCAAGATTTTTTTGCAAAATTTTGAAAAAAATTATCAGATTGGCGAAATTTGAAAAGATATGTTTTGATTTTAGTGATGCAATTTCCTTTCAAAATTTCTGAAAATAAAGAGTTTGACGCAGTTGGATTCGGCACCAATGCGGTTGATTATCTGATCACCGTGCCGCAGTATCCGCAGTTTAACTCAAAGATCGAACTCAAGGATTATCAACAGCTTGCGGGCGGCGAAATTGCCTCGACTATGGTCGGATTGCGTCGTTTAGGAATGAAAACGGCATATATCGGACGTTTCGGAACAGATTCGGCGGGGAATTTCGGTTTACAGACTTTGCGCGACGAAAATGTTAATGTCGAACACGCCGAACAAATCAAAAATGCAATTACTCAAGTCGGTTTTATCCTGATTGATGAAAAGACAGGTGAACGAACAGTAATTTGGAAGCGTGATGAAAAATTAGGTTATACGCCGGAAGAGGTTCCGCTTCAAATCGTCCAAAAAACAAAAGTTTTTCACGCCACACCGCACGATGCGTTGGCGTGTGCGCGTCTCGCACAGGAAGCAAAAAAATACGGAGCAATCATTTCGATTGATATTGACAATATTTTTGACGGAATTCAGGAAATGATCCCACTGGTGGATATTTTCATTTCCTCCAGCGAATTCCCCGAAAAATTATTGGGAATTAAAGACCAAAGAAAAGCCTTGAATGAAATAAAATCGCGTTTCGGCTGCCCGATTGTAGGAATGACTTTGGGAGAAAAAGGTTCGCTCGTTTTGTGCGAAAATACTTTTATCGAAACCAAAGGGTTTGCAGTTCCGAACGGCTGCAAAGATACAACCGGCGCAGGCGATGCGTTTCGGGTTGGGCTGCTTTACGGAGTATTAAAAGGCGAAAGTATTGAAACTTCTTTCAAGATGGCAAATGCCGTTGCCGCGCTCAAATGTCGTGAAATCGGAGCCAGAACTGCACTACCAAATGAAGCCGAATTGATGAATTTAATGAGTGATTAAGAAAAAGTTCTGGATTTTTCCGCCTCAAATGAGTTAAATTTAAATTGTCCGTTGTATTTTGCGGATGCCTTCAATTACAAAATACTTCTTTTTTCCTTCCAACCGCCCACATTTTTTTAGATTATGGATTCCAGAATCGGTTTAATCATCCAATTTTCAGGCGTTTTTTCTATTACCGCTTTAATGTTTTTGCTGACGCAATCTCTCAAATCAGCAACGCTTTCCTATTGGAAAAAAAGTTGGCTGATGCTTTTTATTTCTTTGTTCAGCCTGCATTTTGTCTTTAATTTTACCAATGTTCCCAAATTTTTCTCCTTCTTTTATTATTTGGGCGAATATATTTTTATCTATTATTTAATCGCCGGATGTCATAAATATTCAACTGATAAGGATTTTCCGAGAAAAAGCTGGTTTTTCCTGCTTCCTGCTTCTTTATTGTCCTTTTTCTTAACGACTCTCATGATCGACTTTAACAGCGTTTTTAATTTACACGCTTTTGTAATGGGAACAGGTTTTGCAGTTGCATTTTTATTAATTAAACCAAGAAACCCGGGCGAACTAAATCTGGGAGTAAAAATCGTGCGTTTCTCCTTGTTTGTTTTGGCTTTGGATTTTTATCACTATACTTTTCTTTTCAGTTTTACTAAGGAATACTTTGCAAATTATTTGAGTTACAATCCGGTCATTGATTTATTTTTTGAAATTTCGCTTGGCTTTGGAATGATTATTGTGCTGCTCGAAAAAGTCCGCCATCAAGTCGAAGAAGCGAATGAGAAACTTCAGGAAGCGCACGCCAAACTGGAAGAATTGGCGCAGACCGACGCACTCACTACTGCCTTTAATCGTCACGCTTTTTACGGCTACCTGAAAAAACAGGGCGGCGCAATGAACGATAATTCCGGTTGTGTCGGCTTTTTTGACATTGACAATCTGAAACCGATCAACGACCAGCTCGGTCACGGAGTCGGTGACGGAGTAATCCGTGAAGTAACGATGGCAATCCGCTCTTTGATCCGGGCAGAAGATTTGATATTCCGTTGGGGCGGCGATGAATTTTTTGTAGTAATGATCAGTATGAATTCTGAAATGGCACGCGAACGGATGAGAGAATTACCGGAAATTTTGAAAGACGTTCAGGTTTACGGAGCCAAAGAACGTCTTTCAATCGCAGTTTCGTGCGGCTTTGCCGATTTTGCCGATATTTCGGAAATTGAACAGGCAATCAAATCAGCCGACGATGAAATGTATCAAGTCAAACAGGAGCGCAAAAAGAATCCGAATGTTTTGAGTTTTCCGTCTAAATCTCAAAAGAAACCGCTTTTATCGGCTTAAATCAATTACAAATTATCATTAAAAAATCCGACAACTTTTGCCCACGAATCTTCTGCCGCCTCTTTGTTATAAACTTCGGGGCGGTTACTGTTGCAAAATGCGTGATCGGCATCGTATTTGAGCGATTCGACCGGCAACTCGTATTTTTCCGCTGCTGCTTCTAATCCCGCAACTTTTGCAGTGTTGATCCATTGGTCACGAATTCCCGAAACAAAAACGGTTGGAACGGATAATTTTTGTAAAATATCATCTTCGGGAATGTCACCGTAAAAAGGCGCAGAAGCCGAAATTCCTTCCAAATCGCAAGCCGCTCTCAGAGCAAAAGTTCCGCCCATACAATAACCCGAAATTCCAAAATGCGAAGTTCCGTAAGTTTCACGCGCCTTGGCAATCGCGCATTCAATCGTGTTCAAACCGTCTTCAATTCCAAGAGCGTGCATTAATTTTGAAGCCTCTTCGGGATTTGCCGCCAAAACTCCGCGATAAAGGTCTGGTGCAATGGCAATAAAACCTTCTTCGGCATAGCGTTTGGCAGTATCCCTAATCTGGTCGTTCAAGCCCCACCATTCGTGGATCACGATCACCGTTTTGGCATTTTCAGCATTATCCGGCATCGCCACAAAAGCCGTTGCTGCACCATTAGCAGTATCAAATTGTAAAGTTTCGGTTTTCATCTTAAAAAAAACTCCTTGCAGAAAATATTTTTGAAAAGATTTTCGCAGTTCTTGAAACGAAAGACAATTCTAACTTAACCTAACTTATCAATTAAAGATTTTTTAACGCAAAGGCGCAAAGAGACAAAAGACGCAAAGAAATTAGAAAAAAAAATAATTGAAAGAACTTTGCGCCTTAGCATCTTGGCGGCTTTGCGTTAAATTTGATTTCTGATAATCAGCTACTTAGGTTAAATTTAAAACCAAGCATCAAAATTATTTTCAACTAAAAATTTATGAAAAAATCTTGGGTTATCATCGCACTTGTTTTAAGTCTTTGTTTTCCGATTTATCCGCAAACCAAACAAAAAATCAGTCTTTTGCTCTACAACGGCAAAGTTTTTACCGCTGATGAAAATTATTCGATTGCCGAAGCCGTGGCGGTTGATGGCGAAAAAATTGTTGCTGTCGGAAAATCAAAAGATTTACGCGCCAAATATTCAGCCGCCAAAGAAATTGATTTGCAGGGAAAGCTCGTCACGCCCGGATTTAATGATGCTCACGTTCATTTTCTGCGCGGCGCGATTGCGCTTTTGACGGTTGATCTGACCGGAACAAAAACTTTGGAAGAAGCCAAAGCGAAAGTTGCCGCCAAAGCCAAAACTTTGAAAGCGGGCGAATGGATCACAGGACGCGGTTGGGATCATACTCTGTGGGGTGGAAAATTCCCGTCAAAGAAAGATTTGGACGCAGTTGCGCCGAATAATCCGACTATCCTCATCCGTGTGGACGGACACGTTGCCTGGGTAAATTCAAAGGTTTTGGAGTTGGCGAAAGTTACCAAAGAAACAAAAAATCCGAATGGCGGCGAAATTGAACGCGATTCAAACGGCGAAGCAACCGGAATTTTGAAAGAAACCGCCCAAGGTTTAGTTGCTTTGACTGTTCCGCAAGCAACTCCCGCCCAACAACTGCAAGGAATGGAGCTTGCGCTCAAAATGGCGCGGGAATACGGCATTACCTCAGTTCAGGACATTTCGGGCTACGATTCAACCAAACTCTATCGTCAATTTTTACAACAAGATAAATTAACCGTTCGCGTCACGGAAATGCAGACTTTTGACGATTCGATTGAGAAATTGAAACAGCAGCGCACCGAATTTGCAACTTTCAAAGACAATCCTTCACGCATCAAGCTCGGCGCATTAAAAGGCTATGTTGACGGCACACTCGGCTCAAAAACCGCCGCCATGCTCGCTCCTTTTACTGACGATGAACATAATTCGGGAATTCCACGCTACACGCCCGAACAATTGACCAAAATGATTGTCGAACGCGATGCCGCAGGTTTTCAGATTGCACTTCATTCAATAGGAGATAAAGCAAATCGAATGGCGTTGGATGGGTTTGCAATGACTGAAAGTGAAACGAAGATACGATTTATTAATTTAACCAGATTAACAAATGTCCCTCCTGATGAATATGAAAAAGCAATAGAAGTAGCCAAATCTAAGAGAAAACGCCATCGCATAGAACACGCCCAGGTTGTTAATCCATCTGATTTCAAACGATTTGCCGAACTTGGAATTATTGCTTCGATGCAACCGAGTCACGCAATTTCGGATAAGCGTTGGGCGGAATCACGGCTTGGCGAATACCGGGTTTTAGGTTCTTACGCGTGGCATTTGATGCGCTCGTATGGTGTTCACGTTCCGTTTGGCACAGATTTTCCGGTTGAATCAATCAATCCTTATCGAACGCTTTACGCGGCGGTGACGCGTCAGGACGAAGAAGGAACTCCGGTTGGCGGTTGGCAGCCGCAGGAAAAAGTTTCAATGGCGGAAGCAATCCGTTGCCACACTTACGAATCAGCCTACGCCGAATTTTCCGAAAAAGAAAAAGGTGTAATTGCAGTTGGAATGTTGGCGGATTTAGTTGTTCATTCCAAAGACTTACTGACGATTGCGCCAAAAGAAATTTTAACCACCACGCCGGTTTACACGATTTTTAACGGCAAGATCATCTATCAAAAATAAAGTCAGAACCACCTGCGTCAGCGGGTGGTTGAACCATTAGAATCAACTGAGTTAGCAGGTGGTTGAATTATTCAAAAATAGAGTCAGACCTACGTCAGCGGGTGGTTGAACCATTTGTTTAACTTTAACCAGTCCGCTAACGCAGACGGTTCTGATTCTTTCTGCCCCCTTACAAATTATGTGGAACGATACCGATATTCCTTTGGCATATTTAATAACTTTTCGTTGTTACGGCACTTGGCTTCATGGTGATGAACGGGGTTCAATTAACCGTTTCAATAATCAATATCAATCACCGTATATTCCGCCAAATCCAAATTGGCAAAAATATAATGAAAATCAACTTAAAGGCGAAATTGTGAACCTGAACGCAAAACAAAGACAATTCGTTGAAGAAGCAATTCAAGAAGTTTGCAATTATCGGAAATGGTTACTTCGAGCAATTAATGTGCGAACCAATCACGTTCATACTGTGGTTTCTATCGGTGAGACAGATTCCAAACGTGCACTTAATGATTTTAAGGCTTACTCAACCCGCAAAATGCGAGAAAATAATTGTTGGAATTCTCAGACCAGTCCTTGGGCGGATAAAGGGAGCAGACGCAGTTTATGGAACGAAAAAAGTATCGAATTAGCTATTGATTATGTAATTAACGGGCAAGGTAATGATTTGCCGAAGTTTGATTAAAAAATGCTTGAATTATTCCCGTCCACTTACGGAGGCAGTTCTGACTATTCTTTATTATTCCCGCCCCCTTACGGAGGCGGTTCTGACTCTTACTTTAATTCTTTTTCTTCTTACGGATTTTTAATTCTTTGTAGGTTGTTTCGCTATCGGTTTCGCGGGTGAAAAAGATCTCATCCGTCACGCCGATCACGATTTCGGCAGTCGTGTAGATTTTACAGCCTTCGGTCAAATGTCCGCCGATAGTTCTGCCTGTTCCGTCAGATAAGGAAATGTGCAGATGAACTCCGTCCTGTGCGAGCGTGCCGACGAGCGAGACAATTTCAAATTTTCCGTCAAATGAAGTCGTCTCGCTTTTATCCGCCAGACGAATCTTAGTTTCTTTCAAGCTGCCGACTGCCGTAATGATAAAACCTGCACTGATCTTATTTTCTTTGGTGAATTTTTCGAGTTCTGTTCGTAAATCCTGATTCGGACGCAGACGCAACGCATAAATTCGCATCTTTTTGGCACTTGCCTGTTCAACTTGAGCCTGAATCTGAAAAGAAAAAGCGGCTATTAAAGCTAACAAATACAAAAATTTGATTTTCATAATTGATAGCAGTATAGCCGAACTCAAGGAGAAAAGAACAAGTCCCAAATTTCAAGTCAAAAGGAGGAACCGGATTGACTTGAAACCTGAGACTTGAAGCTAAGAAATTAATTGGCTGAATTTATCCGAACTCCGCCGTTGGTCGTCACAACCCGGACAGGTGCGCCGCCGCCGTTGATGTCGGTGTTGATATTAACTCCGCGCCGAAAATCTTTTAATTTAACGGTTAATTCCATATCGCTGCTGAATCCGCCGTTGACCGTTCCGGTTTCGAGATGTGCTGAGAATTTTTCCGGCATGGTCAGATTGATCCCGCCGTTAGTGGTTTGAAGGTCAAGCCCTGCACCTTTCCACGAGTTCCCTGAAAGTTTGGCGTTGACACCACCATTTTTGGTGCGTCCCTTTACGCTTCCGGCGACTTCTTTGACACTAATTCCACCGTTTGTGGTTTCAAATTCCATATTTCCTTCGACATTATTGATGGAAATTCCGCCGTTATTTGCCATCAATTTTAAGTTTGTATTGAGCGGAACAACGATTTGATACGAGACCGACCAATGTTCATCGCTGGAACTTTCTGCCTGAACGACACCGTCAGTTTGAATTTTGACGTTTTGCGCGAGTGTGCGAACTTCATTTTCCGAATCGCCCCACGTTTGCACACAGGCACGAATCTGCACATCCGAACGATTTTCACCTCTAACCGAAATTCCGCCGTTTTTCTTGCCGTCAACGGTTAAAAGTCCGGGTTTGGCAATTGTCATTTCACGAACTTCGTTAAAAGAAGGTCTGCCGCCCCAATTTGAATTGTTTTGACAGAATTCCCATTTTCCGTCTTTGTCTTTATTCTTGTCTTTGTCTTTTTCCTGTCCATTAGTATGCGATGCAGGAACAAACAACACAAAAAGCAGTAAAAGGTAAAAATAATGCCGTAATTTCATCGTCTAAAAAGCCTCCAGATTTTTTGTAGAATTGTTTTCTAATTAGATAAACACCACGCAGTTAGATTTTGTGACAATATTTTTTCAAAGTGAAAAAGTTTAAAAGTGAAAGGGTGAAAAAGTTTGTTCAATTCTCCAAGTTGCTTTTTCACTTTTCTACCTTTTCACATTTTCACTTTAATTTTTTTGTCACAAACTTTTTCCTCGTGGTGTTCTTATTGCGTAAGACAAGTTTCGACACTTTGGAGTCCAGTTTATGAAAAACATCAAATTTGCAATTTTTGCTCTACTCTTCTTTTCTTTTGTAGTTTGCCTACCACCGGCATCTGCCCAGACCATCAGCGGCGATTGGAAAGCCAATGATTGGGATTGGAGCTGGAACAATAAAAATAAAGACAAAAATAAAGATAAAGATAAAGACGACGATTGGGACAAAAATGATAATGATAAAGATAAAGTCCAATTAAATTTCCGTTACAGCAGAAACGGCGGAACCTCAAATCACGGTTCAAGTTACGATTACAACGAGCTGCAAGGCTTAACCAAAGAACAAGTTAACGGTTCAAATTCATCAGTCAAATTCCGTTTGGTGCGCGAAGCCGGAACTATTGAATGCGAAGGCACTTTTAACAACGGAAAAGGTTCAGGCACTTTTCGTTTTACCGCTAATCCGACCTTTGTCAGCGGGATGCAAAGCCGTGGATTTAGTTTGAGCGATGAAAAATTGTTTACCGCCGCGTCATTAAATTTAACGCTGGCTTTTGTTGACGATATTCGTTCCGCCGGGTTTAAGAACCTTGATTCGGAAGACCTTTTCAAAGCGAAAATCTTCAAAGTTGATTCAGCTTTTATGAAAGAAATGGCGGCAACCGGATTTCCAAATCTGGATATGGAAGATTTGGTCAAAGCGCGGATTTTCAAAATTGATGCAAATTTTGTCAAAGAAGTAGTTTCGATGGGATTTGCCAAAGATTCGCTGGAAGATTTGGTCAAACTCAAAATCTTCAAGATTACGCCGGATTATTTACGCGAAATGAAATCAATCGGCTTTAGTAATCTCTCTGCCGAAGAAGCGACCAAACTCCGCATTTTTAACATTACGCCCGAATTCGTTCGTAATATGAAAACGATGGGATTCAGCAATTTAAGCGTTGAAGAAGCGACCAAACTCAGCATTTTCAAAGTTACACCTGAATTTGTGCGTGATATGAAAGCCGAAGGATTATCAAATTTATCGGTTGAACAGGCGACAAAATTACAAATTTTCAAAGTTACACCTGCATTTATCCGTGAAGTGAAAGCTGAAGGATTAACTGATCTTTCGGTTGAAGAATTAACCAAACTCAAAATCTTTAAAGTTGACGGGGATTTCATTCGCCGCGCCAAAGCTCAATTTAACGGAAAATTGGATGTCGAAGATCTCGTGAATATGAAAATTCACGGACGAGTCCGCTAAAACGGAAAGGAGTAATGTAAAACTGACAATTAACAGCTCCTTAATTTTTCATTCCTAATCTACAAACTCGCAGAGAGGAAAGGCGAAACTTTCCTCTCTTTTTTTGTGTTAAAATTACGGTAATGGAAATTTTGGTCGCACGCACACGGGACGAAATCGAATCGGCTTATCAAAGACTTTCCCAAAAAACTGAAATCGGTTGTGATACGGAAACCTCTTCGCTTTCGCCGCGCAACGGCAGACTTTTCAGTGTCCAATTTTCCGATGGCGATCTGAGTGTTTTAGTTCCGTTTTCCGAAGGCGTTGCGCTGGGAAAGCTGGCGCAATTATTGGAAAATCCTGATATTACAACCATTTTTCACAATGCAAAATTTGACTTAAATTTTTTACAGGAAAACGGCTACACGGTGCAAAATGTTTTTTGCACGATGATTGCCGAAAAATTTTTGACCAAAGGTGCAAATCAATCCGTTTCGCTGGCAGAAACGCTCTATCGCTATTTCGCGGTTGATCTCGACAAAAGTCAACGCCAAAAATTCAATAAAAGTTGGGATGGTATTTGGACAAATGAATTGGTTGATTATGCGTTGGCTGATGTGGTTTATTTGCCGAAATTGATGCAGGAACAAAGAGAATGGCTGAAAAGATTGGGTTTGTATGAAGATTTTCAATGGCAGATACAAAAAATAGGAACTTAGACCTTTGATCTTTGACCTTTGACTTTTGACAATATTCAAATAGGAGAACAAATAATCGAAAATCAAAAATCAAAAATCAAAAATCGAATCGGTTGCCAGGGCTGGAATTACTCCGATTGGATAACCAAAGCCGGCGGCGAAAGTATTTTTTATCCTCGCGGAACAAAAACGGGCGAGATGCTCGAAATCTATTCTCAAATATTTGATACGATTGAAGTTGATTCTTCATTTTATGCCATTCCGCCGAGTTCTACTCTCGAAAATTGGTTGAACAAAACCCCCGAAAACTTTATTTTTTCGTTAAAAATGCCGCAAGCCATCACGCACGAAAGATTTTTGCACTCGGATTCTTTTGAAATTTTAGAAGAATTTTGCGAACGAATTCGACTGTTGCGCGAAAAACTCGGTTTGGTTTTGATCCAAACTCCGCCAAATCTCGAAGCTTCAAAAACAAATGCCCAAAACCTGCGAAAATTTTTAGCCAAATTGCCGAAAGATATTCGTTTTTCGATAGAATTTCGCAATCGGGAATGGATAGTCGAGTGGACTTTTCAGGAATTGCGGAAAAACCAAGTTTCGCTGTGTTTGGTCGAAGGCGAATGGATTCCGCGAGATTTGATGTTTCAAACTATTGCCAAACCAACTGCTGATTTTACCTACGTCAGATTTATGGGCGAACGCGATTTGCAGCATTTTGATAAAGTTGTGCGCCCACAATTTTCCAATCTGCAAATGTGGAAAGAAGAGCTTGATAAACTTCAAACCACGCAAAATTTTATCTATTTCAGCAATTTTTACGAAGGTCACGCACCCGCCAGCGCAAATAGTTTGAAAGAACTTTTTGCTCAGGAAATTATCCAACCCGACAATTTAGAAACTCAAAAATCGCTTTTTTAGAGTCTCAAGTCTCAAGAGTCTCAAGTCTCAGGTCAAAGTTCAAAAGCCCCGAAAACTTTATTTAACTTTTTTTCGTAATATAGACCAAGACTTAAAGAGTCCCAGAAGCTGTTTTAAAACTAAACTTCCTTAAAGTCCCCAACGGGGACAAATATAATAGCGTAGGGTAAAGCGAAGAATGAGCGACACCCTACGTTAGTTGAACCAATTTTTTCGACGCTGTAAGTGTCGCACATTCATTAAGCTATGTTCGTCTCTTTCAGAGACGGAAACTCTTAACTAATCTAACGTAGGGTTATGCTATGCTCACCCTACGCTATTATGTCGGTCGCCTTCAGCGACTTTTTAAGGAATCTGAAGACAGTTTCTCAAGAATAAGGTGGAGTAAAATTTTTTAGAAATGGCAATGTCAAAAACAGGAAAAACCCTGCTCATTATCGGCGGAATTCTTTTTGCGCTGGTATTAGTGGCAGTTATCGGGCTTGCGCTTTTGGTTGAATCGGCTGGTCGTCCGAATGTTTCAAGCAACAGCGTTTTGGTTTTGAATGTATCAGGAGATTTACCTGATTATTCGTATGATGATCCGACCGCCAGAATTTTCGGCTTTCGGCAACCGCAATCTTTTACCAGTTTGCTAACGCAGTTACGCAAAGCCAAAGTTGATAAGCGCGTCAGCGCAGTTTTACTCGAAGTCCAATTTCCGCAGATCGGTTGGGGCAAAGCGGATGAGCTGCGTGATGCGATTATTGATTTGAAACAATCCGGCAAACCCGTTTATGCGTATATGGAAATCGGCTCGAACAAAGAATATTACATTGCTTCGGCTGCCGATAAAATCTTTTTGCCCCCAACGGGTGATCTGTATGTCAACGGTTTTGCGGCAAATGTAATGTTCTATCGCGGAACGCTGGATAAGATCGGAGTTGAACCCGAATTTATTCAAATCGGTCCCAAATATAAAAATGCGCCGGATCAATATCTCCGCAAAGATATGGGCGAAGGACACCGCGAAGTAATGAATTCGATTCTCGACAGTTATTTCAATCGTTATGCCCAAGCCATCGCAGACGCACGCAAGAAAACTCCCGAAGATGTCAAAGCCTTGATTGATAATGCTCCGTATAATGCGGTCAAAGCCAAAGAATTGGGCTTGATTGACGACACTTTATATCGTGAACAAGTTGATGCCGAATTGAAAAAACAACTTGGTTATAATGAAAACGAAAAACTTCGCACCATCGGCAGTGGTGAATATCGTGAAATCCGTGCCGATTCACTCGGATTAAACAATGGACAATCAGTGGCAGTTATTTATGCTTCGGGCGCGATTGTCGGCGGACGCTCCAGCGATGGAACTTTTGGCGGCGAACAAACAACCGGCTCAGACACCGTAGTTCAAGCCATCAATGATGCCGCCGCAGATAGTTCGATCAAAGCGATTGTTTTGCGGGTTGATTCTCCGGGAGGTTCTGCGCTGGCTTCTGATCTGATGTGGCACGCTATCGAAAACGCCAAAGCCAAAAATAAACCCGTAGTTGTTTCAATGAGCGATTATGCAGCTTCGGGCGGCTACTACATCTCTTGCAACGCAAATAAAATCGTAGCCGAACCAAATACTTTAACCGGCTCAATCGGAATGTTCACCGGCAAAATGAACATCAAAGGTTTGTATAATTGGCTCGGAATCAGCAATGAATACATTTTGCGCGGTAAAAACGCCGGATTGTTCCGTGAATCAGAGAAATGGTCGGAAAGCGAAAAAGCAAAAATGGTCGAGTCGGCAAACACGGTTTACTACGACAATTTCCTGCCCAAAGTCGCTAAAGGCAGAAATATGACCACCGAAGCAGTTAATGCCATCGGTCAAGGTCACGTCTGGACAGGCACCCAAGGCAAAGAAAAAGGTTTGGTTGACGAAATCGGCGGAATGGAAAAAGCCATCGAAATTGCTAAACAATTAGCTAATTTACCGGCTGACAAAGACGTTAAACGAGTCGTTTTCCCTGCTCCGCGTCCATTTTTTGAATCATTATTTGACAGCAGCGGCGATGAAAGCGAAGCCAAAGCCAAACAACAACAAGAGGTTTTGATCAATGCAATGCCGAAAGAAATGCAGCGGGCTTTACGTTTTGCAGCAATTTTTGACAAAATGAATCGCGGCGAAGCAATTATGATGTTACCCTTTGATTTGGAAATTAAGTAAAATAACTGCCACAAAAGGCACAAAATTCACAAAAAATCTTTCTGTGTTTTATGTGCTTTTTGTGGCAAATCTTTATTGTTTGCTTTTTTTATTTTGCCTCAACATTGAATTTGACTTCAAATCCATCAGGAATTTTCGGAACTAAAATCCATAAATCATATTGACTGAGAGCGCGGCAAACAGAACCTTTCGGGTCATAGTAGGTAATGTTCAAAGTAAATTGCTTTACCTCACTGTTTTCGATATTTCATATTCCAATCCGGCAGGTCGACGGCAATAGCCGGAATTTATGTTAATCCCAAGCAAACTATTCTTTGTAAAATCAATCTTTTCAAGGTTTTTCAAACAATAATTGCGGCTTGCATCATTACGAATCGCTTTCAGATATTCTGCTTCATCTTTAATGACAAATTGTTTGGTAAAAATAGTTTGAATACAGCCCTTTAAATCAATCTCGCGGGTTTCAAGTGGGTAGTGATCAGGATCATTTGGCAGCCTGTCAGCTCTTATTTCATTAAACTCTACCTTGTAATCATCAGGAATTTTATCAATCACGATCCAACCTGCGAAAACTCCGCCTGCCCGACAGCCGCCCCAATAATTAGTGATTTTGATTTTATAGGTTTTAGTTGAATCGTTGCGAAAAACCTTAGCATCGCCTCTGACAAAACAGTCGCCGCGAGTTTCATATCCAATTAAGCTCTGCTTTGCAAAATCAACTTTCAAAATCTTTGTTTCCGAACAATCCTTATCTGCGGTGAGTTTCTTGAAATCTTCCACGTTATAAACCTTATTCTCAGCCTGAAAACAGCGAAAATATCTTGAACCTATTTGCTGCCGAATTTCAACTTTTTTGTCTTCAGCAGTTTGCGCCTGTGCAAAAATCCCAAAACAAACTAAAATCACCAACAACTTTAACAGATTTTTCATAAGTTCAGATAAAAACAGCAAAAACCTCGTTTGAATAAACCATTCCTTTTTTGGTTAATTTAAGGTGGCTATTTTCAAATTCGATTAGTTCTGCTTCTTTCAAATGCTTCAAATCTTCGGCATATTTTGCTTGCAGATCAATGCCGAAACGCTCTTTATATTCCTCTAAATTCAAACCTTTGGTTAGTCTTAATCTAAGGAACGCAAATTCGCCCGCGACTTGCACCTCATCCAACTCATTTTTTTCAACTATCGGCGATTTTCCGCTTTCAATTAGCTGCACATATTTATTGGTGTCGCGCTCGTTCGCCCAACGAGTTTTGCCGTCAAAAGAATGAGCCGAAACGCCAAAGGCAAAAACAGGTTCGCAGAGCCAATATTTTGAGTTGTGACGCGATAAATAATTCGGCTTACTGAAATTTGAAATTTCGTATTGTTCATAGCCGGATTTCGCTACTTTTTCCAGCATCAATTCATACATTTCCGCCGCTAAATCTTCATCCGGCAAAGGCTGCCGTTTCGAGCGAATTTGTTCTGCCAACGGTGTTGCTTCGTGGATTTCAAGCAGATAAAGCGAAAGATGTTCAGGGTTTAAGTCTAAGGCTTTGTATAAGTTATCTTCCCAATCTTGCAAAGTCTGATTCGGCAATCCGGCAATCAGATCAAACGAGATATTTTCAAAATTCGCTTGGCGTAACAGTTCAAAAGTTTTTCGTGCATCATCCGCATTGTGTCCGCGCGCAAGAAGTTTTAATGCTCTGTCATCAAAAGTCTGCACTCCAAAACTTGCGCGATTTACCCCTAAATTTTTGAAATCCTGCAATTTTTCGAGCGTTACAGTCGCCGGATTCATTTCGAGAGTAAATTCAAGGTTTTCGGTAAAAGAAAAAGTTTGGTGCAGAATATTAATAATCTTTTCTAATTGATTTGCCGTCAAAAGCGAAGGAGTTCCGCCGCCAAAATAGATGGTTTCGACTTTTGACTTTTGACTTTTGACCTTCGGCTGGTTTGTAATCTCTGTAATTAAAGCATTTACATATCGCTCAACCGCATCATTATTTCGATAAACGTCCGTGGCAAAATCGCAATACGAACAGCGTGATTTGCAGAAAGGAATGTGAATATAAATTCCGGCAGACATTTAAATATTTTACGCCGAAAACAATTTTTGAACAAAAATTTCGCTGTTTCGTAAATTAATTTGGCTATGGAACAGATTTCTAATTACGTTAATATCGCATCGTTTTCAATTTTGATGATTTGCTGGATAACTTTTGCAGTTCGCTTCCTGTTGTGGAAAAAACCAAAATCTGCGCCTGATGCCAAACGTTCGGAAGTTTCAATTGTTGGACTCGTTTTGCAAGGGTTGGGTTATCTGCCTGTCTGGATTGTCCGCCGCCAAATGTTTTCGCCAATTATTCCCGATCAATTTTTGGTCAATATAATTTTTCAGATTTTAGCGATCGGACTAAGTATTTTTTCGGTTTGGATGGCAGTTTCGGCAATTACCGAGCTGGGAAAACAATGGAGTCTGACGGCGCGTTTAACCGAAAATCATCAGCTTATTACCAGCGGAGTTTATGGAATCGTTCGTCACCCGATCTATACCGCAATGTTAGGAATGTTAGTCGCAACGGGATTTGTGCTTAGTCATTGGCTGGCAATAGTTTTGGCAATTATCATCTTTTTTATCGGCACAAAAATCCGCACCAATTCCGAAGAAAAACTTTTGCGCGAGGCTTTTGCCGACGAATATCAAAAATATGCCGCCAAAGTCGCGCCGCTAATTCCGTTTGTCAAGATTTAGTTTTCCAACTGATTTTCAAGTGAAGTTTTCCAGGCGTTTTCCAGTTCTTCAATCTTTGCCGAAACAGATTCTTCGCCGTTGATGCTGATTTTCAAGTTATCGCCTTTTACTTTTCCAATCACGGCAAATGGACAATCACCAACTATTTCTTTGACTTCCTCTAATTTATCGGCAGCAAAACTAATAACGATTCTTGACGGAGATTCACTGAAAAGTTGTGCTGCTGCATCTAAATTTTCATCAGTTAAACTGATTTCCGCGCCAACTGCATCACGATTCAAAGAAGAAAAACAGCTTTCGGCAATCGCCACGGCAATTCCGCCTTCGGAACAATCGTGAGCCGATTTGAGCAGGTTTTTATCGGCTAAATTCAAGCAAGTATCTTGAACTTGTTTTTCCAAAGTCAAATCCAGTTTTGGAACTTCGCCTGATTCGATAAGTTCATCGGTTGTATAGCCTAAAACGGTTTGAGCGTATTCGGAAACGCTTAGATCATCGTTAGTTATGCCAAGCAAAGCAATTAGATCGCCTTCGTTTTTGAAACCTTGTGTAATGAGTTTACGAACATCTTCCAATAATCCGACCATCCCGATTGTCGGTGTCGGCAAAATTCCTTTGCCGTCGGTTTCGTTATAAAAAGAAACGTTGCCGGAGATGACCGGCGTTTCAAATTTTTCGCAGGCTTCGGTTATTCCGTCAATGACTTCGGAAAAGCCCCACATAATTTCGGGGCGTTCGGGCGAAGGAAAATTCAAACAATTTGTGACCGCAATCGGTTTTGCGCCGACACAAACATTATTTCTCGCGCTTTCAGCCACCACAAGTTTTGCGCCTTCGCGCGGATTGACTGCAACAAATCGTCCGTTTCCGTCCAGACACATCGAAATTGCACGTCGGGTTTCTTTCACGCGCACAACTGCCGCATCTGCTCCGGGCAAAATCGAAGTATTTGTCCGCACCATCGAATCGTATTGACGATAAACCCAGCGTTTAGAGCAAATATTCGGACTGGCAAGAAGTTTTTCCAAACTTTGTCGAAAGTCGAAGGTCGAAGGTCGAAGGTCTTCCGACTTTGGACTTTGGACTTTGGATTTTGGACTAGGCGAAGCCATCGGTCTTGAATACTTTGGAGCATTATCCGTCACCGCCATAATCGGCATATCGGCTTCCAAATTGCCTTTGTGATAGATTTTGAGGCGGTCGCCCTCGACCACTTTTCCGATCACAACCGCATCCAAATCCCATTTTTTGAAAACATCTACAACTTCTTTTTCGCGTCCGTCTTTGGCAACAATGAGCATTCTTTCCTGCGATTCGGAAAGCAGCATTTCATACGCGGTCATTCCCGTTTCACGCTGTGGCACAAGGTCAAGATTTAATTCCAAACCCGTTCCTGCACGAGCCGCCATTTCAACCGAAGAAGAGGTCAATCCTGCCGCGCCCATATCCTGAATTCCTGCGATTGCGCCCGAACGCATTGCTTCCAAACAGGCTTCGAGCAGTAATTTTTCTAAAAACGGATCACCGACTTGCACGGTTGGACGTTTTTCCAGGGCTTCTTCGTCAAATTCCGCCGAAGCCATCGTTGCGCCGTGGATTCCGTCACGTCCTGTTTTTGCTCCGACATACAAAACAGGATTGCCGACACCTTCTGCTTTTCCAAAAAAGATTTGGTCTTTGCGAACAATGCCGAGAGCAAAAGCATTTACCAAAGGATTTAAACTGTAAGATTCATCAAAAACGACTTCGCCGCCGATGGTTGGCACGCCAAAACAGTTGCCGTAGTGTGCAATTCCGTCAACGCAGCCTTTCAAAATAGATTTGTTGCGGTTGCCGTGTTTTTCATCGTTCAGCGGACCAAATCTTAAACTATTCATTGCCGCAATCGGACGTGCACCCATCGTAAAAACATCACGCAAAATTCCGCCGACTCCGGTTGCCGCACCTTGGAAAGGTTCGATAAAGCTTGGGTGATTGTGCGATTCGACTTTGAAAGCGACGCACCAATCGTCACCAATATCAACAACCCCGGCATTTTCGCCCGGAGGCACGATAACGCGCTCGCCGGTGGTTGGAAGCCTTCCTAAATGCACCCGCGAAGATTTATAAGAGCAATGTTCCGACCACATTACACTAAAAACGCCAAGTTCGGTTATTGATGGTTCGCGTCCCATTATTTCCAGAATCTTGGCGTATTCGTCTTTGGTTAATCCGTGTTGTTCAATTATCTCAGGCGTGATTGCAGACATTTACATTTACCCTCGGTTGAAAAATTTTCGAGTAGAATAAACAAAAGAGTTTATGTTGTCTGAACGAATTTTTCAAATCAGACGACATAAACTCTTTGTAAAATTCAAAGTCCGACTATTTGTTAGTCAATTTATCCAGCTCGCTTCGCAAAGTAGGAATCACAACTTTTGCCTCGCGTTTATAGGCAACATTTCCTTTTCCGTCAAATAAAAGCGTAAACGGAAGTCCGCCGTTAAAGTCCTTGTCAATCTTGGAAATGGTTTCGCCTTCATCCGCGACCTTAAGCAGATAAGTCGGCATTCCGGCATTCATTTTTTGCAAAAATTTCGGAACGCCGGTATTGATGTCTGCCAAATCATCGAGCGTAATCGTGATAAAATCAATTTTTCCTTTGTAATCATTATCAATTTTGACCAGATCGGGAAATTCTTCGACACAAGGACCGCACCAGGTTGCCCAAAAATTAACCAGTAAAGGCTTTTGATTTTCGCCTTCACGCTTGAGCAAACTCAGCATTGCAACCTCATCAATCTGCGTAACTTTCGGCAAATTGGCAGATGGAACAGGAATATCTTTTTTGGTTACGGTTGGATTTTTGGCTGTAGTTTTCGATTTAGCTTTTTGGGCAAAAATCTGGACTGACAAAATAAGCAAAACAATCGCCAGTCCAATCGCCGGAACTACAGCGTGATTAAGAATCTTTGAAATCATAAAACTTTATAAAACTACTCTTTACGTTTAATGGTGCAGCCAAATGCTTTAGTGACATTTTTGGCAATTGATTTACCGCTTAAATACTCGTCTAAAGCAGTGCGTAAAAACATCGAAGTAATGTTGCTGCCGCTTCTGTCATTGTCAATCGCACCGTGATAAGCAAGCTTGCTGTCTTTATCAAAAAAGTAAATTTCAGGAGTGCTGGTTGCGCCAAATTTATCCGCTAACACATTTCCTTTATCAATCAGCATCGGAAACTTATAGTTTTCCTCGGCGTGTGATTTTACCCAGTCGAGTGATTCGGTGTAGTTTGAATTAATACCAATAAAGTTAATTCCTTTTGATTGATAATCTGCGACTACCGCATTCAAACGGTCATTGTAGGCTTTAACTACCGGGCATTGAGCCGAAAGAAAAACAATTATCGTGCCTTTTTCGCCTTTCAGCTCATTGAATGCTTTTTCAACTCTATTGATGTCGGAAAGTTTGAAGTTTTCAACAGTTGAGCCGATTGCAAATTCGGTTGCTCTGGCAGTTGAAACCGTCAACACAAAAGCCATTAACAGAATGGAAAACAAAATACTAACTCGCTTCATTTTTAACACTCCTTTTGATTGATTTTTAAATTTTAGTTTAACAAATTGCAGATTGCCTTGAAAAGACAAAATTTACAAAATAGTAATGTTTCGGACAATCTATTTTATTCCCTGCTCTTTAGACGTGATAAAATTAAATTTTGTTCAATTATTTTACATCTAAAAACAAACCTGCAACGAATCTATTTTAATTATAAAACGAGCGTTGGGAAATTGTTTCACAGATGAAATAAATGGTATAATATAAACTTCAATCAATGCTTTCCAACGGTCAAAAAATCAAACATTATCAGATAAATTCTGCCATTGGTGCAGGTGGAATGGGTGAAATTTATCTTGCCTCAGACACGCGGCTCAAACGTGATGTGGCAATTAAAATTTTGCCGGCGCGATGGACGGAAAATGAGATTGCGATTGAGCGTTTTATGCGTGAGGCGCGAGCAATTTCGGCTCTTAATCATCCGAATATTTTGACCATTTACGACATTGGCGAACATCAGAACATTAAATTTATTGCGACCGAATTTGTCGAAGGACAAACGCTTCGGCAAAAAATGATGCGAAAAAACTTGCCTCTCAATGAAATTTTAGATATTTCAATTCAAGTTGCCGAAGCACTTTCCGCTGCCCACGATGCAGGAATTATTCACCGCGACATCAAACCTGAAAATGTGATGGTGAGAAATGACGGTTATGTTAAGGTTTTGGATTTTGGAATCGCCAAGTTGAACGAAAGAAGCCAAAACTCTGCATCTCCTACTCCACACTTTACTTCTTCGGGAATGATTCTCGGAACTGCGGCGTATATGTCGCCCGAACAGGCTCGCGGACAGGAAATTGATGCCCGAAGCGATATTTTCAGTCTCGGTGTAATGCTTTACGAATTAGTTGCCGGACGCGCTCCTTTCATCGGCGAGACTATCAGTGATGTTTTAGCGGCGGTTTTGAAAAGCGATCCGACCACTCTTTCCGAATTGGTCAAAAATCTGCCATCCGAACTCGAATGGAGCATTGCCAAAGCGATCTGCAAAGATCGAAATGAACGCTATCAAACGATCCGAAATTTCTATTCCGATTTGCAGGGAATCAAACAACGGCTTGAGTTTGAAACGGTCCTACAGCATATCAGCGATTCGGGTGCCGGGAGCTTTTCGGAAAACCAAACCCGGATTTTGACTAAAAATTCCGCCCTCATTCCGCCCCGCAAAAAACAAACGCGCAAAGTAATTGATTCTTTGGCAGTTTTGCCGCTGGTCAATTTCGGCGGAGATGAGAACACCGAATATCTTTCGGACGGAATTACCGAGTGCATCATCAATTCTTTGACCAAATTGCCAAAACTGCGGGTAGTTCCCCGAAACACGGTTTTTCGTTATAAAGGACAGGAAATCGATTCGCAGAAAATTGGCGCAGAGCTTGAAGTTCGGGCAATCTTTTCAGGACGAGTAATGAAATTGGGCGATTCGATCATCGTTAAAACCGAATTGGTTGACGTTGCTAAAGATTCGCAAATTTGGGGCGAACAATATCGCCGTTCGATGACCGATATTTTTACACTTTTAGAAGAAATTGCCGGAGAGATCAGCGAAAATTTGCGCTTAAAATTATCGGGCGATGAAAAGAAAAATCTGGGGAAGCGTTACACGGATAATGCCGAAGCCTATCAATACTATTTGAAAGGTCGTTATTTTGTGACCAGCAAACGCACCGAAGAATGGATCAAAAAAGGAATCGAATATTTTCAGTTGGCGATTGACCTTGACCCAAACTACGCACTAGCTTATTCGGGAATTGCCGAAGCCTACGGTTTTCTGGCATCTTCGACCGGCGGATGGTCACCGAATAAAGCTTATCCCAAAGCAAAAGCGGCGGCGTTAAAAGCTCTTGAACTCGACAGCGAGCTTGCCGAAGCGCACTGTTCACTCGGTTTTTCACTTTTGCTCTACGACTGGGATTTGGCGGGTGCAGAACGCGAATTTTTGCAGGCACTAAAACTTAATCCGAATTATCCGAATGCTCACGACGGCTACGGATTTTATTTAAAAGCCGTCGGCAGGCACGCCGAAGCCATTAAAAAAGGAAAACTGGTCGTTCAGCTTGAGCCGCTTTCGACTTTTGCTCACGTCAGTCTCGGCTACGCCTACTATTTCGCTAGAGATTACGAAAAAGCCATTGAAGAATGTCAAAAAGCTCTTGAAATGGATGAAAATCTGACCTTTGCTTATCGAAATATCGGTTTGGCTTATTTACAGTTAGGGAAATTTGAAAAAGCTATTGAAGCCTTAAAAAATGCGGTCAAATATTCGTGCGGCGGATTGGCATTTGAATCGTATTTGGGTGTGGCTTTCGCAATGGCGGGAATGCGTCAGGAAGCATTGGAAGCATTGGAAAATCTGCACGATATTGATCGTGAATGTTACGTTCCTGCATATAATTTTGCGATGATCTACGCGAGTTTGGGCGAATTGGATAAGGCTTTTGAATGGCTTGAAAAAGCCTTCAGGGAACGCTCGGGCTTTTTGCCATTCTTAAAAGTTGAGCCGATTGTTGATAATTTGCGACAGGATGTGCGGTTCCAAGATTTACTAAAAAAGATCGGATTGGAAAAGTAATAAAATGAATGTAAAAAGGGGCAGATCAATTCAATAAAATCTGCACCCTTTTTAGACTTTAGACAAAATCATTAGCGGCTTGATTGTAAGTTTTTTCAAATACAGTCGCCAAATTATTAATGACTGTTCTGACAGTCCGAACTCTTTCAGGATAACTTTCCCGACCTAATTCCAAAAGATTGTTATAGGCTCTATCAAAATTTCCGTTAGTGTTAATAGCAGTAATAATATGACGGTTTTTGGCTCTGCCTTGATGCAAAATATCACAAATCACCTGACAAACTTTTGCCGGAAAACCATCCAAATTAAAACTGCGACTGTATGATTTCATATTCTGTTTAAAATGTTCAATTGCAGTTTCAACCTGGATCCGGCGATGATTTGCATCATTTCTTGCCCAATGAACAAAGCGGGCGGCACAGATCAGTTCCTGATTATCAATATCGGTCAAAGTAGGATTCAGATAATTCATCAAGCCTTGGGTAGAATCATCATTTTCCAACTGCGTCAAAGTTCCGTTAGTATTCCGGTAAAAGATTCGGTTATTTTGCAAAACGAGCTTTGGAAAATAATCTCCGGCATTGTTAAGAGTCAATAATTTCTTAAAAAAGACAACAAAATCCCCGTTCGGAACGTGTGCCGCGTATTGCATAAAACTGAACGTAAATTTTGCTCTGTCATACGTATTGAGACAAATAAAAGAGTTATTGCTTTCAGCTTTAGCGGTTGGAGCAATAAAATATGCCCAGAAACCGAACTCATTTTTATAATTCTCGGCTGAATACGCCATTCCGTCGGGAATGGAATAATTGTATAAGCCTTCATTGCCTTTGTAAGCAGTTTCCTTTCCAACCAAAAATTTAGGGTCGTTGTTTCCAATAACTTGAGCAAAGTGGGAGTTACCGCTTTGCGAGAATGAAAAATTTATAGCCATTTTTTTTCTCCTGATTTTTATTAAATTGAAATAGGTGTGTAAACAGTCTTTTTACCGACTCTGGTCGCCCGTAAAACTTCTTTTCGTAAACGCGGATTGATGCTCAGATGTATCCAACTCGGATTTTCTAATGTTCCAAATTCTAAGATCACCTGGTCAAATTCGGGACAATTATGAACGACCCAAACCGCTAATTCTCTGGTTCCAACAGATAGCGGAACGACATCCGCCGCATATCCGAGCCGATGATCACTATTTGGAACACCTTTGACCAATTTATTTAAACTGGCAGAACGAAAACCTGAATTGATTTTCATCGGACCGAGTGCTTCGCGGGCAGGCTGCAAGATTTTCGTGCAGAGCAGTTTCAGATGTGCGATCTCATCTTCGTTGGGGATATTTTTAATTCCATTTCTGTCCGCAGTTGGTGAAGTAGTGAACTCCCACAATTTAAAGTTTTTTGAAAGCTCCATATTTAGATCAACCATTTTTTATTTCTCCTTTGTTTTGAGACAGATTTTTTTCGGGAAATTTATTGTAGTTTTTTCTCAGTTAAATACAAACTATTCAACAAATTTTGCCTTTCAGATAACAATGATTTTCGGAGGTGAAATATTACATAAAATTCCTGAGATTTTTAAAATAAAAAAGGACTGCCAAATTAAGGCAGCCCATCAATAAAAGCATTTTATAATATGATTAATAATTTAGTTTGAAGTTATATCTTTTTTCACTTTCGCTTTGAAAATTTTACCTTTATCAAATTGAATATCTTTTCCCTTTAACGACAGGGTTGTTCCGCCGCTGTAAACAGTAGAAGCAGTAAGTTTAACAGCTTCGGGGTTTGGTTCAAGCGAAACTATAGCAGCTTCCAGAGTTATAAATTCTTCGCCTTTTTTAATAAAATCGAACATCACACAAACTTTTGCCGTGTCGTTTTTAGGCGATATTTTTTCAATGTTGACGATTCGAGCAAAAATGATCGAACCTTTTGGAATTTTATCAGCGTCGTTGTTAATATCGTCGGCTAAAACAAATTTGATGTCATCACCTACTGCATTTTTATCCGAATAAACACTATTATCTAATTGGATCGAAAATTCGGTATTAGCCTTGATCACAACCTTTCCTTCTGTTTGCCCATAACAAACCGAAAACAGAAGAATTATTGAACAAAAAGTTAAGACAGCTTTTAGCATATTGCGCCTCCTGAATATTATGTTTTCTCTTATAAAAAACAATGAGAGCGGTATAAATGCGTGTGTCTTAAAGTTTCAAATAGCAGGAAAAACTGTCAAAACTGTTCAGAAAGATTCTAACATATTTTTCTGATTTTGATGGATGATATTTAATGACTTTTTAATTAAGTTTTTCTAATGTTTGGGTAAAAGAAAAAGTTTCGATTTCAGATGTTTTTCTTTGGAAATTATCAGATAAAATCGAAACTCAGAATGATTGAAGATAGTCAATAACTTAAAACGAACAAAGTATTTAATGATCATCATCATTAGTGCTGTCAAATAAGCGGGGTTTATTTTTTTCACTTTTGATTTTTTCCATATACTCCTTGATTCTCTCATTTAAACCTTCTTCAGCATTTTTGAGGTCTTCAGGTTTAGCATCTTTTTCCTGATATTTTGTTTCGAGAGCTTTTTGTAAATCTTCGAGCGCACCTTTGTCATCATCCAGAAAATGCTTCATTGCACCGGAAATATAGAGCGCAAGTTTTTTCGGAGTTTCGCTTTTTTCATCAGCAAAATCCTTTTGAATAAGTTCAAGAGATTTTTTGCGGGCTTCGGTGGCTTTCGCTTTATTGCCTTCCTTGCCATTATGATACCCCTTAAGACGATAAAAATTTTCCCACCAACTCTCATCTTTTTCTAAAACCGCATAAACTTTTTCCATTACTTCCATTCTTTCGGAAACGGAAAGTTCATTGTAATCTTTAAATGTTTTTGAGACTTTTATATCCTCTAAAACCTTTTTAATCGCAGGAAGTTTTTCTTTGGGAAGTCGATCAAAATCTCCTAAAAAGGTGGCTAAATGACATTTTTTGCAAATATAATACGAATTGGCAGATGTCCATGGGAAAAATAGCCATTGATATTTGGATGGGTAAGAGTAAATGTAGCTTCCATAGCTTCCCCAAACCATAAATGTATTCTTTTCTTTGTCAATTGGGCATTCAAATTCCTGGGGAAACCAGGTAATAAAAGGATTAGCAACTGCGAAAGAGGCTAAAAAGGTAATTTGCAACAAAGTGATAAGTATTTTTTTCATGGTGAATTCTCCTTTTGAGTTTTAATAAAATAGACAGAAACGTAAAAAAACCTTGAAAATTCTTCAAAGAACTTTCTCAACTTTTCGCGTCTTTATTTTTTAGTAGCCAAACATAAACCGTAAAACCTAAAAAGACGGTTTTGAATGGAGGTATTTGTAAATTTGTTGCAATTACATATATTTTCGCTTTTAAGAGGTTAATCAAAGCGAAAATATTTTCTCTTCAAAACTTATAAACAAAAAAGCAGAACTTAAATTTCGCTCTGCTTCTTTAGATTTATTCACTTGCGGTTGCGGTCTGCAATTTTTCTTTTGGATCAAACGGATTTGCCAGATACCTTTTGACGAAATCCTGTGCGTTGTTGTAATTATCGCCCAGATTTTCTGCCCGTTTATACGCAGCAACGGCGCGGGTTCGGTCGCCTTTGGCATCGTAGGCGTTACCCATTTTGACGTTTGCCCAAACTGCCAGCCAATCAGGTTTCAAATCACCTGAAAGAACCGCTTTGAAATTATCAATCGCCAGATCGTAGTTCCGTTGTTCAAGGAAAAGAAGTCCTAAATGGTAATAAATCCAAGAGTTGGAACGATCCAATTTGAGAGCGGCTTCAAATTGCTGCTGTGCTTCGACATAATTTCCGTCTTTGAACTGTTCAATTCCGCGACGGGCAATTGCCGAAACCCGCAAATCTTCGGAAATCCGCAAGAGTTTGTAGCCCGGATCAATCACAACTTCAATCGGTCTGCCGTTTGATTCGATATTAAAATCGGCACTCGTTTCATCCATTTGAACTACGACCGGAGCTATGTTACTTTCGCCTTCTGCCCGAAGTTTTAATTCAACCGGAAGCCGTAAATTGTCATAATTTTGACGAACTGTTCCACGAGCGATAAATTTTCCGCCTTTTGTTCGGATAATTTGATAATCAAGCGAAAATTCTGGAACGCCTGTGCCTTCAACCCAACGCGCAAAGAAATAACGCATATTAGTTCCCGCAACTTGTGAAGCAAGTTTTTCAAAATCATCAATCGAAGCGGTTTTCCCACGATATTGGTTCAGAAAATTGCGGAGCAATTGGTTAAATTTATCTTTGCCAAGCGTTTCCCGCAAAAGCTGATAAACCTTTGCACCTTTGCCATACATTACATATTGATAAGCGGTTGATTGGTCATCCAGCGTTGCAGGCGCACGTGCTAACGAAACGGTTTGTTCAAAAGTTAAGGCTTTTTCCAGAGTTTCGCGGCGTAAATCATCAAGTTCGGAATTCGAGGCTTTAGCTTCGCGGAGTTCATATGCGCTCCATTCTGCTAAACCTTGCGATAACCACGCGTCATCAAAGGATTTTAAGCCAACGGTTTGTCCCCACCATTGATACGCGGCTTCACGTTGAAGGCGTTCTTCAGTCACAGCTTTATTTTGTTCAAACAACCGCGAAGCTATATAAATTGCCCCTTGGGTTGAATAAAAATCAAGCGTATCATCATCGGTTTGAGCGATGATAATTTTCTTTCCGCTGCTTGGTTCGCCGTATTGTTTGGTATAAAAATCAAGCGCACGTCCTAAAATTTCACCATATTTCGCCACCATCGCATCTGATCCGACTTTAGTATTAAATTGCAATTCATAATCGGCAAAACGTAAGGTTTTTGGAACGTATTTTCCATAGGCAAAATTACCGATAAGTGCCGGTTTTGTTTGAACAAATCGATATTTTCCATTTGTATTTGTGACCGGAGCTTCGCTAAATCCGACTAATTGCAAACCTGCCGGAACAGAGATCGTAATATCGGATGTCGCCCGGTCAGCCGCGTAATCGTGAAACGGAAACCAGCGCGCCGCATAGAATAAATAACCGTTATTTGTTCCGACGTATGCCAGACGCTTGGTCAAAAGCGGTCCGCCTTCGGCAGTCAACAAAGTTCCTGAATATTTAAAGCGAAGCGTCAACGGAGTTTTTGCCGTGACATTTTCGCCCAGATCAACTTTAACGCTTGGACCCAGGTCGGAAACGCCAACCTGATCCTGCACAAAAGTTACCTGCGGTGCTGTCGGAGTGGCAGTTGTAATTGGAGTAGTAGTTTTTGGTGCAGGAGTTGTTTTCGGTTTTGGCGTCGCCACCGGAATCGCCACTGGTAATCCGTCTGTTGCACTAACTTTAGTAACACTTTCAACCTTGAGCGAACCATTCAACTCAAAAGAAAGAGAACGAGTATCCTGCAATGGTGTCAAAGTTACATCTACAACAGCCTGCAATTTATTTTCCGCCGTGTTTAGCTGCACATCCATTTTATAATCGGTTATATCAAACGGAGCACGCTGAACCTGCTGCGAATATGCAATTACTGAAAAAATCGCTGTTGTAATAATCAAACCAGCCAATTGAAAGATACGTTGAATCATTATCATCACCCTTGTAAATATGCTTAAACTTGCAAATCTATGATGTTCCCAAAAAAGTTTTAGTTTGCTTAGCCGAAAAAAAGAAAAGTCAAACACAAATTAGACTACTATCATTAATTCTTTGTCTATCTTTTTTCATCAATTTTCTCAGAATCAGACCAGAGTATTTTTAATTTACAGCAAATGAACTCTCTTTCACTTTACCAAAAATTGAGCATAACACCTAAAATATCAGCTAAAAAATTGATATGTTATAATCACGAAAATTATGAAAATCGTTTGTATTATATTCTGCTTATCAGTTTTTAATCTTTTAGCTATGGCACAGGTTTTGGATTCAGCAGACGTTCCCGTTCCCCGCGCCGATAAAAAATCTCAAATCGCGCACGAGCAGCTTTTGGAAAAAGCTAAAAAAGGCAAAATTGACGTTTATTTTGAGGGCGATTCCATTACGCGCAGATGGGGCACAAGTGACGAAAAATACAAATCATTTTTGGAAAACTGGCAGAAAAATTTCTTTGGCTGGAATGCCGCCGATTTCGGTTGGGGCGGCGACACAACTCAAAATATTATTTGGCGATTGAAAAACGGCGAGCTTGATAATGTAAATCCGAAAATCATTGTTTTGCTTGCCGGAACTAACAATGTCGGCAATAAAACTCCCGAAGGCGACATAAATCCTAAAGCAGAAAACATTGCCAAAGGAATTAAGACAATTTTGGATATTTGTCGCCAAAAAGCTCCCAAAGCAACGATTATTCTGATGGGAATTTTCCCGCGCAACGATAATATGGCAGTAATGCCGCTTATCAATAAGATCAATGAAAATATTGCCAAATTTGCCGATGGAAAGAAGATCAAATTTTTGAATATCAACAACAAAATGGCGGATAAAGACGGAAAATTATTTCCTGGAATAACCGTTTCCGACGGGTTGCATCTGGACGTTGGAGGTTATCAGGTTTGGGCGGATTCTCTAAAACCGATTTTCAAAAAAATACTCGGAAAACCCGCCAAAGAAGACCACGCTCCGCCGCCAACGGGTGAACCGAATGTGCCGAATAATTAAAATGCGAAAGCCGCAAAAAAACACAAAGGAAAAAGAAAACTTTGCGTGCTTTGCGCCTCGGCGTGAGTGTATTTTTTGTCTTTCTCAAATCTGAGTAGTGATATTGGAAGTTTTTTTCCTACGCAAAGGCGCAAAGTTCGCAGAGATGAAGCTTAAATTGTGACTATTTTTCTTAATCTATTTAGTTTATTTGGTCTGAATTGCTTTACGTCTTTTTTGTGCCGCAAGGAAAATTATTAAGCCGATAACATTTGTAATCACGATCAAACCTGAAATTCTAAGAGCAAAACCCAGACGGCTTTCAACTTGAACTATCGGCACAATCGAAACCGAAACATAGAGCAAAGTCATCAAAAATCCTGAGAGCGCGACTATTTTCAACCATAGCGGATGAGATTGATTTGCGTTTTGCAAACCGAAAAGCGGAATAGCAAACATCACAAGATAAGTCAGTGCATAAAAAACTCCCGACGCATTCCATAAAAGCTGAAAGGATTCCTGTTTACCGACACCAATCAAACCAATCAGCCCAAAAAGTAAAGTCGCAGCACCGACAAATAAAATCGAATTGACCGGAGTTCTATACTTTTCGTGCAGTTTTGTGAACCAGTTTGGCAATAGATCATCCCAACCTGCCACCATCGGCAATCTTGTATTTCCGCCAAACATCACGCTTGCCTGCGCTAAACGAATGCAAAGCAAAGCCAGAATCGTCAGAGTTGCTACTGAAGCGACAATCCCCAACGGACCAAATCCGGCAGTTAAAACTTGCGGAATCGGTGCGATCAAATCAACTTTGTCCTGTCCAACCAACGCAAGCATTGAGCTGGTGCCGAGAATAAACATTATGACAATCAACGGCGCGGCAACCACAATTGAGCGGCTGATCGAGCGCACCGGATTGCGGCATTCGCCTGCGTGAATCGCCACATATTCAAATCCGCCGAAGGCTCCGAATCCCATTTTCCCCAACAAATTTAACGTCATCAGCGAACTGAAAACAGGCATTTCGATTTTCAGCGGATTGTATTCGCTCAAAGTTCCATTTGCCAGATTCAAAAGCGGTAAAACTAGAATTGCTACGAAAATTGCGAGCATCAGCACTCCGCCGGCTTTGTGAACCCATTTGCCAACGCTTAAACCAATACTTGTAATAACTACCAAAACACCGATAATAACTAACGTTACTAATCCGATAAACCAACGGCTTTCAGTTAGCCATTCGCTTTCGGGTCCCCAAATATAAACGAGATACTGCGTGATTTGCAGTCCGATTTCCGAAGTGTTGAGAATTGCAAAAAGCCACAAATTCCAGGCGACCAAAAAGCCTGTCAATTCGTTAAACCCAAGTTTTGCCCATTGATACAAACCGCCTTCGAGCGGCATTATCCGATTGAGATAAGTCACCACCACTGCCGACGGAATATAAAACAAAAGCATCGCCAACAGCCACAGAACAATATGCGAATTTCCCTGCTTTGCCGCCACGCCGATCCACGGCAAACCGACAATGAACAAAATCTGCGTCAAAACAAGGTCGCTCAAACCAAGTTCTTTTTTGAAAACGTCACTGTTCGCTTCGATCCGTTCTTCCTCACGGCGAAACTCGCTCTTTTCGTCTGTCATATATTTGTTTTTTGAGAGCGAGTATAAAATTGAAATGAATTTAACGCAAAGACGCTAAGAGACCTAAGTTACAAAAAAGAAAAACAACTAAAACTTTGCGTCTTTGCAACTTTGTGCCTTGGCGTTAAAGCCTTAAAGATTGCCTACCAACCCATTTTTCCCGTTTCCTGTTTATAATACGGATCTGCACTGCCATCCGTTTTGAGAAAAGCAAGTTTTAATCCGTATTCATCGCGTTCCAACCGAAAATCGTAGTAGTAATGGTTTAGCGGAAGTTTTTTCTGATAATTGCCCGAAGCATTGCAACTGTCTTTACTGGTTAAACTGGCGGTTTTGTCTTGAAAAATCATTCTGTTTCCTTCGACTGTCCAAGTTCCCGTTTCATAACCGAAAATTTTAGTATTGCAGCCATAGAGCGATGACGAAAGCAAATAACCGTGTTCGTAAGTTCCGTCGGAATGGAGTTTGTAGCCGCTTAATTCTCCGCTTGGATCGGCGTATCCGCCCGCATTATTAGTGTAGGTAATAATTGAACCGGAAATCCGGTAAAGCCATTCACCTGCAAAGTTTGCCGGATTAAAATTGGCTTTTTGGGAAATTGTGCCATTACTAGGTTGATTCAAAATATCATTGTTTTTTTGAACCTCCGAAAGCAATTCTGACAAAGCATTTTCGGGTTGTTTTTGGATTTGTTCAAGCAACGCAAGTTGAAATTTATCGTGAATCAGTTTTTGATCTTTTGCCGAAAACTTCTCCAAAGCACCTGGAATCGCCATTAATTTCAAAGCGTCTGTGATGTCCGATTTGTTACCGCTTTTCCATTCCTCAATTAATAACTTTTTCAATTTTTGATTTTGTGATTGGTTGAATTTTTTGTCCAAAACCCATTCAAAAAAGAGCTGCATTTGCTCTACCATCGTCTGCGTCAAAGGCGGATTACCATTGACCAAAACTGTTTCGTTCGTTCCCTGTGCGCTAATAGAAAAACTAAATAAAATTGCGGTTAAAATAAGAGTTAAAAATCTTTTCATATAAAATTCGATTTCAGACGAAATCGCCTCCTGTTCCTTAACGCGAAAGAATTAAGGATTGATAGTCAGCCGTGAAAAGATTTTTTGAATTTAGTTTGGAAAACCGGCTTGCGTCATTAGTTCGTTAAATTTTGAGTCGGAACGAAGACTGTCGAAACGCGGATCAGCTTTGACAAAAATAAAAAGTTTGGCTTTTCGATTAATTGCATCTTCGAGTAAGGAAATTGCTTTATCTTTTTGCCCCAATCCAACCAAAATTAAAGATTCATCAAAAACATCGCCATTTGAATTTGTAGATTTTTTGAGTTCTTCGATCATTTTCAGGGCATCTTGTTTTCTGCCGGATTCGGCGTAAACGTGACCGAGCGCGGCAATCAATGAACGATTGTTCGGATTAAATTTGAGTGATTCTTCCCATTCAGAAATGGCTTCCTGATACATCTTTTTTCGCTCGTAAATTAAGCCTTTGTAAATATGAGTTATCCAAAAAGACGGCTCCATCTCAAGCACTTTTTGGCATTGCTCCATCGCCAAATCATATTCACGAACATAGTAATAGACCAGAATTGCGTCCGAATTGATTATCAAGGAAACAGGATCAAGACTGATAGCGATTTTGACTTCGCGCAAAGCCTCTTCGCGTCTGCCCATTGCCGCCAGATAAAGGCTATACCACTGATGCGCGGTGGCGTAATTCGGATTTAATTCAACAGCTTTGGCAAATTCGCGCCCTGCTTCTTCGTAATGAGCAAAGCCGAAACTTTCGATATAAGCGTGCGAGGCGTGTGCTTCGCCCAGATTATTGTTGAGTTCCAAGGCTTTTTGGACGGCGTTTTCAGCTTTGCTCAGAGCTTCGTCTGCCGTCATAAATTGATAACCGAAAGCCACAATGTAACAATCGGCAAGTCCGACGTAAGCCAAAGCGAAATTAGGATCAGCTTTAATCGCTTGCTGAAAATAATCAATTGCAATCTTAGTGCTGTCCAGCGTTCTTTTGTTCCAGTAAAAACGTCCTTTCAGATAGGCTTGATAAGCATCAGCATTTTCGGTGTAACGGTTGGTGATGAATTTTTCCTGACTTTCGGTCAAAGTCGTTTGCAGCTGCCGCGACATTTGTTTGGCGATTTCTTCCTGAATCAAAACCACATCCCTAATTTTTTGAGTATATTTTTCGCCCCATAAATGACGGTTATCAAACGTATCAACCAATTCCGCACTAATGATAACCGTATCGCCGCGCTGACTTATTTTTCCGGTCAAAACCGCCCGAACGTTCATTTCTTTACCGATCTTTTGCGGATCAACTTCGTTTCCTTTGTAACGAAAAACAGAACTTTGGGCAATGACTTTGACCCCTTTGAGATTTGACAAACTGTTTATCAGGCTTTCTGAAATTCCGTCCGAAAGATATTCTAAATTTGAATCGCCGGTTGCGTTGATAAAAGGCAAAACCGCAATCGAATCAATATTTGCGGATTTATTTGCGCTTTTTGTTTGATAAAAATAAATACCGATTGAACTAATTAAAATGAGTAAAAATGCGGCAGCAATTGCAATTTTTGGATTAAGCTTAAACCAATTGAAACGAAAATTGCTGTTGGTTTGCGGCTCAATTTCGCCGGTCTTTTCAACTGCTAAAATTTTGGTTGCGATCTGCGATTGATGGATTTCAAAATCAGCTAAAGGCTTGATTTTTTTGAGATAACTTTCAAACCGCGCATCTTTTCGCAAAGCATCAAAACGAGGTTCAACCGAAAGCCACAAAGTCCAGTAATCCCGTTTTTCAAATGCTTTATCGAGCCACGCAAAAGCCTCATCGAAATCATTCAAAGCAGTGTAAATCATCGCCAGATAAACCGGCGGAACGTAGCGTTTTTCATTGATTTCTTTTAATTCAGCGATTATTTTCTGTGTTTCATCTTTTTCTCCAAGCAATGCCAAAACATAACCGAGCGTCCACAGATAAAGCGGTGCGCGACCTGACAATTCGACTGCTTTTCGACACGGAGCAACGGCTTCGGCAGTTCTCCCAAGCTGCGGATAGATCCAACCGTAAGATTGCAAAGCCAAATGAAAATTCGGCTGTAATGACAATGAGCGTTCAACTTGGGCAAGGGCTTCTTCAAAACGCCGCGCATTATACAGACAATAAGCAAAAACCGCCGCCGTAGTTGATGATTGCGGATTAAGGTCTTGTGCTCTGGACATTTGCCGGACTGCTTCGCCGTGCCGTCCCTGTGCGCCAAGCAAATGCGAATACCATTCCCGCGCAGCCGGATAACGCAAATTCAATTCCAATGAACGATGAAAAAGTTTTTCGCTTTCTTCAAAATCCCAGTCAAATGCCCAAACCGCAAACGCTAAAGAGGCGTAGGCTTCGGCTAAAGATGAATCAAGTTCAATAGCTTTTTGAGCGGCTTCTTTGGCAGAGGCAAAACATTCTGTCGGCGGCAAAACACCGTAAATTCCAAGCCAAATGTAATAATCCGCCACGCCCGAATAGGCTTGAGCAAATCTTTCATCGTGCGCGATGGCTTCATAAAAACAAGTAATCGCTTTCGCCAAACCTTCTTCGGTGTAAGTGTGCCAATAAAAACGTCCGCGCAAATAGGCTTCGTTGGCTTTGGTGCTGTTAGTGCCGCGTTTTCCAATTTTTTCACGTTCTGCGCCCGTTAGTTGCGGAACCAAAGCGCCGGCAACCTGCGCCGAAATTTTATCCTGAATCAATAAAATATCGTCACTTTCTTCTTCAAATTGTCCTGCCCAAATCGTTTCGTTATCAACAACTCTGACCAGTTGAGCATTAAGCCGAAAGCGGTTGCCGACAGATAAAATTCTTCCGTCAAGAACGTGCGAAACCTTTAATTCTTCGGCAATTTGGCGCATTTCAGTTTCTGCCGTGTAAGGCAAAATTGCGCTGGTTGGACGCACCGAAACAGTTTTTAAATAACTCAGACGAGTAATCAAAGCATCAGCCAAACCGATGCCCAAAAACTCCTTTTCGTTTATTTCGGATGTTTTCAGATTTAGAACCTTAAACGGCAAAACAACCAAAGAAATTGCAGTTTCAACCGAATCATCGGTTTCATTGGTAATCGCCTCAAAAGATGTAGCGGAAACAGGCAAATTATTGAGGTAATTCTGAATATCCTGCGCCAAATCTTTGACCGAATCATATCGCTCCGAAGTTTTTTTCCGCAGACATTTCAAAATTATTTTATTTAAATCTGCTGCTCCTGTGTCAGGAGGTAACGGGTCTGTCTCACAAATTACGCTGGTAATGTCGTGCGGTGCGCGGCTCGAAATTTGGTAAGGACGCTGACCGGTCACGATTTCGTAAAGCAAAACGCCCAAACTGTAAATATCGGTGGCAGGTGTTAAAGTCTCGCCGCGAATTTGCTCGGGCGATGCGTATTCGGGAGTCATCAGGCGCAAAATTGAATTAGTCGGATCAATCGAATTGGTTGCAAGTTCGGGATTTAAGAGTTTAGCAATGCCAAAATCAAGCAGTTTCGGCATTCCGTCACGATTGACCAAAATATTTCCCGGTTTCAGATCGCGGTGAATGACGGATTTTTGATGAGCATATTCAACTGCGGCGCAAACTTGCAAAAAAAGCTGCAAACGCTCATTTATGGAAAGTTCTTTTTCGTCGCAAAACTTAGTAATGGATTGCCCTTCGACATTTTCCATCACAAAAAAGGGCAAGCCGTCATCAGTCGTTCCACCGTCAAGCAGTCGGGCAATGTTCGGATGTTCAAGTCTGGCAAGGATTTGGCGTTCATTACGAAAGCGTTTGAGGATAAAATCTGTATCCATTCCGCGTTTGATTAGTTTGATCGCAACCCGCTTTTTAAATTCGTTGTCGTTGCGTTCAGCCAAAAAAACCGCACCCATTCCGCCGCGTCCGAGCTCTTTGATCAAACGATATTGACCGACTTTTTTTCCTAAAAATGAAGGCGGAACGGAATCTTCGATGTTTTCATCAGCAAAAACAGGTGAATCAATAAAATTTTCGGCTTTTTCGTCGGCGAGAATAAGTTTTTCGATTTGTCGGCGTAAATCTTCGTCGTTATTGCAGACTTCGGCAAGGTAAGCGTCGCGCTCTGTTGGGGGCATTTCGACGGCTTTTTCAAAAATCTCCTCAACTTTTTCCCAGTCAAGATTTTTCATTCATTATCCCTGAATTTCCTGATAGAGCCACGCCCGCGCCACGCGCCATTGTCTGACCACAGTTGCCTCGCTGATGCCCAAAACCTCCGCAGTTTCTGCCACCGAAAGTCCGCCAAAATATCTTAATTCAACTAAACGGCTGCGAGTCGGTTCAAGTTCGGCAAGTTTTTTAAGTGCCGCATCAAGTTCGATCAAATTAGTCGCTTTTTCATCGGAAATATCAATCAAACCGGCATCAATCGAAATTTTTTCCGCCCCTGCACCGCGTTTTTCCGCCATTTGATTGCGGGCGTGATCAACCAGAATCCGCCGCATTGCCTGTGCCGCCACTCCGAAAAAATGAGCGCGGTTTTGCCAGTTTGTTCGGCTTTGGTCAATTAATTTTAGAAAAGCCTCGTTGACCAGTGCAGTAGTTTGCAAAGTATGAGATTCGCGTTCACGTTGGAGATAACGGTGAGCAATTCGCTGCAATTCACGAAAAACAAGCGGCATCAGCTCATCCAAAGCCTCATTGCTTCCTTCGTTCCATTTCAGCAAAAGTTGGGTTACATCGTGCGAATTTTCCATTCTATCGGGGCAAAAAAACAGAAATTTAATGACGAATATACCATCAGTTAAGATTTTTAGACAGAGGTTTTTATGAGATTTTGAGATGAGGCAGTTATCCGGATTTTGGACTAATGATTGGCTCTTAATCCAAAATCCGGACTTAAAAACTAAATTACAGTGGTTACAATTTCGCGGATACTTCTTTGCAATTCACGGTCATCGGTAATCGGTGAACAGAGCGCAACTTCAGCCGCATTGACCGGAGAAATTCCCTTGGCGATCATCTGGGCGGCGTAAATTAGCAAGCGAGTTGAAACACCTTCCTCAAGCCCGTGACCGCGCAGGTTACGCACCTTTTGCCCGATAGTAACTAAATCTTTGGCAATTCCTTCGTCAATTCCGCCTTCTTTGGCAACAATTTCGGTTTCGGATTCAGCGGACGGATAATCAAATTCCATCGCCACAAATCGCTGACGGGTAGATTGTTTGAGGTCTTTCAAAATTGATTGATAACCCGGATTGTAAGACACAACCAGCATAAATTCGGGCGGCGCGTCAACGACTGTTCCGCGTTTTTCAATCGGCAGACGGCGGCGGTCATCGGTCAACGGGTGAATGATAACGACCGTATCTTTACGCGCTTCAACTACTTCATCCAAATAACAAATTGCTCCGGCGCGAACCGCTTTGGTCAGCGGTCCGTCGTGCCAGACGGTTTCTTCGCCTTCGAGCAAAAAGCGTCCGACCAGATCCGTTGACGATAAATCTTCGTGACAGGCAACCGTAATCAACGGACGACCGAGCTTCCACGCCATATGTTCGACAAAACGGGTTTTTCCGCATCCGGTCGGACCTTTCAGCATCACCGGAAGTTTGGCTTGATACGCGGCTTCAAAAAGTTCAATTTCCTGAGCAACGGGCAAATAATAAGGCTCGTTGGTAACTTTGTATTTTTCAACTGCTAATTCCATAAATTGTTCAAGTGGAAAAAATTAAAAGTGGAAATGTGAAAAAGTTTGATTGTGTATTTACCACAGATTTTGTATCGAATAATTGTTGGTTTTTCTAAAATTGCATTCTAAATCAAAAGACAACTTTTTCACCTTTTCATCTTTCCGCTTTTTCACTTTTATCTTAGCATCCGCTTGAAATTATCGGCAAACAAGCAGAAAAATTAAACTTATTACTTTCTACAAAATTAAAATCAATCTGCTAAAATAAATCAAAATAATTTTCCATTTTCCATTTTCCGTTTTCCATTGTTTTTATGTATTCATCTATCCATTTCAACGCCAAACCGAGAGCCATTACCAATGCTTCCAACCCCGAAGTTTTAGAAAAACTGCGCCAAATTGTCGGCGCGGAAAATGTTTTAGTTGATCCTGACAAAGTTGAACCTTACGGCGGCGATGCGGTCAAGGAAAAGTTCCCGCCCGAAGCCGTTGTGTTTCCCGAATCAACCGCGCAAATGGTTGAGATTATGAAGCTTGCCAATGAATATGTGTTCCCTGTCACCGCACGCGGAGGCGGAGTCGGCTACACGGGCGGAGCTGTTCCGATTGACGGCGGAATCGTCATTGGAACGGACAGAATGAACAAAATCGTCCAAATCAACGCGGATGATCTGTATGTCGTTTGTCAGCCCGGAATCCGCACTTTTGATCTTCAGCAAGCAGTCGAAAAACACGGCGTTTTCTTCCCTCCCGATCCTGCGAGCTACAAAGATTCTTATATCGGCGGCAACATTGCCGAAAATGCGGGCGGAATGCGGACTCCGAAATACGGCAATACCAAACGCTATGTGTTGGGATTAGAAGTTGTTACCGCAACCGGCGAAATCATCCGCACCGGCGGTAAAACCGAAAAAAATGTGGTCGGATTTGATTTGACAGGTTTGATGTGCGGCAGCGAAGGAATGCTCGGAATCATTACCGAAGCCACGCTTAAACTTTTGCCTTTGACCGAAACGACTTCTACCGTTCGCGCCTCTTTCAAAACAATGGAAGAGGCTTGCAAAGTGCTGACCAAATTCACACCGGCAGGGATTTTGCCGATGGCGATGGAAGTCATTGATAAGCATTGCATTGAAGCGATTGAACAAAATTACGCCTTTGGTTTGTCCAAAGATGCCAAGGCAATTTTATTGATTGCGGTTGACGGTTCAAACGAAGAAGTGGCGAAAAATGCCGAAACGATTGAACGGATTTTGGGCGAAAACGGCGGTTTCGACATACTTCGCGCCAAATCAAAAGAGGACGAAGACAAGCTCTGGGATGTCCGCCGCGCCATCAGTCCGAGTCTGATGAAATTCGGCACTCTGAAAATTAATGAAGATGTCGTCGTTCCGCGTTCAAAAGTTCCCGAACTCGTCGCCAAAGTCGAACAAATCGGCAAAAAATACAACATCTTTGTCGCCAATTTCGGACACGCCGGCGACGGCAATATTCACGTTAATTTTATGTGCAATCGTGAAGATGCCGATTCAATCGCCCGGGCGCGTCTCTGCGTCAGTGAGACTTTTCAGCTCTCTGTAGCTCTTGGCGGCACGATCAGCGGCGAACACGGCATCGGCTATGTCAAAGCCCCGTATATGGACTACGCGATTGATAAACCAACGCTCGAAATTATGAAAGGAATCAAGAAAGTTTTCGATCCAAACGGCATTTTGAATCCGGGGAAAATGTTTGTTTAAGCCATTTTCTATGGCAAACTTTGACGGCATTTTTCCAAAAGAGTTTTTCTTTTTTCGGAAAAATCTTTCATTATTTGCCAACTCTCTTTTTCAGGTTTCTCAAAATATCTGTAGCTTGAAATAACGAAACTGTTATATTTGCCTGTAAATATTGGTGGAGCATCTCCCCATGAAAAAAATGCCCCTATTTCATCTCTTGAAGGTTCGGTTTCGGTTTTTGAAAGCCTATCTTTAAAGTTAAAATCTCTGACATCTTTTTTAGGAATTCTAGTTCTCATTCCATTTTCATCAACAAAATAAAATTCTTGGTCAATAATTCCTTTTGTTCTTTTGAAGTTAGTAATCAATATACCGTTTTCAGGAAATTTATAAATTCTTCTGCCACTTTCATAAATGGGTTTTTCTCCACAAGACTCTTCGTAAAAAATTGTAATTTTGCCTCGAAAGTCTTGAGGAATGAGAAAAGTTTCAGGCTCGGCTTTGTTTAATTGAATCATCAATAAAAATGTGCCAACAATGATCGGAATCGGTAGAAAAGTTACAAGAATTTTTGTTTTTAATTTTTCTTTGGCAGCCCAAATAAAAATAATTCCTACCAATAATCCAACTATCGGAATTCCAAAACAATACAAAACTCCAATGTTAAGAAGCCCAATAACTATTGAACAAAAAATAATCATAAATAGCCCTGTTTTGTATTTCCCATCTCGCATTTGAAAAGTTTGCTCCATCATACTTACAAAAGTTTGTAAGCAACAATCAAGCCAAAATTTCAGATGAGTTTTTACTGATAATTTTAGGGAAAGTGTGATGAATTATTGGCAAAATGCGAAATAGTTGGCAAATTGCTATTGGTTGGTTATTTGGTTGGCTGACTACTTCTCTATCAACGCATAAGCCATTGAAAATGGCGTTATATTCCCCACTTCGCCGCCCACAGAGCATCTGTGGGAAATCCGATAATAATCCGTTCAAGCCATTGAAAATGGCGGCATAAATTTAGTAAGTGGCAATAAATCGTGCAAGTTCCAAATGAATTGCCGCCGCACTAATATTATTTGAAAATTAAACTTAGCAATCCGCTTTGAGCCGATGTGATCGGCGGCAGCGTAAAGCCTGGGGTGAAGCGCAGCGAACCCTAGGTCTAGTCATCACAAACATTTAGAGCTATCGGAGATAGCGACAGAGATATTCAACCTGACCATTTCTGCCGCCCGTTACACGGGCTATCTCGGCTATTCGCACCTACCCCGCGCTCACGCATGGGGCTTTATCCTACCGCCCGTTACACGGGCTTAAATCGGAATAATTTTTTGTTACATTTAATTTTCAAAAAACATACGCCGAGGGCAATTCATAAAAACAAAAACGCACGAAATATTTAGAGCATTTGAATTTATGTCATTCTCTTCGGGAATTTTGAATATTTCCTATATTCAACCCATATCCGGCGATGGGCTACAAAAATTTCGTTGGCTTCACCTACTAAACTTTCAGTTTTAAGCTAATTTTGAAAAGTATCATTTTTCTTTCGGGTAGCGTTCGGTAAAAATCCAAAATTTCATCTCATCCATATTACTGATACCGCCGCCAAACTCAATTTTAGAATTCCCTAAATTTGAAGATTCTTCAGTAGCTCTTATAACAGGTTTTCCCATAGTTGCCTCAAAAGGCACATATTTTTGATTTGTCAATTGATTTGGTTCAAGCAAAACTTCACTATTTTCATCATTTGAAATAAGTTCATCTTTTTTTATTTCGATCTCTACTTTTTCCAAAGAATCCTGATAAAGATTGGATGCAGTATTAAACGACCATAATCCGCCGAAAAATCCGACAATCAGCCCGAAAGTTGCCGTTGCAACACGCGAAACTCTCTGTTTAACGGCTTGCCAGCCAACGGGACAATCCTGAGTGATGACGGTGCCGTCTTTGCGGCGATAGAGTCTGACGCAAACGCGACCTTCGGCTTCAAAGAGGAAATTTTCGGCTTCGCGCTGCGTCATTTCCGACAGATTATAGACGTTTAGGTTACATTGCGAACAAAAGCGTTTGCGTTTGTCTCCCAACATTTCATCCCAATTGGCAGAACACGGACTGGCGATCTTAATATGATCAAGCGGACTCTTTTTCATAAATTTTAACTCCCGCTTTTTTAGACACCGCCGGACAAATTTTGTTCCTTTAATTTTTTTTTGCCTGCGTTTGATGTTTTTCGGCGAAGTATTGCGCGTTTATTGATGAGCAAGCATTTTTGCTTGGCAAAGTTATACGAGGAGCAATTATTTTTATGATTAATCACATTTCTATCGCAGTTAATGAAACCGAAAAGGTTGCTAATTTTTTAGCCGAAATCTGGAACGGAGCGGTTTATCCGTTTCCGCCTGCACCGGGCAAATCATTTATTGTGGTTGCCAATGACGGACGCGGTTCAGCGGTCGAGGTAACGCCGATTGACACAATTCTGATCCCGGGCGAAGGTTATCCGGCAGAAGAAGGTTTTAACAGTGATGTCCGAACCGAAGAATTTGAAGCAAAATTTATGAAAAGCGATTTTGTGCCGCAATATGTTCCGACACATTTGAATATCAACACACAATTGAACGAAGAAGAAGTTAAAGAGCTTGCGCGGCGCGAAGGTTGGCGCGTGCTGACCTGCAATCGCGGCGAGGGTCTTTTCCAATTGGTCGAAGTTTGGATCGAAAACCGTTTTATGCTCGAAGTAATGACTCCTGAGCAAACAGCGCGTTATATTGAAATCACTTCGCCGGAATTTATGCAGCAGGCTTTTAATCCCGCCGCTTATCCGCAAAATGAAAATGTTTCAACGAACTTGAATCTGGTTGGATAAATCTTTAAAAATTTGCCCGCGAAAGACACTAAAACACGAAATAAAATCAATATTTGCTTTCGTGTCATTGGTGAATTTAGCGGGTTAATTATTTTAAACCGGCAATTTTTTCAGGCGATAACGCAACTGGTCACGGGTAATACCTAACAGCCTAGCCGCATGAGTTTGATTTCCGTGACATTGTTCAATTGCCTGATGAACCAAAGAGTCTTCTACTTCTTCCAGAGAAATTCCGTCTTTCGGAAGCGTCAAACTAAACTCTTTATCTTCATCGTGCGTATTTTCAACAAATGATCTGCCTGGCGGAGTTAATAAATTGTGAGGCAGATAATTGGTCGTAATAGTATTTTCGTCTTCGAGGATCAAACAGCGCTCAACCACGTTACGAAGCTCGCGGACATTTCCCGCCCATTCATATTGCCGGAAGATTTGAATGACTTCGGGTGAAAATCCCTGAAACTTTTTGGTTGGTCGGACTCTTTCGCCCAGTGTTTCCAGATAATATTTTGCCAGCAACAGCACATCATCATCGCGTTCCCGCAGCGGCGGAATATCAATTTGAATCACTGAAAGACGATAATAAAGATCAAGTCTGAATCTTCCCTCCATACTTTCAGATTTCAAATCACGATTAGAGGCGGCAATGACGCGAACATCCAGTGGAATGTCTTTTAATCCGCCGACGCGGCGAAAAACTCCTTCTTCGAGGACACGCAGCAACTTGGCTTGCAAACCCAATTCCATTTCACCGATTTCATCCAGCAGCAAAGTTCCGCCTTCGGCTTGCTCAAAAAGTCCTTCTTTACGTGATTTAGCATCGGTAAATGCTCCGCGTTCGTAACCGAAAAGTTCCGATTCGACCAGATTTGAAGGAATGGCGGCACAGTTAATGGCAACAAAAGGTTTGTCCGCCCGGCGCGAGGTATAATGAATTGCTTTCGCAACTAAATCTTTACCCGTTCCCGATTCGCCCTGTAAAAGCACCGAACCGACTTCGCTTTCCGCCACTTTTTTGGCTAAAGAAAGCATTTGCAGCATTTTCGGTGAATCGCCGATGATTTGGTCAAAACTAAATTTACTTGATCTTTCACGGCGGATCTGTTTGACTTCCTGACGAAGCTCGTGTGCTTCGAGTGCGTTGCGGATAGAAACCTTTAATTCTTCGAGGTGAACCGGTTTGCTGATAAAATCATACGCGCCGCCGCGTAACGCCGAAATCGTCGTTTCTACCCGAACATTGCCTGTAATCATAATAACAATGGCTTCCGGGTGTTCGCGTTTGATGTCGCGCAATAAATCCAAACCCGAACCGTCAGGCAAATCAATATCAAGCAGAACGGCTTGCGGCATTTCATTGGCATAAGTTTCAAGAGCGTCTGAAATAGTAGCTATTTCGATTGGCATATAACCCCAACTCTTTAAAGCCTGTGAGAGAGTCCAGCGAATCATCTTCTCATCATCTACAATTAAAATTTTCTTCATTTGGCTTATACCTCAACGGTTTTCTCAACAACCGCAAATGCAATCCGTGTGCCTTAGAATTTATAAGCAAACTTTTTAATGCCAAGGAGCAAAGAGACAAAGACAATAATTTTTTTAGATTTTTTTAATTTTTAGCTGTTTGTTTTCAATTCTTTGCGTCTTTGCGCCTTGCCGTTTTAACGTTAAAACTAATTTTTCAAAATATCGCGCAGGCTTTCTAAAAGCATTTTTGCGGTGTAAGGTTTTCGTAAAAATAGTTTAGCTCCCAATTCCATCGCCTCTTTTTCATTGCCGTTCTCTAAACCGCTGCTGGCAATGATCTTAGCGTCTTTGTCAATCTTATGAATGGCTCTGATCGTCGCAGCCCCGCTCATCACCGGCATCATCATATCGGTTAAAACCAATTGTATTTCACCTCTTCTTTCGGCAAAAAGTCCAACCCCTTCCGCTCCGTCAGATGCGGTTAAAACCTGATAGCCAAAGGCTTCCAATGTCTGTTTGGTCACATCCAGAATTGCCGGTTCATCATCAATAATTAAAACAGTTTCGCCTTTTCCGTGCGGAAGCTGAAATTCTGTGCTTGAATCATAATGGCTGTTTTCTTTCAGCGCAGGCAGATAAATACTGAACCGCGTTCCTTTGCCGATCTCGCTGTAAACATTGATAAAACCATTATGACCGCGAATAATACTAACCGAAGTTGAAAGCCCCAATCCGGTGCCTTTACCTTTTTCTTTAGTGGTAAAAAACGGATCAAAAATCTTATGCAAAATTTCTTCGGGAATGCCGTGACCGCTGTCAATTAGCTGGATCATCACAAATTCTCCGGCTTTGGCATCCACATTCATTCGCGCATAATGGTCGTCCAGAATCACGTTTTGAGCAATAAAAGTAAGCGTTCCACCGTCCGGCATTGCATCTCTGGCATTGACGGCGATATTCATTAAAACCTGATGAAGTTGGGTAATATCACCCGAAACATTGTCTAAATCCTCATCTAATTCCTGCTTAATACTGATGTTTTGGGGAAAAGTTTCGCGCAGAATTTTAACGATCTCTTTAATTAAAATTCGCGGACTGAGATTGATTTTTTCGCCCTCGACACCACGGGCAAAGGTCAAAATCTGTTTGACCATATCGCCGCCGCGTTCGGTCATTGTCAGTAGAGTATTAAATAAATTTTGCGAATCTTCGTCAAGGTGTTTGGCTTGTAAAAGAGCCAGCGACATCATAATCGGCGACAAAATATTGTTGAGATCGTGAGCAATTCCTCCGGCTAAAACCCCAATGGATTCAAGCCTTTGCGAGCGCAACAGTTGGGCTTCAAATTTTTTCTTTTCGGTAATGTCAGTGCAAATCACCAAAAATCCGCGCACTTTTTCATCGTCATAACGAACAGTCGTCCAACGAATTTCTAAAGAAATTTTTTCCTTATTTTGCCCGCTTAAAGTTATTTCGTCCTGACATTGACCAAGAGTTAAAGCTATTTCTTTAGCTCCCGTATATTTGGCTGACTCTTCCGCATAGAGTAATTGGATCGCACTTTGACCAATTGCCTCTTTTTCAGAAAAGCCAAAAATTCTTTCCGCACTTTTGTTCCAAAAATGGATTTTGTCATTAAGGGTAACAACTATAATGGCATCGCGGGCGTGATTGAGCAGCTCGGCTTGTTCGCGCAACACCGCTTCGGTTTTTAATCTTTCGGTTATTTCACGCAAAATTACAGTGAAAAACCTTTCACCTTTATCTTCAACTTGAGAGATTGATGCTTCCAGAGGAAATTCTTCGCCGCTTTTTCGTAAACCGAAGACGTTTCCTAAATCATTCATTCTTCTTTTGGTAACGTGAGTATCACCAAAATTCTTAATATGGCGGTGATGGGTAGCGCGATACCTGTCCGGCAAAAGATATTCAAGCGGTTTGCCTAAAACCTCATCTGCCGAATAACCGAACATCTTTTCGGCTGAAGCATTAAAAAGCACTATTGTCTGCGACGAGTCAACTGTAATAATTGCATCCATCGCCGAGGCAATAATGTTATTAAAAAGATTTTCCGAATTCGATTCCAGAGGAAAACTTGTCATTCCTTTTCACTCCTACTTGGGAATTCTAATACAAACTGGGGAATTTTACCCAGTTTTTTATTCAAATTGCTGAAAAATTCCAAAATTCGTCTGGCACGAAAAATGCCATATACATTAAATGTGAGGTGATAAAGTTATGAAAATTCTATTAGCAATTGATGGTTCAAAATCAAGCGAATGTGTTGTTAATGAATTAAAAAATATCACATTAAACAAAGATTCAGAAGTCATCATACTGTCAGCAGTCGAAAAATCAATGCCGATAGTCGGCGAACCGTTCGGCGGAGCCGTATTTGAATACGAAGCCCAAATCGAACAACAAGGTTTACAGGCAGCTAAAGACATCGTCAAAGAGGCAAAAGAAAGAGTCGAAAAAGACTTTGGCTGTTATGTCAAAACCGAAGTAGTGATGGGCAGTCCCAAATATGCAATTGTCGAAAAAGCCAAAGAGTGGAACGTTGATTTTATTATTCTCGGTTCACACGGTTATCGTTTGTGGGAAAGAGTTTTGTTAGGTTCGGTTTCGACCTTTGTTGCCCAACACGCGGAATGTTCGGTTGTAATCAGCCGTTGTCCGCCTCAAGATTAATTTTTTGTAATGGTTTCAAACGTAAAGGAGGTGTTATGTTTGACCAAAGAACCTACGAAAATAACGTTTTGTTTTATTTGCGCTGGACAGCCAGAATTTTAAGTCTCGCCACAGTCAGTCTTTTATTTTTCTTTATAATCGGAGAAGGGTTTGATCCAAGCAAAGTTGGATTAAACGAATGGATTGGCTTGCTGTTCTTTCCGCTTGGGTTAATCGTGGGTCTGTTAATAAGCTGGAAAAACGAAGGGTTGGGTGCGGTCATTTCCGTAACCAGCCTTTTTTCATTTTATTTTGTTTACGGACTGATTTTAAACAGTAGGATCTGGCAAGGCTGGGTATTTATTTTGTTTGCTGTTCCGGGATTTTTATTTTTAATTTACTGGCTTCTTTTGCCTCGAAAATTTGCTGATTTTCGGCACGTTTAGCTAAGGAGTCGTTATGAAATACAATTATTATTTAATCTCGCTAGTTACTATAATTCTGTTCTTTTTTGGAATTGCTCACGCACAGGACAAACCGAAAATTCAACCTAAAAATCAACCAACCGGCGGCAGAGAAATGTCAATTCTCGTCACTGCTTACCCGCACGGAGAAAAGCAAAAGGCAATCGTTGCCAAACTGCAAAACAGCGATTTTGCCGTATTGGAAAACAAACGTTCGCAACGAATTGTTGCGGTCACAAGTGCAGCAGAAGCTCCAATAAATTTAGCGATTGTGGTGCAGGATAATCTGGACGGAAAGCTCAACCACGAAATCGCCGTGCTGAAAAAGTTTATCCAAAATCTGCCCGAAAATTCGCGGGTAATGACGGCTTATTTAACTAACGGCGGCGCGATTGTGACGCAGGAATTAATCAACAACCGTCAACAGGCAGCGAATTCTTTGCGAATGATTCGCAGCGTTTCTTTTTTACCGGCTTTTAGTCCCTACGATGGCGTGCAAACCGTTTTGAAACATTTTGATGATAAAACCGCCGGTCGAAAAATGGTTTTAGTTATCTCGGACGGATTTGATCTGTCCAGAGGATTTAGTTACGCCAGTCCGTATTTTTCGGTTTCACTCGATAAAGCAATTAAGGAAGCGCAACGGCGTGGAATCGCAGTTTTTACGATTTACGCTCCATCCGAAGACCGCAAAATTTACGGGCGTTTTGCCCTTAATTACGGACAAGGTTCGTTAATTCGGCTGGCGGACGAAACAGGCGGCGAAAGTTTTATCGGTCTTGATTTTGCCGATTTTTCACCGTATCTCGAAGAATTCAAGGAAACTTTTCCGCGTCAATGGCTGATTACATACCGCAGTTCTTCGGTTGGGAACAATTTCCGAAAGATTGAAGTAACAACGGATTTTGATATTTATCTGCATCACCCGGCGGGCTATGAGCCGCAAAATTAGGAGGTGAGAAAAATGGATAACACAGAATTAAAATTTTATGAAATTCCGCTCAAGGCGCATGATTTTCTCAAAGAAGTCCCCTTGCATAGTCTTGATTTTATTGAGTTAAAAGGCGGACGAACCGGGATGAAAATGGATGAAATTTATCGTCTGACAACACTCAATCAGGCTGAAAATATGAAGTTCGGCTTTTTTACCAAAACCCTTTTTTGGCTGCGCGGTTTAATCGGAAATATCTTGGGTTGGGATGATGTTCCTGAAATGGTGCAGAAAAATTCGTGGATTAGCAAATTAACCGAAGAAGAACGCGAAAAATCCCTGATCCCGTCGGGAAAAGTAGAAAGCATCAACACGATCCTTTACTGCTACGATCACGAAATTCTTTTTGAAATCATTAATCGCACGGTTCATTGCTTTTGGGTGATGACATCGGTTGAAAAAGATGACGGTTACGATCTATACGTCGCCGTTTACGTTAAAAAAATTAACTGGCGAACACCAATTTATATGGCACTGATTTCTCCCGTTTTGAAATGGGTAATTTATCCGGCGGTTGGCAAAGGGATCAAAGAAAATTGGGAAAAGACTTTTGCTCAAAACAAAAATCCGCCAAATTTGCCGGCTATTGTTTGAAATCCGTCTGGATAAAAGGGAGGTCAAAATGAAAAACTGTTTAGCAAAAATTGTAAGAACTAAGATTTTCTTGAGTCTTTTTACTACATTTTTTTTAATTTCTGCTGCCGATGCGGTCTTTGCTCAAGACTCTCTGATGAGCCTTAGTTGGCATATCAAGGCTGTTGACGACCACTATGACAATAAGCCGAAGATTTCGGCTGAATTTGGAATTCCTAAATCCGGAATTATTAGAGTCGAAGAAAAGGTAATGCCTTATCTGTCGCTCGGAAAAGCCGGACATTTGTATTGGATCATTCAGCACCGACTGAGAGGTTCTTCCGCAGCCTGGGAAAACGGGATTCCTTATAAAAAAGATTTGGAGGTCAGATGCAATCCCGAGCCGCGGATTGACAAGAAAACTCTCGAATGCGTTTACAAATATGAATCTCTTCCCGGAATTGAGAAATACATTTTTCGAGTCCTTCTCATTCCCAATTTTTATTGGACAGGTTCGGTAAATCATACGCCCGAACAAGTTATCGCTGTCAGTGTTAACTTCATTTACGGCAATACGGACGGCGATGAAAATAATCCTTCAAATTCAAGCAGCAACTGGACAGGAGATGACTGGGGAAATGTAGTAATCAACGTTAATGGAACTATTTTTTCCGGCACTTATTCCTCAACTTTTGTGTCCGGAGAAAAAGGCAGATTTGAGTTTAGAAAATTGAGTAATGGCAAATACAGCGGAACTTGGAATGACCCGGATGGAATTCATAAGGGCACAATTGACAATGTAATAATTTCGCCTGACGGCAACACGATCAAGGTTATTTGGAAAGCCACAGACGGCAGAAATTTAAGGGGCACATCAAACTGGATCAGAAAATCAACTGCGAAGAATAATTTCCGCTTAACTGTTTATGAAGATATTCAATATCAAGGTAAAAGCCTCATAATTACAGGCGATGTTCCCAGACTTGGTGAACTTGGTTTCAATGACGGTATTTCTTCGTTTCAAGTGACGGGCGGAACATGGCTGCTCTGTGAACACTACGACTATCAAGGCGAATGTTTCGAGGTTAGCAGCAATAACCCTAATCTATTGAAAATTAATTGGAATGACAAAATTTCATCAATTCGCAGAATAAAATGATTTAAGTCCTTATTTGAGGAGGATTTTATGAAAAAGATATTTGCACTAATTATTTTTAGTTTGAGTTTGCTGATCTGGACAGCGAATGCACAGACTGAAAAACTTTCTGTTGCCCAAACCGCATTTTGGACTAATGAAAATACGGAAGTTTATTTAATCGAAAAAGGTGGCGGAATCAATAATTTCGAGTTGATGGTCATTTCAAACCAAAAAAATTTGAAAATTTTCTATCACACGTCAATCAACAGTTCCAAAGATGTTTTTAAAGAATTGATTCCCGTCAAAACGATTAAGGATAGGAAATATTACGAATTCGGTCATCATTTCAGCCGCACGACGATTTGGATGGCGATTGAATTTAAGTTAAAAGGCAAAAGAATTGACGCGCTAACCAGAACTTTTTACAACGGAATTTTTGAAGTCGTGCCGAACAGTCAGTTTCTAAAAGAGTAGAAAAAGGAGATTAGAATGAATAAGAAATTTTCCAATTATACTAAATATTTTTGGCTGGTTTTTTTCATTTGCTACTTCCTTTTGTCTAATATCAAAGCCCAAATTTTTGAAGGCACATACACAGGCACTTTTTCAGGTTCAATTATCAAGGAATATGATGGCGGTAAAACAAAAATTACCACAACCCCGAAACAAATTACCTTTATAGTTTCAACCAAAAACGGTTTGCAAATTGACGGCGAAATAGTTGGCGAATGGGAATATCTTGGCGAAATGTATGGTAAGCCAAGCATAGAAAAAAAGGATTGGAGCAAACCACTTATGATTTGCCGAACCGATTTAGCTGATGCTTCAGCACTTTCAAAAGTTAAATCGTTGAATTTTTCCTGTCAAGGGCATGCTTACCTTGATGTAATTACTTTGACAGGAACAATTCGTGAAAGAGTTATAAGCGGTAAATGGCAGGTTAGAGATATAACGAATGCAACAGGCACATTTCAAGCAGCAAACTCAAATCATTCGCCGATTTCTACCAAAATTGGCAGTGGCGTTAGATTCGGTGGTGTCAGCGGACAAGTAGAAGTTTGGCACGAAGATGAAACTGAAAATGACAGTAAAATCGCCAAAATTGATACGGTTTTGTATGAAGGCGACCACATCAAAACCGCCGAAGATGCAACCTGTATTATAAGTTTTGCCGATATGTCCACTTTTGTTATGAAACCTGAATCGGAAATCATTCTGGCAAAAACTAATGAATCAGAATCAAAACTCAAATTAGTATTTGGAAACATAATCGCCAATGTTAAGAAAATAATAAAAGACGGTTCTATGGAAGTTGATTGCGATCAAGCGGTTGCCGGAATAAAAGGAACAAAATTTGAGCTTTGGGAGCTTGGTCAAAAAATCGGCACAACGCTGAGGGTTGAAGAAGGAACAGTTGAATTCCGTCACAAAACATCAGGCAAAATTATAATGGTTTCCAGCGGACAAATTGTTTCCGCAACCCCATCAGGCTTCGTTTCAGGACAAATCAATCCGACTCCGATTGAGAAAGAACTATTTTTTAACGGCAACGATTATGGTGTAGCAAATGGTGGTCAAATTCCGACATTTAATTTACCATCTGCCGCTAACATCACCTTTATAATGACTTATCATTGGAATTCAGGTCGCGGCGCAGAAGCCGGAACAATTACTTTGGTTGGCGAAAACGGCAAACAATACGGACCTTGGCAAGTGACCGTAAATAACAAAGTTTATTGGGAAGTTAGACCAAATATCACCTTACCTGCGGGACGTTATAAAGTAATTGATTCAGACCCAACGACTTGGGCTCAAAATTCCGGCTCAAGCGGATATGGAATGGTTCGGATTCGCGGAATTGAAATTAAATAGTTTTTATGTATTTTTTCCGATCATTTTTAGTTTGGATGTTGATTATTTTTGCCGAAAGTATTCACGGCACTTTGCGCCAGTTGTTTCTTGCCCCTTTGATTGGGGATTTTTCCGCACGTCGTGTCGCTTTTTTCAGCGGTATTCTCCTGATTTTTACAATTACCTGTTTCTTCATTCATTGGATTAACGCGCCGACAACTAAAAAACTTTTTTTGATCGGTTTGATGTGGATGCTGTTAACCGCCTCTTTTGAATTCGGTTTAGGCTATTTTGTCCTAAATTATTCATGGGAGAGAATTTTTGAGGATTACGATATTTCACGCGGCGGATTAATGGGATTCGGACTTCTGTTTTTATTATTCGCTCCGGCTTTGGCAAAAAAATTGCGTGGGAATAGTGTAACCAAGGAGGTCAGATTATGAGTGACCTGGAAAAAAAACAATTATCGTGGACGATTTTTTTAAGATTTTACAGTAATCAAAACATCGGACGCGCCACCAGATTGGGAGTTTTTGAAAGAGGAAATGATTACTGGCTGGAAGATGGTTTACCTCTCAACGGGATCGATTATGAAACAACAGGTAATTCGTTGAACATCGAAATTATGCTTGGCGAGACAATGACACACACGATCAAAAATGTCAGAAAAGTCCAGATTAATTTTAGTTTAGACGAGATCAACGATGGTTTGGATATAACCGATGCCGAAGGTAAAACCACGATTTTGCGTTTCGAGAATTAAGGAGATTGAGATGATTGGAAGAATCAGATCGGAATATGACAGTGATTTTCCCAAAAAACTGCATCAGTTCAAATCACATCGAACCGAAAATCATCCATACGAAATTCGCTGCAGCGTTTGCGGAAAGTTGTATTTTGTTAATGATGAGACATTTAAACGATTGGAAAGTCTAATAAAATACGATTTGGACAACCAGTTTCTTTGTGATGATTGCGAGCGTGAATATCAAAATGCGGCTTTTGAGTAAAGTAAGAAAATTTAACCACAGAGCACACAGAGAGCACAGAGATTTTTAGATAATTTTCAATTGGTTAAAAATTCTAAATTTATCTCCTCTTAATTTACTCTGTGTTCTCCGTGAACTCTGTAGTGAATAAAAAATATGATTAGAGCAAAAATAAACGGCGAAACCAAAGAATTTAATGATGGAATTTCGATTCTGGAAGCCTGTCAGAGTTTGGGAATTGATATTCCGACACTTTGCCACGATGACCGTCTGAAACCGAGCGGACATTGTAGAATGTGTGTAGTCGAAGTTAGCGGAATGGCTCGTGCGGCGGCTTCGTGCCAGACAAAACTGATTGACGGAATGAAAATAGAAACTCATTCACCGTCCATCGAAAAAAATCGTCAGGCAAATCTAAAAATGCTCGCTCTCAATTATCCGCTCGAAGATTATTTGCTCTATCCCGACAAAAAATTTCACGAACTCTGCCAAAAATACGGTTTAACCGATGCCGATTTTGCTCAACCTGAAAAGAAAATTGACGATTCTCACGTCTTTATCCAAGTTGATATGTCGCGCTGTATTGATTGTTTTTCCTGCGTCCGCATCTGCGAAGAACTGCAGGGACAATTTGTCTGGCAAGTCGTTGATCGCGGACACGAAACGAAGATTTTGCCCGACAATTTCGGCAAATTCGGCGAAAGTTCGTGCGTTTCGTGTGGAGCGTGTGCGGACGTTTGCCCAACGGGTGCTTTGGAAGATAAATCAATCTTGAAAAAAGGGGTTCCTACCGATTGGACAAAAACCGTTTGCCCGTATTGCGGAACCGGCTGCGAAATGGAGGTCGGAACGCGAAACGGCGAAATCGTCCAGATCAAACCTGCCAAACACACGCCTGTCAACAACGGACATCTGTGCGTAAAGGGACGCTACGGCTACGAATTTGCCCAATCGAAAGACCGTATCACCGAACCGATGATTCGCCAAAAAGACGGCTCTTGGAAAGAAGTTTCGTGGGAAGAAGCCTTCGATTTTACTGTCAAAGAATTACGGCGAATCAACGAAGCTTACGGCAAAGAAGCAATCGGCGTTCTCGGCTCGGCTCGTGCGACGAACGAAGAAAATTACCTTGCACAAAAATTCGCCCGCGTTTGTTTTGAAACGAATAACGTGGATTGCTGTGCTAGAGTTTGTCACACGCCATCAGCCGCTGCTCTGAAAATGATGCTTGGCACAGGGGCGGCGACTAATTCCTTCCGCGATGTCGAAATGGCAAAAACTTTGATGGTTTGCGGCTCAAATCCGACTGAAAATCACCCCATTGTTGGAGCAAAAATCAAACAAGCCGTTCTCAAAAATGGTCTGAATCTCATCGTCATTGATCCGCGCAAAACCGAACTGACCAAATACGCCAAAATTCATCTCCAACACAAAGCCGGAACGAACATTCCGCTTTTCAACGCGATTGCTTACACAATTATCGAAGAAGGTTTAACTGATGACGAGTTCATCAAAAACCGTGTTGAAGAATTCGATGAATTCTGGGAATTTTTAGGCGATTATGCACCTGAGAAAGTCGCAGAAATCTGCGATGTCCCGGCGGAAAAAATCCGTGAAGCCGCGAGAATGTATGCCACACAAAAACCTGCGATGAGCGTTCACGGACTCGGAATGACTGAACATCTGCAAGGAACGGAAAGCGTGATGTCGCTCGTCAATATGGCTCTTATCACGGGCAATATGGGCAAACGCGGAACGGGCGTAAATCCTTTGCGTGGACAAAATAACGTCCAAGGCTCGGCTCAAATGGGTTGCGATCCGGGAATTTTGACGGGCAGCATCGCCATCGAAGAAGGACGCGAACATTTTGAAAAAGTCTGGCAAACCGCAGTCCCGACCGCGAAGGGAAAAAGCCTGCTTGCGATGCTCGACACGGCGGCGAAAGGCACTCATAAAGCACTATGGGTAATCGGCTACGACGTTTTGCTTTCGCAGGCAAACACCGAATCAACCGCTAAATCTTTCAGCGAAATGGAACTGGTCATCGTGCAGGATTTGTTTATGAACCAAACTGCTAAACATTACGCTCACGTCTTTTTCCCCGCCGTTTCCTCGTTTGAAAAAGACGGAACTTTTATGAATGGCGAACGCCGCGTTTCTTTGCTCCGCAAAGTGATTGAACCGAAAGGAAATGCCAAAAATGATTGGGAAATAATCTGCGGTTTAGCTAAAACCTACGGCAAAGGCGAATATTTCAATTTCAGTTCGACCGAAGAAATCTGGAACGAAATCCGCGAAGTTTGGCAAGGTGCTTACGGAATCACCTACGAGCGAATTGCCGAACACGGTCTGCAGTGGGGCTGCCCTTCAACCGATCATCCGGGAACGGAATTTTTGCATCAGGATACTTTTACCAAATCAAAAACCGCTTCGCTCAAACGCATCAAATATCGTCCGACTTCAGAAACAATGGACGAAGAATTTCCGTTTCGCTTAACAACGGGCAGAAATCTCTATCATTTCAACGCCGGAACGATGACGATGCGGACGGATATTGTCAAAATTCATCCGACCGATGTTTTGGAAATTTCGCCGTTTGATGCTGAAAATCTTTCTTTGAAAAATGGTGAAAAAGTTCGTTTAAGAAGCCGTTACGGTGAAGCCGTTTTGCCTGTTCATATTGTTCCGAAGGTCAAAAAAGGCGAGCTTTTCACGACTTTTCACGATGCTGAAACTAAATTAAATTTTATTACAAGCAAAGTTCGTGACCGATATGTGCAGGCTCCCGAATTTAAGGTGACAGCCGTTCGAGTGGAAAAAGTTTAACCAACTTCAAATTCTTATTTTCTTCACTTTACGTCTTATTTTTGCGTAAAAAAACATATTCTCTTATTCATCTCCTAAACTTTTAGTTGACAAAAGATTTTCTATCGTTCTATACTCCTAAAAACTTAGGAGATACTGGCGATGAAAGAAAAAAACAGTCAATTAACCCCGCTTGAATTGGAAATAATGGACGTTTTGTGGGAAACGGGCGAGGCAAATGTCCAAACCGTCAAGCAAAACTTAAAACGTGAATTGGCTTATACAACCGTTCAAACGATGCTCAATATTTTGCTTGAAAAAGAAAAAGTTGAGCGGACTTTAGTTGACAGGGCTTATTTTTATAATCCGATTGTCAGCCGTAGTCAGGTTGTTAAAAGCACGGTTGGCGATTTGATTGAGCGTTTGTTTGGCGGTTCGGCGGAAAGTTTGGTGATGAATTTGGTCGAAACCAAGCAATTAACGCCTGAAAAATTAGCGAAACTTAACGAAATGATCGCCGAAGCGAAGGAGCAGGAAAATGACTAGCAACGCTTTATTGACATTTTTGCTCAACGCAGTCTGGCAAATTCCGCTAATTGGTTTAGCCGCTTATATTTGCGATTATTTATTAAAGCGAACAAACGCTCGAATCAGGCACACACTTTGGTTTGTAACTTTAATTTTATGTTTTACTTTACCGATTTTCAGCGTGTTGAAATCATCAAATATTGTTTCGAATGAAACGCCAATTATTGAAAAAACGAATTTCGAGAAAGTTGATAATTTGAACTTACAACCAACGGTTTCACAAGTTGTTCAAACGGGAAAAAGCCCTGCTTTTCTCGTCAATGAAAATCTTTCCAACTTTCTAATTGCTTGTTACATCCTTTTTTCGCTCTATTCGCTCATAAAATTTTTAATCGCGTTTAGACGGACGCAAACACTTGTGAAAACGGCTTTTACGATTGAGTTAGCAAAAGATTTTTTGTCTGTTGTTGAAAGTTGCAAAGAGTATTTTGAGACTAAAACTCCGCAGATTTTGTTTTCAAAATCAATTTCTTCGCCTTTTACAATCGGAGCGTTCAAACCTTTGATCTTTTTACCTATCGAACTTGCCGAAGAAAAAGACCAAAACCTTTTGTTTTCAGTAATTGGACACGAATTGGCACATATCAAAAAACGCGATTATTTACTTAATCTGATGTGCGAATTTATCTGTTTACCGATTTCTTTTCATCCGGTAGCGACGCTGGTGAAACGCCGAATCAAAGAAGCTCGTGAATTGAGATGCGACGAAATGGTTATTGACAAATTAGTTACACCAAACGTCTATGCTCAATCATTAGTCCATTTAGCAAGCTCGGCAATAGATTTGGGTCGCAAGGCAACTATGACCGTCGGCGTGAATGACGCTGACATTTTGGAGAATCGAATTATGAAAATCTTAAAAAGACCAAAAATTACTGCAAGTCGCAGAAACTTGTTGTTAATATCAGCATCAGCTTTATTTATTGCTGTATTTATAGTTATTGCAACATTTACGCTCCGTCCTGCGATTGCTCAACAATCATCGCAACAAAACTATAAAACTGTAATCGATACAAAAAAAGGATATAAAACTGCACTCGATACAAAGGAAGGATATAACACTACGAGTGATGAACAAGCCGCAAAACGAAAAGCCGAGCTGGATATGATGAATTATAATCAATCTGATTTGAGTGAAAAAGTAAAAATCACAATGGCTCAGGCGATTGACATTGCTACCAAACAGGAGTCGGGACTAGTTATGGAATGCAGACTTGTTTCTGTTAAAGAAGGACAATCCGACATAATTTATTACGCAGTCAGAATTTCCAAAGATAAAGATAACAAAAAATTGCTGATAAATGCGATTGACGGCAAAATTAAATAGTTTCCTAATCTTTTCAATTTATTTTTATGGCGGAATTATTCTTTCGCCATTTTCGTCACTTTAAATCTCTGAATAAGTTTTGCGTTTTTTTCACCAATTCAACTTATTTTTTGAGAAATTTTCACCATTTCTCAATCATCTTTTTTCCTTAAATACAGAAATAATTTACCTTTCTTGTCGGCACAATTTTTGCGCTGATTTATTTTGCAACCACATTGCTTAAATTCTAAGGAGGTATAAATTTATGTCTAAGCAACAAGTTGCTTTAGAAAAAAAAGCACATCATAACGATATTTTCGTTGAGGCAGAACATTTTTTAGAAGATTTCGCTAAAAACACCGAAGCAATTGCTAAACGTGCTTTTGAACTATTCCAAAATCGCGGATATAAATTCGGACACGAGCTTGAAGATTGGTTCAAAGCCGAAAGAGAATTGCTTAAAAAAGTTCCAATTGAAATTAAAGATATTGACGGAAATTTGAATATTCGGGCAGAAGTTCCCGGATTTACGGCTGAAAATCTGAAAGTTTCGGTTGAATCCAACAAAGTCACGATTAAAGGCGAAACCGAAGAAAAGAGCGAAAAGAAAGACAAAAACACGCTTTACACCGAATGGAAGTCGAATAAAATCTTTCGGACATTTGATCTTCCGCATCGGGTTGAAGCCGATAAGGCAAATGCCACCATCAAAGACGGTGTTTTAACGTTGATGATTCCAAAGGTTGCTGAAACAAAACCAAATGAAGTTGAGATCAAACCGACTTAAAAAGATTTACAAAATTTGGTTTTTAAGCCCTGAAATCTTTCGGGGCTTTTTTATGGAATGATGTTTGCATTATTAGACTGTAACTTCTTTCAGTTTCCTACCTCGGAATAAGGGAGTCGCTTAGATAAAGTATTGATAGTCTTAAGAATTGCAAGTAACAGTCCTAAACCTTTCAGCGATTCCCTTAGCATTTTAATTGCGTAATTTTTCACAAACTAAGGAAAATTTCCCAGTTTATAATTTAATTTTGCGGGCGGTTGCCAGATCGCTGATTCCGCGACTTTGCAAATCTTCGAGCAGATTAATAAAAATTCGCGCAGTGGCGTGTGCGTCGTGTGAAGCACGGTGATGATTTTCGAGATTAACGCTGAAATATTGCGCAACCGTATTTAATTTGTGATTTTCGATGTGCGGAACGAGCTTGCGCGAAAGCTGAACGGTGCAGAGATGTGGATTTGCAACCCGGTAATTACCATAAACTTTTGAAACTTCGTGATTTAGAAAACGAATATCAAAAGGAGCATTGTGGGCGACTAAAACTGAATCACCAATAAACTCTAAAAAACTATCAGCAATTTCTGCGAATTTTGGAGCAGTTCTGACCATCGCATCCGAAATTCCGGTCAGTTGTGTAATAAAGATTGGAATCGGCATTTCAGGATTAACCAGAGTGTGAAATTTATCTACGATTTTTCCATTTTGAACCCGAAACGCGCCGATTTCCGTGACGCGGCACGGCGGACATTTTGCGCCGGTCGTTTCCAAATCAAAAACCACATAATCGGTTTCGGCTAAATTGCGCGATTCGTGATTAAGCGGAACAAACTCAACGACATCTTCATTTAAAGTTAAACGCGGATCAGAATTTACCAAATCCAGAACAAGTTTTTTTGCCAAATTCGGCTCAGGTTTACGAATTTGCATCACATTGTCCACAACCTTAACCGCACTTGCGCGTCCGCCAAAAGATTGCAGGAGTTCAATTGTTTCGGTAATTAAAATAGATTCCGAAATTAAGTTTGGATAAACAGACATCTTGCCTTATTCTATCTTGGAAAAAACAATTTCTTCAAATTAAATGAACATTTTAGAACATTTTCGTGAGACGAACGCCCTGCTCGAAGGGCATTTTATTCTTTCCAGCGGATTACATTCGCCAAACTATCTGCAATGCGCTTTGGCTTTGCAATATCCGATTGATGCCGCCAAATTCGGACGTGCAATCGCGGAAAAGATTCAGGATCAACAGTTTGACACAGTTGCTTCGCCCGCTATCGGCGGTTTGGTAATCGGTTATGCAGTCGCCCAAGCCTTGAACGTGCGATTTATCTGGACTGAGCGGCAAGATGGAGTGATGACCGTTCGGCGCGGTTTTACGGTCAAAGAAAATGAAAAGATTTTAGTTGTTGAAGATGTCATCACGACTGGCGGCTCAACCCGTGAATGTATTTCGGCTCTGGAAAAATTAGGCGGAAAAGTAATGGCAGCGGCTTCGATAATTGACCGCTCCAACGGAGTCGCCGATGTTGGCGTGCCGCGCGTTGCTTTGGTCGCAATGGAAGTTCCATCCTACAAACCCGAAGATTGTCCGATGTGTGCACAAGGCGAAATTGCGGTTAAACCCGGAAGTCGCGGAACAAAATAAAAGTAAAAAGGCAAAAGTAAAAAGTAAAAAATAGATTAAATCAATCGTTTATTTTGTGATATTTACCGTGAAAATAAGTCAGCGGTTTGCCGTCTGAAAATTTTGCGTTTTCAATTTCCCCGACAAAAATCGTATGGTCGCCGCCATCGTAGGAATTTTTCAGATTGCATTCCAGATTTACCAGACAATTATCTAAAATCGGTAGACCGTGTTCGCTTAGATGATAATTTTGCCCGGTAAATTTGTCGTCCAGATGCGAAGCAAAATGATTTGAAACATCTTGCTGTGATTCTTCTAAGATATTTACCACAAAACATTTAGCCTGCTCAAAAGCGTGGTGACTACCTGTTGTCTTTTGAATACAGATTAAAATTAATGGTGGATTCATCGAAACCGAACAAAAAGCCGAAACGGTCAATCCGTGTAAATGCGCGTTGCTGTCTTTGGTTGTAATAACGGTTACGCCACTGGCAAATCTGCCAAGTGAGGCTCTAAATTCTTCGCTGGTAATTGACATAAATTATGCAAAATCGGAGAAATATCTAAATCAGAAAAACTGTTCAAAATTTCACTCCAAATATTATCTTTAGCATTTGCTGTAATTAAATTGCAAACTACAACAAAAATTGTGTCAGTTCAAAAAATTGTTTTGAAATCACTAAAGTTTGCGGATAAAATCTGAGCCAATGAATTTCGACATTATCATTATCGGTTTGGGTGCAATGGGAAGTGCCGCCACGTATCAGCTTGCGAAAACAGGTGTTGAAGTTTTAGGCATAGACCAATTTTCCCCGCCGCATAATCTCGGCTCAACCCACGGCGAAACCCGCGTCACGCGAAAAGCGATTGGTGAGGGTGCGGAATATGTTCCGCTGACCTTGCGGAGTTACGAAATTTTCCGCGAAATCGAAGCAGAAATGGACACGGATTTGCTAACAATTACTGGCGGTTTGATAATGTCAAAATCAAGCGGCAATGCTAATTTGCACGGTAATAACGGATTTATCGAAACAACCGTTTCAACTGCCAAAAAATTCGGTATCAAACATCAATTTTTGTCTTCTGACGAAATAGCTAAACAATTCCCGCAATTCAATTTAGACGGAGATGAAATCGGCTATTTTGAAGACAAAATGGGATTTTTACGTCCCGAAAATTGTGTAGCGGCGCAGCTCGAATTAGCCGAAAAATATGGTGCGGCGATTAAACGAAATGAAAAAGTTTTAGAAATAAAAAGCGAGTCGGATTTTGTCGAAGTAAAAACGAACCAAGGAACATACAAAGCCGAAAAAATAATCGTTTCCGCCGGAGCGTGGATCAAAGATTTTATCAACGAACCATTACAAAATCTTTTCAAAGTTTATCGCCAGGTCTTTTATTGGTTTGATGTGGCGGATAATTTTGAGAATTTCAAACTTGGCAATTTTCCGATTTTTATTTGGGAATTCGGACGTTGGGAAAACGACTTTGTTTATGGATTTCCGGCAATTGACGGACAATTCGGCGGTTTCAAAGTTGCCACGGAAACTTATTTGGAAACAACTGATCCTGATAAAGTAAATCGTCAGATTTCACAAAAAGAAATTGATGAGATTTACGGAAAATATATTGAAAATCGAATCAACAACGTTCCGAATAAATGTTTGAAAACTGCAACATGTCTTTACACAGTCACGCCGAATGCCCGTTTTGTGATTGATAAACTGCCGGAAAATGAAAGAATTATTGTTGCTTCGCCGTGTTCGGGACACGGTTTCAAACATTCGGCGGCAATCGGCGAAGTTTTGGCGGAACTGGCAACGGAAGGAAAAAGCAGGATTGATATTTCGGCTTTTTCGTTTGCAAAATTTTAATTGTCAAACAAATTTTCTTTGCCCGCGAAAGACGCGAATTGACGCGAAAAATTTACTGCCTTATTTTTGTAAATCGAAATTATGAACAAAATCCCCCATTTGCGTTGGATAATTATCGGGCTGATCTTTTTAGCCACAGCGATTAACTATATTGACCGGCAGGCGATTGCGGTAGTTGCGCCGATTATCAGCAAAGAGTTCAATATGTCACCGCTTGATTATTCGTGGCTGCCGTTCTGGTTCTTTTTTTCCTATTCGATAATGCAGATTTTTTCGGGGCGTTTGATTGATTTTATCGGCACTAAACGCGGCTCTTCGCTTTCGATTATCTGGTGGTCGATCGCCAATATGATGCACGCCCTGGGAAATAGCGTAGCAAGCTTTTCTGTCTATCGTTTTTTACTTGGAATCGGCGAAGCGGGAAATCTACCTGCCGGAATGAAAGCTATTTCTGAATGGTTTCCCAAAAAAGAACATTCAACTGCGGTTGGAATTCTCGGAGCAGGAATTGGACTCGGAGCGATTCTGGCACCGCCATTAGTTTCTTTTTTGACTATTAGTTACGGTTGGCGCACAGCTTTTCTCGTGACAGGAGGATTAGGTTTTCTTTGGCTCATTGCATGGCAAATTTTCTATGAAAAGCCGGAAAAACATTCGTGGATTACAGAAGAAGAACTCAGTTTGATCAACGAAAATAATCAAATTTCCGAAGTCCAAGAAAAACCGCATAAATGGACTTATTTCTTACAATTCAAAGAAGTTTGGGGCTTGATGCTGGCGCGGTTCATCAGTGACGGCGTGTTTTATTTTTTCGTTTTTTGGCTACCGAAATATTTAACCGATGTCAGACAATTCGACATCAGAGAAATCGGAATGTTCGCCTGGATTCCTTTTCTGGCGGCAGATATCGGCAGTATTTTCGGCGGCTGGTTTTGTAGTTATTTACTCACCATAAACAAAACAATTAATTTTTCGCGCAAATTTGGAATTTGGCTCGGAGCATTGATCGTTCCAGTGATTTTATTGGCGAACTCGTCCGAATCTCCTTATCGGGCTTTGTTTTTAATTGCAATTGGAATGTTTGCGGTTCAGATAAAATCTGTTGCACTTTATACCGTGCCGATGGATTTATTCAAATCAAAAGATGCTGCGTTTGTTTGGGGACTTTCCGGCGCGGCGGGCAGTTTTGGCGGAATGCTGTTTCAGCCGCTGGTCGGTTGGCTGGTCGGAAATTATTCTTACACGCCTGTCTTTTGGATTGCCGCATTTTTGCACATCATTTCCGCTTTAATTGTAATGATGATGATGCCGAAAATTAAGAATTTAGAGACAATCGGGTAATAAAAAAGAAAAACAATTTAACGCAAAGTCGCTAAGCCCGCAAAGGCGCAAAGGTTTTTAAAGTTACTTTTGCCTTTTTACTTAATTACCCATTTGCCATCGTTTAATAGCGTCAATCGGATAAATCAGCATTATGATATTGAGCGTTAAATTGTCTCTGATTAAAAACAAAAGCAAAATTTCGGTGGCAACAAAATAAGCCAAACTTCGCCAAAATTTTAGTTTATAAGCCAAAAATGAACCAAAGGCACAACTGAGAACATCGCTCAATGAATTTAGAATCGAATCGCCGTAATAATCCAACGAAATTGTCGCGGCTCGGTAGCGGTCAATGACAAAATTTGAATTTTCAACTAATTCCCAAACACATTCGACAAAAATTACCAGAAAAAATTTCCAACGCAGACGATAATCGGACAAAATCAAATTAATGATCCAGAAATACAAAACACCGTGCAAAATATGTGTAAATGTATATGGATCAAAGAAATGCTGTGAATTATGAGCCGACCAAATATCGCTCGACCAAGGCGATAAATCTCCGACTCTGCACCACCAAACCCGACCTTGTGCGCGAAGTGCAATCAGCATTCCGATAACGGAAATAAGCATCGCCGCAATGGGATAAACAAAATTTATTCGGTATTTTCTATTCATTCTTCAATGAATAATTTACCTTAGGAACCGCCTTATTGAAAACATTTTACAACGCCTAAATTTTTCAAATTTGGTGACTTGGCAATTTTTCGGTAAAGTTAAAGCAGTTTTATGAATATCATTTCGCTTGAAAATGTCAGCAAAAATTACGGCATCAAACCTCTGTTTGAAAACGTCACGCTCGGTTTTGAAGATACCGACAAAATTGGAATTATTGGGCTTAACGGTTCGGGAAAAACGACTTTTCTGCAAATTATTGCCGGAACGGAAACGCCCGATACGGGGAGAGTTATCCGTGCCAATAGCAAAACTCTCGCCTATTTGTCACAAAATCCGATCTTTAACGAAGAAGCAACTGTTCTCGAAACAATTTTTGCGGCAAGTTCGGGCGTGATGAAATTGATTCGTGATTACGAAACGGCTTGTCACGAATTGGAAAAAGACGGTGCAAATCAAAAACTGCTCGAAAAAGTCTCAAATTTACAACACGAACTCGAAATTTCCGGCGGTTGGGAAATCGAGATCAATGCCCGAAATGTGCTGACGAAACTTGGAATTACTGACACTTCCTTGAAGATGAAAACGCTTTCGGGCGGACAGCGCAAACGTGTTGCACTTGCGCACGAACTGATCGTTAAACCTGACATTTTGATTTTGGACGAGCCGACCAACCATTTGGACGCAGACACTATCGAATTTTTAGAAGACTACCTCAAACGCTACACCGGCGCACTTTTGCTTGTTACGCACGACCGATATTTTCTCGACCGGGTGACGAATCGGATTTTTGAAATTGATCGCGGCGGAATTCAATCTTTTGGCGGAAATTACGCTTATTATTTAGAGAAAAAAGAGGAACAGGAAACGCTCCGCGCAACCGAAGGACACAAACGCGAACAATTGATTAAAAAGGAATTAGCGTGGCTTCGACGCGGCGCAAAAGCTCGCACCCGTAAGTCGAAACATCGCATCAATGCGGCTTATGAATTGATGGCGCAACCGAAAGAAAAAGCCAAAGCCGAAATTGATATTGCCATCGGCTCAAAGCGTTTAGGTTCAAAAATTGTCGAAATTTACAATCTTTCAAAATCTTACGATGACCGAAAATTGATTGATGATTTTTCGTATTTGCTCAAAAAAGATGACCGCATCGGCATCATTGGCGAAAACGGTTCAGGCAAAACTACGCTTTTGGAAATTATCACTAACCGAATCAAAGCCGATTCGGGCGAAATCGAAATCGGGCAAACGGTCCATATCGGTTATTACGATCAGGAAAGCCGCGCTTTGAACGAAGAGCAGCGAGTAATTGACTACATCAAAGAAGTTGCCGAATATGTCACAACTGTTGACGGCAATCAAATTACGGCTTCGCAAATGCTCGAAAAATTCCTGTTTCCACCCGCCGCGCAATATTCGTTTATTGGAAATCTTTCGGGCGGCGAGAGACGGCGTTTGTATCTTTTGCGGATTTTAATGTCTGAGCCGAATGTTTTGCTTTTGGACGAACCGACCAATGATTTGGATATTTCAACACTGATTGCGCTCGAAGAATATCTGGACGATTTTGGCGGTGCGTTAATTGTCGTCAGTCACGATAGATACTTTTTGGACAGAACAGTTGATTCGATTTTCAAATTTGAAGGCGAAGGAAAAATCCGCGAATTTCCCGGCAATTATTCGGATTATCTGGAAATTAACGAGCGCGAATTGAACGAAGCAAAAGAGGTAGAAACCAAAAAGGCAGAAACACGCGCGTCAGTAAGTGTGTCATCTACCGAAAAACCAAAATCCAACAAACTTTCGTTCAAAGAAAAACGCGAATTGGAAGAATTGGAAAATAAAATTCCCGCGACCGAAAACCGTCTGGCGGAAATTGAAAACGAGCTGGTTCAGTTTGCGACCGATGCTTACAAATTAAACGAACTTGTCAATGAACAATCCAAATTAAATGTTGAATTGGAACAATTTATGGAGCGATGGGCGGAATTGGCAGAACGGGCGGATTGAAAAAATTATGAGTTATCCAGTTGAAAAAGGGAATTCACAGGGATTCAGGGGATAGACAGAGATATTCTTAATTTTTATTTAATTTCAGTTATCCCTTTTATCCCTGTGAATAAAGGATTTTTTATTATCTGCCCTTTTTATCTGTGCTTATCCGTGTGAATCTGTGGTTAAATTTTTCTTCAAAATTACCGCCAATTTCCGAAAATTACAAAGGTTGACCAATAATACGGGTGAGCAAATTTTCGGTTTGCGTCAAAGACAAATTTATCACCGTTCGGCTTTGGTTTCGGGTCTTGAGAATTTCCCTGAATCATTTTTTTCTGCGCCATTTGCAAGATTTCCGCTTTGGTTAAATTCGGATTTTCCTTTTTCAGACGATAAAAATCAATCATCAGAATCGAAGTGCTTTCGTCGAAAACATCCCACAAGGTAGCTAAAACGGTTCGTCCGCCTTTAGCTTGGATTGCGCCTGCCAGACTTTCAAATTCTTTTCCGTTCGGCTCGGAATTGATCGCTGTTTTACAGGCGGAAAGCGTGACCAATTCGACTTCATCAAAATTTATGGTCGGCGAATTTACCAGATTTTCCAGCGTTAAAATCTTTGAATTTCCAAGCAGCAAAAATGATTCCGACCAGTCTCCGGCGAGGCGAAAATGACTGGCAAAATGCACTACGTTAAATTTCTTTTTGCCGTTCTGAGTTCTCTGCGTCAGCGAAGTTTCCAGATTTTTCAGCGTGAAATCTGCGTCCAAAAATCTTCGACCTTTGAAAATTCCGGTTTCATTTTTGACGCTTTCGTCACTGACAATCGCCAAAAGCTCTTTCTTTGCCCAGGGAATCGCGCCCGCCAAAAATTTTTGGTTGGGCAGATCGGGATAACTGATGATTTGTGATTCCGAAACTCCCATTCCCAACGCCGACCAACCGAGATTTGAATTCGGCAGATCGTCGCGTGTTTTTGAGGTCAAAAGCACGTTTTGATACTGTTCGACCAAATAATTTTCGCCGTCCGGCGAGAGCGCAGCCAAAGGAATGTAGCGCAAAACTCCGTCCAATGACCAGACGAGAGTTTTGGCATTTGAGGCTTTCAGTTCCTTTTCAATCGGTTTCAGTAAAATGTCGTAAAGTTCCTTGCCCAAAGGTCGCGGATCAATTTTTATATCTTGCAAAGCATCCCGAAAAGCAAAAATTTTTTTGTTCAATTCCTCGGCTTTGATGTCGGTTCTGCCGTCAATTTGGACAGTCGGAGTCGTTAAAACTACCCGATAACGGTCTTTGGTGATGACCGTGTAAAGTGCAACCGTTCCGTCTCCGCGTCGGCGAAGTTTTTCCTGCAAAGCACCGTCAAGTGTAATTGTTTTTGCCGCAGTTGCCCCGAACTGGGTGCTTAAATCTTTAGCAACAAACAATTTAAATGAATCATTCGCATCTTTGATCTGTGCCGAAAGTTGGTTATATTTTTTTAATTCGTCAGGCGGAAGCGTTTCTTTTGATCTAGCCAAAAGCCGTTTTTTATCATCAAGTTTGAGAAATTCCTGTCCGATTTCGGCAACTTTATCGGCAAATTCGCTGTATCGTTTGATCAATTCACGCTCTTTTTCGGTCAAAGTCACACGCTGACTTAAATTTTTGATCTCATCCGGATCACGCCTGATAAAATCAGAAAATTCTTCCTCTTTGAGCATTTGCAAAACTTCTTCGGCTTCGGCGAATTGTCCGTTGGCGATCAATAAATCTGCCAGAAAACGAAATTTATCGGGCAGTAAATTGATGTAGCGGCGAATATCCCGTTCGTTTCTTTGTTTGAGAATTTTGCGGATTTCCTGATATTTGTTGACTGCCTGTTTGCCGAACAAAATTGCCGCTTGCCGGTTTTCGTCCGCCCACGTTTCCATTAAATTGATGCCGGTTGCAACTTCCAGACTGTCAAATCCGTTGAGCTGCCAGATTTCCAAAACATCCTTGTAAAAACTGACCGGATCGGGATATTCGCTGTAACCTGCTATTCGTGGATCATCAAACGGGTCAACGCCGGGTTCATAAGCCTTAACAAAAAAAACAAAAGGCTGATTAAAATATTGAAGATGATAAATCAGCGAATTTTGAGAAAATCGGTAATCAACCTTGTTTCCTTCTTCGTCATAACCTTTTTTCGGCGGCTGAATTTTCAAATCATCTTTGGCGGAAAGCTCCGCGCCTTTTTTGCCAACCAGCAAATCATAGAGAATAGCGAGTCTGCCCAATGATTTTTCACTGATTTTGCCGCCCTTGAACTGACGAAAAATAGCTAAAGCCTGACTGTAATTAAAAGCTGAATCCGCATTTTTCCCAAGACGGCTCTGAGCCAAACCGATTCCGAGCAAAGCACAGCCAACATTAGATTTATCGCCAAGTTCTTCGTAAAATTGGGCGGATTTTTCAAATTCTTCAATGGCTTTGGAATAAAATTCGGTTTTTCGCGTCCGCAAATATCTCATCGCGGAATTGTATGCGTTTCCGGCATTTTGATTGATGAAAAATTCGGGCGGCAGAGGTCTGGGAGTGGCAATCGGGTTTTGAGCAAAAGAGTAAACTCCGCTGAAAAAAGTAGCGAAAAACAGAAAAACAGATTTTGAAAAGATTCGCTTCATAGAAGATTGCCGTAATTTGAGAACGAATTTCAAAATAATCCTTGCAGACAAATTACTCAATCACAATGTCGTATTTTCCCAAAAGTCCCGCCAATCCTGCGGTGGAAAATTTTGCTTTGCTGATGCGGTTGGCTTCCAGGTCAATCAAGTAGTTATACGCAGTGCGAAAATCGGTTGTTTCCAAAATTGAATTTTCAAAGGTCGCCAATCTGAGGTCGCAGTTTTCAAATTTTGCACCGCTCAGATCCGTTTCGGTAAAATCAACTTCGTGCAGAGTGCAGTCTGTAAATTTTGTGTTTTTGAGTTTTAGTTTGAAAAAAGAGGAAAGATTTAAATTGCAGTTTTCAAACTCGAATTCGAGCAAAAAAGCATTACAGCTATTGAAATACAAGCCCATCAATTTGCAGTCTTTGAACTTCACATCCCGAAAAGCAGTGTTGGTAATTCCGGCAGTCGTCAGATTGCAATTATAAAATTCGCATTCGGAAAAAACGCATTCCGAGAGAGTTGAATTTGAAAAATCGCAATGGTCAAAAACGCAATTTTCATAACTCCCCTCGGCAAGAGAATTAAGATTTTCAAATTCTTCGTCTTCGATAAATATTTTGGACATTTGTCTATTTTGGCAATGTAGAGACGCGATGCATCGCGTCTCTACGATGTTGATACGTCACAGAACATCGAAATCATTTGAAATATTTTACCGCTTATCTCACAAATTCCAAACAACTTGACTTCGCAACCGCATACAAACCTTTTCTTTGCCGAGCGTTTCCAGAACCGCCAGCATCGAAGGTCCAACACCTTGTCCCGTCAATAAAACTCTTGCACCGTTCAATAAAATGCCGAGTTTCGTTCCCTTTGCTTCGCAAAATTGTTTGACGACTTCCTGCAAATTGTCGTGCGTGAAATCTTCCGTCTGTTCCAAAACATCCGCTAATTCGGGCAACCAAATCCGTAAATTCGGTTCTTTGCCAAGATTTTTTTCAATCGCGGCTGGATCATAATCAAAATCTTCGCTGAAAAATGCGCGTCCTTGATTAGAAAAATCTTTGAGCGTGAAAAATCGTTGGCGAATCAAATCAACCGTTTGTTCAAACCAAGCTTTTTCGTCTTCGTCATATTCTTCGCGCCAGAGCTTGTTGGATTGCAATTCGGTTTTGGCGAACGGAATCAATTCTTCGAGCGGCATTGTGCGGATATATTCGGCGTTCATCCAAATCGCCTTATCATCAGTCCAACGCTTTTTGTCGTTTGCATCGAAATTAAATATTGCGTTGTTTCGATGAATTCCTTCGAGCGTGAAACTTTCGATAAGTTCATCCATCGTCATAATTTCCTGTTCCGTTTTAGGCGACCATCCCAACAGAGCCAGAAAATTACGAAACGCGGCGGCAAGGAATCCGGCATCGCGGTAAGTCGTCATCGAAACTATTTCGCCGTGAATGCGTTTCGATAATTTTTTTCCGCCCGGAGCAAGAATTAAAGGAAGATGAGCAAATTCAGGCACTTTTTCGCCTAATGCTTCATAGATCAAAATCTGTTTGTGTGTGTTGTTGATGTGGTCTTGCCCGCGAATAACGTGCGTGATTCCCATTTCAATATCGTCAACCACAACCGCCAAATTATAAAGCGGCGAGCTGTCCGAACGAAGCAACACAAGGTCTTCCGTTTCGCTGTAACTGCGTTCGTTGAGTCCGTAAACCGCGTCTTCAAATGAAGTTTTGCCAGTTTCGGCAACTTTTAAACGAATCGCAAAGGGCTCACCTGCGGCAGCGCGATGGTCAGATTCTTCTTTTGATAAATCACGATACGGATTGTCGCGCAAATTTTTATCGCCGCCTTGTTGTCTGGCGCGTTCGACAATCGCTTGTTTGACGTTTTTGTCGCCCGGCTCTTCTTTCGGCGTAAAATCCCGATACGCTTTACCTTCCGCTAACAATTTCAGAGCGGCGGCACGATGTTTGTCGGCATTATTCGATTGATACACGATTTCCTCATCCGGCTGAAAACCTAACCAAGCCAAGCCGTCCAAAATCGAGCGGGTTGATTCATCCGTTGAACGCTGTAAATCTGTATCTTCGATGCGAAGCAAGAATTTTCCGCCAACGTGTCGCGCGTAAAGATAATTAAAAAGGGCGGTTCGGGCTGAACCGATGTGTAAATAACCCGTCGGTGACGGAGCAAATCTAACTCTAACTGTCATAGATTTATTTTGCCACAGAGAACACAAAGAACTCAGAGAAAATCACCAGAGATTTAAAGTAATCTGTGTTTATCTGTGTGCATCTGTGGATAATTTTAATATTGATGAACTTCTTTCATATATTTAGCGATAATTTTTTCATTATCATTATCGCTTTTTTCAAATGCCTCGATCACATTTTGAGCATCTTTTCCGGTTTTATTTTGATTGAGTTTTTTCTTTCCTTGCAAGTCCGTGACTTCGATTTCAAAAGCAATAACGCCTTTTGCCAAATTTATTTTGTAGTCATTGGAAATTTTCTGCCAATTCGTTTCAAAATATTTTTTATCAAAGGCTTCAACCTGTTTTTCCAATAATTTTAAGTTTTCCACCTGTGGAAAAGTTTTCAACAGCCCGTAAGCGTGAACGGCAATGTAATTCCAGGTCGGCACATTTTCCGTTTTTTCGTAATGCAAAGGCGAAATGTAAGCGTGCGGTTCTTGGAAAATAACTAAAACTTCTTTGTCCGAAAATTGCTGCCAATGCGGATTCGCTTTGGCTAAATGCGCCAACAAAAAGACTTTATCGTCCCGAATTTCAATCATAAACGGCAAATGCGTGGCAAAAGGCAAATCATTTTCGGCTGTCACGAGCGTCGCAAAATTAAATTCACGCATAAATTCGATGAGTTTTTCTTGGTCGGTTTCGGCAAAATGTTTCGGAATATACATATAAATTAACAGCAAAATATTCGCGTTTTTTCGCGTCCATTCGCGGGCAAACTTTCTTTTATTTTGATGGCATCGGAAAAAACGCGCTCGTCCGTTTTTTGTATTCAGCAAATTCGGGATTATTTTCGTATTTTTTCTCTAACATCGGAATTCCCGAAACGTAAAGAATTAAAAATGTTATAGTTAGCGGACTTATAATTGTCCAAAAACCAAACGGCAGCGCAAAAAAGAAAATTCCCCACCAGAGAACGACTTCGCCAAAATAATTCGGATGACGGGTATATTTCCAAAGACCTGTTTGGATGATTTTGCCTTTGTTTTCCGCATTCTTTGTAAATTGCAAAAGCTGATAATCGCCAACCGCTTCAAAGAAAAACCCGATCAGCCAAATTAACAAGCCTAAAACATCAAACAAGCTAAACTCTGCATTCCCAGGATTTACAAAAACAAGCGGCAACGAAATCAGAAAAAGGAAAAAACCTTGCAGAATAAAAACCTGAAGATACGAACGCCAATAAAAAGTTTTGCCCCAGCTTTCGCGCCAAGCCTTGTAGCGAAAATCTTCACCTTTTCCACGGTTTCTCAAGCCAATATGAAACGCCAGCCGCAATCCCCAAATCGTTACCAAAACATTGACCAAAAGAGCGCGATTATTAAAAGATTCAGCGAGAAAAAAAGAAGTCCACGCAACTAAAATAAATCCGATTCCCCAGAAAATATCGGCAACATCATTGCGTTTTTTAATCAGCGAAACAATAAATCCAATGTTTGCCGAAACGAAAATAACCAAAATTGCCGCGATAAAACCATTCATACTGCAAATTTACTCGACAAAAAATAGCTGATGGTGCAAACCGAAGCGGACAGAACTGTTCCCCAAATCATATCTACAACCGCTACCGTTACCGGAAAATCTTTGAGCGTGGCTAAATTGGTCAAATCGTAAGTTGCGTAGGTAAGCAAACCGAACAAAGCTCCGTAAATCAGCGCGTATGTCCACGAACTTTTTTCCAAAGCGGGCGAAATCACAAAAATTATCATTCCGGCAATAAACATCAGATAAAAAATTATTGCTGCTGTCCAATTAACACTTGGGCGCAAAAGATGTCCGATTTGGGCTTGATAAAAATTACGGGCAATCAATCCAAGCCAAATCATATCAATTGCAAAGAAAACAGGAAGTGTAATCAAATAGATTTTGATAAAGTTTGTGATGCTCATAACAGCTAAATTACCGCATAAAAACACGAAAAGCTATCAAACAAACTTTTGATAGCCAATTTAAAATAAAAATGGCGGAGACGACAGGATTCGAACCTGTGGAAGTCTTTTGAACCTCAACGGTTTAGCAAACCGCCGCTTTCAGCCGCTCAGCCACGTCTCCGCGTTTTATAAAAACGCAAAACTTATTCTATCGTTTAAGGCAACTTTGTCAAGTTTCGCGCATCATATAATTAAACACAATGGTCTGAAGACTTGACACATTTGACTTTGAGAAAGAAAATATTAATTTGGTGCGAATAGTCTTATTTTAGACTCTTGCTATTGTCTAACTCTCCTTAGAGTCTCCCCTAAACTTTAATTGGAGGTAGCTTTTTACAAGATGCTTTTTACTGCTTTCCGAAGAAAAAACCTAATTAAGCTGAGTTTTATCTTGCTTAATTCTTTCTTCGTGTCATTATTACTGGCTTCTGAAACTCAAGCAAAAATAATCGTTGAAAAGAAAGAATCAGGATTTGGCGTAATAAAGGGTGTTGTGCGTGATGAGCAAGGCAATCCGATCAAAGATGCTATCGTCGCAGTTTTTCACCTCGGCACGTCCAAAGTTTTAAAACAAGTTCGCTCTTTTGCTGACGGCAGCTTTTTTACCAAAATAATTCCCGGCAGATACACCGTTTTGGCAGTTGCACAGGGATTTAATGCAGAAACCATTCAGGAAGTTGAAGTTGGGCGCGCCACCGAATTAAGCTACGGATTCAAACTTGAGCGAGTTGGGAGCGGAAACACACTGCCCGAGAAAAAGATTGACCGTAATAGTTCAAAGTGGAAAGTCCGCAGCGCAATTCTAAACCGTTCAATTTATCAAAACGGCGAAGGCGAAATTCCAAACGGTGAAAATAAGGCAATTACCGAAAGCACTATTACTGCGATCGAAGATGTCGAACCGGAAAACAAACGCAAAGGACAAAGCGCAATCGAAACTTATTTTGCCAATTCGGAAGAAGGAGCTTTTACCGGATTTAATTTTGCAACCATCCAACCGCTTGGCGAAAATACCGAAATTTTAATTACCGGACAAACCGGAACCAAAAGTTTTGCTCCGCAGCGAGTCGAAACTGCCATCAAAACCCGTCCAAATTCTAAAAATCAAATTCGTATTTCAGCTTCGGCTGCCAAATTAGGCACAATTAACGACAAAACGCTAGGACAAATTTCATTGCAGGCTTTGGACGAACTGAATGTTGGTAATGGCGTAATTTTAGTGCTTGGTTTTGACGCATCACGTTTCATAGGGGCGGGAAATGAATTTTCAATTGCTCCGCGATTCGGCGCACAATTTGATGTAAATTCAAAAACCCGTTTCAAAACTGCCTATACAACTCAAAACGAAGAAAAATCCTGGTCAAATGCCATTGAGCTTGAAAATAACAATGTCTTTTTCCACGAACAATTTGCTCCGCAAGCAATTGCAGTCAAAGAAAATACTCCTGTAATGAATAAGAGCAGAAGATTTGAGTTTGGAATAGAAAGAGTTTTGGATAATAACTCAAGCATTGAAGCCACCGCATTTTTTGATGGAGTTTCAGGACGCGGAGTCAGTTTGGTCAACAGTTTGAATTTAAATGAACCTTTTACAGTCGAGCAACAGGGCGACGCAGTAGGCGCAAGAGTGGTTTATACCCGTCGTTTGAGTAAGACTTTCAGCACTTCAGCCGGATATGCTTTCGGCAAAGGTCAAAAACTTTCAAATGAATCAGTCACAAATCCTTCAAATGTTTTTGAGAGCGGATTTTTCCGCAGCTTTGTCGGTCAGGTCAACGCTGATTTGAAAACCGGAACGCGAATTCAAACGATTTTCCGACTTTCTCCACAAGCAACCGTTTTTGCGATTGATCCATTTCAGGGCAAATTGGCAATTTATGATCCGAGTTTGAGCGTTATTATAACTCAACCGCTACCGAATTTGGGGCTTCCCATTCGTGCAACTGCGGTTCTGGATGCACGAAATTTATTTGATTTCCCAACCGGCATTAATACCGAAGAAGGCAGTCTCAGGCTGAATTTGCAGCAGCGGATTTTGCGCGGCGGAATCTCGGTCAGATTCTAAAATTTGATAAATTAAATCAACCCGGGAGACATACACAGAAGAAGTTTTATATAAATTCTGTGAATGTCTTTTTTTGTGGTCAGCCAAGTCATCAAAAAATGTATAAGTCAATACTTTTCAGCAAGTTTTTAGTGGTTAAAATTAAGAAGCTAATTAACAATTGCCCATAAATATTTACCGCTTATTTAGAGCATTTTCTCCAAATTCTCGGATGAGATGAGAAAAACTGAATGAAATATTCACCGATTGAACATTTACAGCAGTAGAAGCCCTGTATTTGCAGGATATTGGCTATATTTGAGGAAACTAAAACTATTGGAACAAATATTGCGTCAAAATAATTTGGCGTAGTTTGTCTGCTCAAAAATGAAAGGAAAAGTTCTCACAATTTGGAGTTTAATCTGGCTTTTGGCGACTGTTTTTTTCGTTGTTGGAGGTGCGCTTAATCTCTCGCAGAGAGCAAACGGAAAATTTCCCCCAACAGATGGAATTGTCTGGGTGCAAAAAGCAGACGGAATCTATGCTGAAAAAGTTAAACCCGAGCTGGCAGGCGGACGTGCCGGAATCATTCCCGGAGACAAATTAATTGCCATCAGTCTGGACGGAAATGATTTTGATGAAGTTGTGGCGCCGTCAGATATTCAAATGTATCTGGAGCAAGCCGGACTGGAAGGAAATTTAACCTACTACTATCAACGGACTTCTTACTCTTTCAAAGATAATTTCTACTACGCTGATTTACACAAAATTGATACTCTGCCGCGTTGGACGGCTTCGGTTGCCTTTCTTTCAATTGTTGGTTTGATTTGGTTAGGAATCGGAATGTTCGTCCTGTTCAAACAAGGCAGTAATGCACCTTTCGTTGTTCATTTTGCTACGCTCTGTTTGACGGCATTTGTTTTTCACGTTTATAAACCGATTGGAATAGGGGAAGATCTAGACCTTGGAATAATGATTATGGACGATTTAGCGTTCATTTTCTTTGCTCCTGTTTTTCTGCATTTCTGCTGGCGTTATCCAACTAGAAATGATGTATTTGGAGAAAATCGTTGGAAAACAGTTTCACTTTATCTTCCTGCCCTGGTTATTTTCCTCGCTACGATGGCTTGTTACATCAGTTTTCAAGCCGAATTTATGACGGCTTGGGCGCAATTAATAGATAAATACAACATCCTCGGAAATTTTTATCGGGCAGCTCAAGTTCATTTCTATCTTGGCATCGGCATTGGTGCAGGGATTTTAATTTGGCGATTTGCTACTAATAAACAGACTTTGATCCGTCAAAGGCTTAAATGGACAGTTTGGGGAACTGTTGCGGCAGTTCTGCCGATAGTAGCTTTTCAAATCGCCAAGCGGTTTACCAATCTTCCCGAAGACATTTATTCGACTGCGTTAACAACTTTGCCGTTAGCCCTGATTCCAATGAGTTTCGGCTATTCGGTTGTCCGTTATCGTCTGATGGACGTTGATGTCGTTGTCCGTCGTGTTTTGGTTTATGCGCTGACAACGATTGCGATTGCAATGCTGATCGGTGCTATTGCATTAGGATTTGTCTTTTTAATAATCGGCGCAGAATTTAACGCAACCAATATTGTTCGCGGTTTAATTGCGATTGTGGCAATGTCGGCAATTATTTTGCTTTCAGAACCGCTTAAAAACTTTTTGCAGGAACAGGCAGACCGATTTTTCTATGGCGAAAGATACGATAAACGACGCGGATTGCTGGATTTCGGAAGAACTCTTTCGGCAACAACAAGTCTGGAACCATTGCTGAATTCTTTAGTTAATCGCTTACAGGAAGTTTTAGCCGTTGAAAAAGTTGCAGTTTTCATTGAAAGACAGAGAAAGCCCGGTGAATATCGAATTGCAAAATCAGTTGGATTGAGTTCCGAATATGTCGTTCCTAGCGATTTCCGTCAAATGATTCGGGAAAAATCAGCGCAAACCGGAATGGTGCGGGCGGATGAATTTGAAATCTCCGAACACGAAACAAGTGATGGCAGCTTCGTCAGACAAGAACTGCATTATTTCGTTCCCTGCGTTGTGCGCGGGAAAATGGTTGCAGTAATCGGGCTTGGACGCGGCGTTGACGGTTCGCTTTTATCAACCGAAGATTTGGAAATTCTGCAAACTGTTTCGGGCTATGTGGCTGTCGCGGTTGAGAATTCTCTGCTTTACGAAGAACAAGCCAAACGCACGGACGAATTGGCATTGCTGAAAGAATTTAACGAATCAATTGTTGAATCGGTCAATGTTGGATTGTTGGCAGTTGATGCTGATGGGCGTGTGACGCGTTGTAATTCGACTTTTGAAGAAATGCTCGAATTGAGCCGTGAACAAGTTGTCGGCGCACTGGTGATTGACCTTTTTGATGAAAATTTTTCCGCAAATTTGCTACAGATTTTGGGTAAATCGCGTTGGTATTTGCAGGAATTACGGCACGGCTACAAACTGCATACCGTAAGTTCAAGCGGCAAGCCTTTGATTTTGAATGTAGCAGTCGCGCCGCTTCGGATTGCCTCGCAAAGTCAGACCGGAGCAATTATCGTGATGGAAAACGTCACGGCGCGGGTAAAACTTGAGGAAACCTTACAGCAAAGCGAAAAACTTTCGAGCATCGGATTGCTTGCGGCAGGTGTCGCGCACGAGGTCAATACACCTTTGACCGGCGTTTCAAGCTATACGCAGATGCTGCTGGGAATGATTCCCGAAACCGATCCGAAACACGCACTTTTACTTAAAGTTCAAAAACAAACCGAGCGCGCTTCAAATATTGCCGGAAATCTGCTCAACTTTTCACGCGTTGGAAACACTACCGAATTTGACGAACTGGATATTAATAAAACGCTTGATAACACATTGCAATTACTCGAAATTCAACTGCGAAAATCCAGTATTAAGGTAGTAAAAAATTATTCCGATAAGTCTCTGAAAATTTACGGCAACGGCGGAAAGCTGCAACAAGTTTTCACTAATTTAATTCTCAATGCGCGGGATGCGATTTTTAATGGCGGAACGATTACGCTTACAACCAAAATTGAAAATGATGATTCGGTAATTATTGAAGTCAAAGATGATGGAGTCGGAATCGAAGCAGAAAACTTAAGCAAAATCTTTGATCCATTTTTCACTACCAAAGGTGTTGGCAGCGGAACAGGTTTAGGACTTGCCGTCACCTACGGAATCGTGCAGGAACATTCAGGAACTATCGAACCATTCAGCGAAGTTGGAAATGGCACGACTTTCCGCCTCGAATTTCCGCTGGCTCAAAAACGCCGTAAACGCGCAGTTAGCTAATTTCCTCAAATGCACCAGTCAGTTTCCTTTAATCAGCAAATTTGTTCGCCTGAAAATGCTTTATTTTCTGCCATTTCACCTGCTTCGCTCTATGGTTACGGCGTTTTTACCACCATTGCAATTTACAATTCCAAACCTTTTTTGTGGCAAAAACATTGGCGGCGGTTGAGCGAAAATGCTTTGCGTTTGGGAATTGATTTAGCCGAATTTTCCGAAGATTTGGCGCATCAATTCTTAATGCAGCTAATTGTCGAAAATGCGGTAATCAACGGACGCGCCCGACTGACTTTTTTTGACCAATCGGCGAAAGGCATTTGGCAAACAAATTCTGAAAATAAAACAAGTCTTTTAATCACTACCGCAGATTTTCGCCCAATTTCAGATATAAAATTAACCGCTTCGCCATTTTCGATAAATTCACAATCACCTTTGATAAATATTAAATCCTGCAATTATTTAGAAAATCTCTTGGCGTTTGAAGAAGCAAAAAAACGTAATTTTAATGAAGCAGTTCGGCTCAACGAAAAAGGCGAAATTGCGTCGGCTACGATGGCGAATATTTTTTGGTGCAAAAATAATAAAATTTTTACGCCAAGCTTAGAAACAGGTTGTCTGGCAGGAACAATGCGGGAGTTTTTGCTGGAAAATTTTGAGATTGCAGAAGTGTCAGAACCGATTGAAAGTTTGCAAAATGCGGATGAAATCTTTTTGACTTCAGCTGGAATCGGCATTGCAAAAGTTGCGACTTTTGAAAATAGAAAACTTGAATCAACTAAAATCGCTGATAAATTCAGTAATATTCTGCATCAAGTTGTTAATCCAAAACGAAAGTAATAGCCGCGAAAAAACACAAAATTCACAAAAATAAAATAACTCATTTTGTGTTTTCTGTGCTTTTTGCGGTTAATTTATTTTTTACCTTTTTCTACAATACTAACTTTCAAAATTTTATCGCCCCGAACGATTTGGTCAACGACTTTCATATCATTTTCATTAACGTTTCCAAAAACCGTGTAGCCTCCGTCAAGATGCGGCTGCGGAGAATGCGTCACAAACCATTGCGAACCGCCGGTGTCTTTGCCCGAAAGTGCCATTCCGACTGCGCCGCGTCCGTAACCTAACATATTGACCTCACAGCGAATTGACCATCCCGGTCCGCCGTTTCCGTCACCGCGCGGATCACCGTCCTGCATCACAAAATTCGGAACGACACGATGCACTGAAACTCCATTGAAATAGTTTGATTTGGCAAGTTTGACAAAATTATCCACCGTTAAAGGCGCATCTTCCGGTGTTAAATCAATCGTAAAAATGCCTTTGGTCGTGGTGAAAACCGCTTTGACCGTTCCGTTTTTACGCGAAACGGCGCGAATATAATCGGTGTTGGTATTCAAAACCTGTCCAAGTTTAGTTCCAAATGCAGGAGAATACGGCAAAACCTGATTCTTCTTTTTGGCGATTGCATTTGCTAACGAGGTTGGCAAACCCGGGAAATCCTTTTCTAATCCTTCGTTTTTGAGCAGTTCAAAGGCTTTTTTACGAACCAGATAATCCGGCGCATCCAAGGCAATTAAAAGCGAACCAACTGCTTCTTTTTTATCTAGTTTGAAAAGCGCATCAAGAATTGCAAGCTGAGCATCGTTATCGTGCTTGTCTTTTATAAATGCTTCGCTAAAGGCTTTTTTCAAGGCTTCGACATTTTCCTTTGAACTTGGTTGGTTGTCTAAAAGTCCGGCAGCGGCAGCACGAACAATCGGGTCAGGATGATTCAAATTTTTGAGCAAAATTTGGTTTAAATCATTCGACTTAAAAGCTGCATAAGCTGTTAAAACATCTGAAATTGCGTTAGTGTGAATTGGTATTTCGCTTAGCAATTGTTTCAAAATTCGTTGTGCTTCGGCTTTGATTTTTTCGTCCTTGCTGTTAGCCAACTCACCTAATCCCTGAGCAATTGCGGACGGCGGACGATGATTGGTCTTCATCAAGGTTATTTCACTCGGTTTTGGTGAATTAACAAATTTTTTGACATAGCTTTCGGGAGAAATTCTCGCTAGAGCAATCTCAATTTCAGGAGATGAGGCAACATCCAATTCACGAAATTTATATAAAAAATCAACCGCTTTTTGATTATTAGTATTCGGTAAAAGTCTACCGAGCGTTGTAGCAATTTCAAGTAACTCGTTTTTATTTGCTAAATCCACTTTATTTGGAATCAATTTTTCTGACACGCTCGCATCTTTCAAACTTGCCAAAGCCCGAATTGCGCTGACTCGCACCCGGGAATCTGCATCTTTGGTTGCGGCGTTGACCAATAAATCTAACGCTTCTTTGTCCTCTGCTCCGCCTAAAACCCGTGCGGCATTGGCGCGGACAACCGCATCATTATCTTTTGCCAAAAGCTCGCGCACTTTTGCATTGACCGATTTTGAACGCAATCTCGCCAAAGTGTTGAGCGCGTCCGCCCGGATTCGCGCATCGGAATAGCCTAAAAATTCGGCAACAATTTTCTCTCCGCCGTCAGGTCGGGCGCGTAAAACTGCGGTCAGCCCAAGCAAAACCACATTTTCAAATGGACGCGAACGCTTTTTGTTTTCAAACTCAAGCTTTTCTAAAATCGCTTTGCCAAGTTCTTTTGATTTTTCATCTTTGGCGTTTGCCGCCGCGATTTTCCCTGCCGCTTCAATTGCACGCGCTAAAACTTCGGGAGAATTGTTAGGTTCCTGCAAAGTTTTCAAAATAATTTCCGCGCCTTTTGACGATTCGATTTCGCCAATCGCAAACATTATCATCGTGCGAACTTTTTCATCTTTTTCAGCGGCTAAAATGTTTTCTAAAGCAGAAACAGAAGCTTCTGCGCCAATTCTGCCAATGGCTAAAGCGGCTCGTTCGCGGATTTTCGGATTAGAACTTTTGAGCAAATTTTCGAGCGTGGAATCTGAGCGTCGCTCGTCCTCGGCTTTAACGATTTGAACTAGCGTATTGGTTGGAATTTGGGCAAAAACATTGTTTGAAAAGACAAAAAGAACGGCAAAAGCGATGATTAAAAAATGCTTCATTTTTTTAGATTGATTTCTGAAATTGATTTGTAAAAACTGAAAGAAGTTTAGCCTTTTAATGAAACATTGCCAAGTTTTTAATGCACTATTTTCGGTTTTTTGATTTCGATTTTGTCTTGTAAATCGTCAGGCAAAGTGATGGTTGGAACTTCTTCGCCTTTTTCGCCTTTGGTGATTTCGACTTTTAAGTTTTCGGGCTGAATTTTTTCGATTATTGAACGTCCGCCGGCTAGAGTAAACGATACTTTTTTAGTTACATTTTCAACTTTTACCGGAACCAAAAAAGGTTTTTCAATTTGTTTTTCTTGTATTCTGAATTGAACATCAACTAATGTATCAAGCGGCGTAATCCTTGGATTAATTACGTTTAGCCCAACTTGTTTAGCAAAATAATTATCTTTTAAACCGTCAATATTGATTTTCTCGGTCGAAATCGAATCAAGCGATTTAACAAAACTTTCCGCGCCGCGCACACGGACTTTTGCCGGAACAACATTAGTGCTGAGTAATTCAAATCCATCCGGCAAATTACCTCCGGTTTCAACTTTGACCGGAATATCTTTTTCAATTAATTTTTCAACTTTGACCGAAATTTTGCTTGGCTCGACTTTAACAAACTTAACTCCGTTCGGCAGAACCACGCTTACCGTATCAGGAGAAAGCTGCACAATATTATCGCCCGATTTGATGTCTGTCAGATCAATACTGGCGATCAAATCCCGCGCATTGACCTGTGCGATCAATTGCTCAATTTGCTTTTTATCGCCGGTTACCAAAAGGCTTATTTCCTGTGTCGGATTATTGCTGGTGATTTCCATATCGTTTGGCAATTGGATGATCAGCGGAACGGGTTTCAGCGTAAAAGAACTGTTTGTGCGTAATCCCGAAATCCCCAGCCACAAAGCAAAGGCAATCCCCAGAGCAATTAGCTTAGTTCCCCAATCTTCTAAAAAGACACGCCGAACCAAACGCCGCCAAAACATTCGACGTTGCTCTTTTTCGGTAAGTCTTTCGGTTGAAAAGGAAAAAAGCATTTGATTTTTGATTTTTGATTTTTGATTTTTGATTTTTCAGGAGAAATAAATCAAAGGTCAAATATCAAAGGTCAAAGGTCTATTTCAAACAATCGTGATTTCAGATTCGGCTTCCGGCATTGTTTTGGTTGGCTCACGTTTTTTTTCAACGACCGGAACTTCCATTGCGCTTAAAAGCAAATTTCGCAATTGATTCGTTTCTAAATTTCGCTTGATCTGTCCGCCTTCGACAAATGAGATCAAACCTGTTTCTTCGGAAACCACAACCGAAATCGCGTCACTGTCTTCGGTAATTCCAATTGCGGCGCGATGACGAGTGCCAAGTTCGCGCGAAATACTCGGATTTTTGGTCAAAGGCAAAAAGCACGAAGCCGCTGCAATTCGTTCCAGTTGAATAATAACCGCGCCGTCATGCAAAGGTGCTTCGGTATTAAAAAGCGTCACGAGCAAATCGTAACTGAGTTTGGCATCCAGCTGAACGCCCGAATCAATAAAATTCCGCAAACCTACATTTCGTTCAATAACGATCAACGCACCCGTTTTTGCCGAAGCCAAAGTCGTTGCCGCCAAAACAATTTCATCGTAAATCGTTTCGCCTAATTGTCCTTTTTGCCGCCGAAAAACCGGAAGACGCAGACGATTTCCTACATAAATCAAGGCTTGCCGCATTTCGGCTTGGAAAAGAACGATAATAGCAAATCCCATATATGGAATTGCTGTTTGCAAAACCGTTGCCAATGTATGCAAATCTTGAGCGGCTGCCAGCCAATACAATAACCCAAGCGCAATCAATCCCGCCGCCATCGGAAGCGCACGAGTTCCCCGCACGAGTTTGAGCAAGACATAAACGATGATAAAAACAAACGCAATATCTAGCGCATTTCGTATCGTGTTGTATGCCGGAATGTATTCGCTGAGATCCATTATCCTAAAAATTGGATTTTGATTGGAATTTCCAAAGTTTCAAAAACCTATTTATTTACAACGTAAGCCTTAGCTTTGAAGTTTCAACTTTGCTAAAAAGTTGCCTATGAACAATATTTGAACTAATTTGCCAAAAGTTTGACGCAAGTTTTTGTTAAATTTGCATTAATTAAAATTTGGCAATCGTTTGCCATTGTGGAAATAAGGCGAAAGGTGTGCCAAAAAGCGAAGGTTAATAAACAACAAAACCCAAATAAATTATCGGTCAATTTTGGTAAAACTGCAAAAGATTTTTAAATGTGGAAAAATGAAAAGCCTAAAAGTGAAAAAGTATTACCCTGACTAAACAGTCAACCAAACTTTTTCACCTTTTTAAAGGTTTAAATCTTCTACTTTACTTTTCTAATTTTTCCCCGCTGCAAATATCCGACTAATTCTCCGTTCTCATCAATCACGCCAACTGCGCCGACGCCATTGTGGCGCATTAGTTCACGGGCATCGGTCAAAAGTGAATCAAATTCGACAAAATAATCTTGAGTAATTGGGCGCATAACCTCTTGGATTTTGATCTTATGCCATTGACTGCGTTCCAGATCTTTCAAATCTTCAAGCGTTAAAACCCCATAAAGCTGCTTATCCTTAGCCACTAAAAATGTCGTCAAACGCTTGATCGGCAAAATGTTATCTATAAAATGCAGGACGTTATCATCAGGCAAAACCGGATACGGTAAAGACATAACTTCACTGACTCTGATCATTTCCGCCTCATTGGTTTCCTGAATAATTCCTTTAGCAGCGTCATAGAGAAAAAAGCCGATCAGCACCGTCCACAATCCGGTAATATCGGCTCTGACCAGAGTAATTAATGAACCGACAATCATTAAAGCTCCGGCAATAACCTGTCCGGCACGTCCTGTCAAAATCGTGGCTTCATTCAAGTCTTTTCCGCGTTTCCATAAAAAAGCCCGCAAAACCCGTCCCCCATCAAGCGGATAACCGGGAAAAAGATTAAAAACCGCCAAAAGTAAATTCCAAAAGAAAAGCAGAAAGAAAAGCGGAGTTAAAGCATCAAACTGCATTGAGTTAGAGATTCCCGTCAGAGCCACAAAAAAGATCGCCAGCAGAAAGCTCGTCGCAGGTCCTGCAATTGCAATCCGAAATTCGGCTCGCGGTGTGTCAGGGGCACGGCGGAATCGAGCCAAGCCGCCAAAAGGATGAAGCACAATCTCAACTACTTCGACTCCTTCCATTCGCGCGACAAAACAATGTCCGAGTTCGTGCAAAAAGATTGAAAGGAAAAAGATAAGGGTTGCAAAGAAACCGAGAATGAGTTTGGCAAAAATGTCTTCGATCATTGTGGACGGAATGTAAACCGCAGTCAGCCACGACATCAGAATTAAAACAAAAAACCAACGATAATCAATCCGCACCGGAATTCCAAAAACTTGTGCGATTTGAAGCTGGCGTTTGAAAAATTCGATAATCTGCATCAATTTTCAATTAAAAGCTAAAATGGCGATTCGTCTTCATCCTCAAAAGTTATACGTTTTTTTATTTTTGGCGAGCGATTCGATTCTAAATCCTCATTTTCAATTACTTGCAATGCCGGATTCCCATCCGAATCTTTAAGTAAAACTTCAATTCGGCGTTCGGCTTGATTGAGTCTTTCCTGACATTCGCGCGAAAGTTTTACTCCGTCTTCAAAAAGTTTCAGGCTTTCTTCGAGTGACAAATCACCTTGTTCCAGTTCACGGACAATTTTTTCTAAATCCATCAAAGAGGATTCAAATGTTTTTTTAGCTGTCATTTTTCCTTAAAAATATCATTTAGATTCTTTAACATATCGCCGAGTTTATCAACTCCGAGTTGTTTCTGAGCATTTTCCAGATTTCCCTTGCTTGCCAAAGCCATTAATTGCTGACCGATCTTTTCCGCGATCTTTTGTGCCAATCTATCATCTTTGAGAGCTACAACCTTCCACAAATCACCATCGCGTTTCATCGTCACATCCAAAGGCTTGGTAGGAATTTTGCTGGTGATGTGCGCCGTATCGCCTTCGATTTTGATGTCTAATGCTCGGTCTGCACCTAAAGCAATCGCCCAATACGGAATATTATCGAATTTCTCGGTCTTTTCACGAATTATATTAGGTAATTCTTTTTTAGCCTGCTCTTTAATGACAGGCATTAAAGGTGTCACAAATTGAGCAACTTTGGCAATGATCGGCGCAGGAATATTCCGTCCGTAAAGCTCAACGGCTTTTTCGGTAATCTGCGGGGCAAAACTATTGACAACCTGTTCCGTATCAATAATTTGTGCGACTTTTTCCTTGTCATCACGACGCGCTGCATCCACCAATAAGGCGAGCGAGTATTGCGGAGTTTTTTTAACGCTCTGCCAATAAAAATAGCCACCGATTGCGCCAATTAACAAAACAATTAAGGCTAAAATACTTAGAATCCCCAAAATTCGCAGACATCCGCCGCGTTTTTTTGTTTTACTTTGAGGTGAATTAGTTTGATAACTCATTTTGTCATTATACCTTTTGCTAATACTTCCATCCAGATTTTACAAAACTTTACAAAATAATCTTTTCTTTTAGCTTGATAATCAAATTGAATCAAGCCATAATTCAAGCCATCTGTGTTCCAATAAAATTCATTTCTTAAAAAGGAGCTATCCTTGTGCGTCAAATAAGTCTTGCTTTAGTCTTAGTTTGTCTTTTGTTTGTTTTCAATTTAACAATTTTTTCCCAAACGCCGACTCCAACGCCTGTGCCGTCCCCGGCTGCATCTCCGGCAGGAAATCAAACCGGCGGTGGTCGTGGCGAAGGTGGTGGTCGTGGTGACGGTCAATTTACTCCACCAGATCCGGTGCAAATGGCGTTAGGAGGGTTACGCTTTCGTAACATCGGTCCCGCTGTCACAGGCGGTCGCGTCAATGCTTTTGCCGTTGACCCAACTGACCGTTCCAAATATTATGCGGCAGTTGCTTCGGGCGGAGTCTGGAAAACCGTTAACGGCGGAACAACCTGGACACCTGTTTTTGAAAATGAAGGTTCATATTCAATTGGGGCAATCGCGCTTGATCCGAAAAATCCTTCAACCGTTTGGGTAGGAACGGGCGAACATAACAGCCAACGCAGTGTCGGCTACGGTGACGGCGTTTATAAATCAGAAGACGGCGGACGAAGCTGGCGCAATGTAGGTTTAAAGACTTCCGAACACATCGGGAAAATAGTCATTGATCCCCGCGACAGCAATGTAGTTTTTGTCGCAGCGCAAGGTCCTTTGTGGTCGGGCGGCGGCGAACGCGGACTTTATAAAACGACTGACGGCGGCAAAACCTGGAAAGCCGTTATTCCCGGAACTGAAAACACCGGCGCAACTGATGTTGTTATTGATCCGTCAAACCCGGATATTATGTATGCCGCCACTTGGCAACGCCGTCGGCATTACTACACTCTCATCAACGGCGGTCCCGAAAGCGCAATTTATAAATCGGTTGACGGCGGAAATACGTGGAACAGACTTCGCGGCGGATTGCCTCCGGGCGATTTAGGACGCATTGGTTTGGCAGTTTCTCCTGTTAATCCAAATGTAGTTTACGCCACGGTTGAAGCCAGCGGAACATTAAGCGGAATTTTCCGTTCCAACGATAAAGGCGCAACCTGGGAAAGAACCAGCCCGAACATTGCTCAGGGAATGTATTACGGACAAATCATTGCCGACCCGAAAAATGTTGACCGCATTTATATTCCGAACGTCGTTTTCCAAGTTTCCGATGATGCGGGACGCACACAGCGTCCGCTTGGCGAAAGGCTGAAACACGTTGATAACCACGCGATTTGGGTTGATCCGAACAACACAAATTATATGATCGTCGGTTGTGACGGCGGAATTTATGAAAGTCTCGATGGCGGCGCAAACTGGAATTTCAAAAATAATTTGTCTATCGCTCAGTTTTATGATGTTGCCTTAGATAATAACGCTCCTTTTTATTGGGTTTATGGCGGAACGCAAGACAACAATTCGCTCGGTGGTCCTGCTAAAACAAAAAGCAGTGCCGGAATTTTGAATTCGGACTGGATTCAGACCAACGGCGGTGACGGTTTTAAATCGCAAGTTGACCAAACCGATCCGAATATTATTTATGCTGAAAGTCAAAACGGCGGTTTAGTTCGCTTTGACAAACGGACAGGTGAAAGAGTCGGAATCGCTCCGATTGAAGGAAAAGGCATCGAATCACAGCGTTACAATTGGGATTCACCATTTATCATCAGTCCGCATTCCAACACGCGCCTTTATTTTGCCGGACATAAACTTTTCAAAACCGATAATCGCGGCGACGATTGGAAAGTTATCAGCGGCGATCTTTCACGCGGTTTAGACCGTAATGCTTTACCTGTGATGGGTAAAGTTTGGGGACCTGATGCAGTTGCCAAAAACCAATCAACGGCACTTTACGGCAACGCTTCGGCAATTTCCGAATCCCCGAAAAAAGCCGGATTGATTTATGTCGGAACTGACGACGGTTTGATTCAAATTACCGAAAATGACGGCGGAAGCTGGCGCAAAGTTGATAAAATTGAAGGTGTTCCGAGTGATTCTTATGTCACCCGCGTTTTAGCTTCGCAGCACGAGGTCAACACGGTTTACGCACTTTACAACAATCATCAAAACGGCGATTTCAAACCGTATATCGTCAAAAGTAAAGATAAAGGATTAACGTGGACCTCAATCGTTGGAAACTTGCCGCAAAGAGGTTCGCTTTATGCAATTGCCGAAGATTACGCAAATCCGAACCTGCTTTTTGTCGGAACTGAATTTGGATTATTCGTGACCTTTGACGGCGGCGCAAAATGGACGCAGATGAAAGGCGGCTTGCCGACAATCGCCATCCGCGACATCGCTATTCAAAAAACCGAAAACGATTTGGTTTTAGCTACTTTTGGACGCGGATTTTACATTTTGGATGATTATTCGGTTTTACGTCAGTTCAAAGAAGATACTTTGAAACAAAATTCGGCATTATTCCCCGTGAAAGATGCTTTGATGTATATTCGCTCCAACACCTCTTTTGCAGGTTCGCAAGGCGCATCATTTTTCACTGCACCAAATCCGGCTTACGGCGCAACTTTCCAGTATTTTCTGAAAGAAGTTCCGAAAACAATGAGGCAAAAACGGGTTGAAGCCGAACGTGCCGCTGAGAGGAACAAAACGCCGATCAAATATCCTTCGATTGCAGAACTGAGAGCTGAATCTGAAGAAGAATCGCCGGCTTTGATTTTCACCATTACCGATTCCGACGGAAAAATCGTGCGTCGTTTGAATGCGCCTGCAATACCGGGAATTCAGCGGGTAGTTTGGGATTTCCGCTATACTGCTCCGGCAATTTCCGCAGCACCACCTGAAGGATTTGGTGGCGGCGGTGGTGGCGGCGGTGGTGGATTTGGCGGATTTGGTCCGCAAGGTCCGCTCGTCATGCCCGGAAAATATACGGTTACGATGGCGATGAAAGTCAATGGAGTTGTCACCGCATTACCCGGTTCGCAGACATTTAACGTTGTCGTTGAAGGTCGTGAGAAGATGACCGCATCGGAAATTGCGGCGTTGGCTGAATTCCAGAAAAAAGTTTCTATACTTCAACGCTCAATTAATGCCGCAAGCAGTGTTGCTAACGATCTGAAAACGCGAATCGGCTTGCTGAAACGTGCAGCTCAGGATGCTCCGACTGAAAATAAAGGTTTGATTGACAAAGCAAATGCGTTTGACGATGAAATTGATGCAATTATCAACGAACTGCGCGGAGGACGCGAAAATTCGGATATTCCGCCGCCCACAATCAGCGAACGCATCAACTCAGTCGCTCAATCAACCCGACTTTCGACAGTTAAACCGACAAACACGCAAGTTGAGCAATACAACTTAGCTGATTCGGAATTCAAACCTGTTTTGGCAAGATTGAAAAAACTGTTAGAAACGGATATTCCAGCGTTTGAAAAACAACTCGAAGCAGCAGGCGCACCGTTGACACCGGGACGTTTGCCGCAATAAATAATGGATAAAGGATGAAGGATAAGGGATGAATTATTTGTCCCTTATCCTTTTACTTTTATCTTTAAAATTTTTGAGTTTTACTCGCCTGACTTTTTCAGAGGCTTTTCAAAATGCTGATAATCCTGCAATCGCGTCCAGCTTCCGCCCCAATCCCAACCTAGTTCAATAAATTTTTTAGTGATCGGATGGTCTGCCGTCAAAGTTCCGGGAGTGTCAGGCTGATATTTTCCATTCGGTGGTAAGATCAATGTCCCTTTAACATAAGGATTTTGAACGGTATTAATGTCAACCGCTCTGCCGTAAGCGTGGTTGGAAAGACTTCCGCCGCCTGTCTTTTCACGATAATTAAAGCCGGAAGTGTTATTGGCAATCATCGAAAGGTCGTCGTCCCAACGCTCGTTTTTGCGAAAGTTCGGATGTGAAACGGGAATTATTGTCTGAATGGGAAATTTGATTTCGAGAGCAAGTTTGAAAACTTTTTTGATGTCCTTCACCAGGTCTTTATCTATGACAAGCTGCCCTTGGTGAAACTTTCCATCGAAAGAATAATATTTAAGTTTAACGATTTTTTGCCGTTTGCGAATCTCTTCGGGGCATTTCGGGTCAAGTCCGTCAAAAACTTCTTTTTTGCTCATTTTGCTGTCAATAATCGGATGTTTGAGTGTTCCGGTTTCCTGAGCAAAAACAAATCCCGAAAAAAAGCAAAATAACACCAATAAAAGAATTAGATTTTTCATCATAACTCAAGATTATCACTTGAAAATCTTTTTACCAACAAAGCAAATGTTTCTATCACTGGTCTTTATTTTCGATAATTCTTCTTTCGTAAGCATTTGCAAATCAAACATTTGAAGACATACACCAACTCAAATTGTCTATCAATTTATTCTGTAAATCTTTTTTCTAAACCGCAAAATTACTCCGCAATTTAGCAATATTGCGTTGCGGCGGCGCACCGTTGGCACCGGGAAGGTAAGGATTTAAAAGATGAAGGATGAGGGTTGAAATTTAGTCTCTCGTCCTTAATTTTTGAAAACCTTTTTCGATACTTTATTTCCTCATTTTCAATAGCTTTCGTTATTTAGTTCCAATAATATCAATCCAAAAAATTTTCGGTTCACTTCGTTTTTTACTAAGTTGCGGATCCCCCTTAGTTACAACAACAAACTTGTAATTATTAGATTCAACGATAAATACAGCTACAAAATTTGACAGATCAGGCGATGGAAAGTCATTATCTGTTATTCCCATTCGATTTAAATGTTTAGGAAGTATTGTTGTATCAGTTTGCTGCATTAAAAGCGGTTTATCTTGAGTAAAATTTTCGGAAATTGCTTTCCAAAATTGCTCTATTGCTCCCGATGAAATAATTTGGTCGGGGAAGTCATTTATTTTTATTTCGCCGGTATCGGTATAAGTTCGACTCTCAACCCGCAATTCTACTTCATTGTTTGATTGAGGAATTTTCGGTTTTATTTTTTGCCAAAGATTTGCTCCACATTGTAAAAAACCGGATGAATAAATATTGGGGTCAATTTCTTTTGTTGCTGAAAAGGCTTCTTCAATTTGTTTTTTTGCGGTTTCAGCAAAATTATCTATTGATTTCTGAATAGTCTGTTGATCGTAAATCACTACTTTTAATATTTTAGGCTTAATATTAACTTCCGATTTTGCTATTGAAAGTGATGGTAGAGTTTTAGACGATTCTTTGGTTACTTTACTTAAAAAGTCCAAACCTTTTTGAGTAATTTCGTAAAGATAAACAATCGAACCTTCTTCGGTAATTTCTTTCCATTCTTTTTTTATTGGATTTCCTTCAAAATAGACATAATTTTCTCGTTTTGCAGAACCTTGCTTATCACGATTTTCAATCAACCCGGAATTTTCCATTTCCTGAACCAACTTTTTTTTAGGATAAAAATCTAACTCTTCCCGGTTTTCATTAACACAAATAAGAAAATCAACCTCTGAACTTTCATCAACTAAGGAATAATCCTGACTTATTGCTTTTAATACCAAGGCAGTATCCACTTGCTTTGAATCTTTCATAATTGCTTCCACGTTTTGAGTCTGTGGATGTGCTTGAAGGATAAGAAGGTTAAAACTAAAAATAATGCCGAAAAATAAAATCGTTGAGTGATTAATATGAAATTTCATTTGATTTAATTATGCCAAAGTCTATTTTGAAAAAAATACTATAACAGTTTGTCTATTCTACAAATTCTAATTGGTCAAAAGAACTAGATTAATCAATAATTTGCGTCTTCTATATCTTTTCTAAACCGCAAAATTACTCCGCAATTTAGCAATATCGCGTTGCGGCGGCGCACCGAAAAGTTTTTTGTAATCGCGGCTGAAATATGAAGGGTCTTCGTAGCCAACGCGAAATCCGGCACTCGCGGCGTCTAAATCTTCGCCGAGCATTAAACGCCGCGCTTCTTGTAATCTGATTTGTTTTTGGAATTGCAAAGGACTCATTGCCGTGACCGACTTAAAGTGATGATGAAAACCCGAAACGCTCATTCCCAGTTCACGGGCGAGATTTTCAATTCTGAGCGGTTCGCTGATGTTGGCGCGAAGCTGCTGAACGGCTTTTGAGATGCGTCGGGTGTCTCCGCTTGAAGGAAGCAAATGACTCAGCCGTTTGCCTTGTTCCCCTTTGAGAAGCCGGAAAACTATCTCTTTTTGAATGAGCGGCGCAAGAATCTTTCCTTCTTCGGGCGAATCATAAAGACGCATCATTCTAACTACGGCATCAAGCAAATCCGCCTCAATCGAACTGACATCCATTGCTTTGACGCTCTCGCCGTTTTTTCCGGTTTCAATTCCCGATTCCATCATCACCGAGGCGACAATTGAGGCATCCAACGTAAAGCGGCAACTAAGATAAGGCTTTTCTTTCGATGCTTCGGCAACGTGGCTGATGATCGGCAGGTCAAGTGTCGAAATCAAATAATGTCCCGAATCATAACGAAATTCTTCTTCGCCCAAAAGCACTTGTTTGCTGCCCTGTGCAATAATGCACAGACACGGGGTAAAAACCGAATGCAACCGCTCGGTTACTTTGGAAGATCGCGCCAAAGTTATATCTTGTAAAACGTCCAAAACTCCGTCTTCCGGGAGAATTTTCATTATCCGCCCGACCAGTTCTTCGCGGCTTATTCTCAACCGTAGTTCATCAATTTTTTCTGCTTGCTGTTTCATAAATTCATCTTAACGTCTCTTTCTTTTAACTTCACGCCTTATTTAGAGTTTTTGCAGGATTCTACAATAATTGGCGAGTATCGTCTTATCAGTTGTTTTTAGAAAGCCTTTATAATCAAGATTATGTTGTTAGCAATCAAACAAATTGTTTTCAACTTTAGCAATATTATTTGGAGAATTTATGCAAAAACGAAAACTGGGAAGTAGTAATTTGGAAGTATCCGCGCTCGGACTCGGATGTATGGGGATGACTTTTGCGTATGGTCCGGCACCGGATAAACAAGAAATGATTTCGTTGTTAAGAACCTCTGTCGAGAAAGGCGTGACATTTTTCGATACGGCGGAGGTTTACGGACCATTTACGAATGAAGAATTGGTCGGCGAGGCACTTGCACCTGTTCGGGAAAAAGTCATCATTGCCACAAAATTCGGATTTAACATCGAAACCGAAACAACTGCGGGAAATTTGCCGCCGCTCAACAGCCGTCCCGAACATATCAAAGCAGTTGCCGAAGCATCGCTCAAACGGCTTAAAACCGATTACATTGATTTGTTTTACCAACATCGCGTTGATCCGAATGTTCCGATTGAAGATGTAGCGGGCGCAGTCAAAGAATTGATTGACGCGGGAAAAGTCAAACATTTCGGGCTTTCGGAAGCCGGAGTTGACGTTATTCGCCGCGCACACGCCGTTCAGCCCGTCACCGCTTTGCAGAGCGAATATTCGTTGTGGTGGCGCGAACAGGAAGAGGAAATTTTGCCGACATTGGAAGAATTAGGCATCGGATTTGTTCCGTTCAGTCCCCTAGGGAGAGGGTTTTTAACCGGCAAAATTGATGCTAAAACTACGTTCGACAGCAAAGATTTTCGCAATAATGTTCCGCGTTTTTCCGAAGAAAACCGCAAAGCTAATCAGGCTTTAGTTGATTTGCTCGCCAAATTTGCCGAGCAGAAAAACGCAACACCCGCCCAAATCGCTCTGGCTTGGGTTTTAGCGCAAAAAAATTGGATCGTGCCGATTCCCGGAACTACAAAACTTCATCGTCTGGAAGAAAACCTTGGCGCGGTTGCAGTAGAATTAACTGAGGAAGACTTAAAAGAACTTAATAAATTGACTTCGCAAGTAAAAGTGCAAGGCGCACGTTACAGCGAAGGAGCGCAAAAATTAATAAATCGTTAATAAAAAAGGAAAATTATGGAAATGAAAGAAGTTAAAGCCTTTGGTGCACAATCCGCCGAAGCCCCGTTAAATCAATTGAACATAAACCGCCGAGCCGTTACACCGCAGGACGTGGCGATTGAAATTTTATACTGCGGCATTTGTCATTCGGATTTGCACTACGCCCGTAACGAATGGAGCGATGTGATGCCGACCGTTTACCCGTGCGTTCCCGGTCACGAAATCGTCGGACGCGTAACCGAAGTCGGTTCAGCCGTCACGAAATTTAAAGCCGGAGATTTAGTCGGCGTTGGCTGTCTGGTTGATTCAGACCAAAGTTGTCCCGACTGTCAAGAAGGATTCGAGCAATTTTGTCCGAATATGGTTCTGACCTACGGTTCAGCCGACAAACACACAGGCGGCGTAACCTATGGCGGCTATTCCGAAAGCATCGTGGTTGATGAAAAATTCGTTCTGCGCGTGCCGGAAAATATTGATCCGGCTGGAGTTGCGCCGCTGCTCTGTGCAGGAATCACGACCTATTCGCCGATGAAGCATTGGAACGTCGGTCCCGGAAAAAAGGTCGGCATCGTCGGGTTGGGCGGTTTGGGACATATGGGCGTAAAATTCGCCAAAGCTCTCGGCGCACACGTTGTTGTTTTCACGACCTCGCCGTCGAAAGTTGAAGATGCCAAAAGACTCGGCGCGGATGAAGTAGTTATTTCCAAAAACGCGGAAGAAATGCAGAAACATTTCGGCAGTTTCGATTTTATTTTGGATTGTGTTTCCGCCCAACACGACATCAATGCCTATATTATGCTGCTCAAACGTGACGGTAATTTGACACTCGTCGGCGCACCTGAAAAGCCGCTTCCCGTTGCGGCATTCGGACTTATTTTCGGTCGTAAGAGCTTATCAGGCTCGCCCATCGGCGGAATTGCCGAAACTCAGGAAATGCTGGATTTTTGTGCTGAACATAACATCACTGCAGATATTGAATTGATCGGTGTTGACGGAGTAAATGAGGCTTATGAACGCCTGCTCAAGAGCGACATCAAATATCGCTTTGTAATTGATATGGCTACACTTAAATCTTAATTCCAACCAATCAAGCCAGACATTTTTTACAATCAAAAAAGCCGAAATTCTAAACAGAATTTCGGCTTTTGAATCTAGCTCAAACAATTTTTACCCTTTCTCAACGCCAATCTTTATTTTCGATAATATGAATGTAATTACTTCTTTCATAAGCACTTGGATCAGGAATGTAAAGCTGGCTCATTAAACCTTTGAAAGCATCTATTGACTTAAATTGCATATCCAACAAATACAATTCCAAATCATCCAAAATGTCTTTGATCCACGGAATTCCGTGTTTGAGCAATGACGAAGCGACCATTCCAACATCTGCTCCGGCGAGAAGATATTTGATCAATTCCCTCGCGCCGTGAATTCCGGTTGTGGCGGCTAGAGAAACAGGAATTCGACCATACAAAACCCCAATCCACAGAAGCGGCAAACGGATTTCGGCGGGGTGGCTCAGATTCAGATTCGGAACAACTTTCAGTTCATTGACATCAAAATCAGGCTGATAAAATCGGTTAAAAAGAACTAAAGCGTCCGCACCTGCCAGACTTAATTCGTGAGCCATATTTCCAATCGAAGAAAAATACGGATTGAGTTTGACCGCAATCGGAATATTTATCGTTTCGCGGACGATTTTAACAATATCCAGATAGCGTTTTTCAACATCTTCTGGTTTTAAACGAATATCGGCGGGAATAAAATAGACGTTGATTTCCAAACCGTCCGCTCCTGCTTGTTCAATGTCACGGGCGTATTCTATCCAACCTTCGGGCGTGATGCCGTTGAGACTTGCAATAATCGGAATATTGGTGCGTGACTTTGCCTCTCGGATGAGTTCAAGATATTGCGCCGTTCCAATCGGATATTCATCTAAATCAGGGAAAAAACCTGTCATTTCCGCGAAAATATTGCTTGTAGCTCGCTGAACTCTCTCAACTTTGGCGGCTTCGGCGCGAATTTGTTCTTCAAAAAGCGAAAACAAAACTACCGCGCCAGCTCCGGCATCTTCCATCGCCAGAATATTTTCGATTTTTTCCGATAAAGGATTTGCAGAAACCACCAACGGCGACCGCAATTTTAATCCCATGTAAGTTGTAGTTAGGTCTAACATAATGGTTAAATCCCTCAAATATCAAAAAACAGGAGCAAACGAACTCGCCCCGAATCCAGCCATATCTTCATAAGTTTTCCAACGCAGATCAACAATTTCCTGTGCCAGTTTCATCAATCGCTCGGCTTCTTCGGGATTGGTCTGCGTCAAAACTTTGTAACGCAATTCGTTATAAGCATAATCACGCAAAGAAATTGTCGGTTTTGCCGAATCCAAAACGAACGGATTCAAGTTTTTCTTACGCAAAACAGGATTGTAGCGAATGAGCGGAAAATATCCGCTGTGAACGGCTAAATGCTGTTGACGCAAACCTTTATCCATTTCGATTCCGTGAGCGATACAATGACTGTAAGCTAAAATCAACGAAGGTCCGTTGTATGCTTCAGCTTCGCGCAACGCCAACAAAAATTGCTGCGGATTTGCTCCCATGGCGACTTGTGCGACATAAACATTTCCGTAAGAAATCGCCTGCATCGCCAAATCTTTTTTGCCGACTCGCTTGCCTGCCGCCGCAAATTTTGCGCTTGCCGCAGTTGGAGTTGCCTTTGAACTTTGTCCGCCGGTGTTTGAATAAACTTCGGTGTCCAAAACCAAAACGTTGATATTTTTCCCGCTCGCAAGTGCGTGATCGAGTCCGCCCGCACCGATGTCATAAGCCCAACCGTCGCCGCCGATGAGCCAAATACTGCGGTGAACTAACTGATCTGCAACTGATAAAAGATGCTTCGCTTCGCTTGCATTCATCGCCGCGAGTTTTTCTTTAAGTTGTTGAACTCGAACACGTTGAGCCGTGATTTCACTTTCCAAAACTTGCGGTGCGTTCATCAAATCATTGACGAAATCTTCACCTAACTCAGGCTTCAAAATTTTCAATAATTGATGCGCCGTCGAAAGCTGTTTATCGGCACTCATCCGCATTCCGAGACCGAACTCGGCGTTATCTTCAAAAAGCGAATTCGACCAAGCCGGACCTTGACCTTTCGAGTTTTTCGCCCAAGGCGTGGTCGGCAAATTTCCGCCGTAAATCGAAGAACAACCCGTCGCATTTGCAACTAACAAACGGTCGCCGAAAAGTTGTGTTAAAACCTTGATGTATGGCGTTTCGCCGCAACCCGCACACGCACCAGAAAATTCAAACATCGGTTCGAGAAATTGAACGCCGTGAACGGTCGAAAAATTAACATCTGGACGATCATTGTTTGGAAGATTTTCAAAAAATTCGATCTTCTTTCGTTCGGTGTCTAAATCCAACGGTTTGTCTAAAATGTTGATAGCACGTTTGTTACCATTCGTTCTTTCTTCGACCGGACAAACTTCGTGGCACAAATTACAGCCCGTGCAGTCTTCCAGATAAACCTGCAAAGAATATTTCGTTTCGGGAAACCCGCGGGCGTTGATCGGTGCAGATTGGAAATTTTCGGGAGCGTTTGCAAGATAATCGCGGTGAAAAAATTTCGAGCGAATGACCGAATGCGGGCAGACAAAACTGCAATTTCCGCATTGAATACAGTTCGCTTCGTCCCAAACGGCGATGCGGTTTGAAACATTTCTTTTTTCAAATTTTGAAGTTCCGCTCGGATAAGTTCCGTCAATCGGCATCGCACTGACAGGAATTTCATCGCCGTAACCTGCGATCATGATTGAAGTTACGTTTTTGAAAAAGTCCGGTGCGTTTTTCGTCACCGAACCGTTCGATGCCGCCGCAACCGCCGTAATTTTCGCAGGAATTTCGACTTCAAAAAGATTTTCGAGCGTTTGATCGACCGCGACAAAATTCTTTTCAATTACGGAACGTCCTTTTTTGAAATACGTTTTTTCAATCGCGTGTTTGATCTGCGAAATCGCTTCTTCGGGCGGAAGAACTCCCGAAAGTTCAAAGAAACAAGTCTGCATGATCGTGTTGATTCTGCCCGCCATTCCCGTTTTTCGGGCAACGTCGGTCGCGTCAATAACGAATAATTTAATGTTTTTGTCCAAAATTGCTTGCTGAACTTTGAGCGGTAATTTGTCCCAAACTTCCGTCTTGTCATAAGGAGAATTGAGCAAAAATGTCGCACCGTCTTTCGCAAACGACAGCATTTCTTCTTTTTCAACAAAATTGAACTGATGACAAGCGATAAAGTCTGCCTTTGTAATCAGATACGGAGCTTTGATCGGTTTCTTACCGAAACGAAGATGCGAAACAGTTTTTGCACCCGATTTTTTCGAGTCGTAAACGAAATATCCTTGAGCGGAAAGTTCGGTATTTTCGCCGATGATCTTAATGCTGTTTTTATTTGCACCGACCGTTCCGTCCGCTCCGAGTCCGAAAAACAAGGCTTGCGTCCAATCTGATTCGTCTAGTTTGAACGATGGATCGAACGGAATGCTTGTGTTCGTCACATCGTCATTGATGCCGACAGTGAAATGATTTTTCGTGGTTTCGGCTTGCAAATTGTCGAAAACGCCTTTGACCATCGCGGGTGTCCATTCTTTGGAAGAAAGCCCGTAACGTCCGCCGATAATTTTCGGCATCGCACCAACTTCGCCTTTCGCCAACGCTTCCATAAACGTGACCATCACGTCTTGATACATCGGTTCGCCCGTCGCACCCGATTCTTTCGTGCGGTCTAAAACGGCGATGTTATTAACGGTTTTCGGAACTGCGGCGATGAAATCTTCGCTCGGAAACGGGCGATAAAGTGAAATTTGAATCACTCCCGTTTTTTCACCGTTCCTTGACAGAAATTCGGCAGTTTCGGCGGCGGTTTCAACGCCCGAACCCATTATCACAATGATGTTTTCGGCATCAGCCGCACCGTAATATTTGACCGTCGAATATTCGCGTCCGGTGAGTTCGTAAAACTTCCGCATTTCTTCTTTCAAAATGCTTGGAACTGCGGCATAAAAGGCGTTTACGGTTTCGCGTCCTTGGAAATAAACGTCGGGATTTTGAGCAGTTCCGCGAATGAAAGGTCGTTCGGGATTGAGTCCGCGATTTCGGTGTGCGATTACCAGATCATCGTCAATCATCGCCCGAATTTGTTCGTCGGAAAGGAAATTTATCTTGTTGACTTCGTGCGAAGTGCGAAAACCGTCGAAGAAATGAATGAACGGAATTCTCGCTCTAAGTGTTGCGGCTTGAGCAATTAACGCCATATCGTGAGCTTCCTGCACGCTCGCCGCCGCGAGCATCGCAAATCCGGTCGTGCGAGCCGCCATTACGTCTTGATGGTCGCCGAAAATTGACAACGCCTGAGCCGCCAAACTGCGAGCCGCAACGTGAAAAACCGCCGACGTGAGTTCGCCCGCGATCTTATACATATTCGGCAGCATCAGCATCAAACCCTGCGAAGCGGTAAAAGTCGTCGTCAAACTTCCCGTCTGCAACGCACCGTGAACCGTTCCCGCCGCACCGCCTTCCGACTGCATTTCAATGACTTCGGGCGTGTTTCCCCAAATATTTTTAATGCCTTTCGCCGACCATTCATCGGCAAATTCAGCCATCGCCGACGAAGGCGTGATCGGATAGATCGCACAAACTTCGTTAATTCGATACGCGACATAAACCGCCGCTTCGTTTCCGTCGAGAGTTACAATATTTTGTTTTTCGTCTTTCATTTTTTTGTGAATTTTTAACCACAGATTGACACAGATAAACTCAAATAAGAGATAGATTTAACAGGGTTTAATGGGATGAAAGTGATAGGCGGAAACGCGACCGTTAGGAAGCGTGTATCTCCGTAACTTCTGACACGCTCGTTCACACTCGCGTTTCTGCCTATGAATTTATCCCTCTTCATCTTGTCCATCCCTGTTAAAAAATCTGTCTTTATCTGTGTTCATCTGTGGTTCCAATTTCCTTTATATGCTTGCGTTTCCGCGACCATTTCTTACTTTAAGGGTTTTACACATCTGTAACCCAAACTTGCCGGACCGAATCGCTTATTTCTTGACCAAACTTTTCCGTCGTAAACGATGATGTAAGCATTATTTTCATCAATTTCATTCGCCGTCCACCAATAAATTACCTGCGAATAAACGTTCCAGAGCGGAGATTCTTTGTCGGGACGGACGTTGTATTTTGCCGTTTTTGTTTGTTCGTCCCAAGTTCCGCCGCTGTTGACTCCGTGACGCGACATTGAGCGAACGGCTTCGTCAACAGTCGGCAATCGCCAGATATTTTGCGGAACATCTTTCAAAGTCTGCCCGTCTTCCGCCAGATTTTGACAGCGTTTGACCGCTTCCTGCCAATTCACGCCTTCACGAGTCCAGCCGTTTCCTTCAGCTGCCCAAACGAGCCGCACACCGTTTCCTTCAATCAAACGCTCGCCCAAATTCCCGTCATTGAGTCTTCCGGCGACACGCCAAATCGGTTCGATACCGCAAACTATCAAAGTAAGAAGCGGCAATCCAACCGCAATTCCATAAGCAAACCGAAGCGGCTGCGGACGACCGAACCAATAGAAAATTCCGAGCAAAACCATCGGAATAATTATCAACTGCATTGCGACGGCATCTTCCCAATCGAAAAGAACCGAAGCCAAAACGATCCCGATAAGTGCGTGGGCAACACCGCCGATTCGCGGATAGGTTAAGCCGAGTAAACACAAAAACACAAAAATAAACATTGGGCTGAGATATTGAATGAGCAAAAGCCCGATATTCATTAAAAATGATTCGTGAAACCAGCCTTCGTGAAAATTTTCAATAATTCCCCAAAATGCCCAAATGCAAGCGATCACAGTAGATAACGCCACAGCGATCCAACCGACAATTTGATTTTTGGGTAATTTATTCATCCGGTTCTAGAAATCAACTAGGCTGCCGTTTCCGCGACCATATCAATGGCGTGGCACGGACATTGTTCAAAGCAAACTCCACAGCCGGTGCAAAGTTTGTAGTTAAATTTATAGCGTTTACCTTTTCCGAGCTTGATGATCGCGTCTTCGGGACAAGCACCGAAACAGCCGTCGCACTCGAAACAGTTTCCGCACGAAAGACAACGCTGAGCTTCATATTGAGCTTCTTCGGGCGAGTAACCCGCGACGATTTCTTCAAAATTATGCGACGCAACTTCAGGTTCTAAATGACTTTGCGGTTTTGCCGCCGCATTCGTCCGATACCAAACGTGCAGTTTTTCAATCGGAATCAAAGGATTATTCGGAGCTTTTTCAAAGGATTTTCCATTGAGCCAAGCGTCAATATTGCGAGCCGCTTTTTTGCCGTGTCCGGTCGCAATCGTCACGGTTCGTTCGCTCGGAACCATATCGCCACCCGCGAAAATTCCGTCGTATCCGGTCATCATTTGTGAATTAACCACTACCGTTCCGTCAGACTGAAATTCGATTCCGTTAATTCCCTTCAAAAAGTCGGTTTCGGTATCTTGTCCGAGAGCGAGAATCAGCGAATCTGCTTCGAGCGTTTCAAATTCGCCAGTCGGAACAGGTCTGCCGTCAACGATGTCCATTTTTTCGACCGTCATCGAAGTTGAATCGAGATTTTTGATCGTGCGCAACCAATGGATTTTGATACCTTCGCTCAAGGCTTCATCGGCTTCAAAATCGTGTGCGGGCATGTGTTCACGGTCACGTCGGTAAATGATCAAGGCTTCTTCCACACCGAGCCGTTTCGCCGTCCGAGCTGCGTCCATCGCCGTATTTCCGCCGCCGTAAATCGCCACGCGGCGACCGATCTGCGGAGCATTTCCAAGCTCAACATCTTTCAAAAACGAAACAGCGTCGAGAATCTTACCTGCTTCGCGTGCGGGAATCGCCGTTTTCTTGCCGATATGTGCTCCAATCGCAATAAAAACGGCATCGAAACCGCCCGCATCTTTTTCGGCGAGAACGTCCGTAACTTTATAATTCAAACGAATTTCTACGCCCATTTCTTCGATGCGCTTAATTTCGGCTTGCAAAATATTTCGCGGCAGACGATACGCGGGAATCCCGAAATTCATCATTCCGCCCGCAATCGATCCGGCTTCGTAAATGCTGACATCATGACCTATACGCGCAAGATGATACGCCGCCGAAAGTCCGCTCGGACCTGCACCAATTACCAAAATTCGTTTGCGTGTCTGCTTGTTTGACTTATTAAATTGCCAGCCTTTTTCAATCGCCAAATCGCCCAAAAATCTTTCGACGGCGTGAATACTGACGGAACTATCCAATTCGCCGCGATTGCAAGCCGTTTCACACGGATGATAGCAAACTCGTCCGTGAATCGCGGGCATCGGGTTTTCTTCAGTTAATTTCGCCCAAGCCTCGAAATGTTTACCTTCTTGAGCCAAAGCAAGCCAAGATTGGATATTTTCGCCCGCCGGACAAGCATTATTGCAGGGCGGAAAAAAATCTACATAAAACGGTTTTTTGTTTCGGGTTGCACCTGTTCCTGTTCCGTGTTCTTTCAGGTCGGTTTGGGTGGTTAGATCTGTTTTCAGGAAAGTCATATTATTCCCCCAACTAATGACTTTCTATCTTAAAGAAGAGGCAGATTAATAACTGTGATTCTAATCACTCAAAATTTAGTTATTTTGAAAAAGGATTACTTAGGATGTTTCATTTGAGCAAATAATTCCTGAAACCTTGAATCTTTGCGAAAATCCGCCAGCATTGGTTCTGTTGCAAACCACATCATCCACGGACAATCTTCGTCTATTGATTGCTGAAAGAGCGGAACAGCCTCATCAAAATTGCCAAGTGCCGTATAAGCCATTGCCAGGAAATATGGTTTTACGTAATTGGTTTGTGATTCATTTTTAAGTTTCTCCAAAACCTGTCGGGCTTCTTCGATTTCTCCGGCTTTGACTAATCCGAAACAAAGCAGATAAACCGGCAAAATTGAATCGGGAATCAGTTCATTAAATTTCCGAAAGTGCGGTAAGGCTTCATCAAATCGTTTCATTCCCCACAGCGCAACGGCGATTTGCATATAGCCGGTCGGATAATTTTTGTCCAGTTCGATGATTTCCTGTCCGCGTCTGAACGTTTCTTTAAATTTATGTCCTTGATAAAAGATCCAGGCGACTTGAGTTTTGGTGCGGCGCGAAAGCGGATCAAGCTGTTCGGTCAGCAAAATTTCACGGTCTGCTTCCACATCTCTGCCCAAACCTCTTAATTGAGCCGAATACCACTCACGAGCGTGAACATAATTTGGTGCAAGTTTTATAGCTTTTAATTTTATTTTTTCGGCTTCAGCCCAATTTTTGCGGTTGTGGCTGATCAAACCGAGCGTGGCATAAGCTTCGCCTAAGTTTTCGTCTAATTCAACAGCTTTTCGGGCATATTTTTCGGCTTCGGCATTAGCTTCTTTTGACGGAATCAGTCCGTAAATATTTGCCCAGATGTAATAATCCGCCAGTCCGACATAAGGCAGAGCGTAATTCGGATCAAGTTTGACGGCTGTTTCAAATGCGTTTGAGGCTTTCAGCAAAGACTCTGCCGTAAATTGATTCCAATGATAACGCCCGCGCAGGTATGCTTCGTGAGCTTGGAGATTATCGGTTTCACGGCGCGAAATCCTATGCTTTTCACCCGTTGTCAATTGCGGAATAAGAGCAATTGTCACCTGCTCGGAGATCGAATCTTCGAGTTCGAGAATATCCGTATATTTTTCGTCAAAATTCTCTGCCCAATTGGTTGAGTTCTGTTCGATGTCCAAAAGCTGGACTGAAACACGAACACGTTCACCAATACGCCTGATACTGCCATTGAGAACAAATTTAACGTCAAGCTCGCGTCCCGCCGCAAAAGCGTCTTTTGTTTCCTCAAAGCGTAAGATTGAACTCGTCGGACGAACGATAAGTTCTTTGGTTTTGGAAAGCCGAGTAATCAGCGCATCGGTCAACCCGACTCCTAAAAATCTTTCCTCAGTGTCACCCTCTTTACTCAGTGAATTTACTTTTAAAGGCAAAACTGCCAGTGTTTGAGAGCTATCCAATTTTTTTGGCGCACTGACTTTCCGAACCAAATGCGGGCGATTACTTTTTCGCATCAGCTCGTTAAATCTTTCATCATCGCGCAATGCGTCTAATTTTGCATCGGTTGCCAACCAGACATTCCACGGATGACGGTCTTCGACAGCTTGATTGAGCCATTTGAAAGCCGTTTCGCGTTCCCCGACAGCGGCATAACACATTCCCAAATGATACGAATCTATTTCCGGTGAGGGCGAGATTGCCTCAAATTCTCTTAAAAGTTCCCAAGCCTCTTCGTAACGGTTGAGCGATGCCAGAGCAAAACACGTTTTGTAATACATATAGCCGAGATTCGGAGCCAGCGCCATTCCTCTCCGTCCGGCTTCAATTGCTTCTTCCACTCGTCCTATTTCACTTAAAACATTTCCGCGCTGAAAAAATCCTTGATAATAGGTCGGGTTCATCATTAAAATTTCTTCGGCTTTGGCAAGTGCTTCAGGATAACGACGAATCTGGTAAAGCGTCCAGGCGGTTAAAGTTACAGCCCGCAGAGAAAGCGGATCAAGCCCTAGCGAAGCCATAATTTCCTGATAAGCCTCATCATTGCGTCCAGTTCCCGCCAACATTGCCGCATACCATTCGTGAGTTAAGCTGTAATTCGGATTCAATTCGAGCGAACGTTTGATCAATCTTTCCGCCTCCGCCCAATTATATTCGGAAAAAGCCGTAATGAAGGCTAAAACCGCAATTGCTTCGGCTAATTGGTCGTCAATTTCCAACGCACGAAGCACCGCCCCTTTTGTTTTTTGATAACCGACGCGAGGCGTATAAAAACCGAAGATCGTTGCCCAATTGTAATAATCGGCGATTCCAACATAAGCCAGCGCATATTCAGGATCGAGTTCGACGGCTTTTTCAAAAGATTCGAGCGCACGCGGAAAGGTTTCGGGCGTAAAAGAATTCCAAAAATATCTGCCTCGTAAATAAGCTTGATAGGCTTCTGCATTATTCGTTTCACGGCGCGAAAGTTTGCGCTGTTCGGTGGTTGTCAAACGCGGGATCAAAGCTTTTGTAACCTGTTCGGAAATCGAGTCTTCCAATTCCAGAACGTCTGTAAGTTTTTCGTCAAAACTCTTTGCCCAAACTGATTTTTCGTCCGCCAGCCTTAAAAGTTGGATACTGACGCGAATCATTTCGCCAACCCGCCGGATGTTTCCGTCAACCACATATTCAACCTTCAAGTCGCGTCCGGCGGAAAAAGGATTGACAGTTTGAGCTTGAAACTGCAAAACGCTGGAAGTCGGGCGAACGGTCAAACGCTGAACATTACTCAATCGGGTAATCAGTGCATCGGTCAATCCGAGGCTTAAATATTCATCTTCGCTTGAACCTATGCTGAATGCTTTTAAGGGTAAAACAGCGATTGATTTGGCGCGTTCGGCAGTTATCGGCTCACTTTCCTTAGTTTGTTTTACATAGATCGGATTATTTGTCCTTCGCAAAATATCCAGATAGCGAGGGTCTTTTCTCAATTTATCCAAACTTGCGTCAACACCGAACCAAATCATCCATTCATCACGCGCCTCAAGCGATTTTTCAAACCATTCAAACGCCAAATCATTTTCACCGACAGCGGCATAAGCCATTCCGAGATAATAGGGTTTGAGATACCCTTTTTCGCCTAAACTTTTAATTTCAGCCAAAACTTTGCGGGCATCTTCGTAATTATTGTCAGCGGCTAAAGCAAAGCACAGCATAAACTTCGGCATCGCGCCGCCAACCCAGGCTTCGGTGGCACGACGTAAATTTTTAATTGCCTCTTTAATCTGACCATTATGGATTTGGGCATAGCCGAGATGCAGCAAGCCTTGGGCGAAATTTTCCTGCATATTGTTGGCTTCGCTTGACTTGGCGATGGATTCAGAAAAACGTCGGGTAATACAAAAAGTCCACGCCGTCATCAATTTTGCTCGCGGAGAAAGCGGATCAAGCTCTTCGGCTCGTTTGATCTCGAGCACTGCTTCGTCAACAATTCCCTGTGTTGAAAAGAAATTCGAGTAACATTCGTGAGCAAAACCAAAATTCGGATTGAGTTCCAGAGAACGTTTGACGAGCCGTTCGGCTTCCGCCCAATTCCAATCATAAAGCAGAGTGATAAAAGCTTTGATCGCGTAGGCTTCGCCCAATGAATCATCAATGTTCAAGGCTTGTTCGATCTCGGTTTTTGCCTTCGGATAAGCCTCATGTGCCGGCAGTTCCCCAAAAACCGCTGACCAAACATAAAAATCGGCAATCCCGACGTGCGGCAGTGCATAATTGGCATCAAACTGAATTGCCTGACGATAACATTCAATTGATTTGAGCAGTGATTCACCCGAAAACTGATTGGCAAAATATCGTCCGCGCAGATAAGCCTGATACGCCTCAACATTATTTGTTCCGCGTTTTTCTAACCGGCGGCGTTCTTCTCCGGTTAGTTTAGGCAATAAAACTTTGACCACTCGTTCGGAAATAACGTCTTCCAATTCAAGCACATCGGTGAATTTTTCATCAAAATTTTCTGCCCATGCGGTTGAGCCTTTGATAATGTCCAAAAGCTGCAAGCTCACCCGCACCCGTTCGCCAACCCGCCGGATATTTCCATCAACTACATATTCGACTTTTAAGGTTTCCCCGGCAGAAAAAGGACTTTCTGCACTACTTTGAAAAGGCAAAACACTCGAAGTCGGACGCACCGTCAGTCGCTGAACATTGCTTAAACGGGTCACCAGAGCATCGGTCAACCCTAAACTTAAATATTCTTCGTCCTCGGTGTGGGTGCCGAAAAGTTTCAAAGGCAAAACGGCAATGGATTTTGGTTTTTTGTTATTGGCGGAATCAGGAGTTTTGGCTAAAAGCAATCCCGAACGGCGCAACAAATCTTCGTAACGCGGATCGGTTCGCAAAATATCTAATTGCGGTTCGACTCCGAGCCAATTCATCCAGCCGTCACGCGCCGCCAGAGATTTTTCCAGATACTCAAAAGCCTTATCTTTATCCCCTAAAGCGCAATAAACCAAAGCCATCATATATTCGGAAACAAAACGGGTTTTGGCGATTTCATCAAGTTGCGCCATTATCTCCCAGGTTTTTCCCAATTCTCCCGCATCGGCATAGGCGGCTGCCAAAGCCGTTAAATACATCGGATTTTCACCTGTTACATCAACAGCTTTTTGAGCATAATGAATTGCCTCACTGTAATTTCCGAGTTGCCGCAATGCCCAACTGTATGTTTGTAATCCCCAGGCATAATTCGGCGCATCTTTGAGCATTTTCAAATATGCTGCGGATGATTCTTCATAACGGCGCGAATGATACAAAACCCACGCCACCATATGTTCCGCCAACAATGAGCCGGGATCCAGTTCTAGCACGATTTTTAGTTGCTCGATGGATTTGTCAAAGCGTCTTGATTGAGTCAAAACCGCGATATACCAAAAATTTGCGGTAATTGAATTCGGATTAAGTTCTATTGCCTGAAGAAATAATCTTTCGGATTTCTCCCAATCAAGTTCAAAACCGATGGCGGCAAAACCGAGTGCGGCATAACCTTCTGCCAAGGTCGGATCAATTTGGATAGCTCTTTCAGCAGCTTGTTTGGCGGCACTTGAGCCTTGGGCAAATGGAATGACGCAATGAATTCCGATAAAAATGTAATATTCGGCAATCGCGGCATAAGCCAAAGCATAATTCGGATCAAGCTGAACGGCTTGTTGATAATACTGGATCGCACGGGCAAAACCCTCTTCCGTTTGCAGATTCCAGTAAAAACGACCTTTCAAATACGCTTCGTAGGCTTGGACGGAATTTGTGCCGCGTCTGCCCAGTTGCCTTTCTTCTTCGCCTGTTAGTTTAGAGATCAAAGACTGCCCGATCTTTTCGGCTAAAGAATCTTCGACTTCCAAAACGTCGGTAAATTGCTCATCAAAACTTTCCGCCCAATGCGTCGAATGGTCTTTAATGTTGAGAAGCTGTGCAGTAACCCGAATCCTATTACCGACAAATCGAATATTTCCGTCAACAATAAATTCGACTCCGAGTTCACGACCAACTTCAAAAGGATTTTCGTGATTACTGTAACGCAAAATTGAACTGGTTGGACGCATAATCAGTCTGCCAACCCGACTCAGACGTGTGACCAACGCATCTACCAATCCGACACTTAAATATTGATCGCCTGTATCTTCGCTCACATGACCGCTGATTATTTTCAAAGGTAAAACTGCCAGCGAAGGTTTATTATTTTTAGTGGACGAAGTTTGAGGCGAATATTTTTTCTTAATTGGTTTGCCTTTCAGATAAAGCGTCACATCTTCAGCAAGTTCAAGCGCAGTTTGATAACGGTCTTCCGCCTTTTTATGAAGCGCGTTCATCACGATTTGCTCAAGCTCGCCCGAAAGCTCCTGACGCAATTCAAATAAATCCGAGCCGCGCGTTTCCAAAACTTTTTCAAGCGTCTGCACTTCACTTTTTTCTAAAAAGGATTCTTTGCTGTTGAGACTTTCGCTTAAACTTTCGGGTGATTCTTCGCAAATGACGCGGGCGACTTCATAAGGTGAGCGATTTTTCAAACGATAAGGACGATGCCCCGAAAGCAATTCGTAGAGCAAAACGCCTAAACTATAAATATCCGAAGCAAAAGTGATTTCGCCGCCGATAACCTGTTCCGGCGAAGCGTATTCAGGAGTCATCATCCGCATTTGCGTCGCGGTCGGATCAATCGTGATGTCGGAAAGTTCGGGATCAAGTAGTTTAGCGATTCCAAAATCAAGCAGTTTTGGTGTGCCGTCGGCTTTGACCAGAATATTTGAGGGCTTTAAATCCCGATGAACGACCTTGATCTGATGGGCGGCGTGAACGGCTTCGCAAACCTGAATGAAGATTTTCAGACGTTCTCTGATATTCAATTTGCTTCGGTCGCAATATTGATAAAGAGGTTCGCCCGCCACATATTCCATCACAAAATAAGGCAAGCCTTTGTCAGTTGTTCCGCCGTCATAAAGCAAAGCTACATTCGGATGATTGAGTGAAGCTAGAATCTGCCGTTCATTGCGAAAGCGTTTGAGGATCGAGTCCGTATCCATTCCGCGTTTGACAAATTTAATGGCAACATCCTGCCGAAAAACTCCATCAGCACGTTCCGCCAGATAAACTACGCCCATTCCGCCGCGTCCGATTTCTCCGGTTATCCGGTAAACGCCGAAAGTTTGCCCAATCATTTCGTCTAAAAATTCGGGATTTTCTGCGTTGGGGCTTTTATCAAGTCTATGGCTCATTCGCTTGATACTGATTTTATCCGTCATTCAAAACTTTTTGCAAAAAAAATTGATACAAATTGCAAATACTTTGCACGTTGATTATCAGAAAGCAATTTTTGCTTAAAAACTAAGGAGAAAAATTATGTTCAGGAAAATTATTACTTTGGCTTTAATGGTTTCGGTTTTTAGCATTGCTTCGAGTGCGAGCGTTTACGCCCAAGCTAAAATGAGTGACGAAAATCAAACTTTTTCAGTCAGCAATGAAACCAAAAACGAAAAGATACGCGAAACTTTTTTAAAAAAAGATAACCAACCGAATTTGGAAAAGAAAGAAACAATAGCTGATTACCGTAAACAAAAAGCCCAAGCCGGTAGATTTTCAACTTCGACCAAAATTTTAATCGGTGTCGGAATCGCCGCCGCAGTCGTCGGTATAGTAGTTTTCGCCGCCAGCCGCGACAAACTTGAACCATTCAAAAACGGTATATTGTAATAAAATTTCTTTGGTCTTTGACAGAAACTGCTCTATTAAATTAAAAGAGAATCAACGAACAAAGGGCAAATCTAAATATCAATCTAAAGTAGTTTTACCATAGTTTAAGAAGTTTCATTTATTCGGAATTATATTCACAAGTTTTACCAAAAAAAAACCAAGGAGAAAAATTATGTTTAAGAAAACTATTTCAATCGGATTGTTAGTCGTAGTTCTGAGTATCGCATCAAGCGTCAGTGTTTTTGCCCAAGCAAAATTGAGTGGTGAAAATCAACCAATTTTAATTAATAAAGAAGCTAAAAATGAAAAAGTTAAAGATTCATTTTTGAAAAAAGAAGTTCAGCCAAATTTGGAAATAAAAGAAACAATGGCTGATTACCGCAAGCAGAAAGCCCAGGGCAAAAAATTCTCTACTCAAACGAAAGTTTTGATAGGAGTTGGGGTTGGAGCTGCAATTTTAGCCACCATTTTAATAATTCGTTTCGGCGTTAACGAATAACCGGGACTAACTAAAATTTATTTTTCATTCGTTACTTTGGACAATTTTTACATTTTTTTCTGTAAAGATTGTCCTATTTTTTATGTGAGGTTTCCTAAAATTATGAAAATTTATTTATCTGCAATTTTAATCGCTTTATTTTCAACTGTTTCGATATTCGCCCAAACCGAAGAAGGTTTTGAAGCTGCTACCAGTTCAAATTTAACCAAAGTTTCGCTTCCGGCAAATGCGCTGAGAATGTCGCCCGATAAAGTTCCGGCTGAGATCACCCAAACGCTCGAAAAATTCGTAGCTGCCGGAGAAGGTAAATTTCAGCAAGGCGATTCGGAAGTTCTCGTTTGGACAGGCACTTCCTATCAAAAAGTCGGGCTGCAAACAACTATTAATCGTTTGATGGACACAATGAAAGTTGCCGGATGGAAATACGAAGTCGGCGGAGTTGAAAATGGTGTGACGGTTTTCAGCCTGCTCAGAGACGGAGCAAAACGCCGCGCAATTATGGGATTTTACGGAGAATCTGACGGAACTTTGGTTCTCGGTTGGATAGAAGTTTTACCAACCGGATCAAATACGGATAGTTCGCAAAATAATGAACAAACTGAAACCAATTCAAACGGCGATTCAAATTCCAGTATCATCGGAAACTGGTATAACGGCAGAGTTTCGATGGTCACTCGGCAAAATACGATTACCGGAATGACCAGTCCCGGCAGCAGCACCCGTTTTGAATATCAGTTTATGTCCAACGGCAAATTTTTGTTCACCGGATTGGCGCAAACCGTTAATTATAGCTGCACTGATACGCTTTATAACGAAAAATCGGGCAGTTATGTCATCAACGGTTCGCAAATCAAGCTCATTCCGACCAAAAATTACTGGCGTAAACAAAATAGCTGTGCGCCTTCGAGCAATTCGGAGAAAAATTACAAATTAGACCCCGAAACATATACTTTTCGTATCAAACGCAACGATTACGGCAAAGACGAAATCTGCCTCAATAGCGGAACAAACGAAGCCTGCTACGAACGCACGAAAAAATAGTCCGGGAATTTAACATCAATGAAAGAAATATTTTGAAAAGTCGCCGAAGGTGACAAATAAAATAGCGTAGGGAGAATCCCTACGTCCGCTAAAAAAAGAAAATCCGACTCTGAAGGAGTCGAACACCAAATATTGACTGTTCGACACTTACAGTGTCGGATTATTTCTTTCAATCAACGTAGGGTGTCGCTCATTACATTCGCTTTACCCTACGCTATTATCTTTGTCCCCGTTGGGGACTTTAAGGAATTTACTTTTTAGAAACCTTTTTTGATATGATCCAAACCTTTTTTCCGCGTTGGTAATTGAGACTAATTATTCGCCCTTTTCAAATGGAGAGTTTTATGCGACCGAAATCATATTTATTAATTTTACCGATAGTTTTACTGAGTCTTAATTTTTCAGCCTGTTTGCCTTTTTCGCTGGCAAAGAGCCGAAAAACCGAATCTAAAAATTCAAAGACCAAAAACGAAAAGCCTTCAAATCCCGGCGAGGCAAAAACATTGAAGGTTGATAAAAATACCGATTACATCAACGTAATGGGCAAAGAACTGCCCGAAATGCCTGAGTTTGACGAATTATCAGCCAAGCCGGGAAAAGTTCGCGGTTATGTCAAGGATATAAACGGCAATCCGCTAAAAGGCGCACAGCTCGGAGTTCGTTCGACAGCGGTTGGCGGAGCTTATTCAGGTTCGCAAGGAGAAACTGATTCTGACGGTTATTACGAATTTGAAGTTCCCGCAGGTGTCGCTCATTTTTACAACGCGGGTTATGCCATTGAATGGGGCGATGACAGTCTGGCGGCAATCGGTTTACATCCGGCAGACGGGAAATTGGACAGTTTTGCTTCAAATATCGGCGGAGTCGAAAATTTTGTCCTGCTTCCCTACGGCATCACCAGCCGTGAAAACGTCCAGCAAAGTCCGCATCTCGCTTCAAGTTATTACGGCGGTTCGGTTTACATTCATTATTACACCGTTTCAGCCGATGATAATTATCCGTCAGAAGGCAGTTTAGTTGAAGGTTCGGTTATCAAGATCACCCTCACACCGGAAGGCGAAATGTATGACGGAATTACCGTTCCAAAGAGCTTCACAATCAACAAAATCATCAGTTTTCGCGGTGGATTTTATATCAATAATTTACCGCTCGGAAAATATAAGATCTCGGTCAAAACCGACGACGGTAAACCGCTCAAAATGGAACTGAACAAACCGCAAAACAGTCAATTCGGAATTAGTCCGACTGAAACTACCGACAGCGCGATTTTGACCTTTGCACCCGGAGATGCCCGAGCCAATATGGTGATACCGCAATACGGCGGTTGGAATACGGTTGAACTCAATATCACTCAACCTAATGGCAAAAATATAGTCACTAAAGAAAAAGTAGCTGATAAAGAAAATGAGGAAGATTAAGTTACGGAATTTTTATTGATACATTTCCAAATTGATCTGCACGTAAGTAGATGGAAAGCATTTTTTGCACAAAAAAACAGGAGTTTTATGTTTAAGAAGTTTTATTTATTCGCAATTATATTCGCTTTATTTTCAGCCTTTTCCGTCTTTGCTCAAAACGAAGACGGACTCGAAGGCGCAAACAGCTCAAATTTAACTGGTGTCTCCCTACCTCCCAAAGCACTCAGAGTTTTACCGGACAGCGTTCCCGCCGAAGTTAATCAAACTCTCGAAAAACTAATTGCTTCCGGTGAAGGAAAAATTCGTCAAGGCGATTCCGAAGTTTTGGTCTGGACAGGCAGCGAAGTTAAAAAGACAGGTAAAATGACCATTGTCAATCGCCTGACCGATACGCTTAAAAACAACGGTTGGCAATACGAACTGAGCGGCGAGGAAAACGGAGTTTCAGTTTTTACGGCTTTCAAGGATGGTGCAAACAAACGCGCTGTCATCGGCTTTTACGCTGAAGAAGACGGAACACTGGTTTTTGCCTGGTCTGAAGTTTTAAGAAATGACGGCGATAAACAAATTAATTCAAATTCTCAAATTGAAAAGCCGGGTGTTCAGGTCAATACCGAAAATGGAGGTGTCAGCGATTATAGTTTTGTCACTCCTGCCGGTTGGTCACGAACCAATTCTCCTAATGAAATTGTTTTAAGGAATAATGAAAGTAAAATTTCATTTTTGCCTCTGATGAATTCAAGCGGAAATCTGGAAGCCGACGCCGATAGAATTTTGTGGCAGGTTTTCAAAGGTTATAATTCTTGGTTTGCCAATGGTTTTGAGGTTGATTACGGGACTTTTGAAAAAGGCAGAACCTCTCAGGGTTTGGAGTATTTTCGGGCATATCGTTACGCCAAAAAAGCAAGTGATTCTAATGACGGATTCAGCGAATCAAGGTTTGATGCCATCATTTTATTAGTCAAATTAGGTAACAAAGTCGCTGTTATCGCTGGTAGTGAACCTTTTCAAACGGATAATCACCTAGATTCGGCACTTCGCGCCATTGATTTAATTTTGTATGACCTGACCTTCAAAAGCATTGCCGATTCCTACAATCTGAAAAATGATCTACTAGGTTCGTGGTCAGCAGCCAGCGGCTCGGTCGCTCTTGCTTACACTTTCAACGCCAACGGAACTTTTAACAAAGGTGCTGCCGCTCAATTTCGCACTTCGCGTGATGCTTATACTGATAACGTAACGACTACGAGCTATGGAATGACCGATACCTACAGTCTATCCGGCAACCTTTTAACGGAAAATTACAAGAAAACACGCCAAGTCTACAAATACAAAATACGTATCTATTATACAAAATACGACAAAGACGCTTGGCAGCATAAAGTCGGCTTTTTACCGACCGACCGTAATGACGGCGACACGATTGTTTTGAGAAAAAGTAACTAAAACAAAATGTAAAAATGAGCTTAGACTTTAGTTAACTAAAGCAACCGATCAAACTTTTTGTTACCGTCGGGCAAAAGAAACAATTAAAAAGGAGTAAATAATGAAAGTTACCGAAATAACCGAAGACGTTTATCAATTATCGCTTTATGTGCCTGAACTGGATATGAATTTTAATCATTTTCTGGTCAAAGACGACGAGCCGCTGCTTTTTCATACCGGAATGAAATCAATTTTTCCGTTGGTGCGCGAAGCAGTTGCTAAAGTTATTGATCCGGCTGATTTGCGCTGGATTAGTTTTAGCCACTTTGAAGCGGACGAATGCGGCTCGCTCAACGAATGGCTGGCAATTGCGCCAAACTCCAACCCGATCTGCAGTTTTGTCGGAGCAATGGTCAGCGTCAATGATTTCGCCATTCGTCCGGCGGTCGCCTTAAATGACGGCGAAACTTTTTCGACCGGAAAATACAAATACAAATTCACGCACACGCCGCATTTACCGCATTGTTGGGAAGCCGGAATGCTTTTTGAGGAAACGAACGGAACTTTGTTTTGCTCCGATTTGTTTCACCAGCTTGGCAATCTTGAGGCGCGAACCGAAGACGATGTGATAGAACGGGCAAAACAGACTTTAGTCAATTATCAAGCCGGTCCATTTGCCAATTATATGCCCTATTCATCGTTGACCGAATCCAATTTTTCAAAACTGGCGGCACTTAATCCAAAAACGATTGCGGTAATGCACGGTTCATCTTTTGCCGGAAACGGTGCTAAAGCATTGCAGGATTTATCGGGTGTTATGAAAGAAGTTTTGGGTTAAGAAAAAGAGATTTGCCCGCTAATAAACGCGAATGAACACGAATAAAAAAATATAAAAATTATTCGTATTTATTTGTATAATTCGCGGAAAAATTTTGCACAAATTTGATACGATTTGGAACAAAAATCCGCGTAATAAATTAGATAACATTAGCCGCCGATTGCGGCTTTTTTAATAATTTAGGAGAGAAGTTATTTCCATGAAAAATTTATCAGCACTTATAATTTTATGCGCGGCTTTTTGCCTTTTTAATATCACAACCGTTTTGGCTCAGGATGAAACCGAGCCGACCACCGTCTCAAATTTGACCGATGCCAATTTGCCCTGGGATGCACAACGCGTTCTGCCCGGGAAAATGCCGGCAGAATTTGATACTGCCTTTGAAAATTTATTAAAAGAAGGCAACGGCAAAATTACGGGCGGCAACCGCGAAGTTTTGCTCTGGAGCGGAAAATATAAAAACAGAAAAGACACGGCGAAAATTACAAGCGAGATTCAAACAAATTTTCGCAAAGCAGGTTGGAAATACGAAACTGCCGGAAATAATGACAGTGTTGAATTTTTCACCCTCGTCAAAGATAGTTCTCCACGACAGGTAGTTTTAGGATTTTTTGTCTCGGGCAATGATCTGGCAGTTTGCGCTTTAATGGAAGTTATGAGTTCAGAAGCAAATTCATTATTACAAACCGGAAACAACAATCAGCCAACCACAACTAAAAATAACGGCGGCTTAAGCATTTACGGCAAATGGTTTCGCACGCTTGGCGGTAGCTCAATTGATTATACCGGCAAAACCAAACTCAAATCCGGCGAAGATTTTACCTTTCAATTTTTTGCGGACGGAACGGTCGAATACACCAGAAAAAAAGAAGTTTTGAGCATTATGCAGTGTCATATTAACGAATCACAGAATGCTCGCGGAAAATTTACGATCAGCGGAAATACTTTGACAATTAATTTAGGAGCGATGAGATCCGTTGGAACAAATTCTTGTGATGCTAAAGGAAATTTCAATAAAACTCTGGAAAATTCGACGATGACCGTTAAATTTGAGATTAAAAAAATGGAAGATATTACACGTCCCGATAAACCGACAATTATGTGTTTTGACGGAAACGAAGTTTGTTACGAACGGCAGCCTTAGAAAGATCGAGTGTTTTATTGGTTTGGTCTGTGATAATCTGTGACTGAATTTTCTATGTATTTTTTCTATTTTTTTTCCGTCATTTTGATTTATTTCAGCTATAAATCTTTTCGCGGTGGTTTTGACTATCTTGATTTTTTTCGACAGGAATTAGCCAAACCTCGCTCGGATTACGAACCTTTTTGTTCAATAATTGCTCCGTGCAAAGGGCTTGACGAGGATTTGGAGAAGAATCTACAAGCACTTTTTCAACAGGATTTCCCGAATTACGAAATTATTTTTGTAGTGGATGATGAAAAAGATGAAGCCCTTTCAGTCATAAGAAATATTAACCGCAGAGACGCGGAGTCGCAGAGAATTTCAAAGATAGTAATTTCTGGAAAAGCTGAAAACGAAGCGCAAAAGGTGCATAATCTGCGCGAAGCCGTTTTGAATATTGCCGAAGATTCAAAAGTTCTTGTTTTTGTAGATTCGGATGCGCGTCCAGGCAAGGACTGGCTGAGAAATCTGATTGCGCCTTTACAAGGTGAAAATATCGGATGCGCCAGCAGTTATCGTTGGTTTATCGGCAAAAGTTTCAGTTTGGGAACTGAAATGCGTTCAGTTTGGAACGCCTCGATTGCTTCGGCTTTAGGCGCGAATCTCAACAATAATTTTTGTTGGGGCGGTTCGATGGCGATTCGGCGCGAAACTTTTGAAAGAATTGAAATGCGCGAAAAATGGCGCGGAGTTTTATCGGATGATTTTGCGATGACGCGCGCGATGAATGAAGCAAATTTACCCATCTTTCACGTTCCGCAGGCTTTGACAGCTTCGGTAGAAAACTGCACATTTTTTCAAATGCTCGAATTTACCACTCGGCAAATGAAAATCACGCGGGTTTATGGCACAAAATATTGGATAATGTCTTTTATCGGTTCGGGATTGTTCAATTCGGTAATGCTGACGAGTTTTTTACTGCTGATTTTCAGTAATTATTTCTGGTTTCCGCTGATTACAATTCTTTTAGTTTCGATCTTTAGCATTGGAAAAAGCTGGCTCAGATTAAACGCGGTCAAATTAGTTTTGAGAGATTATGAGCAAGAACTAAATAAACAATTCTGGACGCAAAACACGTTTTGGATATTTGCTCCGGCTGTATTTTTCTATAATTGCGTGTGCGCTTTGCTTTCCCGAAAAATTCTCTGGCGCGGAATCAAATATGAGTTAAAATCTCCAACCGAAACTAAAATTTACCGGTAAATAAAATGATAAAAGTTGAAGGTATTAAGGTTGATTTGCAAACGCGTTGTGAACATTACCACAGCGAAATTGATATTATCGCCATCAAATTCAAATGTTGTGAACGATGGTTTCCCTGTTTTGAATGTCACGCAGCACTTGTTAATCATCCGCCGCAGGTTTGGGGGAAAAATGAATTTGAAACGAAGGCGATTTTATGCGGAAATTGTCAGCATCAATTAACGATTAATGAATATTTTGCTTGTCAATCAAATTGCCCAAAATGCTCACATCAGTTTAATCCGGGATGTGCAAATCATTATCATTTGTATTTTGAAATTTAATAAAGTTTAAAAGCATATTGAACCAATTTTACTACCGAAATAGGCTTGCCGCCTCTCTTTTGCGGTATAAATTTTATTTTTTGAGCAGCCGCAACCGCTTGTTCAGTTAATCCGTAACTTAAAGGTCGCAGAACCAAAAATTTCTTTGTATTTCCGTCGGCTGAGAAAAATACTGCTAAGGTAATCGTTCCCTGAATTTGGCTTCGTCGAGCTGAATCTGTGTAGTTTGCACTCGGTTTTGACAGCAATGAAAGTTCGGTAATATTCGATTCATCACCTGAACTTAGTTGTGACAAAAAGTATTCATAAAAGGTCTTCACAACTTCCAATTTATCTTTGTTATTGGTTAAGTCAGATGAAGAAATACAATTTACCGCACAGGCTTCTAAAATCTCAACAGATTTTCGGAGAGGCTCAAGCATTCCAATCAATTCTTTACCTTTATCTCTTTCTTGCCCGAATTTATAAAGAATTGCGTCGGTTTTTAATTGATAATAACTTACTTTACTTTTATCCAAAGCCAAAGATTGTTCGGCATCGGCAATCGCATTATCAAATTTCTCTTTTCGTAAAAATACGAGTCCGCGAATGTAGAAAGCATCGGCTTTTTTGGAATCTAATTTTATTGCTTCATTTGCGTCTTTTTCTGCTTGTTTTAGTCTGTTTGCTTTAAAGTTGGCAAATGCTAAATTTGTTCTAAATTCTGAATTTTGAGGTTTCAGTTTAACGGCTTTTTCAAGCGCGAGGCGACTCAAATCAAATTGTGAAACCTTAAAATAAGCCATCCCAAGAAGATACCAAAAATCTCCATCTTTTTTATTTACTGATTCAACAAGGCTTAGGTATTTAATTGATGATTCATAGTCACCTTTATTATAAAACTCAACTCCCTTGTCGCGTTCTTTTTGAGCAAAAATTGCTAAAACACTTAATAAAATAAACAAACCAACTAAGCAGAGATTTCTCATTGGCTAACTCCTTTTTTGAGATATTGACAGAACAATGACATTATATTTTGAAAAATAGAAAAGCGAAAGTTTTTTAACTCTCGCCTTTTTAGTCTTTGATGTCCTTATACTGATTTAATTCTACTGAGCATTTAAGCCGATTTGGTCTTGGACAGGTTTGAGCGAATCAATAACAAAACGAATGTGTTCGTCCAAATCAACTCCAAGTTCTTCTGCGCCTTGATAAATATCTTCACGATTAACCGAACGGGCAAAGGCTTTATCTTTAAGTTTCTTTTTAACTGATTTTACTTCCAAATTATTCAAACTCTTATCAGGTCGCACCAAACCGCAAGCGACCAAAAATCCGCAAAGCTCATCTGTTGCAAAGAGGGCTTTTGCCATTATCGTCTCACGCGGAACGCCTGTGTAGGTAGCGTGTCCCATGATCGCTTTGATAAAATCTTCCGAATATCCGCGAGTCCGTAAAATTTCTGCACCTTTGTAGGGATGTTCTTCCATCGTCGGAAACATTTCGTAATCAAAATCATGGAGCATTCCGCATAATCCCCATTCATCCGCGTCACCATCGTATTTTTCGGCACAAGCCCGCATTGCGGCTTCAACCGCCAAAGCGTGTTGGCGCAAACTTTTTCCTTTGGTGTATTCGCACAATAATTCAAACGATTCGTCTCTGCTCGGTAAATTCATATTCTAAATTTGAAACGAGTAAATCTTAATTCGTAATCTTTTAGAAGACAAGAAAAAAGACGAAAGCCTTTTCAAACTCTCGCCTTTTTGCCTTTTTACTTTTTACTTTTTACTTTAAATTCCTGCGCCGTGGCATTTTTTGAATTTCTTGCCGCTGCCGCAATGACACGGATCGTTTGGCTTCACCTTCGGTTGATCGCGTTTGAACGGAGTGTGTTTTTTATGTTCTTCGCCAGCCATTTCTGCTCCCGAAAATGCTCCGGTGAAAGCCATTCCAGCCGCTTGTTTACGAGCACGTTGACGTTCAAGCCGTTCGAGCCGTTCGATTTCTTCCTGTTCATCACGGACAACGACTTCGAGATTGAAAAGCGAACGCGCCGTGTTGGTGTCAATGCGGTCGAGCATTTCCTGAAACATATCAAACGATTGTTTTTTGTATTCAACCAACGGATCTTTTTGACCGTAGCCAACCAAACCGATGCCTTGTTTCAAATGGTCAATCGAAAGCAAATGGTCTTTCCATTGTGAGTCAATGATGTTGAGCATAATGTAGCGTTCGTAACCGCGCAGGGCTTCTGAACCGACCAATTTTTCTTTTTCATCATATCTTTCGCTAGCAGTTCTCCAGATCGCTTCTTCGATTTGTTGCGGATTCATCCGTTTGAAATCAACATTGGCATCAACCGCCGGATCAACCGCATAAACGCTGGAAATTTCCGCTGCGTAAGTTTCAACATCCCATTCTTCGGGTTTGACCTTTTGGCTCAAATACATTTCGGTCAAATCCTGCAAAAGGTCACGCGCTACGCCCTGTTCGCCTAACAAATATTCACGATGTTCGGGTTGTTCCATTAATTGACGGCGCAGACCGTAAATCGTTTCGCGTTGTTTGTTCATCACGTCGTCATATTTCAGAACGTGTTTACGCGTTTCAAAGTTACGGGCTTCGACCGCTTTTTGAGCGCGTTCGATCTGTTTGGAAACAGTTTTGGATTCAATCGCCACGCCGTTTTCCATTCCGAGCCATTCCATCATCGAACGAACTTTATCGCCCGCAAAAATCCGCATCAGATCGTCTTCGAGCGAGAGCACAAAACGCGATGAACCGGGGTCACCTTGCCGTCCGGCGCGTCCGCGAAGCTGGTTGTCAATCCGGCGTGATTCGTGACGTTCCGTGCCGATGATGTGCAAGCCGCCGAGCTTGACGACTTCTTCGTGTTCCTCTTTAACGATTCTTTCGGCTTTACGCAGCTCTTCTTCAAATTGTTCAGGCGTGGCTTCGTCAGGATTGATTTCCTGTTTTTTCAGAAACTCTCGCGCCAAAAATTCCGGGTTTCCGCCCAAAAGAATGTCCGTTCCGCGTCCAGCCATATTGGTTGCAATCGTGATCGCGCCTTTGCGTCCGGCTTGAGCAACGATTTCGGCTTCGCGTTCGTGATATTTCGCGTTCAAAACATTGTGCTTGATGCCCATTTTGGTCAGCATTGCCGAAATTTTTTCCGAGTTTTCAACCGAAACCGTTCCGACCAGAACGGGTTGACCGCGTTCGTAGCAATCTTTGATTTCGGCGGCGGTAGCGTCCCATTTTTCGGGTAAAGTGCGGTAAATGACATCAGGATTATCTTTCCGAATCATCGAGCGATTGGTTGGAATAATAATGACATCCAGATTATAAGTTGCAGCAAATTCGGCAGCTTCAGTTTCCGCCGTTCCTGTCATTCCGCCGAGTTTTTCATACATACGGAAATAATTTTGCAGGGTGATCGTCGCCAAAGTCTGGTTTTCGCGTTCGATTGTTACGCCTTCTTTGGCTTCAACTGCCTGGTGCAAACCGTCCGACCAGCGGCGACCTTCCATCAAACGTCCGGTAAAATCATCAACGATAATAACTTCGCCGTTTTGGACAACGTAATGGTGGTCGAGTTTGTAAAGAGTGTGCGCTTTCAAAGCCTGTTCAACGCAATGGAGCAGTTCCATATTTGCCGGATCGTAAAGGTTTCCAACCCCTAAAAGTCTTTCGGCTTTCATCACGCCTTGTTCGGTCAAAACTGCTGAATGATTTTTTTCGTCCAAAAGATAATCGCCGGTCGTGACTTTGGTTTCTTCGTCTTTGTGACCGCGTTCGAGTTTCGGAATGATTTCGTTAGCCACAAAATATTTGTCGGTGGCTTCGTCCGACGCGCCGGAAATGATCAACGGAGTCCGCGCTTCGTCAATCAAAATCGAGTCAACTTCATCCACGATGGCAAAATAATGACCGCGTTTTTGGACGAGCTGATCGGGATCGAATTTCATATTATCGCGCAAGTAGTCAAAACCGAATTCGTTGTTCGTTCCGTAAGTAATATCAGAATTGTATTGTTCGAGCCGTTCATAATCGTCCATATTGTTCTGGATACAACCAACGGTCAAACCCAAAAAGCGGTGAATTCTGCCCATCCATTCTGCGTCGCGCGAGGCAAGGTAGTCGTTGACGGTCACAACGTGAACGCCGCGTCCGGTCAGCGCGTTCAAATAAGCGGGCAAAGTTGAAACCAATGTTTTACCTTCACCCGTTCTCATTTCAGCAATTTTGCCCTGGTGCAAAACCAAGCCGCCGATCAATTGCACGTCAAAGTGGCGCATTCCCGTCACACGGCGCGAGCCTTCGCGGACAGTTGCGAACGCTTCAGGCAAAAGGTCGTTCAAAATTTCCTGTTCTTTTTTGCGGCGTTGCTCTTTGTCGGTGATGCCTTCCAAACCTCTGGCAACTTGTTCCTTAAATCGGAAAGTCCGTTCACGGAGTTCGTCATCGGAAAGTTTTTGCAAACCCGGCTCTAAACTGTTGATATGATCAATAATCGGTTGGATTTTTTTCAGGAAGCGGTCATTTTCACTCCCAAAGATTTTAGTTAAAAATTTATCTGCGAAATTCATTGTTTTAATAGTGGGCAGTGGTCGGTGAGCAGTGAGCAGTAAAAATGCTCAAACCAACAACTGCGGTAAAATCTTAAATTTTATAGGAAAACAGAAAGACTGCTCACTGCTATCTGTCGTAAAAAAATTACTGTTTTAGCAGTGAATCTATTGAGGCACGAGGCAAACGGGTAACGATGAAAACTTGATTGTTTACGGTTGAAACTTTGGTGTTTTCGTAAATTAATTTTTCAGGGGAATTTTGTGACTTACAACTTTGGAAATTTAGAACCTGATTAAACGATAAAAGAAAATGCGTTGTTCTTTTAATTTCACCAGGAGTAAAATTTAATTTACTTAAAAGTCCATCTTTGTTAGCTTTTAATTGGAAGAAATTAATTGAAAGTTCTTTTCTTAATGACGGAAACTCTTGCAGGTCAATTCCGCCTAATATTTCAAAATTAATTTCAGATGGAGTTCTTTTTAAGACAGCCGAAATTAACTTAGCGTATTCTTCAACGAACTGAATATCATGTTCATCAATTTGTGCTTTTGATTCGGCGCAAGAATCATCAGGCTTATTATCTAAATCTTCCTTAAATTCAATCTCATTACGAAGATCAAAAAGCGAATTGGTCGCGGCGTGAGCAAACACCTGCGAGCTTCCGCCAACCAGCACCAAGCCGAGATAGACGGTCAGAAAAAGGATTGAATTGTAGTTCTTACGATTGCTCATCGTTTAACTTGCCTTAATTACTATAACTTTTTTCTTTGCGCTTTTGAAGTTCGTTTTTTAACATTCGATGCGCTTCTTCTTTTGGAAGGACAAAATTTAGAATGAAATTGTTAGATTGGGATGAGTATTTTGTCGAATTAAGCAAGATTTTTGTATCTTCATTTTTTTCATTCATCCTAGCAATAAGAAATAAACCGTTGAACCCACTAACAACAGTTTTTGCGCGATTTTCATTAAGCATTTCAGAAGTTAAAGTTGCTGAAATGTTCTTTTCATCCTGCGAAAGATTTATTTTGAGTTTTTCAACGCCAAGCTGCTGCAAATACAAAAGAATATTCGAATCACTAACCGCTTCAACAACTTGTTTGGCAATCTCCACCATTTGCCTATTGCCTTCCGATTTGGTGATTCGTGTTCGCTTTACATCTAATCTTCCATCTTTGGTCAAATAACCTTCCACAGTAATCGAAAAAGGCTTATCCAAATCAAGAGTTTTATTGTCAATTTGTGAAATTACGCTGTCAGCAAAATCTTTTAACGGTGCTTTATTAAAAGTGGGCTTAACATCTTCTTGTCCAAAGATTGAAAGAGTTGCCAAAATCATCAGGCAACTCAAAATTGACAGGAATTTCAGACTAAAACATTTCATTTCGCTTATTTAGCGTCAGGTTTAGTTACTTCATTGCTGTTGGGTTGCAGCTTTTTTTGGCGTGCTTCTCCTAATTTTTTATCAATTAGTTGATGTCCTTGGTCTTTAGGTATTGAGAAATTTATCACAAAAGTTTTCCCTTCAGCACTAAATTTAGTTGCTTTAAGTAAGGCTTGAACATCGGCATCATCTTTTGTATTCATATTTGCAACGGCAATAATGCCATTGAAACCGCTGGAAATGGTTCTAGCTTTCTCTTCTGTAGGCTGATTTGATTTAATGATTGCCGAAATTTGTTTATCATCTTGCACCAAGGTAATGTTTACTCTGTCAACTCCAAGTGCTTGCAAATAGCTAAACAAATTGCTGTCTCCCATTGCTTCAATTGCACTTTTGGCAAGATTAACCATTTGCGGATTACCCAAAAGTTTATTTTTATCAAACCTTGTCTTTTCTTTGTCAAATTTACCTTCTTTAGTTAAAGTTCCGTCTAAAACAACTGTAAAGTTCTGTGTCAAATCAACTTTATCTTCCGGTTTTGGACTATCAAGTTTGGCAAGAACTCCATCTGCAAAATCCTGCAAAGGCTTTTTATTGAATTTTTCATTAAATTCCTCTTTCGCTGTTCCTGGGTCTTGTGGAGTAGGCGATGGAGTTGGTTTAGGAGTTTGTTTGGTTGCAGTTTTATCTCCCAAATCAAGTTTTTTCGGAGACTCATTCGACATAATCGGATTATGTTTTTGAGGTTTAGGTGTGCCGCCTTTTGCAACTGGTGGAAAATTTGATTTCTTGACATCATCTTGCCTAAATGGAGAATCAATATCTTCTTGACCGCTTACACTTTTATTTGGAGTCGGAAGAACTTGCGGCGGCAAAACGCCATCAGGCTTATTACTTTGAGTAGTTCCAAGAGGATTAGCTGAATCAAAAGAGTTTGGAAGTGAATCACCAATTGTCGGATTTTCAGAACTCGTTTCAGGATTAGCCAATGCAAAATAACCGTCAGGATATTTTAACTGATCTGTAACATCAATAATTGTCACTACTTCATCATCACTAATTTCAGTTTTTTCGTATGCTCTGCTATCTGCTTCAAAACCTTTTCCATAAAAAACAGAAGCAATATAGGCAGAATCCATCGCTTGGCAGACGATTCCGACATACGGAGTATCACAGCCGCGAGTGCTGAAAATATTAAATTGACTGAGAACCATAATTCCCAATAAATTTACAGTCGTAGCGAGGGCAATAAGTTTGTAAAGCTGGGGTGTCCATTCCCAAACTTTATGTTCGTAATTCTCAAAAAGTTCTTTCTCTTCCATAACCGTATAAAAAATAAATTCAATAAAATTTTAGGTAAAAAACTTCTCCGTCTAACTAAGATGTATAAAAACAAAAAAATGTTGACAAAGAAACTAAATATTTTATCATTTTTGTCTTTCAAATTAAAGGATTAGACATTTACCGTTCAACAATTTAACATCTCAAATATGTCGCGTCCTCGTAAAAGTTCAAAAAGCGGTTGGAGAAATGACAAAAAGGCACGTTCCAACACTAATCGTCGAAATGAACGAAATTTCAAACGTGAACTTGCGGGTGAAAGTTTCAATGAATTTCGTCAGCCCGTTTTTACTGCTTCGCATAAGCAGCAGGTTGAAAAATTGCTCGAAGGAATCGGCACGCCTGAACCGACTCCATTAGTTCCCGACCAATTTCAAATCGAAGCTCTCAACGCCATTAACAAAGAGGATGTTTTGGTAACAGCACCAACCGGAAGCGGAAAAACCTGGATCGCCCGCGAAGAAATTCGCCGTTTGCTGGCAGACGGCAAACGTGCCTGGTATACCACGCCGCTCAAGGCTCTGACCAATTCAAAATATTTGGAATTTTCTCAGGAATTCGGAGCGGAAAATGTCGGGATTTTGACGGGCGACCGTAAAGAAAATGCCAATGCGCCCTTAATTGTCGGCACAACAGAAATCTATCGCAATCAATTGTTTGATGCACTCCGCACCGGTGAACAAGTCCGCACGGATTTTGTCATTTTGGACGAAGCGCATTATTTGGCAGATCAGGATCGCGGACACGTTTGGGAAGAAGCAATTATTTTGAGTCCGCCGCGAATCCGTTTGCTTTTGCTCTCGGCAACGGTTGGAAACGCCGAAGAATTTGCTCAATGGATCGAAGAAGTTCGCGGCGTTAAAGTTCGGGTCATTAATCGCGCCGGTTCGCGTCCCGTTCCGCTTCGCGCCGCCTTTATTTCGCCCGGTTTTCAGCTTTATCCGCTATTCAACGATGAAGGAAAATATAACGCTGAAATTGAGCAGTTCAGCAAAAAGCGTGATTACGAAAATCGAAGCTTTCGGGAAAGACGAAGAAGATAGAGATTTTTTCAAGGCAAAGACGCGAAGATGCAAAGACGCAAAGGGAAAACAAAATGACAAAAACAAGAAAAATGTTCTAACTTTCTTATCTTTGCGCCTTTCACTCTTTGCGGCTTTGCGTTAAGAAGTTTTTCCAATTTGTTCCAATCGTCTGCCCATTTCCATTCCCAACGCTTGCAGAGCATTTGCCGGACGAACCATCACTTCAAAATCAATAATTTGTCCGGCATCGTTCCATTTAATCAAATCAACTCCGCGCAATGTTAGTTCGCCGATTTTGGCTTCAAATTCCAATGCCCAATTATTCCCGTCCAGGATTTGGCGGACATAGCGAAATTCCTTAAAGACCTTTGTCACGGTGGTCAAAATTATGGTTGTAATTGCTTTGCCGGACTTTGGTTTCCAGACAAAAGGCGAGTGAAATTGAACGTCGTCTGCTAAAATTTCATTCAAAATTGATGCGTCTTGGGTTTCGACAAATTTGTGCCAATGATTTAATGTGTCAGTCATTCGCCAATTTTAACCCAAGTTGTCCGGTATCAAAAGTAGTTCTTATTCAAAGCCACTAAGCGATAAAAGGCGCAAAGATTTTCAAGGCAAATCTCCTAAAAGTCTTATAAGATATTGTTTATCGCTTAACGGTGTAACTCTATACCAATCTAATATCAACAGCAGATAAAACTCCTTGCGGTAAAACGGAACAGTCAACGGTTTGTAATCCGGAAGATTGAACTGTGCAGGTTCCATTTGTTGAAGTATAGCTAAAACCGGATAGAACCTGAGTGCAGCCCGGCGGACAAAGCAGAGTTCCGGCGGCAAGACAAGGACCAACCGGAAGACAAGTCACATTGGATTGAGCGTTAGCGGCAGTTGGAGCAATGATTGATGAGATGAGAGGTAAAGCTAACATCGAAGTCAATCCGATTTTTCTAATCATTTCACGTCTGTTCTTTCCCGCCAATAGCGAAATATTATCTGCACTTCCTTCTAGCAGATCATTTTTTCTTAATTCTTCTAACGCCAACCGGACAAAATCCTCGCTGACCTCAGTTTTTAGTTTCCGACTGATTTTTTCGCTGATTTCGGCAATAGAATGTTTACCATCACAAAGCTCATAAACCAGTGCGGAGGTGTGGTTCAAACAAAAGGCTTTGTTGATATTTAAATCATAAATTAAAATTTCTTTTTCAAATTCCTGCACAACTACATTTGTTTTGCGGCTTTGTGGTTTATTGTTCATAGATTAAATGATTTTCTCCTCTTTAATATCCAAAAACTGATTTCGTAGGTATATGCGGATAAATTGGAGAAAGGCGGACAAATTAAATCGCCCGGCGTAATTCCTAAAATATGCAGCGCAAAGAATCAAGCTACAAATAGCGGCGAATCAATAGGTTGAAGAAATTTGGAACTTAATTTTATGATTATTTGCTCAGACAAGGTTTTTCGTATGATTTGGTAAGTAGTAAAATGCGGAAATTGGCGAAGATTGATGATGATGAATTATATGGAATTCAATTATTTAGCAGAATTAATAGAGTTTTACGAAGAATTTATCCAACCTTACAATGGAAAACCAAATGGATGTTCAGATTCAGAAATAAATTATTTAGAAAACTATTTCGGATTTCAGTTTCCGCTTGCTTATAAAGAATATCTAAGATTTATGGGGAAAGATAACAGTATTTTCATTGGCAGCGAAGTTTTTTTTGGTAATGTTATTGAAAACACAAAATATCTTCCTGAATTACTTGCTGAAAATAACATTGATTTCATTTTGCCCGACAGTTATCTTGTATATTTTCTTCATCAAGGTTATGTGGCTATGTGGTTTGAATTACCTAAAAAAAGTGAAAACCCCGAAGTTTGGTTTTTTACTGAATCATCTGGTAATGAAATGCCAAAAATAATAGGAACTTTTACTGAAACAATTCTGGCAGATGTGAAAGGCAGGGCAAAATTATACCAAAAAATTAATGGATAGAATCAATTACAACAACCGACTTTTTAAATCAATTTCCAACTCTGACAACGGCGAAGTTGGAAGCCAAACCGTCTTTTATTATTTTCACAATTTGGACGTTGTGACCGGAACATATTCGGGCGGCAAAATTGCTTTCGGGCAAATTATGGCGAAAGTTTTGGACGATGATTCGCTTGATATGCGTTATCAGCACGTAAATACGAGCGGCGAAATAATGACGGGAAAATGTCTTTCCACGCCGGAAATTCTGCCGAACGGAAAAATCCGTCTGCACGAAAAATGGCAATGGACGAGCGGCGATTTTTCCGAAGGTGAATCAATTGTTGAAGAAATTTAGAACTTAATTTAGACTGTCATCGTATTATCAAAATAAGAGGGCAACGCTCGGAAGGTTTTTAAGTAGTTTTCGCTTCAGCGTTTGCTTTTGCGGAGATGATTATTCTCTTTTTATTTTTAGTAATAGTTTCGGCAACCGCCGCCTCAATCGTTTTTTTGGTGAGCCGCCGAAAGGAATTACCACCAACTCAACCACAAGATTCATTTAATCCCCCGCCACAATATCGAAGTCTTTTTGCACCGGACGAAGAAGAATTGCGTGAATGGCAAAAAGAACAAGACGAAAAAGAATTGGCTGAACGCCAAAACGAACTTCGCCAAAATCTGTTGCGCCGCACCGAAGAATCGGATTTTAATTCGCTTTTGGAAGCAAAAGTTTACGGCAGCGCTCGTCTCTATGATGAAGTGTTTCAGATTTTGTTACAGCGCGATGCCGATGGATTGGCTAATTTTGTGACGCGAAACGGTTTACCGTCAAATGTCGGTTTGGTTGAATTATCCGCGAAGAAACTTTCGGAAACCCCGAATTTGGATAATCTGCTCAAATTTGTGCATTTGTCGGCACTAACCAATTCTGCGGAGATTTTTTTACAAACTCTTGAGACGACTAAAGAAATATGGAACGAAAAACGGCTGAACGAAATTTCAGATGAAAAGCTGATTGAAATTTTAGACAGCCATTACTGGTTGCTCGCCAGTGAGGCGAGAGTTTCCGGCGCAGGTTATTTACTCAAGGAGAAAATGGCAAGCGTGCGCCGCGAAATTTTAGGAAAGTAACAACAGGTAAAAGGTAAAGGGTAAAAGGTAAAGCTTGGTTTTAATTCAAAACTGCCGTTGCCGACTGCTTCTGCCAACCGATCTGTGTTCAGAGTCTCAGCTTGTCAAAATAAAGGAAGTTTCAATGGATAATTTTGCTGCTTTAATTGTTTTGGGTGTGTTAGCACTCATCGTTTTAGTGCTAATTTGGTATGTCATTACACGATTTTTAGTCAATATCGGCGCAACCGAGGTTGGAATCAAAGAACGCCGATATATGGGAACGAAAATGGCGCAAGGTCGTGTGGTTGCAACAGATGGAGAGATCGGGATTCAAGCCGAAGTCCTCAAACCCGGACTGCATTTCGTTTTGTATCCGATTGAGCGCGTCATTCAAAAAGTTCCGTTGGTCGAAATTGGTGCAGATGAACTTGGCGTAATTGAGGCAATTGACGGCGAACCGATGCCGATGGGACGCAACTTCGCGCCCGACCGCGCCCAGAACGCGCACAACAATTTCCAAGACCCGATTGCTTTCATCAAGCAAGGCGGCGTTAAAGGTATTCAGCTTCGCACTTTGCCTCCAGGAAAATGGGCGATTCACCCGTATCTTTTCCGTGTTTCGATTGCTAAAACGACAATTATTCCTCCCGGAAAAATCGGTGTAATGACTTCGGCGGACGGAACCCAGCTTGATGCGGGCAGACTTCACGGTAAAGCGATTCAGGGTCATAAGAACTTTCAGGATGCCGAAAGTTTCCTGCAAAATGGTGGTCAAAAAGGTCCGCAGGTCGAAACTCTGACACCGGGAACTTATCGTATTCACACCCAATCGTTTGCACTCAATAATCAGAATGACCAAAGACCTGGACTTTTTACGGTTCGATTGTTTGACGCGACCATCATTACCGAAAATCAAGTTGGTTTGGTTGAAGCTCTCGATGGTTCGCCGCTTGATCCGAAAGATTATGTGGCTCAACCTGTTGAAGGACACGATAATTTTCAGGACAGCCACGCCTTTATCGTCAATGGTGGTCAGCGTGGTCCGCAAAAAGATATTCTGCTGCCCGGAACTTATTACATTAACCCGCTGATGTTCAAGGTCATTCTCGATTCAGCCAAAGAGGTCAAACCCGGTGAAGTTGCGGTTATCGTTTCCAACGTCGGCAAAGATCCAACGCACGAAATTCGCGAAGAAATGGCTCGCAAGGTGCGCGAAAGATTGGAACGCGAAGAGGAAGAGCAAGTAACATTAGCTGCCCGCAAGCTTGATGAAGTTGACGGCGATTCAAAACCAATTGATCAACTGAAAGCCGAAATCCTTTCCGCTGATCCCGCCGATAAACGGCTGGATAGCGGAACTCACGAGGCTTATGTTGTTCCGCAAGGCTATCGCGGTATTCAGGAAGCCGTCGTCGGTCCCGGAAAATATTACGTCAACACTTTGGCAACAACGCCAATCACGATTCCGACGACCAATATGACCGTCGAATGGACAGCCGAAGAAATCGGAAATTCCTTTGACCCGTTTGCCGTCATTTCTAAAGACGGTTTTACGATGCAGTTGGAAGTTCGTGTAGTTTTCCGCGTCAAGCCAGAAGATGCGCCGTTCATGGTTGCTAAAATCGGCAATACGGATAAATTGATCCAAAACGTGATGCACCCGTTAATTGACTCAATTTTCCGCAACCAAGCCTCCGAAAGTTCGGCGATGGCTTATTTGCAAAATCGTCACGAAGAGCAGGAACGTGCTGAAGCCCGTGTGCGGATTCACCTTTTGAAATATCACGTTGACGTGGTGAACGTGCTGATCTGCCATATCCATCTACCCGAAGATTTGATGAAAACTCAGACTGAAAAGATTTTGGCTGAACAAAAACAAAATATGTATAACGCTCAGCGTGAAGCCGAAGTTAAACGTATCGAACTCGAAAAAACCAGTTCGCAAGCCAACAGTCAGAAGAGCTTGATGGAAGCAACGGTCGGGGTGGAAATTGCCGGAAAACGCGCTGAACAGCGCAAGAAGGAAGCCGAAGGCGAAGCCTACTATATTTCGGAAACCGGTAAATCCGAAGCCGAAAAAGTTCGCTTGATGGGTGAAGCACAAGGTGTGGCTTACAGGGAACAGGTCAACGCACTCGGTGCAAACGGAGTTGCTCTGGTCGAAACTCTGAAAGTCATCGGAGAAAAAGGTGTTCGCATCACGCCCGATATTATGGCTTCCGGCGGAAACGGTTCAGGCGAAGGCGGCGGCATCGGAACTTTGCTGCTGCTCAATCTTTTCCGTGACCAAATGCAAAAGAATAACGAAAAAGCCGAAATTACTAACGGCAGTAATGGTAATAAAAGCTAATCGTTAAAGAAATTGCCCGCTAATTTTCGCAAATCGGCGCGAATTTTAAGAAAAATAATTCGCGTTAATTCGCGTAGATTCGCGGGCAGACTTTTTATTTCAAACTAAATTTATCTTTATAAAAAATTATGATTCCTGAAATCCCTGCTTCTTGGCAAAACCATCTCGCTGAAGAAAGAGAAAAACCATACTTTGAAAAACTAGAAAAATTCGTTGCCGAAGAGCAAGAAAAATTTACCATTTATCCGCCGCAGGAGAAAATTTTCACGGCTTTGGACTTAACTTCTTACGAAGACACAAAGGTTTTACTGCTCGGACAAGACCCTTATATCAACAAAGGTCAGGCGCATGGGCTCTGCTTTTCGGTCGAAGACAAATCGGCAAAAATTCCGCCGTCGCTTCGCAATATTTACAAAGAATTAAAAGAAGATTTAGGAGTTGAACCGCCCAAACACGCCAATTTAACAGCTTGGGCAAAACAGGGAATTTTGATGCTCAATGTGGTTTTGACAGTGCGTGAAGGACAGTCAAATTCGCATAAAAATAAAGGATGGGAAACCTTTACCGACAAAATTATTAGTCTCGTCAGTGAGAAAAACGAACCCGTAGTTTTTGTTTTATGGGGAAGCCACGCGCAAAAGAAAATTCCTTTAATTGATACGGAAAAACACAAAATCGTTCAAGGCGCACATCCTTCACCGTTGGCAACAGGTTTTCTCGGCAGCCGTCCTTTTTCAAAAATCAATCAGTATTTGCGCGAAGCAGGTCAAACCGAAATTGATTGGAGCATTCCTGATTAAAATTAGCCACAGAGTTCACAGAGAACTCAGAGTTTTTTAAAATTTTCCCCAAAAATCTCAGTGACCTCTGTGCGCTCTGTGGCTAATTTTTCTTAGTGTGCTGCAACTGAGCCTTTTCCGCCTCTTACTCGCTTAAATAAAAATGCGGTTGGCACAGCCAGAAAACATAACACTGCAAGCATTCGAAAATTATCAATATAAGCTAAAACGGCGGCTTGTCTGACGACGATTCCGTAAATCGTTTGATACGCTTGCTGAGTTGCCGAAGCAACGTCCATTTGTCCTAGCAGTGAATTTTTTATCTGTGCAAACATTTGTTGAAACATAGGATTGTATTCGTCAGCATTTGCAGCAAGCACAGCTTGATGAGTTTGTGCGCCACGAGCTAAAAATGTCGTCATAGCCGCAATTCCGAGACTTCCGCCGGTATTTCGCATCAAATTATAAATTCCAGAGGCATTGCTGATTTCGGCATTGGAAAGCGTTCCCATCGTTAGCGTCGTCAGCGGCACAAAAACAAATCCCATCGCAAAACCGCTGATAATCATCGGAATAACAACATTACTTTGAGCAATATAAAGATTAATTCCGGTAAAAAGATAGGTTGAATAACCAAGCAAAGCAAAACCGAACATAATCAAATATCGGCTGTCAACTTTTCCGATCAAACGTCCGACGATCATCATCGAAATTATTGAACCAATTCCGCGCGGACTGACTGCCATTCCGCTTTCCACCGCCGGATAACCAAGCAAAGTTTGCAAAAATAACGGCAAAAGCGCAGTTGATCCGTAAAGCACGACTCCAACCGAGGCAATTAAAATCGTTCCGACGGCAAAATTTCGATTAAGAAAAACGCGCAGATTGACAATCGGCTCAGGCGTGTAAAGTTCCCAAATAACAAAAATTATTAGTGAAGCCACAGCAACAAAGGTTGTAAACACAATAGTTGACGATTCAAACCAGTCTCTTTGCTGTCCCAGATCCAGTGTTAATTCTAAAGCTGATAATCCTAACGCCATTAACCCGAAACCGATGTAATCAATGCGTCCTGGTTTTTGATTTTTAATATACGGCGGGTCTTCAACAAAAGCATTTGCCATAAAAGCTGCCAGCGCACCGATTGGCAAATTGATATAAAAAATCCAACGCCACGAATAATTATCAGTAATCCAGCCGCCCAGCGTCGGACCTATAATTGGCGCAACTACCACACCCATTCCGTAAAGTGCCATAGCCGCTCCGCGTCTTTCGGGCGGAAAACTTTCGAGCAAAACAGATTGAGCAATCGGCTGTAAAGCCCCGCCACCCATCCCTTGTAAAATTCTGGCGATAATTAAAACTGTCAGATTCGGTGCTGCCCCGCACAATGCCGAAGCTAAGGTAAAAATAATGATGCAGATAATTAAAAATCGTTTGCGTCCGATGAAAGTCGTGATCCAACCTGTGGCAGGAAGAATAATGGCGTTTGAAATTAAATAGCTGGTTAAAACCCAGGTGGCTTCTTCGGTAGTGGCGGAAAGATTTCCCGAAATATGCGGTAAAGCGACATTGGCAACAGAAGTATCAAGGACTTCCATCACTGTTGCCAACATTACTGAAATTGCGACCAGCCACGGATTGAAACTTGGTTTCCATTGGGCTGGCGCAATTGTTCCTTCCCCTTGCTCGTTCAACTCACTCACTTTTTTTTACCGCCTTATCTAACCTTGACACTTGGCTCGACCGACATCCCGGGTGCAAGCAGGTGAACATTGTCCGGTTTTTCGTCAAAAGCTATTTTGACAGGAATCCGCTGCACCACTTTAACAAAATTTCCGGTCGCATTTTCCGGCGGTAAAAGGCTGAATCGTGAACCTGTTCCGACTTGAAAACTTTCGATTCTGCCGTGAAATGTTTGGCTTGGATAGGCATCAACTTTAATCTCTACCGACTGCCCGACTCGCATCAATTCAAGTTGTGTTTCTTTAAAATTTGCTATTACCCAAACACTATCCGACATCGAAATTGCCATCAAAGCCGCGCCGGATTGAACGATCTGTCCTTCTTCAATGGTTTTGCGGGTAACATAACCGTCTTCGGGCGCATAGATTTTGGTGTATGAAAGTTCAAGTTCGGCTTGATGAACGGCAACCTCGGCTTGTTCGATACTGGCTTCGGCGGTTCCAATTTGCGATTGGTTGACGGCGATGCGTTCAGGGGCGGCTTCGGCATCCTGCAATCTTCCTGCTGATTCATTAACCTGAGATTGAGTTAAATTGACCTGCGCCAATGATTGACGATAATTTTCCTGTGCTGTAACTACGTTTGCCTGTGCTTCGCCGACTCGCGCCTGAGCCGCTTCGACTTGTTTTCGCGCCGCTTCAAGTTGCGCTTGTGCCGTTTGCAAAGCTGTTGTTGCCTGATCAAGTGATTGTTTGGAAATGTCACCGTTATTGTAAAGCGTCTGGCGGCGATTAAATTCTTTTTGAGCTAAATCCAAATTGGCTTGTGCCTGCGGAATTTGCGTTCTGATTTGAGCCAGATTTGCCTGTGCCGTTTTAACGGCGGTTTGGGCTTGTCTGATCTGTGATTGCTTTGCATCTGCTGCGGCTCTGGTCTGCTCAACATTACTTTTAGCGGTTTGAACATTGGAACTCGCTTGATTTTTGCTGGCTTCTGTTGTTTTACGGGTTAAATTTTCCTGTGCTAACGATTGCGTTCGTTGCGCCTGGGCAGTGCGAAGCTGCGCTTTTGCCTGTTCAAGCTTAGCTTCATAATCTTTTGGGTCAAGCTCAACCAAAAGGTCGCCTTTATGAACCAACTGATTGTTTTTGACATAAATTTTAGAAATATATGCTGAAACTTTCGGACTGATTTGCACTATATCGCCTTCGATAAAAGCATCATCGGTTGATTCAAACTGGCGGGAATAAATCCAGTAAAGTAAGCCGCCAATTATAGCAACTAAGGCAACCGCACTAAGAATTATGTAGGATAGTCGCCTTTTTTTGGATGGTGGAAGTGTTTCGTTTGATTTCGTTTCCTTAGCAGGTTCATTTTCGGATGCAAGGACCTCCGAGTGCAGTATTTTATCGTCTATTTTATTGGAATTTAAGCGGTTACCGTTTTTACTTGCCTGCTTTTCAACACATTCTTTTGCTTGTTTTTCTACCCTTTGCTCGCTCATTTACTAACTACCTCTATAAAGTAAGTAAGCACTTACTTTATAAGTATCTCATTTTAGGCAAAAAAGTCAAACTTTCAGTAGCTTTTTATACATTTTGACTAAAATTGTTTGGTAGTTTTGAGAAAAAATTAGTATGCGTCTTTAAATGTCTTAGCCAAATCAAGCATTTCGCTTTCGGCTTGCTGCCAGTCTTCGCTTTGGGATTTAACGGCGGTTTTTCCTGATAAAAACTTTATCATCTTTTCATTTGAAAAATAGAGACGTTTTTCTTCAACTTTAACAACTTTTAGCGGATTTGTTCCGATTGATCCGTTATATTTGCTAGTTTTTTCGTAAGCAAAAATTAAATCTTCGCCTTGAAAATAAAGCTCAAGAGAAGATCTGAACGTTTCGCCGTAAATCTGAGCAGTTACTTTATGCAAGCCCCTGCCAGAGGTAAAATAAGTTGCTTGTGTGCCTTCGACCGAAATACCTTCAATATCTTTAGTTTTTTTCGCGTAACCCTTGGCGTTTTTGTTAATAGCTGTAACTTCTGCGCGAATCTCACTTACTGCTCTCTCAACATTTTGCGCCGAAAGGTTAATAGTTCCGCCCACTAAAATCCCGATTAAAATTGTTAAAAGTTTAATTTTCATACTATAAAGACGTTTTATGGTAAAGAGTTTTGCGTGATAGAATTAAATTTTGATTGTTAGGAAATTTTTTATACTTTTATGACTGGAAACGACATTAGACAAAGATTTTTAGAATATTTTGAACGAAACGGACATAAGATCGTCCATTCATCACCTTTGCTTCCCGCAAATGATCCGACCTTGCTTTTTACCAATGCGGGAATGAACCAATTCAAAGACGTTTTTACCGGACAGGACAAACGCGATTACACTCGTGCCGCGTCTTCGCAAAAGTGCATTCGCGCCGGGGGAAAACACAATGACCTCGATGAAGTCGGCAAAACCGCGCGGCATCATACGTTTTTTGAAATGCTCGGCAATTTTTCATTTGGCGATTATTTCAAAGAAGATGCCATAAAATTTGCGTGGGATTTTCTGGTCAACGAACTCAAATTAGAACCTGCGCGGCTCTGGTTTTCGTATTTCGGCGGCGACACGGAAGTTCCGGCAGACGAAGAAGCCCGTGATTTATGGATTTCCGTTGGCGCAAAACCTGAACGAGTTTTGCCATTCGGACGCAAGGATAATTTTTGGCAAATGGGCGACACGGGACCGTGCGGACCTTGTTCGGAAATCCATTATTATATGGGCGACCAGCCTGATAATCCTGAAGAAAATCATCCGAAATGGGTCAACGGCGAAGGCGATACGACGATGGAAATCTGGAATCTCGTCTTTATGCAGTTCGAGCGTTCCGAAGACGGACAAGGCGGTTTTAAACTCACTCCGCTGCCTGCTCCATCAGTTGATACCGGCGCAGGTTTAGAAAGAATGGCGGCTGTTCTGCAAGGCGTTTCAACTAATTACGAAACGGATTTAATTAAACCAATCATTGATTATACAGCGCAGCTTGCTGACAAATATTACGAAGCCGAAACGCAAGCAGGATTTGCGATGCGCGTTGTGGCTGACCATGCCCGCTCAACCGCTTTTGCGATTGCCGACGGAATTTTGCCCGGAAATGAAGGCAGAAACTACGTTTTGCGAAAAATTATGCGCCGCGCCATCTATCACGGACGTGAACATCTCGGTTTTGACAGAGATTTGTTTTTCCATAAAGTCTGCGGATTCGTGATTGATGAGATGAAAGAGGCTTATCCCGAACTCGAAGCGCAAAAAGACTTTATTGACAAAATGGTTCAACTTGAGGAAAAAAGGTTTGGTAATACATTGACAGTTGGGTTGAAAAAACTAAATGAGTTAATTGATTCAAAAATTAATTCCGAGTCTGACAATATTTTCATCCATGAACTTGCTCCTTTAAAGGATACTTATGGATTACCAACCGACTTAATATTTGTTGTAAGTCAAAGTCGCGGCGCATTTGTTTGTGACTTTTACCAAGACGGGGTTGTTGATAATCTTACCGATAATCAAGAACTATTTATTGCAAAATTGGATAAAGCTGTTCAATTTATTCAGCAAAAATCTGAAATCGGCAAAACCAAACAAGCTGAAAAAATTAATCCGATTTACGCGGCTTTGCAAAGACGCTCTGATATTCGCACCGAATTTGTCGGCTACGATTTCACAAGCGTTGATAATGCTAAAGTCCTTGCTTTAGTTAAAGATAGCGAACAAGTCAACGAATTAACCTCCGGCGATGAAGGTTTAATTGTTCTCGACAAAACGCCTTTTTACGCAGAATCGGGCGGACAGGTCGGCGATACAGGAACGCTTAACAACGGCAAAATCAAAGTTTTTGATACTTTCGCACCTGTCAAAGAATACAGTTTGCACAAAGCGAAAGTTGAAAGCGGCAGCGTCAAAGTCGGCGATGTGGTTTCAGCAAATGTTGACGTTGAAAAACGTGACGCGACACGGCGAAATCATACGGCAACACACCTTGTTCACGCTGCTTTGCGCGAAGTTCTGGGAACGCACGTTAAACAGGCGGGTTCAGTTGTCGCACCGAATTATTTGCGTTTTGACTTTACGCATTATCAACCGCTTTCCGATTCGGAAATTAAAGAGGTGGAAGATCTGGTCAACCGTGAAATTTTGCTGAATCATTCAGTCAATACGGATTTAATGTCTATCGAAGAAGCGATGCGTTCGGGCGCGATGGCACTTTTCGGCGAAAAATACGGCGAAAAAGTTCGGGTTTTATCAGTCGGCAACGGCGAATTTTCGCGTGAGCTGTGCGGCGGAACACACGTCCGCGCGACAGGCGACATCGGCTCGTTCAAAATCACGGCTGATGAAGCGATTGCTTCGGGCGTTCGCCGAATTCGGGCAATTACGGGCTTTGACGCTTTTGCACGTTTCCGCGAAGATGAACGATTGATTGCCGATTCGCTCAATGTCTTGAAAACTCAGCGCGATAACTTACCAAATGCGATTGAAAAATTGCAGGAAGAATTAAAGAAAACGCGCAAAGAAATTGACGATTTGAAGATGAAAATCGCCACCGGTGCAATCGGCGGCGCAGCTTCAAATGGTGACGAAGCCAAAGAAATTTCGGGCGTAAAGGTTGTTGCCAAAACGGTTGACGGATTGGACAAAGGCGGAATGCGTCATTTGTCCGATACTCTGATGGCAAAAATTAAATCCGGCGTGGTCATTCTCGCCCGCACCGAAGACGAAAAAGTTTCGTTCATCGTTCGCGTTTCCGATGATTTAACAGGCAAAGTTAAAGCGGGCGAAATCGTTCGTGAAATCGCTCCAATCGTCGGCGGGCGCGGCGGCGGCAAACCCGATATGGCAGAAGGTGGCGGAACTGATTCGAGCAAGCTAAATGATGCTATCGAAGCTAGTTACGGCGTGATTGAAAAGATGTTGAGTTAATAATGGACGATATTTTCGGGAAATATGCCAACGGAACTTTAGATTTGATGCTTCAAACCGAAGCCGGACTTGATGGAACTTTTGGGGAAAACTTGAACATCAGTGTTGATAGCTCTAATTTTGAAGCTATACGAGCAGAAGTTTTATTGAGCAAAGAAATCGAAGTTGACACAAGCGAAATAGGGTTGGAAAAGATTGAATTCAGATTAAGTCTTTTCCATGAGAATTTTCCCCAATTTGAATGGTTTGGAAAATACTATGATGACTATGAGGTTTATTTCTTTAGTCCAAGTGAGGTTAGGGAATTTTTAGCTGAATGTCAAAAAATGCAATCATTGGTGAATTCCGAAACTGCAATTTTAACTTTGCGAAAATTAACTTACGCTTTTAATCAAGCTCTTGAAAAAAATCTCTATTTGGGATTTATATGTGACTAACTCAATAAGTTACGAAAAAAGTTACGGCGTGATTGAAAAGATGTTAGCCAATTAATCTAAGATGAAAATAACCCAGAATAATTTTGTGAAAAGTTTGCCGAAAATCATTATTTTTGGCATCGCTTTTTATAATTTCTTCTGGATTATCCAACAAAATTCAAAGGGTTGCAGTGGTATCGCGTGTCCCTGGTATTTCAGCAACAATTTTCCGATTGAGGCGTTTTTACTATTGATTGCTGCGTATCTATTGTTTATACAGCATTGGATGACTAAAACGATTTCAATTCTTCTGAGCGGATATTTTTCTTTTGTGTGGATTTGGATGTTGTCGAGTTTTATTCAAAAAAACGGACTGTCTGAATTCACAAACTATCTACAAACATTTTCTTTTAACGAAAATCCTCTTGAAATTTGGGAAATCCAAATCGTAATTGCTCTAATCATATTTGGATTGGCAATTTATAATTTGAAAAAAGTTAAAACAACACAAATTTTGGCGTAATTGAAAAAATGTTGGGTTAGGTTTTTGCCCGCGAAATACGCTAAAAGACGCGAAAAAAAACAATTTTCTCAAAAGCTCTTCTTTTTCTTTTCGTGTATTTCGTGTGTTTCGCGGGCAAATTTTATTTCAAAATTCTTTCATTCAGACCAATTTTTTGCAAAATCTGAGCTGCTTCCCTTTCATTGGCAAGGCGCGGTGTGCTGGCGTTTTCGATGATAACCGGAAGTAATTCTATTTGTTCGATTTGGGTTTGCGAAACGGAAGATTTCCGATTTTTCAAAGTAATTTTCAGTGTTAAGCCTTCGGTTGTGTCACGGCTGAAAGTCTGGTCAAAGATAAAATTTCCCAACGAATAGAAAATATATTTATCTTTGTATTTTTCCATCGTTTGAATCCAGTGCGGATGTCCGCCAATGACAATATCCGCGCCAAAATCGATCGCTGTGCGGGCAAAATTTATCTGTGAAGCGTTCGGATGACGCGTGTATTCATCTCCGGCGTGCATTGTCGCCACAATAAAATCCACTTTTTTGATCTGCAAAATTTTAATGGCTCGTTTGAGTTTTTCCGTGTCTTCGATTCGGGCTACATTTTCGTTACGCTGAGTCCCGCCATCATTAAAAGATGAATACGAAGCTCCGATAAAACCGATCCTGACTCCATTAACTACAATGATTTTCGGTTGCCACGCCGCTTCCAGATTTTCGCCCGTTCCGATAAATCCGAGTTTTTCTTCTTTTAAAAACTCGTGTGTGCGGAACAATCCGCTTAACCCTTGGTCAAAAGCGTGATTATTGGCGAGATTTAGAATTTTGAAATTAAATTTCTTTAATCCGGCGATGTTTTCGGTATCGGCATTAAAGACCAAGCCTTTTCCTAAAACATCGTTTTTACCCGAAATCGGCGATTCCAGATTGCCAAAATTAAAGTCGGTTGATTGAAAAACATCTTGCTTTTTTTCAAACGGAGAAGTTGTTTCGCCGGAACGCGAGATCGCCCGCGCCACTCCGCGCGAGAGCATAATATCCCCAACCGCCAGAAAACTAACCCGGGTTTCGACAACTTTTTCGATGCTTTTCGCTTGATTTACTTCGGGTTTTTGCTGCCAAAATAAACTACAGGAAACCGAGATCAGAGAAATCCCAAAGTAAACAAATAAGCGATAGCGAATCCGTTTGATAAAATTACGGTTTAAAAACACGATGGTCTCAAACTTAACTCTCTAAATTTTAGTTTGAGTGTTTTATACTTTAGTTTGAAATGAAAAGTCAATAGGTTCGGTTTTGTTATTTGGAAAAAAGTTTTGGTAATCTTTAATCGTAAGAAAAAGGGGAAGTAAAAATGGAAAAACAAATCGTTACTTGTCAAAATTGTGGTGCCAAAAATCGGGTTGCGCTTAATTCTGAAAAACAAGCAATTTGCGGAAAATGCAAAAGTCCTTTAATTGTTTCAGTTTCACCAATTATGATTACTGACGGAAATTTTGCCGCCGAAATTGAAAACTCAAAAATCCCCGTTTTGCTTGATTTTTGGGCAACCTGGTGTCCGCCTTGTAAGATGATTGCGCCAACCATTGACGCTTTGGCAAAAGAATTAGCAGGAAAAGTAAAAATAGGAAAATTGGATGTGGACAAAAATCCGCGCACTGCGTCAAAGTTTCGGGTGCAAAGCATTCCGACATTGATCATTTTCAAAAACGGCGAAGAAGTTGACCGTATTGTCGGCGCACAATCAAAAGCAGCAATGATGCAAAGATTACAAGCGTTTATGTAAAATCAAAAAATTATGAAAATAGCTTTAATTGGTCACGGCGTGATGGGAAGACTCATCGAAAATCTGGCTTACGATGACAACCACGAAATCATTGAAATTATTGATGAAAGAGATGCAAATCTTTCGGTAAATGAATTGGCGGAGAAATTAAAAATTGCAGATGTTGCGATTGATTTTTCAACAGCCGAAGCCGTCCGCCGCAATGTCGAAGCCTGTTTGTTGGCAAAAGTTCCCTTAGTCGAAGGCACAACCGGATGGAATAGTGAGCTTGAAAGCATCAAAAAATTGGTCGAAGAATCGGACGGAGCATTTATTTTCGGAGCGAATTTTTCTGTTGGAGTTAATATTTTTTACCGGATAGTTTCTCAAGCCTCTGAACTTTTTGCCAAATTTCCCGATTACGAGCCTTTTATCGAAGAACAGCATCATTCCCGCAAAAAAGATGCACCAAGCGGGACAGCTCTGAAATTAAAAGCCTTAGTTGAAGAAAAAGTTAGCCGTGAATTTTCCGTCAGTTCGACTCGCGCCGGAAATATTCCGGGCACACACATTGTCGGTTTTGACGGTTTGGCTGACCAGATTTGTCTGACGCACGTTGCCCGCACCCGCGAAGGTTTTGCCTCAGGCGCAATCGTGGCGGCAAAATGGATCGTTGATAAAAAAGGTTTTTGGGAATTTACTCAAATGATGGATGAAATGTTCAAGTAAAAAGTAAAAAGTAAAAAGGCAAAATAAAAAATCTTATAAAATCGTTGAATGCTTTTAATTCAAACGTAAGCTATAATTTAGCCAATTTTTTTACTTTTTACTTTTTACTTTTTACTTTATGCGTATTTTGCATATCAGTTCGGCAAAAAATTTCGGCGGCGGCGAAAAACATTTCGTTGATCTATGTCACGGTTTGCAGAATCGCGGTCACGAAGTTTTTGTGGTCATTCGTCCAACCAGCGTTTGGAAAGAACGGTTGAATTTTTTGCCCCCTGAAAATATTTTGGAGGTTTCGATTCGCAATTCAATTGGAATTTTCAGTGCACAGCGAATTGCCAGATTCATTAATCAACACAAAATTGAAATTGTCCACGCACATCTTGCCCGTGATTATTTCCCCACCAGCCTGGCGTGCCGGCTTGCCAAATCACCAAAATTTGTTCTGACGCGCCACGTTCTTTTCCCAATGAAAGCGTTTTATCGCTTTGCTTTGAAAAACCTTTCCAAAGCAATTGCGGTTTCTTCCGCTGTTAAACCTCAATTGGAAAAACTTTTTCCGGCTGAAAAAATTACGATCATCTCAAATGGAATAAATATTGAAAATTTTTCTGATTCGCCGCGTGAAAACCTTCGTCGTGAATTTCGTTTTGAACACAATATTCCGTTTGATTCGCTGATGATCGCTGCGGTTGGCGAGCTGATTCCGCTCAAAGGGCAGGAAGATCTAATTATTGCTTCGCAACTGGTCGCAGAAAAATTTCCCGATACCCATTTTGTTATTGTCGGCAAAGATAATTCGGTTGACCAATCATTTCGCCGTAAATTAAAACGATTGGTTAATGTTTTCGGTCTGGAAGACAAATTTTTATGGCTAAATTGGGTTGAGGATATGGCAACTTTACTTCACGCTTGCGATTTGTTTGTTTCGCCTTCGCATTCCGAAAGTTTCGGGCTGGCAATTTTGGAAGCAATGGCAAGCAGCTGTCCGGTTGCGGCGACTGAAACAGAAGGCGCAAAAGAACTGATCGGAAAAGAAAATTTGGTTCCGATTGAAAATCCGACCAAATTAGCTGGAAAAATTTGTGAATTTTTAGCTAATGAAAAATTGCGCGAGGAATTTGGGAAAAATTTGCAAACTATTGCTAAAGAAAAATTCTGCTTAGACAAAATGATCGAGGAAACTGAGGAAATTTATCGAAATATATCTTAGGCAAAAAGATTATTTGCCCAAATACTAAAATTATTGACCGTCGTTTGTGATAAAAATCCAAAGGCGGAAAGTCCTGTTACAAAATGGATTCCCATTAAACCAATATAAACCATTAACGCTAATGCCAAGCCATATTTTGCCAATGGTGAATGTTTCCAACGCCACAAAACAAATGCCGTTAATGCGCCGATTGCTATCTTAACCGCTAAAAAGGGTAAATCCCCTAAATCCAAAAGACTTGCCATTAAATGATTGCCTTCTGAGGCAAATCCGTTTCGCACCCAGTAAATCGTCAAAAGCGCGTCAAGGAGATTTAACAAAAATAATAGAAATGCTTGTTGGGGGAATGTCATTTTCATAATCACTTATAATAGTGCAAAAACTTGTTAAACTTCTTCTTTTAAGCTATTTACCCTCAGCCGGTTCGGACTGAGGGCAACCTCATTCAAAGGAAAAAACGAAATTTATTTAGTTGCTTGAATATACATTTAATCATTACTTTTTTTCAAGAAAATACCGGAAAAATTTTCAATAATTTATTTTTTGTTATTTTAGTGTTAATTTTTTAATTAAAGGTTGCATTCAACAAACTGAGACAACGGAAAAATTGATTTCTGCGTCATATGCAACGCGACTGTCCCCGAAGCAAATTTTTGAAAAAGTGAGGAATATGAAATGAAAAAATTAGGGATCATTACAACAGTTTTAACTTTATTTTTGGCAATCGGGGCAGTTGATGCGTTTGCCCAAACTAAAAAAACCACGACCCGCAAAAAACCTGTTTTGAAAAAAACAACTACCACCAAAACTACGGCTCCAACTGCGCCTGTCATCAAACTTTATGCAGTTGACCAAGGTTCAGTAATTCGGGTTCGGATGAACGGCACGATCAGTTCAAAAACTTCAAAAGTCGGCGACCTTTTTACAACTACCGTAACTGAGCCTGTTTATGGAAACGGCGGAGTGATCGTGGTGCCGGTCGGTTCTACAGTGACGGGCAAAGTAACAGTGGTAACTCCGGCAGCGAAAGGTGGTAAACCGGGTTCGATTGACGTTGATTTTATTGAAATTAAAACTCCTACCGGAGCAAAACATACAATTTCCGGCGATTTAACCGAATTAACCAGCAATAGCGCAAAAAGTGATAACGAAGGAACAGCTTCGGGCGACAAAATGAAAAATCGTAAGGTGATTTTCATCGGCGGCGGAGCCGGACTTGGCGCGATCATTGGCGGAATCGCTGGTGGCGGAGCCGGAACTGCTATCGGTGCCGGCGCAGGTGCAGGCGCGGGGATCATTGCCGATTTGTTGGTCAAAGGCGAAGAAGCAACCGTTAAACCAAATACTGAATTTGGTGTTTTCCTGAACAAAGCGATTTCATTGCCGAAATTCGTTGAAGTGGAAAATTAAAAGGTAAAAAGTAAAAGAGAAAGGGTAAAGCTAATTCCGTTTTTTTGAAGGATTGACCTATTCGATAAGGTAAATTCTTTTGAAAACGAAAAAAGCTTTACCTTTTCCTTTTTCCCTTTTACTTCCACCAACTTTGCGTTAAATTTGAGTTGTCCGAAATGAATAGCGAAGTATCCAATTCAAAATGGCTTTTTTCTCCGGCTATTGATCTGAGCGTTTTTCTTGGAAGCGCATTGGCAGCAATTATTTTGCTGATAGTTGGTTCCAGTGCGGGATTTTTAGAAGAAGATTCGCCGGATTGGACTTGGATTACGGCAGTTTTGATGATTGATGTCGCACACGTTTGGGCAACAAGCTTTCGGGTTTATTTTGACATCGAAGAATTTAAACGCCGCATTTGGCTTTATACTTTAGCTCCGATTTCCGGTTATTTGATCGGAGTTGCGCTTTATTCTGAATCTGCACTAACATTTTGGCGGGTTTTAGCCTATATTGCAGTTTTTCATTTTGTCCGTCAGCAATATGGCTGGGTTAATCTTTATCGGGCTAAGGCTAAAGAAAACAGTAGTTTAACTTGGTGGATCGATGCCGTCACAATTTATTTGGCAAGTATTTATCCGCTAGCTTTTTGGATGACGAGGTTGCCGAGAAATTTTGAATGGTTTGTGCAAAATGATTTTATTGATATTCCGAATTTTATTGAACAAATTCTTTTTCCAATTTATGTTCTCTCACTCCTAACTTATTTTGCCAAATCCGTTTATCTTTATTTTACCGAGGGCTTTTTAAATGTCGGAAAAGATATTGTCGTGGCGACTACAGCAATTTGCTGGTATGTCGGAATCGTTTATTTTAATTCGGATTATGCCTTTACTGTCACCAACGTCATAATTCACGGAGTTCCCTATTTCGCCATCGTTTATTTTTATGCCAAGGCGCGGCGCGAAACCGCTTCAAGTTTTTATCGCTTTTTATCGGCAAATTGGTTAATATTTTTAGCGACGCTGTGGTTTCTGGCTTATATTGAGGAATTTTTCTGGCATCGTGGAATTTGGCACGAACGGCTGTGGCTTTTCGGTTCTGAATGGGAATGGTCGAAAAATCTGAAAACACTGTTAGTTCCCCTTCTGGCTTTACCGCAATTTACGCATTATGTTTTGGATGGATTTGTGTGGAGGCGTAAAGCCTTAGGCGAAATCAGTTTTCTGAAATGAAAAAAATTTTACTTACAATTCTATCAATCGCACTCTTTTTTTCGGCGTGTCAGAGAAAATCGTCTGATTCCGGCGGTTTTGATATTTTAAGCACCGACGATACTCAAAAAGCGGTTGACATTATCAATAGTGCAAATGACGACCTCAAAAAAATTAAGGCAATTTACAAAGATAATATGGGGAAAACCGAGGAATTAAAAGCCGCCATGAGCAATAAAGAAATTACCAAGGTTAAAGAAATTGCCGGAAATCTGGTCAGCGAAATTGATAATGGAGTCACGCTTGGAGAATCGGCGTATAAAAAAATCGAAGAAGCCAAAGAGTTAAACGTTAATGACACTTACAAAGAATATTTGGATATGAAATCCCAAGCTCTGCGAAAACAGCTTGATGCTTTTGATTATCGTCGGAAATCGGCAATTCTCCTGCGTGATTCATTTGGCGGATCCGATCCTAAAGAACTTGAAACAACTAAGGCAAAATTTAAAGAGCTTGATGATAATTTCCAAAAACTGATGGAAGAAGGTCGCACTTTGAGTCAAGATGCCAACGAGCTTGCCAAAGAAGCGGCTAAAAGTAAAAAGTAGTCAAAAGTTAAAAGTCAAAAGCCTTCGAAAATTTAATTTCAAGTTCTTCGACTTTTGACCTTTGACCTTCAGACTTTCGACAATCTTTAATTTACAAAACTCTGGTAATCGCTTTTACTCTGGCAGGAGCAACTTTTACTGCAGGAGTTCCCATCCGAACTTGCGGTGCGGTTCTCAGTTGAACGCTTCCGCCCGGAGTCCCGAAAACTTTAAAAGGAGTATCACTTTCTTTCATTTTTTCCGGTGTAACTTTAACGGTTTGACGGTTGCGGTTACGCAAAATGGTCAGAGTAACATCACCTTCTTTCTTTTCGCTGATTCCGCGAATTAAATCCATCGTATTGGTGACAGCTTTTCCTTCAACTTCGACAATCACATCACCGGCTTTTAAACCTGCTTTGGCGGCGGGTGAATTTTCGTTGACGTTATTAATTAAAATGCCTTTGCCATCAGCAATGCCAAAATAATCGCCGAGCTGTTTGGTCAAACTTGAAACTCCAACCCCAATTTGTCTGGTTGAGCCAAAGACAAAATTACCGTCTTTTCCATCACCTTCCCAAACAAAAACATCGCCTTTTTCACCATCAGGAATTGTCATTGACCGTTCAAATACTCCGCCTTCGGGCATTCCTCTTCTTTCAAAAACTCTACTTTCCGGCATTTTGGGCATTACCATACCAAAACTACCCATTTCAAATTTTGGAGCCTGACGTTTGCCTATGGTAACGGTTACTTCTTTTTCGCTTCCACCGCGAACAACAGTAATTTTTGCCTGATGATCGGGATCGGTTTCGCCAATTAAACGAGTCAATTTGCGGTAACTGGAAACCTCTTCTCCGTTGAAACGAACAATTACATCGCCATCCTGTAATCCGGCTTGTTTCGCAGGCGAATCTTCCATAACTTTTTCGATCGCCACACCACGAACACTTGAAAGACCAAGTTTACTGAAATTTTCTTTGGTAACTTCCTGAGTTTGCACGCCCAGATAACTTCCGCCGCCATCGTCGAAAATCTCAAAACCTTGAGTCATCGGAATTCTTTCCTTTTGCGGTAACGGATTTTGGGCTTTGGCAGATACACCCACTAAAACAAAAAGAGCCAAAAGAGCAAATAAATTACTTGCTTTGAACATAAAACCTCCAAAATTTTATAAAAGATTGACAGCTAAGCCTGTCTTTAATTACGAATTAGACACAATTATTAGTTGCTTTGACAATCGAAAAGGTTTCATTTCAGAGGCATTTTACAAACATTTTACAAGTTTAACCGTTTCTTAATTTTTGCAGCCGTTCAACCGCCGCATTTAGAGTTTCGTCCTTTTTGCAGAAACAAAATCGGACTTGTTGTGAGCCTAATTTTTTGTCGTGATAGAAACTTGACGCAGGAACAACTGCGACACCAATATTTTGAATTAAATGGCGGGTAAATTCGATGTCATTGGCAAAACCGAAATCCGAAATATCAGCCATAATGTAATACGCCCCTTCCGGCGCAAAACATTTGAATCCGGCTTCGCGCAAAGCGGGAAAAATCAGGTCTTTTTTATGTTCGTATTCGGTTTTGAGTCCTTCGTAATAACTTGGCGGAAGGCTTAGGGCATAAGCACCCGCAACCTGTAACGGATGCGCTGCACCAACGGTCAAAAAGTCGTGAACTTTGCGGATCGCCGAGGTAATATCAGGCGGAGCAATACAATAACCGACGCGCCAACCCGTTACAGAATAGGTTTTGGAAAGAGAATTGACGACAATCGTTCTTTCGCGCATTCCATCAATCTGCGCCATCGAAATATGCGGTAAATTTTCATCGTAAATGATGTGTTCGTAAATTTCGTCCGTAAAACACAGTGCATCAAATTCTTTGCACAAATCAGCGATAAATTCTAGTTCCTCGCGGGTAAAAACTTTTCCCGTCGGATTGTTTGGATTACAGATAATTATTGCTTTGGTCTTTTCGTTAAAAGCCGAGCGCAGTTCTTCACGGTCAAAAGTCCAGCTTTCGCCGTCTTTAGTGGGCGGATAAAGCGCAATATGACGCGGTTTAGCATCTGAAAGAATGGCATCCGGCGCATAATTTTCGTAAAAAGGCTCAAAAACAATAACTTCTTCGCCTTCGTCAACACAAGCCATCATCCCCGCGATCATTCCCTCAGTTGAGCCGCAAGTAACCGTTAATTCGGTTTCAGGATCAATTTCCAAACCTAAGAACCATTTGGTTTTAGCTGCAATTGCATCCCGAAATTCCTTTACACCCCAGGTAATCGCATATTGATTTTTGTCCCCGGCGATGGCTTCAATTGCTTTTTCTTTAATGTCGAAAGGCGCGGCAAAATCAGGAAAACCTTGTCCAAGATTGACTGCGCCGTATTTCAAAGCCTCGCGCGTCATCTCACGAATAACGGATTCGGTAAAACTGCCTGCTTTTTGGGAAATTCTATTTTTCGAGATTTTTGGTTGTGTCATAAATTTTAGTTGAAAGTCTAAAAGTCAAAGGTCGAAAGTCTGAGAATCCAAGTAACTGAACCAAACTTTTGAGATTGAACTTTTGACCTTTTATTTTACTGTTTTTTACGCGGGAAAACTAGGATTGCATCACCAACACTTCTCTCGCCTTCTTTGTCCGATGGATGATTGACAACTTTTCCGTCAAGAAACATTGTAGTTGAACCGCCGCCGTCCAAATTCATTGCGTCAGTCGCGCCCTGTTCAAGTAAAAATTCGGCAAGCTGCTGTAAACTCATTCCGCCGCTTGATTCGCTTCTGCCGTCAACCGTGACCATCAAAAATTTTCCATCTTTTAATTTGGCAACTGCTGTGCGCGGATGTTTGGTTTCAACAAATGATTTATTTGTTTTTTCTTGCTCCCAGGTAATCTCGATTTTGCCGTTTTTAATGAGTTGAGGAACTCCGGCAACAATGTCTTCTGATAAAGCAGAAATTACAAAAATATCTTTGGTAGGGATTGATAAAACTCCATTGTTTCTGGTCATTGGAACTCCCATAGCTCCAAATTTCCTCACTTTTAAGCCAATCTTTACGGTCTTTAAAATCTCTTCCCGCTTTTTTCCACTCGCTGATATTACGAATCCATCACTAGGAATTTCACTACTACCTTTGCCATCAAGAACTTGGGTAATTTTGCCTTTTTTTACAATAATCTCAGTTCCATTAGAATCAGTTAGCGTGGTTCGATGAAAAAATGGGGTGAAAACAATTATTTCGTCCGCTTTACGCTCACGGTTAATTCCTGAAATTTTGATTTTTTCTTTTTTGATCTCAATAAAATTTTCGCTGGTAAAATGTTCAATTTCTACCTCTGTTTTAGAAGATGTATTATTTATAAAAATGGCAATCCGATTATTAGTGGCTTCACTTAAATCATCTCCGTCTATTTTTAAAATCCCAACATCATCACCTGCGAAAAGGCTCTTATCCAATCTAAAAAATCCGGCATTTATCGCTGCAATCGCGCCGTGTCTCGTGGCAATCGAACTTGTTTTTTCCAAACCGATGGCGGCATCGAGCGCGTGAACAACATCTAATCTGACCTTAGTTAGATCAAGCCGCAATAGATTAGCACGAATCGGTTCTTTTTCCGTTCCGCGCACGACTTCTGCATATTCGATACCATCGGCAATTTGCTGAAAATTCTGTGCTAACGCCGAAAAAGAAAGTAATAAAAGGAAAATAATCGAAAGACTTTTGCTAAACATATCAACTTTTTGGTTTTTCTTAATAATTTGTCAGTTTCCCAAAATTCTATCACAGAAATAAAAAAGCCCGTCTCAAACGAAACGGGCTGAAATAATTCTAACTTTGATTCAAATTAGAATTGGAAACGTGTAGATAATTGAATTTGTCTTTCACGATACAGGGTGCTGTCAGTTGTTGTAATTTGTCCAAAAGTCGTTCCATAACACAAACCATTAGCGTTATTGGTTGTAATACCATTAATCGTGGCACAGTTTGTAGAACGGGTATAAAGCGTATTGTTCTTTTGGAATACTTGAGTTCGGTTTGCTACGTTAAATACTTCAGCTAAAAATTCTAATTTGTATTTTTCGCTAAAGGCAAAACGTTTTGAAAGCCGTGCATCAAGGTTAACCAACTTAGGCAATCTGTAGTTATTGTTGGGTTCCAACGGGAAACGCGAGCTACCTTGTGAACCATTCAATCCTGTTCCCGAAACGAAACTGGTAAATGGTTGACCAGAATAGATTGCAAGAATTGGTGCAAATGACCATCCATTAAGCAATTGTTTTGCTGCTTCGCTATCACCTTTATAAAGTTTTGGTGCATAAACTGCATTGGCAACAAATTTGTGTCGGACATCAAATCGGCTCGCACCACGTTCATATGAACTGTCAAACGGATCAAATGGCGTGTTATTAGCCGTAAATGTTTGCGAAGTTTGTCCCGTATCGTATGCTTTTGCCAAAGTATAGCTGACATTGAATTGCAAGCCATCTGTAAACCGACGGTTAAGCTGGAAAACGGCTCCGTCATATTGTGATTTAACTGAACTTCTAATTTCAGTCAACTGAGCAAAACCTGCTACCGGACGATTAGTGGTGGTGCCGGTTGAATAATAGTTCGGCAAAGTAAATACTGTTCCATTCAACGGTCCACCATAAATCGTGAATGTATTGGTTGGAGTGGTAGTATTTTGTGCTAAATTTCGATCATAGAAAATCGGCAAATTGTATCCACTGCTGCCAACATAAGAGAATGAAAAAGTTGTATTCTTCATTACTTCACGTTCAAATACCAAGTCGTATTGATGGATAAGCGGTGCTTGGAAATCCTTTTGGAAGAATTGGATAGCACCTGCACTAAAGGTTGCACAAGCAGGAGTTAAAACAGCCGGAAAAATCGGAGCGCAAGCTGATGTTTGAGAAATGCTCAATTGTGCTTGTCCGCCGCTATTTCCGGTATTAATGAGCGCATTAGAAATAGTTGAGTTCTGAATGCGTCCATAATAAATCCCGTATCCGCCACGCAATGATGTTTTACCATCTTCAGTCAATGAATAAGCAAAACCAATTCGAGGACCAAAATTATTTTTATCGCTCGGCATATACGAAGTAGCTTCGGCAACAGTGCGGTTAATTGACGGAATTAAAGCAGTGCTGGTATTTGCTAAGAATGCCTTTGGCATTTGTTGATATTCCCAACGTAATCCTAAATTAACGGTAACACGCGGAGTAACACGCCAATCATCTTGACCAAAGAAGTTATATTCATTGGTGCTGAATTTAGTTCCAAGAATACCGATACCTTGAGCATAGCTGCTGGTGTAACATCTTCCGACAGTTCGAGTGCTGGTTGAACAGACGGTTGCTGCATTTAAAGGTGTTTTCCAGTTTACATAGTCAATAATAAAATCATTGATGTTGCTGTAGGTATATTGACCTGCTTGTGTTCTTAAGTTATCCAAATCATCAGTAACGTGGTTAAAATCTCCACCAAATTTGAAGGTGTGATTTCCTCTGGTCCAGGTTAATGAATCTGCAAATTGAATCCGTCTTTCATCAGGATATTTTGCACGTTCCAAGAAGTTAGCTGTTCCAAATTGCAAACCGTTTGTCAAAGTTATTTGCGGCGGACGAGCCCCTTGGCTGGTTGTTGCAGTAGTCGGTTCACCGGGAAGCGGCTCTTGACTGAACTCATACTCAAAGTCGCGTCCATATTGGAAACGAGCTTCGTTCAACATATTTTGGCTCAAAGTTGAAGTCAATCTGGCATTGACCGAATCTACATCAACAAAGTCATCACCAAAACTTCGACGAGCAAAAGTATTGACCGCTTGAGTTTGAATACCCGCTGGAGAATCCCAGCGAAGACGGTTATAAGAAACCGCCAATGAATGTTTATCGTTGATAATCCAGTCAATTTTTGGCAATAACAAAAGCTGATCACCCTTTCGCGGTGTTTCACCGGTCAAAGAGTTGATGAAAGTCAAAGTATCGTTAATTTGAGTTGTTGTCAGACCCTTTCCGGTTAAGGTAGCAGTGCTAACTGTATTCAAGTAACCAGGGTTGGTGAATACTGCTAAACCGGGGAAATTACGTTTTTGTTGGTCATAACTGAAAAAGTAAAATAATTTATCCTTCTTAATCGGTCCGCCAATTGTTGCTCCAAACTGTTGGCGAAGATCTCTTGGTTTAGCTGCTATGACATCGGCTACGCCATTATTCAAAACTGATTGGAAAGCTCGGGGATTACGTGCGCCCCAACGGTTATTACGAATGTAGTAGAAAGCTTCACCGTGAATATTATTGGTTCCGCTTTTGGTCACAGCGTTGGTTACACCACCGGCTGAACGTCCATATTCGGCTGAATAGTTTGAAGTATTAACTTGAAACTCACGAATTGCGGCTTGGCTGATAACATAGTTAATACGGGTTCTTCCTCTTTCTTCCGAGAAAAACGCTTGGTTGTTATCACCACCGTCAATTGTGTTGTTATTCAAAAGTCCCGAAATACCACGGAAACTGATCAAACCAAAAGTTCCGTCCGGAACTGCACTCGGCGAAAGAATCGCAAAGTTTGACCAGCGTCTTCCGTTAATCGGTAATTCGTTGATTGATGTTTGGTTAAAGTTGTTGGTATTTGCGTTATCATTAGTATTGACAATCGGAGCTTCGGCGGTAACTTCAACTGAAGCCTGTTGTCCCACTAAAGCCATAGTCGGATTGATTGTCGTAAATTGTCCTACCTCAACAATAATTTGCTCTTTTTTGAATTCAGCAAATCCCGAAGAAGTAACTGATAATGAATAGATACCGGGCTGAAGGTTATTAAAACGAAAATTTCCATCAGAATCTGACGTTGCAGTGTCTGCTTTATTAGTTCCGGTATTTGTAATTTTAACTGTTGCATTAGCAACGGCTGCTCCTTGTGGATCGGTCACATTCCCGCGAATACCACCAGAAACAGTTGATTGTGCCGATGTATGTGCCACGCTTAATACAAAGCAAAAGACACTCAGCACTAAAAACTTTATTGAATTAGAAAGTAAATTCTTAGCCATCTTGACCTCTTTGATTGAAATATATAATTCTTAAAACAAAATTGCTTTTTACAAGTAATTATTAATAAAACTATCTCAAAATTTGGATTTTTGATTTTGAAATTTGGATTTTAGATAGTTCTGAAAAAACACTATTATTATCAAGTCTAATTATAAAAGAACCTTAAACGCTGATTTTTCACAAAATTAGAGTCTCCAACAATAAATTTTACGGAGGGGGGCTTTTATTGTTTGCTGACAATAATAATAATCGTTTTTTTTTAAGGCAAATTAAGTTCCTTAAAATGCACCTGAAAATCAAAACTTTATTTTAAATCCGGAAAGTTACATAAAAGTTAAATAGTTTTTTGGGAATATATTTATTCTTCAAAAGTATTTATCAAAAATGTAGTTCTCTTTATTTAAAGATAAAATTGAGCGGTTTGAGCGGTTTTAGTATCGAATCTTAGGGTAAATACAAAGAATAATAAATTTCGAGATTATCACGATTGACAAAAATTAAAATACGACCAAAGGTTGAGCGGTTTGAGCGGTTTTAATATTCTTGACTTTTTTTTCAATATTCTTGACTTTTTGATAAAGATAGGTTAAATTAATGGCGCATCAAGATAAGACTATCATCTTGTTAACTGCAATTAAAAAATAAATCGAGAAAGGGAGGGAAATATGGCACATTTTGGATATTCAGAACCAGTAAAAAGAACGCCGTTGCATCAGCGCATTATGGCTAATTTGAGAGTTCAGGCAAGTTGGATTGACAAAGTGACCGGGAAAACAGTCTTAGTCGAGGGATTAACGGAAAATATCGGGGAGTCAAGTGCTTTGGTTAATTTGGAAACTCTCCCGCCGGTTGGAAGTGAAGTTTCTTTACGCGTCATTGACGAAGAAAAAACTTTAATTGAAGTGCCGACGGAAGTTATTCGCGTAGAACGCGATCCAAGCAAACCACTCGCTGCGCTTTCCATCGCTGAAAATCTTAAAAATTGGAAGCAAAATGTTATGACTGCGGCACAAGAATGGGTTGTTCGTCAATGGAAACTTAATTACGAAGAAGAATGGGTCTAATCCTAGCTTAATTTAGCAATCATATAGTAAAGAGCGGAATTGTTTGAATAAAACTTTTCCGCTTTTGCTTTTTTTTGTAAATTTTTGCAAAGTCAGATGTAATAAACCATTGTATCAGCAAACTGATTTTGGTTTGAAAGCATCTTTTTAGCGTAATGAAAAAATTATTACTTTTAGCTTTTATTTTATTTTCCGTCTTTTGTTTATTTGCACAGGAAAAACCTTTAACCCAAAGCGAATATGTTAATTTGCTTAATGACTTGCAGCGTAATCCAAGTATCAAAGCGGAAGTCGTTGAAGCAGTGCGCCGACGCGGAATTGATTTTCAGGTAACTGATGGTTTGATTGGATTAACCCGCACTAAAAGCGGTGGCGACACAGAGCTTTCCCGCACTTTGCGTGAAGCAGGTCGCCGTAAGGAAAATCCTGCAGCATTTCAGCTTCCATCCGCCAAGGAAAGCACTTCGGTCTTGGAAAAATCACGCGAAGCAACCTTAAAAGCAGTCGATGAAATGCCCGATTTTGTAGTTAAACAAATGATTCAGCGCGGAATTTCCTACGCCGGAACGAGTAACTTTACTAATCTTGACCGTTTGGTAGTGGCAGTCAGTTATCGTTCGCCTGATATTTCGGGAGCCAATGGAGCAGAAGAATATAGAGTTTTATCAATTAATGGTGCACCTCAGACCGATACTAAACCTAAAGGCAGTTATTTTGATGTAGGCGGAACAAGCTCAACGGGTGAATTTGTCACAGTTTTAGCGACAATTTTCAAAGGTGAAAATGATGCTAAATTTGAGCCGGTTGACACCGATGTAATCCGTGAACGCAAAGCTATCGTTTATAGTTTTGCCGTTTCGGTAGATAAAAAACCTGAAAGTATTTCGTATGGAAATGTTGATTCAACCGTTGCCGGAATGCAAGGAAAAATTTGGATTGACCGCGAAAATTTTCGCGTCTTGCGAGTTGAAAGCAATGCTACGGATATTCCGGTGGATTTCAGAGTCCGCGCCGCTAAACGCATTATTGATTATGATTGGGTCAGCATCAACAACGAAAAATATTTGCTTCCGATTCTCTCGGATGTGCGTCTGACCTCGCGCGAGGGTAAAGAACAATATGAAACCCGCAACGTGATCCGGTTTAAGGAATATCAGAAATTTGGTTCGGAAGTTAAGATTTTGGATGGTGATGACGAAGAAGTTCCGGCTGAAAAGGTCAAGAAGCCTTAGTTATTCAAAAGCACTAAAGCCAAAGTAGGTTGCGCCAAATATTAAAGCTAACCAAATCAAGCCTTTGATAAGGAAAAACAGAAATCCCGCCACACCAAATCGTTTCATCCATTTGATGGCGGGACATTTTTTATTTTTTTGCTCTTCCTGCATTATTTATTTAAAATAACTTTTCTGCTCACAGTTTTCAAACCTTTTTTAGACAGATATGAAAAAACTTATTGTTTCATCTTTGCTTGCTCTGCTTTTTGCAGTATCTTTGCTTTTCGCGCAAAATGCGCCGCCCCAAGAACAAAATAAACGTGAGGCTGATTTGGTCGAACTAATTAAACTTGATAAAACCATAAAATTGGATATTCGTTACGCGCGAAGCGACAATTTCGTCGGTCGTCCGGTCTATACCGAAGCACGCGCTTTTTTGCAGCGTCCTGCCGCCGAAGCACTTTTGCAAGTTCATAAACAATTGAAACAGCAGGGCTTAGGTTTGGCAATTTTTGACGGCTATCGCCCGTGGTCGGTTACAAAACTTTTTTGGGAAGTTACGCCGGAAGACAAACGCAAATTCGTTGCTAATCCCAAAAACGGTTCGCGTCACAATCGCGGATGTGCGGTTGATTTAAGCATTTATGATCTAAAAACAGGCAAACTTTTGCCGATGCCGTCAGATTTTGACGATTTTTCCGACAAGGCTCATCCCGAATATTCAGGCGGAACGGTGGAAGAAACCCGCAACCGTAATTTATTGCGAAAATTGATGGAATCAGCCGGATTTACCGTCAATGAAAATGAATGGTGGCATTTTGATTACAAAGATTGGCGCGAATACGGAATTTATGACATTCCTTTTTTGGAAATCCAAAATTTGGAATCTATTAATTGATATAAACAAAAATTAAGATGCCGCCAAACGCAAAGAAATTACCCGAAATATTTTAAAACAAATGAAAATCATCGAATAAAAAGAGTCTGACTGAAAAGTAAAATCTGTGAAGTCCCCAACGGGGACACATTCAATAGCGAGGGGTAGAGCGAATGATAATGAGCGATACCCCTCGTTAGTTTTAAAGAGGATCCGACGCTGTAAGTCGAATAATCCGCCATCTATATTCGACTCCTTCAGAACGAGGGGTGTCGCTCCGCTCTACCCCTCGCTTGTATCTTGAGAATTGACATTTTGACAACTATTTTGGACGCTTGATAGTTGTTCTTTGGAAAAGATGAATCTGTCCCTTCGCTCAGAACTTTTG
>JAIBCC010000062.1 GCA_019694395.1 Pyrinomonadaceae bacterium | reverse complement strand
GGTAGAACGCTCGCTTCACACGCGAGAAGTCAGAAGTTCAAGTCTTCTAGTGGGCAATTTTAATCTATCCCCATCCATAGCTTATGAGAATAACTATTTTCATTTTGTTTATTTTCTTTCTTTCTGTAAATGTTTTACCACAAGATAGAACTAAATTAGATACCGCTAATTCTGAGGCTGAAAAAGTAAATGCTGTTCTAAAGACTTTCCTTTCACTTGGAACAGATTCAGTTCCTTTTGAGGTCTTCAAAAAAGCAAAAGGAATTGCAGTTTTTGAAAATGTTTCCCAACTCAATCTACTAATGAGTAAAGGAGGAAAAGGAAAAGGCTTGGTTACTATTCGCAATGGGGATGGCTGGAGTATTCCGACTTTCGTTAACTTTGCCCATTTTGGTTATGAATTGAAAATTGCGGATAAGAAAAATTTCGATATTATTTGTTTTATAATGACGCAGTATTTGATTGAAAAATTGAAAACCGGCTCAATTAAACCTGACGAATTGAACAACCACAAGCTCGCCTTAGGACCTGTTGTTAAAGGAGCAGGGGCAGATGTAGTTATTGAAAGATCATCCTTGATCTATTATACCTTTCAATACGGGAAGCTATCCGGGATAGAATTTCAAAATGACGGTTTTTTCACCGGAATTACAATTACACACGATAACAAATTAAATCAAGCAATCTATCAAAAAAAGGGGCAAACGATTCTTTCACAGAATCCAAATAATTTAACTCCGCTAAATACAGTAAATCTTTTCCAACAAACTATTATAGATAGCCTAAAACCAAAGGAGTAAAATTATGAAAATAACCTCTTTAATTTTAATTCTTTCTGTTGTTTTATCCGGTCAATATTGGGTTTTAGCGCAAAACATATCCAATTACGAAGCAGATTTAATAATCAAAAAAGAATCGTCCGCCGAAAAAAAGAAAGTGCTGATCTCATTTTCAAATGAAACAATGAATGTAATTGGCAAAAAGGATAAAAAGTCACAACAATCTCTACCAAATTCAACTATAAAAATCGCCAGTTATTCATATTCGGAAAGACCGCAAATCATGGAAGGTTTAGCTTTAGCAATTTTAGGATTTCCCGGTTTACCATTTCTTTTTAACAAAAAGAAAAAACATTGGCTGATTGTCAGCACTGAAAAAGATAATTTTCTGTTCGAGTTAAATAAAGATAATTATCGTCAGTTATTGCTTGAAATGAATACCAATAAGATCAGGGTTGAAGACGCTGGTGACCGCAATTATAAACCATTCGATCCCCGAAAAAATCCGTAAATTATAATGGCGCAAGATTTGGGTCTATCTTTTTAGCTTTTTGAAATTGCGCGTTGGCTTCAGCCGTCTTCCCTTTCCCTTTTAAGGCTTTAGCCAAATTGTAATACCCAATCGCACTATCAGGCATCAATTCGATAATCTTTTGAAATTGAACAATCGCATCATCAATTTTTCCGGCTTTCAAATTTGCTAAACCTGTGTTCAGAGCAAAAGTCGCGGCTTGGCGATTGGTTTTCAATTTATTCAAACGAGCCGCTTCTTGTAATTCGGCTTTTGCGCCTTCCATATCGCCTTTGGAACGCAGAGCCGCGCCGAGCGTGTTGTGAATTTCAGGAGCTTCGGGCAAATATTTTAAGGCTTGGCGGAAAAGTGTAATCGCCTCGTCAAGTTTGCCCTGTTGTTGGCGAACTGTGCCAAGCGTGTAAATTGATTCACCGTAATCGGGTTTGATTTGGATTGATTTTTGAAAAGCTGCGGCGGCTTCGTCTAATTTTGCCAACTGCATCAGAACAACTCCATGTGTGTAATGCAATTCGGGCAAACGATCCGGTTCCAACTCAATGGCTTTATTGACTGCAACTAATGCTTCGGCAAATTTATCCTGATTTTTCAACGCCAAAGACAAATTGTAATAAGCTACGGCATCATTTGGGGCAAGTTGGATCAGTTCTTCATAATTTTTAACGGCAGCAACGTAATCGGCTTTTTGAATAATAGCAATTCCCAAATTATGTCGAATGGTGGTGTTATTTGGTTCAAGCGTAAGGGCTTGGCGAAAAACTGCAATCGCTTCATCAGGTGTGCGTTTTTCGATCAAAGCCAATCCTAAATTATTGTATCCGTCAACATAATCCGGTTTTTGTTTGACGATCTCGCGGTATTCCACGATCGCCGAATCCAAATCGTCCGCCGCCATATAGATTTGCCCAAGCGATTGACGGGCTTCGAGAAAAGTCGGCTGAAGTTTGATGGCTTGCTTAAACGAAATAATGGCAGATTTTAAGTCGCCTGTTTTGCCGTAAGCCGTGCCGAGGTAAAAAAGTGCTTCCGTATTAGTTGGAGCTAATTTTGTCACCTGCAATAAAGATTTGATCGCACCTGCCGCATCATCGGAAAATAATTTTGCCGTGCCCAGATAAAAATGCGCCTGAACAAGAGTCGGTTTAAGTTTGATAGCCACTTCAAATTCTTTAATTGCGTCGGGAATTTGATTGGTCGAAGCCAAAACAAAACCGATAGCGGAATGCGCTTCGGCGTAAGTTGGGGCAATTTTCAGAGCTTCCTGATATTCGGTAATAGCTCCGGCTGCATTATTTTGCGATTGAAAAAGACTGCCTAACAACATTCGCGGTTCGGGTGAAGTCGGACGCAACGCAGCAGCCTGGCGAAAAGAATCTTCGGCTGACGAAACTAATTGCAACTGCTGACGCGCTAACCCAAGTGCCACAAAGGCTTCATAATATTTCGGATTTGCTTTGATCGCTTTTTCAAATTCTCCAATCGCCCCTAAAAAATCATTGCTTTTAGCTAAAGTAATTCCCTTTTGATAATTTGCCGCACCCGCAACTGCGCCTTTTTGAGCAAAAGAATTAACCGCGAAACACGCTAAAAACACGAAAAATAAAACCAGTCTCAAATTTTTCATTTATTACCAACACCTTCTTTGATCACAATTAACTGATTAACCGCGACATCATTTAGCACATCAATTTGTCCGCTAGTCCAGATAACTTCAACTTTTTTAACGGTTTTGTTTGTTCCGACCCCAAAATTAAGTCGCGAATCATTGTGCGAATAGTAACTGTTACTGCTCCGAACTTCGTCCATTTGCGTTCCGTCTTCGGTAGTAATCTTGACACGTGCGCCGATTCCGTCCCGATTTGATTTAACTCCGACTAATTTAATTTTCAGCCAATTATTGCCTGATTTTGAATCATTGCGAATCAATTCGGGAATTGCATTAACAGGATTAATAACGACATCTAGATCGCCATCGTTGTCAAAATCTCCAAAAGCCGCACCGCGTCCCGAAATATTTTCCATCACCGCGCCGCCGACCTGAGCTGAAATATCAGCAAATTTACCGTTGTGCAAATTGCGATATAAAACTTTGCGTTGGGCGTAACCTGCTTCGGTGGTTAATTTTTCGACTTCGGGATAAACGTGACCGTTGATTTGCAAAATATCGAGCCACCCGTCATTGTCAAAATCAACCCAACCGACTCCCCAACCAAGCCATTTGGTATTCATTCCCAATCCTGCCGGAAAAGTTACATCATCAAAAGTTGCTTTGCCGATATTGTGATAAACAGTGGTCGTATCACCCGCAAAATTGGTCTTGACAATATCGAACCAACCGTCGCGGTCATAATCTCCCGCCGAAACGCCCATTCCAGCTTGCGGCTTGCCGTCAATCGAATAGGCGCAGCCGGCTTCGAGCGAAATATCAGTAAAAGTTCCGTTTTGATTATTTTTGAAAAGTGTTGCCGGAGCAGAATCATTGGCAACATAAATATCAGGAAAACCGTCATTATCAAAATCCGAAACGATTGCGCCAAGCCCATAAGTGCCGTTGGTATTTCGCATTCCGGCTTTTTCGGAAACATCGGTAAAAGTCCCGTTGCCGTTATTGTGAAAGAGCATATAAACTCCGCCCTGCAATCCCGGCGGACCGCACGCGACCAGCAAACCTTTATACATACAAGGTCCCGTTTCGGGAAGCGGCGCGGTTTTCAGATCCAAATCAATGTAACTGGCGACAAATAAATCGAGCTTTCCGTCTTTGTCATAATCCAAAAACGCCGACCCCGAACCCCATTTTGATTTGTTATTGGCTACTCCCGCTTTTTCTGCCACATCTGTAAAAGTCCCGTTGCCGTTGTTGTGGTAGAGCGCGTTTTTGCCGAAACAGGAAATGAAAATATCGTCAAAACCGTCATTGTCATAATCGCCAACTACGGCGGCTTGCCCCCAATTTGTGCGGTTTAAACCCGCTTTGGCGGTTACATCTTCAAAAGTGCCATCACCTTTGTTCCGAAAAAGATGATTGGTCGGCGGCGGCTCATTTTTCGGCAAAGTGTCATCCAATCTCGTTCCGTTGACGAAGAAAATATCCTGCCAACCATCATTGTCGTAATCAATAAAAGCTACACCCGTTCCGGTTGTTTCGAGCAAGTAACGATTTTTATTTTCATCGCCGTAGATGGTTTTGAAATTGATTCCGGATTGTTTGGAAATGTTGGTAAGTGTAACAGGATAAAGATTTTCCTGGGCAAAAGTTGAGGCGCAGAAAATTAAAAGCAAAAGCAGTTTGCCCGCGAATAAACGCGAAAAGACGCGAAAAGATTTTATTACAATATTTTTCATTACAAAATGAATTCTTTGCGGTCTTGGCGGGCTTTGCGTTAAAAACATTTACACGCAAAGGCGCAAAGTTCGCAAAGTAAAACCAAAAACTACTTTAAAATTCCAGCTCCCTCTTTTATTGTCACGAACTGATTCGCCGCCACATTTTTAATCGTTTCGACATCACCGTTTGCCCAACGGATTACAAGTTCATCAACCTGTTTATTTTTGCCCAAACCAAAATGCTGGCGAAAATCGTTGTGCGAATAATAGCTAGTTTGAGAAGTCACTTCCTGCATTTGTTTTTGTTCGCCGATTTTGATGGTAACTCTTGAACCGATTGCGCTTCGATTCGATTTTGTGCCGATCAGCTTGATACTCAACCAATTATTTTCGGATTTCAAATCATTTCTCAGCAAAAGCGGCGGCTCATTCATATTCATCACCAGAACATCAACATCACCGTCATTATCAAAATCTCCAAAGGCACAACCGCGACTCGATTTCGGCTCGGTAATTCCTGTTCCACCCATTGCCGAAACATCCTTAAAACGCCCGTTGCCCAAATTTTGATACAAAAGACGCGGACTGCGATGCGGATATTCTTTGAAATATTTTTCGACTTCGGGATAAACATTGCCCGTGACCGTCAAAATATCTTCCCATCCGTCATTGTCAAAATCCGCAAACCCTGTTCCCCATTGGACATAGCGTGTGTGGTCAAATCCCGCCATTCTTGAAGCATCGTCAAAAAATCCGCGTCCGCTGTTCTTATATAAAATCGGCAGATCGTCGGCAAAATGCGTTTTAAAAATATCGGGCGAGCCGTCATTGTCGTAATCGCCAATCGTCACGCCCATTCCCGCCTGTGCGTTGCCGTCTTCGTTGTAAGCCGTGCCGCTTTCAAGACTTACATCGGTAAATGTTCCGTCCTGATTATTGCGATACATCGTGGAACTCGTCGAATCGCAAGCAACATAAATATCCTGCCAACCGTCATTATTAAAATCCGTCACAATCGCCGTCATCGAATATCGTCCGCCGACTTTGGCAATGCCGGATTTTTCCGAAACATCGGTAAAAGTTCCGTCTCCGTTGTTGTGATAAAGCAGATTTGTATCAGTCGGTAAGCCTTTTGGACCGCAATTAACGGGAATACCTTTCCAAAAACAATTTCCGCCTTTTCCCGGTTCAGGTGCGGTTGCTACATCAAATTTCAAATAATTGGCGACAAATAAATCTAGCTTTCCATCACGGTCATAATCAATAAAAGTCGCTCCTGACCCCCAACGAATGTAATCAACCGGAAGTCCTGCTTTTTTGGTTACATCTTCAAAATTGCCATTACCTTTGTTGCGATACAAAACATTCTGTCCGTAGTAAGTTAAAAATAAATCTTCGTTACCGTCATTGTCATAATCGCCAACCGCAACACCTGAACCCCAACCTGTGCGGCGCAACCCCACTTTTTCTGTAACATCCGTAAAAGTGCTGTTTTTGTTGTTTTTATAAAGATGAATGGTTGGCTCTTTACCTTTTGGAAAGCCCTCCAAACGAGTTCCGTTCATTACAAAAACATCTGTCCAGCCATCATTGTCATAATCAAAAAAAGCTACACCGCAGCCGTTTGTTTCGATAATGTATTTTTTTGAATCAACACCACCATAAACGGTCGTCTCCGAAATCCCCGCTTCCTTGGCAATATCAATAAAGGTCACAGAAAATTGGTTTTGACTCCAAACAAAGTTTTGCAGCCCAATAATAGTTGTAAAAACAAAAAGCAGTTTTTTCATTAAAGTAGTTTTTTTCAACGCAAAGACGCAAAGAAACAAAGGCGCAAAGATTTAAACATTAATTGCTATTTTACTTCCGATTTTGATTTACTTTGCGTCTTTCACACTTTGCGCCTTTGCGTTAAATCTCATATTTTCAAGGATTTTGTTCGTTTTTCCCGCGTAATTGTTCGGCTAAAGTAAATTCGGCTTTGGCTTCTTCGGTCTTTCCGGCTTGCTGCAAAACTTGACCTAAAAGATAATGCGCTCCAAAATTTTTCGGGTCAATGGCAACGGCTCTTTGCAAAAGATTTTGAGCATTTCCCAAATCTTGTTTTTTGAAATAGACCTTGCCTAAAACAATGTATGGTCCGCTGAAAAAAGGATTTAACCAGATTGATTTTTGCGAAGGCGCAATTGCTTCATCCCATTTCAATTGCCGTGTTAAGGCTTCACCTAAACGATAGTAAGCCATTGCATTTGCCGGATTGAGAGCAATTTCTTCTTTTAAAAGCCCCACGCCTTTTTCGATGTCCGCTTTATAAATCGCCATTTCACCCAGTAAAAAACGAACTTGCGGCAATTTTGGATCAAGCTCCAGAGCTTTATTTAATTCAATCTCAGCCGTTTCTTCAAACTGCTGACGAATCAGCATTTGAGCATTCAATAAATATGCCGAAGCTGAATTTGTTTGGACTCCAAACAATTTTGCAAACGACTGTCTGGATTTTTCCGGTTGGCGAGTTTGAATATAGGAAACCCCAAGCGCATAACCAAATTCATTGTTATTCGGCTCCCACACGGTTACTTTTTCCAAAAAAGGAATCGCATCGCTCAAATGACCTAAAACGTAATGTGATAAACCTAGCATTCTGACCGCCAATCTATACTCCGGTGCAGATTCGGGCAGTTTATTATAACTGACACTCAAGCTTTCGATGGCACGCGGGTAATTGCCCTGAGAATAATAAACTCTTCCAATTTCATACTTTAACTTTTCATTATTCGGACTTTTTTGCAGGGATGTCTGTAAAATATTAATCGCCCCTGACGCATCGCCATTTTTTAATAAATTTTGAGCAGCAGTAATATCTTGTGCAATATCTCCCTCCTGAGCCGGAGCAAAAACTACCGATAAAATTATTGTTAAAGAAATAATCGTTAAATTTATTAGCTTCATAAGCAAGTAATTATGTTTTAAAAAGATAGAAAAAGTCGAATGAAAAATCTTTGACCTAAAATTCTTAGTTATGAAAAATCGTAAAATATAATTATTTATTTTTACTGATTTCCAAAATTTTGAATATTTTTTCCAAAAATTTGTTTATTTTTTTGTTCTATGCTATTTATCTTAGAACATTTCGATTGTTAACAAACAAAGTTTTTATTAATATTATTATAAAAATTAATGTCTGAATCCAATCGGACTGATAAATTGGCGCGAAAGTTGCCTGTTGCTTTTCGGAATTGAATTTTCCAGGCAGTTTTTATTTCCAAATAATTAATAAATCCTAAATACATTTTTAAAATTTGTCTTAATTTTAAGATATTTCTTAAATTTTTTTATTAAAATTACAACTTTTTTGTGTTTTTGTAAAAAGTTTGTTTGTTTTCCAAACAAACTAACGTATAATGTGTAACCCAAACCAAGTAAGACATAAGGGCAGGTCGTCATTAAAGGGCGTTTTGTAAATCAATTTTTCAAAAAAAATGGAGGTTTTTGGAATGACTAAAAATCGGTTGCTTTTGCTAATGGTAGTTTTTCTATTTTCATTAGCATTTCTTCCGCAAAGAATGATGGCGCAGGCGGTTTACGGTAGTATTTCGGGAACAGTTTCTGACTCAGCAGGAGCAGTTGTTGCCGGTGCAACCGTCACTATCACCAGCGTTGAAAGAAAAACATCAGATACCGTAGTCACAAACGATGATGGAGTTTATTCAAAAGAACGTTTGTTACCCGGTAGTTATGAAATTAAAGTAGAAAAACAAGGCTTTAAGTCTGCTGCTGCAACCAGTAGTGTCAGCGTTGATACTCAAACCAACGCCAATATTACTTTAACAGCAGGAGTTCAAACAGAAGTTGTCAATGTAGAACTGTCAGGTGAAGTATTAAAAACTGACCGTGCTGACGTGGCTACAACTTTTTCAACCAAAGAAGTTACTGAATTACCGATTCTCGACCGCAACTTTACCAAGTTGATTTTGTTGACACCGGGAACTCAGCAACAACTTTGGAATCACGCCGCGAGCGAAAATCCGCAAGGTTCAACCCAAACTATTGTTAATGGTCAAACCTTTAGCGGAACCGGCTATCAACTTGACGGAACGGATAACCGTGACGTAATTCTGGGGATCATTGTTATTAACCCAACCTTTGAATCAGTTGGTGAAACAAAAATTACATCCTCAAACTACGACGCGGAATTTGGTCAAGCTATCGCGGGTGTCGCATCTGTTCAAACCAAAAGCGGAACTAATCAGTTTCATGGTAGTGCTTTTGAGTATTTACAGCGTGACCGTTTCCAAGCAAGAAATCCTTTTTCGCAGTCAACTGTTAATTCATTGACCGGAAAAGCTATTCCTGATAGTAAAAAGGATCAGTTTGGAGGGTCAGTCGGTGGACCGATCATCAAAAATAAACTCTTTTTCTTTGGCGATTACCAAGGAACAAGAGCCAAACAAGGCGGTTCAAAACTTTTAACTGTTCCGACTGCTTTAGCTCGAACAGGAAACTTGAGTGAATACGGAGTTCCGATCTTTAACCCAACTACCGGTTTGCAATATACAGGTAATATCATCCCTGCTTGCGGTGTGGGACAAACTCCGGAAAACAACGGTTGTTTATCAACTCAGGCACTTAACATA
>JAIBCC010000061.1 GCA_019694395.1 Pyrinomonadaceae bacterium | reverse complement strand
TTGGTCACGTCTGCCTTTTCATCCAAAGCCATAACAATATCAGCATCAGCCATTTTACCAATATCAAGAATCATCATATAACCTTTTTGTTTAGAAAATTCCTGAACTGCTTTGTAAATATCCTGCATAATCGGTCCTAAAACAGTTTGCTGACGTTTTTCAAATTTGGCTTTAGCATCTTCCTGCTTAAATTTGATGTCGCGCTCTAATTTTTCAGCTTCATCAACTTTAGCTTGTGCTGCTTTTTCATCAATCGGCACTTTTCCGTTATTAGCAGTTGCCTGGTCACGCAAAGTTTGGATTTCTTTACTTAAAGTTTGATATCTGGCTACTAATGTCTGCAACTCAGTATCCAACGGTTTAAACTCTGTATTAAGCGCATTAACAGCACTTATATATTTAGTAATACCAGCCTTCTCATCACCAAAAAGATATGTATTGATAACTGCAATCTTACCCGATGCCGGTTGTGCCGGCGAAGTTTGGGCAAAAACTGATACTGACAAAATAGCTGCAAAAAATACACTGACAGCAAATAAACGAATCATTTTCATTATTTTTGTAATACTCCTTAAACTTGTAAAAGGCTTGGTCAAAACTTTTTTAATTTGACGCTACCATTTGAAACAATATTTTTCAAAACTGTTGCAAATAAATTTCTAAAAACCCAGATATTCTAGAAAGTTCTGCCTACTGTAAATCTGAAACCGTTTTTCTTGGCTAACGGCAGATTGAGTCCACCGTAAGGAATGCTTCTCACATTTGGATTATAGTAATAAATCAAACGGAACGGCACGTTAACAATCGGCACTTGAACTCTCAATTCTAAACCGACACTGGCGCTGAAATCCTTAAATCTTGAGAAAAGGCTCTCATTGACTTTAATCAAAGTGTTAGTTTGGGCATCACCGCGAATAAAAACTTCCTTGAAACTATTATTAATAACAAAACCATCAGGACACACATTCGTCCCATCAGTATTTTTAGGACATTTGAGATTATAATAAGTATCGAATTGTGTCTTGGTAACCAAATTACCTTTTAATCCGCTAACTTCTCCGGCATCAGTTGCATCAACCAAAAAACTACCGCCATTAAGAAAGTTTTGAGCATAAAAATTAGTGTTGGTAAAATTGTTAGCATAAAGCACAGTTCCAATCGAGCTGCTGCCGAGAAAAGGTTGATCCGGCAAGAAATTACTATTGAGTTGTTGCAAACTACCTTTATTTCGATTGAAAACCGTTCCGACATCGGCAAATGCAGCCAAAACAGCCGGTCCGAAAATCGGCACCCGATATTCAAAGTTTCCTAAAAGTTGCGTGTCACCGCCAATTACACGGGAATTTGAGCTGGTCAAAACTGAGTTTGAACCGCTTGCGCCGGTGAAAGTTCCGAGCTGGGTCAAAATGCTGGTTTGATCAGCGTTTATATCAGTTGAAGCAACCGGTGTTCCACTAAAATTGTTAGCAATTACGATATTTTTAGTTGTTAAGTAACCTTCAATCGGAGCAATAGGACCAAGCGCACGGGTTTCATAACCGCGAATGTCATTTTCACTACCCATAAAATAACGCTCATAAAACGGAATTCCGCTAATAAATGAGAGTGAATTTGAATTTTTAATCTTGTCAGTTACGGAAAAACTGCCGATCGTTCCAGCCATAATTCTGAAACCGAAAACTTCAGCATTAGGAGATTTTTTACGGCGAACCGGAATAAATTGGGTATAAGTAATAGTTGGCTGATAGGTTCGAACATCTCCGCCTAATCCGGCTAACGCTACGGCAACCGAAAGAGATTTACCGCTTAAAGTATCAATCCCGTTGGCAGCTACGTTACGAGTATCATAAACGAAACTTCCGGTAACACGGCTGGTTGTAATATTGGGTTGGGCAAAAACAATCGGAATGACCTTCGTTGGATCGCTGCCGCTATTTACCGGCGGATCTTTGATCGTGGTGGCTGAGAATTGATAGGTCAAACCAACCCGCGAAAATTGAGTCCAGGCTTTCTTTTTGAAAAATAGTTCAGAAAGCGGCGCAGTCGCATAAACCGAAGCTCCGTAAGTAGTTTGCGTAAATAAATTTTCTTCACCGGTTAAAAGTGAACCATTGGCAGTTAATCCCCCAAGAATGGCATCGGTATTTTGTGATAAAAATGTTCCTTCACCAAAGAATTTTGCGGATGAACCAAACAAAGAGAAACCAACTGTGATCGGACGATCTCTAAAATACGGTTCCTGGAATGAAAACTGGAAATTCTTTTGGCGATTACCAAACCCGAAGTCTAATGCCAAAGTTTCACCGCGACCAAGCAAGTTATTGGTTGAATATTGTAAACCGAAGAAAGAACCTCCAATTCCCGAAACACCGCCATTAAATTGGATTTGCTGTCTGCCTTTTTCTTTAACTTTCAAGACCAGATCAACGTCGCCTTGTTCTTCATCAGTGCGGATTTCAACGTCTTTATCTTTATCAATCGGATCGAAATATCCGGTTTGATTCAAACGCAAAACCGAAATTTCAAGCCCTCTTTGGTTATAGATTTCACCTTCGTTGATAATCATTTCACGCCGCAACACACGATCGCGGGTAAAAGTATTACCGGTAAATTCCAATCTTCTTAACCTGAATTGCTTTCCTTCATCAATAACAATTTTGACATCCACGATTCCTTCTTTTGGATTAGCGGGATTGTCTTTATATTCCGGCTCCGGTTCGGCACTGAACAACACAAAACCTTGTGAACCATATATTTTGGGTAAATCTTCGGAAAGAGCTTTACGAAGTCTTCTTCCATCAGCCAGCTCACCTTTTTGCAAACCAACGTAGGCTAAAATTTGCTGTTCGGAAAAGATCGAGTTACCTTCGACTTTGACATCTCCAACCCGGAAAAGCTTACCTTCGGTAACAGGAACCACTATTTTCAAAGTATCGTCTTTGGAACTTAATAAAGGAAGGTTAATTAATGGAATTAAACTGGTCTTTTGATAACCGAGTCCAACTACCTGCGGTTCACCGATACGGGCTTGGAAATAACCTTTGGAGAACATATATTCCCGCACATTTTTCTGTAAATCATATTGCAGTTTGCGGAGGTCTAAAATATCCATTCCTTTGACCCGCGCAATCAGTCCGGTCTTTTTAACTAATTCCAAAGCATTACGAAGTTCTCTATTATTAAAATGCTCCGCTCCTTCGAATTGGATATCAACAATACGCGAACGATGCCCCTGGTCAACGACAAAAGTCAAAGCAATCGAAGTAGCGGAAACCTCTTCTCTTTTAACTTCGACTTTGGCGTTCGGATAACCTTTCGAAGCTAACAATTCACGAATGACCCGATTGGCTTTTTGAACATTGACCGGATTAAAAGTAGCTTCTTTGGAAATTCCTACCCGGTCTTCGCGGAATTTTTTCAAAATGTCGGATTCCTGTAGGGCTTTTGCGCCTTGAAACTGCAAGTCACGAATAATCGGAAGTTCAGCCACTTCAAAAATTACGTTGACTCCGCCTCGTAGTCCGTCTTCAATTGAGACCTTAGTTTTGGTTTTGTCAAAAAAGTTAAGCGAAAGTAATTCTTTCAAATCGCGTTCAAGCTGCTGTTCATTAAAAACATCGCCGGGACGAGTTTTAATGTAATAAAGCAAATCGTCATCACGTAGACGACGATTACCTTGAATGTCAACACTCTCAACTAATTTTTGTTGGGCAAAAGTTTTAACGCTGGTCATTCCAATAGCAGAAATTGCCAAAATAAAACTAAAAAATCCCAATCCCAAATGACGAAAAATTCGCATAAACCGTTTCCTTAATAATTGCCTGCCAGAATATTAAAAAGCTGCAAAGCCTAATTCCTATCTAAACTACAGATGTCAAAAAATTATCTTTAATTTTGATTTAGTCAAAATAAGTTTTGTGTGTTTGCAGAATACGCAAACTTTGATTCACTCGATTTACCTTAGGTTGCCTCTTGCCTATTTCCCTAACAAACTTACGCATTATACTAGCAAATGCCGAAAAAACGAAAAGCGCAAGACATTTTTATATATTATGTCTCACGCTTTTTAACTAAAATTTTACAAATTTTATCGGATTAGCAAAGCGTCTTCCGTTGTTTTGACTGTAATCGGACGATATTTTAACTTGTCATTCTCAGCATAAATTTCGACTAAACTTTCATTGGTTAATTCTCCCTGAATCAATGCTTCGGAAAGTTCGTCTTCCACATATTTCTGTAAAGCCCGACGCAGCGGACGCGCTCCGTAACTGCGGTCTGCACAAGTTTTTTCGATGAGCCACAACTTTGCTTCGGTGGTCAAACGCACTTGCAGTTCGCGTTTGGCTAAAATCTTATTGAGATTATTTACTTGTAAATCAACGATTTGCAGTAAATCCTGCTCGATCAATTCATCAAAAATAATGATCTCATCCAAACGATTAATGAATTCGGGCGAAAAAGTTTGTTTGACGGAAGCCATTACCTGATCTTCCATTTTTTCACGCGAGGTATCCGCACTCGCCTGAAAACCAAGGGTGGTGCGTTTTTGAATAAATCTCGCCCCGATGTTGGAAGTCATGATAAAAATTGCGTGTTTGCAATCAATCGTGTTGCCCTGCGAATCGGTCAAAACGCCATCTTCAAAAACCTGTAAAAGCACATTGAACAAATCGGGATGCGCTTTTTCGATTTCATCAAAAAGCACTACCGAATACGGCGAACGGCGCAATTTTTCAGTAAGTTGTCCGCCTTCTTCGTGTCCGACATATCCCGGAGGCGAGCCGATAAATTTCGCCACCGTGTGTTTTTCCATAAATTCGGACATATCGAACCTAATCAGAGCCTTTTCCGAGCCAAACAAAAATTCGGCTAAACTGCGTGCAACTTCGGTTTTACCAACGCCCGTCGGACCTAAGAACAAAAATGAACCGACCGGACGCGATGGATTTTTCAAACCTGCCCGCGAACGGCGAATAGCACGCGCCAGAGCCGAAATTGCCGGACGCTGCGAAATAATTCGATTGTGCAGCTCACTTTCGATTTTGAGCAGTTTTTGGGCTTCTTCCTGCTTAATTGCCGTTACCGGAATTCCCGTCCAACGGGCAATTACTTCCTCAACATCTTCTTTTGTCACCTCAACTGTAAAGAAGGAACCTTCCAGACTTCTTATTTCAAAATCCACAAGTCTGGTTTCATCAACCGCTTTTTTCCAATTGTTGACGGTTTCCTTCCACGAAGGTTCTCCTTCATTTTGAGCACGAAGTTTGGCGCGCGCGCCAGCTTCATCCAAAACATCAATGGCTTTATCCGGCAAAAATCTGTCGGGAATGTAACGATTTGATTGAAAAACAGCGGCTTCCAAGGCATCTTTGGAATAACGAATCTGATGAAAAGCCTCGTAGCGTTCGGCAAGCCCCTGAATAATCTGTAAAGCCTCTTCTTCATTCGGCGGAACAACTTTCACCGATTGAAAACGGCGTTCAAGCGAGCGATCTTTCTCAATGGATTTGCGGAATTCATTTGGGGTTGTTGCCCCAATACATTGAAATTCGCCGCGAGACAATGCAGGTTTTAGAATATTTGCGGCATCCAAAGAACCTTCGGCAGAACCGGCACCGACCAGAGTATGTAATTCGTCAATGAAAATAATGTATTGGTCATGTTCAGCCAATTCTTTCATTATCTGCTTGAGTCTTTCTTCAAACTGTCCGCGATATTTCGTTCCGGCAACAATCAGCGATAAATCAAGCGACAAGATTCTTTTATTTTCCAAAAATGACGGCACATTTCCTTCGATAATCCGTTGTGCTAAACCTTCGATGATGGCGGTTTTTCCGACTCCGGGTTCGCCGATCAAAACCGGATTATTTTTAGTTCGGCGGCACAAAATTTCGATAATTCTTTCAACTTCACTCTCCCGTCCGACCAACGGATCAAGCTTTCCATTTGCGGCATCAGTAGTTAAATCCCGCGTGTATTCGGAAAGATGCGGAGTTTCTTTTTTGGCAGTTTCGCTGGCGGAAAAGGTCGGTAAACCGGTTTGGCGGGAAATCTCTTCACGCACTGACTGTAAACGAACACCTTGACCGTAAAGGACTTCCGAGGCAATCGAAGTATCTTCACGTAAAAGCCCGAGTAAAAGATGTTCCGTTCCGATAATGCGGCTTCGCAAACGCTCGCTCTCTTCGTGAGCAAACGCCAGAATTCGTTTCGTTTCCGGTGCCAGATGCAATTCGGCAGACTGCGGCATCTTTTCGCGCAGAACAATTCTGCCTTCGATTTCACGACGAATCGCATCAACCGTCAGTCCCGAACGAAAGGGAAAGAACCGCGCCGACATCGTTTTATCTTCACGCATTAATCCCAACAAAATATGTTCCGGCGAAATGACTAATGAGCCATACTGCAATGCTTCGTAACGCGCAAAAAATATCACTCGTCGAGCTTTTTCTGTATATCTTTCAAACATAAAAAAGGCTTTTGATTAGAACTTTGCAACCAATATCCAATAAAGTCAAAGGTGGTAGCTGGATTTTTTCGATTATTTAGTAGAATTTCTCCTGGTTTGAATATACTTATAAAACTGCCGAAAATCCAGATTTGAGTCCAATAAAAATCATTATTTTCAAAAACAGTTTTAAATTTTATCTGGAAATTAAACTACAAAGTGAGAATTTAAATATTGTTGCCGTAAACTTATATCTTTGGTAAAATGCTAACGGTAATTTTATTATTCTTAATTTCATACTATTTCATCTTTACAAATAATTTGCTCCCAACTCAAAAACTTCGGATCCCCCGATCTTCCGAAATGCTCTTTCTACTTTTGAAAGTAATAAACTACGAGGTCAGATATGAAAAAACTTCCCCCTTTTTTTCCACTGTTTTTAGCAGTTTTAACCAATTTATTATTTAACCAGTTCGCCATTTCACAACCAACCGATAATTTTTTAGAAAAGGATGTTTTTCCCTCCTATAAACAAAACCAATACCTTTCGCATCTTTTGCCAAATCAGCAAACGCCTTTTAGTGCCACCGGAGATTTTCTGGTTTCAATCGTAGATTATGTTAATCCCGCGACGGGCGACTTTATTGGTTCAAAGACTGAACGGATAGTGATTATCAATGGAGTTGCTTATAAAGCGGTGGTTTCGGGAAGACGCGAACAAATGACCTCAAAACGCAATATTCCAATGCAAGGAATATTGGTTAATGACACGGTGTTTTTAGACGATAATCCGGCACGGGTAATCAGCCCGAACGAATATGGCAAATATGGAATTGATCCATCAAAATTAAGCAATAATACAATTGTTACGGAAGTTGGCGGTCAAGTAGTTTTTTTCAATAGTAGTTTTGAATTTGATAATTTTGTTCAGCGGCAAATTTTACGTGAATCACAAATAAATCCTAATAATTCGCAAGTAAATAACTTACAAACAAATCAAGAAGTAAGTGCTACGGAAGTAGCAGCATCAGCTTGGACAGAAGGTGCAAAAACCGTTCTCTATATGCGGCTTGACTTTCCTGATCAACCGGGTGAGCCGACAACCTCAGGCGGCACAATCATTACTCAGGCAAATGCCCAAAATACAATGGATAATTCGGTAAATCCATTTTATATATCTGGTTCCTATGGAAAAACATCATTATCCACAACAGTTACCACAGTCCTGCGAATGCCGAAACCGCTGACAGATTATGTAAATTCTTATAAATCAAACTCAGGAACGGGATTAAATTTAATTTTGGCAGATGCGCGTGCCGCAGCAACCGCTGCCGGATATAGTCCGAACAATTTTGACCATCATATTGTTCTTAGCAAATATAATGCGGATCTTGGTTTTGGGGGACTGGGTTTTATCGGAGGCAAGGGCAGCTGGCTTAACGGCAGTTTTTCTCTTCGCGTAACTGCTCACGAATTAGGTCATAATTATGGACTTACTCACGCAAATTTGTATCAAACAACTGATGGCTCCGTTATAGGAGCAGGAAACAATGTCGAATATGGAGATTGTTTTGATAACATGGGCAACGGAAATGAAACTATTGGCTGTTTTAGCAGTAGCACTAATTTGCATTTCAATGCTCGATATAAAAGATTACTTGACTGGCTAACCGACACAAATGTGCAAACGATTACAACTAATGGAGTATATCGGGTTTATGCTCAAGACTCGGGAAGTTTGAGCGGAGGTGCAATCCGTCTTTTAAGAGTCAACCGATATTGGATTGAGTTTAGACAACTAATTAACAATAGTGCTTTGAATGGGGCAATTATTCGTTGGGATTCAGGAACAGCCAATCCCCAAGTCCAAACTCAGCTTTTGGACATGATTCCGGCAACTAAAAATGTTAATGATGAAGCTCTGGTAATTGGTCAAAGCTTTTACGATGACCAAAATAAAATCAGAATCACACCACTTAATAAAGGCGGAACTTCACCTGAAAGTTTAGATATTAGGGTTGAATTTAATGTGGTTGTCCCAACCCCTACACCAACACCGACCGCAACACCTACTGTTACACCAACGCCAACACCAACGCCGAGTGTTACTTACAATGCAGTTAATGACTTTTCTCTGACCAATAATCCCAACGGGGTCTGGTCTTTCGGCACCAAGACTTCCAATGCTTCCTTTACTGCTTATGCCAATAACGGTCAACCCTGGAATGGCGTTCGGGTCTGGTCTAACAATCCCGGCGGAGTTTGTTGTGATATGGTGGCTAAGAATACTACCGGCACCACTCTCAGTTATGCCGGAGTTATTTCTCAACCCGCTGATCTGCTGAACTTACATCCCAATGGCAATGGCAATAAGGCAGCCGTCAGATGGACTGCTCCTGCCAATGGAACTTATCAATTCCAGGGTAGATTTCAAGGTTTGGATACGGTTGGCACCACCACTGATGCCACTATCTTGAGAAACGGAACTCCGATCTGGAGTAATAATGTGAATGGGTTTGGAACTCAGGTCAACTATGATCTGACATTGGCTTTAACGGCTGGAGAAGTGATTGAGTTTGCAGTCGGTTGGGGAACTAACAACAATGCTAATAATGACAGCACCGGTCTCGCCATTACGGTTAATGGTTTTGCTATTTCAACCCCAACCCCGACTCCGACTCCGAGTATTACTCCGACTCCAACTATTACCCCAACTCCAACTCCGACCGTAAATCCTACACCTACACCTACGGCAACACCTACTGTTACACCAACGCCAACACCAACGCCGAGTGTTACTTACAATGCAGTTAATGACTTTTCTCTGACCAATAATCCCAACGGGGTCTGGTCTTTCGGCACCAAGACTTCCAATGCTTCCTTTACTGCTTATGCCAATAACGGTCAACCCTGGA
>JAIBCC010000060.1 GCA_019694395.1 Pyrinomonadaceae bacterium | reverse complement strand
CAAAAGCTCTTAAAATTTGACGGAATTTCTTCTCAGAAATTTTGGCACGGACAAATTGCTTGTATTTAACTGTCATCACTAGATTTAACTATTATACTTTAGTTCTTATCTAGTCTTGACCCAAAATTTAATATTAAACTCTACAAAAAATTCTTGCTGTGTATAATAATCTTTTTAAGTTGAATTTCTTCATCAAGTAAAACATGCAATCCGACAATTATATTTATTATCCCGAACGGCTGACTGAAAAAGAATTGGATAACTTTCTCAAATTAGGTTGGTATCGAATGGGACAAAGTCTTTTTACAACACACTTTATTTGGTTGGAAGAAAATGTCCACCGGGTTTTCTGGTTAAGATACAACCTGAACAGGATAATGTTTAGTAAATCTCTTTTGCGAATAAAAAAAAGAAATGAACAATTTGATGTTTCAATTAAACCCCTGGAAATTAGTGCGGAACTGGAAGAATTATATGCAAAATATAAAACCGCTTTAACCTTTCAGCCTTCTCATTCCGTCCAAAATTGTTTACACGGAGATCGCGACTACAATGTATTTAATACTGATTTGATTGAGGTTAGGGATAATGGAAAATTGATCGCAGCCGGAATTGCCGATTGGGGAACGGAAAGTCTCGCGGGAATAATGAATTTTTATCATCCTTCCTATAAAAAACACAGTTTGGGAAAATTTCTGATGATTTTGAAAATCGAAGAAGCCAAAAAAAGAAATCTACAATGGTATTATCCCGGATATATTGTTTATCGCCGTTCGGAATTTGACTATAAATTATCTGTTGACAAATACGCGACCGAAATTCTAATTCCCGAACAAAAAGGATGGCAAAATTTTGAGAATGATTTAATAAAGAAATACGGAAATCTTTATAGTTATGAGCAAGTAAAAAAACAAATCTAAGATGTCAGGCTATTTTTTTCAAAAAAGGCTCTTTATTTTTGATCAACCTTAATTCCCTTTCTAAAATATTTTCTAAATTAAAAACCCTGCAAAAACAATAATTAAAGTTTAAAGCTCCGCAGCAAAAATTCATTTTTCCACACTTTAATTCAATATTTCCTCCAGAATCTTTCCTTTTTTCTGAATTCCTTGAGATAAAAAAATCCTTAAATTTTCTATTGACATTTTTGCAACATTAGATGTAATATTCTCTCCATCGCAGGCAAAATGCAACAAGCGTTGCAAATCATTTAAAATATTAAAATTTGAAATTTACTATTTTTTATCAAACAAACGATTTTTTGTTTGATAATTTAAACTCATAAACCTCTCTGAATAAAGCAGATGTATGTTTGGTTCGGGACATTTAAACAAATTGACTAAAGGAAAAGTCAGAAATGAAAAATAATAGTTCTTCCAAAAATTACAAACAGGAATCAAATGATGCTGCATCGGCTGACGGTAAAAAAAACGGCGGTTTGGTCAACGATCAGTCGCTTAAACCAATTCAAACTCCACTCGAAATTCGTTTTAATGAAGCACAAACAAATTTAAGTTCCAGTCGGAAAAGGCTTTTACAGCAAATTTTAAGTGAACCGCACGAAACTTTTTTTCTTTCATCGCGCGAAATGGGGAAACGTTATGGGGTTGATTCGGCAACCATCGTCAGAACTATTCAGGCAATGGGATATGAAAAATTCGCTGATTTTGTTCATGATCTGCGTAATCATTTTGTCAAACAAATTACCCCCTATACGGCAATGAAGGCGGCAACGCAAAAGAATCAAAGTGTCGCCGATTATGTCCGGCAAAGTCTTGAAACAGATTCGAATAATCTAAATTCGCTCAAAGCAGGAATTGATATTGAAAAAATAATTGACCTGGCACAACAAATTCATCACACCCGCCGAATCATCATTATCGGGATTGATTATGCTGCTTCATTGGCAATGTCAATGGCGTATGTTTTAGTGCGGTTGGGTTGCGATGCCGAAGCTCCTACAGGCAGCACCGGGGTAGTAAGAAACAAAATTAAATTACTGACAGAGAAAGATTTACTAATTGCTATCAGTTTTGGACAGGGACTTCGTGAAACTGTTGAAGCTGTAAAACAAGCACAATTACAAAATGTCCCGACGTTCGGTATTACTGACGGTGATAAGACTCCGATTGCCCGATTTTGTGATCAATATGTGATTGCTTCAATCGCACGCGCCTCATTTTTGGATTCTTATGTTGCCCCGGTAGCAGCCATTAACGCAATTCTGACCGCTTGCGCCCATACTCAAACCAAACGGGCACTCGAACTTTTAGAACAAGGGGAAAAAGAATATATAACCGGAACTCGTTGGTATCAGGAAGATGAAGTTACCCCTAATAAGAAAAACCGATAGAAATTTCTCGGTTGGTATTGCAAAAAAAAGATCAAGGTGGGAAAAACTGCAATTTTAAATTCAAATTCAGAGGCTTTTAGAGGAAGAAAACAATGAAAAAAGAAAATTTTTTAGTGGCTTTTTCAATTGTGTTTGTAATTTTCAGCTTTTCAACAATCATAATTGCTCAAACTACTACTTCTACTATTGAGGGTATTGTAAGTGATACCAACGGAGCAGTAATCAGCGGGGCAACCGTCAAAGCAACGGGAAATTCATTAGGGGTTGAACGCACCGTGACTACTGATAAAGACGGGTTTTATCGTTTTGTAGCGATGCCTGCCGGAACTTATAAAATTACCGTTTCCCAATCCGGGTTTGCTGCTAAAGATGCCACTTTAGAGTTAACTCTCAACCGCACCACTACATTAAATATGCAGTTACAAATCGCCGGAAAAGTTGAACAAGTTGATGTTTCGAGCGAAGGACAATTGCTTGAAACGAACGAGGCAACAGTTGGTTTGACCGTAACACCAAAACAAATCACTGAACTCCCCGTCAATGGTCGGAATTATTTAGATCTTTTGCAGCTAGTTCCGGGGGTTGCTATTAACCGCCAAGCCGATCCGAAGGGCGATAATGCTACTCCAACTTTAGGTGAACGCGGCGGAAACACAAACTTTTTTATTGATGGACATCCAAATAAAGATACGGTAAACGGCGGTCCGGCAGCACAATTCAATCAGGAAACAATTGCTGAATTTCAGGTTTTAACCACAGGTTACAAGGCTGAGTTCGGACAGGCATCAGGAGCAATCGTCAACGTTATTACCAAAAGCGGGGGCAATCAATTTCACGGGGTCGGTTCTATGTTTTTGCGGAACGATGCGTTTGATGGAGTCAATTCCTTAAAAACTAGTATTACTGACGCACTGCCTCTGGAAAGATATGATTACAGCATTGCTGGCGGCGGTTCAATTATTAAAGACAAGTTTTTCTTTTTTGCCTCTTCTGAAAGGATAACCGAAAGCCGTCAAATTGACTTTACTTTTCCGGATACCGGAAACACAACAGTTAATACTCTTTTGAGAAATCAGGAAAATCCTTTTGATACTCCGGCATTAACCAGAGAAACAAGAAATTTCATTAAACTCAATCAAAATCTTGGAAATCACCAGTTATCACAGGAATTTAATTACACCAATAGCCGAATTAAAAATTATCTTCCTCTGGCACAATCACAAAGTTTGCCTTCCGCCAGAAATAATTTAGGGTCGCGCAGTGCATTGTTTGCCTTTGGCGATACGATTTTACTCGGTAATCAAAATAATCCCTATATCGTTACCTTACGGGCTGCTTTTCGCGGGGAACCGTCAAACACCGAACCCGCACATCCCGAAATTACCGGATCAACCCTTTTTAATCCATATAGCGGACCGGGTTCTTTTCTATTCGGTGACCTGCCGACGGTTACTTTTGGTAATCCGAATACTCCTTCAAATCTGAATCAAAAATACGCTTCTCTTTCAGCCAATGTCAGTAAATTGATTGGTAACCACAATTTTAAATTCGGTTGGAACTATCTGAGAACCAAAGTTGATGGGGTGGAAACAAAAGTTTTGCAAAATCAACTTTTTGCCACTGCCTCCGATTTTGCATCTTTTGGAGCCGCCACTGCCGGGGTTTATTTATTGGCAGCAGTAGCCGGGGCAACCCCTCAGCAGGATGAAATCCATCTACTCAATTCTTATAATGGACTTTACGCACAAGACGATTGGAAAATCCGCAACAATTTAAGCGTAAATCTTGGAATTCGTTGGGATTATGATTCCGAGTTCCAAACCAAGAAAAACTTTAGCCCGCGTTTAGGAGTGGTTTGGTCAATTACTCCAAAAACTGTTGTGAGAGCAAATATGGGTGTATTTTATGACCAATTTCGTTTAGGTTTGGTCAGAAATATTCCGGCATTTGGCGGAACAGACAGACGTGGGGGACAAATCTTTGTATTCCCGAGACTTTTATACGGTTCACCATCTTACGTTTCCAGCATTGCTTTGCTGAGCGGTTTACCTGGGGGCTGTTTCCAAAATTTAACCACCGGTAATCTAACCGATGCCCAAGTTACTGCAGCAGGAGCAGCGGGAATTTGTCCATTTACCGGCGCACCATTCATTGGCGTTGACCGGCTTAATCGGGTAGTTGCCCCGGGACACGCATTGATTCCAGCTAATGCAGTTGTAACAGCCGCAAATGTGCAGACATTATCAGGCTTAAGTCCCCAGCAATTTGCAGATCAGGCAAGTGTAGCAATCGGTCAAGCCGTCGGATATTTCACTTTTGGAAGTCAGGGACTTTTGCAAAATCAAATTGTCCCCGCAAATCAAGTTCCGATTGGAATTGACGAAAATTTCAAAACTCCGCATACCCTCGGATTCAGTGTCGGAATTCAGCGCGAAATAATTAAGGATACTGTTGTTACAGGAGACTATTATCACCGTGAAATGCGAAATCTTTTGGGAATACGAAGAACAAATCTTCCATTCAGAGCAAGAGTTGTGGGAAGGGTTTTCGATCCTCCTTTTACTGCCGGGGCACTTGATACCTTTGGTCCTTGGTATAAAGGAAAATACGATGGTTTGGTCTTGAGTGTAAATTCGCGGTTTGCGAAGCGATTTGTGATTGGTTCGAGCTACACTTATGCCAAAGCTACAGATAATTCAATCGGAATTAATAATCTTCCTTCCGATAGTTTTGTCGGCACTGTTCCAGTCGTTACCCAAGGAACAAATACAAACGCCAATGGCTCATTTACAACTACGCAAGGCAGATTTGTCACCCAAGCCGGACAATTTTACAACGGTCCCGATCTTGATAAAGGACCTTCAACTTTAGCTTTAGATCATGTTTTCCAAATAAATGGGTTAGTTGATCTTCCGTGGCAATTCCAAATCAGCACTATTTTCCGGGCTCAGAGCGGCTTCCATTTTACAAAGGCAAATGCCCCTGGTGCAACAGTTGCCCAAACTGACCCTGATGGTGATTCAACAGTCAACGGAATTAATACTGCCAGCGGACGTAACGCCTTTACTGCACCCGCTTTGACAAATTTGGATTTACGATTCAGCAAACGGTTCAAAATCGGCGAAAGAGTCAAATTACAATTGTTATTTGAATTCTTTAACCTTTTGAATCGTAAAAATCCGGCAGCGGTTCAAACACAAATAAACATTACGGGTCAGGAATTTGGTAAAGCAACCCAAGTTTTACCGGGACGCGAAGGACAATTTGGATTCAGAATCGAATTTTAAACAGGTTGACCAACGACAAAACACGCGCATTGTTGCATTGAAAAACAAGTAAAACCTTGTGCGTGTTTTTGTTCCAAAATATGAAAAATATTCGTCAAATTTTCAGTCTAATCTTAATTTTTCTGCTGAATATTTATCTGATTCCAACATCAGTTGCAGCACAAAATACTGAACCGCAATATGACATCGTAATTCGTAACGGAAGAGTCCTAGATGGAGCCGGAAACCCCTGGATTCTGGCAGATGTTGCTATCCAAGACGGCAAGTTTATCCGTATCGGCAGAATCGAAGGAAAAGGAAAGCGTGAAATTGATGCAACCGGAAAATACGTTTCACCCGGTTGGATTGATGTTATGGATCAATCAGGGTATGTCTTGCCGCAAAATGGTTTAGCCGAAAATAAACTGATGATGGGAGTCACCACTGCAATTGGAGGCGAGGGTGGAACACCCGTTTCTGCCGACAAAATCGGTGAATATTTTGCTGATCTCGAAAAGAAAGGAATTTCGATAAATTTCGGTAGTTATTATAGTGAAACTCAAGCCAGAGCCGCAATTCTTGGACAGAATGATGTTGCTCCGACTCCCGAACAGCTTGAAAAAATGAAAGCTCTGATGGAAACAGCGATGAAAAACGGGGCGATGGGGATGACAACTGCTCTGATTTATCCCCCGTCAAGCTATGCAAAAACCGACGAGCTGATCGAGATGGCAAAAGTTGCCGGTAAATACGGAGGAATTTACGCCAGCCATATTCGGGGAGAAGGAAAAGAACTGGTTCAGTCTGTTGAAGAAGCTATCACAATTGGTGAAAAAGGCGGATTGCCCGTTGAGGTTTTTCATCTCAAAGCAGCGTATCAACCCGGCTGGGGCAAGTTGATGAATGAGGCAGGAGAGAAAATCGAGGCGGCTCGAAGTCGCGGAGTTGATGTTGCGGCGGATTTATATCTTTACACGGCAGGCGGAACAGGACTCGAAGCGACAATTCCATCCTGGGCTTTCGATGGCGGCGTAGAAAAATTAAAGGAACGTCTGAAAGACCCGAAAATTCGGGAAAAACTTAAAAGTGAGCAAAAAACAGGCTCACCCGGTTGGTGGAATATTATTGAAGCGGCAGGCGGCTGGGACGGAATTATTCTGGCGAACGCACAAAATAAAGATAATGCTAAATATCAGGGAAAAAGCATTTCCTCAATTGCCAAAGAATTGAAAAAAGAACCGGCTGATGTTGCTTTTGATTTCGTTACCCAAGGAACGGGGCGAGTTACGGCTATCTATTTTATGATGAGCGAACCCGACATCGAAACTGCCTTAAGATTTCCCTGGACAAGTATTGGCAGCGATGCCGGAGCGGCTCTAAAACCAAGCGAAGGCGACGCAATCGGTCTATCGCATCCGCGAGCTTACGGAAATTTTCCTCGATTGATAGCCAAATATGTTCGTGAACGAAAAGTTTTAACTCTTCCCGAAGCGATTCGCAAAATGACTTCGTGGGCGGCAACCCGGATGAGAATTCAAGGACGCGGCGTTATCAAGGCAGGTGCTTGGGCGGATGTAGTTATCTTTGATTACGACAAAATTCAAGACAATGCGACTTATGAAAAACCGCTTTTGAGTCCTTCAGGGATTGATTATGTTCTGGTAAATGGACAGGTTGTGATTGAGAAAGGCAAACACACCGGAGCACGTCCTGGCAAAGTTATATACGGACAAGGTTATCAAAAACAAATTTAAATGATTCCCAAAATGGAAACGCCAATTGAAATTCGTTCAATTTTAGAAATTTCGGAAATGCTCACGGTTGAGGATTTGCAGAGAGAAGTCTGGGGAGTTCCAGATATTGAGGTTGTTCCAGCTTCGCATTTAATTGCGGCAGTTGAAGCCGGCGGAGTTTTGCTTGGAGCCTTTGTTGATAAAAGTATGGTTGGTTTTGCCTATGGTTTTGTCAGTTTGGAAAAAGGGCAAATGGCACACCATTCACACATGCTTGCCGTCAAACCCGAATATCGAAACTTAAATCTCGGAGAAAAATTAAAACTGGCGCAACGGCAATTTGTTATGGATCAGGGAATTACATTAATGTCTTGGACTTTTGATCCCCTGCAAAGCCTAAATGCTTATTTTAACTTCAATAAATTGGGAGTTATTGCCGACCGCTATATTGTTAATTTTTACGGATGGGAAGCCGCAAGTTTTTTGCATCAGAACGGAACTGATCGTTTTTGGGTTTCTTGGAATTTGGATAGTGAACGCGTCAAAAATCGAATTGAAAAGAAAATTGCGGCAGATGACCTTCTAAATGTCAAAAGAATAGTTCAACTAGACGAAAATGATTCTCCGCAATTAGTAAATTTAATTGGAAATGATCCTCAGATTGCGATAGAAATTCCGTCAAATATTAACGAAATTCAAAGCCAAAATCCTGAATTAGCAATTCAATGGCGGGAAGCAACACGAGCCGCTTTTTTAGAGGCATTAGCCGAAAACTTTATCGTAAAAGAGTTCTTTCGTGGACAACGAGGGGAGCAAAAATTCGGGATTTATTTACTTGAAAGAGAAAAGACAAATTGAATTTGCAACGATTTTTATGAAAGAAAAAAAGAATATTTTATCCAGACGTAAATTACTGAAAAACACGGTTTTAGCTGGAGCTACTGCGATTAGTGCTCCTTTTATTAACTTGAACCGTTATCAAATTTTTGCCAATTCGCCAACCGAATATTCTGCAAAGGCAATCAATTTGGTTAAAGAGGCGACCGTGATGGATATGCTTTGCGTAATGACGCTTGATTTCAACAAACAAGCCAAATGGAATGCGAATCCCGAACTTTTCACCGAAGCAGATTTTCAGGCTTACAAAGATTCAGGCATCAATATTATTCATCCCGCCGTTGGTTTGGGCGGTCCTGATGCTTATAACCAAACGTTGACTTTTTTCGCTGCCTGGAACGGATTTATTGCTGACCGGGGCGATTTTTTTATGCGGGTTGATAGTGCCGCTGACCTGGATAAAGTTAAAAAATCAGGCAAATTAGGAGTGATTCTTGGCTTGCAGAATTCCGACCAGTTTCGCCGTCCTGATGATGTTGATTTCTTCCACGGAATCGGACAGCGTGTCTCGCAACTGACTTACAATTCTCGAAATTTAATCGGAAACGGCTCAACCGAACGCCGTGATGAAGGAATTTCGGATTTCGGTGTGGCAATTATTGAACGAATGAATAAGGTTGGAATGGCGGTTGACGTTTCTCATTGCGGTGATAAAACCACTTTGGACGCTTTTGATATTTCTAAAAAACCAGTTCTTATTACACATTCAAATTGTCGGGCACTTGTAAATCATCCGCGAGTAAAAACCGATGAAGCGATCAAAAAAGTTGGTGAAAAAGGCAGCGTGATGGGAATTACGGGAGTTCGGATGTTCGTTAAAGGTGATGAGCCGACCACGATTGAGCACGCTTTAGATCATTTTGACCACGTTAGAAAATTGATTGGACCAGAACATTTGGGGGTTGGTAGTGACATTGACCTGTGGGGCTATGACAAAATGCCGCCGGAACTCAATAAACAACTTCGGGCAGGTTACAAAGGCAGTTATGCCTTCCGCGAAAAGATTGATATTGAAGGACTTGACCATCCAAAAAGGATGTTCGATCTGACCGAAGGTTTAATTCGCCGCAAATACACTGATAACGACATTAAAGGAATTCTTGGCGGTAATTTTATGAGAGTTTTGAAAGAAATTTGGCAGACAAGCTAATT